>NZ_JANIAC010000001.1:0-139074 GCF_024723255.1 Aestuariibaculum sp. M13
ACTTTTTATCGCCTTTTTTTGAAAGTTTTTTGTCCAATGCTTATTTACAATAAGTTACATCCAAATTATTTTTGATTCAACTTAATGTTATACCTGGATTACAACAAAATCCTTCGGTTTTATAGTAACGATATATATAATAGTGTCTATACTATATATATTAAATGAAGATGATTTTGCGTTAGGGATGAAGCGACATCTTTTTTATGCTAACTCCACATTCCTTTATTATATACTATTACATAGGTATTATCGAAAACCTCTTCTTATACTATATATACAGTAGCATTAAAAGATATAGTCTTTCGACTTGAATCAAGAAAGGTTCCTAGCCCGAACCAGGGAGATATCGAAGAATAACGTCCTACTCTATCATATTAATTAAAATTATACCTATATATATATTGTATGTCTTTTTTTATCCTATTATCTTTGCACTCGAATTTAAATTATTTTATGATACATATAACATTGCCCGACGGAAGTGTAAGATCGTTTGAAGCGAACGTTACACCTATGGATGTCGCTAAAAGCATTAGTGAAGGATTTGCCCGAAATGTGATTTCGGCTAGTTTTAATGGTACAACAATTGAAACGGTAACCCCTTTAACCACCGATGGCTCGCTAGTGTTATATACATGGAATGATAAGGCTGGTAAAACAGCTTTCTGGCATTCATCTGCTCACGTATTAGCTCAGGCTATTGAAGAATTATACCCGGGATCGAAATTAACTATTGGTCCTGCTATTGATAACGGCTTCTATTACGATGTAGATTTTGGAGAGCATAGCGTTTCTGAAAAAGATTTTAAATCTATTGAAACTAAAATGCTGGATATTGCCAGAGGAAAGCACGATTTTAAAATGCGTTCGGCAACAAAAGCTGAAGCCTTGGCTTTATATGAAAACAATCCGTTTAAAACAGAATTAATTGAAAACCTGGAAGACGGTACGATTACCTTCTGCGACCATTCGACATTTACTGATTTATGTCGTGGAGGACACATCCCGAATACAGGTATCATTAAAGCTGTAAAAATATTAAGTGTTGCTGGCGCCTATTGGAGAGGTGACGAAAACAAACCACAGTTAACGCGTGTTTATGGTATTTCGTTCCCTAAACAGAAAGAACTTACTGAATACTTAGAATTATTAGAGGAAGCTAAAAAACGAGACCACCGTAAATTAGGTAAAGAATTAGAGTTATTCACATTCTCTCCTCGTGTTGGTCAAGGATTACCTTTATGGTTACCTAAAGGAGCTGCTTTGCGTGAGCGTTTAGAGAACTTCCTTAAAACAGCACAAAAGAAAGCCGGATATGAAATGGTTGTAACACCACATATCGGTCAAAAAGAATTATACGAAACGTCTGGTCACTATGCCAAATATGGTGCCGACAGTTTTCAACCTATACATACACCTAAAGAAGGTGAAGAATTTTTATTAAAACCAATGAACTGTCCTCACCACTGTGAGATTTACAACAACAGCCAGTGGTCTTATAAAGATTTACCAAAACGTTATGCAGAATTCGGTACGGTTTATCGTTACGAACAAAGTGGAGAATTACATGGTTTAACACGGGTTCGTGGATTTACTCAGGATGATGCTCACTTATTCTGTACGCCAGACCAGTTAGATGCCGAGTTTAAAAATGTTATCGACTTAGTACTTTATGTATTCGGATCGTTAGGTTTTGAAAACTTTACTGCACAAGTATCTGTAAGGGATCCTGAAAATCCCGACAAATACATAGGTAGTGTTGCAAACTGGGAAAAAGCAGAACAAGCTATTATTAACGCTGCCCAAGACAAAGGTCTTAACTACGTTATCGAAACCGGCGAAGCTGCTTTCTACGGACCTAAGCTTGACTTTATGGTGAAAGATGCCCTTGGTCGCCAATGGCAGTTGGGAACTATTCAGGTTGATTACAATTTACCAGAACGTTTCAATTTAACTTATAAAGGAAGTGATAACGAATTACACCGTCCGGTTATGATTCACCGTGCTCCTTTTGGAAGTATGGAGCGTTTTATCGCTATTTTACTAGAACATACGGCTGGAAATTTCCCGCTATGGTTAATGCCAACTCAGGCTATTATCCTGTCAATTAGCGAGAAATATGAAAAATACGCCGAAAAAGTTTTAAATTTGCTAGAAAATAACGAAATTCGCGCCCTTGTAGACCACAGGAATGAAACTATCGGGAAAAAGATTCGGGAAGCCGAAATGCAAAAACACCCGTATATGATTATTATTGGGGAGCAAGAAGAGAAAGAAAACAAAATCACTGTGCGTCAGCATGGTGGATCAGATTTAGGGATGATTTCAGTAGAAGACTTCTCTAAAATAATAAATGATGAGATTAGCAAAACGCTAAAACCATTTTAAAACAAAGTTTAACTAAAAATTTAAGAGCCATAGCAATTAGAAAAAAATCACAGCCCAAGCCAAGGGTTGCTCAAGAGGAAAAACACAGAATTAACTCTAGAATTACCGTGCCTAACGTTCGCCTTGTTGGTGAAAACGTTGAAGTTGGAATTTACTCTACCAGAGACGCTTTAAAAATAGCGGAAGAACAAGAGTTCGATTTAGTAGAGATTTCTCCAAATGCAGACCCTCCTGTTTGTAAAGTCATGGACTATAAAAAGTTCCTTTACGAGCAAAAAAAACGTGATAAAGCTATTAAAGCTAAGGCTACTAAGGTAGTTATCAAAGAAATTCGTTTTGGTCCGCAAACAGACGATCATGATTACGAGTTTAAAAGAAAGCATGCGGAAAAGTTCTTAAAAGAAGGCGCTAAGTTAAAAGCTTTTGTATTCTTTAAAGGACGTTCTATCATCTTCAAAGAGCAAGGTCAAATTTTATTGCTTCGTTTAGCGCAAGACCTTGAAGAATTTGGTAAGGTAGAACAAATGCCTAAATTAGAAGGTAAACGTATGACCATGTTTATTGCTCCTAAAAAATAATTAGGACAATAACATTGAAATAAAAAGACACTAAAAGCAATTTTAGTTCTAAAATAATTAAGCGAAATAATTAAAACCTAGGAAAAGAAGATGCCTAAAATGAAAACTAAATCTAGTGCCAAAAAACGTTTCAAGTTAACTGGTACTGGTAAGATTAAAAGAAAACACGCTTTTAAAAGTCACATCTTAACTAAGAAGTCTAAAAAGCGTAAGTTAGCTTTAACTCATGACACTTTAGTAGATAAAGCGGATGAGAACAATGTTAAAACAATGTTACGTTTAAAGTAATACGGTTTTAACCGGTTATTAAATAAATTATAAACCCTGGAGTTAGGCAAAAATTAAAAGAGTAGAATATTTCTGCCGCCTACTACAAAAAACATTTAAAATTATGCCAAGATCAGTAAATTCTGTAGCAAAAAGAGCCAGAAGAAAAAAGGTTCTAAAACAAGCTAAAGGTTACTTCGGACGTCGTAAAAACGTTTGGACAGTAGCTAAAAACGCGGTTGATAAAGCGATGCAATACTCGTACAGAGACCGTAGAAATAAAAAGAGAACATTCCGTGCTTTATGGATTACGCGTATTAACGCTGGAGCCCGTTTACATGGTTTATCTTATTCTCAATTTATGGGGAAATTAAAAGCTAATGAAATCGAATTAAACCGTAAGGTTTTAGCAGATTTAGCTATGAATAACCCAGAGGCTTTTAAAGCTGTAATAGAGAAAGTAAAATAAGGCGTTCCGCCTATTGTAAAACATATTAATTCGCTTAATAAAAATCCGATTCTTACGAATCGGATTTTTTTATATCCCAAAGGCTGTAATTACCAATCGGCGCTCACCACCATAATCTCTGTGTTCACATAAATAAATTCCCTGCCATATACCTAAATTTAATTTCCCATTAGTTATCGGTATTTGAACAGACGCTCCTAACAGCGATGCTTTAATATGTGCAGGCATATCATCAGCCCCTTCGTAGGTATGTCTATAGTAAGGTGCATTTTCCGGAATCATGACATTAAAATGTCTTTCAAAATCACCTCTTACCGTATAATCGGCATTTTCATTAATCGTTAAACTGGCAGAGGTATGTTTTATAAAAACCTGAAGCTGCCCTCCCTTAATCTCATTTATTTCTGGAATTGCATCTAAAACAGTATCTGTTATTAAATGAAATCCACGAGGATAAGATTTTAAACGTATTTCCTTTTGAAAAACTTTCATCTGCTAATCATTAAATAAAGCTCTAAATTAAAGTTTAATTTCAAAAAAACGGCACTTTTTAATCATAAAGACGCAACCAAATACGTTAAACAACATCTAGTATATAAAATGAAAAAGAAACATGAAACATTACATTTACACCTTCCTATTAGCAATCTTAACACTATCTAGTTGTAGTTTAAACAGTGACTCTAATTCAGACTCAAATTTGCCTGAAATTATAGCAGTCGAATGGCATTTAACAAACGTATTTGGCGGAATTTCTGGAGTAGATAATAATTTTGAATTAAATGAGATTGTTTGGGAATTCGACGAAGAATATGGCTCACTAACCATTACCAATACGAACGAGAACGATACAATTGAAGATGGTTTTGATAGTGGTATTTACAGTTTTAGTGTTACTAATCAGGATTTAAATCAATTTCTTTTTATAAATGACACCGAATTTGGAAACCTCATTATTGACAATAGCGAAAACGAAATGGTTATCGATCAGAATATAACAATGAATGGCGAAGCTGCCGATGGTTACATCTACACTTTTGAGCGTGTCATTATTTATGAAGAATAGGGTTTCGCTTAAAAAACCTGAATTCCCTAAAAATAAAATATTGAAAAATGATATAGAATAAGGAATTAAAAATCCAGATATCTATAAATGGCTTTTCTAATAAAACCAAATCTAAATTGTCTGACAAAAATATTGTAATACTGCAACTTAAATAAAGTATTAATCCTATGGAGAAATTAAAATAATGATGCTCTATTTCAAAATTACTGAAAATAAAATATAAGGCATATACCATTAAAATAACGGAAGTAGAAACAATTTCATAAGTGTTGAAATTCCAAAAAAGCTTAATATCTCCCATATATATACTCGTAATATAAAGCATTTGAATTATACCTATTAATAGGATTAGTATCTTGATAAATCTATGTTGAAGTAATTTATAATACAACAACGACAAAAAGATGAATTGAAATCCAAAATAAAAATGTGACACAAAAAAATTAGCATTTGGTTTTATAACACCAATTAAATTACAACTAATTTCAACTAAAGAAAGCACAACCAAATACCAAACAAACAGCATAGATATATCGGGTATATTATTTCTATTAATAAAAAATGTCAAAGTATTAAATATTAGAAAGCAAAGTCCAACTAGGCTAACCAAAATAACCAACCAGAAATCCATATAATTAGGTTTTTTGCTTTTTCTTACGGGCTGCAGGAAATAAAATATTATTTAAAATTAATCTGTAGCCTGGCGAATTAGGATGTAAATCCAGTTCAGTCTTTGCATCACCTACCCGGTGCTGATAATCTTCGGGATCGTGCCCTCCATAGAAGGTAAAAAAACCTTTTCCTTTTATTCCGTGAATGTATTTGGCTTCTCCATTGCTCTTCGTTTCACCCATAACCAAAACATTAGATTTTATTTCATCTCGAGTAAATGAAGTGGTTTGTCCCATAAAACCTTTAACCAATGCCGTATGATTTTGACACAACATGGTTGGAATGGGGTCCCATTTTGCTGAAAATTCCATTAAAGAAAAGTAATCTGTTGATTTATGAATCACACGTTTTCTAGTCATATCAATTGACGAAAACTCATACACATTCGGATTACGTTCTAAAGAGAAATCTGTAAAGGCAAAGGTTCTAGCATAATCTATTTTATTCTGATAAGCCGGATCGCTGGCATCGCCATCGAACATTGGCTCACAAATATCAATGCCTTCAGCCGCTAAAGCAATATCAAAACTATCTGTTGCGCTGCACATGGCAAACATAAATCCTCCGCCAATAACATAATCTCTAATCTTTAAAGCTACGGCAAGTTTTTCATCTGAAACTTTATTAAATCCCAATTTTTCAGCTAAAGCTTCTGCTTCCTTTTTTTCTTCAATATACCAGGAGGCCGCTTTATAAGCGCCATAGAATTTTCCATATTGACCCGTAAAATCTTCATGATGCAAGTGTAGCCAATCAAACATTAAAAGTCCATCATTCAATACTTCTTCATCATAAATGGTTTCATAAGGAATCTCGGCATATTGCAATACCATGGTTACCGCATCATCCCAAGGTAATTTACCCTTTGGTGTGTAAACCGCTACTTTGGGAGCTTTTTCTAAAACCACCGCTTCCATATTCTGACTAGGGCTACTAATTTCCTCCAGAATACTTTCAGTTTTAGCGTCGGATAAAATTTCAAAAGAAATCCCTCGAATCTGGCATTCACGTTGAATAGCTTCTGTATCGGGCAATAAAAAAGAACCACCACGATAATTAAGTAACCATTTTACTTTTTGTTCTTTAGAAAGAATCCAATAGGTTAATCCGTAAGCCTTTAAATGATTTTTCTGGCCTTCAGAATCCATTGGAATAAGAATATAGGATGCATAGGTTTTTAAACCTATACAAATAAAAAGGAGTGCAATTAGTATCTTCTTCAAAAGTCTGTTAAAATTTAAATTCGAAGATAAATACACACCGTTAATCTTGCGCATTTATCTTCGATTTATTTAAACTTAAAGATACTTAAAATATTATTGGAACACCTGTTTTAACTAAAAGATTAGATGTTAAAACGGTACTTCGTCGTCGTTATCATCGTTAAATGAACTACCAAAAGCCTGATCTGGACTTGCTGTAAAGTTATTAGAGCTAAAAGGATCTTCTCCTCCTCCATCATTCATTTTTGAATGGAACTCGAACGGAGAATCGAAATCATCTAAGTTGTCGAACTTACCTAAGTGTCCTAAGAATTTCAATCGGATGTTTTCCAACCCACCATTACGGTGTTTTGCGATAATAAACTCAGCCTGACCTTCGGTTGGAGAGCGCTCTTCATCATCCCACTCATCAATTTTATAATATTCCGGACGATAAATGAAACTTACAATATCGGCATCCTGCTCAATCGCACCAGATTCACGTAAATCTGAAAGTAACGGTCGTTTGCTTCCTCCACGTGTTTCAACCGCACGCGATAACTGCGACAGTGCAATTACCGGTACCATTAATTCCTTTGCCAAAGCTTTTAAGTTTCGGGAAATCATGGAAATCTCCTGCTCACGATTACCTGCATGGGCACTACCCCCCGTCATTAACTGCAAGTAATCAATCATAATCAACTTAATACCATGTTGTGATGATAAACGACGTGCTTTGGCTCTTAAATCGAAAATCGATAAGGATGGTGTATCATCAATATAAAGCGGTGCTTTTTCTAGGTCTTTTACTTTTACGTTTAATTGCTCCCACTCGTGTTTTTCTAACTTACCGGTTCTTAATTTTTCAGAAGATAATCCTGTTTCACTAGAAATAAGACGGGTGATTAACTGTACAGATGCCATCTCTAATGAGAAAAAGGCTACGGGGATATTCTGGTCTACAGCAATATTTCGAGCCATCGAAAGGGTTAGCGCCGTTTTACCCATACCCGGACGTGCCGCAACGATAATTAAATCGGATGGTTGCCAACCTGAAGTTAATTTATCAAGTTTGGTAAATCCTGTAGGAATACCACTCAAACCTTCTTTATTAGAAATCTCTTCGATTTTCTTCTTCGCCTGAATTACTAAATCCTGAGCAGATTCACTCGATTTTTTAATATTTCCTTGAGTAACCTCGTATAATTTAGCCTCAGCATTATCTAACAAATCGAAAACGTCCTTCGTTTCATCGTAAGAGTCTTCAATAATTTCGTTTGAAATTTTAATTAGACTACGCTGAATAAATTTCTGTAAAATAATACGTGCGTGAAACTCAATATGCGCCGAAGAAGACACTTTTTGAGTTAAAGAAATTAAATAGAAATCTCCACCGGCCTGTTCTAACTTTCCATTCTTCTTTAACTGCGTCGAAACGGTTAATAAGTCGATAGGTTCACTATTTTCAAATAGCTGAAAGATAGCCGAAAAGATATGCTGATGCGATTCTTTGTAGAAAGCTTCAGAACTCAAAATATCAATTACTTCATCAACCCCTTTTTTATCAATCATCATTGCACCCAATACAACTTCCTCTAAATCAATAGCTTGAGGAGGTATCTTTCCTTTTTCAAGGTTGATTAGGGTACTCTTGTCTACTCTATATCCTTTAATTTGGTCGGGTTGTTTCATGTCTACGAATGTAACTAAAATGAATCTTTTATCGGACAGAAAATCGATTCTGATTATTAACCAATAGTTAACAATCTAACTGTTAATAACTTACAAAAATTGTCAATAACCACAAAAAAAATCTGAAGTTTAACACTTCAGATTTTTATTTATGTAGGCTCTACAAGGTCTAATCTTTGAATACACCCATGTTAGAATATTTATCCATACGCTTAGAAACTAATTCATCTGGTGATAAGTTTTTAAGCTCTTCATAAAACTTAACGATAGTATTACTAACAGTTGTAAAAGTCTTTTCTCTATCTCTGTGAGCACCTCCTAGAGGTTCCTTGATAATTTCGTCAACCAGCTTTAATTTTTTCATATCGCTAGCTGTTAATTTTAAAGCTTCAGCTGCTTGTTCTTTATATTCCCAGCTATGCCATAAGATTGATGAACAAGACTCAGGAGAAATTACAGAATACCAAGTGTTCTCTAACATTAAAACAACGTCTCCAACACCAATACCTAATGCTCCACCTGAAGCACCTTCACCAATTACAATAGTAATTACTGGAACTTTTAAGCGAGTCATTTCTAAAATGTTTCTGGCAATCGCTTCTCCTTGCCCACGCTCTTCTGCTTCTAAACCAGGATAAGCACCAGGTGTATCTAATAACGTAACAACAGGAATTCCGAATTTTTCAGCAGACTTCATTAAACGAAGTGCTTTACGGTAACCCTCAGGATTAGCCATACCGAAATTTCTATATTGACGGGTTTTGGTATTATAACCTTTTTGCTGACCAATGAACATAAAACTTTGATCACCAATTTTACCTAAACCACCAATCATCGCTTTATCATCTTTAAAGCTTCTGTCTCCATGAAGTTCTAAAAATGTATCTCCACAAATAGCTCTAATATAATCTAAAGTATATGGTCTGTTTGGGTGACGTGATAACTGAACACGCTGCCATGGTGTTAAGTTTTTATAGATGTCTTTTTGAGTTTCCTTTAATTTACTTTCGATGTTCTTACAGGTTTCTGTAACATCTACTTCGCTTTCTTCTCCAATGATTCTACATTTTTGAAGTTGCTCTTCTAATTCTTTTATAGGGAGTTCAAATTCTAAATATTCCATAAGAATTTTTTATTATGGCTGTTTATTTATTTTAGCCTACAAACCTACATATTTTTTCATTTTAAACTAAGAAAAAACATGAATTATTGGTTCTTGTTAATTACACTGCAAAATTAATGATTATCTAAGAAACTACGAAAGTTTTAGTAGTTAAGCATGAATTATTATGTTCAAATAATTAAAAGTCTTTAACGTTTTGCCTTTTGCAAAAGGAAAATAGACAACACGCCAAACACCACATTAGGAAACCACGCTGCGACTATAGGTGAGAAATCCGACTGCTCTGCCATAACTCCGAAAATCTTATCGAAAAAGACAAAAACCATGGCAATACAAATACCAATTGCCAGATTAACTCCCATTCCTCCTCGGCGTTTCATTGAAGACACAGCCACTGCTATAATAGTTAATATAAACACAGATACTGGCAAACTCCATTTTTTATACAATACAAGTTTAAAACGCCCGACATTAGAAGACCCTCTGGCCTCTTCTTTTGCTATAAATCGTTTTAATTCGCCATAGGGCTTTACCTCGGCAGCATAAATTTCAGGTGTTAAATCATCTACTTTAAATGGAAATAACGTATCCTTTTTCCTTTCTATTTCTTCAAGAATATCGTTATTTTCACCAATAGTACGTTTAACGTAATTCACTAATCTGTAAGTGGTATCCTCTTCAATATATCGAATACTATTAGCACTGATTTTATAGGTCAACTTATTGTTTTCAAAATGCTCTAAGGTGAAATTGCTTCCATTTTTGTTTTTAACATCGAAACTACTAACGTAGATAATTTCGTTATCGTTGATTTGTCTGAACAAATCTACATTAGCTCCTTCATAGGCACTCTTACCCTTCTTAAAGTATTTATATGAAAAGTCATTAAATCCCTGACTGGCCTTAGGTGCTAAATACAGACCTAATACTATAGATAGAATACCAACTATAGTTGCCCCAATCATATACGGGCGTAAAAACCTGTAAAAAGACACTCCGGAACTTAAAAAAGCAATCACCTCGGTGTTATTCGCCAATTTGGAAGTAAACCAAATTACAGACAAGAATAAAAACAAAGGAAAAAGTAAGTGGGCAAAATAGATGGTGAAATCTAAAAAGTATAAAAGCACTTCTCCGATAGGCACTTCATTTTCTAAAATTTTTCCAATTTTTTCAGCTAAATGTACCGTTATACCAATAGGTATAAACAGCAAAAGCATCATAAAAAATGTAAACAAATAACGTTTTAAAATGTACCAATCTAATATTTTCACACGCTTAACTTATTAAGTCTTTATTTGGAGCTTTAGTATGTTTAGAATTCCTTTTTAATTACAAACGTTTATCCATTTGTTTTACCATTTGGTCTTTCCAGGTTCTAAAATCTCCTGCTAATATATGTTTTCTTGCCTCGCGAACCAACCATAAATAAAATCCTAAATTATGGATTGTTGCAATTTGTTTTCCCAAATATTCGTTAACCGAAAACAAATGACGTAAATACGCTTTAGAATACTCAGTATCAACAAAAGTGATGCCCATCTCATCGATTGGTGAAAAATCGGCTTCCCACTTTTTATTTTTAATATTTATGGTTCCATGTGCCGTAAATAACATACCATTTCTTGCATTACGTGTTGGCATCACGCAGTCGAACATATCTATACCTAACGCAATATTTTCCAAAATATTGATTGGCGTACCAACTCCCATTAAATAACGTGGTTTGTCTTCCGGAAGAATTTCGGTAACCACTTCGGTCATGGCATACATTTCCTCTGCTGGCTCTCCTACCGATAGTCCTCCAATAGCATTACCTACAGCTCCTGCATTGGCAATGTATTCAGCCGACTGGCGTCTTAAATCTTTATAAGTACTTCCTTGAACAATTGGAAAAAATGCTTGATCATAACCGTATTTTAATGGTGTCTTTTCCAAGTGGTTAATGCAACGATCCAGCCAACGGTGTGTCATATGCATAGAGCGTTTTGCATAGTTATAATCACAAGGATACGGCGTACATTCATCGAAAGCCATGATAATATCGGCACCAATGGTACGTTGAATTTCCATAACATTTTCTGGAGTGAACGTATGATAACTACCGTCTATATGCGATTTAAACTTAACTCCTTCTTCCTTAATTTTTCGGTTGGAAGATAATGAGTACACCTGGTACCCACCAGAATCGGTTAAAATATTACGATCCCAGTTCATGAACTTATGCAATCCGCCTGCTTTTTCTAAAATAGGCGTTTGCGGACGCAAATATAAATGATACGTATTCCCCAAAATAATATCCGGGTTGATATCATTTTTTAACTCTCGCTGATGCACCCCTTTTACTGATGCTACCGTACCTACAGGCATAAAAATAGGAGTTTCAATTACCCCGTGATCGGTTGTTATTTTTCCCGCTCTTGCCTGACTTTGCGGATCTTTTGCTTTTAATTCAAATTGCATATACCTAATTATTCTTCCAACGGCAAACCTACATATTTTTTTAGTTTTACATTGTACTTTTCACTTGCTTTTATGATTTTCTGTTCTCTGTTAGTTTTAAAGATTTTGAACTTTTAAGCACTTTTGGCTCGTATATTGATAGAGAATGATACTATAAAACATATAATATCGTTTTTAATTAAATTACGAATCCCTAAAAAAACTATTTATGAAAAAGAACCTGTTTTTTTTATTACTGTTAACTTCTATGTCCATTACTGCCTTTGCGCAATCTATTCCCGGATTTGGTATTAAAGGTGGATTAAACTACAACGCTAACGGTGATTATTTTGAATCGATTAGCAACAACTATGAACATCCTGACAGAAATGTAGGATTCCATATTGGTTTATTTGGTAAAGTTGGAAATCAAATTTTCTTTAAACCTGAAGTTGTTTATACCAGCACTAAAAGTGATTATAATGACGATAGTTTTAAAATGCAGAAACTAGATGTGCCTTTATTGGTTGGTGTAAAAGTTATTGGCCCGTTAAACGTATTTGCCGGACCAGCATTTCAGTATATTTTAGACACTGAATTTGAAAACATTACCATTAACGATGTAGATAACGATTTAACGGTTGGGTTGAACTTTGGTATTGGAGTTAACTTCAAAAAAGTTGGGCTTGACTTACGTTATGAAAGAGGATTTAGCGAAAACGAAGCCACTTTCTTAGACAATAATGGCATTAGCACCAATAGAATTGACACCAGACCAGACCAGTTAATTTTAAGTTTATCTTTATTAATATAATCTGTTTTACAGCAACAAAAAAGCCCCGCAAATGCGAGGCTTTTTTTTATTTTATCTACTACAATTATAGGCTATAATTTATTTTAATATCCGATTCTAAATAATCAGGAATATCATTAGCGTTTGTATCGTAAAGTTTAATTATGGTTCCTACAAATTCACCTTCACTATTTTTTGCTATGTAATTTAGTAACAATTCATCAGCATCTAATGGTTCAGATTTAACGACTTCAACAGAAGCTCCTTTAACTGTTCTTACTGTAATTTCGTTTTTCGTTAGCACACCGTCTCCATCATCATCAGTATCTATATAATCATAACGCGGATATAAATACCCATAGGCATCGGCATAGGTGTCTTCATCTGTATTCACAGTAAGACCTTCTAAATATGTTGGTACACCATCTCCATCGTGGTCATTTTGTCCCATTTGTAACAACTCAAATTTAAATACTAAAGGTGAATAAGCTGCTATACTACCAGTAGCACTTGAGAAATAGGCTAATCCTGATGGTAAAAACATAACACCTACTCCAGAATTACTAAAACTCACAGTACCGTCACCATTATCGGCAAAACTTTCTGAAATGTTGTACTTAGGAATCACAAAACGCCATCCCGGAATTAAACTTGTTAAGTCTAATGGATTACTATCCGGGTAATATTTACTATCAAAAACAACATCTCCTAAAGTAAACCCTTCATATAAAATTTGAATATCATCAGCCACAGTTGGAGAATTATACCCTCCGCCTTGATTTATTTTAAGTACGTAATACTGGTATTCTGTATCGGCGTAAGTAGTATCTATTGGAGCTCCAACAGCAGTTTCTAATAACTCGTAACCATCAGGCACCGTTTCATCTCCTGTTAGCTCTAAAATTTTAATATCATTAATACCTACATTTGGTAAAGCAGCCTCAATTTCGGCTTTGTTATAATAATGACTTTGTAAATACTTCTGTAAAGAATCCATGTCTGCTGCCTGTTGTTCTGTGCGATCTCTAGGAGGTACTACGGTAACTTCAGATTCATCATCTTTTTTACAAGACACAAAACCAATAGCCAAACACAAGGCCAGCAAACTTAAATTTTTAAATTTCATGCAACGATATTTTTTATTTCTTTGGGTATCTTAAGCATCGGCTTATTATAAATTAAAAGCATTGCTTTTTATTATACCAATGTCTTAATATTCTTTATTTTTGAGCACGCAAGATACAATTTTAATATAATCTTGTGTACATGGTTAACGTAGTTTTTAGAATTAATATATGCGAATTGATAAGTACTTATGGTGTGTGAGGTATTACAAAACACGAAGCATTGCCACAACGGCTTGTAAAAAAGGCCAGGTTAAGGTAAATGGCGATGTTGTAAAACCCAGCAGGGAGGTTTATGCAACAGATGTTATTGAATTAAGAAAAGACCAGATAAACTATAAATTAAAAGTCAACGACATTCCTGAAAGTCGAGTTGGTGCAAAACTGGTGGACATTTACAGAACAGATATTACACCTAAAGAGCAATTTGAAGCTCAGGAATTATTAAAATTCGCCAAAGACTATTACAGAAAAAAAGGTGTTGGACGACCTACAAAAAAAGATAGACGCGATATTGATGATTTTACAAACGAAAATGAGTAATTTTACCCTCTCATTTAATCCCAATTGATTATGGACGTTACAAACAACGTGATATTAAACCACGACGAAATCAATCATAAAATAAGACGTATTGCATTTCAAATTTATGAAAGCAACGTTTATGAAACCGAAGTTATTTTAGCCGGAATCGATCGTAATGGGTATATTTTTGCAGAAAAGTTAAAAGCCATCTTAGAGGATATTTCAGATATTAATGTGATTTTATGCAAAGTCAGTATTGATAAAAAACAACCTCAAAATAATATAAAAACATCTTTAAGTACTGAAGAATATGAAAACAAATCTTTAGTACTTGTTGATGATGTTTTAAACTCAGGCACCACTTTAATTTATGGTGTAAAACACTTTTTAGATGTTCCGCTTAAGCGTTTTAAAACCGCTGTTTTAATAAATAGAAACCATAAAAAATATCCTGTAAAAGCAGATTTTAAAGGTATTTCTTTGTCTACTTCATTACACGAGCATGTTAATGTGGTATTAGAAGGCAATCAATTTGAAGCTACTTTAGAGTAGCTTCAAATTTAGTTCTTCTATTATTTCAGAAGTCGTTTTGTTATCTGTTGGCAACACAATATTCGCCTGACTGTAAAATGGTGAACGCTCGAACAAATGTTTTCCAATAAATTCAGTTAACTCCTCATCAGTTTCTATATGAGCCACTAAAGGACGTTTTCCCTTTTCTCCTTTTAAACGGTTTACCAAGGTTGGAATGGAAGCTTTTAAATAAACACTTTTCACATTATCGGCTTTTAAAATAAGATCCATATTATTACTATAACACGGAGTACCACCCCCAAGGGATAAAATTAAATTCGATTTACTATCTAAAAGTTCCCTTAAATATTTAGTTTCAGCCTTTCTAAAATAGATTTCTCCCTTAGTTTGAAATATAGTTTTTATTGAAGTTTGTTCCTGCTCTTCAATGTAATCGTCTAAATCTAAAAAGTCATAGTTTAATTTTTCGGCTAAAATCCTACCTATAGTGGACTTTCCAGAAGCCATGTATCCAACTAAAATTAAAATCATTGATTAGGTTATAAATTGATTATTAAAAACTTAAGTTTTCGATGTGCAAAAAAACAAAAATTTCTTCTAAAATCTCCTTGTTTTTTTAAAAATAGGTTTTATATTTGCACCCGCAAACACTAACTTTCAGTGTTTAAGCAAGACTAGATAGCTCAGTTGGTAGAGCATAACACTTTTAATGTTAGGGTCCTGGGTTCGAGCCCCAGTCTGGTCACAAAAAAAGTTAAGCATATGCTTAACTTTTTTTTATTTTTAGTCATTTTGTGAGTAAAAATAAACAGAAAAAACTAATACTCATCTTAGTTTTTCTCACAGACACATCGGGTTCTATATTCGATATTGTTTATACATTTAGCGCACGTGGCGGAATTGGTAGACGCGCCAGCTTGAGGGGCTGGTATTCGCTTAGAATGTGGAAGTTCGAGTCTTCTCGTGCGCACTTATTTATCCTATTTTCTTTTCTACTTTATTTTTTAACGTTTTAACCAACAGGTTAAATATGTTTTGATAAAAAAAGAGAGGTAAAACTACCTCTCTTAAATGTAAATTCGATGAAAAACCACTAATTTATATCCCACCAAAGTTTTGTTCCTCCAGTATCCGGTCCTCCTAATTTAACGATAGCATCTTCAACAGCCACCCCATTCGAAGAGTATTCATTGGATACATATATTACACGCTTCATTAAACTCGTTCCAACACCTTCATCATTATTATCAGTATATAGTAACGGATATATAATACTGGCATCTGAGCGTCTTAAATCTGCCCAGGTTTCCCAAGATTCAGGAAACAACCCAAGGTATTTTTGCACGGCTATTTGTTTACGTTGCTCTGCTACATTAGAACTCCAGGCAACTGGCACATCTACAGGTGGTGTTGCTAAATCCAAATCGGGATAAGTATTAAGAATTTCCGGTTGTGCTCCTGTTGATGTTCCTGCTAGATAATCTGTAATGACTGAGCTATCAGTAATATTCCATTGGTTTAGTGATAATTGAACTCCTGTTTCATACAAAGTTTGTGCATCTCCATTCATATTCCATCCATTTAACACACCTTCGGCTCTGTTAAAATATGACTCAGAAGCCATCATAATTTCAATGTTTTTGGTTTCCTGATAGTCGTTCCCCAAAACATCATTGTTAAAAGATGAAAATTCAGTTGTTCCAAATTGATCTTGCAAACCCCCGGCTGGTTGGCCACGAAACACCTCATCTTCTGTCTCTGAAAACCAAATAGACATTCTAGGATCGTTATACCCTTTTAGAATACTTTCCATTGAAGCCGACATGTAATACCCCCAGCTATTAACAATCATATTTAAATTATTTGGTGTAATATTACTAACAGCAAAATAGGCACTTTGATCGTTAGATTCCATAACTCCGTTTGCTACTGCTGTTTCCGCTTCGGTTTGCGCTTTTGATGGTTGAACATCTGAAATTCTTAAAGCTAAACGCAATCTAAGGCTATTTCCAAAACGTTTCCATTTATCAATATCTCCATAAAAAACGCGATCGGATATTTGAAATAAACCTACTGTACTTTCTGAAGCTGCACTTAAAGTAGTTTCGGCTTCTTCTAATAAATTAAAAAAGTCTTCATAGATATCTTCCTGACTATCATAAATTACATTTTCTTCACCATTTCCCGCCTCTGTATAAGGTATAGGCCCGTAATGATCGGTCATTTGGTTATACATAAACACCTTCCAAATTTTAAGTACAGCCAGGGCGTTTTCATCACCTTCTGAAGCTATAATTGCATTGTTTAATGCAGGAACTGCTACAGTATAAAAACGCAACCATCCACGAGCTTCGAAACCGCTAAAGGCATTTCTATCGGTTCCGTATCCTGTATTCATGTAATGAACAAATTGAGAAGAGATAATACCTGTGGCAATACCCCAGGTTCCCTGATCGTCAACTCCAGGAGAAGAATACGAGCCGTTATGTATTCCTGCGTATAGTGCAGATGCAAAAGAAGGCCCTGCTAAAGTAGCATCTAACTGATCTGCGGTAAGCGTATTACTATTTGTATTTAAGTTGTCGAAATCGTCTGTACAACTTGTAAATATCAATGCCAAAGATGTGGCTATTGTATATATTTTATTGATCAACTTCATAATATTTTTATTAAAATCCAAATTTCACATTAACTCCATAGTCTCTTGTTGAAGGAATATTAAATGATTCTATTCCTTGCAAGTTTCCTGTTCCAGCTCCTTGCTCCGGGTCAAAATATTTAGCTTCGTTTAGCACAAAGAATAAGTTTCTTCCAACCAATGAAATATCGATACTAGAAAACAGCGACTTTTGTAACATTTTCTTAGGCATTGAATACCCTAGAACAGCTTCTCTTAACCTAATATTGGTGGCATCATAAATAAAATCCTCCGCAACAGGAGTTCTCTGCCCTATTTCTGTCCAGTATTGTTCTGCTGTTACACTAGTTGTATTTTGGGAGTATGTTCCGTCTCCATTATCTACAACACCATCTACAACAAAACCATTCTCTCTACCAGCTAATGTTAAAGTACTAACACCCATACCAGCCTGTCTTGCCTGTGTATAAGAGATAACCTCGCCTCCGATTCTAAAATCAAATAAAACGCTTAAGGAGAAATCCTTGTATCTAAAACTATTTTTTAAACCTGCAGTCCAGTCTGGATTAAAGTTTCCGGCAAGCACATCAAAATCATTTGTTGCTATTGGTAAGCCGGCTGAATTAACAATTATCTCTCCATCATCATTTCTTTGAAAACCTTTTATATATAAATCGCCATATTCTCCACCTTTAACCACTTTACTTCTTACCAAACGTCCTTCTCCTAAAACCAACTCTTCTCTACCTTCAGAGATGGATATTACTTCGGAGTCATATGACGCATAGTTAGCCATGACATCCCAAGAAAAATTCTCTGTCTCAATTGGCGTTGCAGTTAAAACTAGTTCTATACCTTTATTTTGAATTTCACCTCCATTGATAACCGATCTAGAATATCCAGAAGCTTCAGGGGTGTTAATACTAAAAATTTGGTTTTTTGTATTCGTTTTAAAGTAAGTAAAATCTAAACCTAACTTATTACTAAAGAATCTTAAATCTGCTCCAAACTCAACAGAGCTAGAAATCTCAGGTTTTAAATTAGGATTAGCAGCTGTGGTTTGAGCATATAACATACCTCCATTACCTCCTATATAAGATAACTGAGGACTTAATTGATACGGATCGGTATCATTACCAACCTCAGCATAAGATGCTCTCAATTTCGCATAAGTAATAGCTTCTGGTAATTCTACCATATCTGAGACTACACCCGAAAGACCAAATGATGGATAAAAGAAAGATCTATTAGCCTCTGGCAAAGTTGACGACCAGTCGTTTCTTGCCGTTACATCTAAAAATAAATAGTTTTTATAGCCAATTTGAGAGAAACCATATAAAGAATTGATTTGCTTCTCGTAAATGGTTGATGTTGAAGAAATAGTCTCTACGTTTGCCAGAGCAAAAAAGTTTCTTCGGCTTAAAACACCTCCAGAACCTAAAGAACTGTTCGTTTGCTTTAACATGTTTGCACCAACATTAACACCAACAGAAAAATCGCCAAATGTATTATTATAAGACAATAAGGCATCTGTATTTAGCTCTCTTACTTTTTCATAAGACTCACTATACGACCCTAAATCGTTATTAAAAGCATTAGTTGCATAACGATTTCTGAAGGTTGTATTTGTCATTTGATCTAAACCTGTTCTGACCTGAAAACTCAAAGCATCAGTAAAATCATATTTAAGAGAGGCGAAACCTATAAATCTGTTTCTATCATCATCACGATCATCATCACGCAATGCGGCCCAATAGGGGTTTCCTCCTGCGGCCCCAACCTCATCTATAAAGTAATTTACGTAACGCTGACCTTGAGCATCAAAATATTCAAAATCTTTATATTGATTGTAAGCTATACTACGAGGCATTAAATAAGCTGCAGTTCCGACAGACTCCTCTCCTGTTCTTAAAATATTATCAATATTCTGTACAATGTAATTTGTTTTTACATCTAACGATAACTTGTCAGATAATTTACTTGTTAATCTTAAGTTTAAGTTATGTCTGTTTAACTTATTACCGCCAACAATGCCCTCTGCGATAGTATTTGTATAAGAAAAATATCCTTGAGTTTTCTCATTTCCTGTTGTTACCGATACTGTATTTGCTAAATTATATCCTGTTTGAAAGAAATCTATAACATTATCTGGTTGCGCAGAATAACTATAAGTTGCCGGACCTTCGTAATCTGGATTTCTTACCAATTGCCATGAAGACACCTGACTATCATCTAGTTTACCTCCCCAACTGTACTGAGAAGCCGGATTATAAACTCCATTGGTTCCCTGGCCATATTCATTTTGTAAATTCAATAAATTATAGGCTGACGAAGCCATAAAGTTGGAAGACAAAGAAACTTTTGTCCCTATTGAACCAGCTCCTGATTTAGTAGTAATTACTATTACTCCATTACTAGCACGTGTTCCATAAAGTGCTGCCGCCGATGGTCCTTTAAGAACTGTCATCGATTCAATATCTTCAGGATTAAGATTGGAAATACCGTCTGGCTGTGTTGTTCCACCAGTATCGATGTCTGGATTACCATTAGTACTACCATTACTAATTGGCACCCCATCAACAACATATAAAGGTTGATTGTTTCCAGTTAACGATCTATTACCTCTTAAGGTAATTCTGGAGGCACTACCAACACCATTTGAGGTGGTTGAAAAGTTTAAACCTGCCACCTTTCCAGAAAGCGAGTTAGCAACGTTTAAAGACCGAGCTTCCGATACCTCATCCATACTTACATTTTGAGCAGAATAGGTAATTGCCTTTTTTTCTCTCTTAATACCTAATGCCGTCACAACAACTTCATTTAAGGCCTGAGCATCTTCCGATAACTGTATATCTAATACAGATTCTCCGTTATACACTATTTCTTTTGTGGCATATCCTACATAAGATATAACTATTGTAACTCCGTCTTCTGAAATAGAAATACTGAAATTCCCATCAAAATCGGTTGAAACCCCATTGGATGTTCCTTTCACCACAATACTCGCCCCAGGTAATGGGACACTACTTTTAGCATCTGTTACCGTTCCCGTAACCGTAGTTTGTGCATAAGCATTTTGAATACCGAAAATGCAAAATACTAACAGTAGTTTTAAAACATTTTGAATCATAAATAAAATTTTTGCGTTAATAATTTCTCGTTTATTATTAGGTTATTAATTCGTTAAATCTATAACTACAAAACATTCAAAAATGCATTATTTCGACCACGGACAACGCTCAAAAGACGTTGGTAGCATTACAAGACACTACCATTCAACATTTTAAACAAACATATTCATGAGCCAATCAAATAAATAATCCTTTTCCTTCCATTTAACTAGGCCTTCCTTTTCAAAATGGTTTGAAAACAAAAAAAGAAGGGCTAACCTAATTAGGTTAGCCCTTCTTTTTTAACTCTTTTATACCTAGTTATTCCGCAACACTTAACTTTGTTTTTAAAACATCTTTAGAATTCCCCCCGACCATAACTTCAAAATCACCAGGTTCAACAACACGCTTCATCTCACGATTCCATATGGCAAGTTCATCAGGTGTTAATTCAAATTCAATGTGTTTTGTTTCTCCTTTTTTAATGAATACACGCTCAAAACCTTTTAGCGTTTTACGCGGTGTAGTTACACTACTATACACATCATTAATATAAAGCTGCACTACTTCATCACCGTCATAATCACCTGTATTTTTAACATCAACAGATACTGTAACCTTACCATCTGTTTTTATTTCTTCAGAACTCAATTTCAAATTTGAATATTCGAAAGTTGTATAACTTAAGCCATAACCAAAGGTATACAAGGGATTTTCACTTTCACTTACATATCTGTGAATGGCTGATGGCTTTTGATTATAATAAATAGGTAACTGTCCCACAGATTTGGGAAATGTAATTGGTAGCCGCCCTCCCGGATTATAATCTCCAAATAAAACGTCGGCTACTGCACGACCCCCGGCTTCACCAGGAAACCAGGCTTCTAAAATAGCTGGCACATGTTCATTTATCCAATTAACAGAAAGCGGACGACCATTTAATAGTACACAAACCACTGGTGTTCCTGTTTTTTGAATAGCTTCAATCAACTCTTGTTGCATACCATGCAAATCTAAAGTAGCTACATCGCGATTTTCTTCTACCAATTCTCGTGATTCACCTAAAACTACAACAGCCACATCCGCTTGTTTTGCGATATCGATAGCTGGTTGTAAGTCTATCTTTTCTAAATTCCAACGCAAGTGAGCTCTGGCTCCCCAGCCGCCTTCCCACATTTCTATGCGAACTTTGTACTTTTTACCTGCTTCAATATTCTTTGGAGTTGTTACAATACTTGTCGCGCCTTTAGTCCAATTATCAATAACTAACTGGTCATCAATCCACATTCTAATACCATCATCAGAACTTAATCCAATCCATCCATCAAAAGAAGTATCGGATTGAATGTACCCTGTCCAACGAATTGAAAAATCATCATCATTAACACCTTCTCCCGGATTCCATGGCCAATCGAATTGCAACTCTCTATCAATACGGATTAAAGCAGGCTCTCCTTCAACTTTTCTATTATTAAAATACTCGCCCTTCAAGCCGTTTTGCTTTCCATCGGGAGTGAATAAATATTTCGATGGAACTATTTGTCCCTTAACAATTAACGGTACGCCTTCCTCATAAAGCACTTTGGTATTTTTACCTGTCACCGAAGTGATGCCTTCAAGTACCGTAGTTGCAACCTTATTTTTCACTGAATATCCTCCCAATCTCGATGCATCAGCATTAGGCCCAATAACCGCAATCGTTTTTAAATCCTTACTTAATGGCAATAAGTTGCCTTGATTTTTTAATAAACTAATAGATTTTCTACCTGCTTCCAAAGCAATTTCTTGATGTTCCTTTGAATGGAAGCGTGCTTCAATTAAGCCTTTTTCGGTATAAGGATTTTCAAACAACCCTAATAGAAATTTAAGCCTTAACACACCACCTGCTGCTCGGTCAATGTCCTGCATAGACAGTTTACCTTCATTTACTAATTCAATAATAGTTTCTTGCCAAAATTGATTTGAAAAATCATAGAACTGCATATCTACTCCTGCTGAAACGGCCTGACGAATACTTTCTTTTGGAGAATCTGCAACGTAATGGGTGGTTTGAATATATTTTATTGCTCCTAAATCAGAAACCACTATACCCTTAAAATTCCATTCCTTTCTTAACACATCTGTCAACAACCAATGATTAGCCGCACAAGGAATGCCATCCAACTCGGAATACGCACACATAGCTCCCAATGCCCCTCCTAACTTATACACTTTTTCAAATGCCGGTAAAAAATCTTCTCTCGCAGTGCGTTCGCCCACAATAACGGGAGACGAATTACCACCAGCCTGCGGATAACTATGTACTGCAAAATGTTTTGGCTCTGCAATAATTGAACGATCTGAAGCCAGTGTATCGCCCTGAATCCCATTTACCATCGCCAAACCAAGTTCTCCTGCCAAATAGGTATCTTCACCAAACGTTTCTGCTACACGCCCCCATCGTGGTTCTCGACCTATACCTAATACAGGGCCCAATCCAAAATGTACGCCATGCGCACGAGCTTCACTACCTATAACTCCGCCTACTTTTTTCATAAGTTTGGTATCCCAAGTAGCCCCAAGCCCAATATTCATAGGGAATGCTGTACTGCCTTCATCTAAATAACCATGAAGCATTTCACACATAATTAAGGCCGGAATACCCCAACGGTTATTTTTGATAACATTTTTTTGAAGGTCATTTATCATCTTAGCCGAGCGAGGATAAATATCATGAATAGCTCCAACACCCAAATCACCTATTTTGTCATTTGTTTTCGATTTAGAAAAATCTTCACCATCCTTAAAAAACTCTCCTTTATACATATCCATTTGGCGCACCTTTTCCTCTAGACTCATACGGCCCAATAAATCCTTAAGGCGATCTTCTACAGGTAAACCTGATTTTTGATACGGATAATTTTGAGCAAATCCCATAAAGGATATACTAAAAACAACGACAAATGCTATTTTTATCTTTTTCATTTATTTAAATAATTTTATTTCTTATTACTATCTATACCCCAAAATTGTAATTACTAAAATTAATCTACCATAAAAAGTACATTATTTAGACTCTATAAATTACTAAATGTTAAATTTTTGTAAATTTCTTAGTTCTAGAAAGTAATTTAGACGGATGACATGTAAACAAATATGAATGTTTAAAAAATGCAAATTCTTTATTCAGTCCTATAAAAGCAACACCTTAAACACCAAGAATTTACGCACATCAAAAACCTTAATTAAAAAATGAAATTTTCATTTTTTAGGTTTATTTTTTTCATATAGATAAAAATTATAGGTTTATTTTTTAATAATAAAAACAGGCAAAAAATTAGTATACTTTACATCTATAAATTTTAGTTAAAAAAAAATCTTAATTATAGTTCTCCTTACCATGCTTTTTTAACCTAAACACTATGGTTTCAGACTTTTCTGAAAATCAAAAAAAAAGTTAAAATCATCTATTTCACTAAACTTCAACATAATTTTCACTTAACTTAGCCGTAAAGTCAATACCCAAAAAACTGCTACTCTATCAATACTAATTAAAGAAATCTAGTATATAATAGAATAAAAAAAGAGAACATCTCATCCTTTCGAGTGATTAAACTGTAAGTTATATTTAACATATAGCATAAACTGTTACGTCCAATTGCGCCCAAGTAACTCTGAGTTTGAATATCTTCTCTATTAAAAGCTAAAAAAAGAAAAATATTGATGACAAAAAATCTAAAATGTTTAATTATTGATGATGAACCGCTGGCAATAAACATAATTAAAAGCTACATTGATCAAGTTGAAGGGTTTCATATTGAAAACACTTTCAATAATGCCATATCAGGACTTAACTATCTAAAAAACAATCATATTGATGTTATTTTTTTAGATATAAAAATGCCATTATTAGATGGAATAAATTTTATTAAAAGTCTACAAAATCCACCTTTGATAATAATCACAAGTGCTTATGGGGAATTTGCTATTGAAACCTTTGAGCATGAACTGGATGTATTGGACTACTTAATAAAACCTGTCAACTTTCCAAGATTTATGAAGGCAGTAAATAAGATTGAAAACAAATTAAAGACCATTAATAAAGAGCCTTTAGAAGTTACAAATGAACGTCCATTTATTTTTGTTAAGATTGATAAAAAGAAAATGAAAAAAATCTTTTTAGACGAAATCTTAGTCATTGAAAGTTTAAAAGATTATTTAAAAATTAACACAGAAACCGGACGATATATTATACACAGCACATTGACAGATTTCACAAACCTGTTACCTCCAAAAGAGTTTATTCGCATCCATAGGTCTTTCACAATTGCAATCAATAAAATTGATTCCGTTGAAGGTAACAGCGTTGAAATTGAAGGTATGCGTTATGCCTTTGGGCGCTCTTATATAGACAATGTAAAACACAAAATTTTAGAATCTGGTATCCAAAACAATTAAAGAAAAAAATGGTCTATTTGTAATAGACCATTTTTCATATTAACCAAACTAAACATTATGCTAATCAAAAAATATTCTCAAATAACATAGGTGTTACCTTTATAACAAATATTTACTTCGCTAAACGAGTAAACAGCCATTTCTAAATCATACTCTAATTTTTAAATTTTAATCAATCGCTTACTTCTTAGGTATTAACAATTATCCCAAATAAACTATAGCCTCCAATTACTTTTAATCTCATTTCTGTATCCAAAATTAAAAATTAGCTACACGGTAAAACCAAAATTTCGACTACGGACAACGGTTCTTCGTCGTAGGTGTAACCACATCAAATAAAATGTAATTCATTACCTTTTATCTGAATACCTAGTCGTTTCACAATTTCACTTTTTTCGATGTTACGACTAATTAAAACCTTAATAGTTATCGATTTTTAATAGTTATTGCTTATTTTTGTTTAGCTAAATTCAATAAAAAATGAACAAAATTCGCGTCAATTTCAGTATTAAAGATCTTGAAAACCTCTCAGGGATTAAAGCTCATACCATTAGAGTTTGGGAAAAACGCTATAATTTATTGGAACCCAACCGTACCGATACCAACATAAGAACGTATAATACGACCAGCCTTCAAAAACTATTAAACATAGCTTACTTAAACAATAATGGTTTTAAAGTTTCAAAAATAGCAGACCTGGCTGAAGATGAGATCTCGTTAAAAGTTAAAGAAATAATAGCCGAAAGCAACAAAGATAGTTTTGCCATAAATGCGTTTAAGATGGCTATGATTAACTTCGATCAGTCTTTATTTGACAAAACGTATAACGACCTATTAAAAGAACTTACTTTTGAAGACATATTTTACTCTGTATTTCTTCCTCTACTTAATGAAATTGGGTTATTATGGCAAACCAATACCATAACCCCGGTACACGAACATTTTATTTCGGTTCTTATTAAGCAGAAGTTATTACTTAGTACAGAGAAGTTGGTAAACCTTGAAAACACTTCCGACTCCAGAACATTTGTTCTCTTCCTTCCCGATAATGAAATTCATGATATTGGACTGCTTTTTGTTAATTACTTACTAAAAAGTAAAGGTTATCATACCATTTTTCTAGGGCCAAGCGTACCAACTGCTAACCTTTACGAACTTTATGAATTTTTCGATAATATTACATTTATATCGTATTTCACTATTTTCCCGGAAGAAGATGCAATTGAAACTTATATTAAAGATTTCTATGAATTATTATTAAATGAAAACAAATCTTATCTTTATTTACTTGGAAATAAAACCATTAACCTTAACCCTTCTCAATTACCCGAAAAGGTTAAAGTTTTTAAAAGCATAAAAAATTTAGTTAAAGAAATGTAATATAAATTCATTTTGTTTAACTTTTTATTATATTTGTTAAACAAAAATGAAGAAAACAATTATAATTTTAGGTTCCGGATTCTCCTCTTTAGCTGCATCATGTTATCTAGCTAAAGCCGGATATAGCGTTACAATATTTGAAAAAAACGCTACTATTGGAGGTCGTGCAAGACAATTAAAAAAAGATGGGTTTACATTCGATATTGGCCCCACCTGGTATTGGATGCCAGATGTTTTTGAACGATTTTTTAGTGATTTCGGTAAAAAACCATCAGACTATTACACCTTAGAAAAACTTAACCCTGCCTACAGTGTTTACTTTGGGAAAAACGATTTTATAACCATCGAAGACACCTTAGAAAAAATATGTAAGGCTTTTGAAAAAGAAGAACCTGGAAGTTCAGTTAAACTCAAATCTTTTATAACGAACGCTAAAAGTAATTACGACATTGCTATAAAAGATTTGGTTTACAACCCAGGAGTTTCTCCTTTAGAATTGGTTACGCCCGAAACAATTAAGAAACTTAATCAGTTTTTTAGCAATATTAAAAAAGACGTAAACAAAGCTTTTAAAAACAAACGACTAGCTCAAATTCTAGAATTTCCAGTGTTATTCCTTGGTGCCAAACCAAGCGACACACCATCTTTCTACAATTTCATGAATTACGCCGATTTCGGACTTGGGACCTTTCACCCTCAAAAAGGTATGTATCAGGTTATTCTAGCCTTAAAAAGTTTAGCCGAAGAACTAGGCGTAACAATTAAAACAGAAAACCCTGTTGATGAAATCATCGTAAGTAATGGAAAAGCTTCAGGTATTATTTCAAAAGGAAAAACATATTCGGCCGATATTATTGTGAGTGGCGCTGATTACCATCACACAGAAACGTTATTGGACGAACCTTACAGGCAATATTCTGAAAATTACTGGAACAAAAAAACCTTTGCACCGTCTTCACTGTTATTTTATGTCGGTTTTAATAAAAAAATTGAAAATGTAGATCACCACACGTTGTTTTTTGATGTCGATTTTGATGTTCATGCTAAAGCCATTTACGACAATCCAAAATGGCCGGAACACCCTTTATTTTATGCCAGTTTTCCAAGTAAAACAGACACAAGCACAGCTCCTGAAGATAAGGAAGCCGGTATATTTTTAATTCCATTGGCGCCCGGTTTGCATGATACTCCGGAATTGAGAGAAACCTATTTCAATAAAATCATAAACCGACTAGAAGACTTAACCTCTCAAAGCGTAAAAGACCACATTATTTTTAAAGAAAGCTTCTGTATAAACGATTTTATAAATGATTATAACTCATTTAAAGGCAATGCTTACGGTATGGCAAATACCCTATTACAAACCGCCTTTTTAAGACCTAAACTAAAAAGTAAAAAAGTAAACAATTTGTATTTCACCGGACAATTAACGGTACCCGGTCCCGGCGTACCACCATCATTAATTTCTGGAAAATTAGTAGCCGATTTAGTAATTAAACATCATTAACCCATGAAAGCACTATTTGATACAGTATCTTACAGTTGCAGCAAAATAGTTACAAGAACTTACAGCACCTCATTTTCGCTTGCAACCAAGATGTTATATAAATCAATTCGCGCAGATATTTACAATATTTACGGTTTTGTAAGATTTGCTGATGAAATTGTCGATTCGTTTCACGATTATGACAAAGAAGACCTGTTCAACAAGTTTTACGACGATTTAAATGAAGCTATTGAAAATAAAATCAGTCTTAACCCAATTTTAAATGCATTTCAGCATACCTATCACAAATACAATCTTGAAAAAGATATGGTTGATGCTTTTATGAAAAGTATGCGTTTAGATTTAAACAAAAGCAATTATAATACGGTTGAAGAATACCAGAATTACATTTATGGTTCTGCCGATGTTGTTGGTTTAATGTGCTTAAAAGTATTTGTTAAAGGTGACCAGGAAAAATTCAACGAGCTAAAATTATCGGCTATGGCATTAGGTTCGGCTTTCCAGAAAGTAAACTTCCTAAGAGATTTAAAAGCCGATATGGAAGGCTTAAACCGCAGTTATTTCCCAAATATAAATTTAGACGAACTCGACGAAACTTCTAAGCAACACATCATTGAAGACATTGAATACGATTTTGAACGTGGTTTACAAGGGATAAAAAAACTACCTAATGAAGCTAAATTAGGAGTGTTTATGGCGTATCGTTATTACAGACAATTACTTAAAAAACTACAAAACACACCAGCTTTACACATTAAAAACTCAAGGATACGCGTTTCCAACCCTAAGAAAATAGAATTGCTCATGCGTAGCTATGTTAAATATCAACTAAATTTAATGTAACTTTAAGTCATGCAAATATTATATTGGATACTTATTTTTTTGGCAACGTTTTGCTTCATGGAATTTATGGCGTGGTTTACCCATAAATACATTATGCATGGCTTTTTATGGCGTTTACATCAAGACCACCACAAAAAAGATCACGATAGCTGGTTTGAGCGTAACGATGCCTTTTTCATTTTCTATGCAGTTATTAGTATTGGCTTCTTTTTACTTTGGAAATACACCAGCTTCTGGCCTGGTTTACCCATTGGTTTAGGTATTTTTGCTTACGGATTCTGCTATTTTATGGTTCATGATATTTTTATTCATCAGCGTTTTAAAATCTTTAGAAATGCGAATAACTGGTACGCTAAAGGAATTCGAAGAGCTCATAAAATGCATCATAAACACATTGAAAAAGAAGACGGAGAATGCTTCGGAATGCTGTTTGTTCCGTTTAAATATTTCAAACAATAAACCGAATGACCTACCTCTATTTACTGCTAAACTTAGGCTCACTCTCGGTTCCGTTTTTGTTTAGTTTTCATCCCAAATTAAAATTCTACAAGCACTGGAAAGGCTTGCTTTTAGGTATTCTTGCCGGTATGCTTTTGTTCATTCCGTGGGATGTTTTTTTTACCATTAACCAATACTGGGGATTTAACCCAACGTATTATTTAGGGAAAACCATTTTCGGACTTCCAATTGAAGAATGGCTGTTTTTTATATGTATTCCATACGCCTGCGTGTTTACGCACTACGCTTTATTATACTATTTTCCTAATTTAAAACTGAGGAATAGAACAACCAAACTCATTAGTTACCTGCTGATTTTTCTGTTTCTACTCATTACCATTTATAATGTCGACAAATGGTACACGCTTGTTAATTTTGGTGTCGCTACCATTTTAACAAGTATTGCCATAAACAAATCTCCTGAAATTATGCAAAGCTATTTGCTTACTTTTTTGGTGATGCTCATCCCATTTTTTATTGTAAATGGTATTTTAACAGGAAGCTTTATCCCTAATGAAGTGGTTTGGTATAATGACCATGAGAATTTGGGCATAAGAATGTTTACTATTCCTGTTGAAGATAGCGTTTATGCATTTTCTTTAATTCTACTGAATTTATGCATCATTAAACTTTTTGAAAACCGAAAAGTTAATTAACCACATTAACGGGATTTCCGTTTAGAAAAGACTCCAAATTATGAATGGCAGTTGTCATTAATCGGGTTCTTGCCGCTTGGGTTGCCCAGGCAATATGAGGTGTTATAATACAGTTTTTAGCTTTTAGCAAGGGGTTATAAGCAGCAATAGGCTCCTTTGAAACCACATCGACAGCTGCACCAGCGATTTTACCTGAATTTAGACCTTCAGCTAAATCTGCTTCAACTACCAAACCACCCCTTGATGTATTAATAAGCATCACGCCATCTTTCATTTTTGCGATGTTAGATTTATTAATGATGCCTTCAGTGTCTTCAAATAACGGACAATGCAAACTTATAATATCAGACTGTCCTAGTAACTCATCTAACTCAACAAACTTGCAGGTTTCCGATTCCAATTCGGGTTTTGGCGTTCTACTGTAAGCCAGAATATTTAAACCAAAGGCTTGCGCCATTTTAGCTGTCGCCTGCCCTATTCTACCAAAACCAATAATTCCCATGGTTTTACCTTCCAATTCAATTAAGGGTGAATTCCAAAAACAAAAATCAACCGATTTTGTCCATGCTCCAGACTGAACCGCTTGATTATGATCACCCACATGATGACATAACTCTAAAAGTAACGCCATAGTAAACTGCGCCACAGCTGTTGTTCCGTAAGATGGAATATTGGTTACTGTAATCCCTAATTCATTGGCTTTAATCACGTCTACAACATTATACCCTGTTGCCAAAACCCCGATATATTTTACATTTGGCACTTCAATTAACACCTCCGCCGGCAAAGGTGTTTTATTGGTAAAAACAATTTCAGCATCGCCAATAGCTTCAATTATGGTGTTTAAATCAGATGCTGTTCGGTCATATACCTTTAAATCTCCGAATTTAGAAATTCCTTCCCAGCTTAAATCTCCCGGATTTAAAGTATATCCATCTAAAACAACTATCTTTTTATTCATTTTCTGATGCATTTAATAAATTATCTATTGTTCCTCTAACCTTATCACTATTCCAGTTGGCACTTCGACTTTCATCAATAATAATTTGTCCCGACTGATCAATTAAAAAAGTTCGAGGAATAGTTGTTACATTAAAATATTCAGGGTATTTACTTGCGGGTTGATATACTTTAAACGTATAGTTGTTATCATTTAAAAACGTATTGATTTCAGTGAAATCGTCGCTGGTAACAAATAAAAATTCCACTTTATCTTTATAATCATCATACAATTTTTGCATGCTTGGCATTTCGGCAATACATGGCGGACACCAAGTTGCCCAAAAATTAATCAGAACAACTTTTCCTTTTGCAGATTGAAAATGATAAGTTTCCTGATTTTCATCTTTTAACAACCAATTATAATCTGAAATAGTTTTTAAATCATCGGTCGATTCTAACGACGGACCGAACATAGCAATACCTTTTTGTAGAAAAACCTGAATAGGTTTACGCGTTTGCGGAATAATTAATAGCCCGATTACTATAAAAAATCCTATATTCTTAAGTTTTGATTTAGAAATAGCCATGAATGCTTAAATAATTTAGAACTGTAAAGCTAAAAAATAAGAAATGGAAGCCATTTACTTTTACTTAAAATTTAACGTTTCAATATTAAATTTTAATCATAAAAAAACCTCCAAAAATGGAGGTTTTAAATATCGTAAATTCGATTTCTATTTTTCTTCCGTAGAAACTGCTTCTTCCTCAGCTTCAGCTGTTAAATTTTCTAAAAGACCGTGCTTTTGTAATAAGTTATACCACTGAATTACTTTTTTAATATCGCTTGCATACACGCGATCTTCATCATAATTTGGTAAAACTTCAAAGAAATACTCTTCTAATTTATCTTTACTATCCTTTGGAGAAACCGATGTTTGTCCTCCGTTTTCTTTAGCTTTAATATTTTCAAAAACCTGTCTTAAAGGCACTTCTTCCTCTAATGTATAAATAGCGATTTCGCTTAATACACTAACGTTTTGCTGAATACCTACAGATATACGCTTGTTATCTACTAATGATTCTGCAACAAAACCAGCACGCGTTTGAGCTACTAAATTGTATAAACCCGGTTTTCCTGCTATTGAAAGTACTTTATCTAAACTCATAACTTATTTTTTGAAAGTCGCAAATATCAATTGTTTATTGATGTCTTGCAAATATTATCGTTTCTTTTTTTGGGCTGGAAAACGCATTCTGTAATCCACATTTATTTTCCCCTTAGAGATGTTTGCCAAACGGCCTTTTATTAAACGCTTTTTTAAAACCGATAATTTATCGGTAAACAATACGCCTTCAATATGATCGTATTCGTGCTGAATAACACGCGCTATCAATCCATCAAAAACTTCAGTTTTTTCCTGAAAATTTTCATCTAAATATTCGATGGTTACTTTTGGTTTTCTATAAACATCTTCACGAACATCTGGAATACTTAAACATCCTTCGTTAAATGCCCACTCTTCACCTTCTTCCTTTATAATTGTGGCATTAATAAATACGCGCTTAAAGCCTTTTAAAACATCTTGTTCTTCAGCTGTTAAATCTTCATCTTCAGAAAAAGGTGTAGCATCGATAACAAATAAACGAATTGGTAAGCCTATTTGTGGCGCTGCTAAACCTACACCATAGGCATTATACATGGTTTCAAACATATTGTCGATTAATACATTTAAATCCGGGTAATTTTGATCTATATCTTCTCCTACTTTCTTCAAAACAGGATCGCCATAAGCTACAATAGGTAATATCATTTGTTGTTATCTGTTATATTTTGTGCAAAAATACGATTCTAAAAAATAAAACCTGTTAAAGAAAATCATAAAAAAACTCCCTAAATAATAGGGAGTTTAAATTATATGGGGATTTATATTTATTTTGAAATCACAATTTTTCGACTAATTGAAGTATAATCTGTTCCAATTTTCACTAAATACAATCCGTTAGACAACCCTGAAATATTAATAATTTTAGAAGTTTTGCCTTCAATTCTATCAGTTAACACTAATTTACCAGTAATATTGAAAACTTCTATTTTCGCTGAAGTTTCTAATCCGAAATTGAATTTTATTTCGTCTCTATCTACTACAGGACTTGGGTATATTTTAACCCCTTTACCAATAACTTCAAAGGCTTCTACAGGCAACGTTCCTCCTGAATAAGAACAAGTGTTAGTAAAACCTGACTCGACAACAAAACCCTGACCTGAAAGTGCACCTCCAGATCTTAAAGTATACGTTGCAACAGTGTTTGAACAAGCTCCGTCCTCCTTTGAAAATGTAGAGGTATTAGAAGTAATATTGTCTCTAACAGTAAGTGTAGCTGGCATAGAAGCACAATCAATTGGGTTATTAGGATAATAAAATACAATTGTATTTCCGTCCTGAATGGCCCCTCCTGCTTCAGGACAGGGTTGAGCATACATTTGATTAGCGCCAAATAAGGCGATTAAGAATAAAAAGTAAATTTGTTTCATAAATAAATGGTTTAGTGTTAGTATATTAAATTTCAACATTTTTCATTAAACCATAACCTCATTATCATTTAGAATACAAATAACTTTGTAGGATTAGTGTCGCGCTTATCTCATCTATAAGTGCTTTATTTTTTCGCTGATTCTTTTTAAGTCCACTATCTATCATGGTTTGAAAAGCCATTTTGGATGTGAAACGTTCATCAACTCTATAAACTGGTATATTTGGGAATTGTTTATTTAATTTTTCTAAAAAGGGAGCAATTAGTACTTCACTTTCTGAGGCCGTGTTATCCATTTGTTTGGGTTCTCCAACAACAAATAACTCTACATTTTCTTTATTGGTATAATCTTTTAAAAAAGAAAGCAGTTCGCTGGTATTAACGGTAGTTAATCCTGAAGCAATGATTTGTAACTCATCGGTAACTGCAATTCCGGTGCGTTTCATTCCATAATCGATTGCTAAAATTCGGGCCATAATTCAGGGTTTAAACAAAAATAGTATTTTATAAATACATACTGTAAGAAATATGTGTTATTTCAATAAAAAAAAGAGCCACTTGTATAAAGCGGCTCTTTTTAACTTAATCTTAAAATATCAACACTCAAAAAACTGAGCCCTATCTTTATGCTTTTTCAGCTTTATTCATTTTAGGAAATAATAAACTTAAATTATCTACATTTCTCGTTTTATTGAAATACTTTCTAATATCACTTGTCGATTTAGCAACCGCCTCTCTAATCTCTGAAGCATCAATAAATAACACTTCACTCTCGTTGGTATTATCAACTGAAGGAGTAACAACTTCTTTATTACCATTCGAAACATTTGAAGTTTCATTAGTGTTTTGAGCACCAACAAAAGAAACTGAAAATAAAAAAACGATTAGTATGTAGATATTTGTTTTCATCTTGATTTGGGTTGAATTACACTTCAAAGATATATTGACACTAAAGGCTTTACACAAAAAAATAGTTGTATAACGTCGTATTTTCGATTATTAGAAGAGCCACATATTTTCATCGACAAACAGATAAAAAGGCTGATTTATCAGACTAAAAACACGCAAAATGCATTTAATCGGTAATTATTTTTTATTCAACAGACAAAGCAGCTAAAATCCGAATGAAAAACCTCAGATAAACGGCATCAATTTTCTCTTGTCATGAATCGATTTTAATTATCATTCACCCCTCTTTTTTAAGCATTACATATTATATTTGTGCAAAATTTTATTACTGATGACAGAATTAAGAGAAATTATTGAACAAGCTTGGGACAACAGAGACCTATTAAAAGATGAAAACACAACATCTGCAATTAGAAAAGTTGTTGACTTAGTAGATAAAGGAGAATTAAGAGTAGCAGAACCTATTGAAAACGGTTGGCAAGTAAACGAATGGGTAAAGAAAGCCGTAGTGTTATACTTCCCTATTCAAAAAATGGAAACTATTGAATGTGGTCCATTAGAATTCCACGATAAAATTCCTTTAAAAACTGGTTATGCAGAAAAAGGTATTCGTGTAGTACCTCACGCTGTTGCAAGACACGGTGCATACATTTCTCCGGGTACTATTTTAATGCCAAGTTACGTTAATATTGGTGCTTATGTAGACGAAGGTACTATGGTTGATACATGGGCAACTGTTGGTAGCTGTGCGCAAATTGGTAAAAACGTTCACCTGTCTGGTGGTGTTGGTATTGGTGGTGTATTAGAACCTTTACAAGCTGCCCCGGTAATTATCGAAGATAACGTATTCGTTGGTTCTCGTTGTATTGTTGTTGAAGGTGTACGCGTTGAGAAAGAAGCTGTATTAGGTGCTAATGTGGTATTAACTATGAGTACTAAAATTATTGACGTTACTGGTGACGAACCTGTTGAAATGAAAGGTCGCGTTCCTGCTCGTTCTGTGGTTATTCCTGGAAGCTACACGAAAAAATTCGCTGCTGGCGAGTACCAAGTACCATGTGCTTTAATCATTGGAAAACGTAAAGAAAGTACAGACAAGAAAACATCTTTAAACGATGCACTTCGTGATAATGATGTAGCAGTATAAAACTATTTTAAGTTAAAATGCTTCTCTAAGGCTTGCCATTGAGAAGTATTTTTATCTTCAGATACATTTTCTTTCTTTAAAGAAACTTTTTGAGTCCCCATAATAGGTATTGTATCCTTTACTGGGGACTCAACTTTTTTACAGCCTACCCCCTCTACTAAAGCTACAGCCTTAAACCATAAATCATCAGCCTTTGGTGCCAACTCCAAAAATAATTTGTCATTTCTAATTAAGTCTGAAAATTGTCCAGCTGGATATAATATCCCTTCCGATCCGATTGGCAAATAGGATTTTTCATCTTTAGTATCACCACACACCCATTGTTTGTAAGGTAAAAGCATACCTTCATCATCATATTTTATACAACGTACACGATGTGCAACGACACAATCAGGATATTTTTGATGAGTTTCTACAAGTGATTTTAACCAGTTATTATCATAAATAACATCATCATCACAAGTAGCAACAGGTAAATTTTCAAATAACTCTAACGAATGAATAAGTTTTTTATGTGAGCAATGAAGTTTCGTTAATCTAATTTGAAAAATGTCTCCTTCAAGTTTTTTTAAGGATTGTGGTATTTGAGACTGCATGTCTTCATTAATCCATAAAACAATATGGCGGGGACGAACACTTTGCGATAAAACACTTCTTATAACCAAATGCACTTTAGGTAATCGATACGGAATAGTTGTTAATGATACTACAACAGGAAATTCATTTCCTTGTTTCGATTTTATCTTTTCAGCAGAAAGTAAACTTAGTTTACAGGTCTCTATTAAAGACACTGGAATTTCTTTTAATTTCATTAACCCTATTTTTTAATTCTTTAAATTGCCCAAGCTAGTTTCCGGAATTTCGGTTTAGCTCCAATTGTCTATTTTTTATTAATCAATTCCTAATTATTATCCCTCTGAAAATAATCTATATGTAACTAATTGGAAAATCTTATCGGATGTTTCAAACTTACCTTATAAACTAAGTTAATTAATACTGAAATCTAGTCCTCTTGATTTGCTTTTCATTAATCCAGTTTTCAAAATCAAAGTACAAATCTGAAATTTTAAATAATTTAGTTCCTCCAAGAGCCTGAGTTTGTTTCTTTTTAAAAGTCTCAAAAAGAGCTACATGCTCTAAAACCCCAAGACTATCAATAGCTTTTGCTCCAAAGGAAAGTTTATTCTTGAACGGCAATTTATGAAAATCTTTAATTATTTCGTCATCAACACGTTCCCTATCACTAATAATAAAATAAAAATTATCTAAATCGAAATTTTTCATCATTCTGTTTTTCCTACGGCACCATTTTTCTGAAGCTTCATCTTCTGAGGTATAATGTGAAAAATGTAATTCAATATCTCCCAATTTTGCAACAGGATACGTTTTTTCTCTATCCTTGTAAACCGACTCTTCTACAAAAACCAATTCTTCATTCATATACCTTTTAAAATCCTGAAGCAGTTTTAAATAACAGGGACCATATAAAAACATCCCTACAAAAGGTGTGTTATAAGGGAGTCCAAAACTCTTATAAACCTGACCTCCAAAACAATTATTGGCAATTATTACAAAATCTGTATTTTTCAATAAAGAAACATCTTTATTTTTAAACTGTTTGTTAATTTTCCTCCTGATAAAAAATTCAAAATGCAAAAAAAGCGCTTTTACTTTTACCCAGGAAAAACGAATAACTGTAAATTTTAATAATACCATTCCTCAATTTGTTTTAATTATTATGAACCTCCATTGAAGTTCGATAATACTTCCCTTTTGAAGCTTAATACAGAGCTAAAACTAAAGCCATATCTCAATATTTACGGCATAGCTTTTAGTTAGCACTACTTTGCTTTATCGAACATATTATTATGTACGTTAAAAAAGACAAGTTAGTCTTTCTTAATTCCGTAATTAGTCCAGCTAAGTTTTTGCTCCTTTGTGGTAGCTCGAATGGCTAAATTTTTATTAATGGATTCCTGATTTTTGTATCCTCGTGGATGATCTAAATGCAAACAAATAGCACTATATCGAATTTGCTTCGATTTTATACCTAAATTAAACAAACGTTCACCCAACTCACGATCTTGTCCTCCGTACTGCATACGTTCATCAAAACCATTAACAGCTAAGATATCCGATTTCCAACCTGAGGCGTTATGACCATTCCAACTTGCATTGGTTGGTGTTAATTTGTTTAGTAACATTTCTTTTAACCCTGAAGCGGTTAACTTATTATTCTTAAATGAAGATTTTAACCCGTTGGATTTTAACCAAGATAATTTAAAACAATCCTGTGATAAAATATCTTTTTTAGTTATACTTTCTGAAATAGACATTGGCAACATAAAATACCCGCCTGACAGGAAGTAACCCTTTTCTTTGTTTTTAATATGCACCTGAACGTAATCTTCTCTGGCAAGGCAATCGCCATCACTCATTAAAATATAATCGGCATTACATTTTACAATGGCTTTGTTTAATATTTGTGATTTTTGAAATCCGTTATCCTCATGCCACACATGAATAATAGGATAATGCACTTGTTTTTGCATACGCTCAATTAAATCGAACGTCGGTTGTTTTGAACCATCATCAGCAATTACAATTTCAAAATCTTTAAAAGTCTGTGCTTCATAACTCCATAGCACTTTTTCAAGCCATGCTTCAGAATTATAAGTACTAATGATTATTGATATTTCCGGTGTTTTATTCATGCTTTGTGATTCCAAACTTTGTTGTCTTATATTTTTTAGTTTTTGTCTCTTTTCGAATAGCTTTATTTCTGTTTATCGCCTCCTCATTTTTATAAGGTCTATCATGATGCAAATGTACACAAATAGCGCTATATCTTATTTGCCTGAATTTGATTCCACAATTCATTAAACGCTCACCAATCTCCCTGTCTTCGCCTCCATACTGCATACGTTCGTCAAAACCATTGACATTGAGTACATCCTGTTTCCAACCTGAAACATTCATTCCATCGAAGGTCGCTTTCGTCGGTGTAAACGTATTTAGAAACCAGGCTTTTCGTCCAGAAGCTGTTAACTTGTTCGTTTTAAATGTTTTTTTCAATCCGTGTTCCAAAAGCCAATTTAAATGAAAACAATTCTGTTTTTCAATATCTTCTTTTGAAATTGCATTTGAAATCTGTTGCGGAAGTTTAAAATAACCACCCGATAAAAACGTATTAGGCTTACGTAATTTTAAATGTGTTTCTACAAAATCATTTCGCGGAATACAATCACCATCAGTGAAAATAAGATAATCTGAAGACGTTTTTAAAATGGCTTTATTCAGAATTTTAGTCTTCTGAAAACCATCATCTTCCTGCCAAACATGTGTTATTTTAAGATTTGAATCCTGAATAAAACGCTGGATAAGATTCTTTGTAAATTCCCCTGAACCATCATCGGCTATTACGATTTCAAAATTCTTTTCAGTCTGAATTTCATAACCCCAAAGCACTTTTTCTAACCAATCGGGCTGGTTATAAGTACTTATGATTACTGATGCTTTTAGTATGCTCATTGCCGCAAAAATAACTATTTTTGACGAACCTTAAATAAAGAATATGATTAAACTATCTGGTGTTATTATTACATTTAACGAAGAGCGAAACATTGAAAAATGCTTACAATCGTTAATTAATGTGGTTGATGAAATAGTTGTTGTAGATTCCTTCTCAAACGATAACACTAAGGCCATTTGCTTGAAATATAATGTGAAGTTTGTTGAACAAAAATTCTTAGGTTATATAGAGCAGAAAAACTTTGCACTTACCCAAGCCAGTAACGATTATATTGTTTCTTTAGATGGTGATGAAGCTTTATCGGAAACACTTCAAAAATCTATTCTGGAATTAAAAAATAACTGGACACTTAACGGATATTACAGTAACCGCTTTAATAATTTCTGTGGACAATGGATAAAGCATTCCGACTGGTATCCTAATAAAAAGCTACGCGTTTTCGATAGACGAAAAGCAGAATGGAAAGGTATTAATCCGCATGACAATGTTGTGATGCATAATGCAAACGAAAAAATTGGCTATTTAAAAGGTGATATTTTGCACTGGACGTACCAGACCTATTCAGAATTCAATTTAAAAACCGAACATTTCTCAAGTATATCCGCGAAAGCTTATCTCGATTTAGGTGAAAAGTCGTCAATTTTGAAAATACTATTCAATCCTACCTGGGCCTTTTTTAAAGCTTATTTTTTAAGATTAGGATTTCTAGATGGTTTAAATGGTTTTGTAATTTGTGTACAAACGGCCAACATTACATTCTTAAAGTACACCAAGCTTAGAGAATTAGAAAAGCAAAAGCGTTAATTTTTCTTCCAGAACTTAAGCTTTTTCTTTAATCGTTTTTTGCGCTGAAAGCGGTCTTGAAAGTCACTAGTTTCCTTCCACATAAGGTTAAATATCTTTTCATAATTGTAACCAGAAACTTTGGCATATTCGTCACTCATAACTTCCACCATCGATTTATGAATGGTTAAACGTGAAAAGTTTTTAATACGAGTTTCAAAATCTAAAGTACCGAAATTCATCCTGTTTAAATCCACTAAATAAAATCCGTATTCATCCCCTTCCTTTTTTATCAATGTATTTCCTGGAGAATGATCTAAAAAATGAATCCCTTTTTCATGTAGAGTATAGGTAAATCTGGTAAAAGCCCTTAAAATGGTATCATAATCAGGGTAATCGAATTGTTTAGTTAATTCCCGATAGGTTAAATCACAATCCAAATGCTCACTAATATAAAAGCTTCGTTTGAATAAAAAGGGAGTTGTTTGCTCTAAAAACGCTATTGGTTTTGGCGTACCAACACCTAAACTAATAAGTTTATTTGCATACTCAAACGATCGCTGCGCCTTACTTTTTCGAAGAAACTTATAAGCTATTTGGTTGAATATATTCGGAATTTTAAATGCCTTAACATTTAAGACTTCATCGTGAAACGGAAATGTTTTAATGGTGTTTCTATCCTGATTCCCAATTTCACTTCCATGAGAATCAAAATTTTCAAGAATATCTAAAACTTCCTTTTCTTTAGCTTTATAGGCTTCTACAAATACTTTCTTCATTTGTAAATTAGTTTAATAACCAATTGTTTAAATTAAAATATAAAAAAGTAAGTTTAAACATTTTCTTTCCGTTTGGCACGTGTTTTTTATTCTTTTTATGCGATTCTAAAACTTTAATATGCTTTTTTCCTTTTAACTCCTCGTGATCATTAATACTAAATGACACTTTATTTTTAAATGGTAATTGATGAAATTCGACTAAATGATCAATTGTTGTTCGCTCTCTGTCACAAATTTTAAAATAGTAATTATCTAAATTAGTTTCCTGTAACATACGTTCTGTTCGACGCTCCCACTTTTCTCTTGCCTCATCTTCGGATTCATAGTGTGTAAAATGAATCTCTATATCACCAAGTTTAGCTAAAGGATAAGTTAATTCTCTGTCTGGGTAAGCCGGCGAAGCCACAAACTCCAGCTTCTGATTCATGTAATACTCAAAATTATTCAATAATTTCAAGTAACAAGGGCCATATAAAAACAGCCCCACGAACGGCGAATTATAAGGTCTTTCATACCATTGATAAGCCGTACCTCCCCAACAGTTATTAGAAACAATTACAAAGTTTTTATCCTTTAATAAATCAATATCCCTTTTATTAATAACATTTTTAAACTTCTCCCTAAACTTTCTTCTAATAAAAACAGAACTCTCTCTTATCATAATTACTTCTAAATATTAAAATCGGGTTTAACACCTCCTTTTTAATACGGCGCAATATTACTAAACATTTAAAGAATGTGAAAAAGTAATATTAAATTTGCACCAAAAACAAAACGATGCAAGCCGAAATAAATAAAGCACTGGAAGTTCTAAGAAACGGAGGGTTAATCCTATATCCAACCGATACCGTTTGGGGTATTGGTTGCGATGCCACAAACCCTGATGCCGTTAAAAAAGTTTACGAACTTAAAAAACGAGAAGACAGCAAAGCATTAATTTGCCTGGTTGCCGACGACCGTATGCTAAAAAAATACGTAACTCAGGTTCCTCCTGTTGCTTTAAACATTATTGAGGTTACCGATAAACCTACAACTATTATATACGATGATGCTCGTAATTTGGCCGACAACCTTGTCGCTGAAGACGGAACGATTGCCATTCGCATCCCTGATGATGAATTCTGTTATCAATTAACCAGAAGATTAAACGGTGCTATCGTATCTACCTCGGCAAATATTAGCGGGGAACCTACACCAAAATCATTTAAAGAAATAAGCCAAGAGGTTTTAAAAGGTGTAGACTATGTTGTAAATTTGCACCACGAAAAAAAATGCGACAAGCCTTCATCAATTATTAAATTGAGTAACAATGGTGTCGTAAAAATTATTAGACCTTAAAACACCTATTTTCATATTCTAGATTTCAAGTGGAATACTTGAGAATTAGCATTTTGAAATTTGATGATTATGAATCATAAGCAAGCTTTAGAGCACAACATATTTAAAGTAATTTCTCAATCTGCCAAAGAATTAAATCTCGACAGCTACGTAATAGGTGGTTTTGTCCGTGATTTTATTTTACAAAGGGGGAGCGCAAAAGACATAGATGTCGTTACTGTTGGCGATGGTATTAAATTAGCTAAGCAAGTTGCAAAAAATTTACCTAACAAACCTAAAGTACAGGTTTTTAAAACCTACGGCACCGCTATGTTGCGCTACGACGATATTGAAATTGAGTTTGTTGGTGCTCGAAAAGAATCTTACGACGAAAACAGTAGAAATCCGGCCGTAGAAAACGGCACTCTTGAAGACGATCAGAATCGTCGTGATTTCACAATCAATGCTTTAGCTCTAAATTTAAATGAAGACGAATTCGGAAACCTTTTAGATCCGTTTGGTGGCATTCAAGATTTAGAAAACAAAATCATTCGCACACCTTTAGATCCTGATATTACGTACAGCGACGATCCGTTACGTATGATGCGTGCCATCCGGTTTGCAACACAATTAGGGTTTAGAATTGAAGATGAATCTTTAAACGCGATTACCAGAAATAGCCATCGTATTGAAATAATCACCAAAGAGCGTATAATAGTAGAACTGAATAAAATTCTTGAAAGTGATAAACCTTCAATAGGTTTTCTCCTTCTTGAAAAAACAGGATTACTACCTTACATCCTTCCGGAACTTATGGCTTTAAAAGGCATTGATGAAGTTGAAGGACAACGTCATAAAGATAATTTCTATCATACTTTAGAAGTGGTTGATAATATTGCTGAAAACACAGATAATCTTTGGTTACGTTGGGCAGCCTTATTACACGATATCGGGAAAGCACCAACAAAAAAATTCAGTAAAAAAGTAGGCTGGACGTTCCATGGTCATGAATTCGAAGGGTCTAAAATGGTTTACCGTTTATTTAAAAGACTTAAAATGCCTTTGAATGATAAAATGAAATTCGTTCAGAAAATGGTGTTTATGAGTTCACGTCCTATCGTACTGGCTCAGGATATTGTTACCGATTCTGCTGTGCGTCGTTTAATCTTTGATGCCGGCGATTTTGTTGAAGATTTAATGACGCTTTGTGAAGCCGACATTACAACTAAAAACCCGAAAAAATTTCAGAAGTATCACAACAACTTCAAAATTGTTCGTCAGAAAATTGTTGAAGTTGAAGAGCGCGACCATGTTCGAAATTTCCAACCACCAATTTCAGGTGAAGAAATTATGGAAACTTTCAACTTAAAACCTTCAAAAGAAATAGGAATCATTAAAGAGACTATTAAAGAGGCCATTTTAGAGGGAGAAATTCCTAACGAATACGAAGCAGCTTACAATTTGATGCTTCAAAAAGGAGAAAAATTAGGTCTTATTGCTATAAACAAATAGGCCTTTCAGCATAAAAAAGCTATGAAAACAAAAGACAATAAAAGTGTAATTTACTGGTTACTTTCCGGGTGTTTACTTATTTTCATTATGGTTATTGTAGGAGGTATTACCCGATTAACCGATTCCGGATTGTCAATCTCTAACTATAAGTTAATTACAGGAACCATTCCTCCTATTGGAGATCAGGAATGGCATGAAGCTTTTGAATTATACAAACAATACCCAGAGTACCAGAAATTAAATAGCCATTTCACTATAGACGATTTTAAATCCATTTACTTCTGGGAGTGGTTTCACCGTCTTATTGGTCGAATTATAGGTTTGGTTTTCATTTTTCCATTCATCTATTTTCTAATCAGAAAACAGCTAACAAAAGCGACCATTAAAAAGTGCATTGTCCTTCTTGGTCTAGGTGGCTTTCAAGGTTTTTTAGGCTGGTATATGGTTAAAAGCGGACTAGTGGATATGCCTGACGTGAGTCACTTTAGATTAGCAGCTCATTTAATTACAGCTTTCATCACGTTTGCGGCAACGCTTTGGGTGGCCTTAGATTTAATTTATCCAGATAGAAAACCTACGAATAAACCTATGCGAAATATAATCGGTATTGGGTATTTGGTATTGGTTCTTCAAATAATTTACGGAGCCTTTGTTGCTGGATTAAAAGCGGGATTGTTACACAATCACTGGCCTTTAATGAATGAGGGGCAATTTATTCACTTTAGTGCTTACGTTTTAGAGCCGTTTTATAAAAACCTTATTGAAAACCCGAGTGGTATTCAATTTGTGCACAGAACAATCGCTTACCTGGTTGTATTTGCTATTGGTCTTATTTGGTGGAAATCTAAAAAGTTCAATTTAACAGCATTACAACAAAAAGGTATAAACAGTTTAATTCTTTTAGTTCTCGTGCAATTTGCCTTAGGTGTGTTTACTATACTTTTACAAGTACCTTTATGGTTAGGAATTGCGCATCAAATTGGTGCATTTTTCCTGCTAAGCGCGATGACATTTACCTTGCATAGGTTCACTAAATAATTGAAAAAAAACATACCTTTGCACTTTAATTTTTTACAATGATTTACAGATTTAGAGTTATACTTGATAACGATCTTGAAGAGGATGTATTCCGCGATTTAGAAATTCGTGAAGACGACACACTTGAAGATTTACACAATACCATTACACAATCTTTCGGGTTTGATGGCAATGAAATGGCTTCATTTTATTTAAGTGATGACGAATGGAACCAAGGTGAAGAAATTTCGTTATTCGATTTAAGCGACGACAATTCGGCTCGCCTAATGAATGAAACTTCTATTAATGATGCTGTAGATCAATCTCGTACTAAACTTATTTATGTGTACGACTTTTTAAGTATGTGGACATTCTTCGTGGAATTAGCCGAAATTGTTGAAGAATCTGAAGGTGTAGACTACCCGAACCTAATGTTTGTTCACGGACAAATTCCAGATACAGCTCCGGAAAAAAGCTTTGAAGCCGATGACGATTTCGACGATTTTAACGACGAGTTCGAGGACGGATTTGACTTCGACGATTACGACGGTTTAGACTTCGACGAAAACTGGAACTAACATAATAATCCGTTAAAATTATTTAAATTTTAACGGATTTACATTTTCATAATTATGGGTTAAATATTCTAGAGACTTCTTTAGAATATTCCCCATAGATTTACACTTTTTAAAGCCCACATCTAAAGTATAATCGTATATTTTAGACTTTAGCAACTTTATATTTTCTTCTTTAGAAATAACATCATCTTCCATACACTCCAAAAGTGAACCTATGCGATTATGATAACTTTTTAATCGTTTTACCAATATAGAGCGCTCTTCAATCTTGTATTGATCGATTGATAATTTCTGAAACGTCTCAGAAACCAGCTCAACCATTTTTAAATTCTCTTTAAAAAACTGCGGACGGTAAATATTAAACTTGCCTTCGTAAGATTGCTGATCGAAATCTATCGCTCTAATCTTATACACAACATGATCAAAATCGTGCGTTGGCACAATAACATAGTTATACGAACGCATATCACCTAAAAGTCTAATCATACAGCGCTCGTTAAATTTAACAAATTCCTTAGCTATCTGCGACTTTTCAGATTTATCACATTTGGGTAAAAAGTTTTTAATGAATTCATCACCAGGAATTCCGGCTATATGCTCTTCAATCAACGTGTCCTTGTACACCAGAAAATTTAAATTATATGGCGATAACATATGCTCTAACTCCAAGCCATAAATACGAGAGGCATCAGCCTTTTTAATATAGAAATACGTAAAATTATCATTCAGGATATTTCTAACCTTAATTCTAAAAGGCTTTGAATTTCCAAAAGTACAGTAGTCAATCGCATCAACACTTAAAAACGGAAAGGTGTTTTCATTACCATCAGAATGCAAAATGGTGTAAACTTTTTTCAAAGCATTTTCAATCTCCTCGCGTTCATAATCATTGTAATAAACCCGAATCCAAAGGGTATCATTATCATCTTTGTCATATACCACAATAGAACCTTGAAAACGTAACAAATCGTCATAAAATATAGGTAACTTTATGTTTCGGTTATATTCTGCTAAATACGCATCAAGCTTTTCGGTAATAGGGTAAGAAGGTTTCTTTTTTGAAATAATTAAATCGTTCATATGCATTTCGTTCCTGTCAAATCACGGTATTAATTTACTTATTTTATTTTAAAACTGTAACAAAATATAGGCTGTATCGTCATACTTTTAAACTAACCCATGCTGCGGCATAAAACTAAAACATTTGGAACCAATACTTACCATTAATAATCTCACCAAAAATTTTGGTCATTTAACAGCAGTAAAAGACCTCTCATTCACCATAAATAAAGGCAATGTTTATGGCATTTTAGGCCCAAACGGAAGTGGCAAATCTACTACTTTGGGTATTGTTTTAAATGTGGTAAATAAAACCAGTGGCGATTTTAAATGGTTTGATGGTAACACCTCAACGCATGACGCCTTGAAGAAAGTTGGCGCTATTATAGAACGCCCAAACTTCTACCCTTATATGACAGCAACTCAAAATCTGAGTCTGGTATGCAAAATTAAAGGAGTCAACTTTGATAAAATTGATGAAAAACTGGAAATTGTAGGGCTTTTAGAGCGTAAACACAGTAAATTCAGTACCTATTCTTTGGGTATGAAACAGCGCTTAGCCATTGCCTCTGCCCTGCTTAACGACCCGGAAATTTTAATTCTTGACGAACCAACAAACGGGTTAGATCCTCAAGGCATTCATCAAATTCGCGAAATCATTAAGCAAATTGCAGAAAAAGGAACTACTATTCTTCTGGCATCTCATCTATTAGATGAAGTAGAAAAAGTATGTTCTCATGTGGTGGTTTTAAGAAAAGGTGTAAAATTATATTCTGGCCGTGTAGATGAAATGATTTCCAGTCATGGCTTTTTTGAGTTGAAATGTGACAATCAGGAGGCTTTAGTTTCTCTTTTGGAGAATCATAAATCCTTTTCAAACATCAAGATTAAAGATAATTTAGTTACAGCATTTTTAAATGAACCTATGGATAGCGGTACGTTTAACCAATACCTTTTTAATAACGGTATTGTGCTTACCCATTTAGTACAACGTAAAGAAAGCCTGGAAGAGCAATTTTTACAATTAACCGATAAAAACTAACCGCCAAAACCTGTATTATGCTTCGTTTATTAAATTTAGAATTACAAAAACTATTACTGAATCGCACCAGCAAAGTTTTAATATTTATATCCTTCATTCTACCATTTTTTGTTATCCTGTTGTCCTCTTTAAAAATTAATGTTTTCGGATTTTTCACATTAGAACTAGGTGAATTAGGAATTTTTAATTTTCCAATAATCTGGCACTTAACCACATTTTTCGCCTCGCAATTTAAATTCTTCTTTGCTATTGTAGTAGTAAGTATGATTGGCAACGAATACAGTAATAAAACCATAAAGCAAAACCTGATAGACGGACTTAGTAAAAAGGAATTTATACTTTCTAAATTTTACGCCATTGTTTTCTTTTCAGCGGTTTCAACAATTTTAATCGCATTAATTTCAATATGTATTGGTCTATATTATTCCAGCTATAACGAATTTAATATCATCATTAGAGAAACCAGTTTTCTGCTAGCGTATTTAGTAAAACTTATCGGTTTCTTCAGTTTATGTTTATTCTTCGGCATGTTAGCCAAACGTTCGGCATTTGCATTAGCCTTTCTATTTATACTTTTTATTTTAGAATGGTTAGGATTTGGTTTATTAACTTGGCAATTCAATATGGACATTGCCGAAAGCATTCAGAACTTTTTCCCTTTAAAATCGATGTACAAATTAATAGACCAACCGTTCCAACGCATTGCCATAACTAAGTTTCCTGATAAAGGTGAACTTATGTATGATTACGCTGTGCATTGGTATGAAATAGCTATAGTTTTGGGTTGGACAGCACTTTTCATCTTTTTATCGTACAGACTGTTAAAAAAGAGAGATTTATAACATTCTTTTAATAGATTTGTTAGGATATGATGAAGAAAATAGCAACTCTATTAATATTTTTTAATACCTGTTTTAGTTTTAGTCAAAGTGAAGCCTCGAACTGGTTTTTTGGTGATAATGCAGGTATTCGGTTTAACCCTGACGGAACAATCTCAGAACTAACTAACGGACGTCTTAGCACCACGGAAGGTTGTGCAACCATTTCTGATGCTAACGGAAACCTGCTATTCTATACAGATGGTGTTACCGTTTGGAATAAAAACCACGCTGCAATGCCAAATGGTTTTGGACTTTATGGAGATTCATCGAGTACACAATCGGCTATTGTAGTACCTCAACCAGAGAACCCGGACATTTATTATATTTTCACAGTAGACACCTCTGTTGGCAGAAATGATCCCGACTACGGATTTAACTATTCTATTGTTGATATGACTTTAGATTCTGGCCTAGGAAACGTTACCATTAAAAATTCCAGATTACTATCTAACTGTTCTGAAAAAGTCACAGCGGTGGTAAAAGATTGTGTAAGCCAATCCATTTGGGTTATTACTTTTGCCCCAGACAGAACAGAATTTATTGACACCTTTTATGCTTATGAAGTGAGTACTACGGGATTAAATACAACCCCCGTTAAGTCCGCTTTCGCAACAGATATTCAAGATAAAAGAGGGTATTTGAAATTATCGCCTGAAGGAACAAAACTAGTTTGCGCCAATGGACAATACGGCCTTTTTTTATATGATTTTGATAAAACAACAGGAATCGTTAGTAACGAAATTCCAATTAACATTAATTTTTCTTTAAACAGTCAAAAGCCTCAAGTGTCGTACGGTGCAGAGTTTTCTCCGAGTAGTGAATTACTTTATATTACCTCGTATTACGAAACTACCGAAGAAGAAGGCTTCAACCCTATATACCAATATGGTGCTTTATTGCAATACGATTTAACGGCTCCAAACATTAGTGCTTCAGAAGTGGTTTTAGACCACAGGCAAACCTATAGAGGCGCCTTACAGTTGGGGCCGAACGGTAAAATTTACAGAACTATGAATAGAAGTTACAATATCGGTCTTCCGTATCTTTCTGTAATTAACACTCCTAACAATAAAGGCACAGCCTGCAATTATACGCATAGTGCTCTGCAGCTCAGCCGAAATGGGCGCCAAGGCTTACCACCTTTCATCACCTCGTTCTTTTCTCAAAAGATTGATATTATTGGCTATTCAGATACATTCTCTATTGAACTTGAACTATGTGAAAATGACACATATACTTTAAAAGCGCCCGAAATTCCTGGAGCCACCTATATCTGGTCGTTTAACGGTCAAGAAATTTCAAATACCGATTATTTTTTAGATGTAAATGAAGGAGGCGTTTATAATGTGTTTATTGATCCAAATACAGGCGAATGTGACAAAACTTTGGAGGGTGTTGCTAACGTTATTTATAATGAAAATCCCGTTGCTTACGATTATAAACTAACCCAGTGCGATGAAGACGGTATTCAGGGTGGTTTTACCAGATTTAATTTAAACGAAGCCACTTCTTACCTTACCGGAAACAATGAAAATCTAGCGGTTAAATTCTATCTGGATGCATCTCTTACTCTCCCAGTTGCAACACCTGAAGACTTCAATTTTGATGCTGACACCCCACAACCTGTATATGCCAAAGTCTATAATAAAAACACAGAATGTTTCGATATTTCAACGCTAACACTAGAGGTAAGTTTAACTCAAATTCCTGACTTTACGGCAACACCTCAATGTGATGAACTCAATTCGGAGGACGGTTTGAATACTTTTTATCTAAATGATATCACAACTGAATTACAAACAACAAATAATATTTTATCCTCGAGTATAACCTATTACGAAACTTACGAGGATGCCCTATTGGAACAAAACCGTTTAAATTCAACTTATAACAATACAACACCATATAATCAAACTATTTACTCCAGAATAGAAAACGACAACAGTTGCTTCGGTATTAATAAAATCTTCCTTTCAGTCAATAAAATTCCGGAAGTTGAAGCTGAAGACTACAGACTGTATTGTTTAAATAGTTACCCGCAAACCATAATAATTGATGCAGGTATGGTTAACGACAATTCCGATAATTACACATATGTATGGTCGACAGGGGAAACCACTCATGACATTGCTATTAATCAACCTGGCATTTATACGGTTGTTATTAGCAATGCTGCTGATTGTAGCAAGGAAAGAACTGTGACTGTAGAAGCATCTAATATCGCAACAATAGACAATATTTTAGTTAAAGACGCTTCAGAGAATAACACAATAACAACTGTTGTTTCGGGAGAAGGACTTTATGAATTTGCTTTATATGATGACAATAACATACTTGTAACCGACTATCAGGAAAGCAATGTATTTACAAACATTAGAGCAGGTATTTATAAAGTTTATATCAAGGATGTAAAAAATGATTGTGGCATGGTTTATCAAAGTGTTTCTGTTATTAGTTTCCCTAAAGTATTTACACCCAACAACGACGGATTTAATGACACCTGGCAGGTTTACGGGACATCAGACATGTTTCAGCCTAATTCAAAAATTCAGATTTTTGATCGCTATGGAAAATTATTAAAAGAATTAACGCCTTTAAATGGTGGCTGGGATGGCAGTTTTAATGGCAAACAACTTCCTAACGATGACTACTGGTTTTTTGTAACGCTTCAGGATGGTAGGATTTTCAAAGATCACTTCACCTTAAAACGCTAATATTTAACCTAATAATAACGCATTTCATCGTATTTTCTTTGCGTTTCATCTGAATTTTAGCTACTTTTCACAGGTTTAAAACCAAGTTTTAATTAAACCCACACCCAAACGAAATCAAGTGACTAAAAGCCTTAATACCTGCCTTAGCTTATTCCTGATATTTTTCGGATATAATCTTATTTTTTCACAACAAATAACTGTGAATAATTCTATTTCAGTTCAGGATTTAATAGAAAATAATTTAGCCAGTAATTGTGTTGAAATATCAAATGTTACCACATCACTTAATGGCATTGCCACAGGCTTTCCTAGCTTTGGTAGTTTCCAAAGTAATAACACCAACTTTCCGTTAAGCCAGGGTATTATTTTATCAACAGGTAATGCGGCTTCTGCGGGAAACACGGTTATTACTGACGATTTAAGTGAAGGTGATTTAACCTGGGGCACCGATCCGGATATTGAAACTGCTTTAGGAACAAGTAACACAGTGAATGCTACGGTTATCGAATTTGACTTTATTGCCCTTTCTGATGTGATTCAGTTCAATTACATTTTTGCTTCCGAAGAATACTATGCCAATTATCCTTGTAATTCATCAGATGGTTTTGCTTTTTTAATACGTGAAAGTGGTAGTACAGCTCCATATGAAAACATTGCTGTTGTTCCAGGAACCAGCACTCCTGTAACCGTAAACAATATCCATAGTGAAATATTAGGGATTTGTGATGCCGCTAACGAACAATACTTCGCAGGATACAATTTAGCGAACACAAACTTTAACGGAAGCACAACGGTTTTAACTGCCGCTAGTAATGTGACTCCCAACGTGCAATATCATGTAAAGTTAATTGTCGCCGATCAGGCTGGAGATCCTGGCTACGATTCTGCTGTATTTATCGAATCAACCACGTTTAGCGACTTGGAACTTGGAGATGATATTAATACCTGTTCAAGCAGTGTTACCCTTAATGGAGAAATACAAAATCCCTTAGCTACCTATGCCTGGTACAGGGATAACGCCGTTATACCTGGAGAAACTAATCCTACTTTAACTACATCTTTAACCGGATTATATAGAGTTGAAATCACCATAAGCGGCGTAAGTTGTGTTATTACTGATGAAGTTTATGTAACGATTGACAATGAGTTAACAATGAACCCAATATCTCCATACACTTTATGTGACGCTAATGGTGACGGACAAGAAACTTTTGATTTAACGACTAAAAATTCAGATGTTGAGAATACCCTATCAACTCTTCCCACAAACTATACTATTGCATATTATTATTCTGATGATGATTCGAGAAACAATCCTTCCAACAACATTACAACTCCTATAACTACAAATTCGACATCAATTTATGTACGCGTAGAGGATACTGACAATGGTTGTTTGTTCTTCGGAACATTTGATTTAATTGTTAATGCACTACCAAATGTTAATCAACCAGATGTTTGGGACATTTGTGATAATGATAACGTGCCAGACAGTCGTACCGAAATAGATTTAAGAGAACAAGATATTACCATAACAGGTGGTGCATCAAACCTATCGGTAAGCTATCACTATTCACTAGATGGAGCAATTAATGACTATGATATTGTTATTACACCTTATACCAATACTAACCCAAACGAAACACTTTATGTTCGAGTTGAAGATACGCAAACTGGATGTACAAACACCTCAGCAACTCTAACGCTAAATGTTACTAATGGAAATACACAAATTGTGAGGGACCGACAGTATCTTGATGCCTGCGATCCAGATCATGATGGCTTTGCCACTTTTGATTTAACTAAAGTTATAAGCCGAATTTTAAATGGAGCAAACGGATTCAATAATCCAACATACCATACCTCTCAGGAAGATGCAGAATCGGGAACGAACCCAATTCTAGATCCAACCAACTTCCAGAACACGATTGCTAACGAACAAACCATTTTTATTCGCTTGGAAGACAGTACAACAGGATGCTATGCCATTATTCTTTTAGAAATTCATACCAATTTACTTCTTACCGGAACAGACACCAATGAGTTCGCATTATGTGATGAAGCTGGAAGTAACGGTACTATTGGTTTTGATTTATATGCGGTAGAAAATTATATTATTGGAGAAATTCCAACTCTTTATTTCCCTATTGAAGTTTCATTTTTCGAAACCCAAAACGATTTAAACAACAACAATGCTATAAACAAAGATGTTTTATACGATGTTAGTGCTACCCAACCCTCAACCCTATTAATTAGAATTGTAAATACAGATACAGGTTGCAACGAAGAGGAAGATATTATTTTGCGTGTCAATCCTATTTTATTGTTCAATCCACCAGCTCCGGTTCCTTATTGTGATAATGATAACGATGGTATGGCAGATGTATATCTTCATGATTTCGATGCTCAAATTCTAAACGGTAATACAGATTTTACAGTTTCTTATTTCGCATCGGAAGATGATGCCATACAAAATTTAGCTGCAAACCAATTACCTAATCCATATTTTGTAGACCAGCAAACTACAGTGTGGGCACGTATTACCAATACCAACACAGGCTGTCATACCGAAAATTCATTCGATATTGCCGTGGTTGTTGCCCCAGCAACCTCTCAACCTGGAAATATCATTATTTGTGATAACGATCAAGATGGATTCTCCATAGTGAATTTAGATCAAACTATAAACGAATTAGTTACAGACCCAACAGGTTTAACCATTAGTTTTCACACATCGCTTGCCAATGCTGAAGCAAACATAGCACCCATAACCAATTCTTCTAGTTACGATGCTAATTCTCAAACAATATATGTTCGTGTTACCGATGCTTCAGCAACCACGACTTGTCCTTCAATTCAATCATTCAATATCATTATCAACACCCTTCCGGTCATCCCAACTATTTCTCCGTACCAGATATGTGTTGACCAGAGTGTTACTTCTGCCGATTTTATCTTCGCTAATAAAGATGCTGAGATTTTGAATGGTCAAACCGGCAAAGAAGTCTATTATTTTGAAGACAGTAACTATACAACCCTAATCAATAAGAACAATCCGTATCCAAGTAATGGTGCTCAAACCATTTACATACGTGTCGAAAACATCTCAGATCCGAGTTGTAATGCCACCTCATCATTTACTTTAGAATTGTCACACTACCCAACCTATAATACAGATTTTAGCGATTTCCCTCCTGTATGTCAAAGTACTGCCAACGATTATACTTTTAATTTTGAAGAAAAACGTCAGGAGATAGCGCAAGGCAGTACCGATAATTTAAATATTCAGTTTTTCTTAGATGAAAACGATGCCATAAACAATACAGGCACACCTCTTCCAGACCAATTCACCTATGCTTTCAACGCACAAAATAGACAAGGTCAGTTTTATGTACGCATTGAAAACACAGGAAACTCTTGTGCTTTACTCGAAGTGGTTAGATACATTACCTTCCCTACACCACATATTATTTCAGCAACTATCGCCCCTGTTTGTGATGTTGATTACGATGGCAGTACAACCATAGACTTAACAACTACAAATTATAATATTGAGAATGTCAGATTCAGTGATGTTTCAATTTCGTATTACGAAACTTTTGATGAAACAACGATGACGTTAACCAACGAAATTCCTAGTTCAATTATTACAAACTACCCACTAACTACTAGTCAGACCATTTATATAAAGGCTGAAATTGAAGACACTGGATGCTATGATTATATTTCTATGGAATTACAAGTAAACCTTCCTCCTGAAGTAAATATTATAGATCCTATTATTTTTTGTGATAATGCCTCCAGCAGTTACGATTTAACTCAGGTAAATAGCATGTTGGTTAACAACACAAATAATATTACCATTACCTATCATAATTCTCAAACTGATGCTGATAATGGCACTGCTCCTATGAGTACAAATTACATTTATACCAATAGCAACCCTATTATTTATGCCAGAGTAGCCAATAGCAGCACAGGATGTTTTGTTACACAGGCCTTCGAACTGCAAATTAACCCGAATCCTGTTGCCAATACGCCACAGGATTTTGAAGATTGTGACGACGATTTTGATGGCTTTTTAGAATTCAATTTAACAGATAACAATGCAAACATTTTAGGAAGCCAGAGTGCTTCAGAATTTGCTATCACCTATTATAACGATATTAACGATGCTATAGCTAAAGAAAACCCTTTAGGAGATTTACACGCTGCCGTTAACGGAGAGATTGTATTTGCTCGCATTGAAAATAATTTAACAGCTTGTTACGATATTACTCAGTTTAACATTTTTGTCAATCCGTTACCTATTATTCCTGTTGAAGATGTAGAGCCACTTTGTCTTAACGATTTACCGCAAACCGTAATTGCCGAAACAGGAATCGCAGGAGACACTTACCTTTGGGATACTGGGGAAACTACTCCTGAAATTGAATTAGACATTGCCGACATTGGAGCACATTGGGTAGAAGTTACCACTCTTAACGGATGTTCTTTTAGAAAAGATTTCAGCCTTATTGAATCTGAAGAAGCAGAAATTAACTTCACGACTAAAGTCGATTTCGCCGACCCAAACAGTATTACCGTTGATGTAAGCGGTATTGGTAATTATGTGTATATTTTAGATAACGGTGAGCCTCAAACCTCAAACGTATTTAACAATGTCACCTTCGGACTTCATCAAGTTACTATACGCGATTTAAACGGTTGTGAAGATGTCATTACCGAAGTATTTGTATTCGATATTCCTAAATTCTTCACACCAAATAATGATGGTACTTTCGACACCTGGCATATTATAGGTATCGATCAACTTCCGGGAACCTTAGTTTACATCTATGATCGCTACGGAAAACTATTAAAAACCCTTACACATAATTCAATTGGGTGGGATGGTACTTTTAATGGACAAAATATGCCTTCAAACGATTATTGGTTTGTTGCTAAAATTGTTCAAAACGGGAATCCTTTTGAAGTGAAAGGACATTTTGCACTAAAACGTTAAAAGCCTTATAGATTAATAATGAAGTTTTTATATTTACAGGTATAGTTCATTTATAATGAAATACCTGATTTTTCTAAGCTTTCTTATAATTTGCAATCTCTGTTTTAGTCAAAATGTACAGGTAGACAGCCAGACCTATACGGCGCAACAACTTATTGAAGATATTTTAATTGGCAGCAACTGTATTACTAACGTGACGGTGACCAATGTTAGCGGAGGCAACTTTAATAATACAGACCAAAGCTACGGGTATTTTAACGCTTCAGGAACCTCCTTTCCTTTTCAAAGTGGTATTGTTTTAAGTACAGGAAAACTTTCCAATGTTCCGGGACCAAACACCTCTTTAAGTGATGATAATGCCAATAACTGGAATGGCGATAACGATCTGGAAAACATTTTAAATGAAAGTAACACTATCAATGCCACTATCATAGAATTTGAATTCACCTCTATTGCTTCACAAATAAGTTTCCGTTATTTGTTTGCCTCCGAAGAATATCAGGAAAACAATGCAAACACATGTCAGTATTCAGATTTATTTGGCTTTTTAATTCGGAATGTGAACGACTCACAATACACGAATATTGCACTTATTCCCAACACACAGACTCCCGTAAAAGTGACTACAGTCCATCCCGAAATTCCAAATGGATGTGCTGCTCAGAATGAAGAATATTTTGGCAATTGGAATAACACCTCTGCACCTATTAATTTTAACGGTCAAACAACAGTATTAACAGCTACTGCAAATACAATACCTAATGAAACCTATCATGTTAAGCTCGTTATTGCAGACGAACAAAATTACCGCTACGATTCAGCTGTATTTCTTGAAGCTGGTAGTTTTATACTCAATACCGATTTAGGAGAAGACCAGTTGATTGCAACTAGTAATCCACTTTGCGAAAATGAGACAATAGTTTTAGATGCCAGTTCATCGAATGGCATTGCCTATAAATGGTTTAAAGATAACATTGAACTAAATAATGAAACCAACAGCTCTTATACCGTAACTGAAGCAGGAACTTACAATATTGAAATAGATTTAGGTAATAATTGCACATCCTACGGAGAAATCATTATTGAATACATAGACAACCCTATAGTTGCAAATACGACATTAATTGCCTGTGACGAAGATTTAGATCAATTAACAACCTATAATCTGTTTGATGCTGAACAGATGATAACCAACAACGACAATACATTACAAATATCTAATTTCTTCACAACCTCTTCCGATGCCGAAAATCAACAAAACGAAATACAAAACCCTACTACATTTAAAAATACGATACCTCAACAAACTATTTATGCTCGTGTAGAAAATCAAAATCAATGTTTTTCAATAGCAGAAATAACTTTAGATATTTCAACTAACAACATTATTATTGCTCCTTTTGAGACCTGTGACGATAACACCCCTAACGGATTCACAACCTTTAATCTTGATAACTTAAGAACTAACATCAAACCTAATGTTCCTGCCAATTCTACAATCAGGTTTTACAAGTCCACAGACGATTTATTTTCCGAAACCAACTCACTACCAGATCTATATAAAAACACCACCGCCTATTCGGAAACCATTTGGGTGAAAATAGAAAACGGCAGTGATTGTTACGCCGTTTCTACTGTAGATCTTGTCGTTTTAGAATCCCCACAATTTCTGCCTTCAGAAAATATCGGGTATTGCCTGAACAATTACCCTGAAACTATAACTATCGATTCCGGAATTGTCAATCTAGTAAACCATTCACCAACTTATACTTGGTATCTAAATAATACTCTTATTCCTGAAAACACCTCTTCTATTAATATTAATGAAACCGGAACTTATACTGTTACTGTAACTTTCAACAATACTTGTTCAGAAAGCAATGCTATTGAAGTCGTACCTTCAAATATAGCGACTATTGAAAATATTGATATTAAACAAGCCTCAGAAAACAATACTGTAACCATTACCGTTTCTGGTGAAGGTATTTACGAATTTGCTTTAGATAACAATTCTTTTCAAAACAGTAATACTTTTACAAATGTTAAAGCAGGTATTCACACTGTGTATGTAAATGACATTAATGGTTGTGGAATGATACAAAAACGTGTTTCTGTTTTAGGTTTTCCTAAATACTTTACTCCCAACAATGATGGAGTTAATGATTATTGGAAACCTTTTGGTGTAACCTCTGAATTTTATAATGATATAGATATTAAAATCTTTGACCGTTACGGCAAACTCATTAAACAAATTAACCCGTCTCAATCTGGATGGAACGGTACACTTCAAGGACAACCTTTAGCTAATGACGACTACTGGTATCGTGTAGTTTTAAAAGACGGCTCAAAATATACCGGACACTTTTCTTTAAAGCGTTAAAAATCAATTCTAAATATTTATATATTTGTTAGTTATGACAAAAACTCCAACTAACCAAACTAAATTATTCACCCTTTTTCTATTCTGCTTTTTAAGCTTTTTTATAAAAGGTATGTCTCAAACCTGCTCATTAGGTAATCCGGTGTTTATCGAAGATTTCGGATCTGGAACAGCTCGACTAGGACCATCTTTAAATCAAGACCCAAATACAGATGTACATCCTGATTTCAGACCTGCTCAATTATATACCTATGTTGGCGGAAATGGCACCGTTGGGTACGACCAATATGGCTTAATGAAGAATCCTGTTGATGCAGCTCCCGGTGGTGCATGGTGGAATAATAGTTTTACAGACCACACTGGAAACACAAACGGTTATCTTTATTATTGCGATGCGGGAACAGATTTAAACGTATTTTATGCCCAAAAAATAGATGGCCTTTGTAATGATATTGAATACGAACTATCGGCCTGGTTCGCAAAATCTAACGAACCTGGTTACTTTATAGATCCTAATATTAAGTTAATTGTTGGTTTTACTGATGCTAATGATATCCCGTTAGGTAATATAATTGACACTGACACTGGTTCAATTACAGGAATAGGTGCCAACCGATGGCACCAAAAAACATTAGTTTTTACCGTTCCTTCTGGCACAGAGAACATTTATTTTATGCTTAAAAACAATGTGTCTGGACAACAAGGAAACGACTTAGTTATAGATGATATTGAAGTGCGCCCTTGTGGACCTCAAATTGAAATTAGCGATGCCACAAATAATGTTATAAATAATGATGCATATTGTCTTAGCGGAACAACAGATACGACCATAAATTTATCTGCTAATATACCTAGTAACTTTGTTATGATATGGCAGGAATCGACCTCACCTGATGTTTGGACTGATCTGCCTTACGAAACAGCCAGTGCTTTAAATTATACCATTCCTGCAAATTCAAATAGCTTTCACCATTTCAGGTTAAAATTTGCACATAATGCTGGTAATCTATTAAACAGTAGTTGTAATTTTTTTACCGACCCTATATATTATTACTTTACTGATGCTCAAACCGCTCCAAATTTAAAATTATGTGATGACGATAATAATGGAACCGCAACTTTCGATTTGACTCAACAAAACAATCTTATCAACGACTCTCCTGAGTTTACCATTACTTATCATGAAAGTTTAACCGATGCTCAAACAAGCACTCCTCTAATTACAGCACCTGAAACATATGAAAGCGGTAATCGTACAATTTTCACTAGAGTAGAAAACAACTACAACCCAGATTGCTATGCCATTTCAAACTTTAATTTAGAAGTCTATAATTCTGCTTTCCCTTTAGATGCCTTAAGCATTCCCCCGATTCAGGAATGCGATGACAGCTCTGTTGGAACAGATACCGATGGTTTTAACATTATAGATATAACGCAAAGAGATACCGAAATTCTCAATGGTCAGTCTGCTTTCGAGTTTACACTTACTTATTTTACGGATGCTTTATATGTAAATAAAATTCTAAATCCAACAACGTTTACAAATACAATTTCTGGCGGACAAACCATTTATGTTAGAATGACGAACAATAATTTTATTGACTGTTATTCAGACACCAGTTTTCAAATAGAAATTAACGCATTGCCTGTGGTTAATATGCCGGATAAATATTCACAATGTGACGATGCTTCTAACGACGGTATAGCTCCTTTTAATTTAACTTTAAACCATATTAAAGAAGAAATAAACCCAGATTATCTAGCTGAAGGTTTAATATTCCTCTATTACAACGATCAAAATGAAGCTGAAAACAGAGGCATTAATATCACTACACCGGAGAACTATCAAAACAAAGTCCCTTTCACGAACGAAATTGTTTATATCCGCGTTGAAAACCCTAGTGGATGCCACCGAATAGTTTCGATAGAATTACAAGTAAACCCTTCCGGTAGTGCTTTAGACACATATAACCCTCTACCTTTACATCAATGCGATGATGGTTTAGATGATAGGGATGGCATTTCAACTTTCGATATGTCGAGCATAAAAACCCATATAGAAAACACTTTATTTTCTTCCATCTCTGTGACTGCTCATTTTTACGAAAGCCAAATCAATGCCGAATTAGAAATCAATGAAGTTTTAAATATTGATACACATCAAAATACCAATTCGCCAAACAGTCAAAATATCTGGGTGCGTATAAAAAGCAACTTAGGTAATGATTGTTTAGGATTAAAAGAATTTCAAAACCTGCTGATTGTTGAAAGCCTACCAACAGCAAATCCTGTTAGGCTGAATGCTGAATGTGACTACGATACGGCTGACACTATTTTAAGTTTTCCTTTTGACACCTCACAAATTGAAACCACTGTTTTAGGAAATCAAAATCCTGCCGAAGTAACTATCACATATTTTGACGAACAAGGAAATACTTTACCTAGTCCGTTACCTAATCCGTTTTTAACCGAAAACCAGACTATAACCATAAGAGTTACCAATAACATTACACAAGATCCTGACGGGGCTTGCTTTGATGAAACCACTCTTGAATTTATTATTGACGAGCAACCTATTGCTAATCCTTTTGCATCACAAACTTTTTGTGATGACGGTCAGGATGGAACAAACATTAACGACGGATTACACTTTTTTGACACCTCCTCGTTTTCAAATACCGTACTTGGCAATCAAACAAATATGGAAATCTATTTTTCATACATAAACGAAAATGGAGTAACCATAACCGATGCAACAGAATTACCAAACCCTTTGGTTTCTGGAACCCAAACCATAACTGCAAATGTTATAAATCCTGAAAACTCAAATTGTATAGCTTCAACAATTATCGACTTAATTGTAAACCCGATTCCTGATTTTACCATAAATGAAGAAGAAATTGTTTGCACATCAGACCCTACATTTATAGTAACTTTAACTCCGGTTCAAAGTAACTCTTCCGAAGTTTTCGACTATTCCTGGACATTTGAAGGTTCTGAAATATCTAACAATACCACCTTAGATGTTTCTAATCCCGGAAATTACTCGGTGACTTTAACGAATCCAACAACACTTTGTTCAACAACCAAAACCGTCTCTGTAAAAGCCTCAGAACTGGCAACCATTACTCAAGACAATATTACAGTAATAGATATCTCAGAAAACAATAGTGTTACCATAAATAATCCTGAAAGTTTAGGTTCTGGCACCTATCAATTTGCATTGGAATCAAAAGATAGCTCTGTTATTTTTCCTTATCAGGACAGTCCGGTGTTTAACAATGTTCGCGCCGGAGATTATACACTTTATGTAAAAGATGATATTTGCGGAACAGCCGAAATAGATGTCTTCGTTATTGGCTATAGAAAATTTTTCACCCCAAATGGCGATGGTCAAAATGATTTATGGAAAATTCAAGGATTAAACAGTTCGCAAGCTTCAAGTTTGGTCTACATATATAACCGTTATGGTAAATTAATTAAGCAACTTAATCCGTTAGGTAATGGTTGGGATGGCACATTTAATGGGGAATTACTTGCTACTGATGATTATTGGTTTACAGTAGAACTTACCGACGGAAGATCTTTTACAGGGCACTTTACTTTAAAGCGATAAGAGTTATATTTTACGTAATTTTGTAGCATGCGTTTTAAAATTGAATCTGAATTCGGACCTACAGGCGATCAGCCACAAGCTATTAAACAATTAGTAGCCGGCATTAATGCTGATGAAAAATATCAAACTCTACTTGGTGTAACCGGTTCGGGGAAAACCTTTACCGTTGCCAATGTAATACAGGAAGTGCAGCGCCCTACTTTAGTATTAGCACACAATAAAACACTGGCAGCTCAATTATATTCTGAGTTTAAGCAGTTTTTCCCTAATAATGCAGTAGAGTATTTTGTTTCGTATTACGACTACTATCAGCCTGAGGCTTATATTCCAGTTTCCGGGGTTTATATAGAAAAGGATTTATCGATTAACGATGAAATCGAGAAGATGCGTTTAAGTGCGACTTCTTCCCTCCTTTCAGGACGACGAGATGTGCTTGTTGTGGCTTCCGTGTCTTGTTTATACGGTATTGGAAACCCTGTGGAATTTCAAAAGAATGTGATTTCATTAGAACGCGATCAGGAAATTTCCCGTACTAAATTGCTTCACCGTCTGGTTCAAAGTTTATATTCCAGAACCGAAGCCGAATTTAATCATGGAAACTTCAGAATAAAAGGCGATACGGTAGATGTGTTTCCTAGTTATGCTGATTATGCCTTTAGAATTCACTTTTTTGGTGATGAAATTGAAGACATTGAGGCGTTTGATATTCAAACCAATCAGGTGATTGAAAAATACGACCGACTGAATATTTATCCAGCGAATATGTTCGTAACCTCACCAGACGTCCTTCAAAATGCTATTAAAGACATTCAGGACGATTTGGTAAAACAACATGATTATTTTAAAGACATCGGAAAACATTTAGAAGCCAAACGACTTAAAGAACGAACCGAATTCGATTTAGAAATGATTCGCGAATTAGGTTACTGCTCAGGCATTGAGAATTACTCACGTTATCTGGATGGCAGACAGCCGGGCACGAGACCTTTCTGTTTACTGGATTATTTCCCGGATGATTATTTAATGGTTGTTGATGAAAGTCACGTGACCATTTCGCAGGTGCATGCCATGTATGGTGGCGACCGTAGTAGGAAAGAAAACTTAGTCGAATACGGTTTCCGTTTGCCAGCAGCTATGGATAACCGTCCTTTAAAATTTGAAGAATTCGAGGCGATACAAAATCAGGTGATTTATGTGAGTGCGACGCCTGCTGATTACGAATTAAAAAAATCGGACGGGGTTTACGTGGAGCAAATCATCAGACCTACGGGATTATTAGATCCGATTATTGAAGTGCGCCCGAGTTTAAATCAGATTGATGATTTAATTGAAGAAATTCAGCAGCGTGTTGAAAAAGATGAACGTACTTTGGTAACGACTTTAACCAAACGTATGGCCGAAGAGTTAACCAAATACCTTGATCGTATTCAAATACGTTGTCGTTATATTCATAGTGATGTAGACACGTTAGAGCGCGTGGAAATCATGCAGGATTTACGTAAAGGTTTATTTGATGTACTTGTTGGGGTAAATTTACTTCGTGAAGGATTAGATTTACCTGAAGTATCGCTAGTAGCCATTTTAGATGCCGATAAAGAAGGGTTCTTACGTTCGGCACGTTCACTAACCCAAACGGTTGGTAGAGCCGCCAGAAACCTTAATGGTAAAGCGATTATGTATGCCGATAAAATTACCAATAGCATGCAGCAGACTATTGATGAAACGAACTACCGACGAGAGAAACAAATCAATTACAATACTAAATTCAATATCACGCCTAAAGCATTAAATAAAAACTTAAATAATGCGCTGGCTAAAAATTCGGTGAGCACCTATAGCTACGAATTAGAAGCTGCCAAGGCTGCTGAACCAGAAAGCCTATATTTATCAAAACCGGAATTAGAAAAGAAAATTAAAGATAAGCGTAAACTCATGGAAGAAGCCGCTAAGGCTTTAGACTTTATTGTGGCCGCCAAACTTCGTGATGAAATAAAAGGGTATCAGGAAAAATTAGAAAAGCTAAAAGTATAATACCTTTAGCTTTTCCATCCCAAAAATATCTAGTTTGTTTTCTAGTTATATTGCGTTTTAAAAATATCAATAAGTACATCGGGTGGTACAATTTTATTTGGAAAACTTTCCATTAAATAAAGTACCTTAGAAATGGATTCATGACTCAAGCCCATGCGTAATCCAAAGTTATGTAGCTTTACAATTTTCTTAGAATCATTTTGATCATTATCAATATTCATTAATAGTACTAAACGATGAAATTGTACAATGCGCTCGCTGTGCGATTTTAAATGAATATAATTAATAGGGTGTTCTATGAGATAGTCGAAATCCTCTCGAGAAATTTCAAGCTGTTTTGCAACACCTAGCAAAAAATTATATTCAATGGCTTTAATATCTTTATCATGCTTAGCAAAAGCAATCATTTCAGATAAGAGACTTAATTTTTCGACTCTATTAATCATATAGTTAAGGGATTAATTAATTACCCTATAAAGATACGAACTACCTTAATTTTATAATCCTGTATAATTTGTCGCTTATCGAAAACAGGCGTGCATTTGGTCGTTAATTTTAATTATTTCATCTCAAACACATTAAAAACAACATCATTACCTAGTTGATTTTCAGCAAATTAAAACAACTAAGCACAATAAAAACCAAAAATCAACCCATTGATTAACAATAACTTAGACACATATTAAAATCAAATAATGGTAAAAATTTTATAACCTTTTTTTGAAGTATCTTTACAAAAATTACAAAAACGCTAGAAAACACATCTTAATCCTGCCTGATTCACAAAAAGGAATAGTACTTTTGACACTCAAATAACAGATATGACAAACAACGATATTTTAAAAAAACTTAGAGTTGCCTTAAAACTTAGAGACGACGATATTGTAAAGATTTTAGACCTGGTAGACTTTAGAATTTCTAAAAGTGAACTTGGTGCTTTTTTTAGAAAAGAAGACCATCCTAAATATATGGAATGTGGTGACCAGATATTAAGAAATTTTTTAAATGGTCTGGTGATTCATATGCGTGGCCCCATGCCTCCTAAAAAAGAAGAAAACAAAAAAAGCTCTTAATTTTCATTAAGAGCTTTTTTATGTGTTTCAAAATTTCATTAAATAGATGCAACCAACTTAACCGGTATTAAATATTTTCTACCCGGTGCCATGCCTTCAGCCTGAATTTTGCAATAATTAAGCTTGTACTTCAAAAATTGTTCTAATTCATCAGAATCAGAATCAATAGACAATACGACAATTTCACTTTTATTGTTAATAGTAAAATAAACATTAGCAGAAACCTCTTCATTAAATTCTAAATTAGAGTTCTTAAGGATCTTCTGTATTTCTACAGTGATGGTTTCCGTTTTAGGAAGGTCATTCATTTTGCTATCATTAGCAAAAATGGTTTTTGAACATAATAAAATTGCTAATACTAATAATACTTTAATTGTTTTCATAGTTTTAGTTTTTACAGCTTTTAATATTGACTGTTTTTGTTTTACGAGTCAAAATTAGACATAAAAAAAGAGTAGTGATTTACACTACTCTTATTAAAACTATACGGTAATATTAACAAATACTATGGCTATGTTAAGCCTATGCTAATACTTCCTGTACTTTATCTGCAGCTTCCTGGAATTCAGTTGCACTTAATACTGCTAAACCTGAGTTGTCGATTAATTCTTTAGCGATGTCTGCATTGGTACCTTGTAAACGCACAATAATTGGCACGTTGATATTACCCATGTTTTTGTAAGCGTCGATTACCCCTTGAGCAACACGGTCACAACGAACAATACCTCCAAAGATGTTAATTAAAATTGCTTTTACGTTAGGATCTTTTAAGATGATTTTAAAAGCAGCCTCTACACGAGCAGCATCAGCAGTACCACCAACGTCTAAGAAGTTAGCTGGCTCACCACCTGCTTGCTTAATTAAATCCATAGTAGCCATTGCTAAACCAGCTCCGTTTACCATACATCCTACGTTACCATCAAGGTCAACATAGTTTAATCCTACTTCTTTAGCTTCTACTTCAATTGGGTTTTCTTCACGTAAATCACGTAGGTTTACGTAATCTTTATGTCTGTAAAGCGCGTTATCATCGATAGTTACTTTAGCATCAACAGCTAAAATTTTATCATCACTTGTTTTTAATACAGGGTTGATTTCAAATAAAGAAGAATCAGATTTTACGTAAGCTGTATAAAGGTTAGTAACGAACTTAGTCATTTCTTTAAATGCGTTACCAGATAATCCTAAGTTAAAAGCAATACGTCTTGCCTGGAATGGTGTTAAACCAACAGCAGGGTCGATTTCTTCCGTAAAAATTAAATGAGGAGTTTCTTCAGCAACAGTTTCGATATCCATACCTCCTTCAGTAGAATACATAACCATGTTACGACCAGTACCTCTGTTTAATAAAACAGACATATAGAACTCTTCAGTTTCACTATCACCTGGATAGTAAACATCTTCTGCAACTAATACTTGGTGTACTTTTTTACCTTCAGCCGATGTTTGAGGTGTTACTAAGTTCATGCCAATGATTTGTCCAGCAATCTCTTCAACCTGCTCTAAGTTTTTAGCAAGTTTTACTCCACCACCTTTACCACGACCACCTGCATGTACTTGTGCTTTAATAACATGCCAACCGGTTCCTGTTTCTTCAGTTAATTGTTTTGCTGCTGCAACAGCTTCCTTTGCATTTTGCGCTACAATACCACGTTGGATACGTACACCAAAACTGCTTAATATTTCTTTACCTTGATATTCGTGTAAATTCATAATTCGCTAAATAGTTTAAGAGGCACAAATGTAAATAATCGCAATTACTTACCCTAATATTTCAATGTGAAAACTTTATAAATAATAAACTAATAACCTTGTGTTAAATAATTAACATTCTGTTTAACTTGTATAATTTTTTATTTATTTATTTTTTATTGTGCCTAAAGAAATATCTTTGCCAAAAATTTACAAATTATGTTGGAGAATCAATTGCTTAAAATTGCAGAAGATTTTGGAAGCCCTGTTTATGTTTACGATGCTGAAAGAATTGAGGCACAGTATAACAGACTGACTAACGCCTTTAGCGGTGTAAAAAAATTAAAACTTAATTATGCTGTAAAAGCCTTATCAAATATATCGATACTAAAATTATTCAACAAACTTGGTTCTGGTATTGACACCGTGTCTTTACAAGAAATTGAATTAGGATTAAGAGCTGGTTTTAAACCTCAGCAAATTATATTTACGCCTAACGGTGTATCTTTAGCTGAAATTGAAGAGGCTGCTAAACTTGGTGTTGAAATTAACATCGACAACCTGTCTATTTTAGAGCAATTTGGAACAAAACATCCAAACATTCCAGTATGTATTCGTATTAATCCGCACATTATGGCCGGAGGAAATGCCAATATTTCTGTAGGACACATCGATTCTAAATTCGGAATTTCTATTCACCAGATTCCTCATATTTTACGAATTGTTGAAAATACTAAAATGACTATCAACGGTATTCACATGCATACCGGTAGTGATATTTTAGATATTGAAGTGTTCTTATATGCCAGCGAAATTTTATTCGATACTGCTAAGCAATTCAAAAACTTAGAATTCATCGATTTTGGTTCAGGATTTAAAGTACCTTATAAAGAAGGTGATATTGAAACTAACATTGAAGAATTAGGTAAAAAATTAACAGCTAAGTTTAACGCTTTCTGTAAAGAATATGGTAAAGACTTAACCTTAGCTTTCGAGCCTGGTAAGTTTTTAGTAAGTGAGTCAGGATATTTCTTAACTAAAGTAAATGCTGTTAAGCAAACCACTTCAACTGTTTTTGCTCAGGTAGATTCTGGTTTCAACCACTTAATCCGTCCTATGTTCTACGGTTCGCACCACGACATCATCAACATTTCTAACCCTAACGGTAACGAACGTTTCTACACTGTTGTTGGTTACATATGTGAAACCGATACTTTTGGTAGCAACAGACGAATTAAAGAAATTTCTGAAGGTGATGTGTTATGCTTTAAAAATGCAGGCGCTTACTGTTTCTCTATGGCGAGTAACTACAACTCTAGATTCAAACCTGCTGAAGTTTTATGGTACAACAACGAAGCACACTTAATCAGAAAAAGAGAAACGTTTGATGACATCATTAAAAATCAAATTGAAGTCGATTTTTCAGAGAAAAAAGAAAAAGAGTTGGCCAAATAACCAATTCCAATAATTATACATCTTAGTTATAAAAGCTCAACCTTTTGGTTGGGCTTTTTTATTTTAGAAACTAAAAATCCTACCTATAATTAAAACACAAGGTTGTTACCTCAACAAAATTTTCTATCTTTAAGTACGCTATTATCAATAAAACAAACAAATTACCTACCCATATCTCTCATAATTAACCTCTGATTTTAGAGTCCCAAGTTGATTTTATTTAGAATACCTATTGTGTTAAAGTAACATTTAACGCTACCAACTATATAACCATTAATAATTCTAACCAAAATCAAAATTATGAGAACATTACTGTATCTATTACTTGTTCTTCCATTATTGGGAGTAGCTCAGGAAAACGACAATTACTTATTAAACATGTCTGAAATCACGGTGAAACCCGGACAAAATTCACAATTTATAGAGGGTGTCATGTCATGGAAAAAATGCTATAAAGATAACGAAGGGGAATTTAAATGGAGTATGTGGAAACGCGTTCAGGGTAAAGGAACGGTATACACCATGACCAGCCGAATGGCTAATTGGGCTGAAATGGATGAAAGCAATGATGAAGCCGGGAAAAAATGCAGAATGAAAGTGGTCGATTTAATTATACCACACGTTGAAAGTGTAGAATACAATATTGCACGACGCATGCCAGATGTAAGCAAATCCAATTCAAACCTTTCTAATGATACCAAACTGGTATGGGTTTATAACGTAAAAGTTGACAATTATGATAGCTTTATGGAAACCGTTAAAGAAGTAGAGTCTACCATTAAAAAAGCTGAGGGCGATACTAGAGGAACCTGGTATAGCGTAATAGGTGGCGGCCCACATGTATCTGATTACTTTGTAACCGTTCCTTTTAAAAATTTTGCAGCTTTAGATGAAGACCGCGACGGTGTTTGGAAGGTTTATGAAAAAGAGAAAGGAAAATCTAAAGCCGACGCTATTAAAGAAAAATTTAGAAGTGCCGTTTCTAAAGATTGGTCGTATATGTACAGTTTAATGGATGATTTATCGTATTAGATAATTCTAAATATTAATTTAATAAACAATAGCATCCAGGATAAGCACAATGAAAATTGTGCTTATCCTTCTATCTCCCTTCGCATAAGAGTATTGCCTATTTAACTAATAGCATTTAGTTTTAATCTTAAACCAACCAAAAATGAATCAAAAAGCATTACTCTATGAATTGGCCGATTTAAAGCAAAAAATCTATCTATCTGAAAATGCAACCTTACGCTATCTTGTCTTTGCTGCTTTATATGTCTGCGAAGGTATTCCTATTGGCATAACCTTTTACGCCATCCCTGCTTGGTTAGCAATGAATGAAATTTCTGCGACTACTATTGCAGCTTATGTTTCAGTCATTTCTATTCCATGGAGTTTTAAATTCTTTATTGCTCCAATTATTGACCGCTATACTCCTATAGCTATGGGTAGAAAACGACCCTGGATTATTTTTGCCCAAGTTGGATTAATTATAAGTTTTCTCTCTTTCGGCTTTGTAAACGAACCTTTAACTAATATTAAAGGACTAATGATTTGCGGTTTTTTAATTAGCTTGTTTGGATCTACACAAGATATCGCCATTGATGGTATGGCTGTAGATCTTATTCCAGAACACCAACAAGCACGAGCCAATGGTATTATGTGGGGTTCCAGAATTATCGGTCAATCGTTATCCCTACTTTTAGGAACTACCCTTATTAATATTGTAGGCTTCACCAATGCTATTGGTTCCTTATCACTTGTGGTTGCTATACTAATCCTTGTTCCAATTTTCTTTAGAGAACATCGAGGTGAAAAACTAATGCCCTGGACAAAAGGTAAAGCCTCTGAAGTTTCAAAAAAGGCACAGCTTACAGACTGGAAAAGCTTGTTTAAAAACCTTGGAAAAGTCCTAATACTGCCAACCAGTCTTATTCTGAGTCTGGGCATGATTTTTACCGGTGCTTCAACTGGATTTATTGAAGTCTTATTTCCCATTTTTACGGTTCAGGAATTAAACTGGACCAATACGGATTATTCTCAAGTTTACTCCATAGCTTCCGTTGTTGGTGGAGGCTTTAGTATGGTTGCCGGTGGGGTTATAATAGATTTAATTGGCACAAAGAAAATGTCACTTATTCTCATATCCTTATTAGCTCTTGTTATTTTCTCATTCGGCTTGATTTCAAACAGTTGGCAAAACATCTCTGCTGTTTATGGATTTATCATACTTTTTAATTTATTAAACACACTACTTACCGTAGCACTTTTAGCCATGGCGATGAAAATCTCATGGCACAAAATATCAGCTTCTCAATTCACTCTATATATGACCTGTAATAATCTGGGAATTATAATAGGCCCATGGCTGTTTGGTTTGATTCAAGAAAAATTACAATGGAATCAAGTCTTTTTTTGCGGTGCAGCCATTCCGTTTTTCGCTTTTTTCATTTATAAAACCATTAACATAAAAAAACACTTAACCACATTAGAAAATTTAACTAACTAATAACCAACTAAACATAAAACCTATGAAAACTTCAACAACATTATTTCTTTTATTAACAGCTATAAGTTTGATTTCCTGTAACGATGCAAAACTCAAAAAAAACATGACCATGTACGCCGACACCTGGGACCATATCGTTAATGATGGAAATATAGATCTCATCAATAACTCTAATTTCACTGAAGACATTACTTTAGTCATGAGTCCTCAAAACATTGTAGGCATCGATGGTTTTAAAGACTATTACCAAAATTTTATAACCGGATTTTCAGATATAAAATTTACCGTCGTTCAAGTTTTCGGTCAGGGAGACAATATAGTAAAGCATTGGAATTTTAAAGGAAACCATACTGGTGATTTTTTTGGTATACCTGCTACTGGAAATTCAGTAGATATTGATGGCGTTACCTTAGTCAAAATGAAAGACGATAAAATTGCTCAGGAAGAAGACTTCATGGACAACATGGTGTTTATGCAACAATTAGGACTTTTACCTAACCAGGAAAACACAATTATTGTCGATGGTATTTACCAAGCTTTTGGTAAAGGCGATATTCCAGCAGTTTTGAATATGATGGATGAAAATATTGTTTGGAATGAATCAAGTTCCAGCTCTTATTCAGATGGAAATCCTTATACCGGACCTGATGCCGTGTTAAATGGTGTTTTCAAACGACTTGGTGAAGACAACGACTATTTCAAATTAGAAAATATTAAGCTATCCCCTTTAGGAAACGATCAAGTGTTAGCTACCCTTAATTACGATGGAAAATTGAAGAAAACCGGCGAAACTTATAAAACTACTGTAGTCCATTTGTGGACATTAAAAAATGAAAAAATAACAGCATTTCAACAATATCTTGGTTTAGGCAACCAATAATTAACTATAAAAATCACAAAATCAAAAACTTAAAAATATTATCACTAAATTAATACCATATAAGTTAGACATAGCGTATGATAAAATCCAATCGAATTGAATCTATAGATATCTTAAGAGGATTAGTCATGATTATCATGGCTTTAGATCATACCAGAGACTACTTCCATTACGGAGCTTTTTTTAGTGATCCAACCAATTTAGAAACTACCAACCCTATATTATTTTTTACTCGATTTATAACGCATTATTGCGCCCCTGTTTTTATCCTCTTAGCGGGGACTTCAGCCTTTTTATTCGGTAGTAAAAAAACAAAGCCAGAACTCTTTAAATTTCTTTTTACACGAGGCATCTGGCTTATTTTTCTGGAAATATTTTTAAACAATCTCCTCTGGAAATTCGATATCACTTATTCGGTTATCATCCTCCAGGTTATCTGGGCCATTGGTTTAACAATGCTAATATTATCATTCTTAATATTTCTGAACACTAAACTATTATTACTTATTGGAAGTCTTATCATTGCCGGACATAATGCGTTAGACAACATCGTTATGCAAGGCAATAGTTTTTCATCTGTACTTTGGTACGCTTTACATCAACAGAATGGCACTGCTATTGGAGGGCAAGTAGTTGTTTTTGCCTATCCCATTTTACCTTGGCTTGGTGTTATGATTCTTGGGTTTTGTTTAGGGCAACTTTACCTTCCTGATTTCGATACTGAAAAAAGAAAACAATGGTTATTGAAAATTGGTTTATCTGCTACCGTTCTATTTTTTATCATTCGAGGAATAAATATTTATGGCGATTTAGTGCCGTGGTCCATTCAAGACACAACAACTAAAACCATTTTATCTTTCTTTAAAGTCACCAAATATCCACCTTCCTTATCGTATCTTTTAATCACTTTAGGGCCTGCATTATTATTTTTATATGCTATTGAATCAGTTAAAAACAAACTCACCGATTTTATGATTGTTTTTGGTCGGGTACCTCTCTTCTATTATTTCCTTCACATTTTTGTTATCCATGTTTTAGCAATAGTCGGTATACTAATTTTCGGTGGTGACTGGAAAAACATGATTATAACTCAGGCCGGATTTAATAACCCCACATTAAAAGATTATGGATATTCTTTATTAACGGTTTATCTCGTTTGGATAAGCATAATCATCCTTCTCTATTTCCCCTGTAAAACTTATATGATTTACAAAGTAAAAAACAAAGATAAATGGTGGCTAAGCTATCTGTAAAACCTTAAAGCTTATGGAAAAAAATAATGAACATTTAAAACGTGAAGTTGGTGTTTTAGGGCTTTCTGCCAATATAGTAAACATTATAATTGGTTCCGGTATATTTGTCTTACCTGCAACAATTGCCGCTCTAATGGGACCAGCAAGCATCATTGCTTATTTGTTTTGCGGACTATTGATGGCATTAGTGATGCTATGTTTTGCCGAAGCGGGTAGTAAAGTAAATAATACAGGAGGTCCATATACATATATTGAAACTGCCTTTGGTGATTATGCCGGGTTTATTGCCGGATGTTTTGCCGTAAGCAGTAACCTTTTTGCTGATGCCGCTGTTTCTAATGCTTTGGTTAATATCATTATGGGAGCTTACCCTGTTTTAGAAGGCACATGGTTTAGATTGATTTTTTTAACTGTATTGTTCTGGGGACTGGCTTTCATTAACGTTATAGGTCTGAAACAAGGTATTGGTCTTGTAAAACTAAACACGGTTTTAAAACTTTTACCGCTATCAATTCTAATTATTTTTGGGTTACCGAATATCAATTTCAGCAATTTAACCATTGAGACTTTACCTGACTTAAATACTTTAGGACAAGCCTCATTAATTCTATTTTTTGCATTTCAAGGGTGTGAAACCGGAATTATTGTTGGTGGTGAAGTTCTAAATCCTAAACGCACTATACCTAAAGCTGTTTTAGTAAGTATTAGTACAGTTCTTGTTGTTTATGTTTTGCTACAAACTGTGGGGCAAGGCATTCTTGGAGACTCATTTCAAAATTATGAAAGAGCACCTTTGGCTGAAACTGCTAAAGTTGTTTTAGGTTCATTCGGATTCCTGCTCTTAACTGTTGGAGCTGTAATTTCCATGTTCGGAAATATGACTGGTTCTATCCTTAATAGTCCACGAATATTCTATGCTCTTTCGCGAGACAACGTATTTCCGATTAAAGTACTTTCAAAAATTCATAAAACCTATGCAACGCCTTATATAGCAATTTTAGTTTACGTATCTATTGGTTATACATTAACCGTTTTTGGCAGCTTTAAGCAGGCTGTTATTATTGCTACAAGCTCGATGCTTTTACTTTATTTAGGGGTTGCTTTGTCTGTTATTAAATTAAGACAAACGCAAAAACCCCAAACCGAAGAGTTTAAAATTCCTGGAGGTTTAACGGTTCCTATTTTATCTATACTTATTATCTTTTATTTTCTGTCCAATCTGGCATCAAATGAAATTATTGGAACCATTGTAGTTATAATTTTTCTGAGTATCCTGTACGTAATTATTAAATATTTTAAGAATAAAAAGTCAAGACACTAATAGTGTTTTGCTCTAAAAACTTTTAATCCGTTACTTTAATACTTGCCATTGCCAGTCGCCCGATAGATGGTGCTCCTACAAATTCAAGTTGTTTAGTATTGAATAAATTTGATATATTAAAGTTAAAGGAAACTTTCTTATTTATTTGATAAGTAGCATTTAAATCGAAAGTTGTAAACCCACCAAGCGCACCATAATTAAAATTTTTCGGTGGTACCCGGGTTCCCTCTCCAGCCTCTGTACCTATCTGATTCCCGCTAAAAAAATCATATTTCTGAACCATTCTGGCTCCCAAATATAAATTAAGACGCTGTTTCCAGAGGTCTTTAATCGTCAGCTGTGCCATTCCTCTGTGATTTGGCGCATTCAGACTTTTTTCGTCAGGACTAATAACCCCATCTTTATTTGCATCGTTTTCCTCAAAATCTGCATTAATCCATGAATATTTTAAAGCCAACTGAATTGAAGGTATGAAACTGAAGTTTATCCCTGCATCCAGACCATATATTTTGGCTCGTCCGTAATTAAAAAAAGTTAAAAAGGAAGCACCTTGCAGGGTGTCATTGCTAACAGTACCAGCGAAAATAGGGTTGTGATTAACTTTAATTGTATTCACTTCCAATGCTCTTCCCCCAACTGGCAACGATGGAGTTATAAAATTTTTGCTAATACCATAATAGGCATTAGCATCAACCCAAAGTTTTTTAGAAGCTTGCCCTTTAAATCCGATTTCCCAGGTTCCAACTTCTTCCGTCTTTAAAGCTTCTGTAGATGTTATCGCTTCCGGATCGTTAACATTAGCATTGTTCGGGATATACAAAATTCCCTTTCCTCCATTCCCAAAAAAGAAGCTTCTAATATTGGCATATTGATTTTGAATGGAAGGTAACACATACGCCTTAGCCCATCCCAGCCTTACACTTCCATTAGTAAAATCCTTCACTAAAGTAAATTTTGGAGCAAACAAATCTTTAAAATTATCGTTGTTATCATATCTGAAAGCTCCAATTACTCTTAATTTAGAGATTAAACTTTTTTCGAGCTGTATCACAGCACCAACCTGAGAAACCGAAATATCACCCGACTTACCTACCACCGTTGTTCCGTTATCTGTATTAGGACTAATATTCTCATAATCCAACCCTCCAACTAAAAACAAGCCGATTTCAGGAAAGCTTGTATTATATTGAAAATCGGCATTAAACCTCCTGCTCCTTTCTCTAAAACTGGCTCCAGTTAATGCCAACCTTTCAGCTTCATCGGGAGGCAAGTAAAGACTTCCCTGCTGTGTTCTCGTCCAAAACGTTTGTGTGTAACTGGTAATACTGTAACTGCGTCCTAAACTACCCCATGTATTATAAACATTAGCGTAAAAATGACGACTTCGTAATCTGGCCTGCAAAAAGCTGTATGTTACACCTCTCATTTGATTTCGTCCGGACGTAACAACCTGCAAAAAATTATTTTTACTGGTACCTCCGGAAACAACAATTTCTGTTTTAGGATTAAGATTATAATACACATGAGCTTCCCCTCTGATATGCCTGAAATTATAATCTACATTACGCTCAGGAATAGCTTTTGTTTGCCCTTGAACATAAACACTATCTGTGAAATTAAATTCCTGTCCGGTAGCATATTCGCCTGTAACTTTCCAGGCCCAGTTATTATCAATTTTTTGGGCATGCCTGAATCTTCCACTAAACTGATATTGTGTTCCTGCACTGAGAGAGACTGATGTTCCTGGAGTTTTGCGAGGATCTTTAGTGACACTATTAAAGACTCCGTTATGAGCATTCGGACCATACAAAGCTGTTTGCGGACCCAGCACAACTTCCATCTGCTGGATATCGTCTATAATGGTAGACCCATTATTAAAAACAGATAACCCACCACTTAATGGTGAAGTGCTTATACGACCATCAACAATTTGTAGGACCTTATTGTTAAACGCACTGTTCAAACCTCTGGCGTTAAAGGTTGTCCCATCAACCCCATAACGGGTGAATTCCACCCCTTGAAGCGTACCAATAAGTTCACCAATATTCGAACCTGCAAATCGTTCAATATCCTTGGTTGCCAACACCTGGATGGAAGCTGCAGCTCGTGTTATTTTTTCAGGACGCAGAAGTGATGTTACAACCACTTCTGATAGGGTATCGATAAGTATTTGCTTATTCTGACCTTCGTTTTGTGCAAAAATACCCTGTATTAAAAAGAATAGCGAAAGCCATAAAATAGTTGCATGTTTCATAGCACATGATTTTAGTAAAACTTAAATGACATCAACTACTTAGGGATTCTTTGCTTTCCGCGATTTGCTACTATCGCATATTATTTATATACTAATATTGTCTAAAATTTTATATGAGATTTATATGATAAAAAATAAACCCCAAACTGAACATTCGATGAAATTTATTCAAAATAATATTCAATTTGGGGTTAATCCTCATCCTTTATTTTAAGGATTACTAAAGATAATTATTTTTTCCATACGAAATACAGAACAAAACATTTTTGCATTAAAAATCAACAAGTTACACAAACTTCATTCATGATATTTCTACAAAAATGGAGAGCATGAATTAAATGAATACTTATTTCAATTTTATTACTTCTCTTTAAGAGCGTTTTCATAAACATAATCACCCAATTCTTTACCTAAAGCTTCACCGACATCTACAGCCAGTCTAAAGTGATAACCGATATAAATACGTGATAAAGAATTTTCTCTTACAGCATCTGAAACCGAAGAAAAAGAACGAATAACACCTGGCATATAACCACTATCAAGGTTAAGCTCATAATTATCTCTGTCATCAAAAAATCGAATTATTACTTGTCCGGCGACAGAACCAGAAATGGCGTGTGCAGATGGATATTCTCCTAATGGTGGTGTGTTAAGTAGTGGTACCCATGACGGATCTGCTGTGGTTGAATCATTTCCATCATTATCTGCTAGTTGTATTGCTGTTATTGGTCTCCAGAAATAATGATACATTTTACTTTCGAAAATTGATATGTATGAATCGGCTATTGCACTATGTACTAAAGCCAGGTATCTGGCAGTTTTCCATGCATTTTGTGATTTTTCATTATAACTATCTCTCACAATTCTAGCAACAACATTCCAACCTCGACTGGAATTCTCCGCCCAGAACACCCCTAACTCAGTTTGGTCTGCCGAACGCACCTGACTGTTTAAAGCGCCAAAATCTTTAGTTTCATTTAAATCTGCTGCATACTCAGGAGAACTCGTTTCATAAGGTGGTTCTGATCTGAACATGTCGTTTGTTACCATAAAAAATGGTTTTAGCTTATGAAAATTCGCCAAGGCATATCCCATACCATTGGGAGCTAAAGGATATGGAAGATACCTATATTCTCCAGGCTGTGTCCCTTCTGCAGGTTGGTTTGGAACCCCCGGAGCCAGATTAGGTGTATCGCCTGCCCTTTTTGCCATAATTGCTTCCGCGACAGCATGCCCCAAAGCGATACCTTTATTTTTAGCTTCACCATCGGGAATACCATCTAATGTCTCTGCCAACAATGCATTGATACTTTGAAAATTTTGGGGAAGATACGCTGGTGCAAAAGGAAGTTGATTAATTGCCATAAGCACATCGTATGCGGCTTGAGATACAGCGGCATCGGGATTTGCATCTTTATCTCTTGGCACTCCCGCGTAGGTTTCGTAACGAGGCACGATACAATTAAGTGCATCATGCATTGCCAGATGAACCAATGCCCAGGTATAGGAGGCTGATGGAGGTGGTGTTCCGGGTCCGTTTAAAGAAAAAGTATAAAGATCTTCCATTACCTGATTCCAGGCCAATACAGTGTTTGGTGAGGTATTTGCCGATTTCGACATCATCACATTTTCTTCTTCAATTAGCTCTAAATCGTTGTTCTTAGAACAGGAGAAGTCTAATAACAGTATGGCTATTAGAAGAATGTATCCAGTTTTTATTTGCCTTGCATTTCGGGTTGCCACCCAAGTTGTTTTCATGATTCATTATTTTAAGTGTTAATTATGTTATTCAGTTTGTCCTGCCAGAATTGGAGCATTAGGTTTTGAATTATAGGCGTAATCTTTAATGGTCCATTCGTTACTGTTTTTGACATCGAATCTAGCCCAACCAAAATATATTTTACTATTTACCGAAAACTGTAACCCTACGTATTTGTCTTCTGTATTTTCCCAACTGTATTTACAATAAGTCGAAAACGTATCACAAAAATTCATTCCGACGTAACCTCCATAGGAATCGAAAAACGTAGGGAATTCAAGAACTTTAGAAATGACTTTACCTTGATCTAAAGGTATTATGTAAGATTCAAAAGGACCGGATACCGATACAAATGCATTATTTTTAAGTCTTTCAAAGGGTTCTGCTAAAAAACACCAAGAATCACGGATAGATGTAAAACTAAAATCAATAAAACCATCATTATTAATATCCAGATTATAATAATCATCCGCTTTTACACTGGAGAAATCCGGAACTATATCTGTGTAAATTATACCAGATTCATCATCAATAAATGATTCATCACAAATAGTTAGTTCTTCAAAATTATCGGTAGATTGCTTCCATGTTGTTTTCTCTGCTGATACCAAAAATCCATCAAAATAATACTTGGTTTCGACTTGCATGGTCTCTTCACTTACACTGAATGTATTTATGCTAAAAGAATCGTTATTGTATTGACTGGTATAAAAAACCTTGTATTCAAAGACATTATTTAAGTTTTTTGTAATTATAACCGTATTGCCTGAATCTTTATTTGACAAGTCGGATTCAACATACGTATAACAACCTTCCGCGTGATAATACCAATCCTCCACCAATATTAGCTTGTTATTCAAAATACGTTTATAATTATACCCTTCATCATTACTAGTAAACCATTTAGTATTAGCATGGTTTTCTAAAAAAGTTTTTGATGAATTCTCCTCTTGTATAATGGGTAAATCTAAATCTTGTTCTGTTGAACATGAGAATAAGAACAATAAAAAAACAATCAAACATATTACTTCTGGTTTCTTTATTAAATCCTGAATATTACAAGAAGTTCTAGCATTATTACGGAATGCCTCCCAATCTAAATTCATAATTGTAAATTTTAGTTATTCAATCATTATAACAAATGCTTAATTAATCTAGCTTTAACTTATTTATCAGCATTTGCCCATTTTCGGAGGTTATTATATATGCCGTATCATTTACAGAAATAGCCTCTGTAATATTCGCTGGCAACTGGCTGTAATACCAGGCACCATTCTCTGGATTATAGATATCCAAAATACCCGATGAAATAAATACGATTTTCCCCTCATGTAAAACAGCTTTATGCCATCCTGTTGCCTGACTAAGACATGTTACAGTAGACTCTGAGGAATTTGTATCATATATTTCAACTACAGGACTTTTAGTCCAGTTTTTAGTTGATCCTGAAGCCCAGTAAATTTTACTATCCAACAAAATTCCTGTCAAATTCGTTTTGCTTTCATACATGGTTTCCGAAGACCAAATATCTGTGGTATTATCATAAACATCTATGTTGTCTGAAGACTCTGAGCCACCCGCAAAATATGCTTTACTTCCAACTGATACGGCCACATGCCCACCTGATTTAGGATTTTTCAGCGAAGCTTGTGTCCATTCTCCTGAGGTTAAATTAAAAATATCAACTCTTCTATTTCTATCAATATTTGACGCATAATTGTAGCCCCCAGCGAATAACACCTTATCTCCTATTGCAGCACCAGCCATACCAGCCCCATCTGTACTCAATCGTGCAAATGACATACTTTTAGATTCAAGGTCATAGATATCAATATCATCAAAAAAACTGGCATCCCATCCATCAGATATGGCGCCTCCTGCAAAAAACACTTTATTTCCGTTGACAACTGATGTTATACCACCCCGTGCAATTCTTAACTTAGCTAATTCCCAGGATTGTCCAGATATATCAAAAACATTAATTTCATTTGAAAAGTTATTTTTTAGATTTGACCATCCCCCTGCAAAAAATAGCTTACCCCCTGCTGTAGCAATGGAAATTCCATCTCGAACTTCTGAAAGAGTACCTATTTTTATCAACTCGGCCGAAATTGCCGTGCGCTCAATCCCCTCACAAAACTCTGGTCCATGAACAACAACCTGAACTGTATCTTTATCTATGAGTTTAGATCTGTTCATTACCGATAATTCAAATAAATGAGTGCCTTGATCTAAACCTGTAGCCAGTGCAAAAGAATTATCTCCGTTATAAATAGTTAAATTTACATCAGACTCATCTATACCTTTCCAGTTATAGCTAATTATCCCAATGGAATCAAAAGAATTACTACCATCTAGCCGAACGCTATTTTCTGGGTAATTTATTTCCTGATCTACACCTGCATTAGCTGTTGGAGGTGGACCTTTCTTTGTTTCAGGGAGAGGAAGTGACTGTAGTTCTATCTCCTCTTCAGTTTCACATGTGAATAAAAAAAACACTCCTAAAAAGACAATTATCATCCTTGAAGTATAAATTTCAATTAAAAAAATAGTCGAAGTTTTCATAATAAATCAATTTAAATACATACGATTTTCAATTGCTATTAACTTACAAAAGAGGATTAAACAATAAATAGTTAGGTAATACCTGCAACCTATTTTAATGTCCTTTTACCTACTCTGGTTTATCTAATCATTAATTGTGATTAAAAAACCATACACTTCATTTTGCTTACTTTCAAAGGGTATTCAGTAACCAACTCAATAAAATACAATCCTGAAGATAAATACTGAGCGTTAATGAGATTATCAACTTGGTTCAAATGCCCCATGAGTTGCATCTGCCCACTTACATTATATATTTTAAACCTGGTCTCTTGAACAAGGTTTAGAACTGTGATTATCTTTTGGGATACTAAAAATTTTATCTTATAGAAATCTGTGTCTTCTACATTTAAAACCTTCTGGCCTGCAATTATAGATTCATCTGCTGTTGCATTATAGGCGTAATCTTTTAAAAACCCTTGAGAATGCAAAGGCATACTTAATCTTGCCCAACCATAATGTGTTTTTCCGTTAATTTTAAAACGAAGCCCCAAATATTTATCCTGAACATTTTGCCAATAACCGATTACAGATCCATCATTAAATACCCCTACTAAATTTCCATCAGAATAATTTTCTGGTGTAGCTAACTGTATCCATGAATTTTGATTTGGTCCTATAACCACTCCTTCATTTAAAGCTAAGGCCTTTGAAATTCTATAATCACTCAGTACTTCCTGATCGTTAGATTGACATATGATATAGGCAAAATAATACCAAGCATTATCAATATTCACTGTAAAATCAACTTTACTATCATTATTTAAATCAATGGGTAAATTATATGACCATTTATCAGGATCAACATCAGTATATATTATTTGGGACTGCACAGCATTAAATTTTAGCCAAACACAAACCAAAACAACCAACTTAACGACTTTCAAAACACTTTTCATGATGTTGATTTTTAATCATTTACACTCAAAAAATATTATTAAATTTAGGATATACTTGAAAGGAAAATCTGTATTAGCGATATAAAGCGACTTTAGGTAGACAGAAACTTAAATAGTATCGACAAATTTGTTTGGTAGCTGCTTAACTTGTATCTGTAACATAAAAAGATCAGCTGAAGTGATAAAAATTAACCTTCATTAATATCAATACATTTGAAAGGAAAGATAAATATCTGAGTCGATGAAAGAATTTATATCCTTAATTGGAATAACGGACTTATCTGGGTCCGAATGTGGTTATAAGACAGTCTACTCCCTATTGTATAATGGGTTAACGAATCTCCAATTTGCTTATGATTATTTTTCCTGTTTTTGTTGAAATCGTATACAATGTTTCATTGTAATTAAAAATATATTCTATGTGAACATCTATGGTAGCATTATACCATATGTCCCCAGAGGGATCATAGATTTCTATAGTTGATTGGTTACCTTGGTGCTGTCCTTCTGACTTATGCTTAGCTATAAATATAATCTTATTGTCGTATACTATTGCTTGTCCATTAATACTTGGCTGACTCAGGCAGGTATATGAGGAGATACCTGAATTAAGATCTTTTATTTCTACTAAATTGCTTAAATAAAATAAATCCGGATTTTCAGTATAACCTCCCGCCAAATACATTTTCCCATTAACCGCAATTCCTGATAATTGTGATTTATTCTCATACATCTCTTCAACAGACCAAACACCGGTACTATTGTCATAAATCAAAATCTTATCGCGATTCTCATAACCACCTGCAAAATAAGCCTTATCACCATAAACTAACGCAATATGCCCATCTGATTTCCCCTGACTTAATTTAGCTGTTGTCCATTCATTTGTAAGTAGGCTATACATTTCAGCAGTTCCCTTTCTTTCGTTAGCTGTACTAGAATTATCTATTCCCCCTACAAATAGAACCTTATCTCCAACAGCCGCAGCAGCCATGCCCGAACCTTCCGTATTTAAATGCCCTGAACTGACAGTATCTGTGTTAATATCATAAATGTCTATGTCATCTACTGCCGAATACGCCCAACCATCAAAAACAGAAACAAGACCACCAGCAAAAAACACTTTATTTCCTGCAGCTATAGCAGTTATATTTGATCGAGCAGTTCCCAATTCTATGATTGATGACGTTTCTGTTAAAACATCATATATATCTACTTTTTTAGAATCCGGATGTCTACCACCAGCAATAAAAATCTTACTACCTAACGTAGTAATGGCCACATATTCTCTTGCCTTACCCAGCTCTCCAATTTCAAGCAATTTTATATCTATCGGTACCCTTTTTATGTCACCACAATACTCAGGCTCTTTTATCACCACCTTGATAGTGTCTTTATAAATCTTAAAAGAAGTATCTTGAACAGTTATTTCAAACAGATAAGTTCCCATTACTAAATGATAAATATCTGTTTTGGATGAATTTTCAGACATTATTGTGTAATATGGTGGCCCGGCAATCTTTCTCCAAGTATAATCAAATACTCCTAATGAATCGAATGACTTCAATCCATCCAGAATAAGATGATTATTAGGATAATACAAAACAATACTATCCCCAGCAAATACTGTTGGAAACTGACCTTCAATAATTGGTAAAGGTTGTTCTTGCTCTTGTTCTTGTTCTTGTTCTTGTTCTTGTTCTTGCTCTTGTTCTTGCTCTTCTGATTCGTCCTTCTGTTCCTGTAAAATGATTAGTTCAGGTAATTCGTATTTATCACAAGCTTGAAAACAAAGTAAGGCTGCAAATAAAAAGGAGGCTCCAAAAAGAAAATTTCTTTTTAAAAATGTGTTTAGCGCTTTCATAATTTTAAACTTTAGAGGTTAATTATATCTTTTTAAAACCAGCTTTTCTTTAACATTATAATGTGTTTTAGAGAGGAAGAATACATTATAATTTAAGTCTGATTTTTGCGCTATTAACTAATGGTTCTTTGCTATCTAATAAAAGGCTATAAAAACCTTGAACATCTTACCTTAACAACCATTTATTTAGACACTAAATTTCAATAAGTTACATTCAGAAAATAATATTAAATTTAGGATATACATTAACTTAAAAACAACAACTGCGACAGAGAGATAAAATATGCCGATAGAAACTTTATTAGTAGCGACAAATTTGTTTGGTAGCTGCTTAACTTGTATCTGTCTACGTAAATGATGTTTATGTAGCGGTAAAATTTCAGCTATTTCTTATAGTTATACATTTGAATATAAATACGAATAACCATGTCAATAAAGGAATTCATATTATCAGACAACAAATGGCATCGTTTGGGGCGACATCTGTTCTTTTGGTTTTTATGGGGTGGTTATTTCACAATGACCCGCTACCTGAATCCTATTGCATACCAAATTACTGGTCATTTTCCTAATTTTTGGAAGACTTCCATTGAAACCTTCTTTTTTCTTTTCCCTCAAATGTTTTTGGTCTATCCTGCCTTATATTTTATACTTCCTAAATTTGTATTTACCCAAAGGTATATTCTGGCCTTTTTCTGGTTTGTTGTGTTCTATTTTGTAGCCATGACGGTTAACGCTGCCTATCTCATTTATGTTCCCTGGTCCAAAATGATTTGGATTCCAAACGCAGAATTATTCCTAACCACTACCACATTTACAGAAAAATTATTTTATGCGTATTTAGGAAGTATACTAGGTTCGATTACGGCTCTTTCTATTTCTTCCAGTTTTAAATTGTTTAAACATTATTATTTAAAATCCATTCGAAACGAACAATTACAAAAGGAAAATTCGGATGCCCAATTACGCCTTCTTCTGGCACAGGTCCAGCCGCATTTTATGTTTAACACCTTAAATAACATTTATTCTCAGGCGCAGGAAGAATCACCAAAAAGTGCCAAAATGATTTTAGAGTTATCTCATATTCTGCGTTACGTTTTAGATGAAGGCAAGAAAAAAAGAGTACCGTTGGAAAATGAACTGGAAATGATTGTTGATTACCTGAATCTGGAAAAAATAAGGTACGACAACAAACTTGATTTACATTTTGTGTTTCCCTCGAACACCGACGATATTACAATTGCTCCACTTATTTTATTGCCTTTAGTTGAAAACTGCTTCAAACACGGAGCCAGCAAAATGATTAATAATCCGTGGATTAATATAAAATCTGAACTTACCGACAACAAATTCAGTATTAAATTAATGAATGGAAAAATAAATGAAAACACTCATGAAAAGTCAAGAAAAGGAACAGGCATTGAAAATATTAGGAGACGGCTAAACCTAATCTATCCTCACAAGCACATATTTGAGATTAAAGATGATGATGAAACTTTTATTGTTAATCTCCAGATTGTATTAGACCATCAAATTTCAGAAGATTAAAACATTCACATAACGACATGAAGCAAAATGAAACAGTCTGAATTTAAAAAACCAAGATGCCTCATAGTAGACGACGAACCTCTCGCCAGAGATGTTTTACGTCGGTATTTTGCAAAATTACCTGTGTTAGATTTGGTTGGCGAATGTAATAATGCAATCGATGCTTTTATGTTTCTTCAATCGAACGAGATCGATATTCTATTTTTAGATATTAGAATGCCAGAATTATTAGGCACCGAGTTGGTGCGTTCTATAAAAAACACTCCAAAAATCATCTTTACAACAGCCTACAAAGAATATGCTTTAGATGGATTTGAACTGGATGCTGTTGATTATTTATTGAAACCCATAAAATTTGATCGATTTTTAAAAGCAGTTAACAAAGCTTTACCCGATTACGAAAATGTTTTGAACCCTAATGAACCACAGGAATTAGAACGAAAATCTGGCATAGATTCTATTTACCTTCGCATCGACAGAAAACAGGTTCGAATAGTTTTAGATGATATTCTCTACATTGAAAGTGACAAAGATTATATAAAAATATTTACACCTGATAAAATGCATTTGTGCCGGCAAACCATATCGGCTATCGAGGCTATGATTGACAAAAATGAATTTGTTCGCATTCACAGATCCTTCATTGTTCCAGTAAACAAAATAAAGTCATATACTCACGAATTGGTTGAAATTAATAAAAAGGAATTGCCCATTGGAAAATTTTACTTAAATCATTTTTTAAAAATAGTCAATTCAGAATCTCACTAATATTGCTATAATTTTCATAATTTGGGTTCTTGTAAGCTTCTCAATATGAAATATCTATTAAAAACACTCGTATTTTTACTTTTTACTTCCATTCAAATTCATGCTCAAAAATTCACAAAAGAAGTAAAAGCCTTCATCTCGGTAGACACAAGCTTAGTAGCTATAACCAACGTTAAACTTATTGATGGAACGGGAGGCGATATTAAAAATAATCAGACCATTATTATTAAAGACGATAAAATAGAACGTGTTGGTAATTCAAATACTTTAAAAATTCCTAAAAACGCATTGATAATTGACGGCACAGGAAAAACAGTAATACCTGGTTTGGTTATGTTACACGAACATTTATTCTATACTAAATTCTTCGAAAACTGGTTTAGCGTTGGGCAATCCACTTTTACTTTTCCGCGTCTATATCTTGCCGGAGGGGTAACTACCATGCGAACGGCCGGAAGCATTCAACCACAAAGCGACCTCAACGTAAAACAATGGATTTTAGAAGGTAAAATGACGGGGCCAAAAATGGATGTTACCAGCCCGTTTATAGAACGCGAAGGTGTTCCTATTGCCGAATTAGGCTATATAAAAAACACCAAAGAAGTTTCAGAAATTGTAGACTTCTGGTCAAAACGCGGTGTCACCTCATTCAAACTTTATAATAACATTACAAAAGAAGATATGAAAGTTTGCGTGACCGAAGCCCACAAACGCGGATTAAAAGTTACCGGACATTTATGTTCAGTAACCTATGAAGAAGCTTCGAACCTTGGTATTGATAATTTGGAACACGGCTTTCGAGTGGCCACAGATTTTGAAGTTAACAAAGAGGAAAACATTTGCGATCCTTTTGAATCCAGACAGGCCTTTGACAGCGAACCTATTGACAGTCCTAAAATAAACCACCTTATTGAGGTGCTTATTAAAAACGGTACAACCATTACAACCACACCAAATGTTTTTGAACCTTACACCAACCGCGAACTTATTCCTGGTGGCGGCGAACGAGCGGTAACTCCGGAAGTTTTAAAAGATGTTAAGGCTATTTACGACCGAAGAGTAAATAAAGATTATGTGCAAATCGACTCCTATCATAAAAACATGACCTGGTTAAAACGATTTTACGATTTGGGCGGAAAATTAGTCGCCGGAACCGACCCCACCGGTGCAGGAAGAACAGTAGCCGGTTACGCCAATCAGCATACACTTGAATTATTGGTAGAAGGCGGATTTCCTTTAGTTGATGTAATAAAAATTTGCACGCTCAACGGTGCTAAATATTTAAACCAGGATGAGATTATTGGTACAATTGAAAAAGGAAAAACAGCCGACCTCATTTTAATTAATGGAGATTTAGAAAGTGATATCAAACAGATTAGAAACACGGAAATTGTCTTCAAAGATGGTATCGGTTTTAATTCAAAAAAACTTTTCGAATCCGTTGATGGGCAAGTTGGCCGCAACTAGGTTTCGTGCTTAGTTATATTTTTTTAAATTAGCTGAACACTAATCCTTTACTATGCGTCTATCTCTCATTTTTAAACCTGCTGTTTTACTTTTAACAATTTTATGTATCTCAAATAGTTTTGCTCAGGAAGAAGAAATAAAGGAAGGGTTTAAAGAGGAACAATTAACCTTTTCCAATGGCGATAGTAGATACGCCAGTTACAACAAAGAAGGTACTAAAATTATCTTCGAATCGAATCGTGACGGCATCTGGCAAATATATTCTATGAATATTGATGGAGGGGCTCAAAAACGGGTTATGACGACACAATCCAACGACCGACGACCAAAATGGCATCCTTCAAAAAACATGATTCTATTTGAATCAGACCGAACCGGAACCAGTGAAATTTACAGTTATGATTTTAACTCTGGTAAAGTCAACCAATTCCCTATAAACCTAAGCGGCAATAAATACTTCGCTAATTTTGCACCTAATGGCATGGAGCTCATGTTTTCATATTCCGAAAGAGCCGATATTTTCGATATTTACGCCTGCTCTACAAAAGGCAAACGATTAAAGAAAGTGGTGAGCAATAAATTCAAAAATGTGTATCCTAACTTAACATCACGAGGCGATGTACTCATCTACTTTTCTAACAAAAACACACAAGGTGAAAGTAATGTTATTTACAGCCAGCATTTGTTTACCAAGGACAAAAACCGTTTAACTTATTTAAAAGACGAAAGCACATACCCCGACTGGTCTAACACCAATGGGAGTCGCCGTATTGTCTATTCTGCAAAAGTTGACGACATGAAACACTCCGAAATTTTTATCATGAGAGACGACGGAACCCACAAAATACAAATCACGTATAATGATGTGGAAGACATGCAACCTTGCTGGTCTCCAAACGATATTAATTTATTGATTTCAGGCTTCAGACAAGGAAACTACCAAATTTGTAAGGTCCTTTTAAAAGAACCTTTAAACCCCGACCAAAAACCTTTGGATTAATTCTTTGTTTTCACTTTTCCTGAAAACAAATTCACATTTGAAGTAAATGGATTCCCTGATGCACGTCGTAACATCACCACTTGTCCGCAATGCCAAACCGCGTCTTCAATGGGACCGTTAATAATGTTCCAAAATGGCACTTCAGTATTAGCCAAATCGAAAGTTCCTTGATTATTTTTTAGAGCATCGGAAACTAATTTTAAATTCATTAGCGTTTGTTTACGCTTCAATTCGAAAGACAACTCGTTTTTATTGTCATCTTTATTTTCAGCAAGAACACTATTTCTAATAAACTTCGATAAGCCATAAATATGCTCAATCGTTTCACCCGAAGTCCTGGAATCAGGGCCTATTTTATAGGCTAAATCTTCCAATCTTAATCCTTCGGTTGCCCAGTAATATCTAAAACCTAAACCATCAATCATTCTTGCTGCAGCCGTTGCTGGCGTATACACTTCAGGAGCTTCAGGTATTTCATAATACGGTAAATCGTTTTGAGTTTGAGCAAAACAAACCATTGAAAAAAGCATGATAATTATATATCTCATAATTTTATTTTATTCCATATTTATCGAACAAATATACTAAAGCTGTCATAGTTGCAGCACCTAATTCCAGTTCGCGTTTATTAATCGCATCAAAAGTATCATTACTGGCATGGTGGTGATCGAAATAACGTTGTGAATCCGGATGCAAACCAGCCAACACATTTTTATCTGTTTTTAACGGCCCGACATCGGCTCCGCTGCCTTCCTTTTCAAAATAGTGAATTAAATACGGTTTAAACAGCTCTTTCCAACTTAACACCTGATTAAAATTAGCTTCATCACAATCAAACCTAAAGCCTCGAGGTGTAAAACCTCCAGAGTCACTTTCTAAAGCAAACACATGATTTTCTCCTTTTTGTTTTGCCACATCGGCATATTTATTAGCTCCGCGTAAACCATTTTCTTCGTTCATAAATAAAACCACGCGAATGCTGTGTTTAGGCTTTATTCCTGTTTTTTTCAGTAATCTTAAAACCTCCATAGATTGTACGACTCCTGCTCCATCATCATGAGAACCATCTCCTAAATCCCACGAATCCAAATGCCCACCTACAACCATATATTCATTTGGAAATTCACTACCGGTAATTTCCCCAATAACATTATAAGATTGTACATCGTTTAACTGTTTACAGCTGGTTTTAAAATATAGTTTTACATCCTTACTTAATTTTAACATCGTGCTAAGCGTTTCAGCATCGTTGGTACTGATAGCTACCGAAGGAATACGTTGCGCTACAGGTAAATCGTCATAAGTCATGCTGCCGGTATGTGGTAAATCATCTAATCTTAAATTCATAGACCGAACCACAACACCTACCGCTCCATATTTTGCTGCTTCAACTGCCCCTTTGTACCGCTGATTAACACAACCACCATAAGCCTGAAATGTATTAATTAAATCGGCCTGCATTGGACGATTATAAAACACTATCTTTCCTTCTATTTGCTCTTTTCCTAAAGCTTCTAATTCTTCAAAATTATGAACTTCAACAAGCTGAGCTTTAATCCCTAAAGGTGATGTTGCTACTGATCCTCCTAGAGCACAAATATTAACGGTGCTGGTCTTTCCCGGAACTGTTTCAATGTATGCATATTCTTTGGCTCCTCTTATCCATTTTGGGACCATAACAGGCTGTAACCAAACCTTGCTTAACCCTAACTGCTCTAACTCTTCTTTGGTGTACTGAACCGCTCGTTCAGCTCCTAATGATCCTGATAAACGACTTCCAATCTGATTGGATAAATAATTTAACCAATTGTAACTTTCTCCCTCGGTTAATGAACTTGTATAAATGGTTTTTAAAACTTCATCATCAGTTTGGGCATGAGATTTAAAAACTATTGATGCAATAATTAATAAACACAAAAGGGTTAGGTTCTTCATATATTCGTTTTTATTTATTTGAAAAATAATTCAATTCTATTATAATGTAAATGCCTATATAAATAAAACTACTCGTTATTGAGTTGCTCTTTATATTTCTCCAGATGTTTCTTTATTTCATCATCCAACTCCGGTTCTTCGATATCTTTATATTCTTTTAAGGTATCATACATAATTTTAGCAACGAGATAACGCGCTGACTCCTTATCATCAGCCGGAATAGCATACCAGGGAGCATGGGGTTTCGATGTTCTGTTTATGGCATCTTCGTAACATTCCTGATAAAGATCCCACTCCTCACGCTCTTTTAAATCTCCGGGCGAGAACTTCCAGTTTTTTTCCTGTTTTTCCAGGCGTCTTAACAATCGGCTTTTCTGTTCTTTTTTAGAAAGGTTTAAAAAGAATTTAAAAATGATGGTGCCGTTTTCAGAAATGTGCTGTTCAAATTCATTGATTTGCTGAAACCTTTTATCCCAAAACGCATCATTAACATCTTCCACTTTGGTCACCGTTGGTAGATTTTCTCCTAAAATATATTCCGGATGCACGCGTGTTACCAGTACATTCTCGTAATGTGTGCGATTAAAAATACCGAATTTGCCACGTGCCGGTAATGCTATATAATGTCGCCATAAATAATCGTGTTTCAATTCCAAATCGGTTGGTACTTTAAAACTATGAACAATAATACCACGTGTATTAAAATCTCTAAACACCTCGCGTATTAAACTGTCTTTACCGGCCGTATCCATACCCTGCAAACACACAAGAACAGCATATTTACCATGAGCATACATGGTATCCTGTATTTTCCCCAGCTTCTTTCTTACCTGCTTTAATTCCTTCTTGGCGTCGTTAATTACCACTTTGGTTTCTAATTCCTTTAGGGTAATATTTGAAGTTACTTTGTATTTTTCCATAGTCAAAGAAGTAAGTAATTGTTAAATTCTGAGGTTTTTAATTAAAGTTTTAAATATAGTAAATTCTACAATTTCGATGAAAAACACCGAAAAGTACAATGTTTTTGGTATTTTCGTCTTACCTATTTATGTTATAACCCCAAATTATATGAAAAATTTTTACTACCTCTTTTGTTTGATTAGCACCTTAAGCATACATGCTCAAAGCAAATGTGACAATGCCAATGCTTATCTTGTAAGTGCTTATTCCCATGTTAAATCGTCTTACGAAGCTAATAATATAAGTCACTTAAAATACTCTGCACACCGATCGTTAGAATCTATAAATCTTGCTAAAAAGACCTTGGCAGACTGCAATTGCACCAAAGCTTTAGAACAAGCCAATAAAGCTTTAGAAGTTTTAGCCAAAGTTGACGACCAGCCTACTTATGAAGACGGTAGATACTTTGTAAAACGAGCAAAAGAATTCTGCCAGCAAAGTGTTATTGAAATGGATAAATGCGCAACATCTTCATACAGCATGCCTGAAGTTGTAGAAGAAGATGTAGCCGATGCCTCAGATAGTAATGATTTAGCCAGCCTAAAAAATGAGCAGGCCGCTTTACTTGCACAGCAGGAAGTACTTAAACGTAAGGAAGCTGAGATTAAAAAGCAATTAGCCGCACAAAAAGAAAAAGAGCTGCTACTTAAAAAGCAACAGCTCATTGTGTCTTATGAAAAGATGATTGACTTAAATATTAAAACCTACAACGAAACTTTAAAAAGCTGTAATTGCGGGCATCAAAACATCTCAAAATCAAGTTCAAGAAATACTTCTGAAATGACTTCTGAAGCATTAAAAGTTTATTACACGAATCAACTAAAAACATTAGCTTCGGCTTATTTAGCTGAATTAGACTCGTGTAAACTATAAACCTATTTTGAAACGTCAGGTTATTTACTTGCAAATAACTTGACGTCTTCTTCACTCACCTCTTTTCCGCCTAAAATAATCAAGCGTTCAACCACATTACGAAGCTCACGAATATTTCCCGTCCAGTCGTAATCTTTAAGTAAATTTAAAGCTTTCGCTGAAAACTCCTTTTTAGCCGTACCATGTTCACTCGCAATTTTTTCAGAAAAGTGATTCACCAATAACGGAATATCATCACGCCTATCATTTAACGGCGGAACCTGAATTAAAATCACTGCCAAGCGATGATATAAATCCTCACGGAATTTCCCATCGGCGATTTCCTTTTTCAAGTCTTTGTTGGTAGCCGCAACCACACGAACATTTACCTTAATATCCTTATCGCTACCCACGCGCTGAATACGACTTTCCTGTAAGGCTCTCAAAACTTTTGCCTGTGCTGGCAAGCTCATATCGCCAATTTCATCAAGAAAAATGGTTCCGCCATTAGCGGCTTCAAATTTTCCTGCGCGGTCTTTAACGGCACTTGTAAAGGCTCCTTTAACATGACCAAACAATTCACTTTCTATCAATTCACTTGGTATGGCTGCACAGTTTACCTCAATCATCGGTCCTTTGTTACGATCACTTTTTTGGTGTAACCAATGGGCTACCAATTCCTTACCTGTTCCATTGGGTCCTGTAACCAGAACACGAGCATCGGTTGGTGCAACTTTTTCAATCATATCTTTAATATGTGAAATCGCTTCACTCTCACCTACCATTTGAAAATTCTTCCCGACTTTCTTCTTCAATAACTTATTCTCAACAACAAGTTCCTTTCGGTCTAAAGCATTTCTAACCGTATTTAATAAACGGTTTAAATCTGGTGGTTTTGAGATATAATCGAAAGCGCCAAGACGCATGGTATTCACAGCTGTGTCTAAATCGCCATGACCAGAAATCATAACCATTGGAATTTCAGGCTTTATTTTTTTAGTTGCTTCCAATACTTCAACACCATCCATTTTAGGCATCTTAATATCACAAAGTACTAAGTCGTAATCGTCATTTTTAATTTTATCGATACCAACTAAACCGTCTTCGGCTTCTTCCACAACATAAGTATCATTTTCTTCTGAAAGAATTTTAACAAGTACGCGACGAATAGCTGCTTCGTCTTCTATAATTAAAATTTTGGGCATAATATTTTCCTTTTAAAATTCTATTTATTGATTTGGGTTTTGAATAATATGAATATCGCGTTGTGGGAACGGGATACTAACATTGTGTTCTCTAAACAAACGGTCAATCTCGAAACGAATATCACTTTTTGGTAATCCAGCATTAAAACTATCTGCAAGCGTAAAAACTACACGGAAATCTAAAGAACTATCTCCAAAATTATCGAAACGCACCACGGTTTCTGAAGTTGCCATAACATCTGGATGTGAATTCGCCGCTTGTATTAAAAGTTTTTTTACCAACTGCACATCACTCCCGTAAGCGACACCAACAGCCACACTTTCTCGCGTTGTGGTTCCGTTTTGAGTCCAGTTATACAAACTGTTTTCTAAATACAAATGATTGGGAATAATAAGCACTTTATTATCAATGGTAACTGCTCTGGTGGTTCGTAATTTTATTTCTTCAACGCGACCTACTTTCCCCTCTAATTCTATAATATCGCCAACATGCACGGTTTGATCAACCAAAATAAAAATTCCGGAAATTATATCCTGAAATAAGGTTTGAAGTGCCAAACCAATACCGATCATTAAAGCTGCAGATGCTGCAAAAACCGCGGTAACATTAACGCCTACTGCATTAAGAGTAATTAAAAGGATGATGAGATAAACAAGCCATCTGAAGTAACCGAAAACTACATTAAATTTCCCTTTTTCTTCATCCGGCAACTTTTTAGTAATCAATTTTAAAAGAACTCGAAGCACTAAAGTTGTTATAAAAATGGCTGTAATTATAGCTATAACATCCAGTACCGAAATGTGAATCTTATCGGTTATTTCAACATGCAAGTTTAGAAAATCCTTAATTTTATGTCCCCACGAACTGTTACTTACAGCGTTTTCTATTTTCTCCAATTTTTCTAACTCCTGAATCATATTAATACTTAATCCATTTAATCAGTTCTTTATAACTTGGCTTCTTTCCGTACATTAAAATACCTACTCTGTAAATTTTAGCAGCAAACCATACAGTAAACACAAAAGTACCTATTAAAAGTACAAAAGATACTAATTGTTGCCAAAGCGGTACACCAAAAGGTATACGCATAAGCATAACCACAGGTGATGTTAACGGAATAAATGAAAATACTGTTGATACCGTTCCGTGCGGATCTTCTATTACCGTAAATAGACCTATATAAACTGCCAGCATTAAAGGTGTAATAATAGGTAACATGAATTGTTGCGTGTCCGTTTCATTATCTACAGCAGCACCAATAGCCGCATACAACGAACTATATAACAAGTATCCACCGATGAAGAATAAGATAAACGCAAAAATTAAATTAGTTAATGGTAAATTATAAAACGAGGTGACAAAATTTTGAACCTGTTCGTTAATTTCTGGATTCGTCATAGCCTGATTCATCATTTCCTTCTGCTGACTTTCCATGACATTAATTCCGAAAACAACAGAAATAATGGTTAGCAGAATACTTCCGATAATCAACCAAATAATAAACTGTGTTATCCCTGCTAAAGAAGTTCCAACAATTTTACCAAACATTAACTGCACTGGTTTTACCGAAGAAATAATAACCTCAATAATTCTACTGGTTTTTTCTTCAATAACACTACGCATAATCATGTTTCCATAAATAATGATAAACATGAATAGCAAATAACCGGCAGCGCCACCAAAAATAAGTTTTACAACACTATCGGTTTTTGAAGTCTTTTCTCCTTCAAAACTTTCCTGAGCGATATTAATATTGATTTTTGAGGCATTAATCATATCGACATCCACGCCATTATCTAACAATTTTAAATTGGTTAGCTTTTTTTCTAACTGACCTTCTAAATCTGAAATAAGTGTTAGTGATGGTGATTCTTCCGAATAAAATTGAATATGCTTTGAAGCATTGTTGGCATCCTTAAAATCGCCAATGTAAAGCAAGCCATAAGCTTCGGTCTCCTTAGCAAAGATTTTAGCTTCACTAAGCGACATATCGTTTAATACATTATAAGTCGTCTTTTCGTTGCTCTTAAAAACATCCTGTACCAAACCAGATTCGTCCAATATTGAAATTGTTCTGACTTTTTCGTTATTTAATTGTGTTAAATAAGCAACAACCGAAACAAGAATAATCATAACCAACGGACTCAAAAACGTCATGACTATAAACGATTTGTTTCTAACTTTTGTTAAATACTCTCGCTTTATGATAAGTGGTAAATGGTTCATTTTTTTTATTGATTATTCTTTACAGTTTGAATAAAAATATCGTTAACACTTGGTATCAATTCCACGAAATGTGACACCTCGCCTTTAGATGTTAAGTAGTTTAATAAATCGTTTGGGCTTTCTCCGTTCGATAATTTGATGTTTAATTTCAGTTCATCATCTAAGGTTTTAAAATTTGCCGGAGATACAGTAAACTTATCAGATAATTCATTCTGTAAAATGAGATGATCAGCAGTTTTAATACCCACTTCGAAGGTGTTAATTTTATACTGACGTTTAATATCAATCAGCTTTCCGTCTAGTAGTTTATTCGATTTATTAATTAAGGCAATATCGTCGCATAACTCTTCAACCGACTCCATACGATGCGTTGAAAAAATAACCGTAGCACCATCTTCACGTAACCTTAAAATTTCGTCTTTAATTAAATTGGCATTAATAGGATCGAATCCTGAAAAAGGTTCATCGAAAATTAAAAGTTTAGGTTGATGTAACACAGTAACCACAAACTGAATTTTTTGCGCCATTCCTTTTGAAAGTTCCTGAATTTTTTTGTTCCACCAGTCGCCAATTTCCAAACGATCGAACCAGTATTTTAAGCGCTCTTTAGCTTCAGCTTTGCTTAAACCTTTTAATTGCGCTAAGTATAAAGCCTGATCACCAACTTTCATCGATTTATATAAACCGCGCTCTTCTGGCAAATACCCGATATCTTTAATATGATTTGCGTTAAGTAACTCGTTATCTATTCTTACCGTACCTGTATCTGGCATGGTAATTTGATTTATGATTCGAATTAATGTGGTTTTTCCGGCGCCATTCGGGCCTAATAATCCGAATATACTGCCTTTTGGAATAGATATAGACACGTTATTTAATGCCCTGAAGTCTCCAAAATGTTTAGAAACCTGATTAACTTCTAATAAGTTGCTCATTGTGTAATTTAAATTGACTAATGATTGGTAAAGATATTAAATGTTAAGAGACCTCTAAATGGTTTCTAGAATTTAATACTAAAAGCCTAATTTATTAATTATAAATCAAATAGCTTTTTGATGTTTTTATAAAAACAAAACCCACCCTTAAAAAGGATTAAGGATGGGAAAAAATTGCTATGAAAAAGAAAAATTATCACTAAAATTAATTTAGTGATGAATCAAATATAGTTTTTTTATTCTTAATTCCAAATAAAATGAATTAAGAACTTTTTAAAAAACAGCAGGTTAGTTTCATTAAACTAAAAACTATTACTTTTTAAGAAAACATATCTTTTACTTTTTCAAAAAATGATTTATCTGAACTTTCCGGTTTCGGTGCAAAATGTTCATCTTCCTGCATCGACTCGAAAAATTCACGTTGTTGTTTATTTAATGTTTTAGGTGTCCATACATTTACATGTACCAGTAAATCACCTTTTCCGTAACCGTTAATACTTGGAATACCTTTTCCGCGTAAGCGTAAAATTTTACCAGATTGTACACCTGGCTCAATTTTAATACGCACTTTCCCGGTTACAGTATCTATTTCTTTCGATGTTCCTAAAACCGCATCTGGAAAACTCACATATAAGTCGTAGTGAAGATTATCGCCTTCACGTTGTAATTTTTCGTGTTGCTCTTCTTCAATAACTACGATAATATCTCCTGGAATACCATTACCCGGCGCTTCGTTTCCTTTTCCTGAAACTTTAAGTTGCATACCATCTACAACCCCAGCTGGAATTTTTATTGAAACAGTTTCTTCCGAAATTTTTAAACCTTGTGCATCGGCATCAGCTGGTTTTTGATCGATAGTTTGACCAGAACCGCCACACGCATTACAAGGTGCAGAAGTTTGCATTCTTCCTAAAATTGTATTTGCTATACGTGTTACCTGCCCAGAACCATTACATGTTGTACAGGTTTTATATGTTGTACCTGGCGCCTGAACTTTACGTTTTACTTTAATTTTTTTATCAACGCCGTTAGCAACTTCTTCTAAAGTTAGCTTAACACGAATTCGCAGGTTGCTTCCTTTAGCACGACGTGGACCACCGCCACCGCCGAAACCTCCGAAGCCGCCACCAAAGCCACCGCCGAAGATATCACCAAACTGGCTAAATATGTCATCCATATTCATACCACCGCCTCCAAAGCCGCCTCCATTTTCGAATGCCTGATGACCAAACTGATCGTAACGTGCTTTTTTATCGGCGTCGCTTAATATCTCGTAAGCTTCTGCTGCTTCTTTAAACTTCGCTTCTGCGTCTTTATTATCCGGATTTTTATCAGGGTGAAATTCAATAGCCTTCTTTCGGTACGCCTTTTTAATTTCGGCTGCACTGGCACCTTTGCTTACACCTAATATTTCGTAATAATCTCTTTTAGCCATGTTTCTTTTTTATTGTCCAATTACTACTTTAGGGAAACGAATTACCTTATCGCCAAGCTTATATCCTTTTTCGATAACATCGATAATTTTTCCTTTTAAATCTTCTGAAGGTGCTGGTATTTGTGTAATCGCCTCATGATTGTCTGCATTAAAAGCATCACCTTGAGCCGCTTCAATAACTTCTAAACCTTTTTGTTGAAGTGTCGTTTTTAACTTATTGCTGATAAGCTCAACACCCTTCAATAATTCTTTTTCTTCGGTTTTAGAAATTTCAACGTAAGCTCTATCGAAGTCATCTAAAACTGGTAATAGAGACACCATAACATCCTGACTTGCTGTTTTAAACAAATCGATACGCTCTTTAGAAGTTCTTTTTTTATAGTTTTCAAACTCAGCAAATAAGCGTAAAAACTTATCTTTTTCTTGCTTTAATTCGTCTTGAAGCTTTTCTTCAACAGTTTTTTCTTCTACTTGTTCTTCAACCTCAACTGTTTCGTTTTCTACGGCTTCTACTTGCTCCTTTTCTATATCGTGTTCTTTTTTACTCATCGCTGTATCTAAATTTTTAAACAAATACTAAAACTGATTGGCAAAAGTACTGCCATTATTGTAAAAATGTCATAATGTCACGAAATAATTTTAGTAGAAATTTATAAAACTGAAGAATTTGCAGAAAGACTATAAAATTTAACTTAATAAATCAGTCAACGCTGGTTGTAAATGATGATGCTTAAAATAGAATCCCTTGTCTTCTATTTTTTTACTGCTTACACGCTGACTATCGAATAAAAGAGTATGCATTTCACCCAAAACCATCTTCATAACAATCTTTGGAATATTAGGCATAAACAAAGGCGCTTCCAATTTATTAGCAATAGTTTTTATTAATTCGGCATTAGTAACAGGATTAGGTGCTACGGCATTATACACTCCCGGTAACTGATGTTTTAAAACATACAAAAACAACTCGGCCAAATCACTTATGTGAATCCAGGATTGCCATTGTTTTCCATCACCAAAAGCAGAGCCTACGCCCATTTTTATAGGTTTAAGCATTTCTTTTAAAGCGCCGCCTTTATTTGACAGGACCAAACCGATACGGATTTTAGAAACTATAATACCTAACGTTGAAAAAGCATCAACTTCAGATTCCCAAATATAGGTGACTTTACTTAAGAATGAGCTATCTTTAATTTTATAATTTTCCTCGTAATAATTAGTTGAAGAGTCTGGATAAATACCGATAGCACTAGCAGAAATCACTTGTTTTATGGTGTGCATTTCGCCTTTTAAACTATTTACCAGTAAACGGGTAGAATCTCTTCTGCTGGATAAAATTTCTTTTTTGTAGCAAGGTGTCCATCGCTTAGACACAGTTGCACCTGCAAGATGAATTATAGCATCGACATCCTTAAAACAATTGGTATCGATATCCTGAGATTTTGGATTCCAATAAAATCCTTGGTAATCGTCCTTTTGTTCTATTTTCGAATTACTGGTTGTTAAATAATTTACCTGAATACCTTTCTTTAGGCAACATTTTACAATCTCCTTTCCTATTAACCCTGTCGCTCCGGTAATTAAAACCCTCATAATCAATCTTTTTAAATAAGCTTAAAACTTCAATTTAAAATTTTGAAAGCCTCATTAAGCATTGATTAAATTTACGAAAAGCAAATACTACAAACTATAGATTTATGTTAGGTTTAACATTATCAGACTAACAAATACAAGGCTAAAAACCATAAAAAAACAAGAATATATTTTACCGAATACTTATAGCTTTTTAACAGCTCTAAGCATTTAGCTTACACTGAATGTTTTGTTGCTCTCAACATTTGGCTTCGCCTAATGCTCAAGACTTTTTTGTAGCCCTGAGCATTTCACGTTTTCCTGGAGGACCAGGCAATTTTTCAACACTAAAACCAACTACCTGCATGGCACGACGTACACTTCCTTTTGCTGCATAGGTGACCAAAACACCATTTATTTGAAGTGCATCGTACATTTTTTGAAAAATGTTTTCGGTCCATAATTCTGGCTGAACCCGAGCACCAAAAGCATCGAAATAAATAAGATTATATTGTTCTTTTTCCTCTATTTCAGAGAAAAATCGCTTTTGTTTTGTGAGGATAAAGGCTGGAGTAATATTATACTTCTCTTCCCAAGAAACCTCATGTAAACTTATAAAAAGAGGAGCCTTATCATAAGCCTTTAATTGACTTGGGTAATTTAACTGTGTAATTTCATCTTTCAATACTGGGTAACCTTCTACTCCATAATAGTTAACTGTACAGTTCAATTTTTCAGCCTCAAGTAATGTAATAAAAGCATTTAATCCTGTACCAAAACCTATTTCTAAAATTGAAATCTCATCTCTTTCTGGTTGTACTTCCAAATAATGATGCAGCCCGTGTTTTATAAATACGTGATATGCTTCCTGAATAGCACCGTGTTTGGAATGATATTGCTCATTCCACTGTGGTAAATGTATGGTAGACGATCCGTCTCCGGTTATAACTACTTCTCTTTCCAACTTATTGTTTTATTAAAACACCTTCAGCCTCGAAAGACAGCGTTCTTTTAGGTTGAGTGATTGCTGCTATTTCCTGTTCAGATTTCCCGGCATCCTGAGCATAATGTTGTAATTCATCAACAGGAACTTCATTTACAAAAGCCTTCCCTTCAATAATCACTTCTTTTCCTTCAATATCCTTCGGAACAAAAAAGGCATAATCTTTAAATTTCACCATCACCTCATTACCATCTTCCAAATTTAAAGTCATCCAGCAACCTTTAGCTTTGCAAACGTCCTTAACCTCAGCTATTAATTTATAATTTGTGCTATCTCCAAGATGCATGTCATTATATGCTTTTGCCATCGATTTTACATTGTTCGCATTTATGGCAGTAATTTCTTTCCCAAACGATTCGTAAGACACCTTTTCTTTGCAAGAAAAGAAGAGAAAAACGCAAATCCATGAAAATAATATATTTTTCATCCGTTAAAATTCAATTTTTATTGATTAGTTGTAAATATACTGCTTTTTTAAAAACGTTTTTACTTAAATTTGTAGCATTAAAACAACCTTATTTATGAACTCAATAATCAACGACATAGAGATTATAAAATCAGAAACTACAAAAATAAATGATGTAGATTTTAACAACTTGTCTTTTGGAAGTGTTTTTTCTGACCACATGCTGGAGTGCAACTATAAAGATGGAAAATGGCAAGCTCCAAAAGTAGTGCCTTACCAATCAATAAGTTTAGACCCTTCTGCGAAGATTTTCCATTACGGACAATCGGTTTTCGAAGGTATGAAAGCTTATAAAGATGCTAATGAAGACGTTTATTTATTTCGTCCGTTAGACAACTTTAAGCGTTTAAATATTTCGGCTAAGCGTTTAGCGATGCCTGAATTACCTGAAAACTATTTTATGGACGGTTTAAAGGCTTTATTAGAAGTTGATAAAGACTGGATTCCTAAACAAGATGGTAGTTCGTTATATATTCGTCCGTTTATTTTTGCTTCAGGAAATGGGTTCCATGCTTCACCGGCTAACGAATATAAATTCCTAATCTGTACTGCTCCTTCTGGATCTTATTTCTCTGGAAAAGTAAAAGTATTAATCGAGCAAACCTATTCGCGTTCTGCTAATGGTGGTGTTGGTTTTGCTAAAGCTGGTGGTAACTATGCCGGACAATTTTACCCAACACAATTAGCTGTTGAGAAAGGATACCAACAGGTTATCTGGACTGACGATACAAGCCACGAATATATTGAAGAGGCAGGAGCTATGAATATTTTTGTTCGTATTAACGACACTTTAATTACTGCGCCTACAAGTGACAGAATTTTAGATGGTATTACCCGTAAAAGTATTGTTGAGTTAGCTAAAGCTGAAGGTATTGATGTTGAAGTAAGAAAACTTTCGGTTCATGAAGTTGTTGAAGCTGCTAAAAACGGATCTTTAAAAGAAATGTTTGGGGCCGGAACTGCTGCAGTTATTTCACCTATTTCAGGATTTGGATACAAAGATGAAGATTTTGAATTACCTGAATTAGAAGACACTTTTGCAAGCTTCTTAAAGAAACGTATTACCGATATTCAAACGAATAAAGTGGAAGATCCTTACGGATGGAGATACAAATTAGACTAATCACTACTTAAAAATATTGATATTAAAAAAAGAGAAGCTAAATAGCTTCTCTTTTTTTATTTATCTAAAATGGATGCGATATCTGGTTTAAAATAATTTGGTCCCTTAAGTACTTTACCGTCTTCTCTATAAATTGGCTGGCCATTTTCTCCTAACTTACTCATATTGCTTCGCTGAATTTCTTCGAAAACCTCTTCAATTTTATATTGCATTCCGTGTTCTATAATCGTTCCACACAAAATATAAAGCATATCACCTAAAGCATCGGCAACCTCGACCAAGTCGTTATTATTTGCAGCTTCCAAATACTCTTCGTTTTCCTCTTTCATTAAATTAAAACGCAAAGTATTTTTTTCTAAACCCAAATCGGCCGTTGGTGTTTCCTTATGTCCTATTTTAAACGCTGTATGAAATGCCTTTACAGCTTCAATTTTATTCTTCATTTATCTATTATTTCTGAAATCTGTTTTACTATTTTTGCCTAAAATTAATTATATGTTTAGTAAAGGTCAAATCATTTTCGGAATTATATTTTTTATTGTATTCTCTATCATTATAGGATTCATGTACCGAAAAGATTTAAAACTACACCGAAAATTCTATAAAGGCAGTATTTGGATGCTAATAGCTTTCATCGGATTCATCCTTTTTATTGTTGCAATAAAATTTTTCTTAAAATAAGACGCAACCTTTTTGTGTTTTATGCATCATAAGAATGACTAACACAAACACCAAACACTTATGGATGTACTAATTATAATTGGTTGTCTGCTTTTAATTAATGCTTTTCTACTTATTTTTAGTGTTAATAAAAAAACAGAACCCTAAAATTTTCCATAAACTTAACCTACTTGTTTTTTCGGTCTCGTCTTAATTAAAGAATTCTGTTTTTTATAATGTAATTTCTAAAATCGTTCTAGTTAACTTCTGGTAAGAAGTTGTAACGATTACTGTAGTCTAACATTTGCTCTTCAAATGTTTCCGGTTGAGTTACTTCTATTGCCGTAATTTCACCATTTTCATCTGTTAAAGGAACCAACACAGGATTTACAAATCCACTATAAGGTGCTGATTTAAACTGAGCATTACGTTCTAATATCTCTGCATGAAGTTTTTGATCTACTTTTACACCATAACCTTCAACTAAAGCCTCTACAGCTGCAAAATCTCCTTCAGATTTTATACGTTGTGTTTCTCTTAATAAATCTCCAAACAACTTATGAAGCTTCTCGTAATCGGTAATATTTAAATACGTTTTTCCGTCACGTGTTACTTTTTCAATAACATTTTCGGCTAAACCTTTTTCAAATACCCAAGCAGATACCCACTGGCGATTACGCATGTGAGCTTCTTCAACATCATCTCCCAAATTTAACCGGATTAATTGCGTCATTAAACCATTTCTAATGTATTCATCGTAAGCAGCTTTACCTACCTTTTGCCAATCTTCAACCAGACCTAATTCCTGTAATTTAGAATCGTACAAATAATAAAGCGCTACCAAGTCTGCACGCCCCTCCTCTAAGGTTGAAGCATAATTTTTAAGCGTTTCTTTAGTTTCGCCTACACCAGGATTTAACTGCCCTGAAGCATGACCTACAACCTCATGTAACGCTGTATGTAGTTTATCTGCTAACTGACCGTAAGTTTCTTCTAATTCTAATTCTTCGGCATCGTTAACAAACTCTTTTAAACGCTCTGAACCACCTGCATTGTTGTAAGAAGCAACAATATTTCCCAAAGAAACCGACTTACTTCCAACTGCGGCACGAATCCAGTTGGCGTTTGGTAAATTAACCCCGATTGGTGTACTTGGTGAAGCATCGCCAGCTTCTCCTGCTACATTAACCACCTTATACGTTACTCCAACAACATTTTTCTTTTTATGTTCTTCCATTAATGGTGAGTTATCTTCAAACCATTGCGCGTTATCCGATAATACTGCCATTTTTTTAGACATATCGAAATCTTTAATCTGGATAATACTCTCGTATGAACCACGATACCCTAACGGATCGTTATATACTTCAATAAAACTGTTAATGTAATCTATATTACCTTCGGTAGCGGCAGTCCAGGCTACATTGTAATCATCCCAGCTTTGTAAAGCTCCAGTTTTGTAATACTCAATCAATAAACCTAACGCATTTCCCTGAGCCTCATTTTCCGCAACGCCTTTGGCTAATTCCAACCATTTGATGATTTCATCAATGGCTTCTCCATATAAACCTCCCGATTTATATTTTTGTTCTTTTAAAACACCATTTTCTTTTACCAATTTTGAATTCAACCCATACGACAATGGTTTTGTTGGGTCTGGTGACTGCATTGCTTTATAAAAAGTTTCCACATCTGAATTGGTAACACCCTCACCATAAAAGTTAACCGCTGAAGCAGACACATTATCAATTCCTTTAGCTAAATTTACTTTTTTAGCATCCTTATCATTGAAAATAACATCGAACGCTTCGCCTTCCAATTCCGTATCAGTTTCAGCCAAAAGCATCTTTAAATACTCTGATGAAAATTCAGGTTTTAATTTGTCGTTTGAATAGTGATGGTGAATACCATTACTGAACCACACACGCTTTAAGTAAACCACAAAAGCATTCCAATCTTCCGATGTTTTATCGCCTTCATAATTAGTATAAACCTGCTCTAAAGCTTCACGGATTGTTAAATTATACTTGTAGTTCTGATCCCAAATAATATCACGACCAGAAAGTCCAGCCTGTGTTAAATAATACACTAATTTCTGCTCTTTCAGGGTTAAATTCTCCCATCCCGGAATCTGGTATCGCAACACCTTAATATCCGCAAACTGTTCTACATTGTAATTAAACGGAGCTTCTACAATCTTAGCATCTGTAGCGTCTTCGGTTGCTGTTTTCGCCTTATCATTTCCACAGGAAAATAATGTAGCTGAAACAAAAGCAACACCAAGTATTTGTTTTAAATTCATTTTTTTGGATTTTTAAGTTCGAGAACAGGCTGAATTAGCATTTAAAAACAATTAACCCGTTCTCGTTATTGAATTTTTATTATAAAGTCCACAAATGTAATAATTTCTCAACAAGAATTATAAATTCATTATCTTTGATATAGCAACTCCACTAAAAAAAGATTGACATGAAATCTTTCAAATACATACTATTCTTACTACTCATTGCCGTTATTGGTACGTCTATTTATGTCGCTATTCAGCCAAATACTTTCGAAGTAAGCAGAACACGAACCATTCAAGCTCCTGCGTCTGTGATTTATAACAATGTTATTGATTTTAAAAACTGGAAAGACTGGTCGTCTTGGGTTGAAGCTGACCCTGACATGAAATTAATTTACCCTGAGCAAACATCAGGAATTAACAGCTCCTATTCTTGGGAAGATGAAAGCGGACTTGGAAGTTTGACAACACTTGAAACAGTTCCAAATGCTACCATATACCAACAAATGCAAATCGCAGAATTTCCTGCCTCTAATATTAACTGGACATTTACCCCTAATGAAGATGGTTCTACTAATGTTACCTGGAGTATTTCAGGGAATGACCTCCCTTTCGGTTTCAAAGCTTACACGGCTTTTACAGGAAGCATGGAAGAACAAATCGGCCCACATTACGAACGTAGTCTGGAAAAATTAGATAGTATTGTTTTAGCCAGCATGCAAGTGTACAGCGTAAAAGTAAATGGTATTACCAGTTTTGCTGGTGAACATTTTCTTTATAACTCCGTTACCTGTAAAATAAGTGAGTCTGAAGAAAAAATGCAGGAGATGTTTAATGAAATTCAGGCTTATGTTAAAGAACACAATATTTCGTCTTCTGGTGCACCATTTGTAAATTACACAAAATGGGACGACGTTAGCAATACAGCTGAATTTTCCTGTTGCATACCAATAAACGAAGAAGTTACCACGACCAGCAGTCATATTTTAATGGGTAAATTAGATCCCTTTAGAGCTGTAAAAACAACTTTAAAAGGCGATTACAGTAATTCGAAAGAAGCCTGGGAAACCGCTTTAAAATACATTCCTGATGCCGGATTAGAATTTACCGAAAACGGCCCTATGTTAGAAGTCTACTTAACAAACCCTGAAACTACACCAAATCCAGCCGATTGGGTAACCGAAATTTATATAGCCATTAAAGAAGATCCTGTTAATGCTTTTTAAAGGCTTTTACTCCGGCTTCAATACGAGTAGCCAAATAATTTTCTCTTGGCACAATTGGGCATGAGTATTTATCGTTGTATGCGCAATACGGATTATAAGCTTTATTAAAATCTATTATGATGGTATCTCCCTTTGGAATTCGAGCATCAATATAACGACCTCCTCCGTAGCTTTCTTCGCCGCTGGTTTCATCAAAAAATGGCAAAAACAAATAATTTTCATAGCCTTCCTTTGTCATTAAATCTTTATCCTGATAGATATTCAATTTGAAAGATTCTCCTTTTAATTCAAAATTTAAAATACCATAAATTCGCTTTTCAGAAATACGGCTTGTTGTGGTTTTCATTGGCACAAATTCCGAATCCGGCATCATCTCTAATATTGCCTTAACCACATATATTGAGTCATTTTTAAAGAATTCCAAGCCTTCAAAAGTCTTTCTATCTTCATCTTTTAAAGGCGATGTTGTAGCATCTTTATATTCGGCATTCAACTCTTGCTGAAAGGCGGTTTCACCTAAATTATACTGCTTTTTATTTTGGCAACTTACTATACCTAAAGCAAGTAAAGACCATGTTAAAAAATACTTCATTTAAACAATTTTTGATTTCAAAAATACAACTTACAATAATTTTATATAAGTTTGTAATTCATAAAATTAGACTATGCGCTATATGATCACAATTTGTAAAAAGCAATATACCTCTGTGAGAGAACGAGGTCGGGCTTGCTATATATTGTGATGATATCATTATAAAATTATATTACAATGTATTAAAAGTCCGACTTAACCGTCGGACTTTTTTATTTTTATAACTATTACCAACCATATAATGAAAACACTTTTTAAAAACTACATAGATACTTTTCGAGGACTCTCGGAAGAAATATGGTGGCTGGCACTTATTACTTTTATAAACCGAGCCGGTACTATGGTTATTCCGTTTCTATCTCTTTACTTAAAAGAAGATTTACACTTTTCGGTAAGCCAGGTAGGGTGGATTATGAGTGCCTTTGGTTTGGGCTCGGTTGTTGGCTCTTGGATTGGGGGTAAACTAACCGACAAAATTGGTTACTACAAAGTTATGGTTAGAAGTTTACTTGCTACAGGGGTTTTATTCGTTCTATTACAATTTCTAAATACATTTGTATCGATATGTGTTGGGATATTTATTGTTATGATGGTTGCCGATGCCTTTCGTCCAGCTATATTTGTGGCATTAAATGCCTATAGCAAACCCGAAAATAAAATCCGTTCATTAACATTAATTCGTTTGGCCATTAATCTTGGTTTTTCGGCAGGACCAGCTATTGGCGGTATGATTATCACAGGTCTTGGGTATTCCGGTTTATTCTGGGTAGACGGCATAACATGTGCCATTGCTGCTCTTGTTATGATTAAAGTTTTAAATCCTAAAAAAGCCAAAGTACTTGACGAGATTAAAAACGACAATCCGGTTTCAGCTTATAAAGACCATGCATTTTTGGTGTTTTTTATAGCAATGGTTCTATTTGGCATTGTATTCTTGCAATACTTTTCATCTATTACTATTTACTATAAAGATGTGCATCTGTTAAGTGAATTTGAAATCGGTTTGATTTTAGGCTTAAATGGTTTTGTTATTTTTATCTTTGAAATGCCTTTAATCAAATGGTTGGAAAATACAGCTTTTACAAAATTATGGTTGGTATTTTTCGGAGCTGTTTTAACAGGAATCAGTTTTCTAATTTTAAACTTCACTTCCTGGACAGGCATTCTGGTTATTGGTATGTTACTGGTAACTTTTGGCGAGATGATCGCCTTTCCGTTTTCTAATGCCTTTGCCATAGAACGTGCAAAAAAAGGAAATCAGGGTGAATACATGGCGTTATATTCCATATCATTTTCAGTGGCGCATATTTTTGGTCATAATGCCGGATTGCAGTTAACGGCAGGTTTAGGATTTGAAATTACATGGTATATTATTGCAGGTTTAGCCCTAATATGTGCCTTGATATTATTTAGTTTAAACAGAAGATTAAATAATTTAAAAAGATATAAAACCGTAAATTGAAACAAATTATTAAGACCTAATTGTTTAAATAAGCAATATGGTTGATAATTTTAATAAATGAGATGAAAAATACTTTTGATGTTTTAATAATTGGCGCAGGACCTATTGGTATTAACTGCGCCTTAGAATGTAAAAAAAGAGGATGGAATTATGTTGTGATTGAAAAAGGTGCTTTAACCAATTCGCTTTTCAACTATCCTAAAAACATGACCTTCTTCTCAACATCTGAAAAATTAGAAATTGATGAGATTCCATTTATTAGTAACAACCCGAAACCTAATCGGGATGAAGCTTTAGAGTACTATCGACGGGTCGTGACTTCCAATAAACTTAACATTCATTTATATGAAACTGTAAAGCATATTGAAAAAGAAAAGGAAATATTTAAAGTAACGACATCTAAAACTGAATATTTAGCTAAAAAAGTCATAATCTCAACAGGGTTTTACGACATCCCAAAACTTATTAATGTACCTGGTGAAGATTTACCAAAAGTGACACATTATTACAAGGAAGCACATAACTATTCCTTACAAAAGGTAATTGTTGTTGGAGCCAGTAATTCATCGGTTGATGCGGCATTAGAAATTTGGCGTAAAGGCGGAGATGTAACCATGGTAGTTCGAGGTGAAACCATTGGAGAACGTGTAAAATACTGGGTGCGCCCCGATATTATAAATCGTATTAATGAAGGTAGTATTAAAGCCTATTTTAATTCTGAAATCACGAAAATAGACTCCGAAACCGTAGAAATTAAAACTCCTAAAGGCGATTTGACTTTAGAAAACGATTATGTTGTAGCGCTTACAGGTTATGTACCCGATTTTAATTTTTTAAAACAAAGTCATATTGCATTGTCTGATGATGGCAGAAACATTCCAAACTACAACCCTGAAACTATGGAATCAAACATTGAAGGCTTGTATTTAGCGGGTGTTATTTGCGGTGGTAATGAAACGCATAAGTGGTTTATTGAAAATTCACGAATTCATGCGAAACTCATTGCTGAACATATTGAAAGTTTAAATGAAAGTACAAAATAATGAACCTTAATCAAGTTACTATTCCTTCTATTGATGTCGAAAAGGCTACAAAATTCTATGAAACATTAGGACTCAAACTTATTGTAGATTCTATTCCAAGATATGTTCGATTTGAATGTCCTGACGGAAACAGTACATTCTCAATTCATCAGGTTGAAGCTCTACCAAAAGAACTAGGAGCAACTATCTATTTCGAAGTTGATAATGTGGATCAAACGGTTTTAACCTTACAGCAAAAGGGCATTGTTTTCGAGAGTCTTCCTGAAGATAAACCCTGGTTATGGCGTGAAGCTCATTTAAATGATTTAGACGGTAATCCTATTATTATATATCACGCAGGTAAGAACAGAAAAAATCCGCCGTGGCGGATTTCTTAACCCATTATTTTAGGGGTTTTATTTCCTTAAATCGTGTAACGTGTGACAACACGATTTGGGTTTTTGTTTCTCCGTAAATAATCAATTGATCTATAAAAGTTTCCAAATGCTTCTGGTTTTTAAGCACCACTTCCATTACAATGTTTTCGTTTCCTGTAATGCGGTAACAGTTTAAAACCTCATCGTAAGTTTTTACTTTTTCTAAAAAAGGTTTCAGCTTTCCTATAAAAGCACGCAAGGTTATTATGGCTTTTAATTGATATCCCATATCTAATGGAGACACTACGGTTTTATAACCTAAAATAATTCCGGCATCTTCCATCTTCTTAATACGCTCGGAAACCGCTGGTGAACTTATTCCCACCTGACGCCCAATTTCGGCATTAGACTGCCTTGCATTCTGCTGTAAACACTTCAAAATCTTCCAGTTAAGCGCATCTAAAACCATTTTTAAGATAAATTAGATTAAAAAATTAAATATTAAAGTAAATATACGATTTTACTTTAAATATTAAAGATGAATATGAAATCTTGTCTGTAATTTTGATAAAAACGCTAAAGAGAAAAAGATCATGTCGTACAATACCCCACAAAACCTATCGGAATTACCGATTTATAAAAAAGCGATAGAAATTTTCGCACTATCGCAAAGCATATCATCGTACTTAAATCACGATTTATCAGAGCTTAAACCTGATGGATCTGAGGATAGTAATATCTATTTTTCGGGTGATATTGTTCAGCAATCTATATCATTAGCTCCAGAAATTGCCTGTGTAGAATTAGAGCGTTACACCGACAAAAGACATAAACACATTGCTACTTTAAAACGCTTAACAAACAAATTATATAGAAACTCTTACCGTTTAGAGAAATCTAATAGCAACGGAAAGGACTTTTTACCTATTTTACGTAGTGAGTTGAAAAAATTCAAACAACTTCAACGTACCTGGTTGTTAACTTTATAGCCTAAAACGTTTTTTCTCTTTTCTTTCATTTAATACATCCCAATTCATAAAAATAAAAAGCAGAATTAATATGAGCTCTTATAGCTCATATTAATTCTGCCTTACTAGCAGTTTCTATAAACTGCTTTAAAGTTCTTCTTTGAGGGCGTTATAGCATGTTTTATCTATTTTCATTTTAGAATGTTGCCTCCCCTTACATAATAATAAAAGTAATGTTCTCCGTATAAATCTTCTTTTTAAATAAATTTAACTTGCTTTATCTAAATTCACTATGTAACTATCAATTTCATAGTATTTCTCCGATTTAATAACGTTTAATAGCCAGTCGATGTGATTCTCAGACCTTCTGTTAAAATTGTAATTTAAAGTTGCTTCCATAATAATGTATTTTAAATTGAACATATTATTGACTTTTAGAGAACATTTAAGATACCCAAGAAAACCACTGAAACATAAATTACTAGTTAACCTGCTTATTTAATTCTTTGATTTGAAACATTTTACAAAAATCACCGATAAATTACACCCTTATTTATCAACTAATTAGCATAAAAAAATCCTGAACTCACGTTCAGGATTTTTAATTTATTAGAAAAACTATCGGTTACATGTTTCTGCGATACTGTCCGCCAACTTCAAACAACGCATCGGTAATTTGACCTAAAGAACATACTTTAGTGGCTTCCATTAATACTTCAAAAACATTACGATTTTGGATAGCCGCTTCCTGAACCTTAGCTAAAACAGTTTCAATTCTACCCTCATAGGTTTTATGAAGATTTTCTAAAGTTTTTATCTGGAACTGTTTTTCTTCCTCTGTAGCTCGAATCACCTCTTTTGGCTGAATGGTTGGCGATCCTTTACTACTTAAGAAGGTATTCACACCTATAATTGGGAATTCACCATTATGCTTCAATGTTTCGTAATACAAGCTTTCTTCTTGAATTTTACTTCTTTGATACATGGTTTCCATAGCCCCCAAAACGCCTCCACGTTCTGTTATTCTATCGAACTCAGTTAAAACAGCTTCTTCTACTAAATCGGTTAATTCTTCAATAATAAATGAACCTTGAATCGGGTTTTCATTTCTCGCCAATCCTAATTCTTTATTAATAATTAACTGAATGGCCATAGCACGACGTACAGATTCTTCGGTTGGCGTTGTAATCGCTTCATCGTACGCATTGGTATGTAACGAGTTACAGTTATCGTAGATGGCATATAACGCCTGAAGCGTGGTACGAATATCGTTAAAGTCGATTTCCTGAGCATGTAAACTTCTTCCTGAAGTTTGAATGTGGTATTTCAACATTTGTGCTCTTGAGTTGGCACCATACTTTTGTTTTAAAGCTTTAGCCCAGATTCTACGAGCCACACGACCAATAACCGCATATTCCGGATCGATACCATTCGAGAAGAAAAATGATAAGTTTGGGCCGAACTTATTAATATCCATACCTCTTGAAAGGTAATATTCTACATAGGTAAATCCGTTGGATAAGGTTAATGCCAACTGCGTAATTGGGTTTGCTCCTGCCTCTGCAATATGGTATCCGGAAATAGACACCGAATAAAAATTACGCACATTATTATCAATGAAATATTCCTGAACATCGCCCATTAATCTCAGAGCAAACTCCGTTGAAAAAATACAGGTATTCTGTGCCTGATCTTCTTTTAATATATCAGCTTGTACCGTTCCTCTAACCTGAGCAATGGTTTCTGTTTTAATTTTATCATATACGTCTTTTGGCAACACCTGATCTCCAGTAACGCCTACAAGCATTAACCCCAATCCGTCGTTTCCTTCAGGTAATTCTCCATTATATATGGGACGCTCGACACCTTTTTCTTTATAAATCGCTTCTATTTTATCTTCTACCTCTTTTTCAAGACCTTGCTCCTTAATATATAACTCACATTGCTGATCGATAGCGGCATTCATAAAAAAGCCTAACAACATAGGTGCAGGACCATTAATCGTCATACTCACCGAAGTCATGGCATCGGCTAAATTAAATCCGGAATACAGTTTTTTAGCATCGTCTAAACAACAAATACTCACACCGGCATTACCAATTTTACCATAAATATCCGGGCGATAATCAGGGTCGTTACCATACAAAGTAACACTATCGAAAGCCGTTGACAAACGTTTTGCAGGCATACCTAAACTCACGTAATGGAAACGACGATTGGTACGCTCTGGACCTCCTTCTCCGGCAAACATACGCGTAGGATCTTCTCCTGTGCGCTTAAACGGATACAATCCTGAAGTATACGGAAATTCTCCTGGCACATTTTCCTGTAAAGTCCATCGAAGAATATCTCCCCAAGCCTGATATTTTGGCAGAGCTACTTTTGGTATTTGCGTATGCGATAAAGATTCGGTGTGGGTTTCTATTTTAATTTCCTTATCACGAACTTTAAATGAATAAATCGGGTTTTTATATTTGTCAACTTTCTCGCCCCAGCCGGTAATAACTTCCCAGTTGTAAGGATCAAGATTCATTTTTACTCTATCAAATTCAGCAATTAATAGTTTTACAAAAGCTGAATTATTTTCAGTTATAGTTAAAGCTTCAAAATTAATTCCTGTTTTATCCAATTCCGGGACTGCTTCAACTACAGATTCAATGGTTTTATAAATACCGTATAACTTTTGAGCCACTTCAACCTGTTCAATAGCCGTTTTATCATAAGCCCGATTGGTTTCAGCAATCTCCGATAAATAACGCGTTCTACTTGGTGGAATGACAAAAATCTTCTCGCTCATTTCTTTCGAAATTTCAAAAGTAGACTGTAAATCGACTCCGGATTTTTCAGCAATCTTATCCATCACCGCTTTATAAAGCGAATTCATTCCCGGATCGTTAAACTGCGAAGCAATGGTTCCGAAAACCGGTAAATCGTCCTGATTCACTTCCCACAATTCGTGGTTACGCATGTATTGTTTTTTCACATCACGTAAAGCATCTAAAGCACCGCGTTTATCGAATTTATTGATGGCTACCAAATCGGCGAAATCCAACATATCTATTTTCTCCAGCTGTGTAGCGGCTCCAAATTCAGGAGTCATCACATACAAAGACACATTACTATGCTCTATAATTTCGGTATCAGATTGCCCGATTCCTGAAGTTTCTAAAATAATTAAATCGTAGTGAGCTGCCTTTAAAACTTCAATCGCTTCATTTACATGTTTCGATAATGCTAGATTCGATTGACGGGTTGCCAAACTACGCATATAAACTCTCGGATTATTAATGGCATTCATTCGAATACGATCACCCAAAAGTGCACCTCCCGTTTTACGTTTAGAAGGATCTACTGAAATGATTCCAATGGTTTTTTCCGGAAAATCGATTAAAAATCTGCGAACCAATTCATCAACCAACGACGACTTTCCTGCGCCTCCTGTTCCTGTAATTCCAAGAACTGGAATATTTAAAGTTTTATTTTTATCGTGAATTGTTTCCAAAGTTTCTTTTGCTACTTCCGGAAAGTTTTCTGCCGAAGAAATAACACGAGCAATCGATTTTGGATTCTTAGTTTCCAAATCATTAACTTCACCATTTAATGAATCGCCAACCGCAAAATCAGATTGTTCAACCAAATCATTAATCATACCCTGTAATCCTAACTCCCTACCATCGTCAGGTGAATAAATACGAGTAATACCATAATCCATCAACTCTTTAATTTCTTCCGGAAGAATAACGCCTCCACCGCCACCAAATATCTTGATATGCGATGCTCCTTTTTCCTTTAACAAATCGTACATGTATTTAAAATACTCGTTGTGTCCTCCTTGATATGAGGTCATAGCGATGGCGTTGGCATCTTCCTGAATGGCTGTATTTACTACTTCTTCAACACTTCTATCGTGTCCAAGATGAATCACTTCTACACCGGTAGATTGTATGATACGGCGCATAATATTAATAGCTGCATCATGACCATCGAATAACGAGGCAGCGGTAACAATTCTTACTTTATGTTTTGGCTTATAAGGAGCTGTATGCATCTTTTCAGTATAATTAAATAAAACTATTATATATGTGTCAAATTTACGAAATATTCAAAAAAACCAACTATTTACAGGTGATTATCTAAATTTCACAATCTCACTTTCTAGTTATCTGATTTTTAGGTTAATTTGAGATACTTATATATGATTATGAATAAAATTACCATCCTTATACATTGTAAAGACCGCCCTAACATTATTGCTTCAGTAACCAATTTTATTGCGAAAAATGAAGGAAATATTGTTTATATAGACCAATTTGTTGATCGTGAGCAAAATGAATTTTTTATGCGACTGGAAAGTGAATTCTCTGATGAATCTTTTTGTACAGAAGCCTTTAAAGAATCTTTCAAAACAACTTTGGCTGATATCTTTAAAATGAAATGGCGTATTTACTCATCGGAAAGCAAACCGAAAATGGCTTTGTTCATTTCTAAATATGACCATTGTCTTTACGATTTATTAGGTCGATATAATTCGGGAGAGCTAAATTTAGAAATTCCTTTCATTATTAGTAATCACAAGGATTTAAAACCCATTGCCGATAGTTTTAAAATTCCGTTTTATCACATTCCTGTCACCAAAGACAATAAAGAAGACGCTGCCAAAAAACAATTAGAACTTCTTGAGGAACATGGTATTAATTTTATAGTATTGGCGAGGTATATGCAAATAATACCAAAATCCATGATTGATAAATACCCTAATAAAATCATTAACATCCATCACTCGTTCTTACCAGCATTTATTGGGGCTAAACCTTACCATTCGGCCTTTAAGCGCGGCGTTAAAATTATTGGGGCTACGAGTCATTATGTTACGGAAGAATTAGATGGCGGACCAATTATAGAACAAGATGTAACGCGCGTAACTCATGCACATTCCATTCCCGATTTAATTGCTAAAGGACGTGATTTGGAGAAAATTGTTTTGGCAAATGCAGTAAAATTGCATGCCGATAGAAAAGTTATGGTTTACAATAATAAAACGGTTATATTTTCTTAATCGAATATAGCATAAGCTTAACCTTAAATTCTAAATGGTAAAGTCTATATTTGTTTAAGATTTAAAACACCCAAATATGATAAAAAAGATTTTTACAGTAGCATTGGTTTTCACTTTAAATGCCTGTGCCGACCTACAACAAGTTATTAATCAACTTCCACAAACCGGAACAACTATAGGAAACGACCAAATTGCATCTGGTTTAAGAGAAGCTTTAAATTTAGGAATAGAAAAACAAGTATCGAAACTAACCCAAACCGATGGTTTTTATAAAAATGATCTGGTTAAAATATTACTTCCTGAAGAATTACAACAAGTCGATAAAGGTCTTCGAAGTATTGGTTTAGGAAGTTTAGCTGATGAAGGCATTAAAGCTTTAAATCGAGCTGCTGAAGACGCTGTAAAAGAAGCGACACCTATTTTTGTTGACGCTGTGAAACAAATTACCTTTACAGATGCCAAGAATATTCTTTTAGGTAACGACAATGCTGCTACACAATATTTAACTGGAAAAACCCAGACTCCTCTGTACGAAAAATTTCACCCCGTAATTAACAGCTCTTTTTCAAAAGTAGGTGCTGATAAAATCTGGACTAACCTAATTAACAAATACAACAGTATACCTTTTACTAATGATGTTAATCCGGATTTAACCGATTATGTTACTAGTGAAGCCTTAGAAGGTGTTTACACCATGATAGCTGTTGAAGAAAAAGAAATTCGTACCGATATTTCATCAAGAACAACCACTTTACTGAAACAGGTTTTCGCACTTCAAGATTAAAAAACATTAGTGTTTTCTATATAAATCCGATGGTTAATAAAATAATTATCGGATTTTTTTTTTTATTAGATAAAAAATGTATATTTAACTAACTGTATTTCAGATTGCAATGGACAGATTAGACCGCATAAGAATCGATCAGGAGAAGCTTAAAAACAAATATAAGCTTCTAATGGAACAGGCGTATAATTTACGTCAGACAGATTCTGCACAAAGTGACATTTCTGAATATATGGCAATCAAACTTCTTAATAAGCTAAATCGTTTAAAATATCTTTCAAGAGAACAACAAAAAACGCTAGTTTAACGTTTTTATCATTTATTTAACGATTCCCTTACATCTAAATCACACAAAATCACGTACTTTATAAAAAAACAAGTTATGAGTATGAGTACACAATTTTGTAAAGTAGGAAGAATTAAGCCAAACTTAAATAAGTTAATCAGCTTAAAAGAGTTAGAACGTAAAATTGAAAATTTTGTAGATGATACTAGTAAGTTAGATTATTCTCAAGATTTAAACGGAGCGTTTTAAAATACTCGAATGCCTTTAGTAACCTAGAGCCATACCAGGAAAACATTTCTCCATCAGCTAAAACAATTTTGGCTTTTGGAAAATATTCTTGTACCTCTGTTTTATGGTTCTCCTTAAACGGATAGGGCTCACTGGATAACAACACAATCTGGATTGCTTCATATTCTCCCGAAGCTTCCAAAAGCACCTCAGGATAACGCTCCTGTCTGTCAAAAGCATTAGTGAATTTATTAAGTTCTAGAAGGTGATTAATAAACGTATTATTAGCCGCCACCATCCAAGGGGATTTCCAGATAAAATACGCCACTCTTAACTCCCGTCTATTTTTTAAAAACATTTTAAAATCCGTAACCTCTGCTTCTATTTTAGCAGACATAGCTTCAGATTGCTTTTGCCTGTCAAACAAAACACCATATTGCTTAATCAGTTCAATACTGTCGGAAATTGTATAAATATCGGAAACATGGACAGGACAAATGTGTTCACAGGCTTCAACAATTTCTTTAGTATTTTCCTCCTTGTTACACAGAATAATATCGGGCTGAAGAGCTTTAATCTTATCTAAATGGATTTGCTTAGTACCTCCCACTACTGCAACTTTTGTGGTTATGTAATGTGGATGCACACAAAATTTAGTAACGCCAATCAGAGAATCCTCTAAACCTAAATCACATAGTAATTCGGTTTGACTGGGTACTAAAGAAATAATTCGCTTTGGAATGCTTTTCAATTCAATTGTTCTTTGTAATTGATCTAAAGCTTCCAAAACGAATTATCGTATTATATTATTTAAATTTAAGCTGAAAGAATCTCAGCCATTTCTTCTTGCAGTTCTTTTGCTTTTTCAGCAGCTACTTCGGCATAATCTTCTCCTTTAGATGCATAAATAATACCTCTTGAAGAATTAATAAGAAGGCCAACAGTATCATTCATTCCGTATTTACAAACATCTTGTAAATTTCCACCTTGTGCACCTACTCCTGGAACTAACAAGAAACTGTTAGGGATGATTTGACGAATATCAGCTAAATACTCAGCCTTAGTTGCTCCAACAACATACATTAAATTCTGAGCATTCTCCCAAGTCTTTGAAGTTTCTAAAACCTGTTTGTAAAGCTCTTTACCGTCAACTAATTTCGTTTGAAAATCGAAAGCTCCAGCGTTAGACGTTAATCCTAACATAATGGTATGCTTATCCTGAAATGCTAAAAATGGCTCAACAGAATCTTTCCCCATATAAGGTGCTACAGTAACTGAATCGAATGCTAAATCTTCGAAAAAGGCTTTAGCATACATCGTACTTGTATTACCAATATCACCACGTTTTGCATCGGCAATCGTGAAGATTTCAGGATGATTTTCATTTAAATAGTTAATCGTTTTTTCTAAAGCTTTCCAACCTTTTAAACCATAAGCTTCATAAAACGCTGTGTTTGGTTTGTAAGCTACACATAAATGATGCGTGGCATCGATAATGGCTTTATTAAAGGCAAAAATAGGATCCTCTTCTTTTAAAAGATGTTCTGGAATTTTGTTTAAATCGACATCCAATCCAATACAAAGAAAGGATTGCTTTTTCTTAATTTGTTCTACAAGTTGTGCTGTTGTCATATATAAAAAAGCCTCTTAAAGAGGCTATTCATTTTTAAATTACGTTATCGCTAGCTTTTAACTTTTCAGTGTTTTCGGCTAATTGTAACTCATCAATTATTTTCTGGATATCACCATTTACAATATTACTCAAATCGTAAAGCGTTAAACCAATTCTGTGGTCAGTTACACGGCCTTGCGGATAGTTATAAGTTCTAATTTTAGCACTTCTATCTCCCGACGACACCATACTTCCACGTTTCGCTGCATCTTCCTCCTGCTTTTTAGCAAGCTCCATATCATATAAACGTGAACGTAATACTTTAAAAGCTTTCTCTTTATTTTTATGTTGAGACTTTTGATCCTGACACTGTGCTACTAATCCTGTTGGAATATGCGTTAAACGTACCGCTGAATACGTGGTGTTTACCGACTGACCACCAGGACCTGACGAACAGAAGAAATCAATACGTACATCTTTAGGATTAATTTCAACATCAAACTCTTCAGCTTCCGGGAACACCATTACGGTTGCCGCACTGGTATGTACACGACCCTGAGTTTCGGTTTGTGGTACACGCTGTACACGGTGTACTCCTGCTTCAAACTTTAAGGTTCCGTAAACATCTTCTCCAGACACTTCAAACTGAATTTCTTTAAATCCACCGTTTGTACCTTCACTAAAGTCAACAGTATCTACTTTCCAACCTTTGCTTTCGCAATATTTGGTATACATTCTAAATAAATCTCCGGCAAAAATACTCGCCTCATCACCTCCGGTTCCGGCACGTAATTCAACAACGGCATTCTTTGCATCTTCAGGATCTTTCGGAATTAGAAGAAACTTAATCTCATCTTCTAACTTCGGAATAGCCTCTTTAGCCTCTTCAAACTGCATTTTAGCCATTTCAACCATTTCGGCATCACTACCATCGGCTAGAATTTCTTCAGCTTCAGCTAAATTATTTGTCGCCTCAATTAATTCTTCTCGCTTTTCGATTAGAACTTTAAGGTCTTTATATTCTTTATTTAAAGCGATATAACGTTTTTGATCTGAAATCACGTCTGGCTGAATGATTAAATCACTTACCTCATCGAAACGTTGCTTTACTATTTGTAATTTGTCTAACATCTAATTAAATTGTGTGGCAAAAATACGATAATTTATGAATTGATAAATCGTGAGTTTAAAAATTGAAATAATAAATTTTAAATTCTCCAGAAATATCACACTGCATAAAAAAAGGAAGCCTTTCGACTTCCTTTAAATATTTTATAAGAAATATATTATCCACATTTTGAAGACCCACAATCTGTACAGGTTAAACAGCCTTCCTGATACACTAAATTCTTCGATTTACAATTATCGCAAACGTGTCCTTTAGCTTCTGTACCATCTTCCACATAGCGTTTTACAGCACGAACCACACCATTTTTCCAGGTATTAATTGACGCATTGTCTAACTGTAAACTGTTAACTAAATCAACCACTTTATCAATTGGCATTCCATGACGAAGTGTACTTGAAATCAGTTTTGCATAGTTCCAGAATTCCGGATTGAATTTATACGACAGTCCTTCAATAGTGGTTTTATAACCACGTTTGTTCTTATATTGAAAATCGTAACGCTTGGTTCCGTCTTCATTTTTACCTTTAATAATTAAACCTTCGTTTACCCAACGCGGAATTAAAATACCATCTTCATCATCGGCTAAACCTGTGAAGATTTCATAAGGTTTCCCATCGATAAGACCAATGAATGCAATCCACTTTTCTTTATTATTCTGGAATCGAACGACATCAGCTTCCAATACTTCCGGACGTTTTACTGGAAAAGCTGTTAACACTTCCGAAGTTTCTTCTGTATCTTTCTTTTCGTCGTTTGAAATTAAAACCCCAGAACGCGATCCGTCACGATAAACAGTTACACCTTTACAGCCAACTTCCCATGCTTTAAGATACAACTCGCCTACTAACTCTTCCGACACATCATTAGGTAAATTGATAGTCACACTAATCGAGTGGTCTACCCATTTTTGAATCGCTCCCTGCATGCTCACTTTACTTAACCAATCGACATCGTTAGACGTTGCTTTGTAGTAAGGTGATTTCTTAATTAATTCATCTAATTCTTCCTGTGTGAAGTTTTTATCAACATCAATGCCATTAACTTCCATCCATTGCTTAAAACGATGGTGGAATACCACATATTCTTCCCAAGAATCTCCTACTTCGTCAACAAAATCGACACGCACGTTTTTATCGTTTGGGTTTACTTTTCTTCTTCGTTTGTAAACCGGCATAAACACAGGTTCAATCCCTGAAGACGTTTGCGTCATTAAACTTGTTGTTCCTGTCGGAGCAATAGTTAACAAGGCAATATTTCTACGTCCGTATTCCAACATATCATAATACAACTTCTCGTCTTCATTCTTGATTCGTTGAATTAACGGATTATTTTTTTCTCTTTCTGAATCATAAATAGCGAAAGCACCACGCTCCTTAGCCGTGTAAACCGATGCGCGATATACTTCTAAACATAAGGTTTTATGCACTTCTAAAGAAAAGGCATTTCCTGCTTCGCTTCCGTATTGTATACCTAAAGCCGCTAACATATCGCCTTCGGCCGTTATTCCAATACCTGTACGTCTTCCTTCTTCAGCTTTCTTTTTAATATTTAACCATAAGTTACGCTCTACAGCTTTTACCTCATCCAATTCCGGGTCATTATCAATTTTTTGTAGAACCACATCGATTTTTTCTAATTCCAGATCGATGATATCGTCCATCATACGTTGCGCAACTGCAGCGTGCTCTTTGAATAAATCGAAATTGAATTTTGCATGCGATGTAAACGGATTTTCTACGTAAGACAATAAATTTATTGCCAATAAACGACAAGAATCGTATGGACATAACGGAATCTCACCACATGGATTTGTTGATACCGTTTTGTAACCCAAATCGGCATAACAATCTGGCACTGACTCATTAATTACCGTATCCCAGAATAAAATTCCTGGCTCTGCCGACTTCCATGCGTTGTGCACAATTTTCTTCCAAACATCGGTAGCGTGAATGGTTTTACTGTATTTTGGATTTTCACTAAAAATTGGATATTTCTGAACATATTCACCATCGGCCTTCACAGCTTTCATAAACGCATCATCAATTCTTACCGATACGTTTGCTCCCGTTACTTTTCCCTGCTCTAATTTGGCATCAATAAAATCTTCTGAATCCGGGTGATTAATAGACACCGAAAGCATTAAAGCGCCTCGACGCCCATCTTGCGCCACCTCTCTTGTAGAATTCGAATAACGCTCCATAAAAGGCACGATACCTGTAGACGTTAACGCTGAATTTTTTACTGGAGAACCTTTTGGCCTGATGTGTGACAAATCGTGACCAACACCACCACGACGCTTCATTAACTGCACCTGCTCTTGGTCTATTTTCATAATACCTCCATAAGAATCAGACTCGCCAGAATTACCAATTACAAAACAATTAGATAACGAAGCTGTTTGATACGGATTACCAATACCCGCCATAGGACTTCCCTGCGGCACGATATATTTAAAATCTTTGATTAAATCGAAAATTTGTTCCTCTGAAAGTGGATTTGCGTAGTTACTTTCGATTCTTGCAATTTCCTTAGCGATACGACGGTGCATATCGTCAGGTGTTTTCTCGTATAAATTACCTTCAGAATCTTTTAAGGCATATTTATTAATCCAAACACGGGCAGCTAAATCGTCCCCTTTAAAATAGGTTTTTGAAGCTTCAAAAGCTTCCTCTTGAGTGTAAGTTGTTGGTTTTTGGTGAGTTTGTGTTTCTACAGGCATAGGAATGGGAATTTTTACTTGTTCTACAGCACAAAGAACGTAAAAAATACCCAAACTAAAACATGATAAAAATCATAAAGTTTTCAATAAAAAAACACAAACTATTGGTTTTAAGTGTTTTATAATTTTATCAACAATAAAAAGTTAACAAATTTTTGAAACTCTACATTTCGCGTCCAGATTAAAAATCAACCGCAAAACCAATACCTAAAAACTGTTTCCATTGGATTTTCGCCCCTGCTTCGGCATACTCGCCTTCAACATCGGTTTCTTCCAAAGTTTTAATGTCGTCGTCGTAACGAATATGAGAACCTAGTGTTGCTCTGATAAAACTATTTACTTTAAAATCGAAATCTAAACTCCAGTCGACATCTACATTACCGAAGTTATTAATATAATCTGAATATAAACTTAATTGATGTTTAACATTGACATTCTGCGCCACTTTCATCTCGTGACTATTAGTTATAAGAATACCCACTTCACGACGCACACGCTCTCCTTTTACCAAAAGATTTCCTTCGGTATCGTAAACCGCTGGTGTTACCCCAAACTTACCTGCATTCGCTAAAGTTTCGTCTAAAACAAAAGTAGCCTTTAAAGTTACAGGAGAGAAATAAAACGACGTTTTATCAATGTTCTTTCCATACTCCATACCTCCCCCGAAAAACAAATAACCAGGCGCCATGAAACGTGAAATAGGATTATCTGTATCAGGATATTTATAACCGTTAAATAACTGGGTTTTAAAATTAAGTCGTGCTGAATAAAACCAGTTCGCATTATCATCCGGCTGAAAACCTATATTAGAATTAATTTCAAACAAATCGTCTGTTTTTCTTAATTCCGTAGCTTCCTGCTTATTCATCCCAACTCGAAGCACTGCATTATTCTTCCAGTTAAAAAACTTATCTGTATAATTAGCCGAAGTTTCAAACCCCAGTAAACCACTTATAGAATTTGTACCCCCGGCATTCCAGTTCACAAAAGCCACCTCATTTAAATCTACAGTTGCCTTATTTTTTCTAATCCACTGTGGACCTTCGTACTTTTCTGCTTTAACTTTTAAAAATAAAGAATCTGGTTGCGCCGAAATAATTTGAAAAAAGAAACAAAAAATTATTAATACAATGTTTTTCATGTGCGATTACATAATGCTCATAAAAAGCAACATACCTTTTATATGGATGTTTATTTTACTAGCTGTGTTAGTTTACTTTAATAAAATACACTTGTTATCAATAACCGTTCCATTTCAACAGTATTGAATAAAAAGTTTAGTAGTTAAACTCACCATACTCGCTTTTTATTGTAAGCTTTTTGGTTTCTGAAGCCTCTACTCGACCTATTATTTGTGCATTTACATTAAATGATTTCGAAATACTAATGATATCTTCAGCGATTTCGGGAGATACATATAACTCCATTCTGTGACCACAGTTAAACACCTGATACATTTCTTTCCAGTCGGTTTTACTTTGCTCTTGTATTAACTTAAATAATGGCGGAATCGGGAACATATTATCTTTTACAATATGAAATTGATTCACAAAATGAAGAATTTTAGTTTGCGCTCCACCTGAACAGTGTACCATTCCGTGAACTTTATCACTATTAAATTGTGATAATATTTTTTTGATAATAGGCGCATAAGTACGCGTAGGTGACAACACTAGCTGTCCGGCATCGATTGGAGAATCTTCAACAGCATCGGTTAATTTCACATTACCGGAATACACTAACTCTTCAGGCACCGAAGCATCGAAGCTTTCAGGGTATTTTTTAGCTAAATAGTTATTGAATACATCATGTCTTGCAGATGTTAAACCGTTACTTCCCATACCTCCATTGTATGATTTCTCGTAAGTAGCCTGACCAAAACTTTCTAAACCAACAATAACATCGCCAGCCTGAATATTTGCATTATCGATAACATCGCTACGTTTCATACGAGCTGTAACCGTAGAGTCAACAATAATGGTACGAACCAAATCACCAACATCGGCAGTTTCACCTCCAGTTGAATGGATAGTCACACCAAAAGATTTTAATTCTTCAATTAATTCTTCTGTTCCGTTAATGATTGCTGAAATCACTTCTCCTGGAATCAGGTTTTTATTTCTACCAATGGTTGATGACAACATGATATTATCGGTTGCTCCAACACATAATAAATCATCAATATTCATAATTAAGGCATCCTGAGCAATACCTTTCCAAACCGAAATGTCTCCGGTTTCTTTCCAATACATATAAGCCAAAGAAGATTTTGTTCCTGCTCCATCGGCATGCATGATTAAGCAGTAATCCTCGTCGTTTGTTAAATAGTCTGGAACGATTTTACAAAAAGCCTTAGGAAACAGCCCTTTATCAATGTTTTTAATTGCATTATGTACATCTTCTTTCGATGCCGAAACTCCGCGTTGCGCGTAGCGTTTAGAAACTTCTTGACTCATAGTATAATATTGAGCTGCAAATTTAATTCTTTGAAATAAAAAATCCCGTATTAAAACGGGATTTTTTATTTCAATTAGCTTTAACCTATCGGGTAAATAACAACTCTCTATATTTGGTTAATGGCCAGATTTCATCATCTACCAATAATTCCAGTTTATCACAGTGGTAACGAATTTCATCAAATAACGGTTTCACCTCATTACAATAAGCCATGGCCCTCTTTTCAATATCTTCAACGGTATTGGCCTTTTTACGCTCATTAATCATTTTCGTCACATTTGAGTTGATACCTTCTATATGACTTGAAATCTCTTCGATTAAATTTATTTGCTCTTTAGAAACCGTAGCAAATTTTTTATCGAAAATCTCCTTTAAACCTTTTACATTCTCTATTAAAACATTCTGATATTTAACAGCAGTTGGGACAATATGATTACGAGCAATATCCCCTAACACACGACCTTCAATTTGAATATGCATGATATACGCTTCCATTTCTATCTCATAGCGCGCCTTGGTTTCAATAGCACTCATCACATTCATCTCTTCAAAAAGCTTTATGGTCTTATCGGAAACCTTAGCCTTTAGTGCCTCCGGCGTAGTTTTATTATTGCTTAACCCACGTTTTTTTGCCTCTTCTTCCCATGCTTTCCCATAACCATTACCTTCAAACAATATAGCTTTAGTCGATTTAATATACTCGCGAAGCACATTAAAAATCGCCTCATCTTTCTTTAAGTCCTTTTTATCAATAAGCTTATCAACTTCCTCTTTGAAATCCTGTAGTTGTTTTGCTACTATGGTATTTAAAATGGTCATCGGGTTTCCACAGTTTGCTAAAGACCCAACGGCTCTAAACTCAAATTTGTTTCCTGTAAAAGCAAATGGCGATGTTCTGTTTCTATCAGTATTATCCAAAAGTACATCCGGAATTTTACCAACAACATTCAGCTTAAGTTCTGTCTTTTCCTCCGGTGACAATTTTCCTTTGGTTACACCTTCTAACTCTTCTAGAACTTTAGTTAACTGCTGACCAATAAACACTGAAATAATTGCAGGAGGCGCTTCGTTTGCACCTAATCTGTGATCATTACTAGCCGAGGCTATTGATGCTCTTAACAATTCTTCATGCTCATGTACCGCTTTAATTGTATTAATGAAGAAGGTTAAAAACTGAAGATTGCTCATTGGTGTTTTCCCCGGCGCTAATAAATTCACACCTGTATCCGTCGACAACGACCAGTTGTTGTGTTTCCCCGAACCATTAATACCTGCAAATGGTTTTTCGTGAAACAACACTTTTAAATTATGCTTTGAAGCAATACGCCCCATAACATCCATTAATAAAGAGTTGTGATCTACCGCTAGGTTGGCTTCTTCAAAAATTGGAGCCACCTCAAACTGATTTGGCGCTACTTCATTATGTCTTGTTTTTACCGGAATTCCTAACAACATACACTCGGTTTCCAACTCACGCATAAAATTAAACGCTCTGGTTGGAATCGATCCGAAATAGTGATCATCTAACTGCTGCCCCTTAGCCGAAGAATGCCCTAATAATGTTCTCCCTGTTAAGGTAATATCTGGTCGGCTAGTTGCAAGAGCTTTGTCAATTAAAAAATACTCCTGCTCCCATCCTAAAGACGAGGTCACCTTTTTAACGTTTTTATCGAAATATTTACAAACCTCGGTTGCTGCGGCATCAACAGCCTGTAACGCTCTTAACAGAGGTGTTTTATAATCTAAAGCTTCACCAGTATACGCCACAAATATAGTTGGAATACACAAAGTTGAACCATAAATAAAAGCTGGTGATGTAGGATCCCAGGCTGTATATCCTCTGGCCTCAAAGGTATTTCTAATGCCTCCATGAGGAAAACTTGAAGCATCTGGCTCTTGTTGAACCAATTGATCACCTCCGAATTTCTCGATTGCAATACCATCTCCTATAGTTTCAAAAAAGGCATCGTGTTTTTCAGCTGTTGTTCCTGTTAATGGCTGAAACCAGTGCGTATAATGTGTAACGCCTTTTGACAATGCCCAGTCTTTCATTGATGACGATACCTGATCTGCGATACTCCTGTCAATCTTCTTTCCGTATTTAACAGCATTCATCACCCCTTTAAATGCATCTTTTGTAAGGTATTGACGCATGGTGTTTTCATTAAAAACATTCTGACCAAATAATACGGAACGACGTTCCTTTTCTTCGACCACAATCGGTTTATTAGACAGCGATTCTTTTATTGCATGAAATCGTAATGTTGGCATTATCTGTATCTTATTAAGTTTAAAACTATTTTTCGCAAAAATAAGAATCTCATCAATATTTACCGTTATTTCCCATTTAAGAATTTTTCAGTTTTGATATAAAATAATATAGTTTTTTTAATGGATACCTTAAAAAAATGGGGTCTAAATAAAAATAAGTTTAAGTTTTCGGAAAACACCCCCACAAAATACAAAGTCTAAAATAAAAATATATATTTGCGTTAAATATCAATATTATCATTTTATAAAATATTTATTATGGCAAAAATTAAGCTAGAATACATTTGGTTAGATGGATATTTCCCTACCCAAAACATGAGAAGTAAAACTAAAGTAGAAGAGCATGAAGACTTTAAAGGAACTCTTGAAGAACTTGGAAACTGGTCTTTTGACGGGTCTTCAACGAAACAAGCTGAAGGAGGTTCTTCTGACTGTATTTTAAAGCCTGTTGCTATTTATCCAGATCCTGATCGTATTAACGGATACTTAGTAATGACTGAAGTTTTAAATCCTGATGGAACTCCTCACGTATCTAACGGTAGAGCGACAATTGATGATGAAGATGATGATTTCTGGTTTGGTTTTGAGCAAGAGTATTTCATTATGGATACTAAAACTCAATTGCCTTTAGGATTCCCTGTAGGTGGTTATCCAAAACCTCAAGGTATGTACTACTGTTCTGTTGGTGGTTTAAACACTCACGGTAGAGATTTAGTAGAAGAGCATGCTGATTTATGTATTGAAGCAGGTTTAAACTTCGAAGGTATTAACCAAGAGGTTGCTTGTGGACAATGGGAATTCCAATTATTTGCTAAAGGAGCAAAACAAGCTGGTGACGAAATTTGGGTTGCTAGATACTTATTAGACCGTTTAACTGAAAAATACGGATACTATATTGAGTACCACCCAAAACCACTAGGTAAAGATATGGACTGGAATGGTTCAGGTATGCACGCAAACTTCTCTAACACGACTTTAAGAACTTGTGGAGATAAAGCGACTTACGATAAAATTTGTGAAGCTTTCCGTCCGGTAGTTAAAGAACACATTGAAGTTTACGGAGAGTTTAACGATCAACGTTTAACTGGTAAACACGAAACAGCTTCTATCAACGATTTCTCTTTTGGAGTTTCTGATCGTGGCGCTTCAATCCGTATTCCAATCGCAACTGTAGAAAGAGGATACAAAGGATGGTTAGAAGACAGACGTCCAGCTTCAAATGGTGATCCATACAAAATTGCAGCTAGAATTATCAAGACTGTTAAGTCTGCAAAACTTTAATTATAAAGTTTATACTTTGTTCATAATAAAAAAGGGTTTACAAAATGTAAACCCTTTTTTATTTCTTCTATTTTCAACTAGTATTGGTAATAATTATTAAACACTTATTTTCCGTGAGTAAATAACAAATACATAAATACGCCGTACCCTAAAACCAAAAGCATGCCTTTTGCTTTGTTTATTTCGAAACGTTTTGGAAGAAACACCAATGGTAACAATATAAATGCAAAACCAAGCATCCAAAATATATCTCGAGACAATATTAAAGGTTCGGTTACTTCAATAGGTTTTATTATTGCTGTTAAACCAAGAACCGATGCAATATTAAAAATATTAGATCCTATTAAATTCCCTAACGAAATGGCTTTTTCCTGTTTCGCAGCTGCAATTATCGATGCCGCAAGTTCCGGAACACTGGTTCCAATTGCAATTAAAGAAACTCCAATAACGGCTTCACTCACACCAATAGATGTTGCAATGTCTTTAGCACCTTCTACCAACCATTCACTACCATAATATAAAGCCACTGCTCCTATAAGTAACCATATACCTATTTTAAAATTAGACACCATAGCAAGGGCGTCATCAACTTCTTCCGCTTCGGTATCTTTTCCTGCATATTTAATTAACACAATAAGAAACAACCATAATCCGGCAAAAAGAATCCCGCCTTCAATAGCCGATAATAATCCGTCCTGACTTAAAAAATAATATAACACAACACTGAAAAGCATCATCACAGGCCAGTTTAGTTTATAAAACGATTTATCGACCGCAATAGAACCGACTAAGGCAGTACATCCTAAAACCAAACCTATATTAGCAATATTAGACCCCACCACATTGTTAATAGCAATAGCTGAAGACCCTGATAAAGCTGCCTGCAAACTCACCAGTAATTCAGGAGCCGACGTCGCAAACGATACTACCGTCATCCCTATTACCATTTTAGAAATATTAAACTTAAACGATAAGGCAACTGATGATCGTACCAAAAACTCACCTCCTACAACCAAAAGCGCAAATCCTAACAGGACTAATAGTATACTCATAAAATAATTTTTATGCGAAGATAATATTTCGGAAATTTCTATCGCCTGTTATATTTACATTTATTAACACTTCAATATAAAGTTTGGTTAAACTTTTAAAACCTAAATCATTAAGTTATACCTTTAATATAGAATCTTTTAAACATTATATTATGAAATCTAAAAATGCTTTTAAAATTGGCTTAAGCCTATGTGCTGTTGTGATTTTATGCCTTGTTTCAATAAAAAGTTTTGCTCATAAAACCACACACTTTGAACACTTTACTTCAACTACCAATCAAGACTCTGATGTAAGTGTAACCATTGACAAAAACACATCGGAAAAAGATTTTGAAGATATAACAAGTATGCTAAAAGAGAATGGTATAACGGCTAGTATTAAGAACATTGAACGCAATGAGTTAAACGAAATTACTGGTCTTAAAATTGAATTAAAGACGGACAATAACCAATCGGCAATTAGCGGTTTTTCAAGTACTAATCCTATTCCCGAAATTACATTCGGAAGGAAAAACGGGTCTTTATTTATATCATCTCAAAACAATTTTAACCAAAATGCTTTAGGTTTTTCAAACATGCCTAATATGCAAATGTTTAGTTTTGACAACGACTCCATTCCTGGAATGAATTTAAAAAACTTTGGAGGTTTTAATCTCGACGATTTTTTTAATAGTGAAAATGGAACGTTCTCTTTTAACGGCCAAAATATCGACATGGACCAACTAAGAAAACAACTGGAAGAGCAATTCGACTCCGATGCTTTTTCATCACTTTTCAACCCTGAACATGGCAAACCTGGCCAATTTAAATTTATAGACGACCCCAACACGAATAAACTTATTATTATTGATGGCAAAGAAAGTGACTTTGACACATTAGATAAATTAGCTAAAGAAAACAAACTAAAAGCCGTCGACCATTTAAAACCAGAAACCGCCATGAGCATTTATGGCGATAAAGCCAAAGATGGCGCTGTAATTGTTACGACAAAGTAGAACACTCTGCAATACAAACAAAACCCCGAATCTATTGGTTCGGGGTTTTGTTTATTTACTTCACGACAATGCGTCTGCTTATTACTTGATTACCAGAAATACATTTTAATACATAAACACCTGTCAATAAATTTAAATTAATAGTCCTATCATTATTTATTATAAAACTATCTATTAATTTCCCTTCTACAGACAGTACATTTATCGATATTTCATTTGTAACACCTTTTATATGCAATGCGTTATGTGTTGGATTAGGGTAAAACAACATCTGCAAACCATTAAAATTATCAACACTTAAAGCCTCACTATAGGTTTCTCCAATTTTATTTCCCCATAAATATTCTACCAATTCAGGATTATCGATATACGGATTTCGGTTATTCTGCCAGGTGTAAATCACATTATTTCTGTTCATTTCAAAATCGTCTGGCGGATCATTTCTGTGCCACTCCAGCAAGGTTGCTAAATCACCTATAAATCCGTCGGGATCGTCACCTGGGTAACCATTAACCACATCAAGTCCGTTATATCTGGTAACCATATAAAAAATGCTTCGGGCAACATCACCGTAAAAACTCCCTGAAGTTCCTGTTGGCCCAGCGTATTCCGAAGTTCCATAATTCTGATTATTCCTAATACTGTTTTCTACGCCATCAACCGCTCGTAAAGCATACGCATCGGAATTCCCATGCCGTAAAGAATCGGCTGTTGTTGTCCAAAACACGTCTTTCCCATCTGCTATTTCATCCAAATCAATACTATTAAATCCACCACGTGATCTTGGATACACATGTTCTCTATTCCATTTCCCTACATTACTCGATGTGGTTTGAAAATCTAATTTTGCACGTCCCGCTTCGGAATAAAGCAACCACACCTGATTACTGTTCTCGGGATTCTGGTCGGCTTCCTTTAAAATATCAATAATATCTGCATAGGTTTGCGCGCGAACAACCGATGGATTTGCAACAATATCCTGAATAGCCTGCTTCAATACCAATCCGGACAAACCCTCTAAACTGTTATAATAATCTTCGGGCTGTGAACTTGAAACCAAACCGTAAGTAGGATTTAAAGGTGTTCCAAAAGCTGCCACCTGAAAATCATTATCAACCACACGAATTTCAACATTATCATTTAGTTTTAAATAATCGTCTGACAAATTACCCATACTTATTTTTAAAACTTCATCACCTTCATCTTCATTATCATCAACTAATGTTATGGTTGTACTGACACTATTCTGACCTGCAGGAATGGTTAAAGAGGTATTTCCTGTAAAATCGAAAGTATTAAATGTGTCATTATTTAAACTGAAACTGAAATTTAAATCGGAAGCTACATTCTGTTCTGTTGTAAAAGTGATATCAAAAAAATCGCCTTCGGCATATTGATTTTGAGTAGTTGAAATACTTATACCATTAAGAATAACACCTGTACCATCATTTAACTGCCTTGGTGTTGGAATCCCTACCGTATAAGTTCCATCATTGTTAAGCTGTATTGAACCTGTTTCACCTCCACCGCCTTCATCTACCTGTTGAATATTTGTAAAATCAGGATGATCATTAAAAATATCTATTAAGTCCACATCATCAGCATCGGCAGTTCCATATATTAACACATCAACTAAATTATCTATGGTTGCCAAGGTCATAACTGGAAAATCCGCTTCATCTGCCTGATAAATCGCGACAGCATCAGCGCCATTTTGAATAGTATTCGCCGGAATAATGTATTGAGGAATAGGTGATACATTAACACTACCTATTAGTAATAAACCATTAACATCGGTTGTATATCCATCGAGATCTAAAGCCAGATAACTGGAATTCATCCCTGAATCTGAGCCATTAAAAAACACCACCACATAACCATCTAATGAAAAATTTGACGTATCCGATTTCAATTCTAAAAACTCAAGATCATCTATACCTGAAGTATCACTATCTAACTCATTAATGACGATTTGAGCTAATGACATATTGATTGAAAGCACAGCTAAACAAAAAAGTACTATTTTTTCCATAAAGGTCTTTTAACAAAAATAACATCCTTTAAAACAAACCAATATATCATCTTAAAACTTTAACTAAACTTAATATTGCAGATTTCATTAATCAATATGCTAAAAGATAAAACCTACAAAAACCGACTTCAAAAAAATAAAATACCCCTTAATTTTTAAAATGTCTGACTAAAACCCCCTTCATTTATTACATAATATAACTATAAAGCCTAATTAATATTTCATTTTAAAACAACAAATAAAACAAATTACTTTCATATTGAAACAAATATTATTTTTTTAATTACATATTCGTATGCAAATTCATAGATTTTCATCAAACTATTTGTACGATATATCGCCAATTATATATCTTCAAAAAACATTGATTTAACTAAAACAAACTAACCTTTAAAACCGAAATCTATGATCACACTTGTTAAGCTTATAATTTTAATTCTGCTATCAGTTTTATAAGCCAGTTCCTAAAAATGTAAAACTTAGTCTAGAATAAGTTTTACTATTTTTACCAAATGAAAAAACAAGTCTTCAAAATTTTAGCAAAGGTTAATAAACTTATTCTGCCTAGTTATTCGAAAAGAAAATTGGATATTAGCAAAGCCACAAAGCTGCAATTAGCTATTATAGGCTGGCGCTGGTATGTGACTAAGCGTGCGCTAGATTAATTATTTGATTTTTGATTTTTTCTTGTACCAGATAACAAAACCAGAAACCGATAAGAATGGCCCGGATATGCCTATAAAACAATATAATAGTTTTATAAAAAACCCTCCATACTGTCCAAAATGCAATGGTGAAATCATACTATCTAAACGGGTGATTATACCAGCTTCCGATACTTTAGATACTTTGATGACTTCTCCTGTTTTATAATCTAGAAGAAACTTATTGAAATACTGACTGTAATAAAACGGATCGGATTTAAAAACACCATTTACTGTAATTGCCTCAGAAGATTTTTTAGGTATACGAATATAAGTAGGAGTAAAATCTGGATATTCCTTGTTTATATTCTTTAAACTTTGTTCCACCGATATATTTAATTTCACCAATTCAGGCATGTTAGGCGTTTCTAATCCGCCTTTGGCTACTTTATAAGCTAAAAATATACCTGTAATTACTAACACTAAATTCAGAAGCAAAGCCCAGACTCCAACATAACGATGAAGTGCAGAGTAAAAATTACGTGTATGCCCTCGCTTTATCTTTACCTGAAACAATAACGTTTTGATAATTACTTTTCGATATAAAATAATCCCAGTTATAAGAGATAGGAAAAACAATATACCGACAAACAACACACAGAATCTCCCTATAACTCCTGCAAAAAATGAATAATGAAATTTTAATATCCACTTGGTAATTGTAGCATTGGCATCGATATTAGCGATAATCTGCCCTGTTAGGGGATGCACAAAAACAAAACGTCTGGAATCAGGTAAACGTAAATTAAAAAGAATGCTTTCTCCTTTTTTAAAATGTACAATTCTAGCTTCCCATTCAGGAAAGTTATTTTGGACCGTTTCAATAGCTCTATCTAAAGCCAAACTATTTGAAAAGTCTTCTACCTGATACTCTTTAAAAACAGCCTCATCAATATCTTCATTAAAAGCCAAGACAGCTCCCGTTAGTCCCATAACCACCAGAAAAATTCCAGCTATTAAACCTAAATATGAATGATATTTTAAAAGGGTTCTGTTATTCATGCTTTCAATAAAATACAAACTTTAACAATAAATACTTTATAACAAAAAACATCCTGTAAAATATTTTACAGGATGTTAAAAAATGGTTCTGCAGTCTTATAATTTAACGGTTAACGACAGATTGAAACGTGCACCGTTGGCTTTTATATAATCGTTGTCGCGAGCTGCAAATTGCGATAATAAATTATAGTAATCTCTGTTTAATAAATTTTCAACTCCTAACCCAATTTTAGTACTCGGACTCATTTGATAACTGGTTGACAGATTTACAATACTAAAATCTGAAATAGGTCCCTGACCATAAGTATAATCTCCGTTAGTATTAGCCTCGAAATGATCTCTATTTCCAGAATAAATATATGATACTCGTGCATTGAATTTATCTTCCCAATTGTAAGTTAAATAAGCAACACCTTTTAAAGGAGGAATACGATCGCTATTCATATAAGTATTATAATCACCGTTATTTTCGGTATCTAATTTTCCTTCAGTATAAGATACCGATCCTCCTAATTTAAAGTTACTGGTTAACTTGGTATCGGCAGCGACTTCAAAACCATAAACACGTTCTGGTTGACGGTCGATTTCAAAGGTTCCACTTGGCAATTCACTGTAAGTTGCTCCATATTTGGAGGTGCTGATAAAATAAGCTCCGCTAACATGTGTATTTCCGAATGTACTATTAAATCCAATTTCATAGTTATTTGCAATAACCGCATCTGATTTAATCTGACTTACGGTATTTTCTGTTGCTTCACGTAATGTTCTCCCTAAATCGGCAATCGAGAAACTTTGAGAAAAACTTACAAATGGCTTAAATACCGACCACTTGTTATAACGTAAACCTACATTAAATGTCGTTGCATTGTATTCTAATTCGCCTCCTTCAACATCTATTCCTCCTCGTGTTGGTGTTGTTGACGTTTGATTATAGCGAGCTAATGTGGTATAATCCGGAATATCAACAATAATATTCTCAAATCGAATTCCTGCTTTAAAAACAAAGTTTTCGTAAATGGTTTTTAACTGTGCGTAAGGTGCTAAGTTAGTCATATTCGTTACAGGTACCCATGGTCTTCCGTCAATTAATTCCTGAGCAGTTTCATCGTTAAGAACATCAATTCCGTAAAGAATGTTTCCGGAAACTGAACCAAATTCATATGGCGTATTGAAATTAAAACGAGCTCCCATTTTAGTTGAAATGATTGAAGATTGTCCTCCGTCGTACCCTAAATTTGGATCATAAAATGAAGTTGAATAGCCATAAACAGTTCTAAAATCTTGAGCATACAGATTCAATTTGAAATCGGTATCACCAAAAATATTTAAGAAATCGTAGGTTAACTGTGCGTTGTGATTGTAGCGATTTCCTTGATCTACAGCTAATTCTTCACCTAAAACACCTGTAGATGGTGTTACACCGTACTCGCCTACCTGTGCTATATAATCTGAATTCTGATTGCTACTGTAATAGTTGTACATTAACTCAACATTGTGGTTATCTGCAATCTGATAATTTAATTTTCCGAATAAACTGTATTGATCAGTTTCTCCTAAACCATAGTAAGGCGAAATAACTTCACCATCGGCATCACGGAATACACCTGTTTGTCTTAAGGTTCCGCTAACCACATAACCTAATTTATTTAACTGTCCTGAAAACGTCTGAGATATATTTCCTCCAATAGATTTGTCAAAGTTTTTTAAAGCCCCCGTACTTCCTAAAACTGTTGTACTTTCTAACTTTTTATTGCTATTTGTTTTTTTGGTTATATAGTTCACAATCCCACCATCGGCACCATTTCCGTAAATAGCGGTAGCTCCTTTAATAACCTCAATACGCTCAATAGTACTTGGATCAATCGTATTGATATCACGACTTCCATTACGCAAAGGGGTTGACTGCGGAATACCATCGATTAAAATAAGCATCTTTCTACCTCTTAAGGTTTGTCCCGTATTACTCGTTTGGTTAGTACTTAACGCAATACCAGGAATTTCAACCAAAACATCGGCAATATTAGTTGCTGTTTGTCCTAAAGTTTCAATTTGCTGTGCAGTTACAACAGAAACAGAAGAAGGTACCTCGTCCAACGTTTCTCTAACACGGTTAGAAGTAATCACAACTTCATTAAGTGCTGCTGAATCGGTTTGTAATGAAGCACTAACTTCTAAAGATTCGTTAGCCTTTAAAGTAATTTGTCGTGACGTTTTAATGTATCCAACACCTGAAAATTGCAAAGTATAATGACCCGCTTCCAGATGTTCAATTTTATAAATTCCGTTATCATCTGCCATAGCCCCTTTTGATAATCCTTTTAAAGTGATTGTAGCATACGCAACAGGCTGATTATTTTCATCGGTTATTACACCATGAATATTAGCTTCTTGAGCAAAAAGCCCCAAAAAGCTCATAAAAAACATACCAAATAGTAGGTGTTTCATATTCTATATTTATTTAGACTTATTTTAAATTAATTGCAAAAGTAGTATTTAATCGTACAAATTCAATAAAATAATTAAGAATAAATCCAAATAAAAACAAACACATTAATTGCTAGCACATTATAAAATAAAAAGGACTTTCAATCTCTTGAAAGTCCTTTTCATAGCATTCATCTTAGTTTTTATAAACTAAACCTGTTCTTCAATTAATTTACGTTCTTCTCTATAGGCTATCCCCCAATCTGCCAAAATATCAATTACAGATTTTAAAGATTTTCCCAAATCGGTTAAGGAATATTCTACACCTACAGGTTTCGTATTAAGTATAGTTCGCTCAATCATTTTATTCATTTCGAGCTCCTTTAATTCTCTGCTCAGCATTTTTCCGGAAATACCTTCCACCTCATTTAAAATATCGGAATACCTTTTGTTACCATAGCATAAACAGGCAATTATTGAAATTTTCCACTTGCCTCCTATTAAATACATAACATCGTGTATTGCTCTTATTTTGTGTTCACATGCTGTTTTTGTTAATGCACAGCCTGTTTTCTCTAAATTATTTTCCATGGAATGTTACTTGGTTACTAAAATGTAACTATTACTTTATGTCACAAAGTTACTATTTGTCACTAACATATAATAACTTTGCATAAAAAATTTGAATTATGGAATTGTTAAAAGGATTAAATTGGAGATATGCCGCTAAAAGAATGACCGGTGAAACGGTTCCTCAAGATAAATTAGATTACATTCTTGAGGCAGCGAGATTGGCTCCATCTTCCTCAGGATTACAACCTTATGAAATATTTGTAGTTTCGAATCAAGAAACTTTAGAAAAAATTAAACCAATTGCCTGGAATCAGGATCAAATTACAGAGTGTTCTCATCTTTTAGTATTTGCTTCTTGGGATGGTTATTCACATGAAAAAATCACATCCGTATTCAATGAAATGATGGATGCCAGAGAGTTACCTCACAGCACGATGGATGATTATAAGCAAACACTTTGGGGATTATATGAACCTCTAGGTGAAGCATGGCACCAACAACACACTGCCAAACAAGCCTATATTTCGTTTGCTATGGCAATTGCAGCAGCTGCAGAACAAAAAGTTGATGCAACACCTATTGAAGGGTTTTTACCTGAAAAATTAGATGAAATCTTAGGTTTAAGAGAAAAAGGTCTTAGAAGTGCTGTTATTTTAGCATTAGGTTACCGTGATACCGAAAATGACTGGAACGTTAACCTAAAAAAATATAGAAAAGAAAAAGAAGAATTTATCCATGAGATAAAGTAGTAGGTTAATTAGTGAAGAGAGAAGCCCGTAACGTTGTTACGGGCTTTTTTTATTTATAATTCATTATTTATCAATCACCACAATTTTCCTAGCTACATTATTAATTTTCAACACATACACTCCGGTTGACAGGGTATTTGTAAAATGAAGTTCGGATACTTTGGTGGCTTCATTATAGCTGTTACTTAAGTATTGTAAAAACCTACCGTTAATATCGAACAGTTGAAACATATCTGTTGCTAGGGTGTTTGATACCTTTACACTGTTTGATGATCTGTTTATAGGGTTTGGATAAACTTTCAAGGCCCCTGCTAAATCTTCAACAGGTGTTGCTACTCCTTCAAAATATTGTTTGCCATAGCTAAAAGCTTTCTGACCGATTTTAATTCCCATAAATCGCCCAGGAATATCATCGGCTGGTGGGTGGATACCGCCCCAGATTCGTGATAAACTACACTGGTCGGATGCATCTCGGTAGGTGGCCCATTGTAGTGTGACATCAACCGACGGACCTTCTTCAAACACTAAAAACTCGTTCTTTTTGGCGATAAACTCGCCCATTCCTCCTGGAAAGTACTCATCACCGGTGAGTAAAGTCATTACCTCGGCTGCGGCTCTGGAATACGTGGAATGCCCGGACACATAGCCTGCAAACGGTGGTGTTACAAAGGTTGGTCGCTGGTAAGGCCACCAGGTTTCAGCCAGTATCCACCCTACGCCTGCTTCATCTACTTGAGGATCATTTATAAAATCATGTCCCTTCCATGCGTAGAGTTTTATCTTTCCAACATGTTCATTATTTATTCCTGAAAGCGGATCGCCTTCTTTTACAATCTCGATAAGTCCGTCCTGCAAATGAATCCCGTCCGGATTGTAATTGGGCTCATTCGTATCGGTACACTGACCAATTTCACACATATAGCGAATAGCTGAAATGGGGCGAATATAATCATACCAACCTTTAACGCCCCAAGCAGCTACAGCTGCATCGTGCATAGCGCCACCCATAAGAAAATACGCTTTAACATCCCATTCCAAATCGCTTAAGATATTACCTTCGCCTTCAAACTTTTTGGTGAATAATTCATGGTCGTTGACATAATTTAAGATGGTAAACCAGTGTCCTGGCGGGGTTTCTGAATCCGGTCCATCAGCCCAGAATTCTGCCAGCACCCGTGTATAATCGCCTCTGGGTACAATTTGTTCTTTATACGGTAATTGTGTTATCGGGTTTCGAGAGCGGCCAACTCCAATATCGCCACCTTCCTGTTCCTTATAAAAGTTCTTATAATCGGCATACTCAAGCGGTAAATGGTCCACCGAGACATTACCCATCGATTTTGGTGA
>NZ_JANIAC010000001.1:139547-1643989 GCF_024723255.1 Aestuariibaculum sp. M13
TAATACTGGTTGGCGTACTGATTGATTTCATTCGAGCCGTCCTGAAGTCCGTAAGCAATCATCTCACTGGCAATAAAATTTCCTAAGGCTATGGGGTTTCCTGTGGTATAATCTGTATCGGTATTGGAAATATCATACCCTAATCCTGCCATCACTTCGTCCAAAATACTTTGTGATAAACTCGGATTTGGTGCATGAGCAAAACGTTCGCTTAATAATCGATATGCGGCATAACTTATCGTTTTCTTTCGGGCTTCAATAAGGTTTTCGGTGGTTTTAAATCCTTCAAAATTACTATTAAAACCATGCAAGTTATTCCCAATTAAGTACGTTGAGGCTTTATCGTCGTATAATGCCCAAGCATCATACAGCACCACACTGGTATGAAACAGATTTCTTGCATGAACCGTAGGCCGTGCATAGTCTTTTCGGATTAATGATAGTAACGTTTCATTCCATAAGCGAGCGATGGACTGTTCCTTAAAATTCACTTCTTCATCCAACAAGGTTACCGATAACACAACAGGTTCACTAATACATTTTGCATTGGACGCTGTTAAAGTTATTGTTCCTGTGCTCCCTGTTCCCCATTTTACGATAATATTACCAATGCCTGGTTCTTCTATTATTTCTCCTCCGGTCACTTTCCATGTTAAAGATATATCAGTTGTCACAGGGTAACTGTAAGACTCAATACTGGTTTTATGCGTTTTAATGGTTCCGGTAATTTTAGAAGTTTCCAGATAATTACAACTCCAGGTATTTACTGTCGCATCAGGATTATAATTACAGGAATTAGGGTCCATACAACCATAAGGTTTTATGCTAGGCTGAACATCGAGAATCTGATAACCATTACCTTCTCTAGCTAAAATCGTTTTGTCTGCCGGAATATTGGTATGGGTCTCCACAAGACCAGATGGCCAGGTGATTTTAAGTTCAAGAATTTCGGTATCAGATCCTAACCCAAAGTGTACTGGTTTTAAGTGCTGAGACAAAAAACCTTTTCCGCTATAATAGCGATGCAACAAACCTCTGGCTGTTTTTACAGATAATGTGGTACCAATCGCATCACGATTAGACGTCGTACCTTCAAGCTTCACTTTGAACCAATGCAAATCCTTGGCAGGCTGATTAACATCGGTAAGTTTGTTTTCATAAAAATAGGACGGTCCGTCATTATTGGTTACAAATATGTCTAAATCACCATCGTTATCATAATCAAATACAGCTTCCGTAACACTGATTGTTTCTTCACCTAATCCCACTCGGGTTGAACTGTCAACCAATCGAGACACAAAATTTTCTATAGAATTTTCATAATAGGTATTCTTATATCTCCCAGAACTACCAAATTCAAAGCCATTAACAACAAACAAATCTTCATCGCGGTCTAAATCAAAATCTGAAAAAACAACATCCCAGGCCCAGCCAGTATTATAAACCCCTAAACTTCGCCCTTTATTTACAAATGAATTGTTTCCTTGATTTTCAAAAAGTTGATTATCACCAATAGCAGTGATATACATATCGAAAGCACCATCACCATTGTAATCTCCAACAGCAATACCCATATCGTCCTTAGAGAAATCTAAACCATAAGTAGCAGCTTCTTCTGTAAAACCTAAGCCCTTGTTGTTAATGTATAAGTCATTAGATTCAGTAGCATAATCATTAGCGACATATAAATCCATCCAACCATCTCCATTAAAGTCAAAAGGTACACTTTGGTATGAATGTTTATTAACTAAAACGCCCTGAATAATACTCGTTACATTAGTAAACGTTCCATCTCCATTATTTTTAAAAAGTCGATTCCCTTCATCTTCTGATCCCCAATCGGAAATATAAATATCAAGAAATCCATCGTTATTGTAATCAAACCAGGTTGCCCCTGTATTAACATTCTGATTGTATTTTTTAAAACCAGCTTCCTGAGTAACTTCTTTAAAAGTACCATCTCCCTCATTATGAAAAAGCTGAACTTTGAAAATATGTGTAAAAAATATGTCCGGGTAACCATCATTATCATAATCGCCCCAAAAAGCACCATATTTAAATCCGTTTAAAGCATCGGTATAATCACTGGCTTCATCGACAGGAAATAAATTAACCAAGCCTGTAGTATTGGTTATATCTGTAAATGTACCATCGTTATTGTTACGAAATAGCTTACTGTGTGTATTTGAGCTACCTGTAACATCCTGAGCTTTCGCTACTACAAAAATATCCAGATCGCCATCGGCATCGTAATCGGCCAAGGCTGTTCCATTGTTTTGGGTGGCAGTACCCAATCCGGCGTAGTTTTCTATACGCTCAAAAGTTTGTGCGTTTAAGTTAGTTAAGAAACTAAAAACAATACAAATACTTAAACAGACATGACATTTAGTAGTTAACAGTTTTAGTTTCTGAGCCTTTAATTTCGATATCAATACCTCCATCATCTAAAAGCTTAATATTCTTAATTGGTATTAGTTGGTTGGTTGTCCATTTATGGCCGGACTTTTTCCAGAGCATCAAGGTAATATAAATTTTCGATTTAAGTGTATTAGATACACTTTCATTTTTTTCAACATTTATAACTTTACTATATTCACTTTCAGGATGTAAGTCTTTAGTTTCAATAACCTCAGTTTTATCCCATCCCATTATTGGAATCATAGCCAATTTATATCTTCCATTATCAATTATGGTAGCTTCATAGCCTTTTACTTTTTTCTTTTTAACTATGATTTCTGATTCCAATTGCGGCAAAGCATAATGCCCCAAACGCATAGAGATAGGCTTATCACTTTCATTTCTATCTACCCTTAAAATACCATTGGCTAAAGGAATATCGGCTAAACTAAATTTAATTTTCTCGTCGGTTTCTAATACCACATCCCGATAATATACGCCATTTTTAAACTTTTTAAAATTGTATAAACGGAAGGCTTCCCAATCGTTATTCTTATTTTTTATCACATAATTCATGGCCACTTCACCATGTTCCCCATCGGCTTGCCAAGGGAAATCACTGTTATAAGACAGTCTATTGTAATTTTCGGTAGATCGGAATTTCTGCCAGTCGTCCTTTACCTTTTCATGACACCAGGCACGTATTTCGGAAGTACCACTATTTGGGTAATCGGTAATTAATATCTCTGAAGCTTCCTGAAATGTATTGTAAACTTTATCCTTTTTGAAGGTCTCATCCCATGCGCCATTATTCTCAGTCGCTGTCCAAAACGGATTGTCATCCGGCACTAACAATCCTAAAAAGGCTTTCCCCATCCAATACACACTGCCACGACAACTATAATTTTGTACCGCAGGTTCAAAGGCACCATAAAAACCAAGTGTTGGCACTCGATCTTTCATAAAATCGGGATGCGTAAAAAACTGCTTAATAACCCCAGACGAAATACGACGCATCCAGCCAAAATTAATATCTTGTTTATCATCTTCTAATCCCATCAATGGAAACGGAATAATAGATCCAATACGGTAACTAATGCTCCTTCCATACATAATCATTTTACCATCTTCACTAAACAGATATGGATAATTATTTTTTAAATCTTTAAAGTTATTAATGAATTTTGAGGCTATTTCCGGGTAATATTGTTTTCCAACATATTCTGACCAAATCATACCATACATTTGAAACGCCCACATGCTGTAATAATCGTATGCCGGGCTATCGTTATACCAGCCTTGCCCGCGATAATGCGTCAAGGATTTTTCCAGATATTCTACCAATAAATCTTCGTTAACCTCGTAGCCTTGCTCCTTAAAAAAACTCAATACAAAAATGTTAAAAAACTTCCAGTTAGAATCTACCGTAGGTCCATCACCATAACTTAACATGATACTCGCCAAATTATCTTTAGTCTCTTGTGTTAACGGTTCCCAAAGCACATCCGGACTGATAAGCATCGATAATGCCAAAGCTCCAAATTCTACCAGATTCTGACTTGCCCCTCCATTTTTTGGTCTAGGTACAATATAGGATTCGCTGTTCACATCTGTTAATTTACCGATTTGATAACGGTAGTAATCTGCAACATTTATGTTGTTAACCTTTAAATCGGGATTATCCTTAAGCAATGGTGCTGCTACAAATAAAGTTCTGCATAACCCTTCCAGTTTTTCGGTTGGTACACGACTTTCATTATGAGGATAACTTTTTCCCGGTTGCTTTGGAAACTTCATCGGGTCATCCAAAGTTTGGATATAACTAAATGCACCTTCAAGCAAGTACAAAGCAGCATCTTTCCAGTGCTGCTTTGTCATTCCTGTGTACGGACTTAGATTATAATCGGGGTTTTCTATCTCAAAAACATTGTTAGTGGTTTGTGAAAATCCTACAAAACTACCCAATGCAAAAAACATAAAAACCCACGATAAAGACTTTATAAAACTCATATTATTCAACTAAATACTCTTTTTTTACAATTAGTTTTTCCCATGTTAAATCCACTTCAAACAAATGTGGAATTCTAACCGTTCTGTCATTTACTTTTTTATGACTATGCGCAGACATTAAGGTTTTTCCTTCGAAAGTTTTAAACAACATACCATGCCCAAAATTAGGTGGTGTAATCGGGTCTTTTTCCTGAATCCAAGGCCCATCAAGCGTCCCGCTTTCTGAATAGGCTACGCCCTGTGTGTATACATCATAGATCCAGCTGGTCCAAATCATCCCTAAACGACCTGTGCCCGTTTTAAATAAATAAGGACCATCGGTAACTTTATTCGGCTTGTCATTACCGTATTCATCTTTTTCCCGACTCCATGGCGAATCGCTGGCTTTAAATAATAATTGCCCTTCTCCAATCGAACCACTTAAATCAGGTTTTAATTCAATTTTTTCCATGGTACCATTCCCATTTTGTAACCACTCGTAACAATACACCATATATGGTTTTCCATTAGTATCTACCCAAAAAGTACCATCTAAAGTTGGTTTATTGGCTGGCAAATAAATATCATCTGCCATAGGAACGTAAGGTCCTTCGGGTTTATCGCTAACAAGAATATGGCTGGCGCGACGTTCAATTACATTTCCAGCTACAGTATCAATTTTAACATCTCGGTTGGTGAACGTTGCGAAATAGTAATATTTGTTTTTATACTGATGAAGTTCTGCTGCCCAAATCATGGGATTTGACCCCATCCATGAATCCGGGTTGGTCTTAGCCACGTGGTACGGACCTTCCCAGAATTTTAAATCTTTACTCTTCCATAACAGACCTCCCGTTCCGGTCATGTAATAGGTTTGAGACCCTTTATCAGCTAGAATCGCCGGATCGCTCAAACGAATACTTTTTAAAGGAATATTATGCTTTACTTCTCTTTGAGCAAAAACGTTTAAACAGACGAAAAGACAAACCACTGTTATAGTGAAACCAGTCTTTTTAAAATTCAAATTTAGCAACATGTTTTATTTAGCTTTTGAAATTCGATACAATCCAGCGCCATGGTAATTAATGGTCGGTGCAAAATCTAAACCTGAATAGGTTCCCAAATCTTTATGATTCCATAAATCTCTGATTGTACACTCTCCATTAAAACCCAGAGCTTCCAAATCAACAGGAATCGCCGTTGGATCTTCATTCATAATTTTGGGATCCTCAGTTGAAATCATAAACTCTACGGTTGATCCTGATTTGTCATTCGTTCCAACAATATCTAAACCTCCAAAAGCCGTAAATCGTTTACTGTTTTCAGGAAGTTTGTAGTGAATTATAGATTGAGAATGTGTCCCGATGCCGTTGTCATAAATTGTTCCTTTAACATTCAATTGACCTCCAGATACACTTTTATTGACACCTATGGTTCCCCAACCCGCAAAGCCTTCTTCCCAAGTTAAATCGGTTAGTTTTACCTTATCTCCATTGTCTAAATGAATGGTTGGGTTAATCCAGTTGGCATGATCCCACGAATACCCGTCGCCGCCATCATTTACAATTAAATATAAATCGGTACTTCCTTCCGGGAGTTCGACATCAATATCTTCACCAAAACCATCGGTTAAATGCGACACGGTTCCACTTCTGTACAACAAACTTTTTGTTGACACAAACCCGTCTCCCGCACTATTAAAAACCGCTACAAACTTATCATCACTATCCGGATCATCGGCTGTCCATCCAATTATATCATCCTCATCAAACCATTGCTTGTTGTTTATTGATTTACTGTGAACTTCCAGCACTTCTTTATTGGTTAGCAGCATGTTTGTAAATTCATCGTTATCCGGCAGATTACCACCAAACATTAAAGGTGATTTGAACATGGTCCATAAGGTCATTAAAGTGTACTGTTCGTCTTTAGTAAATTTAGTATAACGGTTTGTTGCGCGTTCGCCACGAATAAATTTCCCCATGGGTAACATATCGGCATCTGGCCAGGCTCCGGGTGAAATATAAGGTGCCCATTCGGCACATTTTTCAAAAGAATAATTTAACTGTGCCCAGTTATCCCAGAAATCATCAATGGTACGCCACATATTGGCATTTGCTGTAGCATGTTCGTGTTCATCGACAGGTGTTGCACCCGGCGACATACTTAAAACAATTGGTCTTCCTGTTTGGTCGATGGCTTTCCGAATCATCTCAATTTCATCAGTGTGATACGGACGTGATAAATCGTCCACCTTTACAAAATCCAGTCCCCAGGAAGCATACATATCGAAGATAGAATTATAATACTCCTGTGCCCCGGGTTTATCTTTTACAACTGTATAATTGTCCTGTAACCAAGTACATTCATATTCAGTTGAATAAATTTGATCGGCTGTAATACCGGTTCCTTTAACAGGCATTTTATTGAACACCGCTTCCTTTGGTACGCCTCGCATAATATGGATTCCGAATTTTAACCCTAAACTATGAATATAATCGGCCAAAGGTTTAAAACCTGCTCCATTTACTGAGGACGGAAAACGTTTTATTGAGGGCATATATCGGCCATATTCGTCGATAATAAAATCGGTTTGATCATATTTATTATAGTGCCCTGATGTCTGGTTATCGGCATACCAACGAATATCAACCACAACATATTCCCAACCATAATCTTTAAGATGTTTAGCCATATAATCGGCATTGGCTTTTACCTCATCTTCAACCACCGAAGGCCCGAAACAATCCCAACTGTTCCAACCCATTGGAGGGGTTAAAGCCCAGAATTTAAAATCGGTTTGTTTCTGCTGCTTACTGGTTCCGCAAGCTACTAGTAATATAGTAATAGCGAATACCTTGAATACGTTAATTAATTTCATGTGTCAATATTTATTGTTTTTTAATGGTCACATGGAACACCCAAATTAACATGCTGCAGTGTGATTAAATTTTAATAATGGGTGTTTCATTTTAGTTGTTTAGTTTATATCGCTTAATTGCTTACGCCTTTTGTCGTCATGACCACCGGTTTAATAGTACCGTCTTTTTTATATTCCAGTTTATCAATACATATTGAACGGCTGAAACTTCCGCCATCGGTTTGAATCCCGCCGTTGTGATAAATAAAATACGATTCACCCTTAAAATCAATAATGGCCTGATGGTTGGTATTGCTATTCCCGGCAATTTCATTAATCACTTCTTTATATTGATATGGGCCTTCAGGTTTATCACTTATGGCATAAGCGATACGCTCCGGAAACCCAACAGCAAAAGACAATAGATACTTGCCATTTCTTTTCTGAATCCATGGCGCTTCGGTGAATGGGAAATCCATGTCGCCTTGAATATCCACCATTTTAATTCCAAAATCTTTATCGTATGAAATCATATCTTCATTCAACTTGGCAACCCAACAGGCCCCGTTGCCCCAGTAAATCCATGCTTGTCCATCATCATCAATAAACACCGTAGGGTCAATAGTTCTCCAGCTGTGTGTTTTTCCAAAGCTGTCTTCGTTAGTAAACAGAGCTTTTCCTAAAGCATCTTTAAAAGGGCCTTCCGGTCTATCGGAAACAGCTACCCCAATACCCGTTGTTTGAGAACTCGTATACCAATAAAATTTACCATTACGTTCTATCACCTGACTTGCCCAGGCCGCATTTTGCTCGCCCCAGGAAAAATCTGATGCTTTCAATGGCGTTTTATACTCCCAGAAATGTTTCATATCGGTAGTTGCAAATACACACCAGTTTAAAATATTATACCGTGTTTGACCGCCTTTAAAATCTTCTCCCGTATAAATAAAAAGTGTGTCGTTGTGTACCAAAGCCGCTGCATCAGCAGTATATTTATGAGTTACCACTGGGTTGCCGTTGGCTTCCCATTTATACACGACACTACTACTTTTCAACTGTTCAGATTCCTGAGCAAATGTGTTTTGTAATAAACCAATTGTTCCTAATGTTGATACTAAAATGCTATTTATTAATTTCATTTTTCAAAAGTTAAATTATAATTCCAATGTTTAGCTAACTGAACTGCTTCCTTCTTAGATAAATGAATTACAGCGCCATGTTTAGGCGATGAAAAATTAGTTGTTTTCATTGCCCCTTCATTAAAATGACCTAAATCCTTAAAGTTTTTAAAATCTGATGTTTCTACAAATCCGAAATTATGCGGATTGATACTATAAATATCGTACATCAACACCCAAGTGTCTTTATCAAAACGCTTCCAAACATTTGGGGCTTCACAAGAACCCGGTTCCTTATCAACCCATTCCGGATTGTATTCATAGCCTGAATTAATCTCGTTAGAAAAAGCCATTTTTACACCAATATGGCGTTCCTGAGCTACGTAAGTCATGCAATAACGTCCGTCTGACATTCGAGAAATATCAGCATCTAAAATTTGAATGGTTTCATCAGGATATTCAAATAACGGTATTGGTTCGGTGATTAATTTGGTAAAATCTTCATTAGCATAGGCATAATACAATTTCGTTAACCCATGCCCCATTCGCATGGTAAAATATACCATCATTTTTTTTTCCTTAGGATCATAAATACTTTGAGGCGCCCAGGCACAGCCAATATTTTCAAAGCCTTCAAAATGTTCATTAAATAGGAAGTTACTGTGCGTCCAATGGATTAAATCGTAGGATTTCATCAAAACAAAGCCTCGGTTATTACCCCAATCAAATTGCTCCCCGGGACGCTCCCATTGGGTATTTCGGATCCCTTTTTCTTTTCCGAAAATATGTAAATCGGTCATGACTACATAAAACGCTCCATCGGGACCTCTTGATATATGCGGATCGCGAATACCTTTCTGGCTGGAAATAGTATCGCCTGCAACAATGGCTTTTCCTTTATTTATATCTGTAAACGTATAACCATCAGCACTTAAAGCCATATGTAAACTATGGTCATCGTCTTTAAAATAGGTCATCAAATAAGCACTAAAATCTTCTTCTTTTATCGAGTTTTTAGAGGTTTTGCAACCGAAAAGCCCAAATATCGCCACTAAAAATAAAGTTAATATGTGTTTATAAAATTTCATATGCCAATTTGCTGTTATGTTATTCATTATCTAAGCATCATTCCTTTTTTTAGAACAAAACTCCACTTCATCTTAACTTGTTAAGTGGGAATCTGAAACAAGTTCAGATTGACAAATTTCAGGTTTAGTTTAAAGATAGAATTCCTGAAACAGTTGGTTCTACCGGTTTAATACTTCCATCTTCGTTAAACTCCAATTTATCGATACAGACCTCACGATTAAACCCTGCTGCACCACCCATAGTAATGCCTTTAGGTCGGTTAAATCTATGATAAACAATATGCCAAATATCGGTTCCTGGCGTTTGAATTACACTATTATGTCCTGTTCCGTAGATTCCTTTTTCTGGTCTTTTTTCTAAAATTAAATTGTTTTCAGGAATATTTAAAGGCCCCAAAGGCGAATCGGCAGTAGCGTATCGTATGCGATAATTCGGACTTCTTGTATCGTCTTCAGACCATAAAAAATAGTATGTTCCGTTTCTGTAAAATACTTCAGTACCTTCTCTAAACGTGCCTCCCGGATTTAAACGTTTAAAACTATTTGGTTTTACGGAAATCATATCATCGTTTAATTCAACAACGCCCATATAACCATTACCCCAATATAAATAACTCTTTCCGGAAACAGGGTCGGTAAAAATATCCGGATCAATCTCCTGACCTCTATTGATTCCTTCCGGTTTTTCTCCTATGATAGGCTGACCTGAATCGACAAAAGGTCCTTCCGGATTATCGGCTACAGCTACCCCTATTTTTTGAGCTGCTGTGAAATAATAGAAATACTTGTACTCCCCATCTACTTTTTTCTCAATAGCACAAGGTGCCCAGGCGTTTCGGTCTGCCCAACTCACATCTTTCTTAAGATCTAAAATCACACCTTCATCAGTCCAGTTTACTAAATCTGGTGATGAAAAGGTTTTAAAATACGTCCCAGACCAGCCGTGAAATCCGTCGCTGGTTGGATAGATATAATACTTATTTGTTTTATGAGAAAAAATAATTTCCGGATCGGCATAGAATCCGCTTAACACCGGATTGTTATCTTCATGAACTGAGACTTTATATGTTTTTTGCTTATCGGCAGTTTCGAAGATATAATCTACTGCTCCATTTGAAAAATCCTGAGCCCCTGTAGTTAGTATATTTACCCAAGGAAGCGTTTCAATTTTTAAATCTAAATTAGTGATATCAGTACCAAGAACTACAGGTATATAAATGGTTTGATCTTCATCATTTACATCGACATTGTTTTGTCTGACACCTTCACCATTAAAACTTACAAAAGCACTTTTATCTAAAGTTCCCCATTTCTCCAACAAAGCATTTTTCTCACTTTCTGTAATACGAATTACGGTTCCGTGACGTGGATGAAAATTCATTGATATGGCATCATCAACCACTGTGAAATGTTCTAAGTCGCTTGATTTTGTAAACTGATAGGTTCCCGAAGTATACATATCGTACATTAAAATATACTCATCAGAATCTATAAGTTTAAAAATCCCTGAACCTTCAACGGCTGCATCCGTTTGATCGTAAAAGCCTTCTTGTTGAACATAACCTTCAGTTAAGGTATTGGAAACGGCTTTTCTGATACCTCCGCCGTGACTTTCATTCTTAAAAAACAAATTATACACTCCATCTTTATAGATGATATCACCATCGATACATGCACTATTGGTCGGGCTAAAGAATAATTGCTTTGGTGTTGTTGCAAGACCGGTAAAATCTTTATTGGCATACGCATAATAAATAATATCCGGGCCTTCGGCTCCCAACATTGACCAGTAAATCATATACTGCTTTGTCTTACTATCATAAATGGTTTGTGGTGCCCAAACACGTACAACATCACCAAATTCCTCTGGATAAGTTTTAGGAATATTGATTACCGTAGATGTCCAGTTAATTAAATCGGTTGATTTCATTAAAACCATAGCTCTATTAGAACTCCATCCGTTGGCTGAAACCATATCGGTTACTACCATGTAAAAGGTTTTTCCATCAGCTCCTCTTAAAATATGAGGGTCGCGAACGCCTCCCGTAGAACTGATATCCTTGGAATCTATAATCGGGTTATTACCATTAAGCGCATAATAATTATACCCATCCTGACTCAAAGCATATCTTATAGCTTCTTCATTTCCTGTATTCCCTGTAAAATAGGTAAACAAATAGGTGGTGTACTTTTCCTGTGTTTTACATGAAAACAAACTAACTGATAAAAAACTCATCAGTGCAAGCTTCAAGAAATTTCGTTTTTGGTTATTCATTAGTTTTAAGTTTTATTTTGTTCAATAATTTATATCATGATTTATTGGTTAGGTAAACCATCTGTTTTCATTCCTTGAAGAATTAAAGCATGTATTATATACAACATTTCTGAACCATCATCTTCATGCGCCCCATTAATACCATAAGGCCAAAAATGAGTATTATCTCCATATATTTTTGCATTAGGGTCGTCTGTCATCATTTGTAATATGGCATTAGCTCTATTTCCCTGCCAAGATTCCTTCATGAGTTCCCAATATTTTCCATGAGTTCCAACTCCCACCGTGTGTGCCATTTCATGCATAGCTGTTCCCGTTCGCTGATAATCTGGATTTGCTCCAAAATTAATCCAGCCATCAAAATTGGCATCTGCGGTTGGTGTTCCTGTATTATAGTTCACATTTACATGTTTTTCAATTGAGGTGAAATTATTATAATACCAAGTTGCTTTATCAAAGGCTACTCTTAGACGGTCAAAAGCAGGATCTGAGTTATCCTCCCACCAAAAAGACCAGGTGAAATTTCCTTTCTTTATGGTACTCATGGTAATTTCATCACTATAGGTAATACCATTTGATGTTATTGCATATGCCCTGAAATAGTATAAGGTTTGAGGATCTAATCCTGTAATTCTTTCCTTGAATGCCATTACTACATTTTCTTTTGTAACCCCATTATTATCTGTGGTTGGGTTACTTGTTTTACTGTAAACAAGCCCAATCTCTTCAATTTCCATATCTCCCTGATTTGGCACAGTTACATCCAACCATATATCATGAGCTCCAGCAACTTTAGTATCTCCTATCTTTAAAGTTGGGGCGATAATATCTAGAGTAGAAAAACTAACTTCATTTCCGTAACCAACTCCTTTTTCATTTATTGCATAAGCTTTAGCATAATATGTTATACCAGACATCAGGTTTTGTAAATTCACTTGAAATTCACCACTTCCCTTAACAACAGATGCCTTTTCAGAACTATTATTATATGTCGGATTTTCAGTTACACTATAGCAGATACCTCGCTCTGTAATACTACTGCCTCCATTATCTAAAACTTTACCCCATAAAGTCGCTTTAAAGGACTCCAGACTTTCAACCGTATTCGTTTCCAGAATTGGGATTTTAATTTCCTTTGTCGTTTCCTCTTGATTATTGTCTCCTCTTGTATCTTCTGAAGAGCATGACCAAATGGTTAACAGGACCAGAAATATGCTTGTAATTTTTATCAAATATTTTGGATTTAGAAATCTCATTCTAATTACATTTATTGGGCTTTGCAGCAACGTAAACATTCTTTGCTCTAAATTTTGTTGATTGTTTCTTTATAATTGCCGTATCGTCAGTTTGGCCACTAGCTCCTTCCATTTGTAAATTCATAATTAACCAAAATGGCTTATTGGTATAATCTTTTATCTCCTCAGATTTTAGAATTCCATCAATGTACATTTTTACTTTAGAATTTGCTTCATCAATGTATTCTAGTGTCACCTTATAATTATGCCATACTAATGCCGCATCTGGTAAATTTGTTTTTTCGGTAGTCCAAATAGTATTCCTCCAATCTTTTCCTGTAACTGTATTTTGCCAACAGAAAGTATTGCCTTTAAATTCCAGCATATCAATCTCCGGAGGCCATGATTTTGCTCCTGTAATCCAAAAAGCTGGCCAGCTACCAAAAAGGGTTGGTGCCTGAAAATCTCCACTTATTTCCCAATTTGGCAATTGTTGAGAAACTGTTATTTGTCTTTTTAAATGAATAGCTCCTGAATGAAATGCGATAGGCAAATGCGGATCGGATGTGCTTTTACCTTCATCTTTACCTTTATTCCAATCAGCTGTAATTTCAAGAATCCCACCTGTTTTTAATTTTACATTTTCAGGAAACATACTCGCTGTACCATTATGGTCTGTTCCCCAAGGATAGAACATGTTCCAGTTATCTTTAAACGTTTTATCATCTTTAAAACTTGTGGAATCGAGATAAACAATTGGTTTAATTGTATCTGTGAATTTTATGTTTTTTTGATTGATTTTGATGTTTGATTTAACGGATGTTTCGGTTACAATAGAAACAGATACTAATGATGACAAACTGATAAATAAAACCTTAATTGAAAGCATAGGCATTGTTTTAATAAAAAAGAGAAGAAGACGAAAAAACACCCCCTTCTCTTTAAACTAAAATATAAACAACATTAAATTAATTTGCCACCTGTATTTCCCAAGACGTAATATTACAGAAGTAATCTCCATTTTGTGTTGTTATCTCACCTACAGAAATGTCTGTAGCTTCATCAACTGTAAATGAAACTGTGTAAGTTCCTGCTGCACCAATACGTTTGTAACCAATAACTTCAGAAGCTGTTGTAACATCTTCTACATTTGGTAAACCATTACCTCCCTTAGCTATAACAAAATATGCACCGTCCGGATTAGCATTGTGATTTGTACTTAACACCTGAACTCTTAACATATAACTTGCTGCTTCGGCATGAACAACCTGATAGATTTTACCATTAGTAATCGATGGTGATCCCCAGCCTGATTCTAAATTGAAAACATTCCCGTTCCATTCATCCCAGCCACCATAACCACCGTGGTTTTTAGCAACATCGTTAGTTATCCATGGCCCTGCCAATGTTCCCCAACGTCCTCCATCTGTTGCAGATGCAATAAATGGCACTGCTGCATTACCCAATACTGGGGTTGGAATAGGTGTCACATCTTCAAAAGCCGTAAAAAAGTTATCGATAGAATCCTCATCAGGAATAAATGCCGTTCTATAGCGATACGTAGACCCACTTTCAAAATCTGAAATAGTTACATTTGATTCAGCTATATCAACATAAATGGTTTTTGTTTCTCCTGACGTAGACATATACTCAAACTCAGAACCTAAAACTCCAGAACTTAAATCCATATCTGCCAATCCAATTTCTAATACACTCTCTACAAGAACGTTTCTTTCTAAAGGTCTATTGAATAGGGAAGCTATGTAACGATCGCCATACACCTCGGCTGACTGAGAAACTGCAATAGATTTATTTCCATCAGCATCCAAGGTTCTTACAGTGAAATTGTATACATTTTCTTCTAAACCGTCTATAATAAACGACACCTCATCTACACCTTGGGTTCTATTCACGGGAACTGAAATGGAATCTCTATTATTATTCCAATATACACGAACCTCAGATACTTTGGGGTCTCCTATTATTAAACCTTCTACCTTAACTCTATTTTGTCCCGGATAAATTTGTAAAGAATCAATAGCTCCTGTATATGAAATCTCTCCTCCTTCTGTGAATTTAAGATATTCTGTATCGTCGGTGCAAGAATAAATTCCCAGAACAATGCTAATAGCAAATACTGCTATAATTATATGCTTTAATTTTTTCATTGTCTTCATAATTTTAAATTAAAGGTTTGGATTACCAAATACCTGTACCTCAGATACTGCCATATATTGGCCATTTGCCCAGTTTAACAAACATTCTATACGAAGGAAACGTACTGCTGGCTTCTCTATATCAATTTCATAATCTGCACCGTCTTGAGCAGCTATTAAGTCGTTATTATCCTCCTGACCATAAGGTAAACCTGAAGGTTTAATAATTTCATACTCCCCCATAAGTGTCCAGGTACCATCTTCTAAATTACCATCATTTAGTTCGTTAGCTCCCCAAATTCTGAACTTTCTCATTGCTCCTAAATAATAGTATAAACGCTGTCCTCCAATAGGTTCTGAGAAATTCCAGATGTGCAAACGGCTTAACTTAGTCTGGCGACCAATATCAAAAGTTACTAAATGATTACCCACATCAATGGTTCTACTCGTAAAGAAACTATCATACCACTCTAAAGTACCTCCGTTAAATAAATCTCTTACCTCGGTGTGAGCTGCAATTAACTCAGCATCGTTTGGTAAGGTAATCGGAAGCATTTCCTCTCTTGGCATCAACATTTCGAAAATAGGTGTAATTTCAGCAAATAAAGTATCTGTTGTGTTTAACCAACGGTCTCTAACCACAAAAGCAAAATCCTGTGGTACGGGATCGTATCCTCTAATACTTCTGGAAATGGTATCAACTGATGTATAAATACTTGTAGAAAGTGGTTCCCAATCGCCTTGCACATTTTTTTGCATTACCAATAAGGCAATATCCTCTTCTGTCGGGTTTAATGCATTAATACGAACTCCGCCGAAATCAGCATTTGTTTCTAAAGATCTGAAAATTTCGTAAATAGGAGCTTCCAATGGAGCCACCGTTACCGTAACAGGATCAGATTCCGTTTCACTTCTATTAACGGCATAAATTTCCACTTCCTCTTCAGACTGCCCTGTAAAACCTTCTAAAAGCATAGAGTTTTGATAATAGGAAGCCTTTACCTCCATAGGTGTTCCATTTTCTAATGTATAACGGGCTACCACGTATAATAGATCTTTATCATCTGGTAGTGTATATTCTAATTTTACCTTACCAGGTAAATTTTCAACTACAACATTCTCAACAATTCCTGGAGGTGTTGTATTATTTTCTAATGGTGATGGGCCTTGTTCCTCTGAACACGCAGAAAAAACAACAATTAGAGCCAACATCGCAATCCAAGAGAATTTTATTATATTTTGTTTCATAATTGTTATGTTTTTACCAACCTGGGCTTTGTACCAGATTAGGGTTTTGAATTAGAGTATTTTCATTAATTGGCCAGAAATAGTCTCTTGGCGACACAAAACGCTGTTGGTGAAGCGTTAAAACCTGATAGTATGAACTCTCGGTCGTTCCAAAAACATTCCATCCTTTTATTGGATTGTTAAATTCTCTAACGGCTTTTTTCCATCGTCTAACATCCCAATAGTTTTTACCTTCATAAGCCAACTCAATAGTTCTTTCTCTATGAATTATTTCTCGCATACCTTCTTTGGTTGTGTATTTACTTGGACTCGTAGAGTAATTTTGCCAAGATGCTGCAACACCTTCAAGACCTGCACGAGCACGTATAGCATCTACATATTCTAATACTTCTGCGGTAGGGCCTGACACCTCATTTAAAGCTTCGGCGTACTGTAAATACATATCTGCTAAACGTAATTCTGGCCAAGCGTAAATTTTATAAGATCCGCCACCATCGCTGTTAAAGTTATACTCCCAGTTAACGACTTTCTTTATAAAATATCCTGAGATGTTAAAATCGAATGCATCAAAACTACCTGCATAATCCTGAAACTTAGACTCAATATGGAATTTAGTTTCATCAGCATAACTATCTTGTTTGTAAAAAACAGCACCATCAAATCCTAAATCGGCATAAAAACGAGGTTCTCTATCGAAATTTAAAATAGAGGTTCTATAGCCTTGAAAAATATTTAGTGCATCATCCGGCCCCGCTTCTCTAAGTTTCGTGATATCTGAAAAATCTAAAGTTTTATCTTCATCAATTGGCACCCCATTTTTAGTATAAAACTTAGATGCTGATCCTATTGTTGGAGAGAAAATCATTCTTGCTTCTCTAGCTGGCACCACATTAGATAGCGGCATCATACAAATACGTTGTAACCAATAGGTTGTACTTTTTGTATTAGACCATATAACCTCTTCATTAAAAGGTTCACAAAGGGCCTGTCTTATTTGAACTTTCGTTTTTGAAGTCTCAGAAATATCGAAAGTAAAATCGTTTTTATAATAAATTTTATGTCCGTTAGCTTCGGCTACATCAATAGCATTTTTAATTGCTGTTGCTGCTCTTTGCCATTTAGTTGGATCATAAGTAGTATTAAATAATGGCGTCCCATCGTTATTGGTATATCCTGCCATATCCGTATTGCCATTAAATAATGGACTAGCAGCCATTAACAAAAGTTCCCCTTTAATTCCTAAAGCTGCCTGTCTGGTTACTCGTCCTAATTCATTTTGAGTATCAACAATTTGTGGCGGTAAATGTACCGAAGCTTCATCTAATAAATTGGCTAAATAATCCACACTTTCATCAATAGGATCTCTCGATACCTGAATTTCATTCTCTGGTGCATCCACCGGAATCACATTACGGATGATTGGTATTGCACCATACATACGCATTAAGTAATAATGATAATATGCCTTTAAAAATTTCCCTTCTGCAATCCAACGTAAACGCTCGGCTTCACTAATATCTGGCACATTGCTTCTATCCTCCATATTTTCAATGAATACATTACAATGACGAATACCATCATATAACGGATATAAATCACCAGGTCCGGCTGCCTGAAAACGTCCTTCCCACGCATCCATATATGGATTTGATGTGCGTTGCAAACTTCTAGCAATATCGAATGCATAACTGTTTAAAGCTGCATCGTTAGGAGCTATCCAGGTTTCATTACCGGCTAAAAAACCAATATTATAGATAGCGTCCCCATTTTGAGGTAAATATGAATAGCAGGTAAATAAATATTTTTCCGCTTCGTTTCTTAATTTAAACGCTTGATCTATAGTCACTACGTTGTCTGGAACAACATCTAAAAATGTTTCTTCACATGATTCTAAACCAATAAGGCAAAAAACCATGATGGACATTCCTAAAGCTTTATAAAGCCTTTGAACTCCTTGTTTTAATATTTTTTTCTTTATAGTTCTCATACCTTTTTCTTTAAAAATCTAATTTTAAACCTAAGTTATATACCGACTGAATTGGGTAACCTAAGCCATTACCTCCCATCTCAGGATCCCATAATTTAAATGGACTCCACACTGCCAGGTTATTGCCACTAAAGTAAAGTCGTGCTGATTGCATGCCTAACTTAGTAACAAACTTTTCAGGAAAATTATAACCTGCCTCAATGGTTTTTAATCTTAAAAACGAACCATCACGCATCCACCAGGTTGAAGCATACGGCGCCTGGTTTGCTCCTGGGTTACTATTGAAAACGTTATTATTCTCATTGAACTCTCCTCCTAATCTAGGCCAAAATGCGTAAGAATCTCTATTATCTTCAGACCAGTGATCGTCCGCAATTACCTTTAATAACCCATTTTGAGCAGATCCATTAATAACAAATGGTGAAATATTCCATGGATTAATAAAGAATGAGGTTCGAGCCACACCTTGGAAAAATATACTAAAATCGAAATTCTTGAAACCTAAAGTTCCTCCAAATCCATAAACAATTTCCGGAACTGTTGGATGCCCAATAGGTACCATGTCTAAACTAGAAATTTGACCATCTCCATTAACATCACGATATTTTATATCTCCACCTCTAACTTCTCCAAATTGTGTTGGTGAATTAGCAACCTCCTTGTCATCAATAAATAAACGCTCTGCAATATACCCATACCATTGGCTTGCATTTTGTCCTACACGTGAGCGGTATGATAATTCTTCTGGATATGTTACTTCATCGAACTCTAAAACTTCATTGGTTGAAAACGTAAAATTACCTCTTAATTGCGTGTACCAATCCTGATTAAAAGACTTATCGTAAGTTAAAGAAGCGTCCAAACCTTTACTTTCCATTTTACCAAAATTGGTTGCTGGTATCGCCGTTAATCCCATGGTTGCTCCAATATTAGAACGCTCTTGTAAAATATTTGTTCTATTTTGTTTAAACACATCAACTATAATATTCAGGGAATTGAATAACTCTAAATCGAAACCAACGTTGGTTTGTCTCGATTTTTCCCATCCAATATTTGGATTAGCGTAACGATCGATATAAACTCCAGGTCGGGAATTATTAAATTGCTCTCCAAACGAGGTTCCGTATCTTCCGTCATTTAAATTTACATTAGATAAATAAAAGAAACGGTCGTTTACATTACCAATGGCATCATTACCCACAAGACCATATGTAAAACGAAGTTTAAAATCAGATACGACATCTCTTAAACCGTCCCACCAATCTTCTTTAGATATACGATAAGCTAAACCTAAAGATGGAAAATAACCATATCGGGCGCCATTTGCAAAACGCTCAGATCCATTGTAACCGAAGTTAAATTCAAATAAATATTTATCGTCATACCCATAAGTAAAACGTCCTGATAAACTGTGGTTTCTATTTGGTAAAGAACTTTGAACTGATCCTGCATTACCCGTTTCATAACTTGATAAAAGATTTACTAACATCCCTGAAACCGCATGCTTTTCATTAAATACTCGGTTATAGTTGATAGCTGTTTCTAAATAAATTCTGGAATCTAAATCCTTTCTACCCTCAGAATAATCCAAATATTCTGTTCCTGTTACACCTACACTACCCTGACCTCCGTCATTAAGTACATTTAGCTCCAATTCACCTGAAAACGGACTAATATATCCTTCATAATAAAATGGATTATATTGTCTGGCCACTTCATAATATGAATAACGTCTTACATACCCCATGGCTCGTGCTGATAGACCTTCAGTTATCCCAGCCAAGTCCTGCTTAATTTCAACCTGAGCCTGAATTGTTGACGCTTTATTTGTTTGATACCCTCTAACCATTTCGGCATAAGGATTTATTAAAATTGCTGAGCCACTATTATTTGTAGCCTGTGCTCCACCAAATAATGGGTGATCAATAAATGGTAAATAACTAGACGGATATACTTTAGGGAATTTTACTGGGTTTGACCATAACGTTAAATTAAATATACGAGCACCTCCATTTACCCAGTTACCGTTAACATCACGACCTCCAACAGGTCCATTATAATCATCGAACTGACCATAAACACGAACAATACCTTTAGTTGTTGGAGTTAAGTTCATATCTAAATTACTACGTACTGAATAATTTCTAAGTTTGATATTATTATTAAAATTATTAATCGGGTCTACATCCAAAACACCATTATCAACATTATATGTACCTGCGATATAATACTTGGCTTTTTCTCCTCCACCCTGTGCACTAAAATTTAATCCCTGGTTTACTGTATAGTCTTTGATAAGTTCATCAATCCAGTTATTACTTGGATACAAATAGGGATCATCTCCGATAGACGTTCTGTAAATTTTGTTTTGCGTATAAGGCAATGTTGCCTGAGGATCGCGAGTTAAAGCAGCCTCATTTGCCAATTGCATGTAAGTAATATTATCAGCAAATTTAAAATTCCTGGTATTTGATGATATTCTTGTTTCACTACGTAACTGGAATTGCGTTTTTCCTGCTTTACCCATTTTAGTGGTAATTAATACTACTCCGTTAGCTCCACGAGCACCATAAACTGCTGCTGCTGCTGCATCTTTTAATACCGAAAAACTTTCGATATCGTCAGGTTGCAAACGCGCCATATCGGTAGTAGTAGATTCGATACCGTCAATTAAAATTAATGGATTTACCTTACCGGATCCGAAAGAACCTAAACCACGAATAAAGAAATCGGAGTTATCAGCTCCTGGCTCACCACTTCTTTGAACGGCAATCATACCTGATACACGACCAGCCATCATGGTTGTTAAGTTACTTGTAGGTCCTTTAATTTCTTTAGGTGAAATTGTAGTAATGGAACTTACCAAACTTGCCTTTTTCTGAGTACCAAAACCTACAATAACAACTTCATCTAAAGCTTCCTGACTTTCATTAAGTACAATACTAAATACCGATTTTTCGCCAATTACAACTTCCTGCTCTTCGTACCCAACATAGGATACGACTAAAGTAGTAGCTGAAGCTTCTATTTCAAGTTGAAATTCACCATCGAAATCTGTTACAACTCCATTTGTTGTTCCTTTTACGAGAACGTTAGCTCCTGGTAAAGGCATTCCTGATGCATCTTTAACCACACCAGTAATAATGCGCTTCTGGATTTCACTATTGAAATCTACTGTTTTTCCTTCGTTAGCTTGAACTTGATAAGCGGTCACACACAACAGGAGCACCACCAGTTTGAATTTAAAATCAAATTCAGGACAAGAAAAAAAGACTTTCCTCATTTTAATTAGTTTTATCATATTAATTAGTTTTTGTTTAAGTGGTTTTAATATTCGTTATTTCTATTAAGAAACTAGATATCAAAAAATGTTGGTTTGGTTTAGTTCTCATGTCATAATTGTTTAGTTTAGTTTTATTTTAGTTAGTTATTGGTGATTTTTTTTTCTTACTCTTTGATCAGTTTAATTTGGTAACTATACGTGTACTGTTTATCGTGCAATCGGTATGGTTTGTGAGGATAAGCTCCCCAACTGTTATCTCCCCCAACGCCGCGTTGTTTTAAATCGATGTGTAAATACACTTTATCGTTCTCTACAACAATATCTGTTGGATGGGTCTGACTTTTGAAGGTTCCTCCGTCTAAAGCTTCTGTAGACATGTGTAATGCACTAAAGCCTAATGGTTGTGCACCTATAATTTGCAATCCTTGATTTGCCGAGTTTTCAAGGGTTAACCAACGTACATCGGTTTTATAACCAGCCTCTTGTGGACGGATATATTCCCAAGTGTATTGATTCTTAACTGTATCGTTATACATACCTAAAAACGAAGAGGTGTTTCTGTCTGAATAATTTTCCCATGGCCCTCTTCCGTAATAGGCTAAATTATCGAAGCTTCCATCTAGCACCATACGCATACCAAATCTTGGTAATTCAGGTAATTCTTTACCTTCCATATCAATACTTGCTGTGATGTTTATTGAACCATCATTTTGAATAAGGTATTCAACAGTATAAGGCACATCTAATTTGCTGATTATAAATTCTGCCTTTACAGGTAAACCACTCACTGTTTTTTCTCCAACTTCTACACGTTTCACTTTTAAATCCTGATGCGCGAATTTCCAATCACCCAAACGTTCCGGCATTTTGTTACCGTAATCATTATCGGTTGGAGCTCTCCAGAAAAATGGCTCAGGAAATTGTGAAATTATTTTTGAATGACTATCTGCAAATCGATACTGAAATAATTTACCTGATTTTAAATCAAGATCCCCAATAATATTTCCTGCTGCAAAATGGAGTACATCTCTAAACACTTCATAAATTATCTTTCCTTCTGAAGTCGAAATATTATCAAAGTAAGAATAGCTTCCTAATTTAAATTGCTCTCTTGCTATTTCATGACCTGCAGGAACTAAAGGCGCTTCATTTTTGGTATACCCATATACATCTAAATAATATTCCTTATCACCATCTAACATTGGTAGATTTAAAATCACATCTTTAGATTCGTTTGGTAATGCTGATATCTCAAAACTACCTTCATCAACCTTAGCTCCATTAGCTTTCAGTACCCATTTAAAAGTATATTGATCTAAATTGGTGAAATTGTATTCATTAGTAACTTGAAGTTTATTTCCGTTTAACTTAAAAGCAATACTTTGAAAAACCTTCTTTACTTCCTCTAAAGCTGGATGAGGAGTTCTATCGGCTGACACCAATCCGTTAGCACAAAAGTTCTGATCGTGTTGTAAATTTTCACCTCCCAAATCGCCTCCGTAGGCCCAAAACATTCTTCCATCTTCGGTTTCTGTTTTTAATCCTTGGTCTACCCAATCCCAAATGAAACCACCTTGCATTTTTTTACTGGTGTTCATAATGTCTCGGTATTCCTGAAAATTTCCGTTACTATTACCCATAGCATGCGAGTACTCGCACATGATAAATGGTCTTTGTTTATCGCTTTTTGCATAATCCTTCATGTAATCTATTCCCGGATACATTGGGCAAACAATATCGGTATCTGCATTTTCATCGGCTTGCTCAAACTGAACAAAACGCGTTTTATCACGCTCTTTTAGCCATTTATAACCTTCGTAGAATACAGGTCCGTTACCACACTCGTTGCCCATAGACCATAAAATAATAGATGTTGCATTTTTGTCCTGCTCCAACATACGTTTCATACGGTCTAAATGTGCCGGTGCCCATTCAGGCAAATAAGCTGGATGTTTTTCTTTATCAAACCAGCCTTGTTTTTCGGCTCCCATGGCGTGCGTTTCAATATTTGCTTCATCTACAATATAAAATCCGTATTCATCAGCTAACTCATATAAATAAGGATCATGCGGATAATGACTCATACGAATAGAATTAATATTATTTTGCTTCATGACTTTTAAGTCTAAAAGCATAGTTTCCCTATTTGGCTTATGACCGGAGATACCATCATGTTCGTGCAGATTTACGCCATTAACCATTAACGGCTCACCGTTAACCATTAATTGAGCCTCTTTAATTTCAACTTTTCTAAAGCCTATTTTCTTGGAAATAACTTGTGTGTTCTTTTTATCGACTAACGAGATGATGTATCTATATAAATAAGGTGATTCTGCACTCCACTTCTCAACATTGTTTATTGTTGCAGAAAAATATACGCTTTTATCTGAACCTGAAATTTTCTTTTCTTCAGAATGCACCTCCTTACCCTTAGCATCAAGTAAACGAATGGATGCTACTTGGTTTTTAGCAGCCTTCTTTCCGAATTGTCTTAAATCGATATCGACATTAAAAAGTCCGTTTGTGTAAGTATCATCTAAATTAGCCTGAGCGAAATAATCCCAAATTGTGGTTTTAGGCATGGCTTGTAAATACACATCACGTTCAATACCACTTAAACGCCAGAAATCCTGGTCTTCTAAATAGCTTCCATCATGCCACCGAAACACTTGCACAGCCAAAACATTATTTCCTTCATTTAAATATTTAGTAACATTAAACTCTGCAGCTGTTTTAGAAGCCTTAGTCATACCTACTTCCTCACCATTTAAAAAGATTCTGGCATAACCCGATATAGAACCGAAATGTAATATAACTTCTTTATCATCCCAATCCTTAGATATTTTAAAGGTCGTTCTGTAACTTCCTACTGGATTATAAGTTTCATCAATAAAAGGTGGATTCTTGGGAAACGGATAGGTTACATTGGTATATATAGGTGTATCATATCCTTCAATTTCCCAGTTTGAAGGCACATTAATAGCGTTCCAATTTGAATCATCTAAATCTACTTTATAAAAATCTAATGGCCTTTCAGATGGTTTTTTAACAATATTAAATTTCCATGTACCATTAAGACTTTGATAATATTCAGATGTTTCTGTCAGGCTAGTTGCTGCACAAGCTTCATCATGATAAAGCACAAAAGATGACCTGCCTTTTTCTTTATTTCTATCAATAATACCAGGATTCTCCCATTCGTTTTTACTGTTTTGAGCAAAACCTAAATTGACAAGTAAATAGCATAACGGAACTAAAATTAGTTTACGCATTGTATAATTAGTTTATTTTATATTTAGTGGTTGGCTTATTAAAATGTACAAAAGACACTTATAATAATATTACAAATCTGAACAATTAAAAACTTTAAATAAGGGGATAAATTGACTAAAAAGAGGGTAATAAATGTCCAAATGACAATTTATACCCTATACCTCAGACACAACAACAGATTCATAATCAATTTATTGACTTAAAAACCCCTAAATCCTGTGATATTTATACCTCATCATAGCCTCGATTAAATAGTAATCGCCATAACTAAGCGGAACATCTATTTCTGTTTTCTCCGGAATATGACCAACGCCATGCTTTAAAAGAAACCCTCCATTGGTATTGTCCTTTGCTATATATTCATCAGAGGTTAATGTAGTAATCATGGTTTTGGCTGCAGAATCGTATTTTTCTACCAGGTCGCCTTCTACATAATGTTTTAATTCTAAAAGTGCCGATGCCATAATAGCACCTGCTGATGAATCTCTTAAAGCATTAGGAATATCAGGCGCATTAAAATCCCAGTAAGGCACCATATCCTTTGGCATATTTGGATGATTTAGAATAAACCCTGCAATACCATTGGCCTGAGCCAGGTATTTTTTATCCTTTGTTTCTCTATACATTACCGTGTAACCATACAAACCCCAGGCCTGACCACGGGCCCAGGCAGAATCATCAGAATACCCTTGTGCCGTGCGCTTCTTCTTTACCGAACCATCATTTTTACTGTAATTTAACACGTGGTAAGAACTATAATCATTTCTGAAATGATTTTCTATTGTAGTATTTGCATGTGTCACAGCAATATTATAATACTTAGAATCTTTACTGTATTTAGAGGCCCAGAATAATAATTCTAAATTCATCATGTTGTCTATAATCACTAAATAGTCATCTTCTGAAGCATCCCAAGACTTAATACAGCCAACTGTATTATTAAACCTTGAAGCCAAGGATTTGGCGCTATTCATTAATATAGTTTTGTATTCTGGTGACGGATTTAAACGCTCAGCATTTCCAAAACTACAATACATCATAAATCCTAAATCATGTGTCGTAGTATTGTATTGTTCACGTTGTAAATCTGCCAAAACACGTTTTATTTCGTCTTGAAAAACCGGATTACTGGCGTTTTCATTTAAATACAATAACGATCCCGGATAAAACCCGCTACACCACCAACCAGAGCGACTGGTTTCTAACTTTTCCTGACTTACATGATATGTTTTTGGATATCTCCCCTCTGGCAAAACTTCCTTTAAATGCTCATATTGAGTTTCTGCAATTTTTAAAGTCTCATCAATTTTATTCATTAATGGATCTTCCTTTTTACACGAGTTAAAAGAACAGATAATCCCTATTACTATTAAAATCTTTTTAACCATTTTTTTTACCTATTTTTTACTCTTGATGAGCTTTTTTAAATTATTTACTTCTAACATTTTTACAGGAGTTGAATTTCTATCGGCAACGCCTTCTCCATCTATTTGTGTTACATTCTGAAAGAACACATGTAGTTTCCTTTTACTGTTCCATAAATTGATATCGTAATTCGGCTCCCATTGTCCGACTGAGGTTTCGCTCAAATCGACAACTTCCCACGACGTTTTATTTTCTAAATTCTGAGAATAAGTTAAAGACACTTTACTTCCTCTGGACGCTTCTCTAAAAAGCACAGCTACAAAATCATCCTTAATAAGAATATCTGGTCGCGAAATAGGAATGCTTTTAGTTCCTCCTCCCCCTAAAACAAAGGATTCTGTTCTAAATCCGGTATTTACTTTTTTCCAGCTATTATCTTTTAAATACACGATTTGATATTGTGGAATATCATCAACATTCCAATACGTTACGATATAAGGATTACCTTCATGATTTGCGGTAATTGAAGTTTGATTGATGAGATTACTATTTTGAGGAATTTCCCAAGCATACTCAGCTGATAACAAGGTAATAGGAAGATTATAAGCTTCTGAAGTAGACTTCTCCCAGGTTTTTCCTCCATCCAAAGAACGCGCATAACATAAATCATGGTTTGTCTCAACATCCCAGGTTTCACGCCAAACCCAAGACAAATGAATCACACCGTGACCATCTACCGCAACCTGCCAATAGGCACTGCGCTGATTTTCTCCATCTATAAGATTACTTTGTATTTGTGTCCATTTTTCAGACTGAATATCATAAGAATTAATAACCAAATTACCGCGTCCTGATTGTCCTGAACGGTAGAAAAACAATACATTCCCATTAGGTAAATTATAAAATTCAGGATAAGTAACTTTGTCTTCCTGTTTACCTGTCATTGGTAATTCTTCACTCAATTTTAAACTTAACGGAGCTTTACTCTTTGCATATCTGAGCTTGGTATCATGATGATCCCAACTAACATGTAAATACCCTTCACCATCAACCGCCAAACTAATATCATTATGTGCGTCTTTGGTGTTTCCTTGGTATTGGGTTTGAGCAATCTCCCAGTTTGAAGTATTAACTTTTCGTTTCCCCAACACCAAATAACTGTCTTGATTGTAATAGGCTACAAATTGATAACCCGAATGTGTAGTAATCGCATTTTTTCTGAATTTAACAGTATTTACCGAATTCTTACTCCAGCCTTCCCCGATATAACTATATGAAACGTTTTGAGCACAGGACGAAAAACACAACAAATAGCTTGTTGCTATAATGAGCAAGTTAAACTTCAGAAAAATGCTTCTTTTCATTTTAATAGTAAAATGTGAGTTTTAGTTTTGTTGATTTTCGCTTAATAAGTGTGCTAAACGCACTTATTAAAACAGGTAGTTCAAAATTGGACAAAAAACACCTTGCAATGCGGGTAAAAAATGGCTAAAACAGGGATACAAAACGTCCAAAACACAATAAAATCGAAAGATTCCCGCTTTTAAGTGTTCATTTAACTTTTAAGTAAAATTTGTAACAATTAAATTGAATATTCTATTTCAAATTGAAATGAACAAAAGTCAAATATGTGAAGAATGTTGTTTATTTATTTTTAGATAGATCCGAAGGTAATTTTTCAAACTGTTCCTTAAACAGTTTTCTAAAATACTTGACATTATTGAAACCAACTTCGTAAGATGCCTGAGCGATGGTATAGTTTCCGCTCTCTATTAACTCTGCGGCTTTATCTAACTTTACCTTTCTAATAAACTGATTAATATTTAAGCCTGTAACCGCTTTAAGTTTTCTAAACAACGACGTACGACTCATGCCCATATGTTGAGCAACATCCCAAACATCCATTTTTTCCTGATCGAGATTATTAAGCACGACTTGAGTTAATTTATTCAAAAAGCCTTTCTCCTGATCTAATAACGAATTCTTATCTTCTAATCCTTCCAGTTTAACTTCATCTTTATTTAAAAAATAATGGCGTAATTGCTTTCTAACGTCTAATAAATTTCGAATTCTGGCTTGTAGAATCTGGCCACTAAACGGTTTCACTATATAATCGTCTGCACCATACTTATATCCTTCCTGAATGCTTTCCGCATTACCTTTTGCGGTAAGTAATATAATTGGAATATGTGTGGTTTCGGTGGTCTCCTTCAATATGTTACAAAGCTCAATACCATTCATTTTAGGCATCATAACATCAGACACTATCAAATCCGGAATGTAACGTTTAGCCTTTTCAAGACCCTCTTCTCCATTATTGGCATAAATAAGATCGTATTTACCCTCCAGTAATCCATCTAAATACTTTAAAATATCAGGGTTATCATCGATTAGCAATACCAATTCCTTATTTTCAGTTACATTTAAATTAGCATTCGTTTTTGTTGTTTTGTCTAATTCTGTAAATGGCACCCAATCTTCAATTTCGTTATGTTCCTCTTTATCTGTCGTATTTGAAGTATCTAAAACCGCATTCACAAATAGAGATTTATCGCGAGGAATTATTACTGTAAAGGTACTTCCTTTTTTCTCCTCACTTTCAATTTGAATACTGCCCATGTGTAGTTCGGCAAAACTTTTAGAAAGCGCCAAGCCAATTCCAATACCCTGTTTACTCTTAACGGAATTTGACTGATAATACCTTTCAAAAACATGTTCTAATTCAGTTTTACTTATGCCATAACCTGTATCTCTAACCTTGATTTCAAAACTATCCTCATCATATACCAAAGACACATAAATTTCACCATTATCGGGAGTGTATTTAAAAGCATTTGATAACAGATTATTGAAAATAATATGGATTTTTTCCAGATCGAACCAAGCCAGTAAAGGTTCTTCCTGTAAATCGTAACTTAAAGCGATATTTCGTTTTTTAGCCAACGGAAAATAGTTATTAACCCACTGTTCTAAACAAGCATTTAAATTATGTTCTTCAATTCTTAATTTACTCAATCCTAAATTGGCTTTTCTAAATTCTAACAGCTTATTAATAGTTTGTAATAACTGCTTTGCGTTTTTTTGAATTAAGGTTAAACTGTTTTTGTGCTTTATAGATTTCACCTCGGAAATCAAATCTTCCAACGGTGCTAAAATTAACGTTAACGGTGTCTTAAGCTCATGAGAAAAGCTTGTAAAAAAGCGCATACGTTCTTCATTAAAATTATACTCTAACTGACGCTCTTTCTTTTCTATAGATAATGAATTGATAAGCTTTAAACGCTCGGCATAATACCTCATAAACCAATATATACCCAAAACTAAAACAACCAGATAACCAATATACGCCCAAGATGTTCGCCAAAATGGAGGAAGAACTTTTATTTTTATTTTTTTAAAAGTTTCATCGCCTGAACCAAACTTTGCTTTAACATTTAAAGTATAATCGCCGTAAGGTAAATTAATTAGGTTGACCTTTCCATATTGATTTGTACTAATCCAATGGTTGTGATAACCATCAACACGGTAATAATAATTCACATTTTTAGCAAACGGATATTTTAAAGCCACATAATCAATAGAAAAAAAGGTTTGATCCGGTTGCAAATAAATCTGATTTTCAAAAAGGATAGACTCATCTATAACTGCATCTTTTTCATTTTCAGAAACTTCTACCTTTTCATCCAAAACTTCCAGAGTTTTAAAAATAATAGGATAAGTCTCTCGCTTGCTATGAAGATTATCAGGATTAAAAATATTTAACCCTTTATCACCTCCAAGATATATCATACCCGAGGAAGTGAATAAACTCGACCCAATATTAAATTTCCCTTGCTGTACATTAGTATAGGTGTTTAAGTTATGAATAACATCGGTTAAAGCATTGTAATTACTGATCCCTTTATGGGTACCTAACCAAATATTCTCCTGATTTTCCATAACTATACTGGTAATTGTATTGTTACTTAAACCGTTTTTTTCAGTAAATCCTATGACTTCTCTTTTCTCTGGATTTAATCGTATTAACCCCTCATTTTGGGTTCCCGCCAGCACATCTCCACTCGGCAGAGCCAGTATACTATAAATCACATTACTTTTAAAATCTTGAATAGTGCTGGAATTATAAAATGTCATCGTGTTTTGGGTTGGTATATATTTTAAAATACCATCGCCATAGGTTGCCATCCAAAAATGACCTTTATCGTCTTCACTGATATCTCGAATATCAAGTTTTCCTAAAACATTTATAAACTTAAAGGCATCATTGATTTCATCATACATATATAAACCACCTCTATTGGTCCCTACCCATATCTGGTGCTTCCTATCTTCAAAAATTACCCGAACATCACTTCCTAAGGTTATATCTCCTTGCAAATAGTGCTTACAAATGCCTGTATCCGGATCCATTTTATTTAAACCACCCTGATAAGTTCCTACCCAAAGGCGTTTTTTAGAATCTTCTAATAATGAAATAATGTAGTTATTACTAATAGAATTAGGATTATTCGGGTCATGCCTAAAATATTTGAACTGCCGCGTTTCTGGATCAAACAAATCTAAACCAGCACCATCCGTTCCAATCCATATGCGTTTGTCTGAACGCTCTGCTAAAGCGCCAATACGATCATGACTAAGTCCTTCGCCTCCTGTTATTTTTCGCAATAATTTTATAGGTTCTCCTTGTGGATTTACATAGTTTAAACCTGTACTGGTTCCAATCCACATATTACCATCCTTATCCATTTTTAAGGCAGAAACCGTTCTGTTAAACACACTGGAACCATCATCGGCTGGCAAAAACCATTTTACCTGAAAATCTGTTTTTTGGTGTAAAAAATCAGATTTATTAATAATATTAAGTCCTCCGTTTCTAGTTCCAATCCATAACTGACCAGAATGATCTTCTTCAAAACAAAGAATGTTATCGTCACTAAGTCCTTTACCTTCTTTTAAAGACGTTCCCAGATGTAGGGTGTCTTTTTTATTAGTTATCACATGAAGTCCATTATTTGCACCAATCCATAAGTTACCTTCTTTATCATTAAATAATGACTCAATTAAAAAAGACTTCCCTTGCTCATTCCCTTGTAACGAGACACGAGTGACTTTATCGGTTTTTAGATTAATTTTATTCAATCCGCTGCCTGCTGTTCCAACCCATAGCAAAGAATCTCCTTGAAGCGCCATACTACTGGTATAATTTGAAGACAACGACGCTTCGTCATTTCCTTTATAACTGTAAACCTTTGTTTTTCTGTTTTTATCGAAAACCTGAATACCACGCTCTAAAACAGCTAAGTACACTTCTCCGTTGCTACCTAACTCTAACCGTGAAATATGCTTACCCAATAAACCTTTCTCTTCATTAATAATCTCAATTTTTTCTGTTTTAGCATCGTAAACATTCAGTCCTTCTGATGTTGTTATTAGTAATTTATGGTCTTTAAAAGCTTTTATTTCATTAATAAAATCGTCGCTCAAGCTTTGATTTCCGCGATCTTCATCTCTCTCAAAAACGGTAAACTGCGTCCCATCATATCTATTCAAACCTTCAGAAGTTCCAATCCAAATAAAGCCCAAAGAATCCTGAGCAATACTATTAATGCCATTGTTCGACAAGCCTAACTCTACATCAAGTAAATAAAAATACAACTCGTGTTCAATGGAATTAAACTGCTGCAAAGAGTTTTGAGCTGTACCCGTGGCAAAACACAAAAAGGTGATATAAAATAAAAAGTGTTTCATTAAAAAAACGCTGCTAAAATTAGGAATCCAGAGATTATTGCTACTAATTTATAATTAAAGATACTAAAACCAAATTTTAGGATTTATTCTTTTGAAGAATACAAGTCACCAAGGACCTTTGAGGTAATTGAATGTTATTTATTGTTTTTGAAGTCTTTATTTTTTTTAGATTAAAATCAACCTCTGTATTAGTTAAATACATTTCTGAAACTATATAACCTTTTGGCAATCCTGATAATTTAACCGTTTTATTCGTGTGAAGTTGATTCACAAAAACAATAACCAATTCATCATCTGACTTATACACCGAATGTAACACTTCTGAAATAGTTTCTTCATCTGATTTATTATCCACTCTGCGGGAAGCAATACGTTGCATTCCTGGTTTTATAAATCTGGAATAATGCCCTAATGCCCATAACATCTTCGATTCGTAAAAACGACCTCCATATTGATTCTTATCAATATATATCAAACCGTCCTTATAGTTATACGGACTTATGGCCAGCCACCAATGCCAGGCCGAAGCATTCGCAAACACTAAGTCTGAATGGATAACCTTAGCCACATATAATGCTGCATCAATACCCAAATCTCTGCCACCACCTTTTATTTCAGAATTATCTTCTAATACACAATATTCGGTCATCCAATATTCCAAATCTGTTTGGCTCAACTTATCATTTAAAGATTTTCTGGTATTCATCAAAGTTTTGGAATTCCAGGTTGTAAAATAACTGTGCCCGGCCACTTTCTTGGCTACCGATTTTAAATCACCAACATAGCCTTTACTTTTCATATCGAAAAAATAATTGATTTGATTTCCTCTATGAGGTTTATCTGCTGTAGTATATAAATAATTGATTTTCGCGGCTTCTGTAAGTTCTATTTGACTTGAAATGCGATTAGCTTCAAAAGAACTATCGATAGCTTTAATAGCCTGAAACATTTCTTCGTTAGTCCATGGCGAACCTTCTTGCTTACAACACTCCCACTCCCACTGCGGTTCGTTAAAAGGACTTATATAATCAAACATAACCCCTGTTTTATCATAAACTCCCTTTACAACTTCAGACAAGAAATCGGCATATGCTTTATAATTATACTCTAAAAGATTTGAACGCATACCGTTATCTGACCAGGCGCTTTGATTTTCGGTATAGAATACTGGAGGACTGTTAACAAAACCAATAAATGTCTTTACCCCAAATTGTTTAGCCGCTTTTAAAAACCACTGCTGCCCCTCCTGCTTATTAAAATTGAAAGTCCCATCTGCAGTAACAAAACATTCTGCTTGTCTCCATTCATCTCTAATTTTACCAATTTTAATTCCTTGTTCTGTACTTCCTGCTCCTATATTAAACCGCCATGCTGTTAACCCAATTCCTTCAGGACTTCCATCTTCCTTATTTTCTGTGCTAAACAGTAATTTTACTATCGCTTTTTTAGAGTCTTCAGGCCAATACTTGCCCACAAACTGAGTAGACCAGGCATCTGAAGCTCCGAAATTATGAATGGTTTGAAACTTAGTTTCAGGATGAATCCGTATTTCAATAACGTCCGTCGCTGAAGAACTTTTTTGAGCAAAAGATATAGTGACGCACAATAAGCAGTAAAAAGCAATTTGCTTTTTTGTCTTTAGAAAATAATTCAATTTAAACAGTCTTTTTAGTTGGTTCAAGGAGTTTCAAAGTTAATTATTATAACCCCTTTCGAGGGGTAAGTATTGTCTAAAGAAGGGTTATATTATGTTCCTAAACCAAATAATTGCTAAGGTTTTTTAATAATAATCATAAACACCAATTACTAGTATTAAATGTTTAGGAGTAATAAAAAAATGTCTTGGGGTAAAACTTAGTCAATCACCATTGTAGTTTTGAAGCTCCCCACATCTATTCTTATTTAGCCCTCAAAAAGTAGTATCTGAAATCAACTAAAAGCAAAGAATATCTAAATCAAAATATGAACCAACTGGAATTAAATCAAACACTGCAATCAAATTCAAAAAATGACAAATCTTTAACACCTGATGAAAAAATTGAAGAACTTAAACGCATTCTTCACCTGGCTCCTTCCTCAATGAATATGCAACCCTGGCAGTTTACTTTTGTTAAAAATAAAAGTGTTAAACATAAACTGGCATTATCTTCTCTTGATCATGCTGAAAATATTAATCAAGCCGATGTTTTAATCGTTTTTAGTGTTGTTGATAATTTAGATTCCTTTCAATTAGTCATCGAAAAAGAACTTCCTGAAGGCCTGCAAGAACTTTACAATAACATTAAAAACTTCACTTCGGAGTCTGATTTGAAAATTTGGTTTTCTAAACAAGTTTACATCGCATTTAGCATTGCTTTAGGCACAGCTGTTTCTCTGGGTTTGCATCCTACGCCTCTAGAAGATATTAAACCTGAGAAATACACTGAAATTTTAAACATGGTTGATTATAAACCAATTTTAACACTAGCTATAAATTTTGAAACCGAAAATGACTTTTTCGAATCTACAGACAAACCCAAAACGCGACGATGCATTGAAGATGTGATTATTAATATCGATTAAGCTCTTCATCATTTACTTGCGACCCAAGGTGATTAATAGCAAACACACCTTTCATTAATAATGTTTTAACCATTATTATTCTCAAATTTACCAAAACATCAAGCTTGTTATTTAAATCCTCCTAAGTCATTCTTTTGGAGGATTTTAAATTAAATAACACTCTAAATCCATTTCAAACAGTTTTCAAAAGCTTTAAAGATTAGCTGCTATCCTCTAATTTTTTATAAAAATTTATCTAAATTAGGATTCATCAACTAAGCCTGAATTCTGAAAAATATTTACTCATAATTTATTTATTTTAACAAAATTCAGCCTCTATTTTACTTAATTCTATTAATCGTTTTTTTCTCTCATGACGTTTAAAAAAATACAATTTCGGTTAACAACACCGAGTAAATGGTATACCCATATAAATAGTTTAGTTCCATCAACCATAAACGACACACAACTTTTATTAAACCCTGAATTTGGACAGGGAAAACTAAAATACCTTGAAGTTCAAAATGGTCTGTGGGCCCAGTCAACCAACGTAATATTAAACGAGGATTTGATTTTAGAAAGGCTCGCCAGCGATCATAATGATATGTATTTAATAAATTTTTACCTCTCTAAAGCGGAAATTAAACAAACCGTTAAAAAGAAAACTATAAGCCAGACCATTGAAAATGTAAATATGATATTTTACTCTTCAATGACTTCGTCGCAAACCTGTGTTCCTGCCAACGAAACTATCTTGATTTTTAATTTACTTCTTTCCAAAGAATGGTTATTTAAAAACGTTATTCCAGATTATGAGCATTTGAGCAGTTTTTTTAATACTAACCACCCTATTTGCCTTTCAGAAAATCTGGATTATAATTTAAAAAAACTCCTTAATCACATTAATTTTGATGAAAACAACAGACTGACATCGATTTCAGGGATATTACAAATTATAAACTATCTTTTTTTAAAGTTCGGAAAAAGAGAACTGGAATCAAGTAAAAACAATATCCACCCTGACGATTTAAATCAGTTATTAAAAATTCGTGAAATCTTAGACACCAATCCTCACAGAGAAATACAATTGGTAAATCTGTCTGAACAAGCCAGTATGAGCCTTTCTAAATTTAATCGCATTTTCAAACAAGTGTTTGGCACCACACCATATCAATACCATTTAAAACAGAAAATGGAAAAAGCGATGGAAACTTTACAGGAAAACAAACATTCGGTTTCCGAAACAGGGTTTTTAATGGGCTATTCTAATTTAAGTCAGTTTTCCAAGGCCTTTAAAAATCATTTTGGGATTTTACCAAGTGAAGTTTAATTCACTGGCTTTTGGTAGTCTATTTAAATAGAGAATATCATAAATTAAAAAAGCTCCACTATTTCTAGTGAAGCTTTTTTAGTGACCACGCCAGGATTCAAACCTATGACCTGTACTAGTGACTTCTAAAAGGATTAACCGTGTTTTAATTTTCAAGGTATCCTATTAGCAGACATATATTTTAAAATAGAATAGTATTTCTTAACTAACATTCTATTACAAAAATACTAATTCCATTTGATATTACATTGATACAAAACGTATTAAATAGACTATAAATATTCTAATACAATGCTTTCTTCAATACCGGTGTATTCTGAGAATTCCTGGACCGTGATAAACTGATGAGAGCTTTTGCCTAAGTAGGCTCTTATGTCATTAAGAAGTTTGCGGCCATAGCGCTCACTGCGGCCGGTGATGCGCTGAATGTCTTTCGGGTATATGCAAGCTCGTTCTACTTTCATTTTGGGGATTGTGACACTATATCCATACTTTATGAATACCTCATCTTTACTTAAAAGTACTAAAAAGGCATAAGTTATCCAATTCGGAATAAGTGACTTATGACATTTTTCAGCCATGACAAATATCGCTTGATTTGTTGAAAATCAAAAAAACGAATAATTATGGCTAGACAGACTGGTATTATTAAACTGAAAGGAACTATTGGTGATATTTCCTTTTACAAATCGAGTGACGGACACTTAGCACGAATTAAAGGTGGTCCGGATGCGAATAGAATTGCCAATGATCCAGCGTTCCAGAGAACACGTGAAAACGGTTCTGAATTTGGACGTGCAGGTAAAGGTGGTAAAGTGATTAGAAACGCCATTCGTGTGTTACTGCAGAATGCTAAAGACAAAAAGGTGGTTAGCCGATTAACCAAAACCTTAGTTGCAATTACTAAAACCGACCCGGTTAATGAGCGTGGTTCGAGAACCATCCAAGATGGAGATATGGGGTTATTGAGTAACTTTGAATTTAACACCAACGGAAAGTTAGGTGCTACCCTATTTGCTCCGTTTGATGTGGCTTTTGATCGTGTTACCGGTGATGCTTCTTTATCCCTTGCTCCTTTTGCACCAACGATTAGAATTGCGGCACCGGCTGGCGCCACGCATTTTAAAATTGTAACTGGTGCTGCCGAACTGGATTTCCCGAATGAAGCTTCGGTGTTTGAGAGTGACGAAACCGGTATTTTACCTTATGATGCTGCCGACACCGCTGCTATTGATTTAACAGTAACCGTTACACCTAACAGTTTACTTCCTGTGATTCAAGTTGTGGGTGTTGAGTTTTACCAAGAGGTAAACGGGCAAATGTACCCACTTAAAAATGGGGCTTACAATGCCTTAATGGTTGCGACTGTTGATACGGTGTAGTATGGATCTGGTGATACACAGAACTTATTTTGAGGAGGGCACCAACGGTGTCCTCTTTATTAATGGTTCTTTCTTTGGGTTTACCATTGAACTGCCCTGGCAGGATAACACTAAAAACCTATCTTGTATACCGGAAGGTATTTACGAAGTAAAACCGAGGTATTCTAAACGGTTTAAACACCATTTACAGTTAATTGATGTCCCGAACCGAAGTCTTATTTTACTGCATGGTGGTAATGATGCCAAACGTGATTTACGGGGTTGTATTGCTCCGGTAACGCAGTTAACCGGGCTTGGTAAAGGTTTACAATCTCAGCCCTTATTACAACAACTGGTTTCGCTTTGTTACCAAAGCCATGACCTCAACATTCCTGTTTTAATAACTATTAAATCTTAAACTTATGACCCTTATTGAACGCTATAAATCTCCAACTCCCAAATTCTTTAGAACCTTAAGAAACATAGGCATTGCTTTAGCAACTGCCGGAGGCGCTATTATTGCCGCTCCAGTGGCTTTACCTGGCATTGTTATAAGTATTGCGACCTATGTAAGTCTGGTCGGTACTGTCGCTACGGCTGTAAGCCAAGCAGTAGTTACCGATGAAACCAATTAATACCAATGAACTACCCTGAAGCACATACTAAATACTCTATTATAGGTGGCACCTTCTTTTCTGCTTTACCCAGTATTGGGACTGAAGATTTTTTAACTACTGGTGTAATGGCTATTTTTGGTGCTCTGGTTAGTTATTTTGCTTCTTTGGCAATAAAATATGTACATCGTTATATAAAAAATAAACGCCCGTAATTGGGCGTTAAGTTTTTATATGCTTTAGTAAAATAACATCTATACTAAGTACTAACATTAGTGATTAACTCCAGGTTTTTGTTGCAAGTCCAGTTTACTTCTTTTAATCATTATCACATCCAGAATAAGGTTCACCCCAACTAGTATCATCAAATTTTATTTTATTAATACTAAAATTCAGTTTATCAGAATTACTATCAACATAATAATATTGGGTAAATGTATCTCCTGCTTTAACAGTAAACCGCCCGTAATCAACTTTTGTTCCAATATTCCCTTTCACCTTAACATCCATAGAAACACTCTGCTTATATTTGTTTATAAAACGAATATACCATTTACCTGGATATTTATCCTTTTTAAATTGATATTGCATTAGTTTTAAACAGCTTGTTGTTTGTATAAAACTCCAATCATTTTGAACAATAATTTCACTTTTAATATTCTTATTAAAAGAAGTTAAAACAAAAACTAAAATGATGCTAATTATAAAATAAGAATTAGTAATATTAATTTTCATTACCACAAAGTATATAATGTGTATTCATCTTAATTAAAAAATAACAAAAGCTCCAAAATAAAGACCTCCAAGGTCATCAAATTCAGCATCTACTAATTCTTCACTATAACTATAAGAAATAGGATAACTGTAACCAATTTTAAAAAACCAAAGTCTGGCAGATATACCCAAGCTTATAAAGCTTCCTGAATATTGAGAATAATTATCATTAAAATCTTTATCAACACCTTCAAATTCAGAATAAAATGTATTTAATTCAAGGCCTATTCCATCTATCCTTTTATTTTTGTTTCTAGCCAAATCAAATTCAAACCCAAAACCTAATTCAAAAGCATCATACTCTTCATACAATACCGAATTATCAGTTAATAATCCACCATAAATACTCATGCCAAAATTGTCATTTATCATATATATTATTTCTGGACCATAACTATATACTTCTGCTAACTTAGCTATAAAACCGAGGCCAAAACGACTTTCTTCATCTTTACTTACATCTGCTATCATTAATCCTGCAACGGTTGCCATTCCGAGAGCTACCCCTGCTTTATGATTAGCATAATCCGGAGAATCTGGTTTTTGATTTGTGACATTTGTACTTTTTGAACTAGAATTCAAATTTTCTTTTTCCTGTGGATCGTTACTTCGTTGTGTAATTTCACTTGAATCTGAGTTAGATTCTTCTACAATTATAGTAGCTTTATTATTAGAATCTGTCCCTTCAGACTTTTCAGATTTTAAAATTTCATTCTCACCGTCAGTATTAAATTCATTTTCATTTTGTTTATCTTCTAAATTTCTACTTAACCAATCTTCTGTGTCTCGTATATAATCGTCATAATTTCCCTTAGTATCCAGGCGTTTTAATTCTTTAAATAAAACCAACCTTTCCTCCATATCAGCCTGATTTTTCTCTCCCAAAGATCTTATTTTGTCTTTTATACCATTTATTTCGTCCTCTTTTGCTTTTCTCTTATCCATTTCTGCAATAATACTTGAAAGATTATCATTACAATTCACATCCATATATTCACTCCAAAATGGATACTTTGCTTGAATCTCGCTACTAAAAACGATAGCCACACTTTCAATCAGAATACTTAAATCTTGTGAAGCATACTCAATTTCCCTTTTTTCAGAAGATCCAGCCCCTATCGCGGTTTTTCCTCCAATGCTACTGCCTAAAAAATATCTTGAAAAAGCAACATTAAAATCACTATTGTTCGTAATTGTTACACGATATGTATATTTCTTATCTTTAGTGTTTGATGCTTTTATTTCAACCAAAACATCTAAAAATTTAAAACAACTCTGTCCCTTAGTCCTTACATTAATAAAATCATTGACGTCGAAAACAGATTCTCCATCTACTAATGTTCGCCCAATACGAAATACTTCTATTGTTGTAGAATTTTGACTAAATGTATAACTAGAAATGATAAACAATAGACTTGTTAGAATAGATTTCAATTTCATAAGTTAAAAATTTATTGGTTGGTTACTTTTCAAAATAAAAACAATATATCACACCAATAAATACCCCTAAATAGGTATTTTCAAAAACAGCTTCCCTTTATAATTTTAACATGCTAATAATTAACATATTAAAAAATGAGAAATTTAAGAATCTATTTTATTGTGTGCCTTCTTTGCTTCACTTCCTGTGAGAAAGAAAATAATGAAGTGAAGTTTGACCAAGATTATGCTATAGCTTTTACCGGCAATACTGAATGGCCTCTTGTTGCAAACCATAAAAACGGAGAACATATTGGTATTAAAGTAAATGAACAAACTAATATAATAGAAGGGGTTACTTATGTATTTCAAGATTTGAAAGTTTATCTAGAACTGACACCTGAAGGTATTCCTATTTCCGGCTACGCAAATGATAACATATTACTATTTGAAAATTACAATGGTACCTCCATCGATATAGGGATTATTACTCCTAATGGAGAAACTCGTATTTTTAGAGACTTAGAAATTGAGCAAGATCAAATTTCACAAAGTAAATTATCATATAGTAAAAATCAAATCTCACAAAGTTTATTAATAAATAGCAATAATCAAGATTTAAGCAAAGCTCTTAGTGCAGCAAGTGTTGGGATTGGTATTTTTGCATGTGCCCTTAGTGCAACATCAATTATTCCTAGTTTGGGGCTCACTAGCTCTTTAGCTTTATTAACATGTGGAAGTGCTTTAACATCTACACTTGCGCTTATTTATGACCTAGATAAGGATTTAGACACTGGAGCGACAGGATTTGGCTTATACTCAAATAGTATAGGATGCGCAACCGCAGGAATAGGAGGAGCATCTGGTTTAGTTACCGGAGTTTCCTCTTGTATAGGTTTCTTTCTTGATATTGCTACTTTAATTGAAGATTCCTATGATAATCAATTAAATAAATATAATTCTGAATTTAACAGTACTCAAGCTTCATTAATAGATGGGATTGGTGCTGCATCATTAAAAAATTACATAAAAATTTTAAATACGGAAGAATATATACATTTTAATTTTAAATCAGCATTTAGGGACGAAATTGCTAATTGCAATACATCCTATGACTCAAATGACTATTATGTTTTTCAATTTGCCGCCATTGAAGGTCAAAATGATTCTGATAGCCAAATAGATATTATTTTAGTACAGCAAAATGAAATTATTGACGGCACTTATTCTACAGTAAAAGATACTGATCCCGGAATTATAAACACTTGTAACTGGTATGAGGTTTCTTTTGACATCCCTAGTCTTATTTATAACGATAGAACTGATCACATTTTACTCCCTGGTGTTATAGATATTTCTAGCAACAAAACACTTATTAAAATCTCGGGAGACCTAAGAAAATATGATGGTACTTTTGTAAGTAAAATTGAAGGACAAGTTGTTCTGGAATAGATATCCATTTAATGCTTATGATACTAAAAAATTACCCCAGCATTAATACACAAAGAAATTAATTCGGCTGTATTGTTGGAACCAACCTTTGCTAAGATATTTTTCCTATGTGTTTTAACTGTTTCTATTGAGATGCTTAAGATATCGGCTATAATTTTTGTACTATGTCCTTTGGCTAGGTAAAAGATAATTTCCTTTTCTCGCTTAGTAATTGATGAAATCCACTTATCCTTGCTTACATTATAACTCTTTAATGAAAAAATATCATGGTCTATACTTATATTATAATAAGACTGTCCGCCTCTTAAATGAATAAAGGAAACCGAATCTAAAACAGGAGATTTTAGATGGCTTATATCTGTATGAATACTTAGGACATGTTTTGGAAACATATCCTCAGTAAAACCTATAGCTACAGCCTGTAATACCATCGTTTTTAAGTTACCAGATAAAGATTGCGCCTTATATGTATAAATTGATTTATATAAAGGAATTTCTTTTAGAGATAAAAATTTAAAGAAAAAGTCTTTGACAGTTTTCTCCTTTTTCAGTACAAAATCCAAATCATTTTCTGAAACCGTTGCTAAAAGTTTATCTAAACTAACTTCATCACGATTTAATCCTACTATAGATTCAATACTAGATGATACATAATCAAAAGTTAAATCACTAAAATTTAGAATATAAAAGAAATTCTCTCCTAGACTGAAAAGTCCAGCCATCTGCTCAATAATGTTTGTTTTATCATAAGGATTATATTCCTTTACATACTTTGAATAATTTTCATTCCAAAAATTAATTATATCATTTTTACCCCCCATTTAGTATACTTTAATTAAAATTTTAAGTTGAAAAACCAAAATAGATGTTACTCTGATCTATTATTTAAATTAAGTTAGGCTTCTATTTTGCTCTTCTTTTTAGAATATATATTAAAAGGAATCCCTACTCTTATTCTACCTGTAAAGTCATCTGAAACTCTTGTATTATAAATGGCATTTGACCATCCTAAATCAATTCCAAAAGTTAATTTAGTTTCTCCATCTTTTTCCTTTCGGAATACAGGGCCAAAAAGCGTAGTAAAATTATTTTTGTAAAACGTACCATTTGGCTTATCAATCAGATAATTATGACCAATAGTTACATTAAATCCGAAATTCTTTTTTTCAGTAAAGAATATGGCGCCGTAAGCATTAAAAGCTCCTGTTTTAAAATTTTCTTTAACGTTAACAAAATCACCAATCACCTGATTGTCTTCATCCTGAAAAACAAACTCTTGGCTTTCATTCCGGATTATCTTTGGAGTTCCATTAATTAATACATTTTCTAAAAAAGAACTCGAAGTTGTTGATAACCCTATTTGATAAAACCATATCGTTTTATCTGCATTATGTGAATGATTAAAATTTAATGCTAATACCGACTTTAATTTATTTATATCTTTTGTTAAATCATATACATTACCAAATTCTTCTAATATACTTTCATCAACATTGCTTTCTGAAAATTTGTAGGTACTGTTACCCAAATTCAAATTGATGTCAAACCACATTAAACTATAACCATAGGTTAAGTCATTGGCTTTATCAAATGTGTATAGAATATCATTCTTTAAGTAATCTTCCATTTCCTTCTGCGATTTATGAGCATCTATATAGTCCTGAATCTTTTTCTCTTCTCTAATTAGGCTAGAATAGGCCTCTTCATATTTTTTCCCTTCAATGAGTTTTTTTATATCTGGAAATTGAACTAATAAACCTGAGTATTTACTTTGTATTAAACCACCATCTTTAATATCCAAAATATCCTTTTTAAGAGCATCAATAGTATCAATTGTTTGTTGAGTATATTTTTCTGTTTTGTATAGAGGTTCGCTAGCATTTATTTTACGTCTATCGTTAATTTCCTTAAACTTTTTCACCTCTTTTTTGCCTCCTTTAAAAAACACACTCGCGTTTCCTATTTTAAGTATTAATCCCAAATTAAAACTCACATTATTACTCCATGAACCTTCAGAATAAAATTCAAACACATTCTTACTACCTGATGCATTCGCTCCTATTCTAGTATAAAGAGGCGATAACTCTTTACCCAATCGTAAATTAGAACTTACTGAAACATTCGTTTTTTCTTCATTTTGTGAATATCCAAAAGCTGAAGAATTACTAACTAAATCGGAACCTGAAAATATCACATAATTAAAAGCCGTAGCAATATTTTCATTCAACAAAGTATCCTGAATAACATGATTTTTGATATTATATTCTTCTAAAAAGCTATTTAAAGTTGTGTTATAATCGGGTTTTTGTGCAATACAATTAATTGAAACAATAAGACTTAAGACTATAAATAAAAGAGCTTTCATATTGGCTGGCTTTAGGTTAACATACTATTCTTAACGGGAATACAACATTATTTGTGATATCGGATACAAAAAGTAGTCTTTTATGCATAAACACATAAAGAATTTTCGACAAAACACAAGAAACTTAGATTAAAATACTCATAACTAATACATTACAAACAACATAGAATCTATTAATCAATTATGTTTCAATAAAAATAATATGTAGAGGCTGGTATATATATATGCATCCCTTAAGGAATGAGAATTCCTTAAGTATTTCCAAATTCATGCTGAAGATTTTACTTAAAAAGTAAACGCCCATAAATCGGGCGTTTAACTTTTATACTTTAGATTACTTAACTTATTTAAAAACATAAAATTGAGATAGTTACAACAATTAACATTAAGAGACTAGACTAGTCCTTTTCATAGGATACGCTGTTAGCAATAGTTTCGTATGATTCGTTATACTTTTCAATAATATAAAAGATGTTTTTCGCACTTCCTTTGAGTTTGTCAAATTCTATTAATATTTGTGGGTTATCCTTTATTAAATCTCTAATTTGAGAATGTGCTTTTTTTCTAGATCCAAAACCACCAAAATCTGCTATTGTTATTTGTCCGTTGTCTTTAGATGTATAAAAAAACGCATTATCCACTAATTGATATACTTTTATTCTACCATTAATAATTTCTTTAATGAAGAACTTATCAAATACTGTTCTGATTGTACAATCTCCATCAAGCCCATCAATAGAACGTATAGTATTTACTTCTGAAGGGTTAATTAATAATTTGTTATCGTTTTCATCAATAAGTTTAAAAGTTACTATAGAGGGATTTAAGTAGTTTGTTCCCCTAATAACTTTGCCATAAATTGTATCATTACTGTTTGTGACTATGTATTCATTGTTTTGAGAATTTGCATTTATAAATAATGATAAAGTAATATACAGGGGAATATAAAATTTCATTAAAGCTTTTAGGATTTAAATATTATTGCCGAGTGTTGGTATAAGAATAGTGCGGTTTTGTGTCCGAGGATTTTCCGCAGGAAAATCAAAGATACCAAATGGGCACTAACTTTTGATTAAGGACTAAACTAAGTATTATTTTAATACGGCTATAGTTATTTTCTTTGTGTATAATCAAATTGTTCTGTTAAAAATCTATTTGCAATCTCATTAAATATTATAGGGTTATTCCTCGGAGCTCCATGATTTATCCCAGGCATAATACAAAGTTGTCCTTTAGGCAGATTATTAAAAATTTCAACTGCGTGTTCGTTTTTAATAATGTCTCTATCTCCAACCATTATCAAAACGGAAGCGGTTATTTTCTTTAAATCCGAGTGGCTTATATTCGGTTGATTGAGTAAAAGTCCATCGAGTTGTATTTCGAGATTCCAATCTTGGGAAGTATCTCCTTTAGCTAACATTTCTTTTGCCTGAGCCTGGTCTCTTCTAACTTTTTCTGGAGCCCAACTGTTTACTGCTGTGGTATCTGGCTTTAAGTTAGCTCCCATTGCAACTATTTTTTTAATTCTAGTTTTTCTACTAATACCCATTTTAAGTCCAATTATACCTCCATCACTCCATCCAAGAATATTAATGGAATCCAATTTTAGATGCCTAACTAAACCTTCCCAATCTTTTGTAATTTGTGAATAAGTCAACGAGTCCGTTTTTAATTCAGATTTCCCTTGTCCTCTGCTATCGGCAACAATAACTCTATATTTGCTTTTAAAATAGTCTATTTGATATTCCATAGACTTAATGTCAGCACCACAACCATGAATTAATAATAAAGGTTCTCCTTTACCATACTCTTCATAATATATTTTTGCTCCATTTATTTTAACAAACTTTCCAGCCGATTCATTACTTCCGTAAGGTATGTCAAAATTATTTTGAGCGTTTATAAAGCAAAATTTTAGTGTAAGAAGTAAGAGAATAATTTGGAACTTTGTTTGATATCTCATTTAGTAAGTTTTAATTGTAGCCAACGACGGTTGTCGTGCTAAGAAAAATAGGGCACAATTGTATTCTAGAAAAGCCCTACTTTTCTTAGCAAGTGTTATGTAGATTAATTAGTTCATACGTTCGATTATTTTATCGAGACGTTCTAAGTCTTTTTCAACTGATTCCTGAATTATCTTACCAATATCAAGCATTATAATATTGTCTGAGAAATTACTTTCAAATTTTTTGTCTTTTGCCGCTTCACTTATTAGGTAGTTTACAAATTCTTCAACTGTATCTTTTCGAGCCTTTAAATTTCTATTCCCGTGTTCATCTGAATCAGGAAAGACATGTGCTATTTTATTGTAGTAATCATCGTTATAGATTGGAGTGTCCTGAACAACAAGGTCTAAATAATAAAACCTTCCTAGTAATCGATTTAGATAATACACACCAACAGAAGTAATTGATATCATAGAAGTAGAATCAATTTCAACCTGTTCTTCAATATCTTCTGTATAATCGGATGTAGAAATTAACTTGCGATCAAATAATTCTTGTAATTCTTCTTCAACAATATCAATTGTGTAACCAGCTTTCAAGAATAAATCTGTAAGTTCCTTCACAGAAAAATATTCCTTTCTTTTTGATGAAGCGGATAGCCTTGAATTAAGATAGTTGAGTATGCGAATCTTTGTAAAATGATTTTTATTTGACTTACTCGGGTAGAATAAATTAACAACATTACTCTTGTTTGTCTCATAATAGTAGTTCGATTCAAGAGCAATGGATTTAAAAAACTCCCAAATAGGAATTCCTTCTCCATTGCCATAAGAAAAGGACATATATTCCGTGATTTTTGAGTGACCCGATAACAAAAAATTCTTAAATAATTCGAGACCTTCTCTAGTATTTGGATATGAAGTCTCTTCTAAAAAATCCATCACTTCATTGGTCTTTGAATTGAAAAGTGTGTCGTATAGATTTTTAAAAAGATGTTTCAAGTTTCCTTCTCGGAATTTTACAACTTTATTCGATGCTTGGAGATCCATTTCTTGAAATTCGAAATTGTCCATAACATATTTAATTCGTTTCTCAAGTACCTTTTTATAGGGTGGAGCTGTAATGTGGTATACCACCGATTGATATGCATTGAATGGAGGTTTATTTCTCCATTTGTAAAAATATCCTTCACGTAGTGATATTATCACCAGTGAATTTAAGTTCCTATTAATCCCATTACCCAATAAAAAGACTTCTTTTTGATCACTGTCATCTAATTGGTCGGCATTATCGAAAAGAACACATATTCGCTTATTGCACCTATGAAGAAGGTAATCTGTAATACTCTTTAAATGAATAATAGGGTCTTTTTGTTTCTCTTCAATCAATTGCGCAATGGCATTATTTAATTTACTTTCATCGCCATCGAAGATTGTCCAGGCACCTTCTTTTTTCTTTTTAATCGAATCACTATAAATAGTTTTAAGAATGTTAAACTTTGTCAAATTTAACTCTGGGTAGTTATTTTCCAGTTGTTCAATTATTGCATTATAAATAAACCTTGTATCCTTTATTGTTTGACTTGTATAAAGTCTGAAATCTAAATAAACTAAAGGTCGGTTTTTCTTATTCTTCTTATTTAGTAGAATATCTGAAAAGTACTTTATGAAGGTTGTTTTTCCTGCTCCAGCGGTGCCAATAAGAATGATTGGGTCAGGCAGATTCGACCCTGAATCGAAGATGTTCGATTTTAATTGAGACTGTGTCTCTCTTGTATTTTGTACTGGAACAATTCTAGTATCAAATGTTGGAGGGTCATCTGAGAAAATAGAACCAAGTTCGCTATTATATTTTTTTACATCCTCATTTTGAACATAACAGTACTTTAATATTTTTTGCCCTTCTAGGGATTCTGTGTTATAGATTTCTTCAAACACCTTATTTATTATAGGAATTAGGTGTTGACTTATTTGATTACGTACTAGCTCTTGGTTTCGTCTGCGAAGAGTATGATCCTTTACAATTGTTTTTCCTGTGTTCGACGTTTGAACAATTTTGATTTTCCCATATTTACTGACAGATTCACGAGAGATTAAGTCATAAAAAAGATCAAAATTCGTTTTTAAATCATTGAAATCTTTAAAGAAAACAGCCTTCTCTTCGAGCCAATCAAGTCCTTGAGTATTAACAAATCTACTGATGATAAATTGAGAACCATTAGTGATTACTCCGAATGAAAGTCCTTTTTGAAAGAGGTAATTTCTAACCTGATCAATTACATCCTTATTTCCTTGGTAGATAGACTTCAACTTAACTTCATTACCTGACTTGGGTAATTTGAATTCTACTAAGTTTTTCTTTGCCTCTACTACATATCTGAAATTTGCTGTACCTACTTCATAATCAAAGTAGCCTACTCGAACCCAGCCTTCTCTTTCAATGTCAAATTCAGTCCAACCTAAAACGGAAATTAAAATCTTGTCAAGAATTTTACTTCTAGTATCAGATTCTGTTAGATCGGAAGTCTTATAGCTCTGGTATTCGGTTTCAAATTCAAGTAGATTTTGATATCCTTTGTCGTATTCTGTCATATAGTGGGTTTAATTCTGCATAACAATTGAATAAACACTATTGTGTTTATCTACATTATATTTATGTAGTAAATATAAGTTATATTCTTACAAAATAACCATATTTGTAATACAAATTATCATAATATGATATGAAAAATGATTCGAAATTTCAGGAGAATTAATAATAGCCCTTTCCTTCCACACAATGTCTTATTCCACCACGAGGATTATCCATATCGCCATGATATCTAGGAATGACGTGGCAATGAAAATGCATCACAGTTTGGCCAGCTACTTCCCCACAGTTCATACCTATGTTATAACCATCTGGCTTATGCTCCTTTTCTATGATGTTTTTTGCGACATCTATTAGGGTTGTTAGCTCTGCCTTTTCCTCATTATTTAAAGCGAAGTAATCTAATTTTTCAGTGTTGGAAATGATTAGAATATGGCCCGGAGATACCGGGTAGATATCGTAAATCAGGAAAAAGTTTTTTCCTTTATGAATTATTCTGTCTTCGGGAATGGTTAAAAATACACTCATTAAAAATTTCCTATTAATTCGATACTGGGCGACCAAGTTTGAATAGCGTTTGCTTTGGCGATGTCGTATTGCTTTTGCAAAAATGCTTTCCTTTTTTCTTTGGTGCGACCGGTTTGATTGATTATTGTTTCTGCCAAAGGATGCTTACTACTAATGTAAAACTCATTTCGGTTATACAAGCGGTGTAAAAACTTTATGTCTGGCACCTTGACTCTTTTTTCGTTGTTTATAGATGCATCAGCTAACACCAGATTCCAAACGCCGTTAATATTGGCTCCGGCATTACTGTGGTTGATTTTGTTGGTATGGGGTAAAAAGTGATCTACTTCACAGATGTTGGCACTCCCCTTTTTAACTGAAATATCCTGAAAGCTATAGAAGCATTTTCCTTTTTGATATCCGTTAAGTGAGTCTCTTACTGAAGTGATGTCTTTTCGGCGCATGAAATCACTTTCCAAGAAAAACAAGGATGCTGTTTCATCATATTTCACTTCCAAGAGGTTGGGATTAATATTAAGATTCCAGGCGGTTTCGACCAGGTTCCATCGCGCTTCTGTTTCCTGTTCGAAATTCTGAAAATGGAAGCTTTCTTTCAGCTTTAATAAATCGTCTTTAATTACGATTTGTTTTTTTCCGTTAGCATAATCTTTCTCGTAAAATAGGTTTGGTATCTGTCCCCCGTTTACATTTTGAAAAGCATCTACCACATTAACAAAACCCAGTTTTTCTGTTTGTAATAACAGCTGCGATTCTTCTATTAGTCCGTTATTAAAATCTCGACAATAATTTAAAAATCTACTGGAGCTTGAATTCCCTTGCTTATCGCTTTGCTTTAAGTGTTCAGTAATATTTCTGGAGAATGGCTTTGCTAAATCGGCCAATGATACCATCGTTACTTCTTCATCGATTAGTTCCAACAGGCTTTTAGCAAACGCAAACTTATATGTGGCTGAGTTTTTACCGAATAATATAAGCGCTCTCCATTGAGATTCGAGACTTGGATCGTTTATTTGGAATTCGGTCATGGATTGGGTGTTGTGGTATTACTGGTTAAAAATACCAAAAACTGGTGGATGGCTAAGCTAATTAATCTAATCTTATCGCTAATTACTAAAAAACCTTCTGTCATATATCTTGAGATATTTAGGCTACCTCACACTACTCATTTACTTTAATCAACAGGATACAATTCATCTGCCTTCTCCTTTAATGCTGTTGAATAAGCTTTCTTATCTTTCATAAAATGATCGATAAAACCAGCATAGCCTCTTAAAAATCTTTCTGAAGGAAGAATTTGATAACCTAATTTTTCGGATAACATTTTAAAATGATTAACAATGTATTGCACTAAATCTTTAGGTGATTTTTCTAAAAACACTGCTAATTCTTCATTGTTGACAGGATAAAAATAAAACAGGTTTACAATTGCATCGGAAATTGCCATCGGAACCATACTCACATGATTACTATTCGGATAGTAAAAAAATTGTTTTTCTAAACCTGTATCGTTTACATCGAATAATTTTTCAGTCTTTTTGATATACAGGGAATCTGGCAATGTTTCTAAAGTCCTATACCTATATTCCTCAGAATTAAATGGATTCTCATACGAATGAATTAGATGTTTATTTTTTAAGTTTATCTTATCTAATTTAGATTCCATATTACTAATCATGTAGTCATCACCCCAAAAGAATGAAGGAGAAATTGCTACATAATTAGTAAACACATTGGGGTTATCTATCATAACAAAGTATGTAAATAGACCTCCTAAAGAATGTCCTATTAAAGTTCTATTATATGTTAACTGATATTTCTTTTCCAAATAAGGAATTAATTCTTCATCCAAAAACTTTAGAAAAGCCGGGGCTCCTCCACCCATTGATTCCTTCGAACCATATGGATTATAAGGTATTGGAGTGAAATCAATTTCCCTTGGGGCTCCCTTTAAACCAATAATAGTTACATGGGGCATTTGATCATTGGCAGTTAAATAGTCGACATTAGTTTTTACTAGATCGAACAGATTATGACCATCTAAAACTATAACTAATGGAGTTGGGTGACTTACTTCAGGATGATAAACTTGAAAAGTTCTTTTGTTACCAAAAACCTCAGAATTGAGTGAATCTTTTGAGACTTGTGATATGGCAATTGAATGAATGGATAAAAAAATTAAGAAATATAATAACCTCATATCTAACCGTTTTACATTGAACAATTTTGAAACATTAGATGTATTTTACCATTAAAAGGTTAATAAAGATACATAATATTCTTACATAATTACATATCTTTTCAGTATCAACATAGTATGTATTAAACAAAACATTTGTTTTTAACGCCATGTTTTAGATTTCAAACTAGCATTTATAAACGCCTGTTTTAATTGTTTTAACTTCATTATGTTTTGTTTTAAAGCTTCTTCCTTTTGAGTGATTAACCGGATTGCTTTAATCGTCTTTTTAAGGTTTTCCGGATTATGATTACTCAAGCTTAACATCGTGCGTTTACAATCATTAATCGTTATAAATGGGATGACACTACCTTTTAGGTAATATGCAAAGTATTGGCCCTGTTGCAAGATCATGGTTAAATAGAATAAGGTCGTTTTATCTTCTTCGGTTTTAGTGGTAATCACAAAGCAATTCGGGCAAGGTATGCACATAGGTCTTCCGCTGTTCTGGCCTTTGTTTAAAATAAAGAAATGAGGTCTCACATAAGTGATTCCTGGGCGGTGGGTTTTGATTTCAAAATAAAGCATAGCTATCCAATTTAAAGTTGCTTCGCTACGCTTCGCGCCTATAATTTTTCAAAAGAAAAACAATAAAAAAGAAAGCTACTTTATTTTGTAGCGTGGGTAAGGCTGTCAAGTTTTTTTTGGGAAATACGACCTGAATATTGGCTGCGATTAGAAAAAAGATCCCTCAACACTTCGACAAGCTCAGTGCAGGCTTGTACAGATTGACACAGTAGGATTTCCAAGTTTTTACCGCAAACCATGTTTGCTCCTCTTAATATCAAAGGTGGAGATTTTTCAAAAAACCCGAAGGGCTTGAACTTTATAGCCTTAAAGCTCTGGCGGTAGGGAGCGACATACCTTTGCCTGGTTTTTTATTATTTTAAGAGAATATACTTTAAATAGCTACACCTTCATACTTAACCTCATCTATAATAGATTCGGTATCTGAATTTACTCTTGGACTAAACAGATCTCGGCTTACGGTATAGGTACTTAAATTTTCTTCATTGAAATTAAGGTTGATCAATTCGGTAATACCGTTTTGGTTTAAGTCGTCTTTTAACCAATCTTGTTCAAAGTCCTTTTGTAGAATAACAGGCTGTCTATTCTTCTTGTTATGAATTTTTGCAAACAAAGGAGAAGCGGCTTTTGTTAGTATAGTAAAGGTTACAACATTACCCACAATAGTATAGAGACCTGCTAAAGACAAGACCTCATCATTTTTCTGTTTAATGTGGAAGGGGTACTTTTTACCTTTGTACTCGTGAGGTTCAAAGAAACCGGTTACTGGTATAATACAACGTCTGGTGAATGCGGAGTTTTTATATAGAAAATGATCGAAGAGTTTTTCAGATTGTGCATTTAACCCTCCACCAAATTTTACAGATTCCTTATAATAGTCGCTAAGCTGTTCTGGCTTTTTATTTCCTGGAACAATACCCCATAATGCCGGCGCTAAAGCAGCTGGTCCTTCCTGTGGAATGATAAGCATATCGGGATGTGAAAAACCGTTGATATGGTAACGCGGAATATCGTAAACATCGCGAGCGTCACTTTTAGTTAGTTCTGCATCGTATCGTTTTTCTAATGCTGCTACAGATTTTGTTTGGGCTGTATGGAAACACATCAGCTTAAAATTAAAACACTTAAATATAATTAATTATGTTTTAAATTCTATTAAATCGTCGACTCATACAAAATAACTAACTCATTAATACTACATAAAAACAGCTATACCAATCCATATAATAGTTTAAATTGTTTTACCGGAATCGGTTTAAGATAAAGATACGCATGACCCTTAATTAAAATACTTGAACTTTAATGCTTCTGTATTTTTCGATAATATTATTGATCCCTTCTTTCCATTTATTGTAGTATGCATCATCGTTATCTAATATTGCATCCCAGTCAAATGAATCATTATCTTTATATAATAACAAATTTGATTTATGGTAATTCCAATAATATTTAAAAGCATTAAACTCAAAACCATCATGGGATGCCATCCAACAAGCGTGTAACTCTTCTAGCTCAGTTTCCTCTAAATTAAAGACAAACTCAACACGACGATGAGAAAATAGGACATCTACTTTGTCAAAAAAATTATCACAACGTGACATCCATTTGTTTTTAGAGATTTCAAACACCTTAAATTTTTTATTCAAGAAATAGGAATTCAGTTCATCACATGTATCTTGTTCTAAATCTTCATCGGTCTTTAAAACGTCGATTACAAAATTTGAATCTTGTGTTTCGGTGCATATAGATTCTAAACTGGCCCCATTAATAATTTCTTTTATTTCGAGTAACATATCATCGAAAACTTCCTTGGGACCACCTGCAATTTCAGGCCTAGACATTCTTCCAAAACTTTTAGTTGGTGCTTCTGAGAAAATAGAATTTCTAACATACAGAGTCCCCATTTCACGGTTGTTTTTTTCTGAATACTCGTAAAGATTCATGGAACCTATTACTAAAGCTTCTCCATTATAATAACATTTACAATGTATATTAGGATGATGTAACAGGTTTACCTTATTAAGCTTCTTCAATTTCTCTTTCTCGGAGAGCGAAAGTTTGTTTTCTCTATAAACTATTGTAATTATTACACCATTATTGTTTGCAACCTTCAAGGCTTCAAAAATATTTGCTGATATTTTAATGTAAGGAACTACCAAAACTAATTCGTTTTCAGCTTCCTGAATTAATTTAGGTATCCACAGGTTAAGGCCTTGGGTATTTAGAAATTTGGGCATTATTGTTTAAAATTAAATTGAATAGAATACACTATATGAGGACTAATGTAAAAAAATAATGCATTTTAATTTATTATAAATGAAATTTCTTACTATACAATTTGTAACTGTTAAATCAACAGAGTATTATAATTTCTTTTACATTAAAAAGTTAGAAGAGTTTATCATATAAAATAAAGGTATCAATTAAGATCAATCTTTGACAAACCTGATATGCTCTAATTGACCTTGATCCACGAGCTCCAGAATATAAAGACCACTTGACAACTTAGATACATCCAATTGATTGTTTTCTACTGGTATTAAAACCTTTAAACCATTCAGAGTATAAACCATTGTTTCCATGACCTGATTTGTTGGATTTGAAATATACAAAGTTTCTTGCACTGGATTTGGGTATACTTCTAACTTTGGTTGCTCTTCCTTTTCGATACTTAAAAGGCTCCAGGTATCAGTTGCTGTCGCTCCACCCCAGAACAATGTTGCCAGGTAAGGATTATCTATAAAAGGATTACGGTTGCCCTGAATGCCTTCCAATACTTGGTTACGTTGCAATTCGACATTAGATACTGGGTCTTCTTTATTCCATTTTAGGAATATATCCGGCATTTCCTGACTATAAGTGTTATCGCTTGACGCCGCATTATTAGCCGGACATTGTGTTGGATAACGCAAGTTCATATACATAATGATACGTGCCACATCGCCTTTCCATTCGTCGCCAGGATACCATTCACCACTATTGGTAATATGTGCATTACCACTACCCTCTTCGAATAAACGATTGTTTCTTGAAGAATTCATGTCGCCATCACAAGCTCTTAGATTATGAACATCGGTACCAGAACCTGGTTCTGAAGTTGACAATGCCGGTGATGCCTGTGATTTAGCATAAACATGTTCGCGATTCCAAAGGCCACTACACCCGCTCACATGACAAGATAAATCTTTTGATCTTGTGTAATCGGTTTGATTGTCGTTATCGGTATTATCATAGCCATAAAACAGGTAAACATTGCTTGTATTCGTTTCCACCTCATCAGTTTGTTTTACTGCATCCCAAGTGTCTAATTGACTTGAAGTATAAGGTAATTCGGTTGAATGTGTTGTTTGAATTAATGTTGCTATCTGGTCTTTTATTTCTGAAGGTGTGCCGTTAAAATCTATTGAGCTATAATACGTTGGGATTTGGGCCTGAATGGCAGACACAAAAAACAGAAATAAGTAAATGTAGATTTGTTTCATTTGAAGGGCTTTCTACAAATATAATGTAAAACACATCTTACTCATGTAAAATAAAAGCTAGTAAATTGTATTACTTGTTTTTGGTAAATTATAGTTAACTTAAAAGCAACCGTTATGACACGTAGAATACCTCCAAAAAAAATTATATTTTCCCTACTGAGTATTATCAATGATTTAGACTCACAATATGGAACGCATCCTGATTACGCAGCCATTATAACCTATTTATCAAGCAAGGATTTTTATTATGACGATAAACTTCCAATACCCAGTTTTAAAAGTATCAGCCTCGCTACTGGTATAAATGACTATCAAGTTAAGAAACGAATTAACCAATTATACGAAGACGTATTTGACTTTTATGCTAAACCATTTATTGATTTTAGAGACTCCGAATACTACATATACGCCAGTGACGGTAAAAAAAGTGCTCAAATAAAAGTCAAGGGTTTAGGCACCATACCTAAAATTGGAGAGGATGTTACTTTTGACTTATTCGAAGGCAGAATCGGGGCTTCCTCATTTTATGTTAAAGATGTATGGCATTGCTATGAGCAAGGTAAACACATCATTTTTATCATTTTAAACTCTGGACGATATAGTCTTTTCTGGCACTTTCGAAAAGGCGAAGCTGAAGCGAAACGAGAACTCAGCTTTAATGATCTTATTAATATGGATGACTATGAATTGAAACGTAAACTAGGGTTGAGATAGAAACTATTAGCAGGTAAACAAGCGCAGCGTTGGAGCGAAGCGGAAACAGCGAGCCGCCAGCGAGTTGAGCCAGGGTGTTTTGGCCAATAGCTTGGAACACCGTGGAAAGCTGCCAGAACTATGTTATCACCTGATGGCGCTATTTTTGATCTGCGTTGGAAAAAGCAAGGGTTGCAAATACATGGAAGTGTGCATATGCGATAGCGTATTGCAGCCTGTAGTGTATTTGTAACTCTTGTACACGTTGCAAGAAGAGGCTTTGTTTTATGTTGAGGTACGAAACTAAAATATAGCTTCTGGATGCGGATGGCCATCAAAAATTGTGACAGCTGAACGGCCCGCAGCGATCCGCAGGCGAGCCAAATTGTTAAGTAGCGGTTGTACCCCAATAAAATTAGACATGCGCATTAAGCGCATACTTTATGGGCTTGGGGTACAAAAGTAGCTACGAGTGAACTTTTGGCGTATTGTGTGAAATAAAACAAATAGACATTGCCAACGAAGGCGTGCCGCCGTAGTGGTACTGAATATGGTATATGCAAGTTTAATGTAATGGGCTTGCAGATATGTTTTATGGAACTAAATGAAGCCATAAGTGAACACCGCTTTACCTGCGTAAACGGAAACACAAAAACCATAAACACATACAAATCAAATAATTACACGTAAAATCGTAAGAATATTTATTATATTTAGTACAATAAATCTGAATTGAGTAACTGAATTGCTTTTATACAAACCTTAACCTCTATTCAAGAATAACTTAATTAACCGATCACAGAAATAAATAAAAACTTAAAATGATGAAACATTTATTTTTCACAGTCCTCCTCTTGTTTACCAGTGTACCACTCAGTCATAGTCAAATAAAATCGAACTTAGAACTTATTGACATATTTAATATGGAATATGTGTCTGATCCACAAATTTCTCCTGATGGTTCAAAAATTGTCTATGTTCGAAATTTTAAAGATGTCATGACAGATAGAAACTTATCAAATCTATGGATTGTGAATTTTGACGGTTCCAATAATAGACCACTTACAACCGGAAATCACAACGACTTATACCCAAGGTGGTCACATGATGGAGAAAAATTAATTTTTAAATCGAATAAAGCCGATGAGAAAATGAAGGTTTATATGATGTGGGTGGATACAAAAGAATCTGTCCCGCTGACCAATACAACTGAGGTACCAAATGATATTACATGGTCATATGACGACAAGACTTTAGCATTTAACATGTTTGTACCTAAAAAGCACGTGTCAATTGTAAAAATGCCAGACAAACCTGAAGGTGCCAAATGGAACACACCTCCTATTTACATTGACGATATTAGATATCGTGGCGATGGACAAGGGTATTTAAAAAGTGGTAATGTGCAATTATTTACTTTGCCAATTGAAGGGGGTACCCCAAGACAATTGACTTTTACTAATTTTAATCATAGTGGACCGATTTGGTCTAAGGACAACACAATTCTTTATTTCAGTGCTAATTATCATAAACCAGAAGAAATAGAACCCCTAGATGGAGAAATTCATCAAATTACCATAAATGATGGAACTATTAAACCATTAACCAAACGTTATGGACCTGATTATCACCCTGTGTTATCACCAGACGGAACAAAAATAGCTTATTTAGGATTTGACGACACATACCAAGGGTATCAAATTGTTAACCTTCATGTAATGAATATAGATGGAACCGATTCTGAATTGATTTCTAAAGATTTTGATAGAGATATTCAAAATATTAGTTGGAGAAATGATGGTAAAGGGCTTTATTTTCAATATGATGATAAAGGAGATACTAAATTAGCATACATTACATTAGCCGGAAAAGTATCGATAATCACTGAAAATTTAGGTGGCCTTACACTCGGTAGGCCATATAATGCTGCTAGTTATACATCTTCAAATTCAAACAAATTTGCCTATACACTTGGTGGAACAAATCATCCAGCTGATTTGGGTGTTGCAGACTCAAAATCAAGTAAGCGCTTAACCGCACTTAATAATGACCTTTTCTCCTATAGAAATCTTGGAAATGTAGAAGAAATATGGTGGGAATCTTCATTCGATCAACGCAAAATACAAGGATGGATAGTTACGCCTCCAGATTTTGACAGTACTAAAAAGTATCCACTGATTTTGGAAATACATGGAGGTCCATTCGCTAGTTATGGCTCTGTATATTCTGCCGAAATACAGGCATTTGCTGCCGCCGGCTATGTGGTACTTTATTCTAATCCAAGAGGTAGTACAGGCTATGGTCAGGAATTTGGCAACTTGATACATCACGATTACCCAAATCATGACTATGATGATCTCATGTCTGGTGTAGACGCTGTTATTAAAAAAGGATTTGTTGATGCTGAAAATTTATTTGTTACTGGTGGCAGCGGAGGTGGTGTACTTACAGCCTGGATAGTAGGTAAGACCGACCGGTTTAAAGCTGCAGTTGTAGCCAAACCTGTTATTAACTGGTATAGTTTTGTATTGTATGCAGATCACATTCAATACTTTTCAAAATATTGGTTTGCTAAAAAACCATGGGAAGATCCGGAGAGCTATTTAAAACGTTCACCTTTGTCCTATGTTGGTAATATAACTACACCAACTATGCTACTAACCGGTGAACAGGATTTCAGAACACCTATCGCGGAATCAGAACAATTTTTTGCTGCATTGAAGTTGGAAAACGTTGAAACTGCCATGGTAAGAATACCAGATGCTTCACATGGTATTGCTAATAAGCCAAGTAACTTGATAGCTAAAATAGCAAGTATTTTGGCTTGGTTTGAAAAGTATAAAAAGAAGGAGTAGTCCGTTTTTAAAAAAATCGTAGATAAAAATAATTATACTGTATCGTGGCATCAAAAAAAACTAACTATAAATAAACGGTATTAAAACGTCTGTTTACTCCAACCGTATACTACAATTATTATTAGTAATAAACCATAAAATCATGACGGCTTCATTCACTTTTAACGGCTTTAAGTATTGGATAGTAATCGTTGGTTTCCAACTTTTCAACTATTCTATAAACGCACAGGACAGTTCAACTAAGCCTACTTATCAATTTGTAGAAATTGACGGATATAAATATCATGTTAGAATTGGTGGACAGGAACATTTGGAGCATGGTATTCCAGTGGTTGTACTGGAAGCCGGGTTTGGCAACTGGAATTGGGGTACCATTTTCGATGATATTGCAAAAACTGCCCCTGTTATAGCTTATGAGCGATCTGGAATAGGACAATCTGAATGGAATGAGATGGAGTATACAACGCTCAATGTCGTACATATTTTACGTAAAATACTCCAAAAACTTGAACTTCCACCACCCTATATCTTAGCTGGACATAGTTGGGGTGGTGTCCTTATAAGAACCTATGCCGGACATTTTCCGGATGAAATAAAAGCACTTGTATACATCGATTCTACAGATTTCACGACACCCAGAGATCATGCTATATTAGTGGAAATGGGTGTAGATACAACAGGAATCGCAGCATTTGCAAAAAAGTATAAGGAAAATGATATAAAAAAGGCACAAAGTTTTCCTCCGGGATACAGAGAGGAATGGATATACATTAGTGAACTTTTTTTTGACTTTCAAGGCGACGATATAGGATTTGGTAGTACCCCTAAAATTCCCATCGCGGTATTTGTTGGTACAAAAACACCAGAACCAGAGCTAATTCCAACCGTTACATCGGAAAACCCACTTGAAAAAGCCATTTATTCTATTGAATACCATGAAGCAGGCCAGAAAGAAAGAATCCAAGCTTGTACTGAATGGATTAGTGAATCTCCTGAGGGATATTTAATAGTGTCTCCAAAAGCCGGACATTATTTTCATCTTGATGAACCCCAATTAGTTGTTGAGATGATAAAAAGACTCATTGAGTAATTACAGGTTCTAAATATCACCGCAAACCATGTTTGCTCCTCTTAATATCAAATGCTCGAAATGACAATAGTTTTAACTTGGCATGCAGATATGTTTTATGGAACTAAATGGAGCCATAAGTGAACACCGCTTTACCTGCGTACTCAGTAACTTCTCACTATCAAAACCTTACAAAAAAATTCCAAGAAAAGACTATAACTATTGTTATAAATCTCTACAAAAAACATCATTTTGTAAGAATAAAATCTATATTTATCGAAATGAATTTAATGCTGATAAATGCTATTGTGTTTATCTATATGCTACTGTATACTACTAATTACCTATGACAAAAAAATTACTTTTTAACTTAATTCTTTTAGTTTTAAGCCAAAACATTTTTTCCCAAACTTTCGTACAAATGGAAAAAGTCAATGATGTTTACCAAATCCCTTGTAAAGTGAATGGGATTGATATGAAATTTATACTTGACACTGGTGCATCGGACATTTCTATTTCAAAAACTGAGGCTAACTTTTTAGCCAAACAAGGGCTTTTAAATGAAAATGATATTCTAGGAACACAAAAATATAGACTCGCAAATGGATCAATCACTGAAGGAACTAAAATAATAATTCGAGAAATTAAAATTAGTGATGTCTTTATAAAAAACGTTAATGCTACAGTTATTGAAAATGAAAATGCTCCTTTACTTTTCGGACAGTCTGCATTATCAAAATTTGGAAGTTTTGAAATTGAAAATGATATTTTAAAAATCTATCCAAAGGAAAGCATTAACAAGTTGCAGTTTTTAGGTATAGACCTTACCAAAACTATCGATGACTTTGGTTTTGATAGACAAAATCTCGATAATGACAATCCTTTACTTGGTGTTACATTTGATGACTGTAAAATTTCAAAGGAACATGAACTTAAAGAATTCCTTTTTGAAAGACAGAGTATTGTTTTCGATAATGAAGGCCAAATTGCAATGGTGGGTCTTGGTAAATCAATAAAAGGCAAAAATAGTTCTCAAAAAGCAGAAAACTCAAAAGTTTATTTTGAAAAACTCTATGATAAAATCAGTGCTAAATATGGTTCTAGTAACACTAAGATGACAAGGTCTGCCATTTGGGAAACCAGAGATTTTAATCTTACCATAAGCATTGATTCTGATTATCATGTTTTACTTATATATATGCCTAAAATATTAATCAAACACGAAAAATTTGTGACCAGTATAGAATCTGAGGAAGAATTAATAAAAAAAGAAAAACCTAACCTAGAACAAACTAGAAAATATACCATAGAAAATTTAAATATATTATTTAAAGAAATGAGTGAAAAATTAAAAACAAAGGGATTACCCGGTTTAAACATATTTGCGCGATATGATAATGATGAACTATCCATATTCTATGAACAAAGCTTTGAAAGTTATGATTTATCGTCCTCTGAAATTAAAAAAGAAATGGAGCATGAACGTAATAGTTTAATAAGTTTTATAAACCACTTTTTCTCCCCTAAAAATACGTCTTGGTTAAATGATAATGAATTTGTTTTAGTAAAAATTAATGGAGAATTCATCTACAAAAATAAACCTATTAGAAAAACAAAATTAAAATTTGAAGTTAGTGATTTATTAAACTTAGAATCTCCTTACACTAAAAGTGAATTAGAACATATTTTAAACTAAAACATTATAATACATCAATGAAAATACATCCCATTTTTTCTAAAGAATATAGCCTTTGGTGGTTTTTACTGACTGTTGCTATTTTTTTAAAAGCTATAATTTTTGGGTTTAAAACTAGTGTAGATAGAGGGTTAATGTTTTGGATTATTGGGACTTTATTTTGCGCTATAATATTTGCATCTCCTTTTTATTTAATATCCAGACTAATCCTAAAAAAATGGAATCATAAAATATATATGATCCTTATATCCATCATTGTAGGCCTATTTCTAATCTTTAATCAATAATATATTATGTTGGAATTTACAAAAGAAAACAAAAATATGATCGGTATAATTTTGGCAATTAGTTATACCCTCTATTTCAATTGGCAAAACACTCAATATCCTATATCCAGTACAATAGCGTACTCACTACCCTTTTTAGTGTTTTCAGCTTTAACTGGTTTTGGAATTTCAAAAATGAGAAAGGACAATAATTTTGGCATTTACACCGCTGTCATCTCTTTAATTTTTGTAATTGCAAATATGTAAATGCCTAATTAATTTTCTATAAAGACCCCATGAACTTTATATTTTTTTTATACAATGTAAGCACTCTAAACCTCCTTAAATATTAACTTTAATTACCCAAAACCAACTGAAAAATAACGCATGAAGCTATCACAATTTGAAAATGAGCTTAGAGATAAATTGAAAAAGTATGAAAAGCCACGTCCTTTTATTTGTGACGGAAATCCTTTAGACTGTGATATATTTATTGTAGGGATAAATGCCGCTACTGAAATGGATAGCGATTTTTGGGAATTTTGGTCAACAGAAAATGGTTTTAAAAAAAAGGAATGGCTCGAGAATTATATCCTTGAGAGAAAGCTAAAACCTTTGAAACAAAACAAAACAAGGCGAAATAAATTAAGTAACACCAGGCAAAGAATTGAATGGATTATTGAAGCTAGTAGGCCTATTGAAACTTTAGAAACTAATTTATTTGTAAAAGCAACGCCTTCAGCATATGAGTTACAAAGTGAGGATAGGGAAAGTTCTATTTTTGAATATTTATTAGAAACCATAAAACCAAAAATCCTTTTTATACATGGAAATGAAGTGCTAGAATATTTTGAAAAACTTTATGGCGTTAAAATTGAAAAAGGTAAAATTGAAACCATAGAAATTTTGGGGACAAAAACCAACATTTTAGCGATGCATCATCTTTCCAGAGGTTGGTCAAAAAAAAAGTCTATTGAATTAGGAGAACTTTTAAAATCTATAATACTAAGCTAAATAATTAAACATATGCAGAACGTCATCCTAAAATTAAAAGCATTTAGTGAACAAGTAGACCTAAGAAAACGTTTCGACTATAACTTTGATGTTACCGATAGTATATTTTCACAAAATGAATCAGAGCTTCTTTCTAATGAAAACAATCCATTTGATCAAAACGTAAAGTTAAAATGGATTTTAAGTGAAAAATATAAACAACATACTGAACAGAACTTTATTGACTTTTGGATCATTAATAATTGGGGAGGAATACGTGGGTTTAAACCCAATGAAAGGAATATTGACAAAGTACAACGGTTTAAAAAACAATTAGAAAAACAGAAATTATCATTAGACTGTTTTACAACGATTTCTTCACTTTCGAAATTAGCTTCTTTTATTTATCCTGATCATTTTGTCATATATGACTCTAGAGTTATTTATACGCTTAACTGGCTTATTTTAACCTGTGAAAATGAAAATGGTTTTAAACAACCGTACTTTCCAATGCCAAGTGGACGAAATAGAATTATTGCTGATTTTGATATGAATACCATAATCAATATTTCACATGTTAATGAATACATAGACAATAAGCCATTGTATGTAACACCCCAAGAGGCGTATTTTAACTTCTGTGATTTTATAAGAACAAATGCTCCGTTGATTTATGGTCCTGATGCTAAACCCTATGAGTTAGAAATGCTATTATTTACCCTGGCTGACAAAGAAATTTTCAACGAATTAAAAGAACAAATTCAAATTACAACCGTAAATAAATAGAATTAAGGCTAGAGCGCAAAGGCTTTAGGCAAATGAAGTATTTTGTTATACCTATGCGCGCTTTGTTTTGAATCAAACAATGAATAAAATTTAGTAAGAATCCCCGACATTTGTAAGAATAATGATTACATTTAGCATATAAATTTTATGTAGATAAATACAATTGTGTTTATTCAATTATTGTAATCAATTTACGAAAATCGACAAACAGAAATAAAAATGGCAAAATTTTTAAACACGACGGGGGTTTCATATCATTTAGAAGAACTAATTAAAAACACAAAAGACCGATTGATTTTAATTAGCCCATATCTTCAATTTCATAAACGAGTGAAAGACCATTTAGAAAGTCTAAATATTCAAAAAAGAGACATCAGAATTATTTATCGAGAGAATAAATTACAGGTTGAGGAAAGTAATTGGTTGGAAAGTCAGATTGGAATTCGAACGAGTCTTTGTAATTCACTTCACGCAAAATGCTATTTAAATGAAAATGAAGCCATTGTAACTTCAATGAATCTATATTCTTTTTCGCAACAGAATAATGACGAAATGGGAATTCATGTAACAAAAGTAAAAGATCCTGATTTATACAACGACATATACAATGAAGTTCAAAGACTTTTGACCATAAGTGAGGAAATTCGTATTTCAGTTAAGAAAGTAGATAAAGAAATAGAAGAAAAAACTGAAAATACTTTTAAGAAAGTTCAAGAAACTGAAGACTTTTCAAAATCTAAACTACTAACAACTAATGAATTATCTAATCTAACTGGTTTAAGTAGTCGAAAAGTGAATAAATGGTTTACTGACAATAAACTTATGTATAAAAAAGAGGATGATTGGATAACAACAAAACGAGGAAAAGAAACTGGCGGAATTGAGAAAAATGGACAATATGGACAATTTGTTGTTTGGCCAGAAGATATTGCAAAACATATAACTAAATAAAAACTGTTTACAGTAATAGCTGTAAATAATAATTGCTTGTTCTAATGGGTTTTTAGTTTGGTGTGTACTTAATAAGTTCACCTACGAAATACTAATATTCTCTTAGTCGAGAACATTTTACGTAGTAAGCTAAAATGAGTGAGAATTCAACAGCAACATTAAAATTGAAGCCATATGATTTACTAGTAACCCTGAACAGTAAATTGGCTGAATGCACGAATTCTGTGTTTTTCGGAATGAATGCACTTGAAACAACTACTGAGTTACCTGAATCTTTAAGTTCTCAAGAAGATTCTGTTTATACGCAGATACCCATCGGAAAGCTAACTTTATACCAAAGCAAACAGAATTTTAAGCATTGGATTTTAAAAAAAGGATTTGAAGATTTAATTTCTGCGCTAACTGAATTATTAATTAGTATTTCACATATAATCGATTTAAACGAAAAACTTCAAAAGAACACCAAATTGACTCTGGAGAAATTTAAAGAATTAATATTTGAACCAAATGACAGTAATTCGACCAAAAATTTCCCCTCTTTAATCAAAAAAGTTGAAGGCTCGTTGAAGCAACCATTAAAATTTAAATCGGAAGTAGAAACAATAAACAGAGTAAGAAGGTGCTTGGTTCACAGAAATGGAGTTGTAAGACCAACAGATTTTAATACAGAAAATGGACTTGAACTGAAATGGTGGTTCTGGGAAATAAAATTAACAAATAACGGACAGACAAAAATATTGGAACGATTTGATAAGGTAACTTCCGAGACAAAAATGGTAATGAACGAAAAGTTAAAAAGCAAACTTATTAAGGAAAACCAAAGAATAGAATTCAATTATCAAGAATTTAATGAACTTGCCCTTTTCTGTCAAAGATTTGGCTTTGACATATTGGATAAATTTGAATTAAACCAAAATTAAGGAGGAACTGCAAAGGCCAGTGCTAAACCGAAAAACAAAGTAAACCATAACAATAAAAGAACTTTACAATGCCCGTTGCTAAAATATATTAATTACAACTACTATTATTTACATTGACTGACAAAGAAATTTTCAACGAATTGAAAGAACAAATTCAAATTACAACCGTAAATAATTAGAATTAAAGCTAGAGCGCAAAGGCTATAGACAAGTGTATGGTGGCCTGTATTGAAGTGCAACGGAAAGTAAGGCTTCCTTACTCTTGCTGCGCGGCACCGGAAGTGGGTACCAAAATGAGGAACGAATGGCGTGTACCTACTGGAGGTAAGGCTTTAAAAACATTGAATTGAAATACTTACTTTATAATTTCAATAAACTCTATACGACTTACTTTAAATGAACGTTCCTTCTTTCTATAATGACAATACCCTTTAAAATGTTCCTTGTAAATATAACCATTATCCATAAATTCTGAAGAATATTCTAAATCACTAACCTTTCTTTCCCTTACCTCTCCATCATAATTTGTATAAATCATTTTGATATCGTAATTATTTTTTACGGCCAATTCAATAAGTTCATTTATAGACTTATAGTTTGAATTTAAAACCTCAACCTTCTTAACATAATTCTTGATTGGTTTAGGTACATTTCTTTGTGTATATGATGTACTTTGCGAAGGAGTTACTTCATTTTCATTTTGTTTATTACTTTGAGGGATTACTAGTTTCTCTTCTGATTTCTCTTTATCTGTAAGTGCTGTATTGACATATTGATAAGACTCTGTATAAGGTTTAAAAATATGATCTAAATAATTCTCCCTATAATTTATACTTTCCCAAACTCCAGCTTTATTTAAATTCCAACATGGCTCTCTTTTAACTTGTTCATAGCTGAAAAGCTCATTTATTTCAATCGAATTATCAATTTTAGAAATTAGTTTAGCTATAAAATTTAAACATTCCATTATTTGATGATGCACCTGATATTCTGTAAACCTTACAACTAACCAACCCCTTTCAACAAAAAAGTTATCCCGTGCCATGTCTTCAGGATAACAATGTGTTAATTTCCTTGATACTCCCGCATAAGGTTCGTCAATTTCAATATCTAAATGGATATTTTTAGTCCCCTTTGAAATCATTGCTATATCTGGCTCATATGGGTTTACTCCTTCTCCAACCGCCAATATTATATCATCTAACACTTCAAAATAATCAGAAAAATATTGTTTTAAGACACTAAAAAATTCTTCTTCTTTGTATCCTTTTCTATTGTTACGACCTTTGCGATATGACCGTATTACATTACCATATCTTGGCTTTCTAATAATTGGATACTGGCTTGTACTTTCCATAAGGCCTAAAGCATGATAATTAACTTTTTTAATCTGGCTAACTGAATTAGTTTCTTTAAAACTAGTTTTATTCTTTTCTACTGTTGATTTACCCCCTTTATTAGTAATATTATTTGAACTTGTTGATGCAGGCTGTTTGTCATTTGAATTTACTGTATGGCTAGAATTACTATTATTATTCTTTGTTTTATAAGCAGCTCTTTCCTTTACTACAGGACAATCTTTTTGATGCATTATTAATCTCATTTCTGATTTAAATTCCTGGTTACATTGGCATCTATATTTTTTTAATTTAGGCTTAGGCTTAGTTGCCTTTTGATTTAATTTACATAAGGTTTCATGTCTGCTTAAGCTTTCATTGGTACTGAACATTTTATTACAGTATTTACATTCCCTAACAACATTTACTTTTTCTCTCTGAATTTCATTTTGTGAAGAAGTACTATAATTGCTTGTTTTATTTGTATGTGCTGTTTGAGTTTTATTATCAGCACTTCCGGCAAGTATATTGGTGATTTTAATTTTACTAAACACCCAATAAAGAACTACTCCCCCAATAATAAATAACCATATTTTATCGAAAGGGTCTTTTTCATTATTGCCTCTGGGCTTAGTATTGACATTTGACGTGCTATTGGCTTCCTTTTGTTCTGGAGATACAGTCGTTACTGGTCTTTCTATTAAAATCCCATTTACAATCTGTATTCTAGCCTTATTAATATCCTCATGAATACTATTAAAGTTTTCAATATGCAATGGTGTTTGACTCGTTTTCTGGCTCAGGCTTACAGTCAAAATTACCTTACCATGATAATCCACGTTATTTGGATACTCGAGCGTTCCTTCGAAAACTAAAAGATTATTGTACGCTTTGTAAAATACACCATTAGCTTTTATTCCATTTTGAAAACTATATGTTCCAGAACTAAACATTCCATCTATTAAAACCCCTTCAAACTTATCCCCATTGGTGTAGTATATTGTACCTTGACCGTTAAAGATTTCATTTTCTAAATCTCCTACATACCTACCTTGAGCAAACCTTACCTCATTTAATTTATCACTTATGTGTTGCTGATCAGTCTCATTATTTAATTCCCTATTTTGGTCTATAATCTCCTTATTCGCTTTTTGCTCCTGATTTGTATTTGTTTTATACAAGAAGTCATTATTAATTAGATATGCTATTTTAGTCTCTAAATTTTCGGATAAATACTTATCATCTATAACTTTTGTATTGTATTCGTTAAATAGCCCCCTTCCTTTTTGTTCCCAAACACCTGAAACCACGTGTTGTACATTATAGATCGTACCTCTACCTTGTATTTTATCTTTTTCCCATACCCCTCTAAACACTTTGGCATCTTCTAAAACTGCAGTACCCTCATAATCTACACGTTTATCATCAACCCATCTCCCTTTATACACATAACCGTCTTTGGTGATATAAGTCCCATACCCATTTCTCATTCCTTTAAAAACCTCGCCTGCGTAGAGGTCTTCATTTTTGTAAATAATTGTGTAGTTCCCTTTAATAGGTTCAGTACCTATATCTTTTATGCTAGTGAAGACATGTTGGTCGTTTGAGTTAACATTTTTTATGTTTGAAACACCCCTATAAACCGTATTTGTGCTCTTAAAATATTTGACACCTACAAAATAATCTTTACTAAAAACACCATACTGTAGTATTTGTGAATTATTCGTATGGCTTAACCAACCTGTGTTCATCCCTTCTAAAAATGGATTTTCTCCTCTATAGATGCTATTATCAAAAAACTCAAAGACCCCAAAATCAGTTTTATCACCTTCTGAATCTGACCTTACTATCGTTCCGTATGAATTCTTTAAAGTTGCTTTTTTCAGGTTTTGAGCACTTACAATTCCACTTAAAACAATGAAACACGCCACTACTAGTGATTTTGATACTGATGATAAGTTTTTCATTTTAGGGCTTTACTTTAATTTTTTTTAATCCGGGTAACAAGTATTGAGTTTAGTATAAAGAGAAGATGCTTTTTTCACCCTACTAAGCGACACCAAAAGCGGAAACCACAAAGAGATATAAGTGATGACTATTATTTAATATCATGAATTTTAAATTGCGACACAACATTTAAATTTCGATTTTCACTATGTTCTAAACTATGACAATGGAAACAAACTGCCATTAAATCCTCTAAATCTTCATACCCAACTCTAGCGTAAGTTTTATGATGTACCATTACTGCTTTTTTACTGCATCTTTCACATTTGCCCTCTGCTCTTTTAAACACTAAATTTCTTTTATGTGCCCATTGAGGACTATCAAGATATCCATAATACCACTGCTGAATTGTCCATGCGTTAGATTTCTTTTTATTCTCTAAATTGATTTCTTCAATTTTTAAATTGAATTTTTTATTTGCTCGCGTCCATTTAGCCCAATATGGTAAAGAGTCTTGATCTTGTACCTTTATAACTGGCAATTCATCTAGATTAACATCTTTGCGTTTATATACCTTTTGAGTTTTATAGCAATACTTACATTTTGAACAAACGTGTTCGTAACCGCTTTCATATTGATAAATTGCTTTAACAAAAGAATGCGGGCATTCAATAAAATTTGGTAGTGTTAAGTTACAAGGTTCACAATGCCATAGAATCGCAAAATTTTCACCGAACTTCTCAATGATTCTCATTTCATTATTACATCTTTTACAATATTCCATTAATCATTTTTTATTGTATTAGCTATTTATTGAGTTGTAATTTGGATTTTGAAACAAACAGCACCACTTGCTGAACAAGAAACGTTTAAACCAACTTTTTTATTCCGAATTGTTTACTCCACTACCCCTTTAACCACTTTTCTAAATTGTGTACATTATTTGCCTTAACAAATTGTGAGTAATCGTCAATAAATGTGGCTACCCTTAAACTATTGTCCTTTTTGAACTTTGAAAGATGAGTTTCATCTACTGTTGCATGGCATAATACGCAAAGGGCACTTAAATTCTCTATAGCATTATTCGTTTTATTATAATCCCCGTGATGCACTTCTAAATAATACTTCTCTTCTCTTAAATTAAGTCTACATGACTCACAATGAAACCCTGTTCTTTCACGATATGCCTCTGAAATTTGTTTCCACATTTTAACATAGCCATCACGCTTAGTTTTCTTAGCCATTTCATTATCTGAATTTGCATATTCTAAAACATATTCAAACCACGGTTTGCCTTTAGCAAGGAAAGCATATAAGGCACGTTGACTTGCTGAAACACAATTTGCACATAACGGTAAACTTTTTTTATCTTCTAATGTCTTTTTTTGATCTTTACAATAGATTTCAACAGGCATCGCATTTGAATATATATACCCTGAATATTCTTCTCTTGTTTTACACTGACAGACATGATATCTGGGCAGGCCATATTGAACCGTTGAATATCTGTTTTTGTAAGCAAACATGAGATAGGTATCTTCCCCTTCGGAATAAAAGAAACGCTTATCCATTTTTTTAATATTGCCATAAACAATATTGGTAATGGGCTCGAAACGATATTTACTAGTTTTCTTTATAGCTGACTTCGTTATTTTTTTTAGGTAGCTGGCCGCTTTTCCATTGTAAAAATCATAAAGCATAGGCTATTCCTTTTTAACTATTTGTTCAACCAACTTCTCATTTGAGGTTACAATTTTAAATTCTACCCTTCTAGACAAATCGTTGTTTACGGATTTATCTTGTGATAAATAAGTTACCCCTTTACTATTGTTTAATGCTCTAGAATACGAAAGGCCATTAGCTGTAAACAGAAAATCTAATCTTGTTTTTATGCTATCTGGATAAGATAAATAAACTTCACTTTCCCGAATATATTTAAGTACAGCTCTTGCTCGATTAGATGATAATTCTAAATTATAATCATAACTTTCACGGTGTTTTTCTGGTTTTGGAGGTACTGTATCAGTATGACCTTCAATTCTAATCTCAGATATATTATTTAAATACTTTTTTGAAGTGATTATTTTCAAATATTTTGGAGTAAACTCTTTTAAAATACTATCAAAAACGGATGTTATTTCATAATCACCGGTAATGAAAAGCTCCTTTTTTGTTGTATTCAAATTAAATCTCACCGTGCCATCAGGTGAAAGCTCTATAGTTTTGTCGTCGATTTCATTTTTAAGATTTGATTGAAGTGCATTATAAATATCTTGTTCAACAAACTTATATTCGATAATCTGGATGATATAATTAAGCGCTATAAACATGAATATCACCATTAACCCTGTCATTATATCTGAAAATGATATCCAATAACTATCCTGTTGTTTGTTTCTTGCCATTTTAGTTATTTTTTAATCTCCCATTAATGTATTTCAACTGCGTTGTAAAAAGATCATCCATTCCTTTGAATGTGTTCTCTATCTTTTTATTAAATAACTTATCTAAATCTTCAATTTGACTGATATCAAACTGTCTCAATTCTTTAAGGCTCTCTGACAACGCCACCACCATATCGCGAACGCCTTCTTCTTTATTAAGCCAATCTGACACTTCATCTTTGGTGTTTTCCAAAGCTATAGATGTTTGACTTAGTTGTTCGGTATGTTTGTTAACCATCCCGCTTGTAGCATGTAAACTATCCACAGATTCGTTTATCTTTCTTATGACATCACTAAACCTTGATTCATCATCGAAAGCGGATTGAAAATCGTTTATTATATTTTGAAGTTGGCTGCTACTCCCTGCAATTGCATCTAATTTAGATATCCAATTCTCAGTATTGTTAACAAAGTCTTTGTGATTTTCAGCCAATCTATTGTATGCCTCCTTAAGACCAACTATTTCGCCCTTATACTCCTTTTGCCAGGTGATTAACTGATTAATGGATTCTGTTAAAAGTTCGAAGTTCTTCTCTACCAATTGCCCGATAAACGTTTTAAACGTTTCATTGAAATCTTCAATTATTGACATTAGCGCTTCCTGTATAGCCCCCGCACTTTGTTGTGCCATATCTTCAAAAAACTTATCAAGTTTCTTTTGAAGACCATCGGTGCCATCAGAAATATTTTTAAGCTTTTTGTCTTTAATATCAACCAGTGCATCTAAAGATAATTTTGTCTGCTCTCTGATTGCTATTAAATTATTATTGATACTTAAACTAATATCTTGCTCTTTGAGATCATCTGGATGTACTATGGCCCCTACCTGAAATTTATAATTCAAAAACATTTTAAAGAGTAATGAACAGAATATTCCAAAAATAGAGGTGTAAAAAGCTGTTTTTAATCCATCAAGTAATAATGAAATACTATTTTTAATTTGTTTTGGTGAAGTATCAAAATGTATTAAACCATATGTAATTCCTAAAAAAGTCCCTAAAAGACCTAATGTTACAAAAATGGATGGAATGTTTTCTAAAACAAAATAATTGGTAACTCTAATTCGTTGGAAATATTTTGTAGCTGCCAGCATAGAAAAAGAGTATAAAAACCATATCAATAATACTATCCAGGGTAATTTTTTGCATACAAATACTAATACTTCTTCGCTAATATTAAAAAAAACAATTTCGTGCATATTCTGTTTAATTTTTATTTACAATTTGTAAAATTTCAACATAGTTATCTAACTTCCCTATTTTAACCATTTCTCCTTCTGTTTTACCTAATAAGGCTTGACCGATAGGCGCTTTATAGTTTATTTTCATTACCCCGTTAGTTGTTGTTGGTTGCACATAACCGTCTTCAACCAATTGTAATTTAATTTCCTTATTACTATTGATGTAATTAATTACTACAATACTGTTTTCTTTAACCGGATTTGTTTTAACTTTTGGTTCTTCAATAACTTCTGTAACCACATCGTTTAAAACTTCTTCGTAATTAATTTGAGCCTGCTTCCCTAAATTCTTAATCTCATGTATGGGATGCTTAATCTCATCAGTAAATGCCGATGTTGGATCGTCGAAATTTAACACCAGATTTGGGTTCCCTTTTTCAATAGACTCAATAAACTCAATAAGTTTTCGCTTTTCACGCTTTACATTTCGCCACCAATTGGTGCTAAAGATTCTATGGAATACAAAGCCATGGTTTTCTAGGATCTTTTGTCTATGGCGATCATACAAATAAGCTTCATTACTGGAATGATACGCCGCACCATCACATTCTATTGCTATTTTTGGCAATGCTGGATTCTTTGATTGGTATACCAGATCTATTCTAAACCCTGCAAATTTATATTGAGGTATTATTTTGTCTTCACCAAAATTTCTTACCAAAACATCATAAACTTCCTCTTCGAAAGGAGATTCTAATTTTTGATGATGATAGGTTATATCGGAAGCTTCCTGAACATTCTCTGTTAAATGAGTTAGAATATTTAATCTGGCTTCCTCATCGCCATTACTTACCGCTCTAGCATAGGCTAAATACGCATACAACGCGGCTTTTCTATTATTATCACCTTCTGTGACTAAATAGGATTTATAATCTAAATAAGCATCCTCAGGAATTGAAGTACACAAATATATTTTATGTTTTGCCCTGGTAACAATTACATTAAGTAATTTGTACCCTTTTTTATGATTAATAGGCCCAAAAGACTGACGGAATACATTATCTGGATTTCTACCATAAGTAGTTGATAGAATGATTACATCCCTTTCATCTCCCTGAATGTTTTCGAGATTTTTAACAAATAACCCATTAGCCTCTAACTCTTCAATTTTTTGGTTAAACGCTTTATGCTTGTCAAGTTTTTTGCGTTCGGTTATTTTATTAAGGATTAAGTTTCGTTGGCTAATATTAAAGGTTGCAATACCCACACTTGGGTATGAGCCATCGGGAAGCTGATGAATATTATTTTCAATAATTGATAAAACTACCTCTGCTTCACGTTCATTGGAATTATCGGAATACACCCCATCGACTTGAATAAAGTTAATTGGTTTATATTCAACCTTATTTGGTAATGGGATTAATCTTTTGTTATAAAATGCATGATTTGAGAAATCAATTAAATAAGGGTGTTGCGAACGGTAGTGAAAATCTAAATATTTCTTTTCAAAACTAAGTTGTTCTGCAAATTCCAATAAAGATTCGCAGGATAAAGCTATATCTTCCGAATTAATTAAAACTTCGTCTTCATCTTCCAAATCATCTTCATCATTAATTGAACCATCGTATAGTTTGGTAAAATAATTTGATGGTGGCATCTGATGTTCATCGCCCGCAACAATTACCTTTTTACCTTTAAGTAAAGCCGGTAAATTATCTTCCAATTTTAACTGACTGGCCTCATCAAACATGACTATATCAAAATACTTATTTCTCTCCTGAAATAAGTTACTACAGATGTCTGGGGTGGTTAAAATGATTGGGAAAAAATCGGTAAAGAAATCGATATCATATTTTATGATATTTCTTAACGACAATCTATCAAAGTTTTTACTTCTTTTTAAATTATATAAATTGGAAATATTTAGACCCGTCGTTCTGTTTTTACTAGTGAATTCTCTAATTGCTAAACTTTGATTATTGTTCCAAAGGCTGTTTACATAATCTATTTGTTTCTGACCAAACTTGGAAAGCACCTTAGATAAGTCTTCATTGTACTGATCATTTGTTGGGAGTTCTGATGATGATTTTGATGACAGTAAATTATTAAGATAATGAGAAATAAAAAGTGAACGCCAATCGCTGTGTTCTGATAACTGATTTAAGATAAACTTAAGCGATTCCGACTGGTTATTATAAAAATTAAGCCAACCGAACTCCTTTAAAAACAAGGCATCATCATGCGAACTGTAAGCCTTAAACTGACCAATAACATCACTAACTTTAATAATGTTTTTAGCTATTTTTCCTTTATTAATTTGTTTTACTAAAAGGTTATCCTGCTTTATTTGAGCTATTAACTCTATTACGTTATTCTGGATAACATTTAATTCCTCAAAATCTGCTGTTTGTTTGTCATCTAAAAAGTTTAGCCCTTCTAATGCTTTTTCTAACTTATCGGGAAACGCTTTTATTTGTATATCGAAATCGGTTTTGAAACTTTCAATTTGCAATACCATTTTTTCCCAAGTTGCATGAAAAGAAAATGGGGTAAAATTTCTTGATGTTTGCAGTTCTTTAGCAATACCCGAAAACAGGTCTGTACATTCCTTTCTTGTGCTTTTTAAATGTTCGTATAACTTCTGCCAAAAATTGTCTTCTAATTTATAAGTACTTTGACCTGCATTTTTAGTTACATTTTTTAGTTTAAAGATTACCTTAGGCAGACCTACATAAGTATTATCAAGATCGACAATTACTTGATCAAATTTTAAAACAGCTTGCTTTTCGGCTTCTTCCTCAAAGTTTGCTAACTGTTGGGTCAATTTTTTCACATCGGCTTCTCTATCTTTAATGCTATCAGCCCAATTTGTATTTTCAAAAAATGGAATTTGTTTTACAGCACTATCGATATTACTAAACCAACTCATTAGGTTAGCCTGAGATTCCTTTAATACATTATTTATGTCTTCTAAATACTCCTTATACTCATTAGAACATGAAAAGCTATTTATTTTTTGCTCAATATTGGAAAACAGCTCTGGGTTGGATATATCATCCTCAAAAAAACTTTTGAAGTTTAAGGTTTCAAACTCACTTTCTACTGATTTAGGGCTGTTATTAAATATTGTTTCGCTTTGTTTCTTAAATGCGTCATAAGCTAATTTTGTTTTTAAAGCTGAAATATCAGTATTGAAATTATCAAAATCTATACAGCTAGCCGATTGTCTCGCCAAGCTATCTGTAAGCTTTTGTATTTCATCTACCTTATCGACAACAGCTTTAACTTTAGAAGATAGTTTAGATTTTAATTTGGTAATAAATGAATTGCGCTTGTTATCATCTAAAAACAATTGTTCTGTACCAACTTCTAGATAAAGTTGATCTAAACTCACAAATAAAGCTTTGATGTCTTGCCATTGCGTATTAATCTCGTTTTTTCTGAAGGCTAAAAATTGCGTATAAAATTCTTTATATTTTACATCCCAATTTTGGTAAAACTGATTTAATTCATCAACATCAGACTTTAGTGGTTGCACAACAGGCATTAAGCCTTTTTGGTAAATTTCAACAAATTTGGGTTTTACCTTATCCAAATGGTTAGGAATACCGGCAAGATTTGCTTCTATCTTTTGAAGATCATCTAAAATTTTAGTTTTTGAAGTTTCAAATTGTAGATTTCTAACTTCTCTAACTTTTATACGAAAGCTATCGACCAGTTTCATTGTTTCTCCTAACTTAGCCTCATACCTCTCAAATACATCTTTTAAATCATCTTCCATTTGGTACGGACTATCACCAATAAACTTCTCTGGATTTAGGAAACTTAACTCTTTATTTGGTTTAAACGCTTTATACAAAGGTTCTCCATTTTCTAAAACATCGAGTATTTCATTTAGTTCTTTTGAATTATAAGAAAAAAGATCTCTACTTAAGGTTAACTTTTCTTCTTCCTCTAATTCTTTGAAATGCTTTAACCAAAACCCAACGGTTTGTGTCCAGTTTAAGCTATTAACCAGAGTTTCATTAATTTTTAAATGCCTTTTATTAATCTTTGAAATTAGCTCATTCGCCTTTTTTAAATCTCTATTTAATTCAGATTTTGAAGAATATGCCAATTCGGGTTTAGCGATAAGTAGTTCAGAACGTTCTCTTATTGATTTTACAGCTATTTTACGATCTCGAATAATATCTTTAATCAGAATGGCATGATTATCAAGCCCAATAGCTTCTAATTGCTTATACAATACATCTAACGCCGTTTGCTTCTCGCAAACCACTATTATTTTCTTTCTGTTTTCTAAGGCATTTACTAATACCGCGGTTAGGGATTGACTCTTCCCTGTACCTGGAGGCCCTTGAATAAGGATATTACGTTTTGATTCGATAGCATTTAAAATACCTTGCTGAGAAGGATCAGTTTTTACAGAGCTTAAGGATTGAAAATCTGCCAAGCCCTCTACCCCGTTTACTAAATCTAAACCTTCAAGCTCTAAAAGGTAATCGTAATCCTTTATAACATTTTGCTTTTGTACTTCAAAAATTGAGAACAAGCCACTAAAAGTTATTAAAGAATTATTGGGCGCCAGCGGTAAACTTTCGAAATGCTTTTTGGATGGAATACTTTCAATATTCTCCAATTTTTCCTTTAGAATACTTTTAATATTCTCTGGAACTTTACTGTTTATTTGCTGCAGAAGATCGGCACAAATTTCAATTAATTCATCCTTATCAATAATGCCATCATCCAAATAATCGGAAGAGACCGGATCTATTTGAATTTTAGAATCGTTATACAGGTGATTTATTAAAACCTCATTAATATAAATAGCATCATCTTCGGTTCTTGAAATCTCCCAGGTATTAAACTCTTTTGTTCTTTTGATTTTTAATGACCATATTAAGACTGGAGCCACCGTTAGTTTTTTATCCTTTTCATCAATTCTCGCTATTAAAGGAAACCCAAAACCAAATGTATTTACCCCTTTTTCTGTAAAAATAGCATCGGTTTGATTGACTAGATTATCGAAGGTTTTAGTTATAGCAACTAATTTTTTTTGATCATCTACGAAAAGTTCATTTAGATCTGGCACATTGTCTTTCCAACTGATGCGATATTTTAACGGGGATTGCGTTAATAAATTTTCGATAAATTCTGAAGGAATCGCCGGGTTTATATGTGCTAATTGATGGATATCAAACTTATACCTTGACCCACTTGGAATAGCGTTTAGGTGTACTCCTCTTCTATTACCAACCTTGAGGCGGTTTTGTAATTCTTCTATCAATTTTCTCGTGATCTCCATACTTCAAAAATTTAACTGGTTTTAAACCGGAATGTTCTTTACTCTTTCAAACTACTTTAGAATAACCTCATCTATATCAATACCCTTAAGGTGCTCATGCCACTTTTCGGAAAAAATAAAAAAGTCCCCTTCCTCATGTATTTCAGGATAATTGTCATTATTATTTTTATAATTGTAGGAATAAATAGGGTATGTTGTTTCTACTAAGGTATCCCCTTCAATACCTTCGTAATTAATTTCTAAACAGTTTTTATCTACCGACAATTGCATTTTATCATCATGACGTTGAAATTCTAAAGTATAAGTTTTATTACCACTGTTTCCTCCAAGCGTTTCAAGTAACTCATGAAATACATGGTTATGATTATGATAGATCATTCTACCTTGAATGTCCTCCAGACTGCTAATAATTAAAAAAGCTAACTCTCTATCTATCCCCTTTAAACCTGAACGTTTTATCATAATTTTATTAATTCCTTAAGCTGTTACATTTTCATTCCAGTTTAAATCTTGGTTATCATCTATAAATTGTTTGACCTTTTGGAAGCTTTCTAAAAACCACTGTTTGATATCAACGTCTGAATTTTTACTGTCTATAAAATGAAATAGTTTTTTAGTATTTTTTAAGTGCAAGCCGTATTCATTTATTTCGCTGGAATTGAACAAACCAGAATCTTTTCCCCTTTTTTGTATCTCGGCGCATTGTGGATGCGATTTATGAACCCATAATTGCGTTTGAAGTTGACATGATTCAAAATGAATGGCATACAATATTTCGGTATGATAACTTGTATCTTGTAATGGATTACAAATCATCCGGGCTATTCTGTCATGCTCCCTTATTTTTGATAACTTTTCTTGTTTCACTATTCGAACATCAGAGAACAACTTTTTAAAATCTGGTTCTACATTTTTAACATGAAAATCCATCGCATCATAAGAGTTTAAAAAATGCTTAAGTGTTATTACCGTGTCGGTAGATATTGATGTATCTATTGCCATTTGTTGTTGTTTTAAAAAATGTAAATATTGCATAGCCATGACATTCTTGTCATGATGCTTTTCTAAAAGGTTCCCTATATCGTACCACCTAAATTGCTTAAAGTGGTGTTGTTTTTCTTTTTTAGTATCGACGTGTTTTGTACAATAGCGCAGATGCGTTTCTTTATCTATGCCATCTAATACTTTAGCATAGCGCGCCAACTGCTCCCAACCTTCTTTAGAGTTTACCTTATTTTCTATAAAGCATACCGTGGTGTCGCTCTCTAACACCATATCTACAATACAGTTAGGGTCGTCTGGTAAGGTGTATTTTACTTGTGTTAATACTTCATAGTTACCGGGCTTTAATTTTAAAAACTTAATAAAATTGACCAATACGTCTGCATTACATTGCAGCACGCCCGCAAAACACTCTGTAGTAAAATCTTCTAAGGGTGTGCGGTTGCTATTCGTGCTGTTGTATAATTTATATAGACTAATAAACATTGGCTTTTACATTACACGGTTTCTCCCTGAAAGGCTTCTTTTAACACTGCCTGCATGAGCATATTGGCATGGGCTTCACTTTTGGTTATTTCCTGCTCTAAAGCATCGCATTTTTGCATTAAAGCCTCAACTTTTTTAATTATCAAAAGCAACTCTTCTTTAGGCGGTATTGGTACTTTAATCTGCTTAAAAGAATTTGTAGAAACACCACCTCTTAATCCTTTACTTTGTAATTGAAACTCAGAAGCAAAAACTGATGAATTATAATATATATAGATATATTTTGCCAAAAACTCAATATATGGAATTGTAGCAAGAAGCTTATTACCAAAACAAATTTCTCTATCTGTTATTCCTATTTTTTTTCCAGAACTTCCTCCTTCTATGCAGATAAGTACGCTACCTGAAGGGGCAACTCTAAAATGTGTATAAGTTTCATGTTCAGGGATAATAACACCTGTTGAATATTCAATTTCTTTCCAATTAAAACCAACATCTTTGGTTCCTATATAGTTTAGACCGGTTTGAACTTTAGAGTACTTTGCTTCTTTAACTGTTTTATTTATACTATTACCTGTAAATACATTACATATATCAGATACTCTACCCCACACCCAACCTTCGGGTAATACAAAAGGGATTTCTTCAGGAGTAATTGATGGTAATGGTTTTTCTTTTTTTATTTTTTTTTCTTTAACGAGCTGTGCTTTTTCGGATTTGATGCGTTTTAAGAGTTCGCGGGCGTGGTTAGGTCCTTCGACAAGCTCAGGGTGACTAGAACGCCATTCCTTTGTTAATTTCCCTTGAATTGCTTCTCTAAAAATAGATTCCTTTAATTTAGAAAAAAGACTATCTTTCAACCTTAATCCAAAAGTCTGTATATTCAATTCTTTAATTTTTTCAAATACATTTAACTTTCTAATTTGTGATTCTATGCTGGGGAGTGCAATTTCAATTTTTGATAAATCAGAAAAATAGAGTCTCTTTCTAACCGCTCCTGAAGCATTTTTATTGATAGTTTCTATTCCTTCATCGCTTTTAAGAATATAAAGTAAATATTCTGGCAAAATTTTCTTAGAACATGAAAAAACGACATAATCAGGACTTACAATTCCAATTTGATCTGGTCTATATACATAACCAATTGAACCGACATTAATTCTCATCGGGTTATAGGCAAACCAACCGTTCTGAATAAATTTATATTTGCTCAGATTAGTTATTCTTTTAGCTCTTGAAATATGCAACCCTATTTCATTACTAACACCTATCAAATTCAAACCTCTTCCATCTGCTCTCTTAACAGTATCCTTTTGTTCTATTAAAATTTCCCCTAATTTGATCTTGTTCATTTTAGTTCCTTTTTAAGATCTTGGATTGAGCTAATTATTTGTTTCTGAGAAGAAAGAAGTTTATCTATAATTTCAGAACTTGTAAGATACTCCCTAAGAGCCACCTCACTATGAGGGTTCTTAATATCTAAATCCCAATCCTTAAGATCGTTGATATTTACTTTCCAAGCCTGGTCGTTTTCTTCGCGGTTATTCCACCATTGTATTAATGGTTCGAACTCGTTAAACTGAATTGGTTTGGTTTTAGAGTAACTTTTTTGACCTTCCGGTAATTTATGCTCGTAATACCAAATGTCTTTTGTTTTACTTCCTTTTTCGAAAAACAATAGGTTGGTACTTACCGTTGCCGGGAAGAATGTTGTTTGCGGTAAGCGTACAATGGTATGCAGATTACAGTCGGTTAACAGTTTTTCTCTAATACGTGCTTTTACGCCATCGCCTGTAATAGAACCGTCTGGCAATACTATAGTGCAACGCCCTTGTGCTTTTAAGAGCTGTAGCATTAAAATCACAAATAAGTCGGCAGATTCCTTACACCGGTAGGTTGCCGGGAAGTTGGTTTCTACACCATCGGCTATGGTTGCTCCAAAAGGCGGATTTGCTAAAATAACATCGACCTGATCTTTGCGGCTTATACTGTTGTATTCTTTTTTTAAACTGTCTATATAATGGTAATCTGGTACATCCATTTCATGTAGGATGAGGTTGGTTAAACCTAAAACGTAGGCTACCGGTTTTAACTCCCAACCCGTAATACTTTGTTGTAACACATGCTCTTCATCTACTGTGTTGACATAATTTGTCCTAACATGATCGATAGCTTCGGTTAGGAAGCCCCCGGTACCTGCCGCCGGATCCAGTACTTTTTCACCTAATTTAGGGTCGGTCATTTGTGTCATTAATCTGGTAACGGCTCTTGGTGTATAGTACTCCCCTTTGTTACCGGCATCTCTTAATTCCTGTAGGATGCTTTCGTAAATATCGCCAAATACCTGTTTATCTTTCGAGCTGTTAAAGTCAATTTCATTTAGTTTGTTAATGACTTTACGCATTTCGTAACCACTTTTCATGTAGTTATTAGACCCGTCGAACACCTCTTTAACTAATGCCGCACGCTTCGGGTATTTGATACTGGTTAAATTACGTAAGGTTGCAAACAAACCTTTTGAACCTTCAGACGTATTGTCGATAAAGTCTAATAGTTCGTCACCGGTAATGCCTTCGGCATCTGTAGCCCAATTTCGCCACTGGAACTTTTCTGGTATCACGGACGTATAATCGTCTTTAATGATCTCCAGCTCCTGGTCTTTATCATCTAAAATTTTAAGAAACAACATCCATCCTAATTGCTCTAAACGTTGTGCATCTCCAGAGATCCCTCTGTCTTGACGCATGATGTTTCTAATGCTGCTAATTACAGCTCCTACATTTGCCATCTACTCTTTATAATTGTTTTTTAAGGCCTTATGAATATTACTAAAAGCCGTGTTGTTAATTGTATTGTTTTGGTATAACACATCAAGGGCTATGTTTTTATCAAACCCGTTAGCTATATCCATGTTTTTTACCATATCTTTCTCGTTGATATTGCCGCCAAAGATAACCACCATGTGGTATTTTAGGCTATCTGAAATGGTTATTTTTTGATAATCTGGCAGTGGAAATCTTCTATTAAATTCGATCTCTTTTCCTTCTTTATCTTCCAATGCTAACCATTCCTTTTTACTGGTTATCCAAGCTTCTCCTTTAGCTTTAAGATTAGTAATGAATTCGTTCTTTTTGGTTAAGTAGTCTTTTAAATGTCGGTTCCACCCCAAATTGGTTTTTAAATCGAAATAATGTGTAAGGACATTTTGCTCATTAATAATAGCTAAATCCGGCTTAAAGGATGTTGACTTTTTATCGCCTTCAAACTTTGTAGAAATAACTTTGTCTACATAATATTGATAATCGTGTCTGTTTATATGCTGCGCTATGTAAAGGGCAAACAGATCTTCGCAGTAGCCAGAAATCTTATGCGCCATTCCGCGACGGATATGAAAACCACCGTTACCTTCAATTAATTCTCTTGATTGGTAAACCTGTTTAGAAATTTTATCGATTAAGTCCTCGCTTGATACTATTTTTTCTTCGGTTGTATTTGGGGCTACTAACATTTATTTAAGCTGTTGTATTATATAAATTAGATTCTAATTCCTTTAAAGCTTCTAAATACTTCGATTTATTACCAAAGGCTTTAATTAATTCGATTGGCGTTCCCAGCTTGTTAAGAGGATCTAACTTTAGTACTTCGGTAGTTTCGATGGTTAACAAGCCGTCTTCGGCATATTTATCAAGTAAACTGCTTAACACTTCTTGTGCTTTTTCGCCATATTTTGTGAAGTAATTTCGTTTTTTAACGTTATTAGCCCTTTCCTTTCTTGTTAGCGGTTTGGCATCAAAAACAACATGGCATATTAAATCGAACGGATCGAAATCTTTACCAACCTCTTCTTTTAAAGCATCAAAGAAAATACCTCTTTCTTCCAGTTCATTTATTATAGCCTCTTTCTTTTCAGCATTATTCCATGAATTTAAAAAGGATTCTAAACTCTGATATTCTTCAGAGACATTTTTCTTGGTATAATCCTTTAAACTTTCGGTAATAATCTTGCCTGTTTTTGGATCTAAATACTGAACGCGTTCGTTGATAATTTGAACCCTAACGCCATCGACTCTAATTTTTCCTCGAGGTTCTTCAACAATATCGCCTCCTCCTTCGACAAATGGATAATCTGGTTCTTCAGGAAACTCTACTTCTTCCCCACCAAATACATCAATGATTGGCTCATCGTTAGATTCATTTTCTACACCAGATAGATCATCATCTTCACCCGCTTGTTTTATCATTACTGGATCGCCATCGAAATCGGGATCTGCAAACAGGTTTGTTACATTTCTAAAGTCCATAATGGTAAAATAGGTTTTACCGTACTCTTCATTAATTCTAGTTCCACGACCAATTATCTGCTTGAATTCGGTCATAGAACCGATATTGCTATCTAACACAATTAGCTTACAGGTTTGTGCATCGACACCGGTTGTCATTAATTTAGATGTTGTTGCTATAACCGGGTATTTTTCACTTGGATTAATAAAATTATCGAGCTCGCGCTTACCCTCTTCATTATCGCCCGTGATTTGCATGACGTATTTATTATTCTCTTTAAATAAGTCTGGATTTGCATTTGCTAGTGCGGTGCGCATGCCTTCGGCATGTTCTATATCGATACAGAATACTATAGTTTTTGCAAAACGATCGTAGCCCTTTAAGAAGTTGGTGATTTTATTAGCCACAAGCTTTCTTCTTTCTTCGACCACTATATTTTTATCGAAATCGGTTTGATTGTAAATTCTATCCTCTACAAGATTACCATCTTTATCAAGGAAATCTTTAGGCGGCCTCCACCCCTCAGCATCAATATCTAAGGTTACTTTAACCACCTTATAAGGTGCTAAGAACCCATCATCAATACCTTGTTTTAATGAATATGTATACACGGGCTCCCCAAAATAATCTATGTTAGACACCTTAGTGGTTTCCTTTGGAGTAGCGGTTAAACCGATGTGTGTAGCCTTATTAAAATAATTTAGTATTTCTCGCCACTTACTGTCTTCTTTTGCACTTCCGCGGTGACACTCATCGATAATGATTAAATCGAAAAAGTCAGGACTAAATTGTTTATAAGCATCATCAGACTTACTATCTGACAAACCTTGATACAAGGCTAAATAAATATTGTAAGCTGTATCTATTTTTTTGTGCTTTATAATTGTAAGTGCGTCTTTGAAATGACGAAAATCACCTCGAGCCGTTTGATCTACTAGTGCCGTTCTATCGGCTAAAAAAAGAATACGCTTTTTAGCACCACTTTTCCAAAGTCGGTAAATAATTTGAAATGCCGTGTAGGTTTTACCGGTACCCGTAGCCATAACCAATAAAATGCGGTCTAAGCCTTTTGCTACAGCTTCAATTGTTCTATTAACGGCAATTTGCTGATAGTATCTTGGACTACGCCCAGAACCATCTTGAAAATAATCTTGCTTGGCTACCTCCTCTTCTTCTTGCGTATCTATGCCTTTGTACTTCTTATACTTTTCCCAAAGCACTTCCGGGCTTGGAAATTGATCTAAAGTTAACTCGGTTTCAATATCGGCATCGGCAGTTTTATCGTGAAAATAAAAGCCATCGCCATTACTACTAAATACACATGGAATATCTAAGGTATTTGCATACCCTAAAGCCTGTTGAATACCACTTTTAACCGAATGCTTATTATCTTTTGCTTCGATTATAGCAATTGGTACATTGGGTTTATAAAACAAAATGTAGTCGGCAAATTTACGTTTACCTCTGGCTGTTAATTTACCTTTTACATATATTCGACCATCGGTAAAGAATACTTCACGTCCTATTTGAGTTTGTTCATCCCAACCTGATTTTAAGATTGCAGGAGTTATAAATTTGGCTTTGATATCGGATTCCGATAGGTCTTTTTTGTTCATATAGTTTTTTGTTAACCGAAACCCTAAGATTATTGTTTACAACAACTTAAACAGGAGATCGAGAATAAAAGCGCATACTTCCGATTAACTACCCACCGTAAATTTTGGAAACAAAATTAATATTGAGGCTTGAAAACTGAGGCATGCAGAAACACTACTAACATTTAATTTGACACTAAATATATTAGTTTTACAGCACATGACATTGCGGTTTTCCTTAAAAAGATGACAAAAATCGACAAAGTGCTGTAAGTCAAAACCAACTAAACTTGTGCACTAAGGATTACATTATTTTGTCTAATCTCTACGATACTTCAATGACTTTACTTCTTTTAAGACATTATCAAGATCTGATTTTTTGATAATATACCTCCTACTTAATTTATATGCTGGTATAGATCCTCTTTTGATGTAATTGTATACAGATACCACTGAACAACCTAACAAATCTGCAACTTCTTGAACTGAATAATTAGTTGTTTCTGCCTTTACATTTAAAATTAATTCTAGCTCTTTTTTTAAGTCTTTTACGATTAAATCTTTTAACTCCTCTGGAGTGATCCCGTGCAATAGTATTGATTCCATAATTTTATAAATTTTTGTTATCTCTAATTATGTAACTCTTGTAATTGACACCAAGTATTGATTTGTTCGTGTATTTTAAATTGCCAAGCTTTTATTTCCTTATCCACACTAATGGAAATGACACTACACTCTTCACTACTTAAATCCTTTGAATCGGCAGAGGTGTGATCGTAATAGAGTCCAGACTTTTGAGCACTTACTTCTCCTGGATACACTAAAGCTACCTTTTTAGCTCCATAGTATTTCATATATACAAACATTTGCCTTAGATCTTCAGGAGAGGGGTTATAACCATTGATATTCTTCCATTTGGTATCTAAAACAACACAATCTTCCTTACCCTTATTAAGGACTATATCTGGTTTCATTTTACTGCGATAGCCCTCCTGCGGTTTCCAAAAGGCTTTTGTATTTTGTGCTGCTATAGTTGTATTGTTTGACTTATGTTTACGAAGGCTTACATAAACAAACTGCTCCCATAATCTATTCATATCAAACATTAGTGCTAGTACATTATTTGTACCACGATGTACATCTGGGTGATAGTTTAGTAATATTAACTTGGCTATTTCGATGGCATTTCTATACGATTCGGATTTACGGTCGTAAACCAACTTATCGAAAACAGCTTCTGTAATTTTGATATCATTTACCTCTGGAAAATCGAGCAATAAGGCCCCCAACCTACTATTTAATTGCGCGTTTGTATTTATATAGCTTAACAATTTTAAGGCTTTGTATAAAATTGCATGAAGGTTATGTTCCTTATCGTAAGTGGTATATTTTAAGTAAAAGCGCTCCTTATGAATTAGATTTTGCCGCAAATGTTTTGGAAACTGGATACTCCCTTTTAATGCTGTACGATTGCCCTCAGTCTTTCTATACTTTTTCACTAACCCACGATGAAGAAGGTATTCCACTTCTTTTATGAATAGTTCAAAATACAGATCTAAAATAGAATTAGACCTCAACCGTAAATCACTACTACTCGGTGCTTGAATATCGAAAATCCCTACTGCATTAAGCATTGTGATAAGCATGTTACGCCATTTTATAGCATCGTTAGACTTATCTGCTTTGGGTAATACTTCTATAACGGTTCTGCCCACTTGAATTACCCCAACGTATTCGTTAAACCGAACACCGTTATGAATTAGTGAATAATAAGGTACTCCATTTTCTCCGTAGAATAACTGTAATGCTTCTAATTGGCCATGTGTTAAACGTTGCTCACCACGATCGACCCTTAAACTTTCGTGTTCAAAAACAGTAATATGATCCTTTTGCTTTTTCAATTATTGATTCTTTCTTTCAAGGGTTTTTAAAGCTTCCAAAAACTCTACATCTTCCATATTTTGCACATCTTTTAAATGATACACTCTGCGCTCTAACAACGGACTACTATCGTAATCATCGAAGGCAGCAAAAAAGGTTTCGTCATCATTATTTTCTTTAATATCAAAGAAACCTGTTCCTAGTATTAAGCCTATTTTACCATAGTCGCCAAAGAAATACTCCTGTAATAAGGGGATGATTTTATTCTGGAATGCAGACTTAAGTTCTGATAAATTGGAAACAGACATAAAATAACTATGCCCAATCATATGATCTTTATCTAATAACTTCTCAATACGTATATTCAACGTATTTAATAAGCGGTTTAATTCTATGTTATTTACAATACCTCCTTGGGCTTTACCATGAGTTTTGATGAGTTCTGGTTTAGGTGGCATTTCTATAAAACTAAATCGTCTTCTCAAAGCTGTATCGAGTGCTTCCACACTTCGGTCTGCGGTATTCATAGTTCCTAAAACAAATAAGTTAGGCGGCACACCGAAAGCTGTTTTACTGTATGGAAGGACTAATGACAGCTCTTCATCACAGCCTAAACGTTTATCTGATTCCAATAATGTTATAAGCTCACCGAAAATTTGAGAAACACTACCTCGGTTTATTTCATCTATGATAAGCACAAATCTGTCTGCTTCATCATTATAATTTACTGGGTGATTTGAGTTTAAAATAATGTTTTTGATTTTATCGTAGTCGTTATAAGATATTGATGGTCCTTCTGTTATAACCGGTGACTGATTTTGAGAGGCCTCAAAGCTTTTTAAATCTTTGAAAACGCCATAATAATTGGACGACCATCCAAGACCTTTACCTACCGACCTTACATCTTTAATATCATCAATTGACTTGAATTTATTATATAGAGGGCGTAACTTTTCTTTAAATACTTTAGCATCTGAATTTGCTTTAGCTCCTCTGGTTAACAAATAATTTTCATCTTCATTAATTGCTTTAATTTCAGTAAAGAATCCTGAAGTTTTTAATGGCAATAATAACTGTTCATCTTCTTTTAAAGCTTCTAACCTACTTTCAACAGATGCCACATAATTGTCATACAAATTATCAAACTCATTGAATTCTTCAACAATACCGCTACTATTTGAATAATGCGCGAACAACGCTTTATAACACAACTGCTTAAAAATACCATCTTGTATTACATATGAAATGGCCTCCTCTTTAGATTCTGGTTTTATACCTTCTATAAAATCTTCATAGGACATGCTTTGATGGAACGTTGTAAAGACAATTCTTCCCTCTTCAACTCGCTTTTTAAACAAGGCTTTAACTTCGCTTCTAGTTAGATTATCGATATCCTCACCAAGCACCTGTAAGGCATTATTAATTGTATTGTACGTTTTTCCTGTTCCTGGAGGTCCGTAATAAATTTGATTTTTTGGAGGCTGTGAATTTTTCATTGTTTTAAGCGGTTTAGTAACCTGTGTATCTCTTTCATTTAAAAATTGGATGAACGCTTTTATACTTGCTGAATAAAATCCGTTCCTCCCGTAGGATGGAGCTTTTGCATAAAAATATTTACTATCGTCTAACCTTTGGTTAATTACAAGGTCTTCATACAAAGTATTTAGCTCTGTAATATTATCAATAGCGTAAATATCCTTATTAAGTAATTCGTTTAATATATCTATGGCTCTTATATAAGAATCCGCTTTATTACTCGATTCTTTTACATTCAACCAATTCTTGAATTCTTCTCTTATGCTATTCATATTTTTAAACCAAATCGCCTTAATATGATTTTCTTGTTTCACTTGCTTAATGGTATTCATGTATCCTCCAAAATCGACTTCGAATGGCTCGAAGGTTTTATCCCAATCTACCTTAAGGTTTCTACCATCATTTAAATTTTGAGTTACGACCCCTATTGCTTTGATCGCCATTACTGATCTCGTCTTTTCACGAGTGTAAGCACTTTTAATTGCAATACGACTTCCGACTTCTACCGCATTGACTTCTTTTAGAAACTTATCATCATAACCATTTGTCCAGATGCCTTCGTTAACAAAACGTTCGGTTTGATCCTTAGGCTCGTCGTTACCCCAATAAGCGCCAACCACATAATACTTTACATTTAAACCATTATTATTAAGTATCTTATTTCGATATTCTTTATCAAATACCGCTTTTCTGAATGCACTATTATCATAATCTTTAGGTTCGATATTATTATCTCTTTCTAATTCGGATTCAACAGCATCTCTAATCACATTATAATTTTCTTCTAATTGTAATTTTGATGCCCCTCTATACAAAAAAGCATTATCTGGAGAACTAAAAACATCTTTATTTAAACCTGAAATTTCATGGGTGTTTGAAGTAATGAAATCAAACTTGTTATTTTTCACTAGTAAACAGAAACGCTTCCCTATTTGAAAGCTTAATTGACCACTGGCTACACTAAATACTAAATCTTCTTCATTTTCTATTTTTAAATCCTCAACTAAATGATCTAAAGACCTAAAAAATGCACCAAGAACATCAACTTTTATCTTCTTAATTCTTTTGATAAAATCCTTTTCATCGGTTAATAATAAAAAGTTTACCTCGGAATTTAGACTGGTCCATTCTTCCTTTATAGAACTTGTATAAGCTAGGTATTCATTCCATGATTCAAAACGGACATCTTGATTATCGTATACTCTTTTCGTTAAGTTATGTCCTTTGTGGATACCTCCACCCATTCCTTTGGAATCGATGCTAAAAAAGATTTGATATGCATATTGTACACTGGGCGATGTTTCCGGAATGATTGCAAGCCAGACCATATCGGCCCCGTAATTTTGAGGACCGTTAAACCCAACTATATGTTTTGTAACTCTTTCAAGATTATTGTATTCAATAATTTCATCAGCTAGTTTTTCAAGACATTCCGTTACTTCTTGATCGTCGGCTGCATTATAAAGAAAAGGAAAAAGGACTTTGAAGTTATGCTTCCAGTTAGGAAACATTCCTGTTTTTCCATCTTTATAATTGCCTAAACTTTGCTTTACTTCATTATTTAATTCATAATACGCAGAAACATCTCTAGCCTCTAGTGCTTCCTTTAATTTTTCAACATCATTAGCATTTATAACCTCCCCCTTTTGAAGCTGATTAGCGATTAAAAATCTAAGTGTATTAACTGGTTTAAATTCTTTTACTGGCTGGTATTGTTGAATAACCTCTGTAAGGTTTGGTTTTTCATTATTTATATATTCAAAAAGCGCATCTTCATTATCACTTAAGCTATTGAAGAATAAGGCTTTTTGTTGTATCTGTTCTAAATTCATTTTATTTAAATTCGCTTATTATAAATTTCTCAAATCCTACAGATCGACTATCTGGAGCTGTATCGCGCATATAATACACCCCTGGTTCACTAGAAATTCTTAACTGTACTTTATCGTTATCATTTCTAATATAAAAATGTGATTTTGGGTCTGAGAAGGTGTTTCTTGGGATTTTTAATAAATAAAAGCCTTTACGCTTTGCTAAAATCAAATACATATCGGCTTTAAATTTTTCTTGAGGAATATCAAACCACCAGACTGGAGCTGCTGCATTTATACTCGAGAAAGATGTGTTTCGATGATTTAAAATTTCTGTTTTAAGATATTTATTAGAAATATTGACTGCCTCTGCCTTAGTAACCTTTCCTAAATTTAAATTGTTATTAATACTTATTTCAGAACTTGTTGGCTGTGAATCTATTTGTTGGTTTTGAGCAGTAGACTCTGTAAGATCCTCCTTTTCCAATACAGGAAGAACATCTTCTTCATCATATAATTCTTCAAAGCGTTTTAATTGACGTTTTGCATCTTTCAATTCTTCATCCTTAGAGTAAAGTCGAAATAAAAGAATTAAGGATAATATGCCCAGTATTACATTAACAATCATATCTTAAAAAAAGTAGTTTGTATTGATTTCATTAGATATTGTTTGTTATTCTGTTCATTAAGATTTGGAAGGCATTTAATTACTTAGAGTTATGAAATTTATTAAAATTTAAAGGAAAATACACATGAAAATCTGTTTAAAATTCAAATAATTTGAGCAACCTATACAGCCTTTGATATAAAATAAACACTTTAAGTATTAATAGTAAAACGGTTTACCGTAAAGTGTAGTTATTCACAGTACAAAATGATTCAAATCAAAATCTAACTTATTTTAATTATCTTTATGCAACTCCTCCTGAAGAACTTCAAAAAAGTTCGATATGTCAAAATATATTACCCCGTCTTCATTAAAAATAGGTGATGTTATTTTACATGAAGGTATAGGCTTCATCAGTGATTTTATAAAGTTTTTAGACAACTCCAATGTTAGTCATTCGGCTTTATACATAGGTAACGAAGAGGTTATAGAAGCTAAAGGGAGTGGTATAACTAAATACACATTGCAAGAAAGTTTACAAGATGCCCGCTGTGCTTATATTATGCGACTCAAAAAAAGACCTGATAATTTTTCTCCTGTTATTAAGCGTGCCAAATATTACATGGATCAAAATTATGCTTATGACAAAATGGTATTCTTGGTATTGTTAGGTTTGATACGAAAATCGAAGATAGAAAACTACACCTTATTATTTGGAAAAATTATAGACAATGCCACAGTTAGAGCTATAGAGTTTCTAACCAAAAACACAAAAACTTTGGTTTGTTCCGAACTGGTATATCGATCATACAATGAAGCCTTGAAAACACCAAACCATAAATTTAGTTTAGGTTTAGATGTAATAGCTCAGCGGAATAAGACACCTTTAGAAACTTGGGACTCTACAATATACGGTGATACAGATTCAAGTAATATTATGAGCACTCCTGAACTGACTTTAAAGTCTAAAAATGAACTGTTTGATTATTACAAAACCACTTTAAATTCGATTTACAAAACAGATTTTGATACAAACGACTTTCGAATTAGTAATTTTGAACAAGATATTACATCAATGGAATTTAAAGGATACGCTTCCCTTTTCAATAACTTTTTAACCGCTCAATATTACTTATCTAATCCAACGACTTCCGAGGACACATGCATTACACATGTTAAAGCTATAGATAACCTTAAAAGAACTGCTGAGGTTTTAGTTTCTCCTGGAGATCTATTTCTTAGAACTAAGAATCTGGAATGTATTGGCAAGATTAAGCCGTATTGATTTAATTTCGTTTATCAACACTTTCCCTTTTAAAGGCTATGAGATTGAACATGGAGGGCATTCTTGAACGCACACGCTCACCATATTTATCCTCGAGTTCCTGGGCATTGAGGTTTGTTGTGGCGTGAGTTAGATTTAGCTTCGATGAAATAACGTTTCTCAATATTTCCCACAAACCATGTTTGCTCCTCTTAATATCAAATGCTCGAAATGACATACTTCGTTTTATAGGAATGCGCTTGCAAATATGTTTTATGGAACTAAATGGAGCCATAAGTGAACACCGCTTTACCTGCGTTCACGTGATTTGAATTGAAACTATGCATAAGATTTGGTTTACTATGGTATTAATTGTAAGAATTATAATTACATTTAACAAAGTAAATATGACATATAAATGTTATTGTGTTACCCTATTGTTGACATTAATTAACCCTAAATCGTAAATGAATAGAAATTCAGTAAAGGAAATAAGACAAAAAAATATTGAAATAACTAATTCCCCTATTGTCTATTATTGGTGGTTTAAAACTGATATTTTTAATCAGTTACTGAATAAATTGAATTCTGAAATTGATTTAAACAAAATCAAAAGAAATCAATTTAATGGCATTGAATACGGACTTTTATATGTTGGACAAGCGAAAAAAGGTCACGATAGACTTGTTAAATACCATATGTTAGACTCAAACAATTTTCACCTAAAAGGTGTTGAAAACGGATTTTTATCTTCTTTGAGGACAACACTCTGCGGACTTTTAGAATTACCAATGACCTTGAGTAAAAACAAGATTGATGAATTCATTGATGAAAATTGTATCGTGGAATGGGAAAATAGTTCACTCGAAGAATTAAATCAGTTAGAAAAGAAACGAATTCAAGATAATTACTTACCATTGAATTACCAGCATACAAAGGGAATTTTAAGTAAAAACCATAGAAAAATATTGAGTGAATCAAAAAAACTAATGAGAAAATAACTAATGTCGAGATATCTAAACTACAATTACTATGTATTCGACTATTTCCGAGTCTGCAAAGAATTGTTAACGACTGCGGTAAACCTAAAAAAAGTAAACTTAACTGATTACTGACGGATATATGTGGCGTTAGTGACATTTGACATATATTTATCCAAAAACAAAATCCATTCGATCCAAAATGCTACACTCTGAAAAAAGCTTAGCTGAAACGAATCCAGAATTGGCTGATCAATGGCATCCAACAAAGAATGGAGGGCTTAGCCCCTTTGATGTTTCTCCCCGTTCCTCAATGGCAGTTTGGTGGAAATGCCCTAAAGGTGATGACCATGAATGGAAAACTAGAATTACTCATAGAAATAATGGTGTTGGTTGTCCCATATGCTCAAATAGGAAAATAGTTAAATCTAATTCTTTAGCGACTTTAAACCCTAATTTGGCAAAAGAGTGGCACCCTACAAAAAATGATAATTTGACTCCTTATGACGTGGGCATAGGCTCAAGTACAAAAGTTTGGTGGAAATGCTCTAAAGGTGAAGACCATGAGTGGAAGACTACTGTTGTGCATAGAACTAACGGTAAAGGCTGCCCGATTTGCTCCGGACATAAAGTAGCAAAGTCAACCTCCTTAGCTACACTAAAACCTGATCTAGCTAGAGAGTGGCATCCAACGAAGAATGGCAACTTGAGCCCATATGATGTAAGCCCTGGCTCAAGTAAAAAAGTTTGGTGGGTATGTCCTAAAGGAGAAGGCCATGAATGGGAAGCAATGGTTAATAATAGAACGAAGGGAAGCGGTTGTGCTGTTTGTGTAAATCAAACTGTAGTAGATTCAAATTGTTTGGAAAATGTTGATCCTGAATTAGCAAAACAATGGCATCCTACTAAAAATGGGAATCTAAAACCAAAAGATATTACATTTGGTTCCACCAAAAAAGTTTGGTGGCAATGTCCTAAAGGAAAAAATCATGAATGGAAAACTTCACCTAGCCGTAGAAGACTTGGTACTGGTTGCCCTTTTTGTACAAATCCATCCTCTACTCCAGAATTAAGAATACTGTCGGAACTTAGAAGCATATTTCCAAAAGTAGACCATAGAGTTATTATTGATGGTTTTGAGGTCGACATATACATTCCAGAATTAAAAGTAGGCATCGAATATGATGGTAAATTTTGGCACATAAATAAACAAAAACAAGATTTAAGAAAAAATAATGCACTTAGGGGTAAGATTAAACTAATTAGAGTGCGAGATAAAGGTTTGACCACTTTAACAGAGGATGACATTCAACAAAAAACAACAAACATAACCATTGAGACGATAAAAAGTATTCTTGTAAAGATTTGCAAACTGAGTATAATTGAATCAACTGAAATTTCAAATAAAATAAATAATTACCATAAAATTAAAAGTTGGGTTGCATCAAAAGGCTTTAGAAAACTACATGCTGCAAAAGATCATATTGCTTTTGAAGATTCTATTGAATATTTATATCCTGAAATAGCGAAACAGTGGCACCACGATAAAAACGAGCCATTATTACCAAAATACTTCCTACCTGGATCGAACAAAAAAGTTTGGTGGAAATGTTCTGAAGGAAACGACCATGAGTGGGAGTCTCAAATAGCTGATCGTTGCCTTAATAATACTGGCTGTGCAATTTGTTCAAATAAAAAAATTGTAACTTCTAATTGTCTTGCTACCTTAAATCCTGAATTAGCAAAACAATGGCATCCTTCAAAAAACGGAAATATTACACCTTATGATGTCGGTGTGGGTTCAAATAAAAAAGCTTGGTGGAAATGTCCAAAGGGTGATGACCATGAATGGAGAACTTCAGTTGTCCATAGATCAGAACGAAATCAGAATTGTCCAATTTGTTCAAATAAAAAAATTATAACCTCCAATTGTCTTGCTACTTTAAATCCTGAATTAGCAAAGCAATGGCATCCCACAAAAAACGAAAACCTTACTCCCTACAATGTAGGGGTTGGTTCAAATAAAAAAGCTTGGTGGAAATGCCCCGAAGGAGATGACCATGTGTGGCAATCGATAATTATTAACAGACATAAAGGTAGTGGATGCCCTGTATGCTCAAATCAAAAAATTGTTAAATCGAACTCATTGGCAACTACTAATCCTGATTTGGCTAAAGAATGGCATCCCTCGAAAAATGGTGATTTAACACCTTCTAATGTGAGTATTGGGTCGGGGAAAAAAGTTTGGTGGAAATGCTCAAAAAGTAATGAACATGAATGGCAATCCGTTATTAAGAACAGAAAGCGCGGTGATGACTGTCCGATATGTTCAAATCATCAAGTTATTAAATCAAATAGCTTAGAAACTCTATTTCCTGAATTAGCAGACCAATGGCACCCAACTAAAAATATACCTTTACTTCCAGGTCAAGTTACACCTGGTTCTAACAAAACAGTTTGGTGGACAAATAATAATGGCCATGATTGGCAGGAAAAAATATTTGAACGAGTTAAAAAGACGCAAAAACAAAATAATCCAGACCAATTATCTTTGTTTGGCAAATAGGATTGTAATAATTAAACATAAAAGCTAATAACCAACAATTGTAATCAATACCATATGATAAAGACCATATTTGACCCTGAATTTGAAATAACATCTGATGATTATGAATTTAATTATCAAGAAGCATTAACTGAAAAGTTAGATGCTACAACTGAAAACTTCAACCAAGAAATATTAAATGAAATCGTTTTATGGAAGGTTAACAGGTATGCAGAATTTGATGAGGAGTTAATCAATAAAATCAACACCATAGATATTAATGACACAGAACTCAATATTGAAAAAACAAAAGAAATTTTAAAAGGGCTTTTAAAAACCAATGGGGTTCAACTAGCAATGGCATCAACAATACTTCGATATAAAAACCCTAATATTTATCAGATTATTGATCAACGTGTTTATCGCATAATTTATGAAAACCAAACTCTTGATCTAAACACCTACCCTTCTGAGAAAAACTTAAATTTCCAAATTGATTTATATCTAAAATATCTTTCCGATTTGAAAAACGTTTGTCTTGATTTAAAAATTCCATTTGATAAATCTGATAGAATTTTATTTATGGCAGACAAAAGACTAAATAAAACCGAAAAACTAAAAAACTATTAATAACTATGGCTAGACCTATTATTTTCGGAGAGATAGAAGGTTTCGAAGAAGGCTATTTATTTAAAGATAGAAAAGAAATGATGCCTAATAGTTTTCACCGTGTTTGGAGTCGTGGCATTGATAGTGATAAGGATGAAGGTGCTTCTGCTGTAGTTTTATCTGGAGAATATAAAGATGAGGATAATGCTGATGCTATTATATACACAGGCGCCGGAGGAAGAGATAAAAAAGGAAAACAAATTAAAGACCAAGATTGGTTTCATAATGACAATATTGGTTTAATGTTGAGTTGTGATTTAGGTAAACCTGTTCGTGTTATAATTGGGCATAAACACAAATCACCACTATCTCCTAAATCTGGATATGTTTATGCTGGTTTGTATTATGTTGACAGTTATTGGAATAAAATTGAGACATTTGATGACAAGGAGTTTAAGATGTGTAAGTTTAAGCTTATCTACATCGGTAATAACAAAAATAGATCTACACCAGAACAGATTCAATTAGATCATAGTATTCGTGATAAAAAGCGAGTACAAAACACTGTTATGCGTTTAGTAAGAGATTCTCAAATTTCTCTAAAAGTAAAAGAACTTTATGATTTTAAGTGTCAAGTTTGTGGAATTGCCATTGAAACAAAAAGTGGGTTCTATGCCGAGGGTGCTCACATAAAAGCCCTTGGAAAACCACATAATGGTGATGATAGTTTATCAAACCTAATTTGTCTGTGTCCCAATCATCATGTTATGTTTGATAAAGGAGTATTTTCAATAATGGACAACTATGAACTTATCGGTGTTGAAAAGGGACAATTAACAGTGGATGACAAACACAAAATCGACAAAGATAATTTGAAATACCACAGATCGTGTCATGGATATAATTAAAGTTGTTTGTGGCTTGATTTTCAAAGATGACCTAGTATTTATTTGTCGGAGAAAAGAAGGTAAATCTTTATCCGGATACTGGGAATTTCCTGGAGGAAAAATTGAAGAAAATGAGACTGATCAAGTTGCCTTAACAAGGGAGTTGTTGGAAGAACTTGACATGAAAGTTTTAGTTAAAGATTTTATTGGCCAATCTCATTATGATTATGGTAGTTTTAAAATTGAACTTATCGGGTATGCCTGTACTCTAGTTGAATACCAAGGAAAGCTAACTGATCATGATGCCTTTGAATGGGTTTCTATTGAAGATTTAAGCAGTTATAAACTGGCTCCTGCAGACATTCCCTTTCTTAAAATGATAAACCCTGAAAACATATAACCTCCCCAAACCTATGAATGAGAACTACATTATTGTTGAAAATGCTACCGAAAGGCATTTAGAAGATATCTTAATGAATTTAGCCAATTTATATGCAGATACAGCATTTGTTAATGGCATTCAACTTTACAGAAAAAAGGACACTTATGATTCCTTCTTAATTTTATTTACAAACCAACCTGATTTTGAAAGATTCAATTATTTTGTGAATTATATAAAGTATCCAGAGGGATACGATAGTTTTTCTCCTCTTTTAAGAGGATATTATCAGATATCTGATATTGAAAGAGACTTCGAATTTAAAACTGGAGATTGGATTATGGTGTATGTATCTAAACATGACACGGAATATGATAACGTAAGTCTGGTAAATATTAGAAATGAAAATTTCCTTTACGATTTTGGTGGCAAAGTAAAAAAACTAGGCTCGCAAGAAGAACTATTTAACCTGATACCATTTGACAAAAATGACTATCATCACCTTATAGATATTATACCGAGTAAAACAATCGAAACTATGGAACAAAAACCGTGGTGGAAATTCTGGTAAGAAATATTTAAATACAATTACAATCGCTTTATAAAATGATAAGACAACTTTCAGCTATAATATTTCTCCTAATTTTTAATTCTTGTTCTACTTCAAAACAAGTAAGTCCCCCGTCTACTTCCCAAGGACAACTCAATGGGATAACTAAAGAGTTTTATGAGGATGGCGGATTAAAACTTGAATGGAATTATAAAGACAATGAACTAAATGGTATTTCTAAAGAATATCATAAAGATGGCACCTACTCTGAATGGAATTACAATTCCGGACAACTTATAGAGGGTAAAGCCTATTACAGTAGTGGTAAACTGTTTGAAGAATACACCTTTAAAGATGGCATAAGAAATGGACCTGCAATTAGATACTATGAAACCGGAGAAAAAGACACGGTTTGGGAGTTTAATAAAGGCGTTTTAGTTAGTGGAATTGCATATTATCCCACTGGAGAGAGAAAAATAGTTTTCAACTATAAAAATGGTATTCCTGAAGGTATCTCTACTGAATATTACCAAAACGGTAAAAAGAAAATAGAATGGAAATATTCTAATGGTCAGTTAAAAGGAGAATCCATTGAATATTTTGAAAACGGTAACGTAAAAAGAATTTTAAATTATTAAAAACTCTATTTCAACAAACTCAATTACAATATTAATCCAATAATAAGACCCAAATACCTATAACCCCTAAATAATGAAAAAACATTTTATTTTAATTTTATTACTTACACTGATTTCTAAAGCACATGCACAATCAACAGATTTCGCTAAAAAAACTAATATACCTGGCACAAGAGTCTATTTAGAAGTTCCTGAAGGGTTTAAAATATCAAAAGCGATGACAGGTATTGAAAAAAATGAAACTGTTGGTATTGCGGTAATGGATTTAATTGGAGGAAACTATTATACAAATGCTGCAACATTTACAAAAAGTAACTGGGAAAGTAGAGGCGCCACGGTTATATCTTTCAAGGAACATCATGTTGGAGAATTCCCAGCAAAAACCGTACATATAGAAACAATTGACAATGAAGGTTATGCATTAGTTTTTGGAGACACTACTTTTTCTGCCATGGTTATGGGTATGCTAGCTCCTGGAGATTCTGAATCGCTAAAACAAATTGAAACTTGTCTTCAATCCATCTCATACAATAAAACATTAAAAATTGACCCTTTAGAATTTGCGAAATTTGAGCTTAACACCCAAAATAGCACTTACAAATTTGCTAAATCTTCTGCGAGTATGTTTATCTATTCTGTTGATGGCATAGTTAAAGACTCTTATGATGATGACCCTATGTTTATGGTTAATCAAATGCCCTACGATGCGGCACAAATGACTGCTAAAAGTATTGCCCAGGAGATGCTACTAAGTCAAAAACAACGCGGACTAACCTATGACAAATTAGAAGAAGAATCGACAGAAAGCATTAAAGCTTATAGTTCCTATGAGACTCACTTAAAAGGCACATTAAATGGCAGAGAAGTATTAATGTATTTGTCTGTAGTGGCTAAAGGAGAGAACTCCTTTGTTTGTATTGGCCTGGCCAAAGGAGATTATGAAAATCAATTGAAGGAATTCAAAAATTTAGGTCGATCTATTAAACTAAAATATTAATGAATTTAAAATATTACATAGTATTTACACTATCTACTACCCTATTAATTGGTTATTCAAAATCTAACAAGAAGAAAAAAGACACCCTTGAAATAATAAAAACAGAACACCTTAAAACCGAAGATAGCTTATTACTGGATGATGCTAAAGGAGAAAACTCAATTAAGACCATTGTTAACACAGATAGTATTCAACTAACCACGTTGATAAGAAAAGCTTATGAATGGCATATGGATAAATATCTACCTGACTTCCCATACCTAGATGACACAGAAACTGATACCATTTTCACAGGAATTGACTGGGAGGTTTATAATAAAAATATTGAATTACTTAAAAGTACAAATTACTTCACGAATGAGTTTTTATCACATCACAAATCTATTGCCACAACTATAGATAGATCTATTAAAACCGCAAGTATTGAGTGGAGGCATAAATTTGATATTAGTATATGGGATTCTGAAGCTGATGATTGGTGTTATTGTCAGGACCATCCAGACAACTATTGGGAAACTCTAATTATCGATCAACTGAACATAGAAAATAATTTTGCCAGCTTTAATTTAAATTGGAAAATGTTTGATGACTATTCATCAATGGAATATAAAGTAACAGCAAGAAAGGTAGATGGTCTTTGGAAAATAAACTCACTAGAAGGATATAAAGCCTATAAGACGTTTGAGGACTATGAAAAAATAATGAATGATTAATATTGAATAAAAAATCCTTTAAATCTTTTTATTTTCTTTTATCTAGACTTTCTCTTTTAAATGCTATAAGATTAAACATTGAACGCATTCTTGAACGAACACGTTCTCCGTACTTTTCTTCGAGCTCCTGTGCGTTGAGGTTTGTTGTGGCGTGGGTTTTATTTCTCGTTACTCTTACCTCGACTGCGCTCGGGATGACATTATGAGGATAACTGTTTTGAAATGACGATATAGAATTTATATCATAACGCGATAAAAGGATCTCCCCCATGACGTTGCAGTCGGCGCCAAAATGTTTCCCGGTTGCTTCTACTCCGAGATCGTCAAAACAATAACTTTGATTATCTGAATAGTCTTCAATGATTTTATGACCAAGATTATTGAAACCAAATACAATGTTTCTTGCCGGAATAATTTTATAAGGCTTTTTGTAAGGCGCAATACAAGGTAATAGTTTCATTAAAGTTGTTTTACCGCACCCCACCGGACCTGATAGCATGATTCCTTTTTCGATATCTAAACCTAAGTGTTCACAATAGCTTTTATCCTGGATATAATAGGTTACTAATTTAAGTAATACTTCATGGTCTTCTTCATAAATTTTAAACTGGCGGCCGAATAACAATTTCCCCTTGGCCTCCAGGTAGATTAAGATTTTTTGGAAATCGTAGCTAATGACTTTGCCTTTTAATTCCCCTAATTCGTAAGACACAGCTCCCTCGGTAATGATGTGCGGCTGTTTTGGATTGAAATTTGAACAGAATGAACTCATAGTGGTTGATTGTAGTTTTTGTTGCGTATGGTATGTAGGTGGTTGTCTTGAATTTGAGACAGTTGTTTTTCGTTTGTCTTTTCGATTTCGAACTCTTTTGTTTTAAGCATCCATTTTTGAGCCATAGCCTGCCAATCTTCTATTGGTGTTTTGTTATTCAATTTCCATCCGATGGCCTGATAGTGATTAAAAAATTTTAGAGCATCTGTTTCAGATCCGTTTTCAGTTTTAAAAAATTCAATTACTTCATTTTTCACCGGGAGCGCTTGGTTTCCCTCCCCGTTTATATTATTTTTAATTGTTTTATTACGTTTATCTTTAGATACCAGCTCTTGTTTTACAGTTGTATCTAGTTTGGGACGGTATTGGGACAATGGAGGTTTGCAAGTTGTATCGAAATTGAGCATCTTGACTTTAGAGCCTTTAAAAGGGTTATTGGAAGGCATATAAACAATGTATTTCCATAGACTTAACTCTTTAATCACCCGGTGATAGGTAGCTTTAGAACCTATCTTAGAAAGCTGCATAATTTCCTCCCTATTGATATGAAAGGTTTTTGGGAAATGGAGATAGTTCCAGAATTTAAAAAGGGCCATGTACATGCTTATATGCGTTGGATTCAACCGACTGTCTTTTACAAATTGATCTTGTACCCCATTTAGGTGATTGATATAATTTACATTTTGCATAGGAATGAAACGAATAATAAACCATGCTAGGCACATTTTGTACCCAGCAATGGTTAACGTTGGTAATGAGCAACAAACACCAACTTATGCTCTTATTGAGGTTGATTCATCTGATTATTTTCAAGCATTTTGTTGATCTGCTCGGCATTGTAATAAATAACACTTCCGAACTTTGTGTATGGTAAGGTTCCATTAATACGCAGGTTTTGTAATGTACCCGGAGATATACCTAATAGCTTACGAACTTCGGAAGATTTAATCCATTTTTTAGGCTTTGCAGATTCTGGGTTTTGCATTAGGTTTTGAATGTCGCTGAGTAATTCGGTTTTAAACTCATTTAGATCATCAAGGGTAAGTATTTTTATACTCATAAATATTGGGTTAAGGTTAATTCTTAGGGTTTTATTGCTATTAAAATCTGTTGCGAAACATTAATTTGATATTCTATGTTTCAGGTTTCCTCATAAGTTTTTTTATTAAAAGGTTAACATTGATATTATTTTAGTTGATTTGACTTTCGGTTACAAATGTGCGAAGTCATTTTGAGAAATTCTAACAAGCAATAACAAGTTGGGAGTATTGATAATCAATCACATAGTATGTGATTTTAATACAAAATGATAAAAAAAGTTATATTTTATAACTCCTTTGATAATTAAAAATATAACAAAATTTATACTTACTGCAAACATGTTTTCAAACAAACCTGTTACCCAAGTTGGGTGTTCATTGGTAACTAAAATTCATTCTAAAACTCTATAAAGCAAGACCTTAAAATAGGCCAAAATTAAAAGTTATGGAAAAGTGCTATTTTGGAAATCACATAGTCTGTGATTTTAAAAGTAAAAATGTTTACAAATGCCTAATTAGTTGACTAAAAGACACTTTTTTTATGCAATTTGTATTGAAAAAAATTTAAAATATTTTCAGTTGAATTAAAATTAATCCCTCAATCTTCAACTAAACACTTAAGAAAAGACTCCAGTCTGAAGATTATTTACGTGTATTAAGAGACTTTTCAATTTTGTTCTCTAAAGTTTCTTTGAGCATATCGATAAACTTTGTTTTTTGAGATCTAGCTTGTAAGTCGAAGTAAACTCTGGAGTAATCGTCTATTTTCACATTAAAAGAAAGATTAAAAAATGAAGCTATTTCCTTTAGAGTAGCGTTACCGTTATTAATAGCATTGGTGCCTTGAATGGCATAAATAAGCTCAACCAGATCACTTTTATTGGCTGTCCAATTCAAAGTACTCATGGAGTTTTCAGCCGTTGAATACTGTTCTTTATTTAAAACTGACATTTCTTGCTTTACATTAAGTATTATACTCTCATAAGCCATTAATGTTGCTAATACCGTATCATGACTAGTTGAGAACTCCGCATCAGTACAAAAATATGCTGCATCTGGGTATAATCTTAAATCGGTTTCCTTTCTTGTAAAATATTGCTCGTCCAGAAACTTAGAGTCCATTCGATAATAATTGTAGAATTCTATTTTAGAATCGATATAATTCTGGAGCTTATCTATATAGGATTTATAATATTTTAAAACCACTTTATTAGAATTGATAGGCTTTTTAACTTCAAGACGGTACAACTCCGAATTAGTAATGACCTTGCTTAAAACATATGGTTTGGTTTTCTTGAAAAAATAGATTTCATCTTCCATACTCCAAGAAGGCGTATCAATGAATAGCTCCTTTAACTCCTGTAGTGCTTCATAAGACACCTTAAAACAATTTTCCAGCTTTTGAATAGTATCGTCATTAAAATTTTCTATAATTTCTAACTCCTGCCTCAAATCGAGTACAATTTGCTTAAGTAATTTTTTACTCATAAATTTTAGTAGGTTAAGTATTAATTTAAATGTGTTGTACCTAAATTTAAGAAACAAAAACCTACCAAAACCTATGATTTTGTATGAAAATTCCGTTTATTCGCTAAGCATCAAGAAACTGCATACCAATTACATTATTTAGCCGACGTTTGACTTGCCGTGTTACTTACTTGCTTTTTAATTTCTAAATGTTGCCTTAATACACCCATATCTTGACTTAGTTTTTCTTCTAAAACACGAGCATAGATTTGAGTAGTTGCTATTTTAGTGTGCCCTAATAACTTTGACACCGTCTCAATTGGCACACCGTTACTCAAGGTTATAGTTGTTGCGAAGGTATGCCTCGCCATATGAAATGTGAGATTCTTTTTAATACCACAAGCTAAAGCAACTTCTTTTAAATAGAAATTAACTTTCTCATTGGTCATTATTGGGAATAAAGTCCCTGACTTTTCGGCTAATGGGTGATCTACATACTTATTAATTAATGTTTCTGCCTGAAATAATAAAGGAACTTTTACCTTAGTTTTTGTCTTTTGACGGTTAGTAACAATCCAGTTTCCCCCATCCATACCTTTGACTAAATTGTCTTCTGTAAGTTGCATGATATCAATATAACTAATACCGGTGTAGCAACTAAACACAAACAAATCTCTAACACGCTCTAAGCGCTCAACCATAAATGGATACGTTTCTAAATTAGACAATTCGTTTTCTGAAAGGAATTCTCGTTCCTTCTTTTCATAAACTGGTTTCCATCTTACAAATGGATCTCTTTCCAACCATTCTATATTATAAGCAAGAGTGACTATCTTTCTAAATCTTTGAATATGCTTCATTACCGTATTATTTGACATACGGCGTGAATGGTTCTCTGGCCAATACGCTGCTAAAAAGCTTTCGAAATCACAAAGGAATTTATAATCGAGCTGTTTGATATAGATATCGGTTGTTCCTCGCTTATCTAATAGGAATTTTTTAATATAGCTTTCTGTGATTCGGAAATTTTTAATGGTTCCTGAAGTTAGCGTATTCTTTATTTTATTGGAATGGTACATTAATAGTTCCTGAAGCGTTTTATTAGTTTCGCTTTCTCCAGTGAAAATACTCTTGATTAATTGAACGGTGATAAGCTCTCCTTTGTACTTTAGATCTTGGTATATCTGGAACAACCTTGTGTAGGTTTGATCTATTAACTGATTGGCTAACTTAGCATCACTAGTATTTCCCTTAGCTCGTTTTTTACTTCCATCCCAAAGATGAACTTGAAGTTTATGCTTTAAACTAATGTTTAAACGCTTGCCATTAACTGTTATCCTTGCATAAATTAATGCTTCCCCATTAATTGCGCGTGAAGACTGTAACCAAAAAAGAATTGAAAATGTGTTTTGAACTTGCATAGCTATCAATATTTAAATTATTAAACATGAAAGTCAAATCAACTATACTACTTCAAAAGGCATTCAAAGTGTCTGCTGAGCAGACACTTTAGGTTTAAGCAGACGATTAGCAGACAGATTAAACTAAATCGTATCAAATTAAATGTAATGCTTAAAACTAAAAAAACCATGCAAATCATAGTGATTGCATGGTTTTGGTGCTGATTCAAACAGCTTTTAGTGACCACGCCAGGATTCAAACCTGGAACCTCTTGAGCCGTAATCAAGTGCGCTATTCAGTTGCGCCACGTGGCCTTGTTTTTGTGGGTGCAAATATAGAACTTTTATTGAGTTACCACCAAATTATTTTCAAATATTTTCTGATTTTTTTTCCTAAAAAACACTAAGACTATAACAATCAAATATTTAATTAATTTTACAAATAAAGTTTGGTAACATTTATTACATAAGTAACACATAGTTCCTTTATTTTTGCGCCAAAAATTGTTTAAATGGATTATATTTTAAGCCCTTGGCCATGGTACATTTCTGGCCCTCTTATTGCCGTAGTTATGGCATTACTCCTGTATTTTGGAAAAACCTTTGGTATGTCGTCAAACCTAAGAACCATGTGTTCTATTATGGGTGCCGACAAATTTGCCGATTTTTTCAAATTTGACTGGAAAAGTCAATTATGGAACCTGACGGTTGTTGCAGGTACCGTTATTGGTGGTTTTATTGCTACACATTATTTATCTGATAACAGTATTACCGATTTAAACCCAACAACCATTGAGGAATTACAACACATGGGATTTGAAAACCCTGGTGCAACTTTAGTACCAAACGAAATGTTTGACCTGGAAGCTGTTTCTTCTATTAAAGGTATAGCACTTTTAATTATTGGTGGACTTTTAGTTGGTTTCGGAACACGCTACGCTGGTGGATGTACTTCTGGACACGCCATTACTGGTTTAAGCAGTTTACAAAAACCATCGTTAATTGCAGTAATTGGATTCTTTGTTGGTGGTTTAATTATGACCAACCTTATCTTACCTTTAATTTTTTAATTTATGAAGTTTTTAAAATTCTTATTAGTCGGTATATTTTTCGGAATCGTTTTAACCAAATCTGAAGCGGTTTCTTGGTACAGAATCTACGAAATGTTCAGATTTCAATCATTCCACATGTACGGTATTATTGGTACCGCTATTGCATCTGGAATCCTATTCCTGCAATTAGCAAAACGAGGGCATGTTAAAAATACTGATGGAGCTGAAATCTTTGTTCCTAAAAAAGACAAAGGATTCCCTCGTTACATTATTGGAGGTATCATCTTTGGATTTGGATGGGCTTTAGTAGGTGCTTGTCCGGGACCTATGTATATTCTTTTTGGAGCAGGGTATTACACCATTGCTATTGTTATAATAGCTGCTATTGTAGGGACATTCATTTACGGAGTTCTAAAAGATAAACTCCCTCACTAAAAAAACGCCTTTACATATTTATTCATAGAATTTGCTTTAGCAAATTCTATGAATAAATAGTATTAAACTATTTCTGCACTTAAGCCGGCATCAAGTAACATGGAGCAACGTGGTTTTAAATCGTCGTAAGCTCCTGTTTTAACAGTACATTTTCCGTTATAGTGTACTATAATCGAACATTGTTCTGCCTGTTCTGCCGTATGGTCGCAGGCGTAAATTAGTGTTTCAATAACATGGTCGAAGGTATTGACGTCATCATTATACAAAACAATTTCGTTTTGCGTTAATACCTCTTCTTCCAAGAGTAATTCTTCGGACGTTTCTTCTCTAGTACTCATACACAATAATTTTTTATTCATTTTTAGAGATTTCAAACTTCTTAAATTGTTTTAAAGTGGGAGGCATTTTTCATAAACACCACATAACTCACTACAAAACAATGCACTAATTTAAAAATTTTAACGCAACCCAATGGTTTCTCTCGAATTTTTCAGCAAATTTTAACAGTAACTTTTCGCACGCTTCCTGAATAACCGGAATATCATCGTTATAAAACCCGCTTAAAAACAAGGTTCCGTTTTCATTTAAACATGACACATAGGTAGCCATATCCTGTAACAGAATATTACGGTTTATGTTAGCGATAATAACATCGTATTTTTTACCTTCCAATACGCTGGCATCACCTTCAATAACTGTAATATGTTCGCAATTGTTACGCTCTACATTTTCTAAACTGTTTACATAACACCAGTTATCGTAATCTACAGCATCAATTGGCTTAGCGCCTTTCATTTCGGCTAAAATGGCTAATACACCGGTTCCGCAACCCATATCTAAAACCGATTTATTTGTAAAATCGTTTTTTAAAATATGCTGAATCATCATGTGTGTGGTTTCGTGGTGCCCGGTACCGAAACTCATTTTAGGTTCGATAATAATATCGTACTGGGTGTCTGGTTTTTCATGAAATGGTGCACGTACCGAACATACATTATCTACCACAATAGGGTTAAAATTCTTTTCCCACTCTTCATTCCAGTTGGTTTGCTCAATTTCGTTGAAGGTATAGTCTATTTTAAACTCGTTGGAATTTAAAATTTGAACATCGTTTAAAATGTCTTCATTCCACTCCTCCTGCTGAATATATGCTGTAACCCCTGTTTCGGTTTCTACAAAGCTTTCAAATCCGGCATAGCCTAACTCGGCGATTAAGATTTCTACCGCAGGTTGTAATGGTGTTACAGTAAATTCGTATCCTATATAAATGATGTTTGACATGGTTTATTTTATATTAAAACCTCATGAGTTTTACACTCATGAGGCTGGTTCTTGTTTTTTGCGTTAGCGATTAAGGTATTGTTGAAGCTCCTCGCAGAGAGCGACTACCGAAATACTTGTATTCATGAGTTCTTTAACTAAAAATTAAACTCTACGAAAAAAGCGCGACCCCAAACGGGTTTGAGGTAACGCCCAGATTATAGTTTAGTTTCTGATGCTTCAGAAATAATACTTTATATTAAAATGCGTTTACGATAGCAAAAAAATCTTCGGCGTTTAACGAAGCGCCACCAATTAATCCGCCGTCAACGTCTGGTTTAGAGAAAATCTCTACCGCATTGTTAGGTTTTACGCTGCCTCCATAAAGTATAGACACCGAATTTGCCACGTCTGCACCATAGTTATCAGCTAAAGTTTTTCTGATGAAAGCGTGCATATCCTGCGCCTGCTCAGGGCTTGCCGTTTCTCCAGTACCAATAGCCCATACTGGCTCATAAGCTAAAACAATACTTTTGAAAGCATCAGCCTCTAAATGAAATAAGGCGTTTTTAATTTGACTTTCAACTACATTTTCGTGGTTTCCTGATTTTCTGTCGGCTAACTCTTCGCCAAAACAAAAAATAACACGCATTTGGTTTTCTAAAGCGGCATCTACTTTTTTAGCTAACATTTCGTCAGTTTCGTTGAAATATTCACGACGCTCGCTGTGGCCTAAAATAACGGTTTGTACGCCAACACTTTTAAGCATCGAAGCACTTACTTCTCCTGTATACGCTCCGTTTGCAGCAAAGTGCATGTTTTGAGCGATAACCTCAATACCTGAACCTTTTAAGCTGTTATATGCCGAATATAAGTTGGTTGCCGTTGGCGCTACCATAACTTCTGCATTCGACGTTTTTGTTTGTCCTTTTAAACTTGCAATTAACGATTCGGTTTCACTTAAATCGTTATTCATCTTCCAGTTTCCTGCTACAATTTGTGCTCTCATGTTACTGTTACCCTTTTTAGTTTAAGGGATTTTTATTTTAGTTGTTAGTTATAAAATTTCTTTAATGCGCTGGTCGTCGGCTTCAATCGCTTTAAACAGTTTAATTTTTCCTGATTTATCGACAACCATATATCTTGGAATCCAATCCAACTGAACAAAAGTTCCGAAAGGTCCCTTCCACCCCGATTGCATAAAATAATGCTCGCCGTTTACTTCATACTTTTCAATACCCTTTTTCCAGGCTTCTTTGGTTTTATCTAATGATAAAAACAAATAGGTTACTTCTCCAAATTGATCCTGAAGGTCATGTACTTTTGGCATACCTTTAATGCAATCGCTGCACCAGGACGCCCAAATATCAATAACCACGGTTTGACCTTTGTATTGCTTTATGATGTCTTTAAATTTTACGGTTTCACCATTTAGGGTCTCAAAAGTATCGTTTAATGCTTCTTTTGAAAATTTAGCTGGATGATCCTGTGCTACACAACTCAACATACTGAAACAAAAAACAATACTCAATACTAATAATCTCATTCTAGCTAATTTTTAAATGCAAATTTACTGTAGTTTTACTTTAGGGTCTAACCAAACGTAAACTATATCTACAAAAATATTAATAATTATAAAGAGTAATGCTATTATTAACACCGCACCCATAATTACAGGTAAATCTAATGTATTTAAAGCATTTACAATTTCCTTTCCTAAACCATTCCAACCAAAAATATACTCTACGAAAACCGCTCCAGCCAACATAGAGGCAAACCAACCCGAAATGGCTGTCACCACCGGATTCAATGCATTTTTCACAGCGTGACGCCTAATAATTTGAAATTCGCTTAAGCCTTTAGCTCTTGCTGTACGAATGTAATCCTGATTAAAAACTTCCAGCAACGAATTACGCATCAACTGAATAACTACAGCCAATGGGCGAATCCCTAAGACAATTGCAGGTAGAATTAAATTTTTCCATTTAATATGCATGGCTTCACCAAAATCGTCCAGTTCATATAAACTCCCTGTCATTTCTAAATTGGTGTATTCATGAAGAACATAACCGAAAAACCAGGCAAATAAAATAGCACTAAAAAACGACGGAACACTCATACCAAACGTACTGAAAATCTGTATGGTTTTATCTAACCAGGTGTCTTTGTATAAGGCTGAAACGATACCCAATAAAATGCCAAACAGCATAGCAATAACTATTGAGGATATAGCCAACACAAAGGTATTTGGTAAGGTTTCACCTAATACCTGAGTAACTTTCTTACCTTGTTTGGTAAACGATTCGCGTAAATATGGAAATTTTAATACCGTTGTAGTTTTTCCTATTGTAAACAATTTGACCGCCCTGTATTTGTCAGACTGTAAATACGTGTAATCTTCGGGATTTGTAGAATGAAACGATAAAGGTGATAAATCATTCAGATAATAAAAATACTGGGTACTTACCGGCTTATCGAATCCGTATTTCTGTTTAACAATAGCCAACTGATTACTGTCTTCATTTTGTCCCAGCATCATCTGTGCCGGATCTCCGGGAAGCACATTAAATAAAAAGAATATAACAGTAACTACCCCAAACAACGTGAGGAAAGCATAAGTAATTTTATTTAATAAGTAGCTAATCAGGTTATTCTTGTTTTAATACCGCTTTTACTAACGACGTATAATTTGTTTTATTGACTTTATTGATAGAATCTAACTCATTCCCTTCCTTTACTTCCTTTAAAACGTGCAGAGATTCTATTGTTTCTTCATCTAACGCTTCCAAAGCCTCTTCTGTTGAAATTTCATCATCAATCAAATATAGAGTTCCATCATCTTTTACTGCTTCAGGTTTTCTCTCAACCTTCGGTAATTGTAAAGTTTCAATATCATTCCAGTGCACTTTCTGCTGAATGGTTCCCTGATCCATTTCAATAATACCCGGATTAGCACGAACTACAGTTTTTAAAGCTTTTTCATCGCATAAATACCATTCAAAATCTAAACCATAAGTTGCATTGATTTTTTGTTTAGCATCATCACCTGAAGCTGTTAAACCAATAACCATATAGCCTAAACCTTTTGCTCGTTCTGAAAATATTTTAAGCTTTTCTGCGCCTTCTTTCTCTATCTTCTCCAGACTGTATGATACAATAACAATTACATTATCTTCATGTAAAAAGTATTCGGTTAAATCATCTCCATTTGAATTTTCTATGGAAAAATCATAAATCGGAGGTTGATAACCTTCATCGATAACTTCAGTATCTACACTTACAAAATTACCATCAACAGAAGGGTAATCTCCTAAAGTTTTAATCACTTCCTCTTTACCATTTACGTTAAATTTCCAGCTATATTCTATAACAGGTTTTGGTGCGTCATCTGGAGTAGACATCCCTTCTTCTATATTCGCTCCTATTTTATACGCTCTGAAATCTACTACCGGCAAATGCATTAATACATGAAATCCTAACCATAAGCAGAAAATAAAGCTCAACATTGCTAAAATGGTTGTTGGTAATTGGGTGAATACCGGTGTAATGTATTTTTTTCCAATGAATAATATTAAAATGAACACTAACAGAATGACATCTTTAGTAAAACTCTCCCAAGGGGTTAGTTTTAAAGCATCGCCAAAACATCCACAATCTTTAACCTTATCGAAATACGCCGAATAAAAGGTTAAAAAGGTAAAGAACACAATCATGCCTAATAAACTCCAAACCGTAAATTTAGGTTTGTAACCAATCAGTAAAAATACGCCCAAAATCACCTCAAATACCACAACAAAAATGGAAATCATTAAGGCATATGGCTCTAAAAAGGGAACGTTTAAAACATCTTGACTGAAATATTCCTGTAATTTATAGGAAAACCCAAGTGGGTCGTTAAGCTTTATTAATCCGGAAATTATAAATAATACACCAACAAATATGCGGCATAGGGCAACTAAAATTTTCATATTAAGCGTTTAAGTGAATTAGGGCAAATACGGCATAATTAATCATGTCCTGATAGTTGGCATCAATACCTTCACTAACCAAGGTTTTTCCAGCATTGTTTTCAATCTGTTTAACTCGCAATAATTTTTGCAGAATTAAATCGGTTAAACTGCTTACACGCATATCTCGCCAGGCCTCACCGTAGTCATGGTTTTTATCTTCCATCAACTTTTTAGTGATAGCTACTTGCTTTTCATAAAGTTCAGTAACTTCCTCGGTCGATAAGTCCGGCTGATCGGCAATACCTTTTTCAATCTGTATCAAAGCCATAATGCAGTAATTTATAATCCCAATAAATTCGCTTACTTCTCCCTCGTCTACTTTACGCACGTCGTTCTCCTGAAGACTGCGAATGCGCTGGGCTTTAATAAAAATCTGATCGGTTAAAGACGGTAAACGCATAATGCGCCATGCACAACCATAATCAGACATTTTCTTGATAAATAAACTTTTACAGGTATCTATAACAGCATCGTATTGCTTTGAAGTATCTTGCATGTATAAAATTGAATTTTGGGTAAATTTCGCTTAAATTGTTTAAAGTTCAAAAGCAAGAGCCTTAAAGTTTATTTAATATTTATTTTATAATGAATACCTACTTGTAATTCTTTAATTTTACACGGCTTATTCGATTACTGAATACAAGACCATTTTATTAAAATGCGTCACATTTTAAGATTTAGAACACCATTATGACCATAAACTGCAAAGGAGAACTCATCGATTTATCAACGCCAAAAGTGATGGGAATTTTAAACATCACCCCTGATTCTTTCTATGATGGCGGAAAACATAAAAATGAAGCCGACATCTTAAATCATGTGGAAACCATGCTTAATGAAGGCGCAACATTCATTGATGTTGGCGCTTACAGTTCTCGTCCTAATGCAGCTTTTGTTTCTGAAACTGAAGAACTGCAACGCATCACCCCGATTATCGATTTAATTCTGAAATCTTTCCCTGAAACTTTAATCTCAGTAGATACGTTTAGAAGTGCTGTTGCCAAACAAGCCATTGAATCTGGTGCAGCCATAATCAATGATATTTCAGCAGGACTGCTTGATGAAAACATGCTGCCTACGGTTGCCAACTTGCATGTTCCGTATATTATGATGCACATGCGTGGCACACCACAAACCATGCAGCAATTTACCAAATACGATAATCTAACAAAAGATATTTTATTCTATTTCTCCGAACGCATTGCAGCTGCCAGAGCTTTAGGGATTATAGATGTTATTGTAGATCCAGGTTTCGGATTTTCGAAAACCCTGGAGCAGAATTATGAGTTAATGAAACATCTGGAGCTTTTTAAAATGCTCGATAAAGCCTTACTTGTAGGTGTATCCAGAAAATCGATGATTTACAAATATTTAGAGACTAATCCTCAGGAAGCCCTTAACGGTACGAGTGTATTAAATACCATTGCGCTCCAAAAAGGCGCTGCCATTTTACGTGTTCATGATGTTAAGGAAGCCATGGAATGTGTTAAGCTAATGGAAGCCTTAAATAATTAATCTTATTTTACTAAATTTACCAAAACCCATTCGCCTTGGATATATTTAATGACCTTCTAAAATTTTCTATTGTCGACATTATAGACGTGTTTTTAGTGGCCCTGTTACTCTATTATGTTTATAAACTTATTAAAGGTACTGTTGCCATCAACATTTTTATTGGAATCATCATTACTTATCTGGTATGGCGCCTTACCGAATTCCTTAACATGGAATTGCTCTCCGGAATTTTTGGAGGATTTATGAAAGTGGGGATTATTGCTCTTATTGTTGTCTTTCAACCTGAAATCAGAAAGTTTCTGCTTATGGTAGGATCAACAAATTTTAAACGTCGTCGTAGCTTTTTTAAGCAATTTAGCTTTTTAAAAACCGAATCTATCGATGAAACCAATGTCGATGCTATTTTATCGGCCTGTACTAAAATGGGGCAATCGCGTACCGGAGCTTTAATTGTTTTTGAACGCAACAACAATCTAGATTTTTTGAGTTCTACGGGCGATGAAATGAATATAAAAGTGACTCAGCCAATTATTGAAAGTATCTTTTTCAAGAACAGTCCGTTACACGATGGTGCCATTATTGTAAGTAACAACATCGTAAAAGCCACCCGTGTCATTCTACCTTTAAACAATGAAAAAACGGTTCCAAAACGATTTGGTTTACGTCACCGCGCTGCCATTGGTGTTACTGAAAGAACCGATGCACTGGCTTTAGTTGTTAGTGAAGAAACCGGACAAATCTCCTATTTTAAAGATGGCGAATTTATTGTTTTCGATAATACTGAAACCCTGAAATCACTTATTAAAGAAGATTTAGCTTAAACCACTTCCTCTTTTAAAAACTGAACTTCATATAAGTTTTTGTAATACCCGTTTGCTTTTTGAAGCAATTCGTCGTGTGTACCCTGTTCTACAATTTCACCGGCATCCATCACTAAAATTTTATCAGCTTTCTTAATGGTAGCTAAACGGTGTGCAATAACAATCGAGGTTCTGCCTTTGGTTATTTTATCCGTCGCATTTTGAATCAATTGCTCTGAATACGAATCTACCGAAGACGTAGCTTCATCTAACACTAAAATACTCGGATTGGTTACATAAGCTCTTAAAAACGAAATTAACTGACGTTGCCCAGAAGATAACATCACCCCGCGTTCTTTCACATTATAATGATACCCGCCCGGTAAACTGGTTATAAAATCATGAACCCCAATTTCCTTAGCCGCCGCTTCAACCTGAGCTTCAGTAATTTCCGGATTATTTAAAGTAATATTATTTAAAATCGTATCGGCAAATAAAAACACATCCTGCAATACAACAGCTATTTGCGTACGTAACGAGGCTAAAGTCACCTCTTTAATATCTACGCCATCAATGGCAATCAATCCGTCTTTAATTTCATAAAAACGATTCAATAAATTAATGATGGTTGACTTACCTGCTCCGGTTGCTCCAACAATAGCGATGGTTTCACCTGCTTTCACATCAAATGAAATGCCTTTCAATACTTCTTCGTCATCAACATAACTAAACACGACATTTTTAAATGCAATATCTCCTTTAAAATGCTCCGCTACTATGGTTCCGTTATCATCAATTTGCGAAGTGGTATCTATTACTTTAAATACACGAGTTGCAGCCACCATACCCATTTGCAGGGTGTTAAACTTATCGGCTATCTGACGTAAAGGTCTGAAGAGCATCGGGATAAACATGATAAACGCAATTAAATCGCCCTGCGATACTTCATGATTTTCTAACACAATGCTTAATCCGCCATACCAGGCTACCGCCCCAATACACACCGAAGACACCAAATCGGCCAACGGAAAAAATATCGAGTTGTACCAAACGGTTTTTAACCAGCCCTTTTTGTGACGCTCGTTAATTTCCATGAAGTTTTTATACTCTACATCTTCACGCGTGAACAGTTGTAAAATTTTCATTCCGGTTAAACGTTCCTGAACAAATGAATTCAGATTAGATACTTCATTTCTAACCTCTTCAAAAGCCACCTTCATGTATTTTTGAAAAATACGTGTCGCATACATAAGCACAGGAAGCATCACAAAAACAATTAAACTTAAGCGCCAGTTGATGTAAACCATTACCCCAAACACAACCACCATAGCCAGTAAATCCCTAAAAATCATGAACAGTCCCTGTCCGAATATATCGGCAATACGTTCCATATCGGTTACTGCTCTGGTAATTAACACCCCTACCGATGAATTATCGTAATACTTCATCTTGAATTTTAGCAGGTGATTAAATAACTTCACACGCACATCTTCAACCAGATTTTGTCCCAACCAGGCCGCATAGTAAATAAAGGCCAACTGAAACACGGTTTGCAGTATTAACACCCCAAACATAGCCAGTATATAGTACAGAAATGTCTCAGGTATTTTAACCTCTATACTATTATCTATGGCGTATTTAGTTATGTATGGCGTTGCGGCACTTAAAACAGCCAGCAATACAACTAAAATTATAAGTACCACAAAGACTACCTTATATGGCTTTATGTATTGAAACAGACGTTTAAACAATACAACGTCGAATATATTTTCTTTTGTTTTACTCATTACAGTCTTATATCGTTATTATAAGCCACTTCGGTTAAATACAAAGCGTGACCTGGCACCGAGTATCCGGCCTCACTCCTGTCTTTAGATTTTATTATGGTATGTAAATCGTCTACCGCAATTTTACCCAAACCAATGTTTACCATGGTTCCAACAATGGCACGCACCATGTTTCGCAAAAACCTGTCGGCTTTAATTACAAAATGAAGCTCTTCATCCTTAAAAAACCACTCCGCTTTCATAATATCACAATTATACGTTTTTACATCGGTATTCACTTTCGAAAAACACTGAAAGTCTTTATAGTCGAATAAAATGGTACAAGCTTTCTGCATTTTTTCAACATCTAGTTCTTGCTTTATATAATATGCTGCATCGACATTAAACACATTCTTTTTTAATGTAATACGATACAAATACGCACGACTTAAGGCATCAAAACGGGCATGAACCTCGGGTTTTACCTTAAAAATCTCGTGTATCGCCACATCTTTGGGCAAAAACGCATTGAGCTTATACATTAAATGCGCTTCATCAATTTCAATATCGGTATCAAAATGAGCGAACATCTGTGTGGCATGTACACCGGTGTCAGTACGGCCGGCACCAACAATAGCGATAGGTGTTTTTAAAAGCGTACTTAAGCCCTTCTCAATCACTTCCTGAACCGAAATTGCCGTTGGCTGGTTTTGCCAGCCATGATATGCACTACCATTATACGATAGCTCTATAAAATACCTCAAATTGATTTTACTTTTGTTGAAATAGCAAAGATAGACAGTTTTGGTATTCCGGCGAAAATCACCGTCTTAATTCTATATTAAAAGATGGGTTTGGGCGTTACCCTTCGGGTCGGGCTATACGCTATTAGTTTGGCATACGCCAAAGCTAGCCGCTACTATCCCTAACGCGAAGCATTCACGATTTCCAAAATGAAATAAAAATGCATGAATAATCAATAACTCTGTTAAATAGCAACTAACTTAAATTCTAAAAGTCACTTTGTATCATAATTTATCCTTTTGAGGAAATTTAATTTAATCATAAAGTATAAACAGACCTAAAACATTACACTATCTAATAAAAAATCTGCTTTCAAATTAAACAAACACAAATATAATTGTTAAAATTTTCACAAAATTATTTCCTCCTTTTTATATTTTTTTGTCAAATATTAATTTCATGCACTAAATAAAAATAGCCTGTATATAAAGCATTTTATAATTAATAGATTAATCAATTTCATTTTTTAATAATAATTATTTTGTTTTTGTTATGTTATTCAATTATTTATCTAGACTAAACACTTCTAAGTGTTTCTACACATCAATCACATTTCTTTTTTTTATTGTTTCTGGAATCTTTTCAAACTTAAATGCCCAAAGACAGCCATTAAAGGATGATGGTTTAAAATCTACTTTCTCTTCCGATTTAATTAATATAGAAACTTCGGTCGGTCAGGTATTTCGCTATACCACAACACTTGAAAATAACGCAACTGAAGATCAAATTTACCAACTAACAGCTAAGGTTCCTGAAGGTTGGAAAGCGATTTTTAAAGCCAAAGGAAAACAAGTCACTTCCATTAAGGTCGATCGTGGTAAGAAGGAAATAATTAACTTAGAATTCTACCCATCGTATGAAGCGAAACCTAAGAAATATGAAGTTCCTGTAATTGCAAAATCAACACAAGAATCTCTAAGTTTAAATTTAGAAGCTGTTGTAAGCGGAGCCTATGAATTGAAAATGACCACTTCCACAGGTAGATTGAGTGATAAAATAACTGAAGGAGAAAAAAAAGAAATCCAGTTAACCGTTAAAAATACCGGATCTTTAAGTTTAACCGATATTGAACTGAATAGTAAAACACCTCCAAAATGGAGTGCGGTATTTAAACCTTCAAAGATTGATAAACTTTCTCCCGGCGAAACAGAAAATGTAACAGTTACCTTAACCGTACCAGACAAAACTATTGCTGGCGATTACATGACCACGTTTACGGCAAAAAATACTAATACAAAAGATGAAGCTGTATTCAGAATATCAGTTGTGACTTCCTTGGCTTCTGGATTACTTGGAGCTATAATCATATTAGTAGCTATTCTTGTTGTTTATGTTTTGATTCGCAAATACGGAAGAAGATAATACGTCATGAAAACATCAATTATAGAACTCAAAGGGCTCACAAAACGCTATGGTTCTATTAATGTAGTAGATCATTTAGACCTTGATATTCATAAAGGGGAAATTTTTGGTTTACTCGGACCTAATGGAGCCGGAAAAACAACAACGATTTTAATGATGTTAGGGCTAATTGAACCTACATCAGGAATAGCTAAAGTTTGTGGACACAACTCAATATCCAATCCTATAAATGTTAAAAGTAAAGTAGGTTATATGCCGGACAATGTTGGCTTTTATGATCACATGACCGGACTTGAAAATTTAGTTTATATAGGGCAATTAAATGGGCTTTCCAGATTGGAAGCCGAGAAATCGGCTATAAACACTATGAAAACTGTAGGCTTAGATAATGCTCTTAATACCAAAACGGCTGCATATTCAAGAGGTATGAAACAGCGTTTGGGTCTGGCAGATGTTTTAATTAAAGAACCTGAAGTTATCATTATGGATGAACCCACACTTGGAATAGACCCTAGTGGCGTTCAAGACTTCTTAAAACTAATTAAAACATTAAGTCGCAAGCATGGACTTACTGTTTTACTGTCATCTCACCATTTAAATCAGGTTCAAAAAATATGCGATCGTGTAGGGATTTTTGTAAAAGGAAAATTATTAGCGCAAGGAAACATTGAACAATTATCTGAACAACTATTTTCACAAACCTCACATCAAGTTAGCATTACTCTTAGCGAACCTGTAAAATTAACCCAGGAGGAAGAACTGGCATTACAGCAATTAGCAAAAGTAGAACATATCTACAAAGAAGGTAATCAAATTTATATTAACTGTAATAAGACTTTAACTCCAAACATTGTAAGGTTTATGGTTGAAAAGAATTATAACATTATTGGCGTTCATCAAAAAACCTATGGATTGGAAGATATCTATCAAAAATATTTTGAAAACCAACACTTAAACGTATAACAACAATTATGGCAATATCTTATACTGATTTCTCATTTAGTAAATCATTAAACAAGAGTGTTCCAATTTGGGCCATGGTTAGAAAAGAAATTTCTGACCACATTAGAAGTTGGCAGTTCATTATTTTACTAATGATTATTGTTTTTACATTCTTTGCGTCTATGTATGTCGCAATAAGCAATTTAAATTCGGCCATTTCTAATACTAAAGACCCCGATCATTTATTGATATATCTTAAACTATTAACCATAACCGATGGTAGTTTGCCTCCTTTTCATGTATTTATTAGTTTTTTAGGGCCATTATTAGGTATAAGCCTAGGATTTAATGCTATCAATTCGGAACAACAAAACGGAACACTAATTAGAGTAATGGCCCAACCTATTTACAGAGATAACCTATTATTATCCAAGTTTATTAGTGTCACCATTCTTATAAGTACTATGTTTTTAACCCTATCTCTTCTCATGATTGGTGGAGGTTTACTTATAACAGGTGTGCCCATTGAGTTTGAAGAAGTAGTAAGAATACTTAGTTACATTATTATATGTGTATTTTATGTTGAATTCTGGTTTAGTCTATCTATTATATTTTCAATTAGATTTAAACAAGCCGCTACAGCGGCAATAGCCGCAATAGGTCTTTGGTTATTTTTTACGATATTCTACAATATGATCATTAAAATGATTGCTAAAGTTATAATTCCAAAATCAAACATATTTTCTTCCAGTCCATATTCATGGATTGAAATGTTGTTTCATATGGCCCCTAATCAATTATATACTGATGCTACTACAACACTTTTAATGCCGAAAGTAAGAAGTCTGGGCCCTATGAGTATGGAACAAATGGCTGGAGCAATTCCAAATTCATTACCAATTCGAGATAGTCTTTTAATTGTTTGGCCTCAAGTAAGTGGTTTGATTTCTGTTACAATTGTTTGTTTTGCTTTGGCTTATTATTTCTTTATGAGAAAAGAGATTAAATGTTAGTTTTTCAGAACAAATGACATTTTTTCAGAAAACCGATAGAGTTTATTGCTGGTTTTAAACAAGTTAACTTCATTTTATTTTGGAATAAATTTTGCTCAATAAATAATAACTTGATTTTCGATTTAACCTTTTAAAAGATTTTACTTATGGAAACAAAACCTTTAAAAATTAAATTGATAGGAAAAAAAGGGAAATCATATCAAATAAAGTTCCCTTACCTAAAAATTCCAGTTACAGTTAATGAGAATCTCTTTAACAAGATGCTTGTAAGTCAAGAATATGAATTTCATAATGATTCATCTTCGACAAGAAAAACGTATCTAAATTATAGTTGAGTGTTTATACCATCAGGGAAAGTAACTAGTTACTTTCCTTGTTTATTTATTTTAAAATCACAAAAAAAATATCTCATCTTCATATCTAGTCTAACATAGGAAGGTAAATACTGATGGCTTTTATTAGTAGTAGAACCAGTTAAATCCCAACTTCCTTTAAACAAAACCAATTATCAATTTTCCTACAACTTAAAACAAACTTATTAACGTTCATTAATACTTTTAAACAATTTAAAACTGTTATTTTTACACCGAATTTAGTATTCGGCACATGACCAAGATCCTATTACTTTCAGACACACACAGTTATATAGACGAGCATATTTTAAACCACGTTCGGCAAGCAGACGAGGTCTGGCATGCCGGTGATATTGGCGACATTAAAGTTACCGATGCTATAAAAGCCTTAAAACCGTTGCGTGGGGTATATGGTAATATCGATAATCATGAAGTAAGAGCTGAGTTTCCGGAAAACAACAGGTTTATGTGCGAAGGTGTCGATGTCTGGATTACGCATATTGGGGGTTACCCCAATGCCTACAACATGCGAGTTCGTGAAGCGATAAAAGCCAATCCGCCAAAACTGTTTATCTGCGGACATTCACATATTTTAAAAGTGATGCCTGATAAAAAACTGAATCTGCTGCATATGAATCCCGGAGCAGTTGGTAAACACGGATTTCATAAAGTTCGAACCATGTTACGCTTCACTATAGATTCCGGTAAAATTGATAATCTGGAAGTTATTGAGTTTGAAAATCGCTATTAGAAACCTTTGCGTTAGGGATTGCAGCAAGCTACCATGTAGCGCGTAAAGCCCGACCCGAAGGGTAACGCCCAAAATAGAAACAAAAAAAAAGCCCAAGATCTTCACCTTGGGCTAACGCACTAATACTACTAAGATGTTAGGTTTTAACGCAATCGATCTACAGATTTTACGAGATCTTCATCCTTTTTGATGGCCTTATTGGCTAAAGCCAGAAATACGATAGAAATGATAGGAAGAAGCATCCCAATACCTTTCTCAGAAACGTTAGTTTCTCCAGATACATTTAGAGATTGATACACAAAAAATCCTAGTAAAATAAAGTTTAATATGATGTTAAGTCGCCCCAACATAAATTGAGACTTCCTGTTTTTATACTTAAATATGGTTACCAACGATAAAGCTGCCGAAGCTACAAACATAGCTAAGTACTTAATATCGTCTTTTGCATACACCACAACATCGTTATTTGTAACCCATAAATGGAATACAAATATTAGCCCTGCAGATACGCCTGCGGCGGCTAAAAGATATATAGATTGTATACGTTGTAACATGTGCTTTTTTAAAACTCGAAGGCAAAAATAATAGTTTCTTTTAAAATTTTACTACTAAAAATTAAAATAAAGTCGTATAATTGCATTAACAATTCTCAACAGCCGCATTAACAGGTTGTTAATTCTTCAGAATAAAATCATTTTTTTTTCAGAATTACTCAAAAGTTAAAATTCTTAAACGTATTATATTAAACATCAATGTTTGAAATTTCTCAATTAAACGAAAAAAAGCTCTCTGATTTACAGGAGATTGCTAAAAAATTGAACATTCCTAAGTATCGTTCATTAAAAAAAATGGATTTAGTATACCAGATACTAGACCATCAGGCTGCCGACCCAAAAGCAGTAAAAGCTGTCGTTGATTCTTCTGAAACAGCTGAACCAAAAACCAACGAAGCCCCAAAAAAAGAAGTAAAAAAACCAAGACAGCGTGTACAACGACCAAAACCGGCACCTGTAAAAAACGAAACTAAAACCGAAGTTGAGCAACCTACGGCTGAAACTTCAAAAACCGAGAGTCCGGCTCTGGCTCCGGCTGAAGCTAAGCCTGAAGCTAAAAACGATAAGCCTGCGAAACCAAATAATCCGCAGCAAGATCGCCAGAAAGAGCACCAGCATAAACAGCAAAACCAGAAAAAGGACAATCAGCACAAACAAAATCAACACAAAAATCAAAAAAACAGAGAAAACAACGGGAATACTGTTGATGCCGGTAACAAGGATAACAGAAACCGTTACCGCGAACCTGATTTTGAATTTGATGCTATTATTGAGAGTGAGGGTGTTTTAGATATTATGCAGGATGGGTACGGATTTTTACGTTCATCGGATTACAACTACTTATCGTCTCCTGACGATATTTACGTATCGCAATCGCAAATTCGTTTATTCGGGTTAAAGAAAGGAGATACTGTTTTAGGAAATGTTAGACCACCTAAAGAAGGTGAAAAGTACTTCCCGTTAATTAAAGTAAACCGCATAAATGGTCAGAAACCAGAAGTGGTAAGAGACCGTGTCGCTTTCGAACACTTAACGCCATTATTCCCTAAAGAGAAATTCAATATTGCTGAAAAGCAAAGTACGATTTCTACCAGAATTATGGACTTGTTCTCGCCTATAGGTAAAGGACAACGTGGTATGATTGTATCGCAACCTAAAACTGGTAAAACCATGTTACTTAAAGATGTGGCCAACGCCATTGCAGCAAACCACCCTGAGGTATACTTAATGATTTTACTTATTGATGAGCGTCCTGAGGAGGTTACCGATATGCAACGTAATGTACGTGGTGAGGTTATTTCGTCTACGTTTGATAAAGAAGCGCATGAACACGTAAAAATTGCCGACATCGTTCTTGAAAAAGCAAAGCGTTTGGTAGAATGTGGTCATGATGTGGTAATTCTTTTAGATTCTATTACGCGTTTAGCGCGTGCTTACAATACCGTACAACCAGCCTCTGGTAAAATATTAAGTGGTGGTGTTGATGCTAACGCTTTACATAAACCAAAACGTTTCTTTGGTGCAGCCAGAAATATTGAAAATGGTGGTTCGTTAACCATTATTGCTACGGCGTTAACAGAAACAGGTTCTAAAATGGACGAGGTTATCTTCGAAGAATTTAAAGGAACCGGTAACATGGAGCTACAGTTAGATAGAAAAATTGCTAACCGTAGAATTTTCCCTGCTATCGACCTGACTTCTTCAAGTACACGTCGCGACGATTTATTATTAGATGAAGCTACAATTCAACGTATGTGGGTAATGCGTAAGTATCTTGCCGATATGAACCCTGTTGAAGCGATGGAATTCATTAACGATCGTGTGAAACAAACCAGAAACAACGAAGAGTTTTTAATCTCAATGAACGGATAAAAACTTAAATTGATAATAAACAAAAAGCCTTTCTTTTCAGAAAGGCTTTTTTATGTTTTATAAAGAACTTTTAAATTAGAAATTGTTTAATGAATCTCTGTACGTCTTTAAATCGTTAATGTTAATTTTATTATCTAGATTTCTCATTAAAGAAATCACGTATTTTAAACTCTCTACCGGAGCGTTCTCTACTTCAGCTTCTACTTCAAATTCATCGTCTTCATCTTCCGGCATAGGGATTAAGAATGATTCGTTTTCCTCAATATGCTCGTAAGTTAGTCTTAATACTTTTACAACTAAAGGAATTTGCTCTTCTAAGGCATAACCTCTTAATGTTTTAATATCATCAATTAACGTATCGGTATTGATTCCTGTTTGATCCAGATCACTTACAATCTTATCAATTAACTTTATTGCTGCTGTATTTTCCAAAGGGTACTATTAATAAAAATGAATAATTAACTTCTTATGTTTTGCAAATTTAGAGCATTAAAACCAAATTTGGCATAAATTCTAATCATTTTGCCAATTTATTTTAACCCAAATTCTAAATAAATTTCGGTTAGATATAAAAAAAAAGCTCCTCTAGAAAAGAGAAGCTTTTTCAAATATTTATTATGGGATCAAGCTATTAAAGCGCAGCTACGTGCTTAGCTAAACCAGATTTAAGGTTAGCAGCTTTATTAGCGTGAATAATGTTTTTCTTAGCTAATTTATCTAACATAGACACTACTGAAGGAAATAAAGCCTCAGCTTCAGTTTTATCAGTTAACTCACGTAATTTCTTAATAGCATTACGAGTTGTTTTGTGCTGATACTTATTGATTAAACGCTTAGCTTCGTTACTTCTTATTCTTTTTAATGCTGACTTATGATTTGCCATTTTCTTTTGTATATTATTAAAATATTGTAGCCCGTAGGGGAATCGAACCCCTCTTACCAGGATGAAAACCTGGCGTCCTAGCCGATAGACGAACGGGCCATTATTATTGTTTTTCGAGAGCGCAAATGTAAAACTTATTTCTTACACTCACAACTTCTTTTCAATAAATTAATGTACTTTTTTTTCGAGAAAAATAGTAGCCCGTAGGGGAATCGAACCCCTCTTACCAGGATGAAAACCTGGCGTCCTAGCCGATAGACGAACGGGCCATGGTATCTTAAAAAGCGTAAACATTTTTACAACTTCAAACTTGCGATACTTTTCAAATAACTAGCAATTTTCTCGATTGCGGTTGCAAAATTACACCTTTTTCTGAATGCTGCAATACCTTTTCAAACTTTTTTTAAAAAAATTTCAATTAATATGCTTTTGCAAATAATACCCGACCTTTAGAAGGCTTACCAGAATATACACATACACCTTCTTCTTCTTTCATTTCCAAAGGAATACATCTAATAGTCGCTTTTGTAAGCTCTTTTATCTTTTCTTCGGTCTCATTTGAGCCATCCCAGTGCGCAGAGATAAATCCTGTCTTATTTTCTAAAACATCCTTAAACTCTTCGAATGTTTCCACCTCTGTAATGTGACTATTTCTAAATTCTAACGCTTTATTAAATAAAGTCTCCTGAATCTCCTTTAACAAATCATCTACAGTCGTAGTTAAATCATCTATAGCAACTACAGACTTAGTTAATGTATCACGACGAGCTAACTCCACCGTTCCGTTTTCCAAATCTTTTGGACCAATAGCAATACGTAATGGCACCCCTTGTAATTCGTGTTGTGCAAATTTAGCTCCCGGACGTTGTGTGGTTCTATTATCAAACTTCACTGAAACTCCTTTAGCTCTTAAATTACTCATTATAGTATTGGCTACTTCAGTAATCTTATCTAAATCTTCGTCACTTTTATAAATAGGTACAATAACAACCTGGTTAGGTGCCAATGTTGGAGGCAACACCAAACCATTATCATCACTGTGTGTCATAATTAAAGCTCCCATTAAACGCGTAGAAACTCCCCAAGAGGTTGCCCAAACATAATCCTGTTTACCTTCTTTGCTCGCGTACTTCACATCAAAAGCTTTTGCGAAGTTCTGACCTAAGAAGTGAGACGTTCCTGCCTGTAATGCCTTTCCATCCTGCATTAAAGCTTCAATACAATAAGTCTCCTCTGCCCCAGCAAAACGTTCGCTTTCGGTTTTTACCCCTTGAACCACTGGAATAGCCATAAAGTTCTCCACAAACGTTGCATAAACATTATTCATAGTTTTTGCTTCCGTTAATGCTTCTGCTTTTGTTTCATGCGCTGTATGTCCTTCCTGCCATAAAAACTCTGCCGTACGTAAAAATAAACGGGTACGCATTTCCCAACGCACCACATTAGCCCACTGGTTAATTAATATGGGTAAATCTCTATACGACTGAATCCAGCTTCGATAAGTATTCCAAATAATAGCTTCAGAAGTTGGGCGTACCACTAATTCTTCCTCTAACTTTGCTTCAGGGTCAACTCTCAATTTACCTGGTTTATCAGGGTCGTTTTGTAATCTATAATGTGTGACTACAGCACACTCTTTTGCAAATCCCTCAGCATTCTTTTCTTCAGCTTCAAACAAACTTTTAGGAACGAACAACGGGAAATAGGCATTTTGATGACCGGTTTCTTTAAACATTCGGTCTAATTCCGCCTGCATTTTTTCCCAAATGGCATATCCGTATGGCTTAATAACCATACATCCTCTAACTGCTGAATTCTCCGCTAATTCAGCCTTTACAACAAGTTCGTTGTACCATTTTGAATAATCTTCTGATCTACTGGTAAGTTTTTTACTCATATTAGTATTTTGGCACAAATATTGTGATTATGTTAAATATAAAAATAGTTCAGCAAAACTAACTATTTTTGTTATGTTCAACAATAAAAATCTAATGATATGCTATTTCACAACTACTTAACCAAGAAAATGCCAATTTTAGCCGTTATAGGCTTGGCAATTGGCTTGTCTTCATGTGGTTCTTATCAATATGTTGGCGCTAATGATGGGATTTACGGAAGCACAGAACAATACGATCGCTACGAGGAAGCTGTTGTTGAAGTGCCTAAGGAAAATTCTAAAAACAATTACTACTCTAATTACTTTAAAAATAAATCTATGGAAGCTGATTATATGGTTTCCAGTGGAGAAATTTTTACCGATATCGATGATTATGAAACATCGGGGTACTCTGAAGATGATGCTCAGGCCAATGACTACCAAGGATATGGTGGCTGGGGACAGGAAAACAGCAGTGTAACTATTAACTTCAATACAGGATATGGCTATTGGGGTGACCCATATTGGAACAACTGGAGTTGGAACAATTGGGGCTGGAACTACGGCTGGAATTACGGTTACAACAACTGGAATTGGGGCTGGGGTTGGAACAGCTGGGGTTATTGCGATCCTTTCTGGTATGGTGGTTATTATGGCTGGGGATACCCTTGGCGCTATGGATATGTAGGCTACTATGGCACTCCTTATGGCAGATATTATGGTTACAACACATATTATGGTGGTTACTGGGGCAACAATGGTATTTACGACAGAAGAAATGTTGCTTATAGCGCAAGCCGAAGAGGCACCTATGCTAACAGAGCTACAAATTCTACCATAAATAGAAGAACCAGTTACACAAGTTCCGATAGAACTTCAAAGTATACTACTCGAAGAAGCACTGTAAATACCAATGGCGTGAGTGCCGACAGAAGAAATTACAATACAACTAATAGTTCGCGTAATTATACAAGTAGCTCACAAAGACGCTCAACTTCGACTTACACGCCATCAACAAACTCAACATCCAGAGCATCTTCAAGCAGAAGAACAAGCTCGGGAACCTATTCACCTTCAAACAGTAATAATAGTAATTACTCTAGAAGATCATCAGGAAGTAGTAACTCATCTTACACTCCTAGTAGAAGTTACAGTTCCGGATCAAGTTCCAGTTCAGGCTCAAGTATGAGATCGTCTTCTGGAAGCAGTAGTCGTTCCAGTAGTGGTGGTGGAAGTTCAAGATCTTCAAGTGGAGGACGAAGAGGATAAAAAGCATAAAAAAAAAGAAAAATTAAACTATGAAAAAGTTAAACCTGTTATTTATAGGTATACTATCGGCATGCGCACTAAATGCTCAGGATATTAGTGATGCTTTGCGTTACTCGCAAAGTGAAATTCAAGGAACAGCGCGTTTCAGAGCCTTAAGCGGAGCCTTTGGAGCCTTAGGTGGCGACATGAGTGCCGTGAGTTTAAACCCGGCCAGTTCGGCAGTATTTAATGCGAGTCATGTTTCGTTTTCATTATCAAACGCCGATGTAAAAAATGAAACGCAATATTTCAACGGGTTTAACAAAGTCAATAATTCCAAGTTTGACTTAAATCAGGGAGGTGCTTCGTTTGTATTCGCTGCAAGAAATAATTCACCTTGGCGCAAGTTTTCTTTAGGTGTGGCTTATGAGAAAACCAACAATCATGAAAATGTATGGAATGCTATTGGCACAAACACCAATGATGATGGCCAATTTAGCAACTCCATTGCAAGTTATTTTTACGATTACGCCGATGGAGTAAGACTTGTAGAGATTTCACTTAACGACAGATATATTGAAGAAGCCTATCAAGCTATCGGTGGTAAATACGGGTTTGCGCATCAACAAGCTTTTTTAGGTTATCAGGCCTATATTTTAGACCCGGTTACTGATAGCGACGACAACACCGAATATATAGCAAACGTGGCAACCGGAAACTTTGCTCACGATTACGCTTACATTTCAACCGGATACAACGGTAAAATATCCTTCAACTTTGCCACGCAGTACCAAGACAAGTTATATTTAGGACTTAACTTAAATTCACACTTTATAGATTATGATCGTTTAACCAGCATAATGGAGGACAATAACAATGGTGGAGATATCGAGCTTATCGATTTCGACAATACCTTATCTACCACAGGAAATGGTTTTTCATTTCAGTTAGGTGGTATTTTAAAACTTTCACAAGAATTTAGAGTTGGTGCAACGTACGACTCTCCTACCTGGTATACCATTAGAGAAGAAACAACACAATATATCAATACCAATCTTGCAGATCCCGATGTTGACTATATTCCATCCATCATTAATGTTTACCCGCAATACAGAATTCAAACTCCTGGTAAATTCACAGGAAGTTTAGCTTATATTTTCGGAAGTCAAGGCTTAATCAGTTTTGATTACTCTATTAAAGATTACAGCAATACAAAATTTAAACCTACATCTGATAGCTTCTTTGCTGAGCAAAACACTGTCATGAATAATATTTTAACCTCCGCTTCTACTTACCGCATTGGTGGAGAATACCGTATAAAGCAATTAAGTTTACGAGGTGGTTACCGCTATGAAGAAAGTCCGTATGCCGATGGTATTACCGTTGGAGATTTAAACGGGTTCTCTGTAGGTTTAGGTTATAGCTTTGGAAACACGAAATTTGATGTCACTTTCGATCAGTCGCAACGCTCGTTCGAAACGCCCTTATATAATGTTGGCTTGATAGATTCTGCATCAATAGATCAAACGAATTCGAACGTTACGTTCTCGTTAAGTTTCAACTTGTAAAACGAAACCAAACAATATTTAAAAAAGCTTGGATTAATTAATTCAAGCTTTTTTTATTTTTCATGTAATTAATACATAAAAAAACAGACCTACTCTTTAAATTAATTGTGTAATAATACAAATCATAACAAAACAGTTTTGCTTATCTTTGCAAACTTAAAGTGATTTTTTTAGTTAATGATATGACAATCATTCAACTAAACAACAATGAAATGAACAGATGAAAATTGAGAATAACTTAGAAGAATTTGAATCTTTAGGAGACGACCACATTGGAACTTCATCAGACACCCCATTAAGAGGTGATGCTTTTAAATTGTCTAATGAAGAAAAAATAGAAATTATTAAAGACGATGTTCGTCACATCATGGAAACATTGGGTCTTGATTTAACAGACGACAGTTTAAGCGGTACGCCAAACCGTGTTGCCAAAATGTTTGTTAAAGAAATTTTTGGAGGTTTAGATCCAAAAAGAAAGCCAAGTGCTTCAACTTTCGACAATAAATATAAATACGGTGAAATGCTTGTTGAAAAAAACATTACTGTGTATTCAACCTGTGAACACCACTTATTACCTATCGTTGGTAAAGCTCATATTGCTTACATCTCTAACGGTTCGGTTGTTGGTTTATCTAAAATGAATCGAATTGTAGATTACTACGCTAAACGCCCGCAAGTACAGGAACGTTTAACGATTCAAATTGTTAAAGAACTTCAGGAAGTTTTAGGCACAGACGATGTTGCCTGCGTTGTAGATGCAAAACACTTATGTGTAAACTCAAGAGGTATTCGCGATATTGAAAGTAGTACCGTAACCTCAGAATTTGGTGGTAAATTCAAAGAAGAATCTGTGCGCAGAGAATTTTTAGATTACATAAAATTAGACACTAAGTTTTAAGTTAAACTAATTGCTTATCAACCCAACATCAATGCAACTTTTTCAAGATCAACAGATAAAAATATATAATTCTCTTACTGGTAAAAAAGAACTTTTTAAACCTATAAACGAAGGCCACGTGGGTATGTATGTATGTGGCCCAACGGTTTACAGCAACGTGCATTTAGGAAATGTAAGAACCTTTATGTCTTTCGATATGATATTCAGATATCTAAAGCATTTAGGTTATAAAGTTCGTTATGTAAGGAATATTACCGATGCTGGTCACTTAGAAAATGACGCCGATGCAGGTGAAGATAAAATCACTAAAAAAGCACGTTTAGAACAAATTGAACCTATGGAAGTTGTGCAACGCTACACTGTAGATTTTCATAACATTCTAAACATCTTTAATTTCCTGCCGCCAAGCATTGAGCCTACAGCAACAGGACATATTATTGAACAAATTGAACTTATAAAAAGCATTATCGATAATGGTTTTGCTTACGAAGTAAACGGATCGGTATATTTCGATGTATATAAGTTTAATGAAAGTCATGAGTACGGAAAATTAAGCAAACGAAAACTGGACGATTTAATCCACAATACGCGTGAATTAGACGGACAAAGCGATAAAAAGAATCCGCAGGATTTTGCCCTTTGGAAAAAAGCCGAACCGCAACACATTATGCGCTGGCCTTCGCCTTGGGGAGACGGTTTCCCGGGTTGGCATTTAGAATGTACAGCCATGAGCACTAAATATTTAGGTGATAAATTTGATATTCATGGTGGAGGAATGGATTTAAAATTCCCGCACCACGAATGTGAAATTGCTCAAAATGAAGCCGCTAAAGGAGAATCACCAGTAAACTATTGGATGCATGCCAATATGTTGGAATTAAACGGACAACGTATGTCTAAAACTACTGGAAACACAGTGAATCCGGATGAGTTATTATCTGGAAATAACAAATTTTTCAGTAAGGCTTACGCGCCAAGTGTGATTCGTTTCTTCATAGCTCAATCGTCCTACAGAAGTGTTTTAGACTTAACCGATGATGGGTTATTAGCAAGCGAAAAAGGTTTTTACAGATTAATGGATGCCATTAATCAATTAGATAGTCTGCAAGCTTCTAAAACCTCAACGATAGATATCAGTGCATGGAAACAAGCTTGTTATGATGCTATGAATGACGATTTTAATTCACCTATTGTTATTGCGCATTTATTCGAAGCTGTAAAATATATTAATCAGATTAAAGAAGGTGTAGAAACCTTAACCGAAACCGATCTAGAATTATTAAAAGAAACGATTAGCATCTTTACTTTTGATATTTTAGGGCTTGAAAACGTGACTAAAAAGGAATCGGGTACCGATAAATTATCGGCAGCTGTAGATATTTTAATAAAATTAAGACAAGAAGCCAGAGCGAATAGAGATTTTGCCTTATCTGATCAAATTCGTGATGAATTGGCAAACGCTGGAATTCAACTAAAAGACGGTAAAGACGGTACGACTTTTTCCGTAAATTAAATATTGATAGTTTGAGCGCAGTTGAGAATTTGCTAACTAAAAGTTCTCGACTCCGCTCGAACTAACAAAAGAACCTGAAACAAGTTCAGGTTAACAAAAACATGAAAAAACTACTTGTTGCACCGTTTCTATTTCTAATAAAGATTTATCAAACCTTTATTTCTCCGCTAACACCAGCAACCTGTAGATACACGCCTACCTGTTCGCATTACAGCAAAGAAGCTTTACAAAAATATGGTTTGTTTAAAGGTGGATGGCTGGCAATAAAGCGCATTTTTAGTTGTCACCCTTGGGGAGGTTCAGGTTACGACCCTGTACCTTAATTCAATCTTAGTATTTTAAATCTCTCTTAGTGAAAAAATAAAAAGCATTATTCCGAATGTTTCTTTTTAGAGGCCATTTGGGGCTTACTTTATGTTTCATTCAAAAAATGCTTTTCACTAAACAAATATGCAAAACACATCGATTAAACGCAAATTTATTCGATAAAATACACTTTAATTAATTTTTACTCGGAATGTTCTTTAGTATTTCTAAAACAAATGCCCAGTATTTTTGAACTGAAGAAATCTGTGCACGTTCATCTGGACTGTGTGCTCCTTTAATATTAGGACCAAAACTAATCATATCCATTTCAGGATAATTTTGCCCAAGAATACCACATTCTAATCCGGCATGACAAGCAGCTACATGCGCCTGTTCTCCATTTAAATCCTCGTATAATTTACTCATCACTTTTAAAATGGCAGAATCCATATTTGGCGCCCAACCAGGATAATCGCCTGAAAACTCAACTTCACAACCCGTTAATTCAAATGTCGCTCTTAAGGTATTCGCTAAATCCATTTTTGAACTCTCAACCGAAGATCGCGTTAAACATCCTACGTGAATATTTCCATTTTTAATAATAACCTTAGCTATATTATTTGATGTTTCCACCAAATTAGGAATATCTGCACTCATACGGTAAACACCATTATGTGCAGCATAAAGTGCTCTGGTAAACCCTTCCTGAATACCTAAATCCATAATTTTCTCTGGCGTATCACATTTAGAAACTAAAATTTCTAAATCTGGTTCCATGATTTTTAACTCATTCTTAATAACATCTGCTAAAATCTTAGTTTCTAATACAAATGCTTCTTCATGAATGGCATCGATAGCCACAACAGCAACACTCTCGCGAGGAATGGCATTACGTAAACTTCCTCCTTCTAATTGCGAAATACGTAATCCATAATTTTCGAAACCGTCAAATAACATGCGGTTCATAATTTTGTTGGCATTACCAAGACCTTCATGAATCTGCATTCCTGAATGTCCTCCTTGCAACCCTTTTACTTTTATCTCGAATCCAATTTTAAATTCCGGTGTTTCTTCTTCCTCATAAGTTCTGGTGGCCGTAACATCGATTCCTCCGGCGCAACCTACACCAATCTCATCATCTTCTTCGGTATCTAAATTCAATAAAATACCACCTGAAAGCAATCCGCCTTTTAAGCCCATTGCTCCAGTCATTCCTGTTTCTTCATCAATGGTAAATAAAGCTTCTATGGCAGGATGAGCAATATCGGTGCTTTCTAAAATAGCCATAATCGTTGCCACACCTAAACCGTTATCGGCACCAAGGGTCGTTCCTTTCGCGCGTACCCAATCGCCATCAATATACATATCAATACCCTGAGAATCGAAATCGAAAACGGTATCGTTATTTTTTTGGTGAACCATATCTAAATGCGACTGCATCACCACAGTAATTTTATCTTCCATTCCTGCGGTTGCAGGCTTCTTTATGATGACATTCCCAACAGCATCAACTACTGTTTCTAAACCTAAGTTTTCACCGAAACTTTTCATAAACGCTATAACACGCTCTTCTTTTTTTGAAGGACGTGGAACTTCGTTTAAATCGGCGAATTTATTCCACAATTGTTGGGGTTGAAGTTGTCTTATTTCTGAACTCATTTTTATATAGTTTTAGTACTTGCAAAGGTAGCAAAAACCCACAGATTTAAGTCGCTACTCCTGATGGAAGTGGCATCCTTTTTTTAGAAGCATGACAAAAAAAGATATAACGAACAGCAGGAAGAAACCTTAACGGATAAACACCGACCATCGGGTACTTATTTTTATTATTTTTGAAATATGCAGATAAAGAAAAAGACCATTATTGCCCTGCTTATTATTCCGCAATATCTGTTTGTTAAGCTACTGGGCAAGTATCCTGAATTTGTTGAAACCTATTACAGTAATGGACTGTATCCAATAATTTCGAAGCTATTTCGATATACGCTGGGCTGGTTACCGTTTTCGTTTGGTGATTTAATCTATGCTTTTGCCATAATCTATATATTAAGATGGCTGTATTTAAACAAAACCCGTATTTTGAAAGATAGTCTGAATTGGGTGATTGATGTAACTGTAGCACTGTCTGTTATTTTCTTTTTGTTTCATTTATGCTGGGGATTAAATTACCACCGATTACCGCTTCATAAAAACTTAAACCTAAATCGCGATTATACTACAGAACAATTGGTCGCTGTTACCGAAAAGCTCATTAAAAAATCGAACGAGCTGCATTTAAAAATCACCAATAATGATACTATTAAAGTTACCGTCCCCTATAGCAAAACAGTAATTTTAAACATGGCGCCTATAGGTTATGAAAACTTAAAAACCATATTTCCACATTTGGAATACCACCCAAAAAGTGTAAAAAAGTCGCTATTTAGTTACCCGCTAACATATATGGGTTTTAGTGGTTATTTAAATCCGTTAACCAACGAGGCTCAAGTTGACGCCATTATTCCAACCATTAAAATACCAACAACATCTTCTCATGAAATTGCTCACCAGCTGGGCTATGCTGCTGAAAACGAAGCTAATTTTATAGGCTGTTTAGCGGCTATTAATCATGATGATATTTACTTTAATTATGCCGGCTTTACTTTTGGATTACGCTATTGCTTAAACGAAGTCTATTCTCGAGATGAATGTCTTTACGACGACTTAGTTGCCGATGTTAATGAGGGCGTTTTAAAAAATTATAAAGAAACCCGCGACTTCTGGGAAGCTCATGCCAATCCGTTAGAACCCTTTTTCAAAATCTTTTACAGTAACTATTTAAAAGCCAACCAACAAAGCAAAGGCATGGAAAGTTACAGTTATGTGGTAGCATTACTGAGCAATTACTTCAATGAAAAATCTTTATGAAAAGTTAAAATTTACTGAATATTATTCAATAAAATTAGATTTTTCGTACATTTAAAACTTAACTAACCTCTATCACATGCTGAAAAATTATTTAGCAGGTATGGCCATTGTATTTTCAACGAGCCTATTTGCACAGGATTATTTTCCAAAAAATGATGGCGTACACACTGTGAACAAAAACTACACCGCCATAACAAACGCCAAGCTATTTGTTACTCCCTCACAAATTATTGAAAACGGAACTCTTCTTATTCAAGATGGAAAAGTAGTTGCTACCGGATCATCGGTTTCCATTCCAAAAAATTCAATTATTATCGATGTTGAAGGTAAAAGCATCTACCCATCTTTTATCGATGTCTTTTCTTCTTTCGGAATTGAAGTTCCAAACGCATCTTCTGCTTCAAGTAGAAGATCAAGGCAATATGATTCTTCACGTACAGGTTATTACTGGAACGACCATATCATGCCTGAAAAACATGCAACAGATGCATTTAATTACAATACTAAAGAAGCTACCGAATTATTAAAAGCCGGGTTTGGAGTTGTAAACACACATATTCCTGATGGTATTGTTAGAGGTACAGGCGTATTGATTGCATTGAATAATGAGCAAGGCAACCAATACCGTATTATAGATGAAAATTCAGGACAATATTCCTCTTTTAGTAAAAGTATAACATCTCAACAAGCCTATCCTACTTCTTTAATGGGAAGCATGGCTTTATTAAGACAGGTATTTATTGATGCCGACTGGTATGCTGGTGGCCATATAGATACCAAAGACTTATCATTAGAAGCCTTTAACGACAATAAAAATCTGGTTCAGTTTTTTGATGCCGGAAGTCGAGCCAACATTATGCGAGCCGACAAAGTTGGTGATGCTTATGGCGTGCAATACGTGATGTTAGGCGGTGGTGATGAATATGAGCGCATTGCCGATATTAAAGCCTCTCAAGCCAAACTTATATTGCCATTAAATTTCCCTGATGCTTACGATGTGGAAGATCCGTTTTTATCATCGGCATTAACTTTGGGAGATATGAGAGCCTGGAATCAAAGACCTTCAAATCCTAAAATATTATCTGAGAATGATATTATCTTTGCATTTACGACACACAGTTCAAAATCTCTAAAAGAATTTAGGGAAAACTTACTCAAAGCAATTGAAACGGGGCTTTCTAAAGAAAAAGCTCTGGAAGCCTTAACTATGATTCCAGCGCAACTTTTAGGAAAAGAACAACTTATTGGTTCTCTCGAAAAAGGGCATCTGGCGAATTTTATTGTAACCTCAGGTGATATCTTCGACAAAAAGACCACCATTTACGAAAACTGGGTACAGGGCAATAAAACAACATTTGAAGACATCAATAAAAAGGATATAAAAGGTGATTACAAAGTAACTTTAGCAAATGAGAACTATAGCATGTCTATTTCAGGCGAATTGAGTAAACCTAAAATTGAAGTTAAACAAGGTGAACAAAAGCTAAATGCCAACCTGACTTACAAAGATGACTGGGTTAATATTGCAATCGCATCAAAAGATTCTACCAAACAGGAGTTTATAAGAATAACTGCTTTAACTGAAAAGGATCGCGTGTTAAGAGGAAAGTATATTCTACCAAACGGCAGTGAATTTCCTTTAAAAATTACGGCTGAAGAAAAAGAAGCTGAAGATTCCAAATCGGAAACCGAAACAAAAGACACAAACATTCTTTTACCTGTTACCTACCCAAATAAAGCCTACGGTTTCGCCGAAATGCCAAAGGCTGAAACCTTGTTATTTAAAAATGCCACGGTTTGGACAAACGAAAAAGACGGCATTTTAGAAAACACCGATGTACTAATTAAAGACGGTAAAATTTCTAAAATTGGCAAAAACCTATCCAATGGAAAAGCTACAGTAATCGACGCCACTGGTAAGCATTTAACAGCTGGAATTATAGACGAGCACTCTCATATTGCCGCTGCCGCAATTAATGAAGCTGGACAAAACTCATCTGCCGAAGTTACCATCGAAGATGTTATTAATGAAACCGATGTTAATATTTACCGAAACCTTGCCGGCGGCGTTACCTCCATTCAAATTCTACATGGTTCGGCGAACCCTATTGGTGGACGTTCGGCTATCATCAAACTAAAATGGGGAGAATCGGCAAATAATTTAGTTTACGACAACACCCCTAAATTCATAAAATTTGCCCTTGGTGAAAATGTCAAGCAGTCTAACTGGAGTGGTGGCAGATTTCCGCAAACACGTATGGGGGTTGAACAGGTATATATCGATTACTTTACCCGAGCTAAGGAATACGATGCTTTAAAGAAAAGCGGAAAACCTTATAAAACAGACTTAGAATTGGAGGTTTTAGCTGAAATTCTAAACAAAGAACGCTTCATTTCCTGTCACTCCTATGTACAAAGCGAAATTAATATGCTTATGAAAGTAGCCGAAAAATTCGACTTCAACATTAATACATTTACCCATATTCTTGAAGGCTATAAAGTAGCCGATAAAATGGTTGAGCATGGCGTTGGCGGATCGACATTTAGCGATTGGTGGGCTTATAAATTCGAAGTTAACGACGCTATTCCGTACAATGCGAGCATTATGCACAATGCTGGTGTTACGGTTGCTATTAATAGTGACGATGCCGAAATGTCTCGCAGACTAAATCAGGAAGCTGCAAAAACCATTAAATATGGTGGCGTTAGTGAAGAAGATGCCTGGAAGTTTGTGACTTTAAACCCTGCCAAATTATTACATCTCGATGATCGTGTTGGAAGCATAAAGGTTGGTAAAGATGCTGATGTCGTTTTATGGTCTCACAATCCTTTAAGTATTTACGCTAAAGCTGAAAAAACAATTATAGAAGGTGTTACCTATTTCGATATTGAGCAAGATAAAAAGATGCGTAAAGCCATTAAAACAGAAAAAAACCAGTTGATTAATATGATGCTTCAATCTAAAAACAAAGGTGATAAAACGCAACCTGTTAAAAAGAAAGAACACAAACACTTACACTGCGATTCTATTGAAAATGAGATTTAATAATATAAAGATGAAAACATTCTTATCATACATAGCTTTTGTTTGTTGCCTTAACGCATTTGCACAACAAACACCTGCTACAAAACAAACAAAGGACATTGCTATCCTGGGAGCAAAGGCTCATATAGGTAATGGTACTGTTATTGAAAACAGTGTTATTATATTAAGTGACGGGAGAATTACAAACATTGTTGATGGCGATGTAGTAAAACTAAATTTAACCAACATCGATGTTATTAATGCTAATGGCAAACATGTTTATCCTGGTTTTATTTTACCAAACTCCACTCTTGGGTTGGTAGAAATCGATGCTGTAAAAGCCTCAGATGATGAAAAAGAAATGGGAGCCTGGAACCCCCACATTAGAAGTTTAATTGCCTATAATGCCGAATCTAAAATTGTTGAAAGTTTAAGACCTAACGGCGTACTTATCGGGCAAATTACCCCGCAAGGCGGACGTATGTCAGGAACATCATCTGTCGTTCAATTTGATGCCTGGAACTGGGAAGACGCTGCTATTAAAATTAATGATGCCATTCATCTGAACTGGCCAAGTAATTTTTCAGCTTCTCATGCCTTATTTTCAAATACCCGTACAGGAATTTCAGCGAATGAAAACTACAACGAACAGATTAAAGAAATTGAAACTTATTTTCAAAATGCAATAGCCTATAATAAGGGCGATAAAAAACCGACCAATCTGCCTTTTACTTCTATGGAGGGTCTTTTTAATGGAAATCAAAAATTGTTCATCCATGTTAATGAAGAAAAAGGTATTATCGATGCTACTAACTTTTGTAAAACCTTTCAATTAAATAATGTCGTAATTGTTGGTGGAAAAGAAGCTTATAAGACTATTGATATTTTAAAAGAAAACAACATTCCTGTGGTTTTAAATCGCGTGCATTCGCTTCCTGATAGCGACGACGATGATTATAATCTACCCTACAAAACCGCGCGTTTATTGGTTAATCAAGGTATAACGGTTTGTTTGGACAGCAGTGGTGATATGGAACGTATGAGTTCAAGAAACCTACCTTTTTATGCAGGAACTACAGTTACTTACGGTTTATCTCAGGAACAGGCTTTACAATTAATAACTCTAAATGCAGCAAAAGTTTTAGGGATCGATACCGATTATGGTTCTTTAGAAAAAGGGAAAAGTGCTACATTATTTATTTCAGAAGGTGATGCACTTGATATGAAAACAAATACTATTTCTCATGCCTTTATTGATGGCAGACAAATTAGTTTGGAAACGCACCAAACGGAACTTTGGAAACGGTATTCAGAAAAACTTAAAACCAAATAATAAAAAAGCGAGCAGTATAGCTCGCTTTTTTATTTACTTCAAGTCTTTTTAAATACGTATTTTTGTCCTCCATATGAGCAAACAAATAACAAGCATACAGAATTCGTATATAAAGCAATTAGTTCAACTAAAAGATAAATCTCGTGAACGTAAAAAATCGGGGGTGTTTTTAATTGAAGGTGTTCGTGAACTTTCTTTAGCTGTAAAAGGTGGTTATCAACTTGATACTGTTTTATTTTACCCGGATTTAATTTCTGAATCTGAAATTAAGGATTTTGTTAACTCTTCTATCAATCTTATTGAAATCTCGAAAGAGGTCTATGAGAAATTAGCCTATCGCGACACTACAGAAGGGGTTTTAGCTGTTGCAAAATGTAAAACACATCAGTTTGAAAATTTGAAATTCAACACCAAAACGCCTTTAATTTTAGTTGCCGAAGCGCCAGAAAAACCAGGAAATATTGGAGCCTTGTTAAGAACAGCCGACGCAGCCAATGCCGATGCTGTAATTATTGCCAATCCCAAAACCGACTTATACAACCCGAACATTATCCGTTCAAGTGTAGGTTGTGTGTTTACAAACCAGATTGCAACCGGAACAACCGAAGAAATCATCTCTTTTTTAAGTTCTCAGAACATCAATATTTACTGCGCTGCACTACAAGCTTCAGTTGATTATCACACACAGGATTTCACCAAACCAACCGCTATTGTTGTTGGTACCGAAGCGACTGGATTAAGTAATACCTGGCAAAAACATTCAACCCAAAACATCATCATTCCCATGCAAGGCGAGATCGATTCTATGAACGTGTCGGTTGCTGCCGGCATCCTGATTTTTGAAGCCAAACGCCAAAGAAATTTCAAATAAAAACATGACTTCCACTACTCTATTTTATATTATTATAGCCATAATTATTGTCAATTTTATTGTCGATAAAATTCTTGATGCGCTTAACGCAAAACATTTTAATGATGCTTTACCTAAAGATTTGCAAGATGTTTACGATGAAGCTGAATACAAAAAATCACAAAGCTATAAGTCTACCAAATATAAATTTGGCATTATAACCTCAACATTTTCTATTGTTTTAACCTTGGGGTTTCTATTGTTAGATGGCTTTGCATGGGTTGATAACATAGCCAGAATCTATAGTGAAAATCCGATTATAATTGCTTTAATTTTCTTCGGAATTATCATGATTGGAAGCGACATTTTAACCACACCATTTTCATATTACAGCACCTTTGTTATTGAAGAACAATTCGGATTCAACAAAACAACCCTTAAAACATTCATTCTCGATAAAATAAAAGGCTGGTTGATGATGGCTATTGTTGGCGGAGGTATTTTAGCTTTAATCATTTGGTTTTATCAATTTTCAGGAGAAGAATTCTGGTTATATGCCTGGGGACTGGTTACTGTTTTCACCGTGTTTATGAATATGTTTTATTCTAAACTAATCGTGCCGCTATTCAATAAACAAACCCCTTTAGAGGCTGGCGATTTACGCGACAAAATTTCAGCATATGCCAATACAGTAGGTTTTAAACTTGATAAGATTTTTGTAATTGACGGCTCTAAGCGTAGCACCAAAGCCAATGCATATTTTTCAGGATTTGGAAGTGAAAAACGTGTAACCCTCTACGATACGTTGATTAATGATTTAGACGATAAAGAAATTGTTGCGGTTTTGGCACATGAAGTTGGGCATTACAAAAAGAAACACATTATTTTCAATTTAATTTCTTCAATATTACTTACCGGATTGACGCTTTATGTGTTATCACTTTTTATTTCGAATCCGTTACTTTCAAATGCTTTAGGAGTAGATATGCCAAGCTTTCACATTGGTTTAATAGCCTTCGGAATGCTGTATTCGCCTATTTCAGAAATTACAGGATTAATCATGAATGTGTTTTCACGTAAGTTTGAATACCAAGCCGATGATTATGCCAAAACAACATATAAAGCTGACCCTTTAATTACCTCGTTAAAAAAACTATCTAAAAATAGTTTAAGTAATTTAACACCACATCCGGCTTATGTGTTTATGCATTATTCGCACCCAACACTTTTACAACGTATTCAGAACTTAAGAAAATAGATTTTTTAAAAAATTCGAAAATAATTTTAACTATAACATGAATAAAACCTCATAAAAAGCAGTCTGTTTATATCTTATTAATTCTCTTAATTAATTTTGGAGCGTTTTTTGTGTCAAAACAATTAAACTTTAGAAATATCGTTATTTTTGCTACAAACTTTTTAATCTTGAAAAAATTAAACCCCATATACTTTTTACTTTTCTTGTTCCTATTTATAATTGGTAATATTTCCGCTCAAGAAAAGAAAAAAATAGAAATCAAATATTCCGGTAGACTTAATGTTGACGAAGAAAACTATCCTGGAGCGAAACTTTTAACCAGAGACGATGCTCAGCAAGTACATATTGCTCATGGAAGTATTGAAATGTGGTGTGATAAAGCGATTCACTATAGTGCTGAAAATTTTATTGAAGCGTACGGAAATGTAAAAATGATTCAGGGAGACACCATCAATATGTCTTCTAAATATATTGAATACAGTGGTATTTCACAGCTGGCTTTTGCCAGTGGTGACGTGGTTTTAAAAGACCCCAATTCTACTATTTCAAGCGACACTTTATATTTCGACAGAATCAATCAGGAAGCTTTTTACAAAAGTGGCGGCACCGTTTTAAAGGACACTTCAGGAACCATTACCAGTCAAATTGGTCGTTATTTGATGCAACAAAAAAAATATCGTTTTACAGAAAATGTCGTTTTAACAAATGACGACGCTGTTATAAATTCAAATTACTTTGATTTTTATTCCGATACGGGGAAAGCATATTTATATGGACCATCGACTATTGTGACCGAAACCAGCAAAACCTATTGCGAAAAAGGCTTTTACGATACCAAAAACAAAACGGGTTTTGCTGTTAAAAATTCAAGGATCGATTATGACAATCGGATTATAGAAGGTGATAGCTTATATTTTGACAACAACATAAGCTTTGCTTCAGCTACAAATAATATTAAAGTAACCGATACTATAAACAAAACCATTGTTAAAGGTCATTATGCTGAAGTTTTTAAAGAAAATGATTCTATTTTCATTACAAAACGCGCTTTAGCAGTTACTAAACAGGAAAACGATTCCATCTACATGCACGCCGATAAAATTATGGTTACAGGCAAACCCGATGAACGTATTTTAAGAGCCTATTACAAAGCTAAAATCTTTAAAACAGACTTAAGTGGTAAAGCAGACTCCATTCACTCCAATCAAAAAACAGGTTTAACACAACTTATAAATCTAAACCGTTTAGCTACTACTGATAAGTTTTCTACCATAAAAAAACCTATCATGTGGAATGCCGAAAGCCAGATGACAGGTGATACAATACATCTATTTTCAAATACAAAAACTGAAAAATTAGATTCTCTTCTTGTTTTCAACAATGCGTTTATCATTAGTAAAGACACCCTTACCGATGATGGTTACAATCAAATTAACGGATTAAAATTATTAGGGTTATTTGATAACGAAAATCAGTTACGAACAGTTGACATTACCAAAAACGCACAATCTATTTTCTATGTTCGTAATGATAAGCAAGAATTGGTTGGTATTGACAAGGCTAAATCAGGAAGTATTTCTATTCTTTTTGCTAATGGTGATATTGAAGAATACACCCGTTTCAATCAAGTTGACGGAACCCTGCCTCCAGAATCCAAATACCTTGACAAAGACAAACGTTTAAAAGGCTTTGACTGGCGTGAAGATGAAAGACCAAAATCTGTTGAAGATTTATTTAAAGAAGATGAACCTATAGTACTTCCAAAAATACAAGGACTTGAAGACTACATTCCTGAAGATGATTTCTTCAATGAAGAGATGATGCAGCGAATTAATATGGCGGGGAATAGTCAGGATTTTATTGGGAATAATCCTGATAATTTGTTAAAAACGCCAAACAACTTGTATAACAGTGATAAATGGCAACAGCAATATACAACCTTGACTAATAAAAATATTCCCTCCCCCAATAATTATGAGTCAGTATATGCCATTACAGGAAATAATAAAAATAAATCAACTGGACAAATCATTCAATATGTAAACAAAACTAAAGGAAACTTCGAATTTTCAATTTGGCTAAAAGGTAATGGAAAAATAAAAATTAGAATTCAAAAAACAGGTACTCCTTGGACAACTTACAATTTTCTAGAAATACAACTCACGAATATCTGGAAAAAATACAGTATTAGAGCTAATAAACCTGAAGACCAATCCATTTTTAGATGCCTAATCAGTGACATTAATCCAAATGACGAAGTCTACGCCTGGGGCGCTTCCCTTATCGAAATCAAAGAAAACCCTGCTGAACCCAAAAAATAATAAAAGTATGAAAAACGACTTTTTAAAATATCAAGCCCAAACTTCACCATTTCCATTAGCTATGGAAATTTCTCATGCTAAAGGCAGCTATATTTATGACACTGATAATAATGCCTTTTTAGATTTTGTTTCCGGGGTTTCTGCGACACCACTTGGCCATAATCATCCTAAAGTGGTTAATGCTATAAAAGATCAATTGGACAAATATATGCATGTTATGGTGTATGGCGAATATGTCCAAAAAGCACCTGTAGAGCTTTGTAAACTAATTGCAGAACATTTACCTAATCCATTAGATAAAACTTATTTAACCAATTCAGGAACTGAGGCCATTGAAGGTGCGCTTAAACTTACCAAACGTATTACCGGTAGAAGTGAAATAATCGCGGCTAAAAAAGCGTATCATGGTAACACCATGGGTTCTATGAGTGTTATGGGCTACGAAGAACGTAAACAAGCGTTTAGACCCTTACTTCCCGGCATTCGATATATTGAATTTAATAATGAAGAAGATCTTTTAAGAATAACAGATAAAACTGCCGGAGTCATTTTAGAGACTATTCAAGGAGGTGCTGGTTTTATAGAGCCACAAAATGATTACTTAACTAAAGTTAGAAAACGTTGTGATGAAGTTGGTGCTGTTCTTATTTTAGATGAAATTCAACCGGGTATTGGTCGTACGGGAAAATTATTTGGTTTCGACAACTATAACTGTATACCTGATATTGTGGTTATGGGTAAAGGTCTTGGTGGCGGGATGCCTATTGGTGCGTTTACAGCTTCAACAGCTCATATGGATTTATTGATGGACAATCCAAAAATGGGACACATTACCACTTTCGGCGGGCATCCGGTGATCGCCGCGGCAGCTTTAGCTACATTAAAAGAAATTACAGAAACCAACCTGATGACTGAAGCTTTGGAAAAAGAACAACTTTTCCGAAAACTTCTGGTACATCCTTTAATAACCGAAGTACGAGGAAAAGGCCTTATGCTTGCCCCAATAATGCAATCTGTTGACATTGCTAACACCGTTATTTTAAAGAGTCAGGAAGCCGGTTTAATTCTCTTTTGGTTGCTCTTCGAAGGTCGGGCAGTAAGAATAACGCCACCTCTAACGATTTCAAATGAAGAAATAATGAAAGGATGTTCTATTATTATTTCCATTTTAGACGATATTCTTGAAAGCTAAAACATCGACAAACGACTAACTACCAACAAACAACTTAATTTTTCAAATAAACTCCTTAACTGTTCATTACTTTGTTAAAAACATTTAAGTCTTGAACGTTAATCGTCAAAATAGAACATTAAATTTATAGTAGTAGAACTTTACAAATGTGCCTATGGAGTTTAGTCAAGATGAAAACAACAATTTACCTCTAACCAAATTCGAGTCGATGTTAAAAACAAACCACGTTTTGTTTTTTGACTCAGAGGAATTTGAAAACATCATTCATCACTATCTAAATCAAGGAAAGATAGCTTTAGCAAAAAAAGCCATCAAACTTGGTCTAGATCAACATCCTACCTCCGTCAATCTAAGACTTTTTAAAGTTGAAGTTTACGTGTTTGAAAACAAACTTGTTGAAGCAGACACCTTACTTAATGAACTTTATAATCTGGATCCGATGAATGAAGAGATCTACATCCAGAAAGCCAATATCTTTTCCAAAAAAGACGACCATCAGCAAGCTATCGATGTGCTTAAAAGAGCCCTAGAACTGACCGATGACGTTGTAGATTTGTATTCGCTTATAGGAATGGAATACCTTTTTCTTGATGAATTTGAAAAAGCTAAAGAATGTTTTATGAAGTGTTTAGAAGAAGATCTTGAAGATTATTCGGCACTGTATAACGTGATTTATTGTTTCGAATTTTTAAATCAATCTGAAGAAGCTATTGAGTACCTTAATATCTTTTTAGACAAAAACCCGTATTGTGAAGTTGCCTGGCATCAACTAGGAAAACAGTACTACAATCTTAAAAATTACAAAAAAGCGTTAGCTGCTTACGATTTCGCAATTATCTCAGATGACACCTTTGTTGGTGCTTATTTAGAACGTGGTAAGGTTTTAGAAAAACTGAAACGTTTTAACGAGGCTATTGAAAACTATACCATTACTTTAGAGTTGGACGACCCAACCTCGTTTGCGTTGCTACGTATTGGTAGCTGTCATGAAAAACTTAAAAATGATGAATTAGCGGTTCAATATTATTATAAAACTGTTCATGAAGATCCGTTATTAGATAAAGGTTGGATTGCGATTACGCGTTTTTATAACAAAAAAAGAAACTACGATAAAGCCTTATACTATATCAATAAAGCCATTAATATAGATTCTGAAAACGTAGTTTACTGGAAGTTGTATGCGCAAATCAATCATCGCTTAAATCATTTAGAAGAAGCTGAACGTGGTTTTAAGAAAGCTTTAGAGCTAGGAAATTACGAATTAAACACATGGCTTTCCAGAGGTGATATTTTAATTAAACTTGGCGAACCTGAAGCTGCTATTTATAACTTTGAGCAAGCCATAGAATTTTACCCGGAAAATTCTGAAATAGAATATCGTTTAGCTGGTTTATATTTTTCTCTAAATGAAAATGATAAAGGTATTTTTTATCTGAAAAATGGTATAGATCATAACGAAGATTACGCTTTTATTATCGAAGAGCTTTTCCCTGAAGTTGCCAATAAGATACTTGTTAAAAACATACTAAAAACAAATCAATAAGCGTCTGTTTAATTAAAATGTATACCTTTGGTTTTTATGCAAAACCAAAATATGCAACGACGCTTAATTGATTATTTAATCATTACTTTTAAAGGTTTAGCCATGGGTGCAGCCGATGCTGTTCCTGGTGTTTCAGGTGGTACTATCGCTTTCATTTCCGGAATTTACGAAGAGTTAATTTCTACCATTAGTAACGTTAATCTTTCGCTGTTTAAAACACTTTTTACCAAAGGGGTTAAAGCCTTTTGGATTGAAGTAAACGGTAATTTTATTCTTGCACTTTTAAGCGGAATTGTTATTAGCTACGTTTCTTTTATGAAACTGGCTAAATACCTGCTTGAAAATCAACCTATTTTAATCTGGTCTTTCTTTTTTGGTTTAATTGTAGCGAGTATTTATTTTGTTGGAAAACAAGTAACAAAATGGGATGCTTCTGTAATTTCAGCTCTTATCGTAGGTGCTGTTATTGCTTTTTACATTAGCTCATTACCTGCAATGGAAAATAGCGATAGTGATTGGTTTCTGTTTTTTTCAGGAGCCATTGCCATTTGCGCTATGATTCTTCCGGGTATTTCTGGCTCTTTCATTTTAATTATATTAGGCGCTTATAAAACCTTAAGTGATGCCATTCACGACGTAGATATTAAAAAATTAATTATCTTTTTTTCAGGAGCTCTTATTGGTTTGTTGAGTTTTAGTCATGCGTTAAAATGGTTATTCAAAAACTATCACAATATCACCTTAGCTCTGCTTACCGGATTTATTTTTGGGTCTTTAAACAAAGTATGGCCTTGGAAAAATACTTTGTCATGGCATACAAATTCCGAAGGCATAAAATCACCATTAATTCAGGAAAGCATCTCTCCCTTTGCTTTTGAAGGGAATAATCAAATTGTATTTGCCATAACTTTAATGTTACTGGGATTTTTAACTATTTTTATTCTTGAAAAAGTAGGAGCAAAAAAAGCATAAATGGAAAGCACTAGAACACTAAAAGACAAAATTTTTCTGGTTCTAAAAGGATTAGGAATGGGTGCTGCTAATAAAGTACCTGGTGTGTCTGGAGGTGTTGTGGCTTTTGTAGCTGGCTTTTACGAGGAATTTATTTATTCCTTAAAAAAGATAAATGGAAAAGCTTTTAAACTACTAATTAACGGTCGTTACAAAAGCTTTTACAATTACATTAACGGACGATTTATTAGTCTGCTATTCTTCGGAATGATTGTTAGCTATTTTAGTGTTTCAAAAGTGTTGGATTATCTTATTGAGCACTACGAACTCTACGTCTGGAGTGTGTTTTTTGGAATGATTATCGGCTCCATTTATTACATCAACAAAGATTTTAAAGATTGGAATTACCGCACCTACACCTCTTTAGCCATTGGTATTTTATTGGGCGCTGGTATTAGTTTTTTAAATCCTGCTAAAGAAAACGACAACCTTTGGTTTGTATTTTTCTGCGGGATTATTAGTGTTTCAGGAATGACTTTACCAGGATTTTCAGGGTCTTTCATTCTTATTTTATTAGGTAATTATGTCCTTCTGCTAGTCGATTCGGTAAATGCCTTATACGATACGTTTTCAGACATCTTCAGCGGAAACTTCGACTTTATACACAATTCGCAACGTATTCGTATGTTAAAGGTTTTAGCGGTTTTTACCCTAGGGTCTATAACAGGTTTAGTTACCTTTTCCCATATGCTAAGCTATATTTTAAAACGCTACAAAAGCATTACGCTTTCTGCTATTATCGGCTTTATTGTTGGATCATTAGGAGTTGTATGGCCTTGGAAACATACCATTTATAAACTTACTGAAGACGGCGAACCATTATTCGATTCTACAGGAACTAAAATCGTAGCCAACTACCAACGCTATATACCGGAACTGAATACAGAAACCTATTACGCCATTGCTTATATCTTTTTAGGCGTTACCATCGTTTTAGCTTTAGAGTATTACGGACAAAAAACACGAAAAATTAATGAATAAACTAGGCCTTTTAGGTAGAAATATCTCCTACTCTTTCTCAAGATCTTACTTCAAAAAAAAGTTTGAGGACGCTGAAATAACGAATACAACTTACGAAAATTTCGATATTCCTTCGATTGATGACCTTCAAAACATCATTAAAAACACACCAGACTTAAAGGGTATGAATGTAACCATTCCTTATAAAGAGGAGGTTATTCCTTTTCTGGATAAACTGAATAAAAAAGCAAAAGCAATTGGAGCCGTTAACACCATAAAAGTTACTAAAAAAGGAAAACTTATTGGCTACAACACCGACTGTTACGGATTTAAGAAATCGCTAAAACCTCACTTAAAAAAGCGTCATAAAAAGGCTTTAATACTAGGAACCGGTGGCGCAAGTAAAGCCATTGCTTACACTCTGAAAAAACTAGGTATAAAATATCACTATGTATCACGTACAGCTTCAGAGCATGTTAAATTCACATACGATCAGTTAACAGAATCTATTGTAGCAGACCATCAGCTTATTATCAACTGTACTCCTCTTGGAACATTTCCAAATATTGAAAATCATCCAGACATTCCATACAGCGGTATCACCGACAAACATATTTTATTCGATTTAATTTATAATCCGGAAGAAACCACCTTTTTAAAATTAGGAAAAGAACGTCAGGCAACCACAGTAAACGGCTTAGACATGTTGGTTTTTCAAGCTGAAAAAGCATGGTCTATCTGGAATGTTACTATTTAAACTCATTAAAAATTTCAAAATTTCTTACATCAGACACAAATAATTTGCCTTCTAAATATTTGTAAATAATAGACTTGTTAGTATCTTTAAACACACAAAGCTGTATTACGAACCCTAACATTGTTAAAATGTCTGATTTAAATAACCTGAACGGAAAAGAAGAGCTAAGTAAGAATGAGGAACATTCTGAAGAAAAAATAGTTGAAAACACGTCAATAGAATCTACCGAAACTACTGATGCCAAAGAGTCTGAAATTACGGAAGAAGACAAAACTGTCCCTGCTTCTGTTTCAGAGTCTGATAGCGATGATCACGGTTTAGATGAAATTGATGAATCTAATGCTGAAGACGCCGAGGATGAAGGTCATAAAGACAGACATACCATTGAGCTTAAAGCTTACGACACCATGTCGCTTGAAGCTCTTGCTATTGAGTTAGAGCGTTTACTTAGAACCGAAAAAGTACAGGCGATAAAAACTCATGTTGAAGCTATCAATAATGAGTTTAAAGATAAATTTCAAGCGCTTCTAGATGAGAAAAAAGACGATTTCTTAAATGAAGGCGGTAACGAAATAGACTTTTATTACAGCTCTCCGGTTCAAAAACGTTACAAAGCAGCTTACAACGATTATCGCAGAAAGCGTAACGAATACTATCAAAACATTGAAAAAAATCTAAAACAAAATTTAACCGATAAACTTGAAATTATAGAAGAGCTTAAAGGTTTAATTAACGTTGAAGAAAATATAAATACCACATACAAGCACTTTAAAGAACTTCAGGAGCGCTGGAAAAATACAGGTCCAATTCCTCGAGATAAATACAACAATGCCTGGAATAGCTACCACCACCACGTAGAAATGTTTTACGATTTTCTGCACCTAAACAGAGATTTACGCGACCTAGACTTTAAGCACAATTTAGAACAAAAGCTTAAGATTATTGAGCGCGCTGAGGAACTAGCCAAAGATGACAATGTTATGCGTGCCTTTAGAGAGTTGCAAGAGCTTCACAAAATGTGGAAAGAAGAACTAGGTCCGGTACAAAGGGAATATCGTGAAGATATCTGGAATAAATTTAAGGTAGCAACAAAAACGATAAACGATAAACGTCAGCTGTATTTCCAAGAAATCGATAAAGTTTACGATAAAAATCTTGAAACGAAACTTGATATTATTGAGGCTATTAAAACCATAACAGCCGAAAACATTACTTCTCATAACGGTTGGCAAAAGAAAATTAAGGAAGTTGAAGATCTTAGAGAATCCTTCTTTAACGCAGGTAAAGTTCCTATAAAGGAAAATGAAAATACCTGGGCTAAATTCAAGGAGGCTGTAAGAACGTTTAACCGAAGTAAAAACGGATTCTACAAAGACCTTAAGAAAGAACAGTACACCAATCTTCAAAAGAAACTGGATTTAATTAAAATTGCTGAAGACAATAAAGACAGTGAAGATTACGAGGTTACCACGCCGTTGATGAAGAAAATTCAAAGTGACTGGAAAAAAATAGGTCATGTGCCTCGTAAAGACAGTGATAAAATCTGGAAACGATTTAAAACCGCATGTAATTTTTACTTCGATAAGTTACATGCCAAAAAGAATGCAGCTAACAAGGAAGGACTGGAAGCATTTGGTAAAAAGTTAGAACTTTTAGATACCCTAAAAAACCTAAAACCTTTTACAGATAAAGAAAAGGGCATTGAACAAATTAAAGAGTTCACCAATCAATGGAAAGATTTAGGGCGTGTACCTAACGATAAACGCTATATTGAGGGTAAATTTAATAAAGCTGTAGATGATTTGTTATCGAACCTTGAAATGGATAAAAACGAAGTTGAAATGATTAAGTTCGAAAACAAGCTTGATCATATGAATACTGAAGATGACAATAGAGATTTAGACAACGAACGTTCATTCATTCGTAAAAAAATTGATGAAGTTAAGAGCCAAATCAACCAATTGGAAAACAACTTACAGTTTTTCACGAATGTTGATGAAAATAATCCATTAGTTAAAGAAGTTCATAATAATATTAAGACTCACAAAGAAGCCTTAGAACTATGGGAAACCAAGTTGAGTAAAATTAAAGAACTGTATTAACTAAAATAATTACAACATAAAAAAAGCGGCTAAAAAGCCGCTTTTTTATTTCATATATTAAATGTTAGAAACATTTTTCAATAACATTTTTCATTACAGAATACGAAGTTGATGCTCCTGGTGAAGCTCCTAATAAAGCGGCAATTGTTTTATCTTTAGAAACAATAATTTCAGTTCCGAATTCTAGCTTACCAAAACCTTTTTTGTTTCGCTTAATAATCTGTACACGCTGTCCTGCAACTACAATTTTCCAATCATCGTCGTGAGCTTCCGGATAAAACTCTCTAAGCATTTCCATACGATCTTTAAAATTTAAACTTACCTGCTTAATTAAATACTTAACCAAAGGTAAATTTTGATAACCTGCTCCAAGAAGACTCATTATATTATCAAACTCTACCGATCGTGGTAAGTCAAACATCGAACCATGTTTTAAGAACTTAGTGGTAAATCCGGCAAACGGACCAAACAATAATTCTTTACGGCCATTAATCATACGTGTATCCATATGAGGTACAGACATTGGTGGTGAGCCTTTTTTAGCTTTACCATAAACCTTTGCCTGATGTCTTTCAATAACTTCAGGATTTGTACAGCGTAACCATAAGCCACTAATTGGGAATCCACCGTAGCCTCTAGCCTCTTTAATATTCGATTTTTCTAATAAAGGCAAAGCACCACCTCCAGCACCAATAAACACATAATTTGTTACAATCTTCCAGTGTTTACCCACATTTTGTCCTTTAACCGAAATTAACCATCGTTTATTATCGGTTTGCTGTAAGTTGTAAACATTACTGTTGTTTACCAACTCAACATTATCCTGTTTTCCTAAAAAGTTAAATAACTGGTCGGCTATTTCACCAAAATTAACATCATATCCTTTCTCAAAATAGGTAGCAGCAACGATTTCTTTTTCGTCTCTCCCTTCCATCATTAGAGGAATCCATTCTCTAATTTCATTAATCTCCTTAGAAAACTGCATATCTCTAAAATGAGGAACTTCCTTTAAAGCATGCCAACGCTTCTCTAAAAACTCTACATTCTTTTCGCCTTCAACAAAACTGATATGGGGTACTTCGTTAATACACTTTGACAGGTTTTTGATATATCCTTTTTCGGCACAATCTTTCCAAAACCCTAGTGTTTCGTTGAACTGCTCTGAAATATTTATTGCTTTAGTGGTATCAATTGAACCCTTTTTAACAGCACCTTTCTTTTCCGGAGTATAATTTAACTCACAATTACCTGCATGACCAGTTCCTGCATTATTCCATGCTTCAGAACTTTCTTCTGCCATTTTAGGCAGCTTTTCAATAATTGTTATTTTCTTACCAGGAAATTTCTCAAAAAGTTGGATTGCCAATGTGGCACTCATTATTCCACCTCCGATGAGAACAAACTCGGAGTGCTTAATCGTTTTAGCCATTTCTGAAACCTTGTTTCTTTTTTAATCGCTTGCAAAGATAATCGTTTCTTAAAGATATAAAATCGATACCCTAAACAATATTTTTAATTTTTTAGTATTGAAATAATTCGCAATTAATATTAGAAATATGTTAAGGTTATAGACGCAGAGTCAAGATATTAGTAAATTGTTTTACAACTTTTTAGCCTCTTCCCAAAACACATCCATCTCGGTTAAGGTCATTTCTTTAAGCGGTTTATTTAATCCCTGAGCTTTTTCTTCTAAATATTTAAAACGTTTTGAGAACTTTTTGTTGGTACGTTCTAAAGCATTTTCAGGGTTTACATTTAAAAATCTGGCATAATTTACCATTGAAAAAAGTACATCTCCAAATTCACTTTCAATGGCATCCTGATTATTTGAATCTATTTCGGCTTTTAATTCCTGAAGTTCTTCTTCAACCTTTTCCCAAACCTGATGCGGCTCTTCCCAATCAAACCCTACCCCGGCAACTTTCTCCTGAATTCTGTTAGCTTTAACTAAAGCTGGCAAACTGTTAGGCACCCCTTCAAGAACGCTTTTTTTACCTTCTTTAAGCTTCAGGTTTTCCCAGTTGCGCTTCACGTCTTCTTCATTTTCAACTTTTACATCACCATAAATATGTGGATGTCTATTAATTAACTTTTCACTAATACTATTACAAACATCAGCAATATCAAAGTCGTTAGTTTCACTGCCTATTTTTGAATAAAATACAATATGAAGCAACACATCCCCCAATTCCTTTTTAACCTCTTCCAAATCGTTATCTAAAATGGCATCACCTAACTCGTAGGTTTCTTCTATGGTTAAATGACGAAGCGTTTCCATGGTTTGCTTTTTATCCCATGGGCACTGTGCTCTAAGCTCATCCATGATGGTTAACAATCTATCAAATGCTTTAAGTTGCTCTGCTCTTGTATTCATTGAGATAAGTTTTTTGTAAAAATACAATTCTATACGTTTTTCAAGCTTTATTGCAATAAAAAATCCAGCTAATAAGCTGGATTTTTATTTGTATATTCTTTAAAGATTAAGCATTTTCTGCAGCAATAAGGTTTAATGCCGAACCGGCTTTATACCAGGCTATTTGAGCATCATTATATGTATGATTTAACTTGATAATATCCTTGCTTCCATCGGCATGAACGACCTCTAAAGTTAACTGCTTATCCGGAGCAAATTCATTTAAGTCTAAGAAATTAAATGTATCATCTTCCTGAATTAAATCGTAATCGGCTTCATTAGCAAACGTTAAACCTAACATCCCTTGTTTTTTAAGGTTTGTTTCGTGAATACGCGCAAACGATTTTACAATAACGCCCGCAACACCTAAATGTCTTGGTTCCATAGCTGCGTGTTCTCTAGAAGACCCTTCACCATAATTATGATCGCCAACAACTACCGTTTTAATACCTGCTTTTTTATACTCACGTTGTACATCTGGTACTCCGCCATAATCACCCGTTAATTGATTTTTAACAAAGTTTGTTTGTTGGTTATAAGCGTTTACGGCACCAATTAAACAGTTATTAGAAATATTATCTAAATGACCGCGGAAACGTAACCAAGGACCCGCCATAGAAATATGATCGGTTGTACATTTTCCGAAGGCTTTTATTAATAATTTGGCGCCTTTAATATCATCACCAATTGGCGTGAATGGCGTTAATAATTGTAATCTTTCAGATTTTGGATCTACAATCACCTGAACATGACTACCATCTGCCTCAGGTTCGATATAGCCATTATCTTTAACTTCGAAACCTTTTGGTGGTAACTCCCATCCTGTTGGCTCATCGAACATGACTTCTTCGCCTTCTTCGTTGATTAATTTATCGGTCATCGGGTTGAAATCAAGTCGACCCGCAATAGCAATCGCGGCTGTTAATTCGGGTGAAGCTACAAAAGCATGCGTATTCGGGTTACCATCGGCACGTTTGGCAAAGTTTCGGTTGAATGAATGCACGATACTGTTTTTTGGTGCATTTTTCGGATCGCTGTAACGTGCCCACTGCCCTATACATGGTCCGCAGGCATTCGTAAAAATTTTAGCGTCTAATTTTTCAAAAACTTCAAGAATGCCATCACGTTCGGCAGTATATCGCACTTGCTCTGAACCGGGATTAATGCCTAATTCGGCTTTCATTTTAACACCCTTATCAATAGCTTGCTGAGCAATAGAAGACGCTCGTGATAAATCTTCATACGATGAGTTTGTACACGACCCTATTAAGCCCCACTCGACCACAATTGGCCAATCGTTAGCTTTAGCTTTCTCGCTCATTTCCTTTCCTGCAGGAGTTGATAAATCTGGTGTGAAAGGTCCATTTAATAACGGATTTAATTCCGACAAGTTTATTTCAATCACCTGATCGAAATACTGTTCAGGATTGGCATAAACTTCAGGATCGGCAGTTAAGTATTCTTTCACTTTTTTAGCTGCATCGGCAACATCGGCTCTTTCGGTAGAACGTAGATAACGCTCCATAGATTCATCGTAACCAAAAGTAGATGTCGTTGCACCAATTTCGGCTCCCATGTTACAAATGGTTCCTTTACCAGTACACGACATGGCAGTTGCTCCTGGTCCGAAATATTCAACAATAGCTCCCGTTCCTCCTTTTACGGTAAGAATTTCAGCTACTTTTAAAATCACATCTTTCGGTGCTGTCCACCCGGATAATTTACCGGTTAATTTCACACCAATAAGCTTAGGGAATTTAAGCTCCCAGGCCATACCTGCCATAACATCTACGGCATCGGCACCACCAACACCAATAGCCACCATTCCTAATCCGCCTGCATTAACTGTATGTGAATCGGTACCAATCATCATGCCGCCAGGGAACGCATAATTTTCCAAAACCACCTGATGAATAATCCCTGCTCCAGGTTTCCAGAAACCAATGCCATATTTATTTGAAACAGATTCCAAAAAATTAAATACTTCACTACTCACACTATTCGCTTGCCTTAAATCGGTTGCAGCTCCATCTTTTGCCTGAATTAAGTGATCACAATGCACGGTTGTAGGCACAGCAACTTTACTTTTTCCGGCTTGCATAAATTGTAGTAACGCCATTTGCGCAGTTGCATCCTGACATGCGATTCTATCTGGAGCGAAATCGACATAATCTTTACCTCTTGTAAATGCGGTGGTTGGATTCCCATCCCATAGGTGATTATACAATATTTTCTCAGAAAGCGTTAAAGGTTTACCCACCACTTTACGAGCAGCATCAACACGCTCGGCCATTCGGGAATAAACGCCTTTAATCATTTCAATATCAAATGCCATATTTTTTCTTTATTTAGATTGTTTAAATTCCCTCTAATTTATTAAAAATATCGCGACAGGACTTACTAATTAACTAAATATTAGCCTATTTATACTGATTTTAGAAAGCTGAAATACGAAAATTTTTCCCTAAAAATCCATAAAAAAAGAGCCTGAATAAAATCCAGGCTCCTTTTCTACTTATTTTTGAGATATTCTGAAATATCTAATTATCCTTTATTTAGTATGCTACCGCAGCAGTACTCAATTGTTTGTGAGGTGGTTTAAACTTCGTTAAAACAATACCCTCAACAGCCGCTTGATACTCTTCAATATTTGGTGTTCTACCTAAAATTGTAGATAATACCACTACTGGAGTAGAAGATAATAAAGATTCTCCTTTTTTCTCACCAGAATCTTTTACGACACGACCTTGGAATAAACGCGTAGATGTTGCCATTACGGTATCTCCTGGCTCAGCTTTCTCCTGGTTACCCATACATAAGTTACAACCCGGACGCTCTAAGTAAAGCATGTTTTCGTATTTAGTACGAGCTAAACCTTTTGGTTCGTTATCGTCAAATTCAAATCCTGAGTATTTTTGTAATACTTCCCAGTCACCTTCAGCTTTTAACTCATCCACAATGTTATATGTTGGAGGGGCTACTACTAGAGGCGCTTTAAATTCAACTTTTCCTTGTTGCGCTTCGATATTTTTTAACATCTGAGCTAAAATTTTCATATCGCCTTTGTGAACCATACAAGATCCTACGAAACCTAAATCTACCTGCTTAGTACCACCGTAGAACGATAACGGACGAATAGTATCGTGTGTATAACGCTTAGAAACATCGTCATTGTTTACGTCTGGATCGGCGATCATTGGCTCAACGATTTCATCTAAATCGATAACAACTTCTGCAAAATAATTCGCGTTAGCATCAGGACGTAAAGCTGGTTTCGCTCCAGATTTAATTTCCTCGATTCTTGCGTTTGCTTTATCAATAAGTCCTTGAAGCACTTGTTTTGCGTTATCCATACCTTTATCAATCATGATCTGGATACGATCTCTTGCGATTTCTAAAGATTCTATTAAGGTTTCATCTTCTGAAATACAGATAGATGCTTTGGCTTTCATTTCAGCTGTCCAATCGGTAAATGTAAAGGCCTGATCTGATGTTAAGGTACCTATGTGCACTTCAATTACACGACCCTGGAATACGTTTTCACCACCAAATTGCTTTAACATTTGTTGTTGTGTTGCGTGTACCACATCACGGAAATCCATATAAGGTTTCATTTCACCTTTGAAGGTTACTTTTACCGACTGCGGAATTGGCATCGTTGCTTCACCCGTTGCTAAAGCTAAAGCTACAGTTCCAGAATCGGCACCGAAAGCCACACCTTTAGACATACGTGTATGTGAGTCACCACCAATGATGATTGCCCAGTCGTCAATAGTAATATCATTTAATACTTTGTGAATAACGTCGGTCATGGCGTGGTATTCTCCTTTAGGGTCACGCGCTGTGATTAATCCGAAGTCATTCATAAACTTCATTAATTTAGGAATGTTCGCTTTTGATTTGTTATCCCAAACTGAAGCCGTGTGACACCCTGATTGGTAAGCACCGTCAACAATTGGAGAAATAACTGTAGCAGCCATAGCCTCTAATTCCTGAGACGTCATTAATCCGGTAGTATCCTGAGATCCTACAATATTTACTTCAACACGAACATCTGAACCCGCATGTAATGTTTTACCTGGCGTTGTTCCAACAGCATTTTTGTTGAAAATTTTCTCTACAGCAGTTAAACCTTGTCCTTCAACAGAAATTTCTTTAGAAGGTGCATAAACAGTTGGCGCCTCAATACCTAAAATACCTGCTGCAATAGTTTGTAATTTTTTACCAAAAACTACAGCGTAAGATCCTCCTGCTTTAATAAATTCTACTTTTTGAGGTGTTAATGCTGCAGAAATATCTTTTAATTCAACGTCTCCGTTGTATAATTTTTTCTCTTTTGTATTAATTGTAAGAACAGTTCCTGTTTCAACAGAATACGCTTGCTCTAATACAGGATCACCGTTTTCATCTAAAACTGTATTTCCAGATTCATCAGTTTTCTTAACCCAGTTTTTAAGGTCGATACCAATACCACCAGTTACACCAACCGTTGTTAAGAAAATTGGAGAAATACCATTTGTTCCAGCAATAATCGGTGCAATATTAATAAACGGCACGTAAGGACTTGCTTGAATACCTGTCCATAAGGCTACGTTGTTTACACCAGACATTCTTGAAGATCCAACTCCCATGGTACCTTTCTCAGCGATTAACATCACACGTTTGTCCGGGTGTTGTTCTTTTAATGCAGATAATTCCTTCTGCATCTCCTTATTGTGTTCGAAAATACACTGACCGTGTAATTCTCTATCTGATCTTGAATGCGCATCTGCTCCTGGCGATAATAAATCTGTTGAAATATCACCTGTACCTGCAATAAACGTAACGATTTCGATTTTTTCGTCAACCTCCGGAAGATTAGTAAAGAATTCAGCTTTAGCGTAGCTCTCTAATAAATCTTTAGCAACGGCATTCCCTCCTTTATAAGCTTCTTCTAAACGATTAGTATCTGCATCATATAAGAAAACCTGAGTTTTTAAAACTTCAGCAGCTTGCTTAGCGATAGCTTCGTCGTTTCCTAAAGCTAAATCTAAAAGTACCTCAATAGAAGGTCCGCCTTTCATGTGCGATAACAATTCAAAAGCGAAGGTCGGAGTAATTTCTTCAACAACAGCATTACCAAGAATAATCTCTTTTAAAAACTTTGCTTTTACACCAGCTGCACCAGTAGTTCCCGGCACCACATTGTAAATAAAAAATTTAAGCGAATCTTCACGATTTGCGTTGTTCAAATCCTTAATTTGTGCAATAATCTCGCTTAATAAATCAGCTCCATCAATTGGTTTTGGGTGAAGTCCCTGAGCTTTTCGTTCTTCGATTTCCTTGATGTAATCGTTGTACATATTCATATTATTAGAAGTCATTTCAATTTTTTGGCTCTTTAAAAACGCTAAACTGTAGTTCAGATTATCTGATTACAGCCCCTATATATTGTTTTAAAGCCGTTTAACTTAGTTTTTTCTTTAGCCTCGCAAAAGTACTGAATTAATACAAAGTTTTAAAAATAAAACAAGGAATACAATACCGAATAATACTTAATTATTATTGTGCTATAATTATTAAGTATGGTTTGAAATTTTTTAATGAAATTCAATAAAAAAATGCTTTTTTGGTAACTTCACTTAATTCAATATTCTTTTAAAAAATGGTTTATCTCTTAAATTCGTCATTGGTTTTTCGAAATACGTATATAACAAATGACTTAAATAAAAAGATAATCCCCAATAAGTCAGCAAAGTTATGATTTTAATTATCATTGAAGCTTCACAAATACCGCCAATATGTTGAATACTTAACAAAAACACAACATAATGAAGTAAACAGGAAGAATATAATACTTATTTTTAAAATTAAGTATTATTACGTATAATAAAATATTTAGGAACCGATTTAAAACAAACTCTTGATGATTTGATCTTCGGTAATACCTTCCGCTTCAGCTTTATAGTTCTTGATAATTCTATGACGTAAGATACCATTAGCCACAGCCTGTACATTTTCAATATCCGGTGAAAATTTACCGTGAATGGCTGCATGGGTTTTTGCCGCCAATATTAAATTTTGAGAAGCTCTAGGTCCAGCACCCCAATCGATATAATTCTTAACTAAATCTATGGCAGATTCAGAATTTGGTCTTGTTTTACCAACCATGGTTACGGCATATTCAACCACATTATCAGCAACAGGAATACGACGAATTAATTGCTGGAAATCGATAATCTGCTTAGCTGTAAATAAAGCCTTGACTTCCTTTTTAGAATCTGTTGTTGTCGATTTTACAACTTCTACTTCTTCTTCAAAGGTAGGGTAATCTAAATTAATGGCGAACATAAAACGGTCTAACTGTGCTTCGGGTAATGGATACGTTCCCTCCTGCTCAATCGGGTTTTGTGTTGCTAAAACAAAATATGGTAAATCTAATTTGTAGTGATGCCCAGCCACAGTTACCGCACGCTCCTGCATAGCTTCCAATAAAGCTGCCTGTGTTTTTGGTGGCGTTCTGTTTATCTCATCGGCTAAGATAATATTCGAAAAAATAGGACCTTTAATAAACTTAAAGTGACGGTCTTCATCTAAGATTTCACTACCTAAAATATCACTTGGCATTAAATCAGGCGTAAACTGAATACGTTTAAAATCTAAACCTAACGCCTGAGCAATGGTATTAACCATTAAAGTTTTGGCTAGTCCAGGCACACCTATTAAAAGTGAATGTCCGCCAGAAAAAATGGAAATTAATATTTGATTTACAACCTCGTCCTGACCAACAATGACCTTTGCGATTTCGGTTTTTAAATCTTTATACTGCTTTACAAATTGTTCAATAGCGGAAACATCAGACATATATTATTTTTTTAACCAGTTACTAGAAAAGTTACAATCTCTATACTCACCACTAATTTTTATGTAAGTATCCATGATTTTTTCCTGTTGCCATTTAGCAATAGCATCAATTTTCTTTTCGTCTAAAGCTAATTGTTTTATTTTTAAATAATCGCGGGCATAGTTCGCTTCATGCTCATCAATCCTATCGGTAACCATTAGTATTTTAAACTTAACACCGCCTGTACGATCTTCTTCTTTATATACCAAACTTACCTCGTTATCTTTTAAATTCTGAATCTGAGTATATAACTCGGTATCCATTCTGGTTAATTCAAAATTATAATCTTGTGTTGCCGGATTAATTAACTGTCCGCCATCACCTCTGGTTTCTTTTTCATCACTGGCTTCTCTTGCAGCATCGGCAAAAGAAATCTCGCCATCAACAATACGCTGTCTTACTTTTTCCAAACGTTCTTTAGCTTCTTTAATCGCCTCGTCTGATACCTTTGGTGTTAATAAGATATGTGCGACATCTCGTTCCTGTCCTCTAACTTTTTCACAGTAAATAATGTGATAACCATAATCCGTTTTAAAGGGTTCTGAAATCTCACCTTCCTGAAGCGCAAAAGCTACCTGTCTGAACTCTCTAACCATTCGAGGCTGATTTCTGTTCAAGGTGTACTTTCCTCCCTTACTTGCCGAACCCGGATCTTCTGAATATAAAACGGCTTTAGAACGGAAACTTGATCCGTTTTCTAAAATATCTCTTTTAAATTCTTTTAAACGATTGATTACACGTTGCCTTTCCTCTTCAGCCACTTTAGGCTCTGCTACAATCTGAGCTACTTTCAACTCAGTACCAAATGTCGGACGCTGATCTTTTGGAATTTTATTGAAAAACTCACGAACTTCTTCTGGAGTAATTTCAATTTCACCAACAATCTTTTTCTGCATTTCCTGAGCTAACATGTTCGCTTTATTGATTTCGAACATCTCATCTCTAAAACTTTGCTCATCATCTTTATTATAGAACTTCAACAAAGCCTCCATAGAACCATTTGTAGACTGTAAAAACTGTTCGATTTGATAATCTACATTTTGTCTGATTTGCGCATCAGACACCACAATACTATCCTGAATGGCGTGATGTGCGTATAATTTATCTTCTAAAAGTTTACCAAACAATTCGCAACGACCAATATCTTTGGTATTTACACCCTGTGCCTGTAATTGCACATAAGCCTTATCGACATCTGAATCTAATAAAATATAGTCTCCAACTACAGCAGCAACGCCATCTACTTTTTTAGCATTTTGGTTTGCAGGAGCTGCTTCCTTTACCTCTTCCTTAACTTCGTCTTCAATGATTTCCTGAGCAACCATTACCTGTGCCCCAAGTAATGCTATGCATAAACCCAATATGTGTTTCAAATTATTTATAGATTTCGAATTGTTTATTTGTAATGGCATCTTTAGTTATATCTTTTTCTAATTTTCGAATAAGCTCGAGCTTTCTTTTGTTGATTACAATTTGATCGATGGTTGGTTTTACATATTCCAACGGTGCCGTATCTTTAGGCAATAACACATCGTTCACCTGCATCAAATATACTCCTAATGAATCTTTGAGCTGCACAAAATTAGATTTTTTTAACAGTTGATCTTTATTTTCCGGGGTAATTGCTGTAATTTTTTTAACCACCTGACTGGCCTTAATCCAAATGGAATCGTTAAGTGAATACGATTTAAACTGAATAGACAAGGAGTCTAGTACGCGCTTATCTTTATCATTAAAACGTTTAAACCGCTCAACTACAGATTTATAATTATTCATATTTTCATCAATATGAATATATCTAAACTTAATTAATTCTTCATTCAGTTTAAAAGCATCCTTATTTATATTATAATAGGTTTCTGCTTCCTCTTTTGAAATCACAGAATCGATACTTCTCGCCACTAAAGCCTCAACATAAGCTTTGGTGTACAAATCGTTTTTATACTGATTAACCAGCTTGTTGAAATTATTTTGTGTTGCTTCACTTAAATTAAGCTTTGCTCCATCGACCAATAACTGTTGCGTTGCCCATTGATTAATGTAATTCTGAACCACTAAAGTACTGTCTTCTTTTGAAGTACCTTCAGATACTAAATCTTTAATATCGTCGTAATACAAATAGCTTTCATTAACTCGTGCAACAGGGATACGGTCATCGACTTCTTTAAAGAAATGACACGAGGTTGCCAAAAGCAACACTAATATCGAGAGACTTTTAAAACGCACTTGATTTACTTATTTAGTTTTAGTTGAGATTTTACCTGATTTAAAACCTCCTGGTTTACCTCTACAGGATATTTTGCAGCCAATTCGGCTACCCATTGTTCCTCCTTATAGGTTTGATAATCGCTAAGCACTAACCCTTTTGATTCCTCGAATGTTCTTTGAGTTTCCGGTATTATATCTTTTACATTCACTAATACAAACGCATCGTTGTGCTTGTAAATTTTAGACACCCCTTTTTTAAATTCAAAGTTCTCTGGTAACACCTGATGGCCAGCATCCATAATTTCCTCTGTAAAGATAACATCTATTTTATCATTACTATTCACTAAAGCCTTAATATCTTCAACAGACATACCTTGTTCTATTAATTTTGATACTTTCTTAAGTGTTTTTTGCTGGGCTGAAGACGCTACAACAGCATCAATTTTTTCTGGCGCCATATACTTAGCTTTATGAGCTTGATAATAATTTATAACTCCTAAAGAATCAGTTTTAGCTGCATCCCAAATGGTAGACTCCATTAAATCGAATAACAATAAACCATCGCGATACTCTCCTACAATGTGCGCAAAATCTTCATCCTCTTCTTCTAAATGCTCTTCCTGATATTTAACAAGATTTGTATTTAAAAAGGTCTGGTAAGCCTGATTTACAATGTTTTCAAAAGTATCTGCGCTTCTGTTGTAATGTTGATTTTTAACTAAGAAATTACCAAAATCAACAAATAACAATTGTTCATCTCCAATTTTAACCAAAGGCTTATTCGCCTCAAAAGCGACAGGAAGCTTCCATGATAATTTATAATAATCGTCATTTAAAAGTCCTACAAAATATGGTAAAGCAGGTTGTTCTTCTGATACGCCGTACTTAGCTCTTAACTTAGCATACAACGCTTCATCAATTAACTTTGAACGTTCGTCACGCTTAACCATTTGTTCCAGTTCCGGACGCATATCTTCAAAACTTGCGATTGGTTTTTTATTTAACAATTTTATGATGTGCCAACCGTATTCTGTTTTTATGGGTTCTGAAATATCACCAACTTCCTCTAATCCAAATACCGTATCCTCAAACTCTTTTGAATTAAGCTGTCCGCTGCTTATAGGTGTTAATCGTCCACCATTTGAAGCCGTACTTTTATCTTCTGAAAATTGTTTTGCTAAGGTTTCAAAAGTTTCACCTTGTTGTAGTTTTTTATAAATATCCTGAATTCTTTCAGCAGATTGTTCCTGATTAGCATCTTCCTTTTTTTGGAAAATCATAATATGAGCCACAGTGCGCTCACCTCTAGACTTACGTTTATCCTGAACAGATACAATATGATAACCAAAACGCGTTCTAAACGGCATTGAAATTTCTCCTACTGGTGTATTGTAAGCCGCGTTTTCAAACTTGTACACCATTTTAAAACCAGAAAACCAATCTAGATCTTCTCCGTAAATGGTTTGTCCGTTATGCACTTCTTCTCTTACCTTTTCAAAACCTTCAACTAAAGCTCGGTCCCGAAGTTTTATGATATCGTTATAAGCTACAAGTGTATCACTTGGACTGGCATGCTCAGGTAATTTAATGAGAATATGACTGGCCTTTACGTCGTAAGACACCCTATTGTAAGCTTCTTCTACCAACTCTTCGGTTACCTTATTGTCGGTAATATAACTGTTTGCCAATTGCTTCTTATAATTCGATAATTCCCGAATGTAAGATGGCTTTTCATCTAACTTTAAAGCTCTGGCTTCTTTTAACTTTAATTTGTAATTGGTAAAAAGTTTCAAATACTCGTCAACATCTTTTTGAGATTCATCCTGTACTAAATCTAAATTCTTATTGTAAACCCTCATAAATTCAGAAGCTGTAACGGGTTCACTATCGACTGTAAATAACACGTCTTCTTTAGATGTTTGGGCCTTTACCTGAAGTAAAAACAAAGTGAAGAATAAAACAAAAATATACTTTATATTCATATTAAAAATTTAAACCATAGCAACAAAAATACTAATATAATGCTATAATGCAAGTTGCTTTAAGTAAGCTTTGAAAAGATATATTTTAAGTGCTATTTTAATTATATCTTTTTAACTTTCGGCATTCATTTTTATTGCATAAAATTCATGCGCAAACTAAAATTAATATGGGACTTTAGAGGCCCTGCAGCACATAAAACAGCCGAACATCATAATATTCATTTAAAAGAATATGTTCAAATTGAAAAATTAGAAAACATCTTAACTGGTTGTGAGGTGATAAATGAATTTCATGCCATTGCCTATCTGGTGGTTGATGAAGACAAGATGAAACCGCTTAGAGATGCTTTGAAACCACACAGAGGACAAGTTTACCAAGGATAAATTATGCGTCTTTGCGCCGTGGTTTAGGTGGCATGGTACCAAAAACCTTATCCCAAAATGTATTAGATACACCATATGCTTTATCTGGATATTGGTAATGATGTAAATTATGATGGAGCCATAAGTATTTAAATCGTTTTGGTGGTCGTTTTACATGAATAGCTCTGTGTACAAACGAATACATTAAGTACCCAAAAAAGAAACCAGGAAAATACCCGAAGGTGTAAATTGAAACCCCAAATACCCAAAATAAAAGGTAGAAAATACAGAAAAGTAACGAGGCTAAAATTAGTCCTGGAACTGGAGGCATTAATAAACGCTCTTTATCTTTTGGATATTCATGATGTGAACCATGCATAATGAAATGAAAGCGTTGTGTCCATTTCCAGTCGTTATACCAATGAAACAAAAACCTATGAAGTAAATACTCGGCCAAGGTCCAGGAAACAAAACCGATGCAAAATAAAGTTATAAAACTTATTACTGAAAGCCCAATAACACCTATAGCCAGATACGCCAGAAGTAGAATAGTAATACCATAAATAACAATGTTTGAGGCAGGATTGGTTTTAGTTAACCGTTCTAAAAAAGGATTTTTAAATATTTGTGCCTGACCGGTAGAAAAATCTGTGGTTACTCTGTGTTGTTTCATCTGTTTAAATTTTTATTATTATTTATCTGTCAGATGTAATTCGCTAATAATCATTTTAGCTCATTTCATAACTTTTAATTTTACCTCTCTTAAAGATAACAAAATCAACGAAATAACGATTCTTAAAATTATAGATAAAAAAAGGCCTCTGTAAAAACAGAAGCCTTTAATATAAAAAACTAAGCTAATTAAAGCTTTAAACAACTTTACGTAAAACCGGAGTTGCCTTCTGCTTTCTCTTATTTTTCTTCTTCAACTTATTAATCCAAATTATTGTTCCTGTTACAGGTAGACTAGTACCTATTAAACAAGCCAAAAAGTATATTATCTTAGAAAATGTTCCGTAGATTTCTCCGGTATGAATAGGTCGTATTAAAGACGCTATTTGTATATTTAAAGGCTTCTCATCAAACCGTTCTACTTTTAATACGTCTCCTGAAACATCCATATATAATTTATCTGATGCGACCGGAGACCAGTTGGCATCAGCTACTTTAGAAAATCGGTAATAGTTATTACGCTTATCTGGAAAACCAACGGAAAGCTCTCCGTCGTAGTTCAGGATTGTGTTGGCATTAGCAATAGCTTCATCAATAGTTACAGCTAACCCCTCATTATTTTCCGCTTTGTATTCAAATCCACCACGATCAAAAATCTTAGCTCCTATTAAATTGCCCAATCCTTCTCTATAACCTTCAAAAGACCAGCACAATCCTGTTATTGCCATAATAAGAATAAAAATACAGGAATAAAACCCTAAGGTATTATGCAAATCATGATTGATACGTTTCCAGTTCGCATCGGTTTTAATTTTAAACCCTTGTTTTATCTGTTTCCATTTTATTTTTTTAGGAAACCATAATACCAACCCAGAAACCGATAATATTAAAAAGATAATGGTTGCAATGCCTACAATTGGACGGCCTATATTAATATCTAACAACAGCCATCTATGTAATTTAAACATGACCATTAGAAAGTTGTCTGCTCCAGATTTTTCTACTTTATGAATTTCTGAAGTATAAGGGTTAACCAACACTTTCGAACCACGTCTTTCTTTCGAGTCTTTCTTTACTGAAAACTCATAAGGCTCATCTGAATCACTCGGAATTGTTAACCCAGTTACGAAACCCAAATTTGATGTTCGTAACGAACTTATAAGTTCTTCTACAGAAACCCTATCTCCCTTCGGTTGAACCTTTATTGATGAAGAAAAAGCATCTTTAATCTCATGCTCAAATGCAAGAATTGTTCCACTAAAACACACAAAAAAAATAACAATTCCACTGGCTATTCCCAACCACAAGTGAATATCGTTAATTAACTTTCTAAAACTGTAGGTTCCTTTTTTTGACATATATAAAAGCTATAAACACACAAAGTGCAACCTTAAAAAGATTACACTCTGAGTGATTAAATATTTACTAATTAAAATGAATATGTTAACATACCTGCAAAATTTCTTGGATCAGTTTGGTTAATATAACTCGTTCTATAGGCGTTATAACCAATTTCGTCAAAAATATTGTTTAGTATAAATCTGAAATTCCAATGGCGATTAAAGTTGTATGCTACCTGAGCATTTACCTGTGTGTAAGCATCAACATTAAATGGCTCCTGGTTTGGTAGAATACCTTCGTGAGTAACAGCTCCTGAACTCCAATCATTAACAGGTCTTTCACCAGTGTAATAAATTCCTGCTCCCAAAGATAAACCATCTAATTTCTTTTTAAACTTATAGTTTGCATAAGCATTAAAGGTATGCTTAGGTGTATTTAAAGGCGCCGAACCATAAACGTACGATGTGTGTTCCTTGTACTGCGCATCAATATAAGAATAACCGGTTATCACCTCTAAATTGTCTAATATATGCCCGCTAAGCTCAACCTCTACGCCTTTTCTTTCGTCGTTACCTCCTTTTTGATAATATCCGGTTGCTACCCAGTTTTCATCGTAAACCGGTAAATTAATATCCTTGTTATTTATCTTAAAGAATGTAAAGTTGAAACGTAAACGGCTATCTAACCAATTGGTTTTTATCCCTGTTTCAAACTGATCGAAACGCTCATTACCTAACTGATTTCCGTTAACATCTAAACGAGTTCCTGTTCTGGGGTAAGAACTGTTTGTGTAGGATACAAACAGATTTGCATTTTTAACTGGTGTAAAAATAGCACCAACTAAAGGATTTATAGCATCGCTCTCAGTTGTTTCGGTTGCTGCAATTGTTTGTGTTTTACTATAACGAAGCCCCAAGAAGGTTTTTACCCAATTATTAAAAGTAATAACATCTTGTGCTACAAAACCTAAAGCTCTTGATTTTGATCCTGCTAAACTAATACTTCCAAAGTTTAAGTTATCGGGTAACACATGATTTACTGAAGTAAATACATCTATAGTATCTATTGTCGTTATACGCTGAGATTTTGTACTATACTTGGTTGTTCTATAATCGAATCCAACCTGAAAACTATGAGAGACACTTCCTGTTTTTAATTCATCTCCTACTAAATCGAATTGCAAAACGCTATTGGCATCTTTTCTTGTAGAAACTGAATAACCACGTTTACGTTGATTGTAAATGGGATCTCCAAATTCGTCATTTACCACGCTTCCTAAGCTTGCTCCTTTATCATCAAGATCTAAATCTGATTTAAAATAAGCAGCTTTCAACGTTAACTTTTCGGTTAATGCCCTGTCAAAACGCACAGAATATGTACTATTTGTAGTTAATGATTTATCGTTTGAATAACCTAAAAACTGATCATATGGCAAATCGTAAATTGCATTGGTATCATTACCTGCTAAATTTACCGTTCCTAAATCCGGTGTTCTGCTATCATCCATATAATCCATTTCTAAAGTAATGGTCGATTTACTATCTACTTTCCATTGTAAAGATGGATTGATATAAAAACGATCAGAAGAAATGCCATCTCTAAAACCATCGGCACGTTCTAATGCCCCATTAACTCTAAAGGCTACATTTTCCGTTTTTGCTAAAGGACCGTAAACATCGAAAGTTGTTCGGGCTTGTCCAAAACTACCAATACGTTGAGATACATTACCACCAAAATAATATTTAGGCGTTTTGGTTACAATGTTTATAACACCACCCGGACTCCCTAAGTCGGTTGCAACCCCTTGTGTAATAGCCGCCGCTCCTTTTAATACCTGAATATTATCAACACCCTGCATATCTGTTAAAATTCCGGTTCCTCTAAAATCTGAATGTACACGCACCCCATTTTTTAATATTGGAATTCCTCTGAATCCACGAGAAGACATACTCTCTCTCTTGTTTCCGTAAGTTGCAAACGTGTATACCCCAGGCACATTTTTCGTAGCATCTGAAATGGTTAAATTTCCTTGTTGCGTAATTACTTTATCTGATATAATGGAAATACTCTGAATTTGCTCGTAAGGTTCCAATGGTAACCTTGTTAAGGCTTCAATTTTATCAGGGTGCTCGAATCGATTTCCAAAAAGTTCAATTTCTTCTAAATCTGAATCGGTCTCTAAAGTAATAGACAACTTTAAAGTTTGATTATCTTCTAACACTACAGTTTTAGTTGTTTGCTTATAGCCAACAAAACTAACTTTTATGGTATATGAGCCAGCCGAAAGGTTCTTAAATTCAAAAACACCAGCGTTGTCTGTAGAAGTTCCTGTATTTGTACCAGACAATAAAATATTAGCAAAAGCAACGGTATCCTTATTCGAATCAAATATTGTTCCTACTATTTTAGATTGTGAAAATGACATTTGTACTGCCAAAATCAGAAATAAACTTAATTTATTAAACATGATTATTATTTAGATTGATTTTAAATTGCAAGCAAATATATCATCCAAATCTTTCAAAACAAAACTTATTTAGACTAAATACAAATAAAAATCATAACTAAATGAAAACCAACAATATGTTATTGCATAAAAAAACCCGACAATTACTTGCCGGGTTCTTTCTATAAATATTTCGATTCAACTATCTTGAGTAGTTAGGTGATTCTTTAGTGATTGTTACATCGTGTGGGTGACTTTCGTTAATACCACTTGCTGTAATTTTTACAAATTGACCTTTTTCTTTTAAAGTCTCGATATCTTTAGCCCCACAGTATCCCATACCTGCACGTAAACCACCTATAAATTGGTGAATACTTTCGTATAAATCACCTTTGTAAGGTACACGTCCAACGATTCCTTCCGGAACTAATTTTTTTATATCGTCTTCTACATCCTGGAAATAACGGTCTTTACTACCTTCTTTCATAGCCTCTACAGACCCCATACCACGGTAAGACTTAAATTTACGTCCTTCGTAGATAATCGTTTCTCCCGGAGATTCTTTAGTACCTGCTAAAAGCGATCCTAACATCACACAGTCTGCACCAGCAGCAATCGCCTTAGGAATATCTCCTGTATAACGAATACCACCATCTGCAATTACAGGAACTCCTGAACCTTTAATAGCAGCAGCCACTTCTAATACCGCAGAAAACTGAGGGAAACCTACACCTGCTACAACACGTGTTGTACAGATAGAACCCGGACCAATACCAACTTTAACTGCATCGGCACCAGCTTCTACTAAATACTTAGCAGCTTCTGCTGTAGCGATATTTCCAACGATAACATCTAACTTTGGAAACTTAGCTTTTACTTCTTTTAATACGTTAACCACACCTTGAGTATGTCCGTGTGCCGTATCAATAACAACAGCATCAACACCGGCATTAACTAAAGCTTCAGCTCTAACCACTGCATCAGCTGTCACTCCTAAAGCTGCAGCAACACGTAAACGACCAAACTCATCTTTATTAGCGATTGGCTTTTGCTTTAATTTAGTAATATCTCTAAAGGTGATTAAACCTGACAATTTATAATTGTCGTCTACAATAAGTAGTTTTTCAATTTTATGTTTTTGAAGAATAGTTTCGGCATCTTTTAAAGACGTTCCAACTGCAGCCGTTACCAAGTTCTCACTTGTCATAACTTCAACGATAGGACGTTTGTTATCGTGCTCGAAACGTAAATCACGGTTAGTAACGATACCTTTTAATGTACCTTCGTCATCAACGATTGGAATACCACCAATACCGTGTTCTGCCATGAATGATTTCGCATCTTTAACTTTAGCTGTAAGTGGTAAAGTAACAGGATCGATAATCATACCGCTTTCTGCACGTTTAACACGTCTTACTTTTAAAGCCTGTGCTTCAATTGTCATGTTCTTATGTAACACACCAATACCACCCTCTTGCGCCATAGCAATAGCCATTTTGCTTTCGGTAACCGTATCCATAGCTGCCGAAATAATTGGCACGTTTATGGTAATGTTTCTGGTAAATTTTGTTTGGATATTTACTTCGCGAGGAAGAACTTCTGAATAAGCCGGAACTAAAAGGACATCATCGTAGGTTAGTCCTTCTCCTACTATTTTATTTTGATGTGCGATCATGATGCAATTACATTTTAATTGCGTGCAAATATACACATTTTTTAAGTTGATTCTGTATAATAATAAACTAAATTAATGTTAAGATTGGCTTTTGGTGTTAAATGGACACGAAAACGTCCGATTACAAATTAGCAACCGGACGTTTAAATATCTATTTATTGACGACGGTAACCGCCTCGACCGCCACCTCCGCCTGGTGGACTTCCTTCAACAACATTCATGGGTTGTCCGGCAAAGCTTCCGAATTTATACGTAAAATTAAGCATAAAATACTGCTCCAATATTTTATTCTCAACATCTTCGATATAAGTCTCCGTGACATTACGTCTGTATCCATTGTTCTTTCCTAAAACGTCGTACCCTACTAAAGTTACCGTTGCTTTATTATTCCAAAGCTCCATGCCTATTCCGGCATTCCAAAACACCGCATCACCGTCAAAAGCATCACCTACACGGCTGTTATAACGATAAGACACTTTGTTAGAAACAAACAGGTTTTTAATGATAAAGATGGATGAATCGAAATTCACGTTTTGTACAAAATAATCATTATCGTTAAAAGCATCTGTGTCATACACATTTTTAAATGCCGAATAACTGTATCGCGCACTTAAATCTATTTTATTGTCATACGCATATCTGAACGATACCGACGGACTCAATCTTGTTGTTTGGCCGGTAAATTTAACACCATTCTGCATTGACAAACTATTATTAAAACTTGCTGCAAATGCCCCATTAATATTAATATTTGTCTTTTTACTGTAAATAGATTTAGAAATCGACGCATTCCCGTCAACAGAATAATCCCCGTTAATGTTGGTATAAGTCGTTAACTTATTTAAATCGCTGTCGGTTGTTGTTGAATTAATAATCTTATCCTGGGTGATTCCCGCATTGGCATTTCCTGAAATATTAATGTTATGAAACGCCAAATTGTTTTGATATCTAAATCGTAATCTGTGATCAATCTGTGGTTCTAAAAGTGGGTTACCCACACGAATATGTGTAATATTGCTTACATCTTCTACAGGTTGCAGCTGACTCATTGATGGCAAATTCACATTTTGATTATAATCTAAACTAATATTTTTATAACCATTTTGATCGCGATAACGAATACGTCCTGAATAGGTCAAATATTGAAAATCGGCTTTAAAGTTACGTGCTTCCACAATTTGATCCCTATAACTTCTGTAGGTGGTTGTATGTCCGGCTTCAACTTCAAAACGGAAATCGTTAAGGTTATATCTTAATTTTAATGCCGGTCTGATAGTCGTGGCAATATATTTACTATCACTACTTAACAAGTCATTAAAACTATCATACGCCTGACTATCTTCATCAAAATCGTAAATATAGCGCTCACTACTTTGTGAATTTACACTTGCATTATAGCTTGGTATGATTCTAAAATCTTCAAATAATTCGGCACTCCATTCGGCATCAATACCAATATTACTGCTATTACTGTCGTTATTACTTATTTGGTCTTGTATAACCGTTTCTCCTCTATTGTATAATATATTTTCTGAATACTTTTTACTGTCTGAAGACGACTTACTAAAATCGGTATTTAAACCAATATTGAAATAGTTTCCACCACCACCTCTTACTGGCGTTACACGAAACTTATTACTAATATCGTAGTTTGATGAACTGGACGCGTTAGTACTTGTATAATCACTTACCAAATCGCCATTAGTATATTCTGAAGTACTCTGAGAGGTTGACCCAGAGTCGGTATTTGCAGTATTAAACGAGGTTTCATTGGAAATTTGAACTTTATTATTTGAAGCCTTATTTTTAGGTTCAACAATAAATTTAAGGTCTGAGCTTCCATTGTGTGAATCTGAATCGCTAAACCCACTGTTAGTAGATTCGGTTAAATAATTTAAATCTGGTAAAAAGGTTTCTCTGGTACTCTTACGTTCAGTATCCGAACTTTGGGCGCTATACCTGTAATTGGCATTAATACGGGTTTCATCCCATCTTCCCTTAGAAAAGTTAGCTCCAACAAAATCCGATTCTATGTACCCGTTACTGGTATCGGTATCTGGTAAGGCATTAAAACCTCGAGACATATTTATATTATTGGTTCCGGCGATAATCCCTATTTGTTTACCATCAATCATTTGAAACAAATTGGCATTGGCCTGATACTTATCATCGGTTCCATAGCCTCCTTTAATGTCGCCAAAGGTTGCTCGATTCTGTCCCTTCTTAATTTTTAAATTGATTTCTTTAGTGCCAGAAGTCGATTCTTCACCGGTAAACTTTTGCATATCGGTTTTATAATCGGTCACCTGAACTTTACTTATGGCTTGACTCGGTATATTTTTTAAGGCTATATCACCACGCTTTTCACCAAAAAAGCGCATACCATCAACATTTACAGCCTCTACCTCTACACCATTTACCGTAATATTTCCATCGATATCTATATCGACACCTGGTAATTTCTTCAATAAATCTTCTGCCTTATCGTTTGGAAGTGTTTTAAAACTATCGGCATTGTATTCAATTGTATCTTTTTTAATGACTACCGGCGGAGCCTTACCAACAATTGATACCACATTAAGCTCTTCAACCTGATCTGTTAAAGTTACTACACCTAAATTCAGTTTATTTCCTTTAGGAACATCGATATCTTTCATGTAAGGTTTGTAACCTAGATATGCAATGTTGAAAATAGCTTTTTTATCGTCTTCAGCATTAACATTAATGGAAAATTCGCCATTTTTATTGGTAATACCATAAGCCATAGGAACACTATCCTTTATACTTTGAAGATATACGGTAGCGCCTTCTAAAACAGCAGCGTACTCATCTTTAACAATTCCTTCTAAAGTAAACTTTTGGGCAAAAAGAACCGAAGTGAAGCATAATGCTAAAACAAACAATAATTTTTTCAACATATTTATAGTTAGGTTAATGGTAGCTTAGACCTTACTTTATTTGTAAAGTTTAACCTAAGTATGTTAAAAAAAACCTAAGATTTCAAGCATTAAAACTTTATTTGAAGTGTTGTATACCAGTTTCTTGGTGCCGATGGAATGATACCTGGACCTGGATATCCTGTTGCTCGTCTTGTAAAATAAGCATTGTCTAAAACATTGTTTATTCCGGTTTCCAGTTTAAAGCATTTATAGGTATAAGCTAAAGATACATCTAACACATCGTAGCTAGGTATTTCACCAATCACACCACTTATCCCTCCTTCTACAGAATTCGTTGCATCGGTAAATTGCTGTGATAAATAGGTATACTGAACGCTTGAAGACAAGTCTTTAAAGGCAAATTTTAAACCAGTTTTTAAGTTCACATCCGGCACAAACTCCACTTTATTTCCTTCAACTCCGGTCGCTTCAGAAGATGTATATTCAGAATTTATAAAAGATGTATTAATAAAATAATTAAAACTAAAATCGTTATTTAATCCTAACACTTGTTTCAGATTAAAATCGAAAAGCGATTCTACACCATACATCACGGCATCTCCAATATTACCACGTTCGCTTTTTATTCCCTGACTGGTTTCAATTTGCTTAAACCCTATACGTCCGTTATAAAATAAGGCGAAAGTTCCCAAATCGTAAGACACAATATTATTTAGGTTACCACGAATCCCTAAGTCGGTTGTAAATCCTTTTTCATCGGTGATGTCCGGATTTATTTCAAACGCAGGGTTATTAATATTAATATCAGAAAAAGTTACCGAACGGTAATTTTGCGAAATATTTCCATATACTTCCATACCATTAACAGGTTTATAACTCACTCCCAAACCTAATAACACAAAAGCACGGTCGAAATCCCTGTTATCATCAATAGTTTGGTCTAATATAACATTGCCCGCTGCATCTGTATTGATATTTCTGTAAAACCCTTCGCTTTGAGTTCTGATGTATTCGAAACGGAAACCTGGCGTTACCGAAAACTTATCGTTTAAATAGAAAATATTTTCTCCAAAAACCGAGACATTTAAATTAGGCAAGTCAAATTGTGATTGATTTTGATAATCTGAAAACTCATCGTTATAAAAATTAAAATCAGCGTCACTTCCATTACTCCCTGCGCCTTGTTGCTGATAGTTATTCGCCTTATAGAATTTACTTCCAATTAAAAACGTTGCGTCCTTTTCACCAATATTATATTTACTTAATAAACGCGCTTCAAATCCGTAATTTTTAAAATCGCCTTTTATTAAATCTCGTTCCTCTCCAGAATCCACCTGATCCACACGGTTCGACCTAAAGCCTAACGCATCTCTGGACGCATTTAAACCATAAAAGTTAAAGGTAAAATTGGTTTGTTCTGAAAACTTATGGTCGAATTTTAAATTATATAACAACCAATCTACCTGAAACCAATTACGCTCACGATTGCTTTGGTATGGATCAGAGGCAAACATATTATCGGTTAAACCACCGCCCTGCTGTGCCAGGTAACGCATATACGTTATATCTCCAGTGACTTTAGTTTTATCTGTAAACTGATACCCTAAATGTGCAAAGGCATTTTTAGATTCAAATTCTGAATTTGGTCGGAATCCATCACCTTTTTTGTAGTTGAAATAACTGTAATAACTGAACTTATCTTTTGTTCCGCTAATGCTTGTAAAATTGGTATACAATCCGAAACTTCCCAAGGTATTTCTTGTAATTAATTCAAACGGTTTGTTCGGATTAGGCGCTTTCATTTTAAAGTTAATTAAACCTCCAAACTGCGTTCCGTACTGCAACGATGCCGCCCCACGAATCACCTGAATTTCCTTTAACCCTTCTGATGCCGGCGTATAATAACTTTCAGGATATCCCAAAACATCAGCACTAATGTCATACCCATTTTGGCGCGTATTGAAATTGGCCGTTCGGTTTGGATCTAATCCACGACCACCAACATTTAACTGTAATCCCGCATCATCATTCTGATATATGTTTAGACCTGCAACCTGACTGAAAATCTGACGTGCATTATTAGATGCTAAATTCGCCATAGACTGATCTACCAAAACCACTTCCGTCTTCTTTCCGGCATAAATAGCCGTGCCTTCAACATCTTTTAAACGCGATAATTCGAAAAGTTTAGCTTTTCTCGCAGTGATTTCTACTTCAGAAAGATTAACCGAAATAGAAACTAACTCCACGTTTATTTCCGCGTCATTGGCTACAGCAACAGGTAGTTCTTTCACTTGAAATTCATAAGAAAAAAAGATTAAATCTAAATTCTGCTTATCGGTATTAAACTGGTAATACCCTGAAGCATTCGTAGTTGCTTTTAAGCCCGCAGTTTTATCGTAAATTTCAACGCCTGCAACCGGTTGTTTAGTTCCTGTATTGGTTACTGTTCCATAAATTTTGTGTTGTGCCTGTACTGCACTTACAAACAAAAACAACACTACTAATAACTTAAAGTCCTTTAATTTCATTGGTAAATGGTAATATCCATGCCTTATGGCAGAATGATTCTTTTTCTTTATATAAATCGACGGTATTGTCAATAAACGGTTTGCTCAACCTTCCGTTAAGCGCGACGTAACTTTCGACAAACACCTGTACATTTTTATGACCTTGCGATGTAAAATGATCCCCTAAATAATGAGCGTATTCCAAAATAAAATCAGGCTGAAAACTCATTTGTTTTTCCTGAAAGGAACTCAGAAAATCACGGTTTCTAACTACAAAGGACGCTCCCGTTTTTGCATTTCTAATGGTAAACGTGGTATGCCCCATTTTTTCCATGAGCATCACGCGCCAGGAAAATCGATAACCTTCTTCGGTCCAGAACAATTCACCAGGATACAATATATATCGAAATGGAAATAGCAACTGAATGACAAAAAATACCGTTAAAAATGGCACCAGGACTTTTTCCTTTTTAACCTCTAAAACAGGCTTCAAATCTACCGTAGTTTTAAGTTTTAAAACACCTTTTATAGTATTGATTATTTTATGATGAAAATCGGCTTCGAAGAAAATCAACGTCGACACAATCATAATAAACGGAAACATACCTATTGGAAACAACACCCTGGTAAATACATGGAAAAATACAACCAAAGCAAAAGCAAACCATCTTGTACGTTTATAAAGTAGTAAAAACGGAATGGCTAAATCGTATAGCATACCACACCAACTCATGGCATAATGAAACCATTCCTGCTGCATGAGGTTTTCGCCTATAAATGGTAAGTCGTATTTTGATGGTAACCATATTTTTAACGGCATGGCTCGAAATAACCAATCGGAATTTATTTTTGCCAGCCCGGCATAAAAATACACGATTCCTAAAAACAGTTTCACACTATCTACACACCATTTAGGAATGGCCTTATACGAGGTTTTTCTTAATAAATTATCAACTGAAAAGTAAGCATTAGCAGGTAAAAAAATCATTAAAAAACTCAGTAAACTAATAAAATAATAATGATTTAAATAGGTGGTTTTATCCATGAGTTCGATATAGGTAAAACTCAAAAAGAAAACTATAATCGCTATTCTGTACTTTAACCCCAGTGCAATAAAAAGGGCTGCCAAACCACAAATAACAAATAGTAAATAGGTATAATCTCCTAAAGGTTTTACCCACTCAAAACCATAATAGGAAAAATGAAATTTAGGTGTAATATAAAGCTTTTCAATCCAGCCATTAGCCCAAAAGCGAATAATACTAAACAGCATCATGATACCGAATAGTATTCTGAACACCGCTAAGGGTGCTGCGTCTGTTTTGCTTTGTAGATATGCTTTTGTATTAAACCCCATATAAAAATGAAAAGATTCCCTAACGCATCAGGGAATCTTTAAATCATTTATTTTATTATCAAACTAATCGCCATCAGCATCAATATAATCAACACTAATGTTCATAGCCTGTACCATATCTAATTTAAGTAACACCACGACTTTTTGTAACTCGTCGTAAGACAAAGTCATTTTTGTATTATCGGTATTAACCTGATTAGAAAAATTAACATCTAATGCTTGAATTTGAGTACGAGCAGCATTCATTTGATTATTGATTAAAGTAGTTAAATCTTCACCATCTGTAATGGTTTGTAAATAATCTAGATAATCATCGAAACTACTTCCATCTGTAGTTCCTTTGTAAGCTTTTCCGTTAAATATATCTTGACTAGCCTTTAAAGCTGCTAATGCCAACTCTTTAGAAACTTCCTGATTGTGGTAGGCTTCTACTTTCTCAGGATACAAAACTCCAGCAGAAAAAATTCCGGCAGGAATTCCAAATTTGGTGGCTCTTAATCCCTTTTCGAAATAATAAATAAAATCGTTTGTTAATTTGTTTGTCGAACTGGTGGCTGTATTTCCTGTACTATTAACAAAAGTATCTCTGTAGGTGGATGTCCAATCGTTTAACACAGTTTCAGTTAACGACTTCATTTTATCAACCAAATCACTTAAATACGTTTTATATCCGTTAGCATTTGTATTTATTGTATAAATCTCTAAAATAGCTGAATCATCAGAAGCAACACCGTATAATAAATAATCTAACGCAGGAAAACCAACAGCATCCTGATTATTAGTATGAGTTAAATCGTAAGTACCACTTGCAATGTTTGCTTCTATTTCAGTAACACTGGCTGGATAGATATTCATTTGAGAACTATAATAGATTGCTTCAGCTTTACCAATGTTAAACATTTCAGCATATTGCCAAACTTTATAAGCTTCCAACCATGCTGTGCGCAGTGCCTCTAAATTGGTTTGATCTACAGTTGTTGTAAAGGTGTTTTTAGCTTCAGCCAAAACACTTAATTTACTATCTAAATCCTGATATACCGGAATAATAATATTATCAGCCCAGTTAACCAACATGGTTTGTCTATCAAAATTATCTGTCGGCTTACTTTCGCCACCGTCAGAGCTACTACACGCTATAATAACGAGCGCTAAAAGGACTACAGAAACAACTTTTTTAATCATAACCTATTGTGTTCTTTAATATTTTGCAAATATCAACAAGCAGTTGGAATTATTAAAAATTCCAACTGCTTTATTTTAGAAAAACTAATATTATTCGCTTAGTTAGCTGCCGCCTCAACTGTAAAGCCAAATGCTGCTGCTATCTCTGCTGAAATTGTATCTAATGTTTCAGGAGTTACATCCCAAAATCCATTCGCATTATTGTTTAATAACGCATCAACATAAGCGTTAACTTCGTTATGTGTAAAATAAGGTGCATCAGTACCAGGTTTTCTTGTAAACTGTAAACTGTAAACAAAACCAAATCCTTCAGATAACTCATGGAATGCATGTGCATAATCTACAGTCTCTGCTTCTAAATCTGATTTAGCCCCTTGTAAATAATGTACGGCACGAACTGCAATCGCTTTAGAAATATTTTCTCTAATTACAGCTACCTGTGCATCTCTAACTCCATACTCTCCTGCGACAATCGCTGCACGTCCTAATTTTAAAGCTTGATAAACTTCATCGGCAATACCCGCAAAATCAGCGTCATCATTTACTTGTCTTAGGTAAGTGTTTAGGAAACGGTCGGCATCTAAAACCGGACTTGCCGGGTCAACTTCAGCTCCGTATAAATATCCGTAAGCTTCATCCCATTTATGCTCCATTGTTGTATAAGACTTACCCGCTTCAACAACACCACTATCATTATTAGCAACATTCGATCCTGCATCTAGTACCGCATCACTTAAATAGTTATTTAACATCTGGTCTGTCATTAAACCTCCTATTAAACCTTTAGCTACCGCCTGGTTTAATTCTAAACCTTTAGCATTAAAATAACGAACTGTAGTACTTCCTAATTGTTGTAAATTTCCAGCTACACTAGCCTGAGCAGTAACACTCCAATTTACAAATACGACATCTGCCTGCTCGGAAATCCAAGAATCAAAATCTGTTTTAATTTCATTTGAAACTGTAGTATTTGCTGCGAAGAAATCGTTAGAAGCTGCTACTTTACTACGTACATTTTTATCTGAAGCATCTAAGTTATCATCCGAAAAATCGTCATTACCTACTTCATGATTAAACATTGCTAATAGCTGTGCTTTTGTTTTAGTATTATCACTTAAAGCAGAAACCAATTCGGTTGCCATGGCTATTCTTGTGGTTTGGCCATTAAAATCAACTGTTGAAACTCCATTTCTAGTAAACGTATAAGTTGCCGGATTTTCTACATTGTTTGATTCATTATCATCTGAACACGATGTGAATAGCACTGCCACTACGGCTGCCATCGATAAAAATTTTTTCATTTTTTTATTTAGACTTAGTATAAATTAATTGACAGCAGCAAATTTAAAATACTAAATCAAATTAACAAAGTTTATTTAGATTAAAAATAAATAAAGTGATGTTTTCAAAAAAATCACCATATCTTTTAGAATCCTTTAAAGAATTTAAAAGTATCTTTTAAATATTTTAGAAGCCACATTAAAAGCACTTTCAAAACTTAAAGCATTTAAATTGTTATTATGCTTAGAAGTAAAATAAGATAGTAATTTTTCGGTAGGCATATTCCCTATTAATTCATCCTTTGCCATGGGGCAACCACCAAATCCCTGAATAGCTCCGTCGAAACGTTTGCATCCGGCTTTATAGGCGGCATCAATTTTCTCGAACCAGGTTGAAGGCGTGGTATGCAAATGCGCCCCGAATTCAATATGTGAATATTTCGGAATTAACTCTGAAAATAAATAATTGATACTCTCCGGATTGGAGCTACCAATAGTATCACTTAAGGATAAAATTTTCACGCCCATTTTATGAAGACGTTCGGTCCACTCGCTTACTATATCAACATCCCAAGGATCTCCGTAAGGGTTACCAAATCCCATAGAAATATAAACAACGACTTCTTTATTGGTTTTATCGGCTATATTTAAAATTTCCTGAAGGGTCACTACTGACTGTGCAATGGTTTTATGCGTATTACGCATCTGGAAGTTCTCAGAAATAGAAAACGGATAACCTAAATAATCAATTTCTTTATGGGTACTGGCATCGCTTGCGCCTCGGGTATTCGCAATAATTGCCAGTAATTTACTAGTCGTTTTACTCAAATCTAATTGTGCCAAAACCTCAGCTGTGTCTGCCATTTGTGGAATAGCCTTAGGCGATACGAAGCTTCCGAAATCAATAGTATCATAGCCTACACGTAATAAAGACTGAATATATTGCACCTTTTTTTCGGTAGGAATAAAAGTCTTGATACCTTGCATGGCATCACGCGGACATTCAATAATTTTTATCGGACTTGACATTGATTTTTAAAGAATAAACTGAAGATAAAAATACTACAATTTTTGCATCAAAATTTAGAAAAGCAACAAGTAATTTGATTTATTTCCCTTGAAGAATGGCTTTGTTAATCGACTTAACTAAACTCGGTCCTTCGTAAATAAATCCGGTATACACCTGAACTAAATCGGCTCCGGCTTCAATCTTTTCTAAAGCATCTTCGGCAGAATGAATACCTCCTACTCCAATAATTGGGAACGATTTATTACTCTTATCTGCCAGGTATTTTATAGTTTTTGTACTCTTGGCTTTAATCGGCTGTCCACTTAAACCACCGTTACCAATTTCGGCTAACTGTTCTTTAGTCGCTTTAAGTCCGCTTCTATCGGTAGAGGTATTACTCGCTATTACCCCATCAAGTTTAGTATCTTGAACCAATTCTACAATTTCATCAAGCTGATTATTATTTAAATCGGGAGCAATTTTTAAAAGAATCGGTTTTTGCTTTTCAAAATTCTTGTTGGCCTGTTGCACAGCGCCAATCAATTCTTCTAAATAATCTTTATCATTTAGCTTGGCATGGCTACCAACATTAGGGCAACTTACGTTCAACACAAAATAATCTACATACGGATGCAGCGCATTAAAACACTCTAAATAATCTTTTGTGTAATCTTCTGGCTTCGTACTGGTATTTTTACCAATATTTCCACCAATAATTAACTGACCTTTATTTTTCTTTAATGCTTCAATTGCAGCTTCTAAGCCTTCATTATTAAAGCCCATGCGATTAATAATTCCTTGATCGGCTTTTAAACGGAATAAACGGGTTTTCGGATTTCCTGGTTGTGTTTTGGGTGTCACGGTTCCAATTTCAATAAAACCAAAACCAAAATTAGCTAGTTCGTTATACAACACAGCATTTTTATCGAAACCAGCGGCCAGTCCCACAGGGTTTTTAAACGTTAAACCAAACAAATTGCGCTCTAAACGTTTGTCGTTAACCACATATAAACTTCTAAATATAGTTTTGAAACCAGGTATTTTAGAGGTTATTTTTATTAATGAAAACGTAAAGTGATGGATCTTTTCCGGATCGAACGCGAAAAATATTGGGCGAAGTAGTAATTTATACATCTCGATTATTTGTGCAAAAGTACTCTTATTTCTTCTAAATAAAAAATCAGTAAATTCTAAAAGCAAAAAAATTATTAATCGTACTTTTGAAGCCTGAAAAACACTAGGTATAATTTATACCAGAACACTCAAATTTAATCCATTTAATTGTCTCTAATATGATTTCTAAAGAACATATTATAAACCGATTTGTAAGTTACGTAACTGTAGATACCGAATCGGATCCAAAATCTGAAACCACCCCGAGTACTGAAAAACAATGGGATCTTGCTAACAAACTTGCCGAAGAGCTTAAAGCTATTGGTATGCAGGATGTTAGTATCGACGAGAATGCTTACATTATGGCAACTCTACCGAGTAATGTAGATTACGATGTGCCCGTTATTGGATTTGTATCACATTTCGATACCTCGCCAGACTTTACCGGTGCCAATGTAAAACCACAAATTATTGAAAAATACGACGGAAAAGATATTGTTTTAAACAAAGCTGAAAACATAGTTTTATCTCCGGATTATTTTGAAGATTTATTACAATACAAAGGTCAGACCTTAATTACTACAGACGGAACAACCCTTTTAGGTGCAGACGATAAAGCTGGAATTACCGAAATTGTTTCGGCTATGGAATACCTGATTAACCATCCGGAAATTAAACACGGAACCATTCGCGTAGGCTTTACTCCCGATGAAGAAATTGGTCGTGGCGCCCATAAGTTTGATGTCGAAAAATTTGGTGCAAACTGGGCTTATACTATGGATGGCAGCCAGATTGGGGAGTTAGAATACGAAAACTTTAACGCGGCTGGGGCGGTAGTAAAAGTAAAAGGGAAAATTGTACATCCAGGGTATGCCAAAGGCAAAATGGTAAACTCGATGTACATTGCTCAGGAATTTATCAGTTCACTTCCTCGTTTTGAAACTCCAGAACATACCGAAGGATACCAAGGCTTTTTTCACTTATGTTCTATTGAAGGAGAAGTAGAAGAAACGACCTTACAATATATTATTCGCGACCACGATTTAGGACACTTTGAAGCCCGTAAAGAAGTTCTAAAAAAATTAACCGATGAGTTAAACTCGCAATACGGTCGTGAAGTGATTACTACCGAAATTAAAGACCAATACTTTAATATGCGCGAAAAAGTAGAGCCGGTAATGCATATTGTTGATATCGCTGAAGAAGCTATGAAACAATTAGATATTACACCTCTTATTAAACCTATTCGGGGCGGTACCGATGGATCTCAGTTAAGTTATATGGGCTTACCTTGCCCAAATATTTTTGCTGGTGGGCACAACTTTCACGGTCGTTACGAGTACGTTCCTGTAGAAAGTATGATTAAAGCAACCGAAGTGATTTGCAAAATTGCAGAACTTACAGCTTTAAAACAACAATAAACGTATTTCACTATATTTTTAAAACGCCTGAGACTAAAGTTTCAGGCGTTTTTCTTTTGGAATTTTCACAAAAATTTGATTTTGATTGTATAAAATAGCGACTTATATTGTCAGAAAATTAAAATATTTAAAATAATAAATCTTGACAAAACTTCATTAAATGAACAACCTACATCTTTATTTTGCGCTACTTATTGGTTTTACCATAATATCTTGTTCATCAAATAGTGATGAAACAAACTCTAACCCGGAAAAAAAATTAATTCAAATCAAATATCAAGCTTTAGATGATTCCCTATATTTTTATGAAAGTAATATAGTTTATGATGATAATGGAAATATTATTGAAATGAAAAATGAAGTTGGGCAAACAACAAATACATATTCTTATAACGCTTCAAACCAAATGGTTCTTCAAGAATACTTTGAATATGTTGATAAAACTTCAAATGATCTAGATTTTAAAGAAATAACTACCTTTTCATACGGCAATGACAATAAATTTTCAACCATTCAGGAAACTTACATTAATTATATTCCTGGCAGTACTCCCAACGAAAATACAGTAACTCATAACATTACTTATTTAACCAATTTAATGATTAAAACTTCAGATGACTATCATCAAACAAAAGTTGAATACGGGTTAAGTGATAACAATCTTATTACATCAATAAAAGTATTTAAAAATGGTGAATTAAAAAGTGATATGCAATTTACTTACGATGATAACGGAAACTGTATTTCTGGTACCGGACCTATTAATGAAGGCTCTTATGACTCTATAACAGGTAACATCGCTTTAAATGTTTTATACGGAACGGAAGAAAAAGCTCCAATTTTAAATGTTTTCTTCAACTACAACATACTTACATGGGGAACAAGTTTTGGGAATTTTAAAGAATTACTGGTTAAACAACAAGGTAAAAATTATCCAATTGAAATAGAATGGTATCAATACAGTAATTATCCTTATAAAGAAATTTTAAATAACTCATTTGATAGTTCTGGGAATATTCAATCTATCACACTAAGTGAAATACCCAACTATCCAAATTATGGATCTATGTTCTATAAATGGGAATAAGAATATGTTACATCTTTCTTAAAAATGAAAATCCTTAAACACCAATTCTGGCATTTAGTTTTCTTAACCTTATCATTAGTTAGTGTTTATTGGTATATTGGCAAAACACCTGAAGTATTGGACGGAGCTTTTCTAAATCTTCCAACAGCTGTTTGGCTGGCAATAGCTATTATTTCTTCTATAGCACACCAAATCTACGTGTTAATTTGCTGGCGATTAGAACTACACCGTCAATCAATCTCCAAAAGTTTTGGACCAAAGGGTTTTAAATTTTATAAATTGGGTTTTGCCATACTTATTCTCTCAAGGGTAGTTACGATTATTATATTAGCATTTTCAAACAACCATACCTTTAACATCAATACTATTTTACATTATACCCTAATCGCTGTATGTTTAATACCTTCAGCTTATCTTTTTTATTCCGTAAAAAAATATTTTGGAATGGACAGAGCCTTTGGCATCGACCACTTTCAACCGGATACATATAAAGACAAACCTTTTATAAAAAGAGGTATTTTTAAATACACATCTAATGGCATGTATATTTATGGTTTTCTGGCTCTTTATTTGCCTGGTTTTTTACTTCAATCGAAAGCTGCAATTTTAGTCGCCGTTTTCAATCACACCTACATTTGGGTCCATTATTATTTCACCGAATTACCTGATATAAAATATATTTACAGGAATAATTAAAATAAACACATAATACCCCTTCTATTATTAAACCTACAATACCATGTCCCTAATTGTAAAACGTAAAAAACATCTTTTAACCAGAATTCCTCTTATTACTTTCTTAATCCTCTTTATTGGTTTCGCACCTGTAATTATTGGATTAGTTGGTGCTTATTTTTCTGAATTAACTACAGGAGAACCTTGCCATGAAGGCAATTGCGGTTGGATGGTACTACCTTGGTTAGGTATGATTACCATACCTATTGGCTTATTATTATTTATTGTTTTCTTTGTGATTGTATTGGTTGACATAATATCCTTAAACAATAATAAATAAGTTATTAATTAAAAATCCATCAAATAACACTTTCACTGCCCCAAAAGCTCTATCTGTCGAAGTTTATTGCTAGACCGGGCTCTCTTTTGTTAACTTGAACTCAAATAAATCCAAAACATATATTTTCTTTTCTTTATGAAAATCATCACTTTATTTATCAGTCTACTTACATTTTTAAGTGTCATTCCATTTAAAGAATCACCTAAAAAATATAAACAACCGAATATCATTTATGTTTTAGCTGACGATTTAGGCTATGGTGATCTTTCTGTCTATAACAAAAACAGCAAAATACAAACCCCACATCTCGACCAATTAGCAACCGATGGATTAATGTTTACCGATGCTCATACTTCATCAGCCGTTTGTACGCCTACACGATATGGCATCATTACCGGCCGATATAACTGGCGTAGTAAATTAAAATCAGGAGTGCTTACCGGCAATTCAAAAGCTTTAATTTCACCTGACAGAACTACCGTTGCATCCATGCTTAAACAGCAAGGTTATCATACCGCTTTTATTGGTAAATGGCATTTAGGCTGGGACTGGAGTCTTAAAGATAAAAACGCACCTGAAAAAAAAGGTTGGAACCCAAAAGATTTCGATAATATCGATTTTTCTAAGCCGATACAAAATGGCCCGAAAGAACTTGGTTTCGACTACTCCTATGGGCATAGCGGCTCTCTGGACATGGCACCATATGTGTATGTTGAAAATGGCATGCCTACTCAGGTTCCCGATACAGTTTCCGCAAGAGGTGGTAAATTTCATTGGTGGCGAAAAGGGCCAACCGCAAGAGACTTTATTCATGAAGATGTAACCCCTAATTTCTTTAGAAAGTCGTTTAAACATATTGAAAAGCAAGCAAAAACAGACCAACCGTTTTTCTTATATCTGGCACTACCATCGCCCCACACCCCTATTTTACCTACCGAAGAATGGCAGGGTAAAAGTAATTTGAACCCTTACGGTGATTTTGTTATGATGGTTGATGATTATATGGGACAACTCATAAAAGCTATAAAAGACGCCGGCATTGAAGACAACACCCTGGTAATTTTTACAAGCGACAATGGTTGCTCTCCTGCAGCGGATATTAAAGGATTGGAAGAATTAGGTCATTATCCAAGTGACAAGTACCGTGGTCATAAAGCTGATATTTTTGAAGGCGGTCACCGTGTTCCTTTTATTGTTAAATGGCCGGATTATATTAAGAAAGGCATGGTATCTAACGATATTATCTGTACTACCGATTTCATGGCTACTGCTGCCGATATTACAAACTACAAATTATCAGATAGCGAAGGTGAAGACAGCTACAGCATGTTGTCTCTATTTAAAAAACCAAATCCTAAAAAACCAACACGTGAAGCTACAGTCCATCATTCTATTAATGGAAGTTTTGCCATCAGACAAGGCGACTGGAAATTAACGATGTGTCCAGGATCTGGAGGGTGGAGTTATCCTAAACCAGGCAATAAAGAAGTTATTGAAACCTTACCAAATGTTCAGCTATACAACCTAAAAACTGACCCTGGAGAAACAACGAATTTAGAAGCCAAATATCCTGAAAAAGTTAAAGCGTTAAAAGCCCTGTTAATCAAGTATATTGAAGAAGGCAGAAGTACACCTGGAATACCACAAAACAATGATAAAATTGATTTTACTTGGAAACAAATCGATTTTGCAAACCAATAAACGTTTTCTTTTTTATGTATTAGAGCACATATTTGAAATGAACAAAACCTACAAAGTCCTAAAATATTTTCTTTATACCATCAGTTTATTATTTACCATATACTCTATAATAACTGATGGTATTGGCGGTAGCCATACACCTCCTCTAGGGTTTGTAATCCCAGTACTAATCATTTTAACTTCCTTATTTTTTATAGTCATGGACTTTCTTTTCAGAAAAAGACTAAAAAACTATCAATCGCATCTCAGTATAAACATTGCGGCCATTTCTATTAATTTGTTAATTATAGTTTCCATACTTGCTGTTGTTTAATATTCAAAAGCACATACCAACTCATATACACCCTAAAACGAATACACTTCACTTAAACCTAACCTAACTACCTCAAATACAATATCAAAAATAAATAAAACCGACTTAATTTTCGTAAATTAACTTCATGATTACTTTTATAAAACTTAACAAATCATGAAAAAACTTTTCACTATTCTATTTGTCCCACTACTACTAGTATCATGTAAAGAAAAACAACAAAAAGTAACGCCAGTTGCCGAACCCTACCAATTAAGACAGACCATTTTTTTTGGTGGTGATATTTTAACAATGGAAGGAGATTCTCCTGCTTATGCTGAAGCTGTTGTAGAACGCGAAGGAAAAATTGTTTTCGTAGGTTCGAAAAATGAAGCTTTAAAAACCTACCAAGGTAAAGCTTCAGAAGTGAATTTAATGGGTAAAACTATGGTACCCGCATTTTTAGACGGACATGGTCATTTTTACAATGTAGGGTTCACAGCACTTGCAGCAAATGTATTACCTCCTCCTGATGGATCAGGAAAAGATTTCGAAAGCATTGTTCAAACACTAAAAACTTACCAAAACACAGAGGATGGTAAGTATATGTTATCTAAATTAGGCTGGATTATTGGTAACGGTTATGATGATTCCCAGTTAGCTGAAAAAGACCATCCTAAAGCAACCGATTTAGATAAAGTTAGCACAGATATACCTGTTCTTATCATTCACCAATCAGGACATTTAGCATCGATTAATACCAAAGGATTAGAATTAATGAATTACAATCCTAGCACTCCAAATCCTGAGGGCGGTGTAATTCGAAAGGATAACCAGGGAAATCCTAATGGTGTTTTAGAAGAAGCTGCTTTTTTCAAAGTTTTAATTCCTCTATTAGGCAAAATGGATGATGAAATGGCGGCTAAATGTATCAAAAAAGGACAAGATGAGTATGCTAAAAAAGGATATCTTACTGCACAGGACGGACGGACAACAAAGGAACAGTTAGCCGCATTAAGAAAAGCTGCAACCAATGAAGCTTATTATATGGATGTAGTAGCCTATCCAGATATTACTCTGGGCACAGACTATATTTCAGAGGGGGAATACGCACCAAACCACAGATACAAAAACAAATTTAGAGTAGGTGGTGTTAAACTAACATTGGACGGTTCTCCTCAAGGCAAAACGGCATGGCTTACCAAATGCTACCATGTTAACCCTGAAGGCAGAACAGGTTGTTACGAAGGCTACCCCATTATGGATGATGATAAAGCTATCAATTATGTCAAAACAGCTTTCAACAACAAATGGCAGATACTATGTCATAGCAACGGAGATGCAGCCATAGACCAATACATTAAGGCTGTTGATGCTGCTGAAAAAGAGTTTGGATACCCAGACCATAGAACCGTGCTTATCCATGGACAAACATTGCGTAAAGATCAAATTCCTGAATTGGTAAGATTAAATATTATGCCTTCTCTTTTCCCTATGCATACCTTTTACTGGGGAGACTGGCATGTAGAATCGGTTTTAGGAGAACCCAGAGCCGATTACATTTCACCATGTCGCGATGCTATCGATGCCGGTTTAAAAATCACATCTCACCACGATGCCCCAGTAACGTTTCCTAATTCTATGCGTGTTTTAGATGCTACGGTAAACCGAATTACCAGAAGCGGAGAAATATTAGGACCAGACCAAAGAATTTCTGCCTACGAAGGGTTAAAAACTTTAACCGATTGGGCAGCTTATCAATATTTTGAAGAAAACAACAAAGGAACCATTACAGAAGGCAAGCTTGCCGATTTTGTAATTCTGGATAAAAATCCTCTAAAAATAGATCCTTTAGAAATTAACACCATTCAAGTTTTAGAATCTATTAAAGAAGGACAAACGGTATTCAAAGCAAAATAGGACAAATATTAAACACTAATGAAACAAATAAAACACATCACGCTTTTTAGTTCGTTTTGTTTATTGCTCATTTTATGTTCTTGTAAAAGACATTTATACGATTTCAATTATCAACATGATAGTTTAAATAGAACCTATCAACTATATATTCCATCTAACTTATCTGAAAATGCGCCATTAGTTTTTGTGCTTCATGCATATGGTAGGTTTGCTAAAGGTCATCTTGAAAGTTTAGAACTGGATTCTATTGCTGAAAAAAATAATTTTATAATTTGTTACCCACAGGGGACGTTAGATATAAATACAGGAAAACCTTATTGGAACAGTGAATTACCTGCAAGTGATATTGATGATATAGGCTTCTTGACAAATCTTGCAAAACATATTCAAAATAAATATAAGTTAAACCCTGGTAGAACCTTCGTTTGTGGTATTTCAAATGGAGGATTTATGAGCTATACTTTAGTTCGAGAATCTCCTGACGTCTTTAAAGCCATGGCATCGGTTACAGGAACAATGACAGGAATAACGTGGAAAAAAAGATTTATTTCACCTCAGCCCGTACCTGTATTACAAATTTCTGGATTAGCCGATAAATCAGTTCCAATTGATGGTACTATGTCTGAACAATGGGGATGGGGTGGCGCTCCACACATGGATAAGGTTATAGACTATTGGGTGAAATTGAACAACTGCAGTTCTGTAGATACCATAAAAAGCCCAAGTAATATTCATGCATATCATTTTAAATACTGTGACGACAACAATCTTATATGGTATTATAAATTAGAAGGTTTCGGACATGATATGCCCACAAAGGGAAATTCAGGATTAAACTCAAACGAATTGATTTGGGAATTTTTTAGTCAACTTTAAAGGTTCGAATAAAATTAGAAATCTCAAAATATTCAAAATTAAAAGGTTAACTAATACAACACTTTTAAAAACATATTCTCATCAAATATCTTCCAACAAACTTGTGTGATTAATCGACTTCCTCAGTAATATTTCTTAAATTTATTAGTCCTTAATAACTGGTAATCAACTAATAGATTCTAACATGAAAAAATGGATTAAACGCATTTCTATAGCACTATTAAGTATTGTTTTATTGGTTTTCCTTGTTATTGCCATTGTGCTTAATGTAATTGTCACTCCTGAAAAAGTTACTCCAAAAGCCCTTGAACTTCTTAATCAGGATTTATTGGGTAAGGTAGATTGCGAGCGTATCGAACTCACCTATTTTTCCAGTTTCCCAAAATTCTCGTTGCAACTTACCAATGGCGCACTGTTGCCCAACAAGGACTTTTACAAACAGGACACCTTAATCAGTTTTAAAAAAGCCAAAGTAAACCTAAGTGTCATTGGGCTTATAAAAAAAAGTAAAGGAGCTGTACATAGTATTGAACTAAATAGTCCTAAACTTTTCTTTTATGTGGATTCCTTAGGAAATTCAAACTGGAATAACCTGGCGAAAACAGCACCAGACACGACAACCACTAAAAAAGAAAAAAAAACGATTAAGGCTTCGGAAATTTATATCCCAAAAATAATAATTACAAACGCCGAAGCTCATGCTGTCGATGGTCTGTCGAAACTGAATTACGCGGTTGAAAACCTCAACTTATCCATTAAATCGAAAACCACAAATACGAGCATAAAACTAAATATTGAAAAAAACAGTGACAGGATTAGTCTGTTAAAAACAGGAAAACGTCCTTACAATCTGGATCATGTTTCGGTAACATCTAATCTTGAACTTACATTCGCCGACACATTACTTACTGTTAAAAATAGCAACGTGTCTATTAACGATGTGCATTTTGAAAACAAAGGTTATGTCCAGCTGTTCCCGCATCACAAAAAAATTAAAGTTAATATAGACAGTGAACTTTCAACCCGGTCTTTAAAAAATATTGCCAACACTATCCCTCCTCGCTTTTTAAGTCAGGATGGCTTAAAAGCTAAAGGTGCTATTAACCTGAAAACACACATAGAAGGCATTTACAGCAAAGACAGTTTTCCTGTCGTGAACAGCTATTTTAAAATAGATAACGGTTCAATAGCTTATAAAAACTTTAAGGGTGAAATTGAAGATATGAATGCTGATATACATACTTACATTAATTTAAATAGTCCAGAAGAATCCTTTTCCGAAATTAAAACATTTAACATTTTGGGAACTGGTATAAATATGGATATATCGGGCGACATCAAGCAACTTACAAAACATCCCATCGTCAATATTCAATCTATAGCAGATATTGATTTTAATACTATAACTAACAACTTCCCTGTTCATCCTTCTGTAACCCTAAAAGGCTCTATTCACTCAAATTTATTAGCAGATTTCAACAGCGCCGACTTAGAAGATTTTCATTTTAATAAAGTTAATTTAGATGCTATTTTTCAGGTTAAAGACCTACTTATAAGTTCACAAAAAGATTCAGCCGTTGTAAGTTCTAAGAATATCAACTTTAAAATTCATAAAGGTGAAGATAACGCTAAATCACTTACATCAACTTTAGTGGTTAACAATACTGTAGCAAAGTATAAACAATGGTTAGATACCAGTATGAAACAAGTTAACATCGATTTTAAAGCCGATGATAAACCTACTACTCTACCGCAGTTTAAAGCCGATATTAAATTTCAGAATTTTGAAATGCAAGCCACCGATTCCATTTACAGCTATATTAAAACCCTTAAAATGAATGCTGAATTCGTCCCAAAATCCGAAAGCCTTTCAGCACATATGACCTCAGAAATTGAAACCGACAGTGTAACCTTATCACAAAAAACAGCCTTTGTAACCATAATGGGTGCACAAACCCAATTGAAGGTTAGTAAAACTCCGACCAATCTTTGGGAACCCTCTGGAAACGTATCGTTTAAAAGTATTTATGCCCATGCACCAGAGTACGTTTATAACCTAAAAACCTCACAATCGGGGATTGCTTTTGTGAATGACGACATTACCCTAAACCGCACAAAAATTAATTTTGGAGATACCGATATGACCCTTACAGGGGAATTAAAACACGCCAGAGGTTTTCAAAATGGCGAATTGGTAACAGCAAATCTAAAGGTAGAATCAAACTTTACCGACGCTAACCAACTTATGCTGGCCTTAGCGCCACCTGAAACAGGAGAAATTGTAACAGCTAAAAATGAAGTTGTAATAGACTCTGTAAAAGCAGCCAGTGCAACGGGTAAACGTATTTTTAGAATACCTAAACAGTGTGATTTTAAATTTTCGACCTATGTAAAAGCCTTCAGAATGGGTTTTATTAATATGAATGATATTCAGGGGGAAATGACCGTGAAAGATGGCGTTGTAAATATGAATAGTATCAAACTAACGACCCTTTCAGCCAATATGGATGCCTACATGAAATACAATCCACAAAGTAATACCGAGGCGAGTTTAGACTTCAGATTTTATATTAGTCAGATTGATATGAATCAGATTAACGATGTCGTTCCGGTAATGGATACGCTATTCCCGGCCATTAAATCATTTGAGGGCAAAGCCGATTTCAGAATAAAAGGCAATGTCCTTTTAAATGAAAATTTGGACTTTAAACTTCCTACTTTACGCGGAGTTGCCGCACTAAAAGCCCGAAATATTATGGTGGTAAACGACCCGGCATTTAACGATGTGGCTAAAGCCATAAGTTTTAAACCTAAACAGAAAAATCCTGTAAAAACCTTTGATGTAGAGATTGAGTTTAAAGAAGGTGAAGTAGATATTCTTCCGGCGCTATTGGAAGTGGATAAATACCGGATTGCTTTGGGTGGTGTGCAACGTCTGGATATGAGCTACGAGTACCACGTTTCGGTACTCAAGTCCCCCATCCCTATTAAAATGGGTGTTGATATTAGTGGAAGCAATTTTTCTGAACATCATATAAAATTAGTAAAAGCCAAATACAAATATTATTTTACCGATAAAGAACGCTTAATAAAAAAAGCAGATGCTTCGGTATTTGAGGATAAGGAACGTATTTTAAAATCGCTGGATTTCAACTAAACAACTATTATGAATAAAATTACTTCGGTAGAAGAATACATAGAACGTCATACACATTTTGAACAGGAATTACAACTACTTCACAATATTATCACTTCAACAGAACTGGAAGAAACTATAAAATGGAGTTCACCTGTTTACACCTTAAACGGAAAAAATGTGATTGGACTAGGCGCCTTCAAAAACCATTTTGGCATCTGGTTTTTTAACGGTGTATTCTTAAAAGACGAACATCATGTTTTAGTGAATGCTCAGGAAGATAAAACCAAAGCATTACGGCAATTAATATTTGAATCAAAAAACGACATCAATAAAAATCTTGTGTTAAGCTATATAAAAGAAGCCATAGAAAATCAGAAACTAGGGAAAGAACTAAAACCAAAAAGGCACGCTAAAGAACTTAGCATGCCTATGGAATTAAAAGATTTGATAAGTAATAATACCGACTTTAAAGCCGGCTTCGCTTCACTTACCACATACAAACAACGCGAATATTGTGAATACATTAGTACTGCAAAACGGGAAATGACTAAACTGTCGCGCTTAGAAAAAATTATCCCTATGGTTTTGCAGGGTATAGGTCTCAACGATAAATATCGTTAAGTCCTGATTACACTCTTACATGGCCATCGCCATATACATAATATTTATTGGTCACCAGTTCTTTAAGTCCTAATGGACCACGGTGATGTAATTTATCGGTACTGATAGCAAGTTCTGCTCCTGCTCCTAATTGTCCGCCATCGGTTAAACGAGTCGAGGCATTATGGTACACTGCTGCACAATCTACCTGTTCCATAAACTGTTGTGCCGTAGTGGTATTTGTAGTCATAATGGTCGCAGAGTGCCCTCCTGAATAGGTATTAATTTGATTGATGGCTTCTTCAAGTGAAGCTACCGTTCCTATAAGACATTTCATCTCCAGAAACTCTTCATACCAAACTGATTCATTTTGAATCAAGATGTCTTCTTTTAATACCGTATGTGTTTCGGAATCGACTAAAACAGAAACTCCATTAGACTTCAATACAGCGTTTAGATCCTTTAGTTTAGCTTCATAATCAGCGATGTTTTTATTCACCACTATTTTATCTAAAGCATTACAGGCCGATATTTTATGGGTCTTGGCATTTAAAATCACTTTAATGACCTGTTGCCAGTTACTTTCGGTATCGACATAAAGGAAATTATTCCCACGTCCACTCACTAATACTGCACACTTTGCATGATCTTTAACGAACTTAATTAAGCGTTCACCTCCACGAGGCACAATTAAATCTAAGGGCTCACCAGGGTTCTTTAAGAACTCTTGTGTTTGCTCTCGATTCATAGTCAATAACTGAATATATTCCGTGTTTAGATCATTTTCAGCTAAGGCCTGATGCCAGAGTTCAACAATGGCTTTGTTACTGTTGATGGCCTCTTTACCTCCTTTCAGTAAAATTTTGTTATTGGCTTTAAATGCCAAAACAGTAGCTTCAACAGTCACATCAGGACGCGATTCGTAAATAATCATAATCGTTCCGAAAGGTGCTGTTTTATTAATGATTTCTAAACCACTGTCTAATGTTTTACTTTCAATAACCTTCCCTACCGGATCCGCTTGTACATGCACTTCTTCAATAGCCTGAATCATGCCGTCAATTTTCTTTTCATTTAAAATTAAACGGTCGTACATGGCCTGATCTTCCTTATTAAAGGCTTCTATATCTTTTTTATTCGCTTCCAATATAGTATGGGCATTGGCTCTAATAAGCTTAACCATACTTACTAATACATCATTCTTTTTATCTTCTGATAATAATTTCATCTGTCTGTTTTTGTTTTGTTTATAGAGATACTTTGGTTCCCACAAAGTTGCCTTCTATAATATCAATAATGGTATTATTATTTTTACCATTGGCAATATAAGTTGGGATATTTTTCGAGGCGGCTTGCTGAGCGTAATCTAATTTCGACCCCATACCACCACGGCCTTCTCCTTCACTTTTATTACTGTCTTTTATATATTTATCTAAGTTTTCGTCTGGATTGACATTTTCTATTAAATTACTACTCTCCAGATCGGGGTGACCGGTATACAATCCGTCAATATCGGTTAGGATAATTAACTTATCAGCATTCACTAACTGAGCAATTAAGCTGGCCAGCTCATCATTATCGGAAAACATCGACATGGTTACCGAAACAGCATCATCCTCATTCGCAATAGGGATTACGCCTTCAGACAGTAACCCTTCCACACAATTAATCATATTCTGGCGATGTACACCCGGGCTAAAATCCCTCTTTGTTGGTAATACCTGGGCACATTTCATTCCATAATCGTGGAAAATATTATAATACAAACGCATCATTCGAGGTTGACCGATAGCCGAATACACCTGACGTTTTTGTGTTTTGTTCTCTATTTGCGATTTCCCCAGTACTTCTTTACCCGCGATTACCGATCCTGAGGATACCAGAATGGTCATAATATCGCGTTCGTAAAGCTCGGCGATTTGTCTCACCAACTCTTTAAGTACTGGTCTAACAATTTTATTATCTCTGTTGGTCATGACGTTTGTCCCGACCTTTATTACTATTTTTTCTTTGTACATTTTAATATTCTTTACCTAATTCTACTGCCCTGTTAAAAGCAGCAAATGCAGCATCTTTAATTAATTCGTTTACATTATTGTCTTCCATCGAGTCTAATGCTGCTCGTGTTGTTCCTCCTTTTGAAGCTACGCGTTCCATCCATGAATTAGGTGATAAGTTGGATTGATTGAACAGCTCGACAGCTCCTGTAAAGGTTTGTCTTACCAAAATGGTAGAATCCTCTTTTGAAAAGCCCATTTGCAGCGCAGCTTCCATCATACTTTGCATAAAGTAGAAAACGTAAGCCGGACCACTACCCGAAATACCTGTAGAAGCATCGATAAATTGCTCGTTGCTTACCTGAATGGATTTTCCGGTGGTATCTAATAAACTCTCTACGGTTAACATTTCAATTCTTGAAACGTCAGGAGAAATAACATACGATGTTAATCCTTTACCTATTTGTGCCGGTAAATTTGGCATGGCTCTAACAATTTTTGTTAAGCCTGTAATCTCTTGTATAGATGTGATGGTCACACCTGCCATAATGGAAACAAGTATTTGCTGCGAATTTACAAGCGGTTTAATGGCTTTAAATACGCCTTCGGCATGGTATGGTTTAACCGCGATAAAGATAATGTCAGCCTGTGGCACACAATCTTTAAGTTCACTAAAGGCATCAAAGTGTGAAATTTGATGAAGCTCTTCAAGCTTCTCTTCAGACTTATCTAAAACCATAATGTTTTTCTTTTTTAACAGTTTGGATTTAGACATCCCTTCAGCATAGGTTAATCCCATGTTACCTGCTCCAATTACTAGTACTTTCATGTGTTGTTTGTTTACTTATTTTTTGTTTAGTGATTAGACATAACGCTTCGGTAGAAGCCAATTACAGCAACTACTTAAAGCCATTAGTTATTTATATTTAATATGTTATGATTGAATGTTAAACAAAAAGCATGCAGTCGTTACAATCTTTAACTTCACCGTAATAAGTCTCACGATATTTGTGAAGCGTTGCAATAGGCAGGCCTAATAAGTATCTTTTGATGTAAGTGACTTTAGTGGTTAACTCACCCATTTTAACTGTATGGCGCTTTTCGTATTTCGTTTCTCTTTTGATATATAAAATTTTCATCTTTCGTTGTTTGTTTGTAATTAATAAAACCTAGTCTTTAACCAGTCGCATTTCGATATTTCGGGGTTTAAACCCTTGTTTTTCGAATAATTTAATTACCGGATTATCTTTATTTATATGAATTGAAATATCGCCATCACAATACGTTTTTGTATACTTAATTAATTCGCTTCCAATACCTTGATCTCTATACTCTTCCTTTACGGCAATATAAACCAGAATATTCTCGGGAATATACTCGTTCATACCCGTACGGTTTACTACCGTTGCACCAATAATCTCGTTATGCTGTTCTACAACAAATACATAACCTCCCAACCCGGGAATTTCTTTGCCGGCATACAGAATAGATTTCTTTATAGCACTTTTTGTATCTCTGAATTCTCCTGAATAACGGTACAAAAAATTAGTTATTCGATTGATATCAATAATTGACAGCCTCGAAAAGGCATCAAAAGTTTTAATAGTCATTAACAGATATATGTTTTTAGCACACCTGATGCTCAGACGCGCAATAATCATATTAGAATTAATTAAAGCTGCAGATACTTAAAAAACTTAAATATCTAAAGGCGATAACGTGTTCGGGTAAGACAAAAATGTCTTACAAATAGAATACTTAATTGGAAGTGCTAGGAGGAATAAATTTATCGGACTGGTTTCTAAAAACTAGAAAGTTAAAATTAAAAATTCTGTTGTTTTGTATTTCATGAATCCCTTTTTCCATACTGCAAATGTACGAAAACACAAGGCTTTACGCAAATCGAAGACGTTAAGACAAGGCTAAGATGTTGTTAACAGCTGTTAATTTGTTGTCGATATTTCACTTGCTTTTCGAATGATTTCTTACAAATAAGAATACCCTCTAAAACGTGTAACCATAACACTTAACAAAGATTATGTAAAATAGATTTAGAACAGAAAAACAGCCCTCGAAAAATCCAGATAAAACGAAAGGAAAAAAAATTTAAAAAAAATTTAATGTACGACCATTTTAACACTATTTGACGGATTAAACACGTTGAATCTACAAACTTAAGATTTGCTTTTATTAGCTAAACCGGGTAATTTCTTCTTCTTTAAAACCTGATAAAAGAATTTATCGAAAGATGAAGCTACAACAGTATAGTCGGCTTGATATCCATCATCATTTTAAAACTCATAAAAACAAATTAAGTTGATAACCATTAAAAAAATAGTACAGAAACGGCTTTCATAGATTTAGGGGTTTGTTAGACACTTACCTTAAGTTTTCTGTAAGCAAGACACCTAAGTAAAATTACCCTACCCCATACCTGATTTTGACAAATAAAAAAGGCCTTCCTGTTGGAAAGCCTTTTTTATATTAATTGAGTAACGAATTACTTTTTAGTTTCTACAGGATTTAGTTTTGCACTTAATTCCATTGAAATAGCTGAAAGTTCAAACTTAACTTTACCAGACAACGTTTCAATAACGCAACTTCCGTCCTTATCGTTAAGTTCCAAAATTTTACCGTGCATACCGCTTTTGGTAATTACTTTGTCGCCCTTTTTTAATTCTGAAGCGAATTTTTTCTCTTTCTTAGCCTTTTTCATTTGTGGTGCAATCATAAAGAAATATACCACCGCAAACATTAGTAAAAACGGTAAAAACTGACCGATTCCTTCTCCCATTATTTTATGTATTTAAATTGCTGCCTGAACAGCTTGGTTACTTTTTAATTACTGAGCAGCGTCAGGTTTTACGAAAGCTGTAATTTTTACAATCTCCGAACCTTTTTCTGTATTTGCTGTTACAGTAATAGTTTTTGAAATTTTATTAGCACCACTACCATTAAACTTCACTGAAAACTCAGCTGTTTCACCCGGAGCTAAAGGTTCTCTACTCCAGTCTTTTGGCACAGTACATCCGCAAGAACTTTTGATATCTGTAATAACTAAAGGAGCCTCACCAACGTTCTTATATGTAAAAGTTGTTTCAACTGGCGTTCCTTTTTCAATTTCACCAAAATCGTGCTCTGTTTCGTTAAACTCAATTTTTGGGAATTTTGATGCTACTGCATCTCTTTCAGCCGCAGCAATTACATTAGCCTCTTCTATTTTTTGAGCAGCGTTTTCTTTGCAAGATGTAAATGCTATTAAGCTTAATGCACTTAATCCTAATATTAATTTCTTCATTGTAAAATTTATTTAGTATTAATGATGTAAAAATAGAAATTATTTACCCGTTTAAAAACTTTTGTTTATGCGTTAACACTATTTTACTTAAAAATGATTTTTTATTTCTATTCTGACTTTACTAAAGTCTTCTACATCAAGCCGCGCCCTACTTTATTAAGGGTTCCGGCATCTTCATACTCTTTTACAAGTTTATCTAAAATACCATTAATAAAAATGCTACTCTTAGGCGTCGAGTATTCTTTCGCGATTTCTAGATATTCGTTGATGGTAACTTTTACAGGAATAGACGGGAAATGCTTAATCTCGCTAATAGCCATTTGAAGTAACACATAATCAATATTCGCAATACGATCGGAATCCCAGTTTTGAGTTTTTTCATCGATTTCCTTATTAACCGCTGTACGGTTTAATAAGGTCTTTTTGAATAAATCGATAGCAAACTGCTTATCGTCTAAATCTTTGTAAAGTTTTGGTGTAAAATGTGTCTCTGAAGACGATGGCTTCACCTTACGTAATAACTTTAAAATAGTCGTGTTAACGGTTGGAAGATCGTCTAACCAGGTTAAATTTTTATCTTCCAGATATTCGTAAAGCTTTTCGTTAGGGGCTATAATATCTTTAAATACATCAACGATAAATTCTTTATCTTCTTTAAAGTCAGACACACGTGTTTTCATGTATTCTTCATACAATTCACTCGATGTAATGGCTTTAAAAATAACCTCTACATACTCGTCGTCTAACTGCCAGTTATTAATGTTATGAACCTCTAACTGATTTTTCAACTGATAATTCTCCTGAAGCAGATTCAGTACCTCATTATTAACAAACTTACGGTTTGGATCTTTATCCTCTTTAGTTGCTAAAATTTTGTTTTGCTTTTTTACTAAGTCGCTTTCAGCGCGTTTTTGCACCTCCAGAAGTAGGGAAATACTCAATAAGTACAAATTGTACATATTGTCTATGCTAAACAGTAAAAACTTTTGATCTTTACTAAAATCGTCACTTTCTCCTCCTTTATAAGCATAAAGGGTTTGCATTACTTTTACACGTATATGTCTTCTGTTTAACATAATTACAAGGAACTTAAATTTATTTTAACCTAAAAACTCATTTGGTTTCAGGCTGCAAAAATAATACTATTTTCAAACATTTACTTCATGTTTTTGGTTATTTCTTCATTTTAAGCTTAACCCAAAATTATAACGCCCTTTTCTATAGGAACTTTAAACTATATTTAACAAAAGGCTTACAGCTTCATTCTGCTTTTGTTGTTTGAATCGTGTATATTTGCCTGTTAGTATATAAAATACATCTTCATAGCAGATTATCTATTTCAATGAAAGAATTACAGCACTTAAATAAATACTTTTTAAAATATAAAACGAAGTTAATTCTGGGGATTTTAATCACCATTATTGCTCGTATTTTTTTACTTTATACTCCTCGTTATGTTCGCAAAATATTTGTTGTTGTAGAAAATTATCTTGATGGTAAAATTACAGAACAAATAATAAAAAGTGAACTTATTGAAATTATCCTTTACATTGTAGGAGCTGCTATTATTGGGGCTATTTTAACGTTTTTCATGCGTCAATATATCATTAACATTTCCCGCTATATTGAGTACGATTTAAAAAACGAAGTTTATGCCCAATACCAAAAACTTTCTCTTAATTTTTACAAGAAAAACAGAACTGGCGATTTAATGAATCGTATTAGTGAAGATGTAGGTCGTGTACGTATGTATGCAGGGCCGGCCATTATGTATAGTATAAATACTATTACACTATTCATCATCGCCATCATTTATATGTATAATGAGGCTCCGCTGCTAACTATGTATACTGTAATCCCATTACCTGTTTTATCTGTAGCTATTTACAAATTAAGTAAAGAGATTCATAACCGAAGTACAATTGTACAGCAATATTTATCAAAATTATCAACCTATACACAGGAATCTTTCAGTGGTATTTCGGTAATAAAAGCTTACGGTATAGAACCGCAAACCTCGAAAAACTTCGAAGTTTTAGCCGAAGAAAGTAAAAACAAACAGGTGAATTTAGCTAAAGTTGAAGCCTGGTTTTTCCCGATGATGATTCTACTTATTGGTACCAGTAACCTTTTGGTAATTTACATTGGCGGCATGCAATATATAAACGGACGAATAGAAAGTTTGGGTACTATTGCCGAATTCATTATATACGTCAACATGCTTACCTGGCCAGTAGCTACTGTAGGTTGGGTGACCTCAATTGTCCAGCAAGCTGAGGCTTCTCAAAAACGGATTAACGAATTTTTAAAAATTGAACCTGAAATACAAAACAATGTTGAAAACCATACCGAAATCACCGGTGATATCGTTTTTAAAGATGTTACATTCACCTACGACGATACTAATATTCAGGCTTTAAAAGGTGTAAGCTTCGACATTAAAAAGGGAGAAACTCTCGCTATTTTAGGAAAAACAGGATCAGGGAAATCGACCATTCTTGATCTTATTGGAAGGCTTTACGATATTAATTCGGGAGAAATAACCATCAATAAACGTTCTATTGAAAAACATAACTTAACCGATTTAAGAGACAGTATTGGTTATGTACCTCAGGATGCCTTCCTGTTTTCAGATACTATAAAAAACAACATTAAGTTCGGTAAAGAAAACGCCTCTGACGAAGAGGTTATTGAAGCTGCAAAAAATGCTCAGGTTCATAAAAATATTGTAAAATTCAACAACGGTTACGATACCGTTTTAGGAGAACGTGGCATTACACTTTCGGGAGGACAAAAACAACGTGTTTCTATTGCACGTGCCATTATAAAATCGCCTAAAATCCTGTTATTCGACGACTGTTTGTCTGCTGTAGATACCGAAACTGAAGAGAAAATCCTAAAAACACTGAATAAAATTACGAAAGACAAAACATCTGTGATTGTCAGTCATCGTGTATCTTCAGCTAAAAACGCCGATAAGATTATTGTTTTAGACGACGGTAAAATTGTTCAGCAAGGTACTCATGAAACGCTTATCAACGAAGACGGTTATTACAAACACCTTTATTTGAAACAGTTAAGCGAAACCACTTCTGCTTAAAAAATTAAATTATTAACAATCAACAACATAGCCTGGTTTTCTTTTAGGAAAATGCAACAAATATTGAGATTTTAAAAAGAAATCTTATAAAATGTTGGTTAATAACACTTTTTTTTAGATTTTTGGTACTGAAAGAATATTTAAATAATTTCTATTAACAACTATGAGCAATAATGACATGATGGAGAAAGAGGAGATTTTTTCTAAGGTATTAAGAGCAGGAAGACGTACATATTTTTTTGATGTGAGATCGACAAAAGCAGACGATTATTACTTAACCATTACAGAAAGTAAAAAGTTTACCAACGACGACGGGTCATTCCACTATAAGAAACATAAAATCTATATTTACAAAGAGGATTTTGCCGAGTTTAAAGAAATTTTAAATGAAATGACCGATTTCATAGTAAATGAAAGAGGCGACGAAGTGATTAGTGAGCGTCACCAAAAAGACTTCAAAAAAGAGTACGATACAGTAGCCAGTGAAAATGGTGAATTACACCAATCGACAGATAGTTTTACAGATATTGATTTCGACGATATTTAAGATAGAGTCAAATTAAAACATATAGAAAGTCATTAAGCATTAGTTTAATGACTTTTTTTATATTTATAACTTAACCTAAAAATAATTTAATGCGAATACTTTTACTCCTGCTCGTTTTTTGCTCTGCCCTATCCGCTCAAAACAACCTCGACCTAAATTATTATATCAATTCTAATGTTCCTTTAAACAAAGACATTCCAACCCCAAAAAGTGTAATAGGATTTGATATTGGTAAATGGCATGTATCACACGATAAAGTTGTTCAATATATGTATGCCCTTGCCAATGCATCAGATAGAATTACAATTGAAAACAGAGGTACTACTTTCGAAGACAGGCCTCTATTGTTATTAACAATTACATCTCCGAAAAATCATTCCAATCTAGAAAATATTAGAACGGAACATCTTGCCGCCACTGAAGCAAATGCCAATGAAGATTACAACCGGCCTTTAGTTGTTTATCAAGGCTTTTCTATTCATGGTAACGAACCTAGTGGTACCAATGCTGCCATGATTGTAGCTTACTATTTAGCAGCAGCTCAGGATGAATTCACTAAAGAATTATTAGACAACACCGTCATTTTATTCGATCCTTGTTTTAACCCAGATGGTTTGCAGCGCTTCGCCTATTGGGCTAATACCAATAAAAATATAAATTTAAGTTCAGACCCTAACGACAGAGAATATTCAGAAGTCTGGCCAGGCGGACGATCCAATCACTACTGGTTTGATATGAACAGAGACTGGCTACCTGTTCAATTACCTGAATCGCAAGCTAGAATAAAAACATATCATAAGTGGCTACCTAATATTTTAACCGATCACCATGAAATGGGCACTAATTCTACCTTCTTTTTTCAACCAGGAGTCCCTTCAAGAACCCACCCCCTTACACCAAAATTAAACCAAGAATTAACTCAAAAGATTGGGAATTACCATGCGGAAGCTTTAGATAAAATTGGTTCTTTATACTTTACCGAAGAAAGCTACGATGACTTCTATTACGGGAAAGGTTCTACTTTTCCGGATATTAATGGCGGTATCGGTATTTTATTTGAACAGGCAAGCTCCAGAGGTCATTTACAAGAATCAGATAACGGTTTAATATCATTTCCTTTCACAATTAGAAACCAATATTCCACTGCACTGTCAACACTAAAGGCTGCAACAGTATTAAGAGAAGACTTATTAAAATATCAACATGATTTTTACAATAACGCCAGAGAGGAAGCTTCAAAAGAAGCTAAAAAAGCTTTCATATTTGGTGATGAAAAAGACGCAGCTAAAACCAATGAACTTGCCAAAATTTTAGAACAACATCAAATTGAAATTTACAATTTAAAAGAAGATTTTATTGAAAATGGAAAATCTTTCAAAAAAGGCTATAGCTACATCATTCCTAAAAACCAAAAAAACATTCGTTTAATCAACGCTATGTTTGAAAAAAGAACGAGCTTTCAGGATAGTTTATTCTACGATATTTCGGCTTGGTCATTTCCGTTAGCCTTCAATCTGGATTATGAAGAAAACATCTCAACAAAACATTTGGGTAACAAAATTGACAACGTAACAAATTCAGAAGGACAAGTAAATTCAAAAAGTAATATTGCCTACCTTATGGAATGGCATGAATATTTTACACCTAAAATACTTAATCAGCTATTAAATCATAATATACGAACTAAAGTGGCCATGAAAACATTTAGTTTAAATAACAAAGAATATGACTATGGCACCATTTTAATACCGGTTCAAAATCAAAAACTAAATAGTGATGAGCTTTTTAACCTTTTAAACCGTTTAGCAAAAGAGAGCTATGTTAAAATTGATGGTGTAAATACAGGACTAACTAATGGTATTGACTTAGGTAGTCGTCATTTTAAAACTTTAAAAAAGCCTGAAATAGCCTTATTGGTAGGTGATGGTATTTCATCTTTAGACGCTGGTGAGATCTGGCATTTATTCGATACCAGGTATAATATAACTGCCACTAAACTTGATGTTAAAAATTTTGAAAAAGCAGATTTAAGCAGATATAATACCATTATCATTCCTAGTACCAACTCCTTGAGTAAAGACATTGCTGAAAAACTAAAAAAATGGACAAACTCAGGCGGTACCATCATTGGATTTAAAAACACTGTTAAATGGTTAAATTCGAATGAGCTTATTCAATTGGAATTCAAAAAACAAGAACACATCGCAGAAAATATTTCTTATGAAGACAAAAGCGAATTCCAAAGCGCTCAAAGTATTAAAGGTGCTATTTTTGAAGCTAAAACAGACCGCTCGCATCCAATAAATTTTGGATTTAAAAATGATAAAATTGCTCTATTTAGAAACACCACCATTTTCATTAAACCAAATAAAGACAGCTATAACAATCCCATTCAGTACACCGAGAAACCTCTTTTAAGTGGTTACATTTCAAAATCTAATTTGGACAGCTTAAGTAATACGGTACCTTTTCAAGTAAAACGCTTAGGTAAAGGTAAAGTCGTAGCATTTACAGATAATACTAATTTTAGAGCCTTTTGGTATGGCACCAACAAGCTTATGATGAATGCCATTTTCTTTAGAGAAGAATTCTAATCTGGTAAATACTTTTACATAAAACCGTTAAGCATTTAACGGTTTTTTTGTTTTTAGCTCACTACGCTACCATCCTTAACCTTTTTTTCAGGATTAAGTAATATAACATCTTTACCACTTACAGCTCCCAAAACTAAGCACTCACTCATAAAATTAGCAATTTGCTTCTTCGGAAAATTTACAACAGCAACAATTTGTTTGTTAAATAAATCTTCCTTTTGGTAAAGTGTCGTTATCTGCGCCGAGGTCTTTTTAATTCCCAAATCTCCAAAATCAATAGTTAATTGATAAGCAGGTTTTCGGGCTTTCGGAAAGTCGTTTACTTCAATAATCGTCCCGACACGTAAATCTATTTTCGAGAAATCTTCGAAAGTTATTGTTTGTTCCATTTCTCAAAAATATAAATAATTACGAACTTTGAATAAAATTAAAGCTATGGCAAACACACCTTCAAACATGATTCCATTAGGCACCAAAGCGCCACTTTTCTCACTTCATGACACGGTTAGTAACAAAATGGTAAGTTTAGAAAACGCTAAAGGAGAAAAAGGAACAATTATCATGTTTATTTGCAACCACTGTCCGTTTGTTATTCATGTTAACAGCACTTTGGTTAATATGGCTAACGCTTACGCGGAAAAAGGAATTAATTTTATAGCTATTTCAAGTAACGATGTTGTTAACTACCCACAAGATGGCCCGGATAAAATGAAAATACACGCTGAAGCTGAAAATTATCCGTTTCCATATTTATATGATGAAACACAGGAAGTTGCCAAAGCTTATGATGCCGCCTGCACACCGGATTTGTATGTCTTTAACAAGGATTTAAAACTAACCTATCGCGGACAATTAGATGATTCTAGACCAGGCAACGGACTTCCTGTTACAGGAGCTGATTTAGCATATGCTTTAGATTGTTTAATTGAGGGCATCGAAAATACACAGACTCAAAAACCAAGTATTGGCTGTAACATTAAATGGAAGCGTTAAGCCAGTTTCAACTCAAAAATACCAACATCTAACCAGGTATTGAATTTAAAACCAACTTCTTTTAAATGCCCCACCAGCTCGAATCCGAATTTTTCATGCAGTTTCACACTTGCGTCATTGGGAAGTGTTAAAACACCTAAAACAACACGGCAATCGGTTTGTTTTAATTGAGCAATTAGTTCAGCATAGAGCTTAGACCCTATTTGTTTTCCATGAGCTGAGTTCTTAACATAGACTGTAGATTCTAAAGTATGATTATAAGCTGGACGTTCTCTGAATTTTCCAGCATAAGCATAACCTAAAATTTCATTGTTTTCTTCGTAAACAATAAACGGAAAATCTTTACTGATACTGTGAATTTTCTCTTGAAATACTTTTAATGGTGTTGGTTCCAAATCGAAAGTTACATCGGTATTAATAACATAATAGTTATAAATATTCAACAATTGCTGCGCATCGGTATAATGAATAGGTCGTATCATTCTAAAGATATAAAATAAGGTTCCCTTCAAGATTGGTAAGTATCTCGAATTGAGTAAATATAAAAAAAGCACTTCAAAAATGAAGTGCTTTAACATATTATAAAAAAGAGGACTCTCTTATTTTACGTTCATTAATTCTACATCGAAAATTAAAGTAGCATTAGGAGGAATTACACCACCTGCACCGCGACTTCCGTAACCTAAATGACTAGGAATAACAAAACGCGCTTTATCGCCAACGCTTAATAATTGGATTCCTTCATCCCAACCAGAGATTACTTGTCCCATTCCAACAGGAAAATCGATTGGTTGGTTACGTTTGTAAGATGAATCGAAAACGGTACCGTCTGCTAACTGTCCTTTGTAGTGAACAGAAACATTTTTACCTTTTGTAGCTTTTGCTCCACTTCCTTTTTGGATGATCTGGTAACGTAAACCACTTTCGGTTTTCTCGAAACCTGTAGCTAATTTATCTAATTCTGCTTCGATAGCTGCTTTCTCTTCAGCTAAACGCTTCTCTCTTGAACCTTCAAATGTTCTAAACGCCTCAACAGCATTATAAGCTTCAGCTTCAGCACCAACTCTAACAATCTCTAAAGACTCGATAACATCACCTTGAGCAATAGCATCAACAACATCTTGTCCTTCTACCACTTTACCAAAAACTGTATGGTTGTTATCTAACCAAGGGGTTTCAACGTGCGTAATGAAGAACTGACTTCCGTTAGTTCCTGGACCTGCATTTGCCATAGATAAAACTCCTGGGCCATCATGCTTTAATTCCGGGTGAAACTCATCATCAAACTGGTAACCTGGGTTTCCAGAACCTGTACCTTGAGGACAACCTCCCTGAATCATAAAATCAGGAATAACTCGGTGGAATTTTAATCCGTTGTAGTAAGGTGTTCCCTGAGGTTTTACTTTATTCTCTAAATTTCCTTCTGCTAAAGCCACAAAGTTACCTACTGTTCCAGGTGTTTTTTTGTATTCTAAAGCCACAAGAATTTCTCCTTTTGTTGTATTGAATTTTGCGTATAATCCGTCTTGCATGGTTCTAATTTTTAAGAAAGTGCAAAGGTACTTAATTAATTATCATTTGACAATTAAGAGGTCTCAATATTATGCTTTTGTAAAAGAGCACTACCAAAAAAACGTATATTTCATACTATATCCATACTACATCCATACTTTAACCATAGCTCTGACTTAGTATATAATAACTGAAGTTTTCTTCATAAGAATGTCCATAAACAAATAAGTTTCAGAATCATAAGGACGCACACTAAGGAACACCTTTTAACTCTGAAACTTAACAACAAAATGGTTCAATAAAAAGAATGACAATTAATTGGCTACTTCGCTGATGAATTTTATACGGTATAAACGTAATTCCTCATCATCGTAATCGCCATCAAACTCTTCAATAGCCGTCGCTATATTATCGGTTGTTGAATCCATAAAATAATCGTGCAGTTCTTCCTGCTGGTCTTCATCTAAAATATCATCAATCCAGTAGTCGATATTTAGTTTGGTACCCGAATATACAATGGCTTCCATTTCTTTAATAAACTCATCCATTTGAAGACCTTTTGCCGAAGCGATATCGTCAAGCGGCAATTTTCTGTCAATATTCTGGATGATATATAATTTGTTTGCTGAATTGGTTCCTGTAGATTTCACCACTAAATCATCCGGACGAATGATGTCGTGTTCTTCAACATACCTGGCTATCAATTCCACAAAGTCTTTTCCATACTTTTTAGCTTTCCCCTCACCTACACCATGAACATTGGCTAATTCGGTTAAATTTATCGGGTATTTTAAAGCCATATCCTCTAACGACGGATCCTGAAAAATCACAAACGGCGGTACGCCTAATTTCTTCGCATTCTTTTTACGCAAGTCTTTTAGCATATCCATAAGTAAGGCATCTGCAACGGCTGCCTGCGCTTTTGCTGCTGAAACGATTGTACCATCGTCTACAGAACTATCGAACTCGTGATCTTCGGTCATCATAAATGATTCCGGAGTTTCAAGGAAGGCTTTACCGGCAGGAGATAATTTTATAACACCGTAAGTCTCGATATCCTTCTTTAACAATCCGGCAACTAATGCCTGACGTAATAAGGCCATCCAGTACTTTTTATCCTTATCCTTCCCTTTTCCAAAGAATGGCTGCTCGTTGGTTTTATGTGAATTAATTAAGGCATTTTCTTTACCCGTAATCACCTGAACCAAATCTTTAGATTTATATTTTTCATTGGTTTTGGCAATGGTTTCTAACAAAACTACCACATCGTCCTGTGCTTCGTGTTTCTTTTTCGGGTGTCTGATGTTATCATCCATATCCCCACCTTCACCGGTTTCGTTATCGAATTCTTCACCGAAGTAATGCAAGATGAATTTACGACGTGAGATTGATGTTTCCGCGAAAGCGACCACTTCCTGTAACAAGGCATGTCCGATTTCCTGTTCGGCTACCGGTTTCCCCGACATGAATTTTTCCAATTTTTCAATGTCTTTATACGAATAGTATGCTAAACAGTGCCCTTCGCCACCATCACGACCAGCACGACCGGTTTCCTGATAGTAACTTTCTATACTTTTAGGAATATCATGGTGAATTACAAAACGTACGTCTGGTTTATCGATACCCATACCAAACGCGATGGTTGCAACCACCACATCAACCTCTTCCATCAGGAATTTATCCTGAAAACTTGAACGCGACTTAGCATCTAATCCCGCATGATATGGCACCGCATTAATACCATTTACCTGAAGTACCTGAGCCAGTTCTTCAACGCGTTTTCTGCTTAAACAATAAACAATACCCGATTTCCCTGCATTTTGTTTGATGAAACGAATGATATCGGCATCAACATTTTTGGTTTTCGGACGTACTTCATAGTATAAATTAGGACGGTTAAAAGACGCTTTAAAGGTTCTTGCTCCCGTAATTCCTAAGTTTTTAATAATATCTTCCTGTACTTTAGGCGTCGCCGTAGCGGTAAGCCCAATAATGGGGATATTATCTCCTATTCGAGAAATTATGTGTCTTAAATTTCGATACTCCGGTCTAAAATCGTGGCCCCACTCACTAATACAGTGTGCTTCATCAATGGCCATAAACGATATTTTTACCGAACGTAAAAACTCAACATTTTCTTCTTTGGTTAAGGATTCCGGAGCCACGTAAAGTAACTTGGTTACCCCGTTAACAATGTCCTCTTTAACCCGTTTAATTTCTGTTTTGTTTAATGAAGAATTCAGCACGTGTGCAATACCTTCTTCATTAGAAACGCCACGAATGGCGTCTACCTGATTTTTCATTAATGCGATTAAGGGCGAAACAACAATGGCTGTCCCCTCCTGCATTAACGCGGGCAGCTGGTAACATAACGATTTCCCGCCCCCCGTTGGCATTATAACAAATGTATTGTTGCCCGATAATATACTTTCTACAACATCTTCCTGAAGTCCCTTGAATTTACTAAACCCAAAATATTTTTTTAGTGCAGAATGCAAGTCACTCTTTTCCATCAATCAGAAAACTTTAAAATTTATTTTAATTAATTATATCATGCCCCGTCAAACTCAAATTTGAATTGACTTTTTAATAGTGCATTAAGAAAACCCTCGTATTTTTTTCGTTAGCTTTGTAAAAAAAAATCGAAATTACTATAAAATTAAATTCTATTTACATTTAAAGTTAAGAATTTCTTCAAAAGCATCAACTAAAAAATTTCATAAATTTTGAATAACAAACATTCAATTATTAAAATAGCTAAAGAAACTATTGAAGCCGAAAGTCAAGCTATTTTAAATTTATCGAATCTTGTCGATTCTGATTTTGCCGAAGCCGTAGAGCTCATATACCATTCTAAAGGTCGTGTTATTATCACAGGTATTGGAAAAAGCGCCATTATTGCCAGTAAAATAGTTGCGTCGTTAAATTCCACTGGTACACCTGCTGTATTTATGCATGCTGCCGATGCCATTCACGGCGATCTTGGCTTAATCTTAAAAGACGATGTGGTGATCTGTATTTCTAAAAGTGGAAACACACCAGAAATAAAAGTACTTGTACCACTTATTAAGCGTGTAAACAATAAAATGATTGCCATTACTGGTAATAAAGATTCATTTCTTGGGCAACATGCCGATTACGTTTTAAACGCCTATGTGGATAAAGAAGTTTGTCCGAACAATTTAGCCCCTACCACAAGTACCACTGCTCAATTGGTTATTGGCGATGCTTTAACGGTTTGTTTGCTGGAATTACGCGGATTCACCAGTAACGATTTTGCCAAATTTCACCCAGGCGGTGCTTTAGGTAAAAAACTGTATTTACGTGTTCAGGATATTTCATCGGTTAACAAAAAACCAAAGGTTGAAGCCTCTACAAATATTAAAGATGTGATTATTGAAATCACAGAAAAAATGCTTGGAGTAACAGCCGTTGTTGAAAATGATAAAATTATCGGAATTATTACCGATGGGGATTTACGTCGCATGCTTACCAAAGTTGATAGTTTCGCAAACCTGACTGCCAAAGATATTATGGGTACCAACCCAAAACGTATTGAAGCGAGTGCCATGGCCATTGATGCTTTAGAAATTATGGAAGCCAATGAAATTTCTCAGATTCTGGTTGAAGACAACGGCAACTACGCTGGTGTGGTTCACATTCACGATTTAATAAAAGAAGGTATCATATAATGGCTAAAAAAGAAAAAAAGAATATAAATGAGATGTCTTTTTTAGACCATCTTGAAGATTTACGCTGGCACCTTATTCGTATCTGTGCCGGTATTATGATTGTTGCGGTTTTAGCCTTTACATTCAGTCGTTTTATTTTCGAGGATATTATTTTTGCACCCATTCGCATGAATTTCCCGACTTACGAATTCCTATGTAATATGGGACGCCTTATTGGTGTTGAGACTACGTTCTGTAACGACGAAATCCCGATGATGATTCAAAGTAGAACCATGGCGGGGCAGTTTTCTGCTGATATCTGGACCGCTATTCTGGCCGGTTTCATCATCTCATTTCCTTATACTATTTATCAGCTTTGGAAATTTGTTAGCCCCGGATTGCATGAAAATGAACGTAAACATTCCCGTGGATTTATCATTATCTGCTCGTTACTGTTCTTTTCAGGAGCGCTTTTTGGCTATTATATTATCACCCCATTATCTATTAATTTCTTAGCTAATTACAGCATTTCTGACGTTGTTGAAAATCAAATTGACATTAGCTCTTACATAGGCTTAGTTCGGTCGTCTGTACTGGCCTCCGGTTTAATTTTCGAGTTACCTATAGTTATTTACTTTTTAACCAAAATAGGTTTAGTAACTCCTGAAATATTAAAGAAATACAGAAAGTTTGCCCTGGTTATCGTTTTGATTTTATCGGCTGTTATTACACCTCCTGATATTGCGAGTCAGGTTATTGTAGCTATACCGATTTTAATTCTATACCAAGCGAGTATTTACATCTCTAAAATGGTTGTAAGAAACCAGAAAGCTGCAACACAAGCGGTGAGAAAATAACCCTTCGATACTTCGTCTATGCTCAGTACAGGCGGAGCTCAGGGTGACACTTGAATCGTAAAAAGTAAAAATATTAAGTATAATTAACTTTTATATAAAGAACATGTCTGATATCGTTTCTGAATTTAATGCATACCGTTCTAAAATGAACGACAAAATTCTATCTGATAACAATAAAGTTATTAAGCGAATTTTCAATTTAGATACCAACGCTTACGCGGAAGGTGCTTTAGATGTAAAAACCAAAGAATTATTAGGTCTTGTAGCATCGGCTGTTTTACGTTGCGACGACTGTGTAAAATACCATTTAGAAACCAGCTACAAAGAAGGTTTAACTAAAGCAGAAGTGGTTGAAGCTTTAAGTATTGCCACTCTGGTTGGTGGTACCATTGTTATCCCGCATTTGCGTCGTGCCTATGAATTCTGGGATGCCTTAGAAGGACAAGACGCCTCAAAAGAATAACAACAGTTAGTAAATTAAAAGAACGTATTTATAGTATTTTTCTATTTTTAGCGTTTTAACTTGAAAAGCAATTATAAGTTCAGATAAATCTGAACATTAAATTCTCACCTGGTGAGTTAAACATATGATTTTAAAAGCCGAAAATTTAATGAAGTCCTACAACGGACGAAAAGTAGTTAAAGACGTTTCTCTTGAAGTACACCAAGGGGAAATTGTTGGATTATTGGGACCTAACGGTGCCGGTAAAACGACGTCGTTCTATATGATTGTAGGTCTTATAAAACCTAACGGCGGACATATATTTTTAGATAATACCGAGATTACGCAATTCCCGATGTATAAACGTGCTCAAAACGGAATCGGCTATCTGGCTCAGGAAGCTTCTGTATTCAGAAAATTAAGTATTGAAGACAATATCTTAAGTGTATTACAGCTAACCAAACTGAGCAAAAAAGAGCAGCTCCATAAAATGGAGTCCCTAATCGAGGAGTTTGGTTTAGGACATATTCGCAAAAACCGTGGGGATTTATTATCGGGTGGTGAGCGTCGTCGTACAGAGATTGCCCGTGCTCTGGCCACCGACCCAAGTTTCATTTTATTAGATGAGCCTTTTGCAGGGGTTGACCCGGTAGCGGTTGAAGACATTCAGCGTATTGTAGCACAATTAACCAAAAAGAACATTGGTATTTTAATTACCGATCACAACGTACAGGAAACTCTGGCGATTACCGACAGAACCTACCTGATGTTTGAAGGAAGTATTCTCAAGGCCGGCGAACCTGAGGAATTAGCCAATGACGAAATGGTGCGTAAGGTTTACCTTGGTCAGAACTTCGAATTACGTAAAAAGAAAATCAGAGATTAAGTTCTCAATGACATATAAAAAAGTCCGGTTAAATCAACCGGACTTTTTTATTCATACTGACAAGAGCCTCTTCGAAAAAAATACTCACCAAAACGAGTTTCCTGTTTTATTCTGAATATCCTTTTTTCATATCACTTTCAAAAGTCAGATTCCATCATCCAATCCCAGCAATACTTTCTCCACATTTTGCTGCTTTCATCTCCTGTATAAATATCAAAACCAAAACCACAATTAAAACTAACTCCTTATAAATCTTAGACATAGGCAAAAAAAATTAAAAATATTTTCATATCTTTATGATATCATAATAATATCATATTTCATCATGAAAAAAGAAAAAGTAATTACTCCCGCAAATGGCTACATCATCTTATTTATTCTGATAGCCCTTTTACTTGGCTGCATTTTTCTAACTTTTACTAAAGAAGAACCTGCCTATTTATTAGTAAGCATTTTATGTGCGATCATTGCGCTAGGCTTTATAATGGTTCAACCAAACAGCTCTAGAGTGTTATTGCTTTTTGGAAAATACATAGGAACCGTTAATAAAAATGGTTTTTATTGGGTAAATCCATTTTATACAAAGAAAAAAATATCGTTGCGCGCCAGTAATTTTGATAGTGAACGCTTAAAAGTTAACGACAAATTGGGAAACCCTGTTATGATAAGTACCATATTAGTCTGGCGTGTTTCCGACACTTATAAAGCGGCTTTTGATGTCGATAATTATGAGAATTTCGTGCGTGTACAAACCGATGCGGCTGTTAGAAAATTAGCGAGTATGTATCCTTATGATAATTTTGCTGATGATGGTCATACTGAAGATATCACCTTACGTTCCAGTGTCAATGAGGTAAGCGAAACCCTTGAAAAAGAAATTCACGAACGTTTATCGATTGCCGGTATTGAAGTTTTAGAAGCCAGAATTGGCTACCTCGCCTATGCTCAGGAAATAGCAAATGCCATGTTAAAACGCCAACAAGCCACTGCCATAGTAGCTGCCCGACATAAAATTGTTGAAGGCGCAGTAAGCATGGTAGAAATGGCTCTTGAAAAATTAGGAGAAAAAGACATCGTAAATCTGGACGACGAACGCAAAGCTGCCATGGTTAGCAATTTAATGGTTATTTTATGCGGTGATAAAGATGCTTCTCCAGTATTAAACACGGGCACTTTAAATCACTAATTATGAGAGTTTTTGAAGAAGAACAACGGTTTACACAAACTTGGCTAATCCTGTTGTTAAGTATTTCTGCAATTATTTCAATTATAATAATAACCGATGGTTTTTTTAAGGGCAACATCCCTCTTAATAAATACGTAAGTCATATTATCCTTGTTTTAATAGCCTGTGGATTCATATTTATATTTAAATTAAAAACAAGGATTGACCATATTGGAATTCATTATCAATTTTTCCCTTTTCACTTAAAAATGAAAACCATACTTTGGGAAAACATCAAACAAGCCAAAACCAGAAAATATAATGCCCTAACTGAATATGGCGGCTGGGGTTTAAAATCAGGAAGCATTTTTGGAAAAAGGAATGGGCTGGCTATTAATGTTTCCGGAGATATAGGTATTCAGTTAATCCTTAAAACCGACAAAAAGATACTCATAGGAACACAAAAGCAAAATGATGCCAACATTGTTATTGCCAAGTACTCAAATAAAATATAACTATGTCTAAAAAAAAAGCTTTCGCATTGCGAATTAATGAGGATATGCTCAAAGCTATTGAAAAATGGGCTTCAGACGAATTTCGTAGCACCAACGGACAAATAGAATGGATGCTAAACGAAAGTCTAAAAAAAGCGAAGCGACATTTAAAAAATAGCGACTCGAAAGAAACGGGTTAAGCCTATCTAGGTTTGATCTTTATTGCTTTTTCAAGTTCTTAATAATCTTACTGAACACTTTCACCACCAACAAAGCCAACAATCCAACAACAATACCGATTGCAAAATCCTTAATAAATGCAGGAATCGATTCTGCAACATGATGCAAGGCTTCAATATTATGTGTAAATATCCCACCTGCAACTAAAAGCAAGGCAATGGTTCCTATGACCGATAAACTCTTAATCACTATCGGTAAGGCTTTTACCAGAACATTTCCCACATTAAATAACAGTCCCTTTTGATCGTCACTTTTTTGAATCAAAGCAAACCCCATATCATCCATTCTAACAATAAGTGCAACAATGCCATAAACCCCAATCGTTGCAATAATGGCTACAATTGAAACTACGATTACCTGAAACACCAAAGGTTCTCCTAAAACGGTTCCTAAAGCGATAATCACAATCTCTACCGACAAGATGAAATCTGTAAATATCGCCGATTTTACCTTCTTCTGCTCCGCTTTCAACTGCTCCTCCGGCGATAAATCTTCATGACTTACAGTTTCAACTTTATGTTCATGCGGAAAAAAATATTCCATAACTTTTTCAACGCCTTCATACGCCAGATAAACACCACCTAATATTAAAATAAGTGTTACCGCCCAGGGTAAAAACGTACTTAATAAAAAAGCAATTGGCAGAATAATCAGTTTATTTAAAAACGATCCTTTTGTAATCGCCCATAATACCGGTAACTCTCTGGACGATACAAATCCGGTGGCTTTTTCGGCATTTACTGCCAGGTCATCACCTAAGATGCCCGCCGTTTTTTTGGTTGTAATTTTACTCATTACCACTACATCATCCATTAATGCAGCGATATCGTCTAATAATGCGAAAAAACCTGAGGCCATAAAATTAATTCTGAGTTTAAAAGAAAGTTATTTTGAAGTTGCATTATCCCATAAGGATAACAAAATATAGGTTAATATGATTAATGGAATAGCCGCATATTGAAGCACAATTAATAACACCACACAAAGTATAATGAAGGTATAACGCAATGCATTTGCCTTAAAACTAAAGTCTTTAAACTTTAGAGCAAATAATTTAATATTAGAATTCAATAAATAACAGCTTAAGGACGTCAACCCGATTAAAAACCATTTATTGATAATGATACTATTAATAGCATCACTATTCTGAAATTCCAGAATAAGCGGTAAAGACACAATTAAAAGCGTATTTGCCGGTGTTGGCAAGCCTTTAAAATAGGTTTTCTGTTCGTCGTCTAAATTAAATTTTGCCAATCGATAGGCAGAAGCCAGTGTAATACACAAACCAATCAACGGTAAAGCCGATAACTTAAAACCGGTTAACTCTATATCTGAATTCCAATCATGAAGCACCTGCATGACCAGCGATTTCTCCTGAGTTAACTCCAGCATTTTATACATCACAATTCCCGGAACCACGCCACTGGTTACCATATCGGCAAGAGAATCCAGCTGTAAGCCCAATTCGCTGGACACCCCTAGTTTTCGTGCTGCAAATCCGTCGAAAAAGTCGAAGAAAATCCCTAAAAACACAAATAAGGCAGCCGATGAAAAATTATCGTTAACAGCATAAATCACGGCAATACTTCCGCAGAATAAATTAAGAAGCGTTAAAGCATTTGGGATGTGTTTCTTCATAAAAGGTGTTTTGTTTCGGTAAAAATAGCAAACAATTTTCGTCTAAAACAATATCTAATCCATTTTCAAGTTTTAAAAGATTATAAATAATATGCATCTTTGTAAAAAAAATTTGCGGTTGAGAACATCCCTTACTGTCCTGTTTTGTTTTATTACGGCCTCCATCTTCAGCCAGACGGTTAGAAAATATTCTAACGAGTTTATGAATATTGGTGTTGATGCAGCGGCTTTAGGTATGAGTAATGCCGTAACGTCACATTCTGCCGACGTGAATTCGGGCTACTGGAATCCTGCAGGGCTACTTAAACTTGAAGACAACCAGATGGCATTAATGCACTCCAGCTATTTTGCCAATATTGCCAATTATGACTATGCGGCTTTTGCCAAACCTATAGATAACCAAAGTGCTTTTGCTGTTTCCTTAATTCGCTTTGCTGTTGATGATATTTTAAATACCACACAGCTAATTGACGAACAAGGCAATATTAATTACGATCGCATCAGTTTGTTTTCTACTGCCGATTACGCCTTAACTTTTTCGTATGCGCGAGCGTTGCCTGTTGAAGGTTTAAATTATGGTATCAATGCTAAAGTGATTCGCAGAATCATTGGAGACTTTGCATCGTCGTGGGGGTTTGGTTTTGATGCCGGCGTTCAATTTGAAACCGACAGCAACTGGAAATTCGGGTTGATGGCCCGCGATATTACCACCACATTTAATGCCTGGGCGATTGATGAAGATGAATTTAAAAAAGTTCAGGATGCGGTTGAAGGTCAGAACCAGGAATTACCCGAAACAACTGAAATTACTATTCCGAAATTACAATTAGGGGTTTCTAAACTGTTCACCTTTAATTACGATTACACTTTATTGGCGGCAGCGAATTTAAATGTACGTTTTGAAGAAAACAACGACATCATTTCATCATCGTTTGCCAGTGTTAATCCGGCATTCGGGTTTGAGTTTGGTTATATCGATATGGTGTATTTACGAGGTGGCGTGGGTAATTTCCAAAATGAATTGCAAATAGACGATACCGAGCAATTAAGCTTTCAGCCAAGTTTTGGTGTTGGTTTTAAATACAACGGCATTCAGGTTGATTATGCGTTTACCGATATTGGCGACCAAAGTGTGGCTTTATACTCTAATGTGTTTTCATTAAAACTCGATTTTAGTATCTTTAGATAAGCCCATAACGGGCTTTTAGTTACCACGTATCAGTCTATAAACAAGAATAAATTGATGAAACACTTTCTTTACTCCCTTATCATTTTCGCTATAACCCAGCTAAGCTTTGCGCAATCCAAACAACTTTCTGAACGTGCCGAAATTAGTGTTTTAACCATTGGCCCGGGCACTTTATTAAACGATTCCTTTGGTCATAGCGGGTTTCGAGTAAAAGATCCTATTAAAGGGATTGACTTCGTGTTTAACTATGGTATTTATGATTTTAACACGCCGCATTTCTACCTAAAGTTTGCGCAAGGGAAGTTGAATTATTTGTGTGGCATGAATTATTATGAAGACTTTTACAATGCCTATATATCTCAAAACCGAAGCATTAAAGAACAGATTTTAAACTTAAACGCTTCTGAAAAACAAAAGCTCTTCGATTTCCTTCAAAATAATATCAAGCCAGCTAACAGACGTTACCTTTACGATTTCTTTTACGACAACTGCGCTACCAAAATAAAAGACGTTGCCAATATTGCATTAAACAACACTATTGAATTTCATAAACCTGAAGATTTTAAAGATGCCAGCTTCCGAACCTTAATCAACAATAACTTAAAGGCTAATTCCTGGGGAAGTTTTGGTATTAATGTGGCTTTAGGCTCGGTTATTGACCAACAGGCTCCTGCCGAAGACCATATGTTTTTACCCGAAAACATCTACCGTTTTTTTGAAGTCGCTACGGTAAACAACAAACCTTTGGTGAAAGACAGCAGAATCATCTATACTAAGATTGAAACACCAGAAGCAACCACCTTTTTTACAAGTCCGTTGTTTGTATTTGGTATTCTTGCTATTTTCATTTTATACATCACCTATAAGGATAAAAAAACTAATAAAAGAAGTCAATGGCTGGATGTTATTCTATTTTCTGTAACCGGCATTGTTGGTATTCTTCTTTTACTGCTTTGGTTTGCTACCGACCATACTGGAACCCATCAGAATTATAACTTGCTCTGGGCTTTTGCATTCAATGTTTTTGTTGTTGGTCAGTTAGTAAAAACTCAACCCAGCGTTTGGTTTGTTAAGTATTTGAAGCTATTAGTGATTTTGTTGTGCCTGTTAACACTTCACTGGATTATTGGTGTGCAGGTCTTCACTATTGGATTAATTCCGTTATTAATTGCATTGCTTGTTAGGTATGTGTATTTGATAAGTATAAGTCGTGAGAGTTGAGAGGTGAAACATTAGTCATAAGTTGTTAAGTCGTAGTTTGTGCTACTATTTTAAACAGATGATTTACTTCTCTAGTTCATTATTCTCCTTACTTTTATTCATTGCTAAAAAAAAGTAACAAAAAAATCTAGGCTAATGATTTATTTCTTGAATCTCTGGTTTTAAGGCTTTGCCTGCGCATGGCAATCGCTCTGCTAGGCCATGCTCCTCTGCCTTTACAACTCCTTAAAACTGATCTTACTACAAAATAAAGCATAGGCCGAAGTCTTGTTTGCTGTAACCTGTAAGATTTAAAATAAATGGATTCCGCATCTAGTGTGGAATGACAGTGGGGTGTGGGCTTGAAACGTGAGTCGAGAATTGTTATGGTGTTGTATGTTGTTTAACAACTAGCACTTTTAATTTTTGTACCTAGCATTACTGACCTCTAAAGAAAATAACGGTGGTTAAGGTTTTTATCATGATGTTGATATCCAGAAATAAACTACGGTGTTTTATATAATACAGGTCATATTGCAGTTTTAACAAACTGTCGTCCAACGATGAGCCGTATCGTGTTTTCACCTGTGCCCAGCCGGTTAATCCGGGTTTAATCATGTGGCGCGTTTCATAAAACGGTAAGACTTCCGATAATTGCTTGACGAACACAGGACGTTCAGGTCTGGGGCCAATAAAACTCATATCCCCTAACAATACATTAATAAACTGTGGTATTTCATCTAACCGAGAATGTCTTAAAAAACGTCCGAAAGGTGTAATACGCCCATCTTTTTTCACTGCCCACACAGCCCCATTGGCTTCCGCATCCTTAACCATGGTTCTGTACTTAATGATTTTAAACACCTTACCATTCATTCCTACACGTTCCTGAGTATAAAATAACGGCCCCCGATTAGCGATAAGGTTTCCTAAAACTATAAAAGGCACAAAAATAAGACTTAACAAAAGACCAACAACTGAAATAACAATATCAAACACCCGTTGAAAAAAACGGTATAAACGGTTTTGATTGTTCCGGCTGAATGGGAAATACTTATAAAAATCTTTACCTATAAACTGAACAGGAACGCGGTAGGTCATATCTTCATACACCTGAGTATACTCACGAACCGGAAAACCAGATTCCAGTAAGGTTATCAAGGATTGATAAACCTCAGGTGTGATCGTGTCGGGCTTATAACTAACCACCACAATCTCCATAATCCCTTCCCGTTTCACGACTTCTATAATTTCGTGTGTTTGATATTCCATGACATCTTCATGGGATAAGGATATTTTTTTTCCTGTTTCACAATTTACAAACCCCGAAATCTTATAATTCGGATCTGATTGTTTAAAAACATCAATGATGGCATCCAGATCCGAAACCTCACCTACTACCAACACTTGTTTAAAAAACCTGGGCGACACAATAAATGTTAAATAGACCCAGCGCCATACCAGTAAAGCAAACAGTATAGAAAAATAAAAGTAAAGAATCTGCAATCTATTATTAGGGAGTTCCGGCGTGAAAAAAGGTGTTAAAAAATAAAACAATACCGTTGTGGATACCGTAAAAACGATACTGGTAAAAATCTTATCCAACTTACTGGACTTTTTTAAATCGTACAGTTCAAAAATCGTCCCGAAAATACTAATGTAAAGAATCAATACAAATACCCAACGCCAGCGGTCTTCGGAAATGGTAAAATAATCAAAACTGAAGGTACTACTTACAAAGCACAACACGAACAATATTGAGGCAACATCAACCAAACGCAATAACACCTTGCGCTCTGATATATTAAAATGTACTCCACCTTTGAACATTTTCTATGTAGGTCATGATTTGAGATAGTGTAAAGATAGCAAGTTTATTGAATGAAACACTGTTTAAACCAACAAACTAAGCCACAAACTTTTAACTACTTCCCAATCATACTGTTCAACCTTTTTACGTGCATTTAATGTGATTTTTTTTGTGAAATTAGAATCATTCTTTAAACTCATAATCGCTTCCACGAAAGCTTTAACCGAATTTGGTAGCACCAGAATCCCATCCTGTTCATCTTCAATTAAAAAAGGCATCCCGCCTACATTAGTAGACACCACAGGTAATCCCAGAGCCATAGCCTCAATAACACTCACAGGCATATTATCGAAATTCGTGGTATTCATAAACACATTACACTGTTGTGATAATTTAATCCATTCTTCCTTTTCCAGTTTACCGGTAAAATTCACGGTTACCCCTAATTTATCTGCATAATCTATAGCCTGTTGCAAGGTTCCGTCCTTATCAGGTCCGACCATGGTTAAGGTTGCTGGTTCTCCACGATCCTGTAATGCTTTTAAAACATCGATGGCCAACAAGGGGTTGTAGATTTTATCAAAGGCACGTACCCAAAGCAGATGAATCGTATCAATAGTTCGCTGTTGAAACCTATAAGCTTCTATGTTGATGCTGTTCGGGATATTTAAAATATTGGAATAGCCTTCATTTTCAAACCTCGACTTTAAATACTGCGACGGTGCGACATTTTTAAACGCATGATTGAAAATCGACTGACACATTTTAGGATTCTTTATTAACCGGTCTGGTAAATTCCCTCCATGCAAAACAGGAATACATTTTAGTTTCAATACCCTACACAATTGACTAATAACATAGGCATAATAAAAATTAAGTGTGCTGTAGGTATCAATCAACACATAATCAGTAGACTTTCGGTGTTTCACTACCGTAAAAACCATATCAAAAAACCGAAGTCCTTTATTCGATATACTGGACGCGTAATTTATATGAAACCCTTCATCCTCTAACAAAGGTCCCAAAACATCAATGGACGTCACCGTCGCTTTGGTGTTATTTAATTTGTTCCCTATGTAAACTAGGTTGATCATGTTTAATATGTAATAAACTTAAAGCATAAATAAAGGCCGGCGCAGCAATACGCATGGACGAATGGTTTATGGTTAAAAACCAGAAAAAATAAAAAGAGAAAAACAGCAAATTACTTCTATCTCTTGTTCGGAACACTAAGGGCGTAAGAAGTAAAATTGAAAATGCCAGAATACCGAGTAAACCATGTTCGGCAATGATTCGACTCATTTCATTATGAGATGCTGCCTGAATACCGGTTTCCTGAAATCTGATATCTTTAATCCGTCCGACTCCCACACCTAAGAACGGGTTATCAAAAAATTCCTTTATTTCCTGCTGAAATAAATAAACACGACCTGTAGTAATATCTCCTTTTTCAATTCCGCGAGCATCTTCATTAGCATAACGACGCTCTATTAAACCATTTGTTTGAATAGAAGAATAAACCCAAGTGCCTAAAATAATACATGAAAATAATATTAAAGAAACCAGCATATGACTCCGTTTACTTTTATTCATAAACTTAAACTGGAAAAATAAAAAACAAGCCAACATAATAACTGCCGTAAGAACTCCTCCTCTACTAAAAGTTACAACAGCTCGAAAGGAAAATAATAATACAAAAAACAAATCAACATACCGAAGGAAGCGAGTATTGGTAAAAACAAAAAATCTTACAGCCATAAAAAAAGCCCCCAAACCCAGAACTGTAGCTACCTGATTAGGTCCGAAACCACCTGAGGTAATAGAATTAGAACCCGTGCCATGAACAACTTGCGACACATCCGGGTTATAAAAAATAACATAAAACAGCATAGCTACTAAAGGATAAAGCACTGAATTTATAAGGCGTTGCAATTGAAGTTTAGTAATGCTAACACCAAAACAAAATAATGCGGATACCCCTAGACATACGGGTCCACTTAAATTAAAAGCTACAGCTTTCCTTAAGTTTACACTAACATTCAAAGCGTACATCGATACATAAATACCAGGAATGAGAAGCAGTAAATAAAACACATAAGGAATAGCATGGAGTCGGAACCCTTTATAAAACAGCCCCATCACCGAAAATAAAATGACTAAATACTTACTAGCCTCATAAAAAAAGGTACCATAGTTCATCCTTAAAAACACCTCTGCTCCCATTATATAAGCGCAAGCACACAACACCTCAATGCTCTTATCTTTTTTTGATGCATTTATGATTCTAATGAGATAATAGCCAACTACCGATAAAAAATAAAGCTTTGCCAGACCTTCATTAAAATACACCAGTACTCCTATGATTATATGGAGCAATATCAATTGTATATGTTTATCCTTTAGTCTCAAAAAATTTTCTCTAAAAAGTAAATATATAATTTCTTTTAAAACTCAATCATGGTTAAGTTAAAACATCTTTTAAAATGCGTTGATTATAGTGCATATATGAAAACTGATGATAAAAGGATTCATCCTGAGCTATCAAATCTGTAAATCTCTTAACATTCATTCTCAAGCAGGCTTCCAGTTTTGATACCAAACAAGCTTGCGTTAACTCCTGAATTAATATCCCCTGTTCACCATCTTTAATGTATTGCCCTATAGCAGAAACATCAGACACCACAGGAACACAGCCAAAATTTAAAGCTTCTGAAATAACTTTTGGAAAGCCTTCCGATTTAGATGGCAGGACAATAAAATGACATTGTTTATAAATGTCATGAAGCTCATATCTTGGCAAAGTCCCATGATAGTTTAAAGAAACTCCTAAAACAGCTAAACTATTTTTAGAAAAATCGTCTTTCATTTCCCCTACAATATGCACGGTATTTATCAGACCTTTAAAACCTTCAGATAATGCATTTAAACTTTCCAGAAACAAATAAAAGCCCTTTGCCGTTTCTAAACGCCCTACAAAACACAAGGAAATTCCCATTTCTGGCTTTTGCTTTTCTCTACGAACAAGAAGTCCTTCCTGAAGTTCCTGCTCTGTTAAGCACGGATTTTCGAAAGATACACATTGATCAGGCTGATCTGCCCACTGTCCATTAATAGTTACTTTTCTGTTTTGTTGTTTCAGTAACCATTTCTGAAATCTATATGCTAAAGGGGCCTGCTCTTGTTTCCAGTTTCCGGCATATTTAAACCATCCTGATTTAGAACAAAAAAACATGAAATACGGAATAACATATACTCCCATACCCGTGGGGGCTCTAAATTGAAAGTGCGTACTTCCCTTCAAGCTATGCCGAATGGTTCTTAAAATTTTTGGAGCCTTCAAAATTACCTTAAATTTATCAGAAAATCTTTTACCACCAACCGCAGGTACAGCGACAAAACGAATAGCATCGGACTGATAAGGCAAAGCACTTTCTGGCGGGGAATCGTGATGCAATACAGCAACATGTACAATCTTATCAAAAACCTCTAACAATTGATTAATTTCGGTTACTGTGGCTCCAAAACCCACGAGTTGACCATCAGTCTTTATATAATGCTCAGTATGAGAAATAATAGTTAACTGCTTCATGGTAATAAGGCTGTATATTGTTTAACTATACTTTTCCAGTCATGCTCTTTCGCCCAGTCCTCGACACCTTGCTTATAACTTTTTTTATGATCTAAAATATTCTTTAAAAGCTTCTTTAACTCTTTTGCATCCCCCAAGTGTATCAATCCTCCAGATTTCCTTTCTAAAATGGCATCTTCAACCCCAGTCCCATAAGCCCCAATAGCAGGAACACCCAAGGCATTGGCTTCTAATATCGCAATTCCAAAACCTTCCACATCTCCCTTTTCTCCGGGTTTGCTCAGCATGATGAATATATCACTCTGTGCCAGATAACTTTTCAATTGATTTTGTTCCAACACCCCATGTAAAGAGACATGAGCATCTAATCCTGATTGTTGAACTAATGATTTTACATGACCGCCTTCTGTATCTATACCTACACAATGGTAATGCAGATTAGGAAAGGTTTCTAAAAGTTCAGGCAATAATTTCACTACCTCCACCTGGCCTTTACGCTCACTTATACGCCCCACCGTTATTAGTTTAGGAAAGCCATGCAATGCAAACTCTCCTTTTTCAAAGGTCTGCCACCTTGCCAAGTCTATACCATTTGGAATAATGGCAACATCCATATTTAAGTGTGCCACCAGTTGTTTAGTATAATTAGAAACCGCCACTACTTTATCAAATTGTTTTAAAGCGGCATCTACCAATTTCCTAGAAATTCCTTGTGGTAAATTCACTTCAGTACCATGCAAAACAGCCAGACTAAAACGTTTATTAAACCCATTACAGAATGCCACATTCCACAGAGAAAATTTACCCGAAGCAATTACATAATCGGCTGATTTAAGCAATTGAATAACTTTCAAAACTCTATTAACATACATTAAAGTACGTATGGAATACTTTTTTATCCTGTATACAGAAAAACTTAAATTGGTATCAAATTTAGCTTCTTCCAGACCTTCATCTGAACGCTGATCCGTAACAACAGATACTTTATACCCTTCTTTCACCAAAGCACCAGCTAAATGTAAGGCATGCACTCCTATGCCTCCGGGTTGCGGAGGGAACTCTGAAGTTACAAGAAGTATATGTTTAGGCTTTTCTTTCACTATAGATGTTCAATTAATGGACCTTCTTTCAACTTTTTACTAGATAAACACCACGACCAGAATACCTGACCACAAACAAAAGGGAAAAACAGTACGGTTAAAATCACCCCAAAAACAAGAAGTGGCTTATTCTTCTTAAAACGATAGGGTAATACAGACATGGGAACCGTTCGTAACAACGCATAACACGCAGCCGTATTCCCAAAATAACGTCTATAAAAATACAATACACTTGGTATAGGTCTTGGTGCAAACCACTTCTTGGGTCTAAAGGCATCCCAGCTTCCCAATTCCCGAAGCCCCCCCACATTGGCTTTAATATCGACACATGAAGCCAAGGGATTAGACACACTTTTTACACCTTCTAAATATAAACGCATTCCAAACTCACCGTCCCCCATGCGTTGTTTTTCAAATTGTCTGTCAAAAAGACCAACTTTCTGAAATACATTTTTATAAAGCATTGCATTCCCTGTAGCAAACTGAGCTGATTTAGCAAAATAGGAGCGTTCTTTTGGCAATTGATATCCTAATGGATAAAAAACCCCTGCTGAAACCTGAGACTTAAAATAATCTAAACATTTTATATGTTGGGACAACCAATCAGATTGAATACGCACATCATCCTCCGATAAAGCAATTATCTCTCCTTCTGATACTTTTATAGCAGTATTTCGTGCTAACCATAAAGCCTTTTCCATTTGATGAATTACCCTAATATTCAAATTAAATTCCCTATAAAAAGTCAAATCAAATGGTTCTGATTGGTCAACAACTATAATTTCAAAATTAGAATAATCCTGACTTTCAAAATCCTTTAGTACAACCTTCAAATAATCATACCTATTTAGAGTAGGTATAATAACACTTATAAATGGAGCTTCTTTTAACAAAGGAAAGTCATACCCATTATAATCTGAATACTGCAAAGGAGTTTCTTGATATTTTAATCGCTTAACTCTGAAAGTTTTAATATAGGCTCGTAATTCTTCATATGGATTACAAAGCAAAAGAATACGCAAAAACAAAACATAAAATACCCAAACTGGACTAAAATACTTTCTAATAAACCTATAATTATCAATAATAGGAAGATTTTCAAACTCTTTATAAGTTTCTGCCTCTCCTATATAGCCTTTTTGGATGGCTTGCCATGACAAATCATAATCAACCGAAACAGAATTAGAATACTGACTATCATAATTTAACTGCTTCAAAATTGATTGAGGCATGGCTGAAATTTTAGGAAATACGGAATATCCTAACCTATGAGGCAAAGAAAAATAATGTGTAGGTTGTAGGTATTTTAAAAACTTAAATAGCATCTATATTTTTTTAAGATTCTGGTTATAAAATGCTAAAAAAGCATCATTTTGATTAGTTACATTAAAATCTTTTTGTATTCTATTTCTCGCTACTTTTTTTATTGCATATAAAGTGTCTTCTGGCAAAGTAATCACATTATTTATTGCCTTAGCAAGACAAATGCTATCTCCTTTAGGAACAACCCAACCAGTTATCCCATTTAACACATTTTCAGAAAGACCTCCAGCATCACTCACAACACATAATAACCCTATTGCCTGTGCTTCCAAAACCGCATTGCAAAACCCCTCATGTAAACTGTACTGTACATAAATATCAGATTTTCGAAGATAATTCTTTACTTCAGAATGTTCAAATTTTCCAAAAAACACAACTTCATCTTCAAGTTTCAATTGATGGGTTATATATTTCAATCGTTCTAATTCAGGTCCCTCCCCAATAATGGTATATTGAAATTTTAAGCCTTGTAACTTTAAAATAGCTAAGGCCTCTAAGATATAAACCAAGCCCTTTATCCAATGCAATCGGGAGACTGTCACCAATTTTATAGGATATTCTAAATACGTTGATATTTCATTTTCGCAAAACAAATCAATATTTATTGCCGGTGTAATTTTCACTACAGGAGCCTCATTAGAAAAACCATTATCATAAATCAATTGTTTTATATCCTCTGATATAACATGTACTTTATCTACATACTGCCATAACCTCGTATAACATCCAGGATTCTTTAATGGATAAATACTAATATCAAATCCCCTAAAACTCACAGCTGTATTAGCTCCAATTGCTTTTCCTAAAGATTCTCTTCCCAAAGCAAGTGTACCAAACCCAAAATGTAACCAATCCAAATCAGATCTTAAAATAGGTGAATTTTGATAGATTCGTTTAAAAATAGCCCTCCAAGTAATTTTATGCTCCCTTTCTTCCCTAATAAACCGTATTACACGATTAGCAAAAGGCAATAAACTTATATACTCAAGAATTAATCTTCCCACCTGTAGCAATACCAAGGAATCTCGCTTAGGAAAAGACTGAATCTCACATAAATCAAAACCAACTTTATCTGAGTTACAAAACAAGACTACCTTATGTCCAGATTCTTGCAGTCCCTTTATTTTTGTTCTAAAAAATGTTTCAGAATAACCTGGTGCCAATGCCAATACCAATCCTATTTTCATATGATCTAATCCTCTTTTTTCCTATACAATTTTACCATTCCTGACACCATATGTGTGTTTTCATGATTTTGTTCAATTACAATTCTAGCCTGTCGGGTAATGTCATGATAATCTGAAATAGACAGATCTTTCACTAGTTTTATAGTCTCAGCTAAGGCCGGAATGTCTCGAACAGGAACCAAATACCCCGATTCACAATGCGTAATTACTTCACTTACTCCTCCACAAAGTGTACTTACAACCAAAGTCCCCAAAGCCATTGCCTCCAATACCACATTGGGAAGACCTTCTTTTAAACTAGGCAATAATAACACATCAGCGGCCTGAATAGCTGTAACAATTTCTTCATAGTCCTTTTTAGAACAGAAAGAGACTCTATTCTCCAAATTAAGTCTGTATCGTTGAAAAAGCAGTTCTTCATTATTTTCTACACCTATAATTGTATAATGATAATTAAATCCCTGATCATCTAATACTTTCATAGTATCCAAAGCATAATCATACCCCTTTATCCAATGTGAACGACCCACTGATAGAATTTTTAATGAATGATTTAATGCCTTTTTCTCTTGATAAGGCCATTCATTCAGAGGAAGTCCACTATAAACCACCCTAATTTTAGGAAATGAAGCTCCATACTTTATCGCTTCTTTAGCTATTTCTTTAGAAACAGCATGAAAACTATCCACCTGTGGAAATAACTCCCTATAAATAGTAGCTAATTTGGTATTAGTTATGGGTGAATAATTTATATGAGCCCCCCTAAGACTTAACACTAACTGCATACCGAAATCCTGAACCCATATCCAATCTGCTAAACCTTTCGCCCACTGTACATGAAAAATATCAGGGCGATGCCATAAAACTGGATAACATTTAACACGTGTATATAATTTATTATCCTTTCTATTTTTCAATATACGATCTAAACGTTTTTTATCATTCGACTTAAACAAACTTAAAAGCAGCCAATATTTCAAAAGATAAATACTCTTACATAATCGGGAATTTTTATAACCTAAAACACTTATTCGATTAGGATAGTTTAAGTGCTTATTCTTAACTCCAAATAAATACAGATGATGTCCTTGCTCAGAAAGTCCAAGAACCAAACGCTCTACAAAAGTCGTACTGGGAATTTGTCCAGAATAAACAGCTATTTTTAATATTTTACTCATTTTTCATTTTGATAAACTTATCTAAAATTGGAGAAAAAGCATAACTTGCGCGCTTACTTCCTTCCAAATTAACATGTATACGATCATAAAAAAAATAACTATCATTAAGTAATGTGCTGTGATTTGTTATCTGATAATCTGAATCTAATGTTGTTGGTTGTTGATCCTCTATAGGAGCAATATAAACCATTAATTTTACTTTGTGCTTTTTACACAATGATTTCAAACGCTTTAAATAAGGATTTTGTAAGCGTATAGGCCAATTAGTAAAATTTAACTTTTTATGTGACTTATTCAAATCAACAGGATAATGATAATTTCCTTTATCGTCAAACCTATTATGTCTATGTGGCTCAAAAGCACTTAATATGGATGGATAAAAAATTTCAACATTATAATATGAAACACCAAAAACAGCTGCATATTTGGAAAGTTCCAAAAGTGTAGATTCATAACTTTGATTTTTCGTAAAAAAATCATTTACATAATCACGTTTTATAAAAGGCAAAAACCTATATGAATTTGTACTTAAACCAGGATGTTTTGAATTCAGACTAACGGCACTGGTTGCCAATACGCAAACTTTAGTAGTTTTTCTTTCTGCTAAAAAATGCTCAAACATCAAACATTGCTCGCCAATACCAGTATCATCCATACTTAGGTTAAGCCCTTGAAATCCTGTAATGGAATCTATTATTTCAGTATTAAGTGTCGTTAATCCTATACTAGAACCTAAAACAATATAATCATAATCATTAAAATTCACTTCACTTACCACAAAAGAAGGTTTATAAAAAGAAGCTTGCCTCATTAGATACAAACTTACCTCCGATAATACAGTTACTATGATTGAAAAAAACAGCAGATACAAACCTGTCCTCCTTAAAAATTCCTTCATATTAAAACTGAAAATAAATAAACGTTTCTGGATTCTTAAATACTCCCATAAACACAATTAATACACCTATAAAAACAACTTGAATTGGTGATAAAGCCAACTCTTTCTGATTATTCTGAACAGCAAAAAATTCAAAAAGCAATAGTACAGCACTACTCATTACAACAATCATACTAAACAAAAACAATTTCGGTGTACTTATAAAATAATTTAAAGAAATTCCTGAAAATTTAAAAATATCCAACATAAATTCTAAAGCCTTCTCAATTGTATCGGATCTAAAAAATACCCAAGCCAAAGTAACCAAACAAAAAGTACTAACTATATTAAAAACCTGCATTATTGAAAACCTTGAAGTCTCTATATTTGTTTTGTGTTTTTGAACCGCAAAAAGAGGTAAAAACAACAAAACATGCACCCCTCCCCAAGCAAGAAAAGTCCAATTAGCTCCATGCCAAAACCCACTTACTAAAAACACTACAAAAACATTTCTTATTCTTTTCCAAAAGCTCCCTTTAGATCCTCCCATCGGTATATATAAATAATCACGAAACCAAGTAGACAAAGAAATATGCCAACGCCTCCAAAACTCAGCTATATTCCTAGAAAAATAAGGAAATTTAAAATTGGTCATTAATCGAAACCCAAACAGACGAGATATACCAATAGCCATATCTGAATACCCAGAAAAATCCCCATATATTTGTAGGGAAAACAAAACTGCACCTAAAAACAAGGTCATTGAGTTGTAGTTTTCAGAATGACTAAATATTGAATTAACTAAAAAAGCACAATTATCAGCAACAACCACTTTTTTAAATAGTCCCCAAACCATTAAATTAACACCACTTAAAGCAAACTTTGCATTAAACTTCCTTATTACCTGAAATTGGGGCAAAAATTCTTTCGCTCGTTCTATAGGACCTGCTACAAGTTGTGGAAAAAATGATACATAAGCCGCAAATTGTATAATATTAGTCGAAGCCTTTACCCTATTCCTATAAACATCAATAGTATAGCTCAATGTTTGAAAAGTGTAAAAACTAATGCCAACTGGTAAAATTATACTCATAGTATCATGTGACATAGAAACGCCTAATAAACCCCAAGCTTTTATCCAATTGTCTACAAAAAAATTATAATACTTAAAAAACCCTAATAAGCTCAAATTCAAAATTAAACTTAATATCAAATACCTTTTTCGATTTCGAAACTCCTTAGCTTTAGATAGTTGTATAGCAATACCGTAATCTAATAAAGTACTAAATAAAATCAAACTTAAAAACCGCCAGTCCCACCATCCATAAAACACATAACTAGCACATAAAAGTAAAGAGTTTTGCCAAGCCAATGATTTTTTAAAGAAACCCCAATAAAGTATAAAAACCAAAGGCAAATAAACAGTAAAAATCAGGGAATTAAATACCATACACCTATAGTTTAAATTCTATTATACAACTGGGTTTCAAACACATCTAAAATATTATTTATTTGTTTTAACTCGTTACTTCCCCATTTATAAATTTTATTTTCTTTATTGTGTAAGGTATGTTTAGAAGGATGTGTTTTGGTAGAAGGCAACTTATAAACAGCTTCAATCTCATCGACAGGAGTCAGATGATGTCTTTTACACAAATCAAAAAAAACTTCAATATCAGAAAATAACGCTTCATATCTCACTACATCCACAGCAGTCACATTAACATCAAAAACTTCAAGAGGAAGGACATTTTCAATACACCATCTTAAACATAAAATCTCTATATCTGAAAGGCTTCGATATTGACTGATATCATAACCAAAATGTGATTTAATCTGCTGAACCAACTTCGGTTGACTTACAAACCTATCTAAATCCAATAGCCAAGGAAAATTAACCTGTTTCTGGGAAAATATTACATCATATGGATTTCGTAACATATGAACTACAGGTATGCCAAAACACTTATCAATATATGAAGCTAACAAATTACCCCTAACAAATTTGATAATATATTTTTTAGGCACAAATGGCCACAGATGTCTTTTAAAACGACGGTTACTGTTTTGGGCAATCCAATCGCAATCCACTCTATTAGCAAATATTCGTTTTAAATAAACATCCGCTTGTTGATGCTCTTCCTTTAACGTTATCCATTGGTCACAAAGCAAATGCCCCTGTTGTGTCTGAAATTCATGCTCCGGTTCAAAAATCATCCGATACCTATACTGCTTTGCTATAGTTTCACTCAGCCAACTAGTACCACTTCTAGCTGTACCAACAATAACAAGATGTTTATTATATACCATTACAATTTCCTAATTAGTTCTTGATACAAAATTTCATGATTTGTTACAAAGTTTTTAATAGAAAAATGATTTACGCAATAATCTCTCAAAGCATCCCCTAGTTGGCTTCTTTCAACTTCATTCAACGCCATGATGCTTATTATTTTTTCTTTTAAAGATTCTGGATTACCAGCCTCAAAAAGCAATTCTTTAAATGATTTTAGAACAAAATTAATACCAGTAATATTCGACCCCAAAACAGGCACTCCCATACTCATTGCTTCCACCAGCGCCATTGGCATACCTTCTTTTCTACCCTTATTTAAAGTGGGGATGACAAAAAGATCTGCCGATGCAATAAATGGCCGCACATCTAATTGTTTACTAATAAAACTAACCTGATTTTTTATATTAAGTTTCCCGCAAAGTGTTTTTAAATACAAGTCATAATCTGTATCTGAACTCCCGACGATTTTCAATAACACCGAATTATCTTTTAAAAGACTTACTGCATATAATAAAACTTCAATCCCCTTAACTGGAACCAGATTCGCCACGGTAACCAATTGAAAATTTGGATTTTTCCTTTTTTCAAAATAGTTTGGATTATAATAATCTGTGTCTAAGCCTAATGGAATAAGTCGCTGATTCTTATTTTTAGGAAAATAAGAATGCATTTCATCATTAATGGTTATTATAAAATCAGCCAAATAACTTTTATATTTCCAATGCCTACTCTTAAAACCCATAGCTTTTTTGGTATATACCCATTTAACACCAATTAGTTTTGCTGCTAAAACCTCTGTCCAATCACTACTCCATTGCCAAGAATGAATTAAATCAAATTGATGTTTTTTATAAAACCTAGATATTTTTAAAATTCTAAACAAAAGAGTCAAATAGGGTCTGTATTCTGTTTTTGTTTCAAAAATATAAACAGGCAAACCCAGATTCTCTATTGTTTTGAAAAACGTTCCCTTTCTATCCCCACAAGCTATAGCAACATCAAAGACTTCCTTATCTAAGTAGCGCACTAAATCATACAATACTTTACCACTTCCGGCCGTATTAAAATTAGATATTGTAAACAAAATCCTTATACGTTTACTCATGAGACAAGGTTCTTATAATACATGCAGGGTTTCCTGCTACTATACTATTCGAAGGCACATCTTTAACCACCACAGCTCCAGCTCCTACAACAACATTATCACCAATGGTAATACCCCCAATAATTACTGCATTAGCACCAATTGTAACATTATCACCTATAATAGGCAACTGGGTGTTATCATTATTTTTATTGCCTATAGTAAGACCATTTCTAAATTGAAAATTTTCACCTATTGCTTTTGCGTTAATCACCGTAGCAAAAGGATGATAACACATTAATCCTCCTTTAATTTTAGTACTTCTGAATATTTTACATTGAAAATCTCTAGCAAATAAATAATAATACCAAGGTTTTTTATTTATTCTCCAAAAGAAAATAAACGCAAATTCGGGGTAGTATAACATCGCATGCTCAAACCGCCTCTTTGATGAAGCATTTAACACTTTACTTCCTCTCGTTTTAAGTGTTTGCCTCACATCTTCTTGAACCTCTTCAAACCTTATCGCATATTGAGAGTACAAAAAATAGATTAGTATTTTTTTAAATATATATTTAAAGATTCTCAACATGATGATGAATTAAATTTTTAATCTATTAATAACAAAAGGCACTAAATAATATCCGTAAAATTTTCTTAAAATCGTCCAGGGTAACAAAACTAAAATACTCAAATATAGACCAATTATAAAAGGAACCCTAAGAGGAGCTATTTCTAAGAGCAATTTATTTTTTAGGAAATGACGTTGTAACAAACCTTGGGTAAAACATAATTGCCTCGCCATAGATTGACACAACTGACTATATAACAATTGCTTAAACTTCAATGGCACCTTATAACTTAAATAAAATGGTATATGAGCTTTCACCAACCTAGTCCAAATCATAAAAGCACGTGGCATTTTACTTTTTGACTGTTGGATTGTAGAATTTTCATGCTTAAAATACAAATACACATAGGTATCTAAAAACGCTAACTGTTTCGTCATACCTAATTCAATATCTAAGGCTGTATCCTGCCCTATTCTTAGGTCTTCATTATACCCTCCTAATTCCAATAACACAGTTTTTCTATATAAAAAAGCCGGCGGCCCCACCACTGTACTCAAATCTTCAAACCAAAGTAATCCCCAGTATGGAGTACTCTTCAATATCACTTCATGAGTTTCATCCTCAGGTTTTTCAATATCACCTATACTTTTATTTGATTTAACCATCTTTCCAAACACAGCATCTATATCTGGATATTCATCTAAAATCTTAATCATGCGCTTTAAGATTCCCGGAAAAATCTCATCATCTACATCAAACATGTATATATATTTTCCCTTGGCCTCACTAATACCCATATTTCGAGCCGCAGCTGCCCCTTGTTTAGGTTGCTTTAAGTATTTAACTCTTAGGTCGCGCTCCATTAAAACTTTAATAATCTCTTCTGAGGCATCCGTAGAATTGTTATTAACATAAATCAACTCCAAATCTATAATACCCTGTCTCTCTATTTGCTGATAAGACTGCTCTATAAAAGCTGCACCATTAAAAACTGGAATAACAACCGACAGCATCATTTTAAACCATTTTGTTTATACCACAAAGACAAAGTTAACAACATGCTTACGGAATGAGAATAATGGACTCTTTCTTTTGTCTTAAATTTATCATATGACTCTCTAACAAGACGTTCAGGAATCCATTGCAAAAAATCTGGTGATAATAAATATTGTTTTAAATGCTTCTCGTTTTCACGTCCTACGAATTGTAATTCCCAATTACGTTGAATATATGGATAGCCTAGGGCGTTTTTCATTTCTCTTTTAATTTTACTAACAATGCGATAGGGCAAATTATAGGGCAAAGTATTGTACTTAAAGGTATGTAGATTAAACGGACGTTGAGCCTGCCAAGTAATTTTAGATAATTCTGGATTTGTTTTTATGTGAGCTATCTGCAATTTCCTGTCAGCTAAATAGCGTTCTGGTACTTTATTAATAAATTCAACCATCCGGTCATCATAATACGGTAATGTTATCTTATGAGCTTCAGAAAACACAGCAAGATTTGTTGTTGTCCAGCGATGTGCCCATTGGTTTGTTTTAAAAGCCCTAACCTTGGCACTTATGTTATCTATTGAAATTCTATCTAAAGCCACTTCTATTCTACTCCTCAAATAGTCACCAAAGTTTCCTTCCAAGTTCCAAACTTCCCATAATGCATTGGCCAAAGCCATTCCATCAGGTTTCACCATTTTTTTTAACAATAAGGTGATAACTTCACTGGCTTGGGTATCTTCAGGAACTCCTTTATCGAACAAAACATCTCCCCAATGACCCAAACAAAAAACGCCCTTAAATTGTTTTAAATATGGAAGAACAGCCATTTGTCGTGGGTGTGTGAATTCTGAATAACAGCCATTAATAGTAGCCAAATCTTCTATACTATCCCAAAGATACCCTTTAGGTATCCTAAAACTTTGAAAATCAAACCCACATGCTACAGATATTTGCTGTGCTAAACGAGTTTCTGGATATCCACCCGTAAACGAATAACTATAGGATTCAACAGAATGACCTAAACCTTTCAATACAACCGCTAAACTTCGGCTATCTAACCCTCCTGATAGTGGTAAAATAACCGAATTATCCCCTATCTGATCTTTCATTATGGAGGTCAACAAATCAATATAGCCTTCTAGCGCTTCCTGAAAACTAATATTCTTTGGGCTATAGTTCCAATTAAACCAAGGTTCACTATGAATAATATTTCTATTATTATCCAAAGTATAATTATACCCAGGCTTAAGACAAACTTCGTCTTTAAAAAAAGTATCATCATCCAGAAAAAAGCCTAGTGCTATAAAAACACAAATTGCTTCTAAGTGAAGTTCATGCTTAGCATTAACTTTAGCAAAAGTATGCTTTGTTGGTATAATGGGGGTTTTAATAAACATAGACAACTAAGTCCAAGATAATAAAATTATACAATTCAATACCATCATATCCAGGTTAAATAGGAACAAATTAATCTAATTTATCATTATAAAAAATAATATTTCGAGTACATCCAATCTTTTAACGTAAGATATCTTATTTATTAGCATGACAATACGCCCATTTTTGCCAGGCATAAATATGCCAAACTCCCCAAGCATTATTATGCTTCCCTTCATAAAACTCATCCACATATTTTCTTAATATCGAAATATCCATAACAGTATCTCCATAAAACGGCACCGAATAAATCATTTTCAATACATCTTCTTTTAAATCGTTATGCAACCAATTTTGGAGCGGTACCGTAAAACCCATTTTTTTTGTATTCACAATCGATTTAGGAACAAATTGAGATAACAATAATTTTAAAGGCTTTTTTAAATCCGCTTTATCATTCAAAGGTAAATACCCTTGCCAGGCAAAGTCAATTATATCCTTATCCAAAAAAGGCACCCGAACTTCCAAGCTATGTTTCATACTGGCTCGATCAACTTTAATTAAAATGCGTTGCAAATGATTGTAAAACTCATTCTTTCTCAAACTGTGAAGTATCTCCCTATAACCACCATTAATAAATAACTTATATCCTTCATTTATATTAGCAACAAATGGAGTGTCTTTAAAAACGTTTTTTAAAATATTCTCAGATATGTGAAGATGCTTATTCATAACAAAATCATCAAACCGCCTAAAGAAGGGGCTCCAAGTCTTTGTTATGCCAAGAGTATTGGTTACTCTTACTAAAAATATTCTCATATAGAAGGGTATTTTAAACCAATGCCTCTTATCCATAATATCTAACATTCTTGGATATCCAAAAAACAGTTCATCACCTCCATCACCAGATAACATTACAGTATGATTCTGCTTTGCCATTTGCGTAATCAAATAAGTTGGAATACTTGAATAATCACCAAATGGCTCCGGATAAGCTTCAAAATGTCTTTCAATAATTTCAAGTAAATCAGAATCCTTAATATCTTTTACCATTTGTTCTATATCTAAAGCGTCAGCATAACTTTTTGCTATACCACTTTCATTTAAATGAGGAGCACTTACTTTAACCGTAAACGCCTTAACATTAGGATGAAGTCGTTTTAACATGGCACAAATTAAAGGGCTATCAATACCGCCACTTAAAAACGCTGCTAAAGGCACATCACTTTGACTCTGTCTTTCAACTACTTCACCCACAACCTTTTCCAAACGTTTTAAATAGGTATCATCAGTCATGCTAACCACTTCTTCCGGCATACTGTCAAATTGCACAATTTGATTTTTAGAAATGGTACCATTCTCAAAAAAACGAATTAGCTCACCTGGATTTACCTGAAAAATATGATCATAAATTGTATCAGGAGCTGGCATATATCCCAATCCAAAATACGTTTTCATGGCATCTTTTCGCAAACTAAGATTACCACTAAACCAAGGATGCTTAAAGATCTGATCAAATTGTGAGGCCGAGACCACTCCTGATTGAGACACCCCAAAAAACAAAGGTTTTATTCCTGCAAAATCGCGAGTGAGATATAAAGATTTATCTAGAGTATCAATAATGGCAATGGCAAACATACCATTTAGTTCCTTTATTGTAGATTCAATACCTAACTTATCCAACAGGCAACAAAGGACTTCTGTATCAGAACTAGATCGTAAGTCTGTTAAAGAATATTTCTGTATTAATAGTTTATAATTATAGATTTCTCCATTAAAAACAACATGAAACCTTTCTGAAGGACTGTATACCGGTTGATTACCATTTTCACTTAAATCCAAAACAGCTAGCCTATTAAACCCCAATTGATAATACCCACCTATTTGGATCTCCGTCGAATCCGGGCCACGGTGTTTAGATAATGACAATAACTTTTCAAATTGCTCCTTTTTTGTAATCTCCTTGGAGGTATTAAAAACAATTTCAGTTAAAAATCCACACATATTATTTTTTTAATATAAACTTCTCTGTTTGTTCGGTTATTCTGTTCCATTCAAACAAATATTTTCGGCTCTGCAAGTAAGACTGTATCTGATAATAAAAATCCTTATCATGACACAATTGCTTAATTTTATCCGAATGACATTTATCTTCAATTTCTATATAAAGAGGATAAGTTCCACCTAAATACTCTTCAATATCTCCTACTCGATTAGCTATTAATGGCACACCCATAGCCATTGATTCCAGAACAACATTAGAAGCAAAACAATAATTCTGAATTAAAATAACTGCCTTTGCTTGATCATAAAGTTCTCGCAATTTCACATCAGTTATCCAGTCTTTACATATTGAAATTTGGTTAATATTTACGTAATGCTTAAACTCCTTTTTGTCTTTACTTAACAAAATAAAAACAGCTTCAGAGTCAATCTGCAAAATAGATTTTACAATATCGGCTTGCCCCTTGTGGTTTCTGTTACTTACTCCAATAAGCAAATAAAGATTTCTTTTTTCAATATTTGAAGATTTCCAAAAATCCAGATTAATACCATGTGGTATAACCATACTGTTAGAACCCTTAATACAAAGTCCCTTTGATAAGGCTATAATTCCATTAAACTCTGTTATTAATCCATGCTTGTAAAACGAATAGTCTCCACTTTCTTGCACAGACCAATGTAACGTGCCATAAATTTTTAAACGCTTTAATTTAAAATACCGTTTTAATAAAGGTAAAAGAAAGGCATCCTTGTCGGCATACAAATAAAAAACAGGATACCCAGTAAATAATGTTTTAAAAAAAAGTTTAAGTTCCTTACTTAAGTTAGCCGACAGATAACCTTTTGGCAAGGACTTCAAAAAAAATTTATTAAGCATTTTTTGAGCCCATAAGTTTTTTTTAACCCTTTGAAATCTGGAAGAATACTTAACAATTTGTTCATAGCCAGAGTAATTCTTTACATTTAAAGGCTTATGCAAATCGTATCTATTAACGTAGTAAATTAACTTATTATCCATAAATCTTAATTACAAACATGTATTAATTGTATTTACCAAAACACTTTCTTAAATAAATATCCTTTCTGAATAGTTTAAATACCAGTATAGCGTAAAAAAAATAAAATGCTACAACTAAAGACTTGTTAAGAACGAAAAGATAATATTCCCAAATTACCCTAAATTTGTTTTCGTTAATCAATACCCTCATATATTTTACTGAAATGCGAGAGGTTACAAAAAAATATTTATTTGATAATAGCGGATAATGAATTTTTAAAAACTTTAAAAGTTTCAATCGTGCCAACAGGTAATTCTCATAACGTTTTGAATTTATAGAGCTGGTAATGGAATCATGGGACCCTCTGATTAATAAAAGAGAATCATTAATAAAACAGAAATCTTTATCTGTTAAACTTAATGACAATAAAATATGAAACAACCACTCCTGTCCTCCAAATAAATTTTCATCCCAAAATTTTGGATTAATAACTTCCTTTTTTATTAATAAAGTTCCATTTGCCCATCTCATTTTTTGAGTAATCAATGCATCTTGAACATTTTCAGCATTTAGTTCTTTACTCCACAATTTCAATTTACCTTTATACGGGGTATCAACAAAAATAACTGCGTTAGATACACAAACTTTACACTCTGAGCGTAATAAAAGCTCTAATTGCTTATAAATCTTTTGTTCTTCAAGTAAATCATCACTATCCAGCCACTGAATGTAATCGCCCCTGCTTACTTTAAAGCCATAGCTCCTAGCTCCGTTTCCTCCAGGCAAATGTTCATCTGGTCTGTTATAGTATCTAAAGCGGGCATCTTTCTCCAAATACATCTGCATGACTTCTGTAGTACCATCTGTACTCCCATCATCCACCACAATACACTCCCAATTGGCATAGGTTTGTGCTAATACACTATCCAGCGTTTCGCCTATAAGATGAGCTCGATTATAAGTGGGTATAATTATGGATACTAAAGGCCTTTTATTCATGCTGTGCTATAAACTCCTGCTAATATAGAAAATTTGAAACCAGATGTAAGAAGAACACAAGGTCAATTCATTATACTTATTAATTAATTATTGTAAAGGGTTAAAAACCGTTGTAACATTAATGTCGACGAAAACTCAGAATGCACAAAGGCTATTGCAGATGCACTCATTTTTGTATAAATGTCTTCAAATGTTATTATCTTAATAATAGCCTTTGCCATCGAAGTAATATCCTTTTCAGCAACAAGATACCCGGTTTCTCCATCTTTCATGGTATATGGCACACCACCACTATTAAATGCTACCACAGGAAGCCCCATAGCTTGTGCCTCTGCCGTTACTACACCTTGTGCTTCAGCTCGTCCTGTATCATCAGTAACAGAACTCATAATAAATATATCATGAGTAGCATAAAGGTGTTTTAAATCCTCCTGGGTTTGTTTTCCTAAAAGTGTAATCTTTGTTTCCAAACCTAATGTCTTAACCAAAGCTGCTAAATTCTCCTTTTCAACACCCTCTCCTACTATACTATACTCTACATTGTACCCCTTATCCAGTAATACCTTAACTACTCTAATCGCAAAATCAAACCCCTTTAACTTTACCAGACGTCCTGCAGAAAGCAATTTTATACACTTCACAGAACCAATAGAATTCCTAGCGTCATACTTAAAAAAATCTATATTTACTCCCATAGGTATCACATGCAATTTATTTTTATTGCAGCCTAAGGCTATAACTTTATGACCTAAATACATGGTATTAACAGTTACACAATCCGAAATACTTAGTAATTGTTCGTAACGCATTTTCCGCACTTTTAATTCTATATCATTTTCAAAATGCGCATCATAACCATGAAATGTCGTTATTAATTTCCCTTTTAACACACCAATTTTCTTCATTTCAGCAATTCTTATACCTACATGAGCAAATTGAGCATGAAACACATCAACATCTCTAAACTTTTTAAAGAATGCAATTTGAAAAGGCAACAAAGCCAATCGCTTTCTTAAAGTTACCCCCTTTACCTGTTTCCAGCTTTTAAAATTTAAAATCGTAAGATATAATGCCTTTAGGCGATGTATCAGTTTGTTTTCAGGTATCTTATAATCTAATACACTTACAACTTCCATAATATGGTTTCGCTCTAACAATTCCCGCTGTGAAGAGTTAGCTAATGGCAATTTCTTGTTGGCTAAAATTCTAATCTTAAAACCATGAGCTTTAGCTTCCAAAATCTGGTTTAGCACAAAGGTCTCTGAAACAACAGGGAAAGAAGGGACAACAAAACAAATGGTTTTCATCATTATTAACCTTTAAAAAACACGTATATTTTTAATAAAAACTTATAAACCTTAGTTCCATTATAAAGTCCTAAACCTTGTACAAAATACCAATAACGTTTTTTCTTCATTAAAAAACTAGGGCTGTCAATGGCATCAAAACCTTTAGCCGCTCGTTTTGCTAACTTAGGATAAGTTCCCTTTATCATGATATACTGCATATAGTACAATCGCTTAGGGTAACTTAATGCCATTTTACCAAAAGGCTGTAAATGAGTCAATATCAACCCATAACTCTTATATGCCGAATCTATTTTTTTTACGGTATTTAATTTACTTAAACTATTAGCTGTTATTACCTGTCTGTAATAGGCCAATACTTTATCTATACAAATTAACTTTTTGCAATTAATTAATACCCGGGTAAAGTATTCGCCATCATCATTATTACATAAATGGATATTCCACAACCCTGCCTGTTCGATTACAGACCGCTTAGTTAACCATGCTATCGGCGGCATAAACCAATGATGCATACCAAAACTAGTTAACATCTCCAAACCTGTATTAGGAATACTATAAGGAACTTCACTAAATTTAAATGGTGTAGCATACTCTATACTATGCTCAAAATATGACCATAAAGAAAATGAAATGTCTGCCTCAGTATGCTGCATCTCTCGTACTTGCAACGTAATTTTTTCAGGATGTAAAATATCATCTGCATCCAAAAACTGAATATACGCTCCTTTAGATTTTCTCAGGCCTACATTCCTTGCGTGAGAAGCTCCGGCATTATCAATTCGTATAAAGGAAAACCTCGTATCCTTTGCCAACCATGGCTCTACAATTGTATTGGTTTGATCTGTACTTCCATCATCAATTATAATACATTCCCAATAAGCATAATCCTGTAGCAAAACACTTTTAAGGGTGTCTCCTATTAAATGAGCACTATTGTAGGTTGGAATAATAATGGAGACTAACGGCAACAACATACTATAAAGACTTCTTTTTTACTTTACCAACACCCATCTTATTTAAACCCTTCACTATGATTTTGCTAATTTTTAGCAAATAAGGTTGCTTTTGTATCGCCTCAAATAATTTATAATTTTGATTTTTAACTAATTTCTCCAAATACATTAACCGTCTAACATCATTTAGTATAGGTTCTGGTACAAGGGTTTGAATCACTTGGTTGCGTTCTTTATTTCTTAACTCTAAATTTGTACTGCTAATACCACTCATATCAAAATAAGAAATAAGTCGATCCACATAAACCGCCCTTCCAGCATTCAATCCTAAAGCTAAAAGATATAGCTTCCAATCGGCAACAACTTTTAAACTTTCATCATAATAACCATAGGCGTCGAATAAGCTTTTCTTTATAAAAACAGATTGATGGTTTAAATTTCCTGCCACAAAAGTTCGAAGAGTTATTGGTTCACCTGCCACTCCATAATCAATTTTAACAGTACCATTGGCATAAACTTTAGCCATATTTCCATAAATAATATGGGCATCTCCAAACTCACATACCACAGAGTCTAACACCTCATTATCTGCCAGCCAGTCTCCACTGTTTAAAAACAATAAATAATCGCCCTTCGCGGCTTTAATACCTTTATTCATGGCATTATAAATGCCGCCATCAGGCTCGCTTATACAGTAATCGAACTTATGCTTATACTGTTGTAAAACCTCCTGGCTCCCATCGGTAGAGCCTCCATCAATAACCACATACTCATAATCGTTAAAGGTTTGGCTACACACACTGTCTATAGTTTGTTTTAACCCCTTGGCATTATTATAGTTTATAGTTATGATTGATAATTTAGGCATGGTTATTTTTTATTTCTTTATCAACAATACTAGAAAATAAGGCTTGATATTTTTTAGATTGCAACGATACATCATACTTTTTCAAGGCTTCTCTTCGTATTTGCTCTCTATCAAACTGATGTATTGACTTTAAAAACAAAGACAAAGAATCAACTAAAGCTGAAACACTTACTTCTTTAGTTAGCAATCCATTTTCCCCATTTTCAATCATTTCACATATACCTCCAACAGGAAAACCAACTACGGGTGTACCACACATTAAAGATTCTATAATAGTATTGGGTAAATTATCAATTAACGAAGGAATTACAAACACATCGGCTGCCGAATAAACTAAACTTAAAAACCTCTCGTCATCAATTACACCTAACTCCATCAAATTATCAATCGATTCCAACTCCGAATTTTTATTACCTACAGCACACAACAGCGACTGTGAATCCGAAATTTGTTCTAAAGCCCGTTTTAAAAACACGTAGCCCTTTCTATTATTGCTAATAGAATCTGCTATAAATAACACAACCTTTTTATCCTTAGGGATTCCTAATACATCTCTGGAATAATTTTTATCTCTTGGTTTAAAAACTTCAGAGTCTACTCCATTTGGTATACAAAAAATAGGGAAACCTTTAAACACCTCACTATTACGGGCTTCTTTAGCCAGCCATTCAGACGGGGCTACTACAGTGAGATTATCTACATGTTGTAATGCTCGTTTCTTAATTTCTATATTTTTATTCCAGACTTTTTTTTCATCTTCTGTTACCGGCCTTTTTTTTGGAAATCCCTCATCATCAATTCCTAAATACTGTTCTTCGTAATGTTCCCCTCCACTAAATGGGTTCATATCATGCAAGGTCCAAACCACAGGTTTTTTATTTGTTTTAAAAAAAGAAGTATAATCTAAAAAATTGGCTACCCAATGTAAATTAATAATATCGGCTTCTTTATATAAATCACTCTGCACAATATCATACTGGCTATTCGGGAAACTAAACATTTCAAGGCCTTTAAGTCTCTTATCTAAAAAAAGAATTAACTCACTTTTATCAGTTTGCTTAAGAACATATAATTTAAACTCCTTTAAAATTCTTTTTAATTTATTTCCTACTCTGATAACTATCGAAAGCTTTTTTGGCATAGAATTCAAACAAAAAGCGTTTGGCCAATTGCTTGTTACCCTGAGTAGCACTTTAGATTGCATCCCCTTTAAGAGCAACTCAATATGCAAACGTTTACAAGCCCTTGCTGCTCCTCCCTTATCTAAAGTATTTACCAATAGAACCTTCATTTTCAAACTTTTTTAGCATAAATACATATTCCCGAAGAAAGACCAACAAATTGTAAAAATCTTCTAAAAATTAAATTCATGTATGATTTAAATAAACATAAAAACTTTCTTATTTCAAGTTTTAAAAATGATTTAACTAATTTTTTAAAACTTGGTGAGGGTATATTAGGCCAATATATAGGATGTCCCAAACGATAATGCACTCGCTTTTTTGGAATTAAACCATGAGCCTTTAATAATCCAGATAAATTATTAATTCTAAAAGCAAAAAGATGTCTTGGTGGATCAATCGCAAAAGGTCTTTTAATTAAGAGCTTTACAAATGATACACTACTAAAACTTTTTCTATATAAATCCAGATAAAACTTCCTTACACCATCTTTAAATAAAAGTTCTATACCTGCATTATTATCTGTTTCAATAATTAAAACTCCATTTTGTTTTAATACACCGTAAAGGTTTTCAACTATCAATGACGGATCTTTAACATGCTCTATTACATGTCTAAAAAATACAATATCATACTGTTTTTTATTTGTTTTAAAAAACTCAAGCAAATCCATTTCAATAATATTCTTAAGCTGTAAATGCTTTTTTGCAAAAACTATTGATACAGGATCCTTTTCCACTAAAATAGAATCTAAATTATTTTCTTCAGCTGCCTTTGTATAATACCCCAACCCTCCCCCTAAATCTAAAAAAGTTGTATTAGAAGTTAAATCAATATCTATATTTTTTAATTCTTTTAAATATCCTAACATAGAACTCCTAGCCCATTTCATTTTCCTTTCATCAAATGAAATGGTTAAATCCGAATACATCCCATTATAATATTTATTAAGAATCTCATCGCTCGGCTGAGGAAAAACAAAAGCCACTTTGCATTGCAAACATCTATATATATCACCAGAATCTTCTTTACCTTTAAACAAGATTTTAGGTATCATTTCCTTTTCACAAACCTTACATAGCATAAGCATATTACTGTTATTTATGTTCAATTAAATCCTCAATATTCTTAAGGTTATCCAAGCAATTATTATCCCTTAAATAATTATAAATCTTCCCTCCAAGGGTATAATCCACAGCTATAAAGTTAGTGTCTAATGTATGTGCAAATAAAACCGAATGGAAACGCATACAAATATTTAATCTGGATTTAAGCATAGATTCTGAAATACTTTTAACGGTCGATAATTTTTTATTAAACGTAACACGATGATCATCCATAAAATAGGTTTCTATAAAATACCTCGAAAAATCACGATCATCATTACCAATTACAAAATTATGCATATGATGAAACTCTATCCGATCTACCTGCATACGATCAGCATGAGTTTTGATCAAATGGGCTAATCCTTGCTCAAATTGCTTTTTTGCAACTGCAAATTCGTTTTTACTTCCATTAAAATATTCAAACGTCCAGTCTCTTAAATAACAGGTTAAAGTATTTTCCTGCTTTACTGATAAAGTGCTTTTTATAGATTGTAAATATACTTTCGCAGGATCTCCAAAACACTCTATCGTTTTGGTTACCCCATAAGATTTTGCTATTTCAACACTTTTAAGGTCTCTTAACTTAATCTCATCGCTGTATTTCAAAATTTGTTTAACCGCGTTTTCAAATTTCTGGTATTTTAACGGGCCAATGCCACAACCAAAAACTACTGTTTTATTGTTGTATGCCTTGGCAACTTTAAAACCTAACAACGGTATATAAAGCTCGTTTAAATCCATTAATGGCCCACCTCCCATAACTACTATATCAGAACTTTTGGCATAAGCCAATAGTTCAAAAGTTTTTGTAGATATTATGGTGGCTTTTATAGACAATTCGTAACACGTTCTTTTAGTTACAAATGGGTATAGACTACCAATAACAAACTCAACTCTTTCTCCAAACAGGCCTTTATAATAATTTACAATACCTCCCAGAATAGCTTTATCGCCAACGGTTTCTGTACCATACCAGCCAAAAATAAAGATGCGAGTTATTGTATTTTTTTTAGGTATTTTTTTTATCCATCTAGCTATGGTAACTATTTTATGTAATTGCCCTATTTTTAAATATCTGGCATAAAACTGTTCTTGACTTTGCAAGTGTATTTCTTGCTGAGTTATTGGCGCATGATAATCATGGATACATGTATTACAGTGTTCTTTAAGAATACGGTGTTTCTCTTCAAACTGATTGACATAAATGCTCTGAGCATCTTGAATTAAGGCATTACCAATTTCTTTTGATTTTGGCGCACAATAACTCAGCTGACCTTTAGACCCTAAAACCACGCCATTGTTATGGTACGGACACCCTATTAATCGATCGCCACCTTGTAAAATATTTTGAATACTTGAATACGTACGTTTGTAAGTGGTATTCTTTTCAAACGAATGCTTCAACTTCTCAAAAAACAATAGTAAATTATAGGTTTCATCTTCATCAAAATTACGTATAACCTTACCACGATCTAGATTATAAAGTCGGTTAATACTTTCAGCGATTCTAAATCGCCCGTACATGTTATGTGCTTTAACATAAAACAGGAAATCATCAACATCCCAGACATTAATCTTAGAAATAGTACAACCAAATGAAACGGGTATATTTAAATCATTTCGCAAATAATTAAATACACTTATTGCCGTTTTAAAATTCCCTTGGGTTCCTCTAACATTATCATGTGCCTTGCCCAAACCATCAATAGAAACCATTGCAGAAAATGGCACACCAAAACTATCACATACCTGCTTTACTTCAAAAATGCGTTGTTTAACATCGGCTTCTACTATAGCATTGGTAATAATACTTAAACCTTTAATGTTTGGTAGTGCTTCAATAATTTTCTCATAAACTTGTGGTAAATCCTGCCTTATGGTAGGCTCTCCACCTGTAACGCCAACATGTTGTAATTCTGAGAATAAAGGATTAGAAAGCACATCTTTTAATTGCTCCGGGGTAATTTCTAGAGCTTCATCTTGTTTCCAGATGTTACACATTGTACACTTAGAGTTGCAACTATCAATAATGTTAAGGTTTAACACCGTAGGTTTAGAATTTGCATTTAATAAAGGACTAATACAAACCGGGGCTTGTCCTGAATTTAACTGTCTTAAAAACACAAAATCACGCCTATATAAAGCAAGCTTATTTTTAACCTTTTCCTTTATTTTGTATAGTTTTAATTTAATTTCCACTTAGTGTTTATTAAATTTTAAATTCCTTTTTTTGCAAATCGTATAGCTGACCCAAGTTATTCGTTTTTATTTCAAAATATTCAATAAGTTCACTATTAAACTCAGTTTTCCATTGGTTTATTGCTGCTGATCGATAATGAGATTTAACATCTGAATTACCTTTAATCCTACCATTTGAATAATTTTCATAAGCATGTTTATCTATAATTTTATCATACGAAACATTCGGTGTTTGTAAGTCCAAAAAAGAAATAAGATTAACACAAAAATCCCGATAATGCTCAACAAAATCTTCATAAAGGTATATTCTAAAAAAATCATCATTTTTACTCTTTTGCATCCATCCTCGGACACCTTCAAATAAACCAAATTCACTCATTTGATCTATTGAATATTTAATACCTTCTTCAAATGAACACTCCTTTAAATAAGACCTAACTCTTTTTATATCTTCTGTTAACGAATGACTATATTTAGCAGAATAATACCAACTAACAACCAAATCACGAGGGTCTCTAAGTATAAAAAAAACTCTAAAATACTTTGCGTTTAAGTTCTTTAAAATATTAGGTCCAACATAAAAATTTGTATACAAAAACCTTTTTTTTAATTTTTCAAAACTAACACCACCTCTTTGTGTTGTATATAATTCTTTTTGAAGCAAATAACTTGGTTTTTTAAAAATACTTTCTTTAAATATGATCGATTTTCTATAATCAACAAAAGTTAGTTTTTTAAACTTTTTATTTCTTTCAGCTACTATATCAGACAAAAACAAAATAAACCATTGACTCGCCGTTTTTTGTGTACAACAATGAACAATTGTTTTGCTTTTCTTAAATATCTGCATTTAAAATTTTATTAATATTTAATTGAATTATACTTTCCAATTTGAATCTATTTGTACAGGTACTGTTCCTATCAATACACCTCCTGTACTTTTAAAATAAGTTAAACTTCTAACACTACATAAAGTCTTGCCAAATTTATAATCGTTGGAAGGTACATTTTCAATGAAATTTACATTTATACTATATTGCCCTGGTGTAAAAATATTTTTAAAACTAATTTCTACAATACTTGTTGATTTACCGATGCTAATCGCTTCTTGTAAACTACTAAGCGATGCTACCCCATTTAAATTCGCATCCATAATAACAACACTTATAAAATAGTCTTCACAATCAAACCTGTTTGAAAATTCCAATTTTAAACAAATGGTTTCATCTACCTCAAAACTGGTTTTAGTAAATCCTTTTGCATCTATTAACTTAAAATCATTAACTACAAAATCACCTCCAATAACAGTCGTCGATTCAGTATTAAAATCTGCATGATACAATTGTAAACCAACAGAAATATCAGTACCAAAATAATCTGCAGCTCCCTTTTTCATATGCATAACATGGGTACTCACTCTTGCTATTTGTGGCATAGAATGGCTAACAAAAATTACTGCGCAAGTATTAAGTAGCTCGGCTATTCTATTAAAACATTTTACACGAAACCCAATATCCCCTACAGCCAAAACCTCATCAATAATGAGCACATCAGGTTCCATTTGTGCCGCTACCGCAAAACCTAAACGCACCTTCATACCAGAACTGTAGTTTCGTACAGGCATATCGATAAACTCCTGTATTTCGGCAAAATCTATAATTGCCTCTACTTTATTATCTATTTCTTTTTTGGTAAATCCTAAAACTGCGCCATTGTTATATATATTTTCTCTGCCTGTTAATATCGGGTTAAATCCGGCTCCTAGCTCAATTAGGGCACCCACCCGGCCTTTCATGGTTACCACACCGTCATCTGGATTAATAAGACCATTTAAAATTTTTAGCAGGGTACTTTTACCCGCACCGTTATGCCCTATTAAGCCCAGACATTCCCCTCGACGCAGTTCAAAACTCACGTCTTTAACTGCCCAGAATTCATCAGGACGCAAACCATCAGTTTTTGGTTTTTGCAAAATACCATGCCACAGATCATGCACTCCATACAAAAGGCTTTTTTTCAGGCTCTTCGCAAACTTTTTCGACACCCCTTCTACGCGCACCAACACCTCCTGATCTGACTCTATATAATGTTCCTTCGTTTTCAATTTTAATTTTTAATAAATTACCATCATCTGTTTTCACTCATAATCTTCGCTTTCTTTAATAAATGAAAAATAGTTTACTTCACTAAAACAGCATCCTTAATTTTATGCACTCATGCGTTCTGTTATTATGGGCATAGACACCCTGTACACTACAGTTGCCAAAACACTTAATACCACAGCACAGCTTAATGCTACCAACCAAAAGCCTGCATGCGCTACAGGTAATCCGGTTAAACAATTTCGAATATCACTTATAAAATAACTTAATGGATTAAATCGCATAACCTGATGCATAAAACCGCTTTTAGGCATAATATATAATACAGGAGTTATATACATTAATAATTGCATCCCCACAGGAATCATTCGCCCTATATCTTTATATAAAACCCCCAAGGGCACCAGTAAGACACCCAAACTAATAAAAAGCAGAAAAACAATTAAAATTAGCGGAATAAACAGGAATATAGAACCACTAGGAATAACATCAAAATACAAAATAAAAAAAATAATTAGACCAATTTTTATAAGAAGGTTAAAACAGAGCTTTATAAACCCCAAAGTAATAAGCCCTTCCTTGTCGAAATTAATTTTACTAATAATTGCTCTATTACCATTTACCGATTTGATGGGCATATTTAAACATTCATTAAACACCGACCATATGGTAGTACCTACTAATGCAAACAAAGGATAGGGAATTCCCGTATCGCTAAGCTTTACAGTTCCCGTTCGCTGCAAAAATATCCAAACAAGGGCATTCATTATCACAGGAAATAACACCCAAAAAAAACCTAATATAGATTGTCGATATTGAGAAGTTATATCTCGCTTGGCCAGTTGCTTCGCCAAATAGAACGAATTTTGGTACCCTTTAATACTATTTTTTAGTATTTGCCTAATACTAAATCGATTACTATTAGAATATATATGCGTCTCCAAATGCTTAAGTAGGTCTTTTATAGATTTTTTCAACTATTAAATATAGTCTATAAATATGATGCAAAACAAATAAACAATTTTTTTGTGGCTAATCATAGAAACCTAAACGGTATTCGGCGAAAATTAAAAACCATGGTATTAAATTCTACTACTTACCTTTAAACATACATATTTTACTTCATAAATATTCCATGTTATATATACATAATATCAATTATTCATTCCTTCACCTAATTATCATCTATACTAATTTGTATTCATGTAAAATTTATTTATGGTTTTCTAAAAGACATTTATAAATTTATGCTAGAAATAAAATTAATTAATCGAAATTCAAATTGAAATAATTTTACCATACTAACTCTAGCACAAACTTCATATTTAATTTTGCTCCTTATTTTGTTACATTTACCTTATGAAAAGCCTTAAAAACACCAAACGAAAATTAAAAAATACTTTAACACCTTATATTGTTAATTACAAAAACTATAAAATAGCTAACAATCATTACATTTTTGCGGATCCACGTGGAGGAAGTACCTGGTTAATGGAAATCATAAAAAGCATCACAAATGAACCTATTATATGGGAGCCATTACACCTTAACAAAAAACAAAACCCTTTTAAATCACTCAATTTTGACTGGAGACAGTACATCCCTGAACATGAAAAATGGAACGAAGCACATAATGTATTTGCACAACTATTCACTGGAAAAATACTAACTCAAGATATATTAAAACACAACTCCTTTTATAACATATTTTACTCTAAAAGCCTGTTGTTCAAAATCTGTAGAGGAAGTGCACTATTGCCCTGGTTGTGCAATAATTTTCAGTTTAACTATAAACCCATTTATCTTTTAAGACATCCTTTTGCTGTAGTAAGTTCACAACTAAGACATGGCGCCTGGAATTATGATTATTCTGAATTTAAATTACCAAACACTCCATATAACACGATCTACAAAACTCACGAATCGTATCTAAAATCTCTTAAAACAAAAGAAGAAAATCTTGTAGCCATGTGGTGCATATCTAATATGATTCCTTTATCCAGCCCTAACAACAATAAAAAATGGATTACTCTTACGTACGAAGATTTGGTGCTGAATCCAGAAAAGTCTATAAAACGAATATTAAATGCATGGGATGTAAAATACAATTTAAATTCAATTAATTTTAAACAAAATAGTTTCACTACAAAAGCTGACAGCCCTCTTGAAACCACCAAAAGATTATCTCATTGGAAAACACATTTATCTCCAGAACAACTACAAAATATGGGTAAAGTTTTGGAATATTTTAAAATTACCCTGTACACCAGCTCCAATCCACTTCCTGAATATTCATTTGAATAAATATTATAATGACTACAGGCATGATTTAAAATGTTCTGCATCAAGATAGCCTTATATCAGGAAATAAACGGTATCCAGTACGCCCTCAACAACGGAACCTACAACGTCCTTAAAATTCTGTACATCACCTAAACAAAAAAGAGGAAGCTTACTTCCTCTTTTTATATATGTTTTCCCTATTCACATCTCAGCTCTAAAGTTTCCCTTCCAACACATCCAAAATCTTTTTTACCGCATCTTCAGGCGCAACCTCAACCGTTTTAATTTCAATTGTCGGACTCAAAGGCATCTCAAAAGGCGCACTAATACCGGTAAAGTTTTTTATTTCTCCGGCTCTCGCCTTTTTATACAAGCCTTTAACATCACGTTGTTCACAAATTTCGAGAGGGGTATTCACAAACACCTCAACATAATAAGGCTCCCCGACAATGGTTTTTATCATGTCCCGAATACTGTTATAAGGAGAAATAAAGGCAGCAATCACCACCATACCAGCATCAATAAACAATCGGGCTACTTCAGCTGTTCGGCGCAAATTCTCTTCACGCTCTTCTTTAGTAAACCCTAAATCCTTGTTTAAGCCACGGCGTAAATTATCGCCATCAAGAGTATAGGTATGAATCTGCTGTTTATGAAGTTCCTTTTCCAGCAGATTGGCAATGGTCGATTTACCGGAACCCGAAAGCCCCGTGAACCAGATTAAACAAGGCTTATGCCTATTTAAGCCAACCCTGTCTGTTTTGGTAATACTATAATCTTGCTTTTTATTATGTTCCATAACCGCCTACTGAACTATAAAATAAGGATTCAACAAATTGGATTTATTGTACGTTAAAGGTTTATCCTGATCTATCTGCGATACCTCTAATCCCACGGCAAGACACAAGGCATGCCCGGCGGCCGTATCCCACTCCATGGTGGGTGCAAATCGCGGATACATATCGGCAGACCCTTCGGCCATTAAACAGAATTTTAAAGAACTGCCTTTTGAGACCAGCTCCACGTCATAACCTTCTTGCTTGAGTTCCTTAATAAACACATCGGTATCCGGACTCTGATGGGATTTACTGGCCACAATACGCAGCGTGGAACTTATATTCCATTCCGGACTAATGGAAACTGAGGTGTTTAAAAGATCTTCACTAAAGGCATGATTAGGAATGTTACACTTATATGCCTTTTCAGTTTTTACCTCAGCATAATACAAGGTTTCTGTAACCGGCACATAAATAACACCCAACACAGGCTTCCCTTTTTCTATGAGAGCAATATTCACCGTAAACTCCCCATTACGTTTTACAAACTCCTTGGTACCATCCAACGGATCGACCATCCAGCAAGTGTCCCAATCTTTACGGACCGCATAATCTATTTGCTTATTTTCCTCACTAATCACGGGAATAGCGGTATCTGTTAAATAAGAATTAATAACTGCATTGGCGCGCTCATCAGCCACTGTTAGAGGTGAGTCATCTTCTTTAAGTTGTACCTCAAAGTCTCCCGAATATACCTGCATGATTTCGGCTCCTGCTGCAACGGCTGCTTTTATGGCTATTAATAGTAGTTTGTTCATTATAATTTTATATTTTATTCCCTACCTGAGCGTAGGATGCTGAACTGAATTCAGCATGACAGAATAACTTCATCCTGTCATTCCGAACTTGTTTCGGAATCTCACTGTCAACAACTTCTCACAACGGACAACGGAGAACTAACAACCACTAACCTTTAAACCGCTTCTTCAACTTCCCAAACCAACCTGGCTTCTTAGAACTCTCTCCATGATACCCGTTACCATAAGCACCGTAACCGTAGCCGTACCCATAGCCATATTTAGACTTCTGATCATAGAAATTATACAATAGACTGATATTTTTTACTTCACCCTTTTTATACCTATCGTTAATTAATTGAAGCATATCTTTCTTGGTATAATCCTGACGAATCACATAGAGGGTCGCATCCACATAAGGCGTTAATTCCAGAGCATCAGACACCAGTCCTACCGGAGGCGTATCCAGTATAATATAATCGTACTGTGATTTTAAATCGGTAATTAAATCATGCATATAATCCCCGATCAATAATTCCGACGGATTTGGAGGCACTGGCCCCGAGGTAATAACATCCAGGTTTTCTATACTGGTGTGCTGGACGATATCCATCAAAGTTGCCTGACCAATTAAATAATTAACCGCTCCTGTAGTATTCTCTATTCCAAAGTCATCAAAGATTTTAGGCTTACGTAAGTCTAACCCCACCAGAACGGTTTTCTTACCACTTAAAGCAAATACCGAAGCAATATTAATAGAACAAAAGGTTTTTCCTTCACCACTTACAGAAGATGTGAGCATAACGGTTTTAGACCCTGATACCTCCTGGCGTTTATAAATAAACTGCAAACTGGTACGAATGGACCTGAAAGCCTCAGCCACAGCAGAATTCGATTTCTTTAATACCACCAGATTGCTATCGGCATTACTCCAACCTACGACACCTAAAAGAGGCATCTTGGTTAACGGTTCCAGATCTACAGGATTATGAATTTTTCTATCAAAAAAAGTTACAATAAAAGCAACTAGTAAAATTGGGATAAACGCAGCGATTATAGCAAACACATAGCGGATACTTAAATTTGTAACTCGCGGCCCCTGCCCAATGTCTTTAGCTGGCTCTATAATAATAATATCGGAAATATTAGAGGCTTTTACGAGGTCAGCTTCTCCTCGTTTGGCTAAATATAAATTATAGGTATTCTGACTTAGCAAATACTCACGCTCAATTCCCTGTAGTTTTTGTTGGTTTTCAGGCATGACTGAAAACTCTCGCTCTAAATTGGCGATGTTTCTGTTTATGGTTTGAATCTGAAATCTAATATTCGCCTTATTGGACGATACACTCTCATAAATCACCTGCTTAAGCCCTTCAATTTGTCTGTTTAAATCATCAAAAACTGCGGCATCATTTCGCACCGAATACTCCAGTTTAGACTTTTCTCCCGACAATTGGATGATTTGAGAAATAGCCTTAGTAATATTCCCATCATCAATCCCCTGAACCGCTGGTGCCGGAAAGTTAGTAAAGTCTTTACTGGTCTCTAAATAGCTCTTTAATAAATCATAATACAACACAGACTCTTCTAAAGTCAGTTTTTGATTCTCATAATCTTGTATTTTATTAACAAGCAAATTACTTTCACTACTTATGTCATAAATATTATTTTTTTTCTTAAATGTATTTAGAGAATCTACTTTTTTAGTTAACTCAGCTTTTACTCGTTCCAGTTGCTTATCAATAAAATTAATGGTATTAATGGCATACTGGTTTTTACGCTGTAATAAATCACGATCCAAAATGGCGATACTGGCATTAAGATAATCAACTATTTTTGCTTTGTTCCTATAGGTTAAACGAAGGGTTAACAGTGGAGTGCCACCTTCATTAACAACAGAAAAACGGTTAACAAATTGCGATACTGTGGTATTATAATTGGTATATTCAATATAAAACTCCTTCCCGGACAAGTTAAGGGACTTCTCATTTTTAACAATGCGCCCTTTAAGGACATCAAGATTGATATAATCATTAAAAGAATAGGTTTGTTCTAATTGACTATTAACAACAGAAATAGTCTTAATATCTTTTGTTTTAAAGTTCTGAACTGCAACAGACTTAACTTCACCAAAATCGTAAGACAAGGTAAATTGCTCATCATCAATAAAAGTAATTTTAATAGGATGACCAATAACCTGAAACGCATCAGAATCTCCTTCTAAAATAAAAGGCACAGCCTTATAAATATCAGTCATATGAAATCGCCCCTGTTGTAAATAACTCAGACACAAATCCAGACTATCCACCACCTTTTCATGATGCTTTCTGGATTTTAGATTGAGTAATACATCCTGTATCTTACCGGAAATACCTCCATAATTAAAAATTAAGCTCGTATTGGAAGTAAATAATGGATTTTTATCATCCTGAACAGATATAGAGGCACCTAAAGTATACGGAAACTCCTTCCTTATATTTTGTTGATATACCACATAAAGCCCGACAATTAATGCCAGTAATAACCACTTCCAGTAACTTAAAGCCCGTAATAAAAAAGCCTTAAAATCGAAATTCAAAGTATACTGTGGGGATGTATAATCGTCTTCCATAGCTTATAGACTCTTTATAATAAAATAAGTACTCACCAATACTGAAAACACACTTACAATAGTTGTTAGATTTTGTACGGCTGTTTGACCGCCTCCTAAAGCCTTACGTTTTAAAGGCTTCACCAGAATCATGTCGTTTGGTTGAATATAATAGAACTCCGACTTCATCGCGTTGATATCAGTTAAATCAATATGATGAATCTTTTGTCCTTGCGGATACTGCCTAATAATCATCACATCCTTCCGGTCCCCTGTTAGCTTAATGTCACCTGCATTGGCAATCGCCTCAAGTATATTCACCCGGTCTCTGTAAATAACACGCGTTCCGGCATTTATTTCCCCCAAGGTGGTATATTTTAATCCAGCTAACTTAACAGTTACAAAAATCTGAGCAGTTTCCTTGAAATATTGCGCTAAAAGCTCCTTTTTTACCATAGCTTCAATTTCCTCTACGGTATACCCCAATACATTTAACTCCCCAAGTATGGGAAACTCGATATTTCCATGTAAATCTACTGTAAACCCAGAAAAGTAAAGCCCCTGTTCAGCCCCTCTTCCTGAATTGTTTGAAGAAGACGTTGTGGGGTTAAAAATCTCTACTAGCTCTTTATCTAAGGCCTTCACATCAATACTTAATATATCATTAACCTGAATGCGGTAAGGTTTCGACAAGGCTTGAATTTGAAGCGAATCGCTTGCCGTCACATTCCCTTTATCCTGTAAATACACCACATCCTTATTGGTAATACATGAGCTGCACAATACAGTCATAACAAGGCAGAAGATACCGAACAATTGTTTTATCATATGGAGCTTAGCTTTATCACAAATATAACTTTTAAGAGGGAAGTATAAAATATATACCCGTATTTTTGGTTTTTTATACGTTATTTGCAAAAAATTATAACTTTTGAATTACTTAACTGTCGAAAATATATCGAAATCCTACGGCGAACTTTCACTGTTCCAGGACATTTCATTTAGCATCCACAAAGACCAGAAAATAGCCTTTGTTGCTAAAAACGGAACGGGAAAAACCTCCATTTTACGTATCATTTCCGGTGAAGACACCCCGGACTCTGGTCAGGTGATTTACCGAAAAGATATTACGGTGTCCTTCTTATCTCAGGATCCGCATTTTAACCCGGACCTTACTGTAGAAGAAACCATATTTGCCAGCGATAACGATATTTTAAAAGTTATAGGGAATTACGAAAAGGCACTGGAAAATCCAGAAGATGCCGATGCTTACCAGAAAGCCTTCGAGCAAATGGAACTGCATCAGGCCTGGGACTTCGAAACCCAGTACAAGCAGATTCTTTTTAAATTGAAGCTGGACAACTTACATCAGAAAGTGGGTTCGCTTTCCGGAGGTCAAAAAAAACGTCTGGCGCTGGCCAATGCCCTGATCAACAAACCGGATTTATTGATTCTCGATGAGCCTACCAACCATCTGGATCTGGAAATGATTGAGTGGCTGGAAGCCTTCTTTGCCAAGGAAAATATTACCCTGTTTATGGTAACGCACGACCGCTACTTTTTAGAGCGGGTATGTAACGAAATTATCGAACTGGATGAGGGGCAATTATACAGTTATAAAGGAAATTATTCCTATTACTTAGAGAAGCGTGAAGCCCGTATTGAACAATTCGAAACTGAAACCGGTAAAGCCAAACAACTTTTTAAAAAGGAACTGGAGTGGATGCGTCGCCAACCAAAAGCACGTACCACCAAATCGAAATCGCGCATCGACGATTTTAGCGATATCAAGCACCGGGCACATCAACGTCGTAAAGACCACCAGGTGCAACTGGAATTGAATATGGAACGTCTGGGCAGTAAGATTCTGGAGTTCCACAAAGTCTCGAAAGCCTTTAAGGAGAAAATCATTTTAGATAAGTTCGACTATACGTTCCAAAAAGGAGAACGTGTTGGGATTATTGGTAAAAACGGAACCGGAAAAACGTCCTTCCTGAACATTCTTACCCAAACTGCAGAGCCCGATGGAGGAAAAGTGATTTTAGGTGAAACCGTGAAGTTTGGTTACTACACCCAGAATGGTATTGAAATAAAACCTGAGCAAAAAGTTATTGATGTCATCCGCGAGTTTGGCGATTACATCCCTTTAAAAAAAGGAAGACAAATTAGTGCGCAACAACTTCTGGAACGTTTTTTATTCAGCAGAAAAAAACAATACGACTTTGTTGAGAAACTAAGTGGCGGGGAACGTAAACGTTTATATTTATGTACCGTTCTTATTCAGAATCCTAACTTTTTAATTCTCGATGAGCCTACCAACGATTTAGATATCGTAACCCTTAATGTACTGGAAAGCTTCCTAATGGACTTCCCGGGTTGTATTATCGTGGTGTCTCACGACCGTTACTTTATGGACAAGGTTGTAGACCACCTTTTAGTCTTTAAGGGTGACGGTGAGATTGAAGATTTCCCTGGAAACTACACCGATTACCGTGTGTATGAAGACAGTCAGCCTGCCGAGCCAACGGTTACCGAAGACAAAAAGGAAAAGAAATCCTGGAAGCAGAATGAAGCGAATAAGCTGAGTTATAATGAAGAAAAGGAGCTTAAAAACATTGAAAGTAAACTGAATTCCTTAGCTTACGATAAAAAAGAAATGGAAGCTAAATTCAATAATCCGGATTTAACTCAAGATGAAATTAATGAGCTGTCTTTAAAACTTCAGGATATTATTGATGCCATTGAAGCCAAAGAAGAACGCTGGTTTGAGTTATCGTCTAAACTGGAAGAGTAGTGTGATCTAGTAAAATTGTCAGGGTGATCGCAGTCGAACCCAATTTAAAAAAAATATTAAGATTAATTTTATACGTTTGTGTAGATCATTAAACTTCACCCGTTATGAAATGTTTCTTTGTCTATATTCTTAAATGTAGTGACGATACATACTATACAGGAATAACTAATAATTTAGAAAAAAGATTTTCTGAACATCAATCGGGTCTCAAAAAAAATGCCTACACGTATAATAGAAGGCCAATATCTTTAGAATTCCAACAAAATTTCAATCACCCCGAACAGGCGATTGCTTTTGAAAAGAAAATAAAAAAGTAGAGCAGAGCAAAAAAAGAAGCTTTAATTAATGGTGACTATAATATGCTGCAAATTCTATCGGAATGTAGAAATGCTACTCACCATAAATACAAATAAAACAAAAAAGCTTCGACTGCGCTCAGCTTGACCGTAAAATTTCACTTAACTGATTTCTGAATCGTCTATTTTGAATAAGTATCATACCTTATGAAATACCAAGTTTCACAATACCTGAAATTCTTAATCCGCTCCAGCAATCAACATGGAGTGCACTCCCCTTTTGTATACAATTTAGTTACTAAATGCTTTTACGACCGTAAAACCTACCCGGCATACAAGGCTATTACAGCTTACAAAAAAGCATTAACGAACAACAAAGAAATCATCACCATCACAGATTTAGGAGCTGGTTCCCTTACTAGCAATCAAAATACCAGGCCCATTCGGTCGATTGCCAAACATGCCGGAACCTCATTAAAGCGTGCTAAATTATTATACCGCTTAGTGAATTATCTGGAATGCCAGCTGGTATTAGAATTAGGAACCTCTTTAGGTATAGGAACTCATGCCATGGCATTAGGCAAAAACTCAAAGATTTCGACCGTTGAAGGTTGCCCGAATATTTATAATTTCACTAAGGAAAACCTGAAAAGTTTAACGAATACCACACTAATACATTCCGACTTTAGTTCGGCTATTGAAAACCTAAAATCAAATGCCTACGATCTGGTGTTCTTTGATGGTCATCACACAAAACAGGCGACTTTAGCTTATTTTGAAGCTTTATTAAACAGTACACATAACGACTCGGTGTTTATTTTTGACGACATTTACTGGTCTGAAGACATGACTGAAGCCTGGGAAACCATTAAACAGCATCCTAAAGTAAAAGTGACTATCGACACCTTTTACTGGGGATTGGTATTCTTTAGAAAAGAACAGGAAAAGGAACATTTTACTATTCGTCTGTAGCGCGCAATCTCAAAATTTCGCACGAATTCTTTTTAAGGTTTAATTTATTACTTATAACTTCGTAATATGCTTTAAAGCTTAAATAAACTTATGAAAATTTACACCAAAACCGGAGATAAAGGCTCTACTGCACTGTTTGGAGGTACTCGCGTACCTAAACACCATATAAGAATTGAAAGCTACGGCACTGTCGATGAATTAAATTCACATCTTGGTCTCATCAGAGACCAGAATATTAATGCAGATTATAAAGAAACCTTAATTCATATTCAGGACCGCTTATTTACCGTTGGCGCTATTATGGCTACCGACCCAGAGAAGGTGGTGCTAAAAAATGGTAAAGAGCGTTTAAATATTCCTAAGATCTCTGAAGAAAACATCACGCGTTTGGAACATGAAATGGATACTATGGATGCCGCTTTACCTCCTATGACACACTTTGTACTTCCAGGCGGTCACCAAACCGTGTCATTCTGTCACATAGCACGCTGTGTATGCCGTAGAGCCGAGCGTTTAGCGACTGCCCTTAATGACATCGAACCCGTTGACACGAACTGTTTAATCTACTTAAACCGCCTATCTGACTATCTTTTTGTGTTGGCACGGAAGTTGTCCTACGACCTGCAAGCCTATGAAATTAAATGGATTCCCGAAAAACAATCCTAAATATTTTCAATAAGCGAAAAGAAAAATCAAATTATTAATTTTTAGTAACGCAACTATTAATTTCTAAGTTTTTCCTGTAAAAAAATACGTTCTTTTAAATTACCGTTAAATAAATGATTTTTTTCTTGCATGTTTAACTCAAAAATTTATTTTTGCACAAAATTAAAACACATTTAACATGTATTGGACTTTAGAATTAGCAAATTATTTGAGCGATGCTCCTTGGCCAGCAACAAAAGATGAGTTGATCGATTATGCTATTAGAACTGGTGCACCTTTAGAAGTTGTTGAGAATTTGCAGTCTATTGAAGACGAAGGAGACGCTTACGATTCGATAGAGGAAATTTGGTCAGACTATCCCTCAGATGAAGATTACCTCTGGAACGAGGACGAATATTAATATAAAGTATAAGGAAAAGTTAAAAAGTCTCGATTCGAGGCTTTTTTTTGTTCCTAACCTTTATAAAAACACATTACAAACTGTATCTTTGAAGCAATTCACTAAATACAGTTAACTAACTGAAACACCTCCAGGCAAGCCCTGGAATTAAATAACATATAAACACATGAGTTTTTTAAATTCTGTACTTAAGGTATTTGTTGGCGACAAATCGAAACAAGATGTTAAAGCCATCACACCTATAGTTAATAAAATTAAATCCTTCGAAGCCTCTTTAGAAGGACTTTCACACGATGCTTTACGTGCTAAAACAACCGAATTTAAAGGTCTTATTGCTGAAGCGATTAAACCTCTAAATGATAAAATAAACGGACTTCTTGAAGAAGCTGAAAATACCGATGATATCGATCGTCGTGAAGATATCTACGCCGATATCGATAAACTAAAAGATGAAGTTTACGAAAAAACCGAAGCGGTTTTAAACGACATCTTACCTGAAGCTTTTGCCGTTGTTAAAGAAACAGCCAAGCGTTTTGCCAACAACACGTCAATTACCGTTACGGCTAGTGCTTTCGACAGAGAATTATCGGGATCTAAAGATTATGTAACCCTTGAAGGCGAACAAGCCACATGGGCGAACTCCTGGGATGCTGCCGGAAAAGCCATCACCTGGGATATGATTCACTACGATGTACAGCTTATTGGTGGTGTGGCGATGCACCAGGGTAAAATTGCAGAAATGCAAACAGGTGAAGGTAAAACTTTGGTTGCTACATTACCGGTTTACCTAAATGCTTTAGCTGGTCAAGGGGTGCACTTAGTAACCGTAAACGACTACTTAGCAAAACGTGATAGCGCCTGGATGGCACCTTTATTTCAGTTCCATGGTTTAACCGTAGATTGTATTGATCATCATCAGCCAAACTCTGAAGGTCGAAGAAATGCTTATAATGCCGATATCACTTACGGAACTAATAACGAATTTGGTTTCGATTACCTACGTGATAACATGGCACACTCGCCAAACGATTTAGTACAGCGTCCGCACCACTATGCGATTGTCGATGAGGTCGATTCTGTATTAGTCGATGACGCACGTACGCCGTTAATCATCTCCGGTCCTATTCCGCAAGGTGAACGTCATGAGTTTATTGAATTAAAACCAAAAGTTGATAACATTGTATCGGTTCAACGCAAATATTTAACCGGTGTTTTAGCTGAAGCTAAAAAGCTTATTAAAGAAGGTGACACCAAAGAAGGTGGATTCCAACTATTACGTGTTTATCGCGGTATGCCTAAAAACAAAGCACTTATTAAATTCTTAAGTGAGGAAGGTGTAAAACAACTTTTACAAAAAACTGAAAACTTCTACATGCAGGACAATAACCGCGAGATGCCTAAGGTTGACGCCGAGTTGTACTATGTTATTGAAGAAAAAAATAATCAGGTAGAATTAACCGACAAAGGGGTTGATTTCCTATCCGGAGCAGACAATCCAAACTTCTTCATCTTACCTGAAATAGGATTAGAAATTGCTAAAATCGAGCAGCAAAACCTATCTAAAGAAGAAGAAGCGGCATTAAAAGAAGAGCTTTATAAAGATTTTGGTGTAAAATCTGAACGTATTCACACTTTAAATCAGTTATTAAAAGCTTACGCACTGTTTGAAAAAGACATTCAGTATGTTGTTATGGACAACAAAGTTATGATTGTCGATGAGCAAACTGGTCGTATTATGGATGGTCGTCGTTATTCAGACGGCTTACATCAAGCGATTGAAGCTAAAGAAAACGTAAAAATTGAAGATGCGACGCAAACCTTCGCAACGGTAACCCTTCAAAATTACTTTAGAATGTACCGTAAACTTTCTGGTATGACGGGTACAGCGGTTACTGAAGCTGGTGAGTTTTGGGAAATCTACGAATTAGATGTTGTTGAAATTCCAACTAACCGCCCAATTGCTCGTGATGACCGAGATGATTTAGTTTACAAAACAAAACGTGAAAAATACAACGCCGTTATTGATGAAGTTGTAAAACTTTCCGAAGCTGGCAGACCAGTATTAATTGGTACCACTTCGGTTGAGATTAGTGAATTACTTGGTAAAATGCTTAGTATTCGCAAAATATCTCACAACGTCTTAAATGCGAAACAACATAAACGCGAGGCCGACATTGTTGCCGAAGCAGGTCGCCCAGGTCAGGTTACCATTGCTACCAATATGGCAGGTCGTGGTACCGATATTAAATTAACCGACGAGGTTAAGAAAGCCGGTGGTTTAGCCATTATTGGTACTGAGCGTCACGATTCACGTCGTGTCGACCGTCAGTTACGTGGTCGTGCTGGTCGTCAGGGAGATCCGGGAAGTTCTCAATTCTACGTATCGCTTGAAGACAATTTAATGCGTTTATTTGGTAGTGAGCGTATTGCCAAAATGATGGACAGAATGGGTCTTAAAGAAGGTGAAGTGATTCAGCATTCTATGATCTCTAAATCTATCGAGCGTGCTCAGAAAAAAGTAGAAGAAAACAACTTTGGTGTTCGTAAGCGTTTATTAGAATATGATGACGTGATGAACGCACAGCGTGAAGTGGTTTACAAACGTCGTCACCACGCTTTATTTGGAGAGCGTTTACGTGTAGACTTAGCGAATATGATATTCGATACTGCTGAAGGTATTTCTGAAGGAAACAAAGGTGCTAACGATTTTAAAAATTTCGAGTTTGAATTGATTCGTTATTTCTCTTTAACATCTCCAATTACTGAAGATGAATTTGGTAAACTTTCTGCTCAGGAAATCACTTCTAAAGTATATCGTGCTGCATTTGATCACTACAAAGAAAAAATGGCTCGTAACGCTGAAATCGCCTTCCCTGTGATTAAAAATGTTTACGAAAACCAGCGTGACCGTTTCAAGCGTATCGTGGTGCCATTTACTGATGGTATTAAGAGTTTAAATGTGGTTACCGATCTTGAAAAAGCTTACGAAACCAACGGTAAACAATTAATTACCGATTTCGAAAAGAACATTACCTTGGCAATTATTGACGACTCATGGAAAACCCATTTACGTAAAATGGATGAGTTGAAACAATCGGTACAGTTAGCCGTTCACGAGCAAAAAGATCCGTTATTAATTTACAAGTTTGAAGCGTTTGAGTTATTCAAAGCCATGATTGACCAAGTGAATAAAGATGTCATCTCCTTCTTATTTAAAGGTGAATTACCTCAGGAAACTCAGGAAACCATTCAGGAAGCCAGAGAACGCAGACAGGAAAAATTAAACATCGAAAAAGAGGAAATTCCTAATTTAGATGAGCGTTCTGCTCAAAACAGAGCTGTAGCAAACACCCAACAGCAGCGACCTCAAGTCACTGAAACTATTGTACGCGACCATGCAAAAATTGGTCGTAACGATCATGTGACTATTAAAAATGTTATGAACGGTGAAAGCAAATCTGTAAAATACAAACAAGCCGAACCTTTATTAGCTAAAGGTGAATGGGTTCTTGTTGAAGATTAATATTACACCTATAAAACAGAGATAAAAATAAAAAATCCGACATGTTTGTCGGATTTTTTTTTATATTCCATTTGATTAATCCTAAAATATCATGAACAATAACAACGGATTTAGAGTATCTTTAAATGATGAATTACTAACCAATGCCGGACTTGAAGACCAAAATTTTATCATTTCCTGTATTTTAAATTCTTTCAAAAGAGAGCTAAGTCCTGAAACAGGTTTGGATCTTAGTGTATCTGGATTAGATTCTGAAAGTCATCAACATGTTAAATGGATTGACACCCCTTTAAAATTAGGAGATAAAATTACCATTGAAGTCATTAATGAGAACTTTGAACCTCCTGCTATAATTTCAGAATCCAAATCTGAGGAAGAGATTTTAAAAGGAAAATTAAGAGCTTACCACAAACTCAAAGCAGAGCTAAAAGATTATATTTAATAAAGTCCCAACAATTGATTAGGGTCCGGGCAGTTGGTCATATAAAAGTCTAAATCCCTTATATTAGAAACACCTGGATAATCACCTTCAGATCCTTGCAAATCTTTTATAATCTGAAAGTGCAAATGCGGCGGATAATCGCCGTTAACTTTTGGTTCACCTAAAGCGGCAATACATTCGCCTTGTTTTACTTTTTCACCCTCTTTTAAATTCTCTATCGATTCCAAACTTAAATGTCCGTAAAGGGTATAAAATTCAATACCGGCAACCTGATGTTTTAAAATAATGGTCGGACCATAATCGCCAAAATTGGTATTATTTTTAAAACTATGCACTTCTCCATCTAGAGCTGCCTGAACAGCTGTTCCGGCTGAACACCATAAATCAATCCCCAAATGGATGTTGCGCTCTGTAAGGTTATCTTCCTGATTAAAATGCAAACTACGTTTGTAAATGTTTCTAGGCTCCAAATAGCCACCAAAAGCCACATCGGCCTTATTAGATGTCAGATACGACTCAATATATTGACTGAATTTTTCAGAAGAAGACACATCCACTTGATCTAAAACAGTATTGGTTTCAGATAAGTCTATAGCCACATAGTTTTCACCAGTATTTGGAATATCTAAAACACTTATTGGTTTTATTATTGAAGTATTCAGCGTTTCTGAGAATAATTTCATATTCCTTGATGTCAAAATTTAATAATCTAAATTAGAAAATCTAAACAAAGAAATGGTTTAGATATGTTCATTTTGTCTTGACACAAAAACGAACCAAAAAAGTCAAGACTATTTTAGGTCATTGCTTCGCACCGATCGTTCTGATGATTGCCTACACTTAACTTCTCTTCACAATTCTCCTTCAATCCTAAATTTTGCCTCCCATAAGAAATAAAAACGACCTATGACTGAAAATAGCCTGTAGCTCACTCATGTGTTTTGACAAAAAAGATAGAAAAACTAATAACGGTTAAAGAAAAAAGAAACTCAAAAAAGTATAAACCTCTATACAATCTCTAATTACTCGGAATCACTTGAATTGACGCCATTTCTAATTTTCTTAAATTCTAATGTATCTAACTGCCTGATTAAACCACTTCAGCGTATAAATCGAAATCGGCAGCATCAGTTACTTTTACAGTAGCAAATTCACCAGTTTTTAAGTATGTCGTGCTGGCATCGATTAACACTTCGTTATCTACATCCGGAGAATCGAATTCCGTACGACCTACAAAGTAGTTTCCTTCTTTTCTATCGATAACCACTTTAAATTCCTGACCGATTTTCTCCTGATTTAATTCCCAAGAAATCTGCGACTGGATTTCCATAATTTCGTTGGCACGCTCTTGTTTTACTTCTTCCGGAACATCGTCCTCTAAAGTATACGCATGCGTATTTTCCTCATGACTATACGTAAAACAACCTAAACGCTCAAAACGCATCTCTTTCACCCAGTCTCTAAGAGTTTCATAATCTTCCTGAGTTTCTCCCGGATATCCCACGATTAACGTGGTACGAATGGTCATGTTTGGTACAGCTGCTCTAAAGTCTTTCAGTAACTTCGTGGTTTTTTCTTTGGTTGTACCACGACGCATACTCTTTAAAATAGCATCTGAAATGTGTTGCAACGGAATATCTAAATAATTACAGATTTTTGGCTCACGATTCATCACCTCCAACACGTCCATTGGGAAACCTGTAGGGAATGCATAATGCAAACGAATCCATTCGATACCTTCAACTTTCACTAAAGCTTCAAGTAATTCTGCCAGATTACGTTTTTTGTATAAATCAAGTCCGTAATAGGTTAAATCCTGAGCGATAAGTATTAACTCCTTAACACCATTAGCTGCTAATTTTTCAGCTTCAATAACCAAATCTTCAATAGGCGTGCTTTTGTGCTTACCACGCATTAATGGAATGGCACAGAAGCTACACGGACGGTCGCAACCTTCGGCTATTTTTAAATACGCATAATTTTTAGGTGTTGTCGTTAAACGCTCACCTATTAATTCGTGTTTATAATCGGCACCTAAAGCTTTTAATAATCCTGGTAATTCAGTGGTTCCGAAATACTGATCGACATTCGGAATTTCCTTTTCTAAATCCGGCTTATAGCGTTCACTTAAACATCCTGTAACAAAGACTTTATCAACTTCGCCATCCTCCTTCTTCTGCATGTACTCTAAAATAGTATTCACGCTTTCTTCTTTGGCATTGTTAATAAATCCACAGGTATTAATCACAACAATATTACCTTCTTCTTCATGAACAACATCCTTACCACTGGCTTTCAGTTGCCCCATTAAAACTTCGCTGTCGTAAACATTTTTACTACAACCTAAGGTTACTACATTAATCCTGTTCTTTTTAAGTGATTTTGTACGCATAATTTTTATTAAATCAGGGCGCAAAGATACATAATCATAGTCGATTTTTATGCCTAGATTTTGTTTTTAGTGCGATTAACTCCTGATATTAAGAAACCTTTAGTATATTTAACTACCTTAACCTAAAACACTGATTATGAAAAAGCTGCCCTACTTAATCATAATATTATTTTTCCTTCTCTTTAATTGTTCTAAAGATGAATCCGTTAAGGATGATCAAACCGAAGATGTTAGCCTTTATTTTCCACCAATAAATTCTGATACATGGGAAACCATATCTGTTACTGATGCTAACTGGAATACTTCGGAAGTACAACCCCTACTCGATTTCCTTGCCGAAAAAAACACCAAGAGTTTTATCATGTTACAAAACGGTAAAATTGTTGTGGAAACCTATTTTAATGATCATAATGCAACAAAACCCTGGTATTGGGCCAGTGCCGGAAAAACCCTAACCTCTGCTGTTACCGGTATTGCTGAAGCTGAAGGCTATATAAACATTAACAACAAAGTATCGGACTATATAGGAACAGGATGGACCAGCACGACTTTAGAACAGGAAAACCTGATTACCTGCAAACACCTGTTAACCATGACTTCAGGTATAGACGATAGTTACGGTGATGATGTTTCTCCTGAAAACCTATTTTACAAGGCTGATGCCGGGACGCGTTGGGCCTATCATAATGTTTATGTCAAATTACAAGATGTTGTAGCTGAAACAACAAATGATACCTGGAGTAATTACTTCAGCACAAAGCTAAGAGATAAAATTGGTATGTCTGGTACGTGGTTAAATCTTGACAACTTAAGTGTGTACTACAGTAACACGAGAAGTATGGCTCGTTTTGGCTTATTAGCTTACAATAGAGGCAAATGGAACGATACTCAAATTATACCTGAATCCTATTTTGATGATGCCATTAAAACCTCACAATCAATTAATGAAGCTTATGGTTATTTATGGTGGTTAAATGGAAAATCAAGTTATCATTTACCACAAACTCAGTTACAATTTAGTGGCTCTCTAATTCCGAATGCTCCAAATGACATGTATGCCGCTCTTGGAAAAAACGATCAGAAAATTTATGTCGTACCCAGTAAGAAACTTGTAGTGATTAGAATGGGTGATGCTGCCGATGCTGACAATTTTGCTCTATCTAATTTTGATAATGAGTTGTGGGCTAAAATAAATGAAGTGATTAATTAATTACGTTCTTCAAAAGGAACGATAATTCCCTTTTCTAAATAATTTTTCAATCCGTTTAATAACATCGCCCAGCAAAACGAAGAATACTTGAAATGATCATTTGCCTCCGGCCAGTTCACATGGCTAAACTTTAGCATGGTTCCTTCTTTATATGGTTCCAATTCGAATTGAAAGGTGGTAGGATTCCAATCTTTATCAGACACCGTCATTTTAAAAGCAATGATACTGTCAGGCTCAATTTTCGAAACCTTACAAAACCAATTATACTCCTCTGTAAAATTCAGATTATATTCTGCTTCAAGCTCCGGAGTTCCTGTACTTTTTAGTGACCACCAGTTATCGAGATGTTCTGGCTTTGACACCGCATCAAAAACCTCCTTTTGAGACGCATTAATTATCAGGTTATGGTAAATATTAAAACTCATACCTAAATTTACTAAATATCTACAAAAAAAGGTAGTTAATTTAAAATCAACTACCTTTTATATCATTTATACGTTTGTGATTATTTAAAGAATGAATCTACAAACTCGTATTTATTAAATACCTGTAAATCTTCGATTCCTTCTCCTACACCGATATACTTTACCGGAATTTTAAACTGATCGCTAATCCCAATAACAACACCACCCTTGGCTGTTCCGTCTAACTTAGTTACGGCTAATGATGTTACTTCGGTTGCTGCCGTGAACTGTTTTGCCTGTTCGAAAGCATTCTGCCCCGTAGAACCATCTAACACCAACAAGACATCGTGAGGTGCATCGGCAACTACTTTTTGCATGACACGCTTCACCTTGGTTAGCTCATTCATTAAGTTAACTTTATTATGTAAACGACCGGCAGTATCGATAATTACCACATCTGCATTTTGCGACACCGCACTTTTTAAGGTATCGAAAGCCACTGAAGCCGGATCGCTTCCCATAGCTTGTTTTACTAATGGCACATCTACACGATCGGCCCAAACCTGAAGCTGATCGATAGCTGCAGCTCTAAAGGTATCGGCTGCTCCTAAAACAACATTCAACCCTTTTTTCTTGAATTGATATGCTAACTTACCAATGGTTGTTGTTTTTCCAACGCCATTAACCCCTACAACCATTAAAACATACGGTGTTTTTGTTCCGTCTGCCTGAGGTGCTAATGCAGGAATCGTATATTCGGTTTCTTCTCCTGTATTTGTTTCACTTAATAACCCAGCTATTTCTTCACGTAAAATCTGATTGAGCTCTTCAGTACCTAAATATTTATCTTTAGATACACGTTCTTCTATACGCTCAATAACTTTTAATGTGGTATTAACACCAACATCACTACTAACCAATACTTCCTCCAGGTTATCTAAAACTTCATCATCTACCTTAGATTTTCCTGCTACGGCTTTACTTAACTTACCAAAAAAACTGGTTTTTGATTTTTCTAACCCCTTATCAAGAGTTTCCTTTTTTTCTGAAGAAAATATTTTTTTAAAAAAGCTCATTGTTCACTTTTATTGGTTGGTTACTATGTTAAGCGTCTTAAAACCCTGGTTGGTTAAAAAACGACTACAACACTATTGTCAAATTCCCTACCACAATTATTTTCAAAAATTATGGCAGAAACCTGTCAAATATAAATATAAAAAAGCTGCTTTCGAAATGAAAGCAGCTTTGTATATCTCAAAAAAGTTTGTTTTTACTTTTGTTTAAAGTAATCATCAACTACTTCAGGAGCCATGATAGACTCAACAAACATATAAGCACCAGTTTTTGGTGACTTTACCATTTTAATCGCTTTTGTTAATCTTTTAGAAGACGTTTGTAACGATGCTACTGTTTTCTTTGCCATGACTAATAATTATTTTATTTCTTTGTGAACAGTCATACGCTTAAGGATAGGATTAAATTTTTTAATCTCCATTCTGTCTGGCGTATTCTTTTTATTTTTTGTAGTGATGTATCTTGAAGTTCCTGGTTGTCCAGACTCTTTGTGCTCAGTACACTCTAAAATTACCTGTATTCTATTACCTTTCTTTGCCATTTTTCTATCGTATTAAATGTGGCTATTATTTTAAAAATCCTTTAGACTTTGCCTCTTTTAACGCTGCAGAAATACCAATTTTATTGATAGTTTTTAATGCAGATGTAGAAACCTTTAAAGTTATCCAGTTGTCTTCTTCTGGAATGTAAAAACGTTTCTTTACTAAATTCGCATTAAATTTGCGTTTAGTTTTATTCATAGCATGAGACACGTTGTTTCCAACCATTGCCTTCTTTCCTGTTAGTTCACAAACTCTTGACATTATTATATAACTTTAAATTTTCTTTATTGTTTAAAATCGAGGTGCAAATATACAAATTCTTTCATTTGTAACAACTTAAATTTCATCAATTTTTAAAAATTTCTTTTAAAAGCATTTCCAAGGCCTTATTTACTGCTTTATCAATCACTTTCACACGCTGATTTCCAAGCATAAATTTTTCTGAATAGACCCCATTTTTTGTAGCAATGGCAATATGAACCGTACCAATTTCGGCATCAGAATCGCCTTTACTTGGTCCGGCATTACCTGTCGTGGCTACGGCAAAGTCTGATTGAAATAAATCTAAAGCATTTTTAGCCATCGCTTCAACAACAGCTTTGCTAACCACCGAATGCTCTTCAACAAGTTCTTTTGAAATTCCTAAAATATTGATTTTCGATTGTGTAGAATACGTTACAACACCTCCCTTAAAATAAGCTGATGCCCCCGGGTGTGATGTGAATTGCTCGGCAATTTTTCCTCCTGTACAACTTTCGGCCATAGCCAGGGTCTTCCCTATTTTGGTCAATCTGTTAGCGATTACCACTTCAACAGAACCCTCTTCATCCTCTAATCCGAAAAACTCGTCTTTAATTAAAGGAATAACTTTCGCGATTTCGGCATCTACATTTTTACGCAACTCGGTTTCATCAAATCCTTTCGCGGATAGGCGCAAACGCATTTTACCCAAACTTGGCAAATACGCCAGTTTAATATATTTAGGCAAAGCATCTTCCCAGGCCTCAATACGTTCGGCAAGGGCGCTTTCACCTAAGCCATAAACCAATAAAGTTTTGTGTAAAATAAAAGGACAATTGTATTTGCCTTTAACTTTTGGAATGACTTCGTTTTCAACCAAAGCCTGCATCTCATGTGGTACACCCGGAAGCGAAATAAAGGTCTTATCTCCTTTTTCCATCCACATACCTGGTGCCGTTCCTAAACGGTTCATAAGTACTTTAGATTTCGAAGGCACTAAAGCCTGATCTTTATTTACCTGAAGTAAAAGTCCGCTTACGTGTCCACTCCAAATAGTCTCTATATTTTTTAGAACAGCTTCGTTCCTCACTAAAGTATCACCAAAATACTCGGCTATCGTTTTTTTAGTAATATCGTCTTTCGTTGGTCCTAAACCTCCGGTAAGAATAACGACATCGACATGTTTTTCAGCATCTTCAAGCGCCTTTAATATATGATCCTTATCATCCTGAACCGAGGTTATCTGATACACCGAAACCCCAATTTTATTGAGCTGCTTTGCAATAAATGCAGAATTGGTATCAATAACTTGACCAATTAGAAGTTCGTCTCCTATGGTGATGATTTCGGCTAACATGTAATTCTCTATATATTAAAGTCTGATTTTATTTCAGCTACGGCATTATCGACAGCTGCTATTACTATTTCCAGTTGATTGGTTATATCTAAATCTGTTTTTGTAAACTTCCCCCAGTCCTGTACTTCTATCAACGTTTCTAAAACCCCTAATTCGAATAAATCTATTGTAGGTTTCATTTTATGTGCCGCCTGATAGGCTTCATTATAATCTTTTTCGGCAACGGCCTTTTTTAAACGCTCGGCATCTTCCGGCACTTCTTCTAAAAACGCCTCAGCCAAAGTTTTTATGAAATCTTCGTCGTTATCTGCTAATTCGCGTACTCTTTCTAATTTGTAATGCTGTTCCATTTATTTAACTGTTATTGAAAACATTTCTTTTTCTCCTATATAGCCCTTGAGCTTATCGTTTGCATTCACTTTTTCAACGCCAGATGGAGTTCCCGTAAATATAATATCTCCAATCTTTAAAGTGAAATATTTAGAAACATATTCTATTAATTCATCAATTTTCCAAAGCATGTGGCTGGTATTTCCTAATTGCACAATTTTTTCGTTCTTTTTTAACGAAAATTCAACGGCATTAATATCCTCGAAATCAGATACCGGTAACCACTCACCTATTACTGCTGCTCCATCAAAAGATTTTGCTTTTTCCCAAGGTAGGCCTTTAGCTTTTAATTCGCTTTGCAGATCGCGTGCCGTGAAGTCAATACCCAAGCCAATCTCACTATAATATTTATGCGCAAACTTTCTGTCGATATGCTTACCAATGCGATTGATTTTAACAAGGATCTCAACTTCGTGGTGTACATCGTTTGAAAAATCTGGAATAAAAAACGGTTGTTTCTTTAACAATACCGAGGTGTCAGGTTTCAAAAAAACCACCGGATCGGTTGGTTTTTCATTTTGCAACTCGTTAATATGTTCGGTATAATTTCTACCGATGCAAATAATCTTCATAATTAAAACAGATTGAAATAGAGATTACCCAAGTTTATTATTTAAGCTTCTTAGCTTAATGGATGTTAATACTTTTTTAGTGTAAAGCGGAAAATCGGCATTAAGCAACCATCCAAAATAGCCTGGTTCAGCCTCTAAAATTTCGGTTACTAATTTCCCTTTATGTTTTCCAAAAGAGAAACATTCTTCTCCATTTTTATTATAAGCTATGAATCCTGCAAAATCTGCAAACTGTTTTCTTGAACTAAATTCTGCCAAAAACTTGGTGTCGTTTTCTAAATCGTCGTACTTGGCGATCTGCGCTTTCAGCACTTCGTAAGTCGCCAAAGTATCGGCCTCTGCCGTATGTGCATCTTCTAGATTTTTATCGCAGTAAAACTTATAAGCAGCACTTAAGGTACGTTGTTCCATTTTGTGAAAAATGGTTTGGACATCTACCGCCAATCTGTTTTTCATATCGAAATCTACCTCAGCACGCAGCATTTCTTCAGCTAACAAGGGAATGTCAAATCGATTACTGTTAAATCCGCCTAAATCGGAATCCTTTATCAGGTTATAAACTTCTTTAGCAACTTCCTTAAACGTTGGTTTATCGGCTACATCTTCATCTGAAATACCATGAATGGCCGTTACTTCTTTAGGAATTGGAATGGTTGGATTGACCAACCAACGCTTACTTTCTTCCTTTCCGTTAGGATGTACTTTTAAAATGGCAATTTCAACAATTCTGTCGGTTGTAATGTTTACACCTGTTGTTTCTAGATCGAAAAAACAAATGGGCTTATTTAAATTAAGTTGCATTCTATAATTTTTACTCATTAAATGAGAATAGATTCCTTCGAAACCTGATTCGAATCATCAATCTCTTATCTCTTCCCTCTATTTGAAAAAGGAAACAATTACTTTGCGGTAAAGATACTAAATTGAGTAAGCGTAAAAAACAAAACCAACCCTTTTATAGGTTGGTTTCGATATAATTTGATTTTAATTTTTCTTTAGATTTCTCTGTTCATATCCCAAGCTTCAAGATAATCTTTAACCGCTTTTACAAACTCTCCTCCTAAAGCACCATTAACTACACGGTGATCGTACGAGTGCGATAAGAACATTTTATAACGGATACCGATAAAATCTCCATCAGGCGTTTCAATAACCGCAGGCACTTTTCTAATCGCTCCAAGCGCTAAAATACCTACTTGTGGCTGATTGATAATTGGCGTTCCCATGATACTGCCAAAGGTTCCCACATTAGTAACTGTATACGTTCCACCCTGAATATCGTCTGGCTTTAACTGATTTGCTCTAGCACGTTTTGCTAAATCGTTAACCTGCTTTGTCATACCAACCAAGTTTAACTGATCGGCATTTTTAATAACCGGAACAATTAAATTTCCATCAGGTAAAGACGCTGCCATACCTAGGTTGATATTCTTTTTCTTTACAATGGTATCGCCTTGCACAGAAATATTCATTAGCGGATAATCGCGTAAAGCCTTAGCAATCGCTTCCATGAAGATCGGTGTAAAAGTCAGATTTTCTCCTTCACGTTTCATGAAGTTATCTTTAACTTTCTTTCTCCAGTTCCAGATATTTGTTACATCAGCCTCAATAAAACTTTGCACGTGAGCCGAAGTCTGTACCGACTCCACCATGTGATGCGCAATGATTTTACCCATACGCGTCATTTCAATAATCTCGTCACCATCGCTACTGATTACAGGAGCCGGTGCCGCTTTTGGTTTTTCCGGAGCTTTTGGTTCGGCTACAGGTTTAATTTCAACTTTTGGTGCTACAACTGTACCGTTTTCTTTATTGGCGATATAGTCTAAAATATCGTTTTTAGTTACTCTTCCTTCTTTCCCTGTTCCAATAATAGCATCTAACTCTTCCTGAGCAATACCTTCTTCTTTTGCGATATTCTTAACTAACGGTGAATAAAATCTATCTTCAGTTGAAGCTACAGCAACAGGTGCCAAAGTTTCCTTTACTTTCTTTATAGACTCAACAACTTCCTCTACCGCAACAGTTTCTTCATCATTAGACTCAACAACTGAAGTTTCAGTCGCCTCTTTCTCAATAACTCCTTCTCCTTCTGTTTCTATAATTGCGACAACCTGTCCTACCTGAACCACATCGTCAACATCGAAACACTTTTCGATAAGCACCCCTTCTACTTCACTTGGCACTTCACTATCTACTTTATCTGTTGCAATTTCTAAGACGGTTTCATCCAGTTCAATCGTATCTCCTACTTCTTTTAACCAAGATGTAATGGTTGCCTCTGCAACACTTTCTCCCATTTTTGGTAACTTAAGTTCGAATTTTGCCATATCAATAAAGTAATACTTAGTTTTTAATTTGCGCTTGCAAAATTACTTAAAAATCATCAATTCCTTTAAATAATTTTCAATTAAAACTAAGTTAAATTTATAATTTCACCTCTACAGATGGCATTATCACTTCCTATAATATAGGCACTGTCTTTAGGTAAGATTTTGTAAGTAACCGATTTATAAGCCTTTTTCTTCTCAATGGCTGTTATAATTTCTTTATAAGACCAGGTATTTCCATCAAATATAATTTCGGTGGTATCCTGAATACTTTCCAAACAATTTTTCAGAACAACTTCTTTTGGCAATACCGCCTTTAAACTGTCGTTCATTTGAGATGACATGAAGGCGTACTCATTAACCTGTTTTGCCTTACTTACTGGCGCTTTATTTATTAGATAAGCCATTTTAACCGCAGACCAAACCGTGAAATCACAAAGTAAATTCTTTTTAAAATGCTTCTGATAGAAAATCTGCATCGCCCCATAAAAGCGTTTTACATAGTGTTTATCTCTTAGGGTACTTTCTCCTTTATAATGTAAAACGGTAGTTTCCCCAAAATAATAATTAGAATATCCTGCTTTATAAATACTGTATGACAAATCGATATCTTCACCATACATAAAATACTCCTCATCGAACGCGCCAACCTCAAAAAAAACATCTTTCTTCATCAACATAAAGGCTCCTACTAATATTTTAGCTTTTCCTATTGCATTTTCATCAATATGATTGGCATAATACAATTCAGGTTTGCCAAGCATTTTTTTGAAAGCCACCTTTACATAAGGCACATTACGTTTACTTTCCGGTAAAAACTCACCGCTTCCGTTAATCAATTTACAACCAACAATACCTAAATCGGTGGTATTATCTGCAAAATTTAATAGCTTGATAAAAGTATCTTCAGCAACTACTGTGTCGGGATTTAATATACATATGTATTCTCCTTTTGCCTGAGCAACACCTATATTATTTCCTTTGGAGAATCCGTAATTTTCTTTATTTTCTATAAGTTTTACTTCCGGAAATAACTCTTTAACCATTTTACAACTATCATCTTCAGAATCATTATCAACAACGATGATTTCTGCGTCAACATCTGTGATAGCAGCCTGAACACTTTTTAAGCAGAGCTCTAAAAAGTAGCGTACGTTATAATTTAAAATGACTATTGAGAGTTTCAAAGGATGATTGATACAGCTTTTGGGAGGTTGCAATTTATTTGGTTTTTGTTAGCTATTAAGATTTTAAAGATGATTCGAAAGGAACTCGATTCACAATACTCCGACCTAAGGTAATTTCATCAGCATACTCTAATTCGTCGCCAACAGAAATACCACGGGCAATTGTAGAGGTGTAAATATTATATTCCTGTATCTGTTTATAGATATAAAAATTAGTGGTGTCGCCTTCCATAGTAGAACTTAACGCAAAAATGAGCTCCTTTATTTTACCTTCCTGAACTTTTTTTATTAAAGGCTGAATATTAAGATCATGAGGTCCCACCCCATCCATTGGAGAAATTTTACCACCAAGCACATGGTACAAGCCTTTAAATGAACTTGTATTTTCAATAGCCATCACGTCTCTAATATCTTCAACAACACAAACAACCGATTCATCTCGGTTTGGATTTGAGCATATTTCACACAATTCCACATCACTAATATTATTACAGGACTTGCAAAACTTGATATCGTTTCGCATTGTCTGTAAAGCCGCTACAAGCATTGACGTTTGTTCTTTGGGCTGCTTTAACATATGGAGCACCAAACGCAAGGCCGTTCGTTTACCAATACCTGGTAACTGAGACATTTCATTAACTGCGCGTTCTAATAATTTTGATGAGAATTCCATGCCGTGAATTTAATATTTTTTAAACATCTTAATTAATAAGTATTAAATTAATAAAACTATATGAATTCCTAAGACTGAAAAGTAATTTTGTATTTTGGTCGCTAAAACAAATTTAAATGTCGGCAACTCAAATCTTAATCTTAATTGCAGTTTATTTTAGTGTTTTAATTTTAATCTCCTATTTCACAGGAAAGGAAGACTCTAACGATGCCTTTTTTAAGGCCAACAAATCTGCTCCATGGTATTTGGTTGCTTTTGGGATGATTGGCGCTTCGCTTTCGGGTGTAACCTTCATTTCTGTTCCTGGAGCCGTTGAAACCAAACAATTTGGGTATTTACAGGTTGTTTTCGGATATTTCTTTGGCTATCTGGCTATTGCCTATGTGTTGCTTCCTATTTATTATAAACTTAACTTAACCTCTATTTATACGTATTTAAGAGACCGTTTTGGAAACACCAGTTATAAAACAGGATCGGTTGCATTTTTAATTTCCAGAATCGTTGGGGCTTCATTCCGATTGTTTTTAGTTGCTAAAGTTTTACAGCTTTTGGTATTCGACCAATACGGCATTCCTTTTTCGATTACTGTAATTATTACTGTATTACTTATTTGGCTTTATACCTTTAAAGGCGGCATAAAAACCATCATTTTTACCGATACGCTTCAAACCTTATTCATGCTCATATCGGTTGTGGTTACCATTTTCTTTTTAGCTAATGCTTTAGAACTTCATAGTATTTCAGATGTGTACAACAATGTAACATCGAATGCTATGAGTAAAGTCTTCTTTTTTGATGATGTTAACGATGCACAGTATTTTATAAAAAGCTTTTTATCTGGTATGTTTATCACCATTACCATGACCGGACTAGATCAGGATATGATGCAGAAAAATTTAACCTGCCGAAATATAAAGGAAGCTCAAAAAAATATGCTTTCATTTAGTGTGGTTTTAATTTTTGTAAATATCCTATTCCTGGTTTTAGGACTTTTGCTAACGCAATATGCCATTCAAAATAATATTACAGCAAGAAAGGACGATTTATTTCCGACCATTGCCATGTTACCAGACATCGGCTTCGCCACTTCAGCCTTTTTTATCCTAGGTTTAATTGCGGCGGCTTACAGTAGTGCAGACTCTGCCTTAACCTCTTTAACAACATCGTTTTGTATAGATATTATTGAATTAGATAAAAAACCTGAAGCCAACAGAAAACGTATTAGAAAGCAAGCTCATGCCTTTATTAGTGCACTTCTTGTTGTTGTCATTATTATTTTCGATGCTTTATTTAAAGACGTTTCCGTGATTTGGGAACTGTTTAAAGCTGCAGGCTATACTTACGGACCATTACTTGGTTTGTTCGCTTTCGGTATTTTCACCAAAGAAAATCTAAAAGACAAGTACGTTTGGATTATCGCTTTGGTAGCTCCAATATTCTCTTATTTCATCAATGAATATTCCGTTGAATTGCTTAACGGCTACCAAATTGGGTTTGAAATATTAATCATTAACGGACTACTTACCTTTTTAGGTTTAATACTGATTCGTAGAAAGCAGCACTAACGAACAGGCCGTTTCAAAATAAATATTATTCTCCTTTAAAATCACAAATAACTCCGGATTTTCTGTTCCTGGGTTAAATATTACGCGCTGTGGTTTTAACGAAACAATATAATCATAATAGGGTATCTGATTCTTCGGATTTAAATATAAGGTCACGGTATGAATACCTTCATAAGGTAATTGGGCAGTATCAATTTTAACTCCTGCGACCTCACCTTTAAGGTTTCCAATAGCCACGACTTCAAAATTCTCTTCCACTAATTTGTGAATTGCATAATTAGAATATCTACCGGGTTTTAAGGAAGCGCCAAGCACAAGTGTTTTCTTATTCATATGTTAAAAACTGTTAATACTTTTTAAATATAGTAACAGATTTTGAATTGGAGCGTCTTAATTATACATCAATCAAAAAATCAATCAATCAAAATGAAAAAACTACTGGCACTATACTTAATAGTAGTCCTCTCTACTATTGAAGCTTTTGCATTATCTACAGACAAAAAAGGTACTATTTTCGGCACCGTATTAGACGCTAATTTAAACCAACCCTTACCCTATGTAAATATCGTTATAAAATCATCCAACGGATCAATTATCACAGGCGGTATCACCCAGGAAAACGGAACGTTTAAAATTGAAAAATTAGAGGAAGGCAATATCGTTGTCAATATTCAATACATTGGTTACAAAACTGTAAACAAACCTATTTTTATAGGAAAAAACAGCTACGACATTAATTTAGGGAATATTCTTTTGGAGGAAGAAGCCGAAGGTTTGGATGAAGTTACTGTCGTTGCCGATGTCTCATCCATTCAACAAAAAGTGGATAGAAAAATAATAACCATTGGTAAAGATCTGGCAGCAACCGGAAGCGCATCACAACTTATGGTTGGGATTCCATCTGTAAGTATCGATGAGCAAACCGGAGATATTAGCTTACGCGGAAACCAAAACGTTCGGGTTATGGTCGATGGTAAACTATCTAATATTCCAACAGCCCAGTTACTAAAACAAATTCCTTCAACGGCTATTAAATCCATAGAACTTATTACCAATCCTTCGGCAAAATATAATCCTGAAGGTATGAGTGGTATTATCAATATCATTCTTCATAAAAACACCATGCAAGGTTTTAACGGCAATGTTTCTGTAGGACTTACTCATGAATATGAAGCGAAATTCAACAGTTCTCTGGATTTAAATTATCGCAACGGGAAATTTAATTTTTACGGAAGTTATAGCAACGACATCTCAAAAAACAGAAATAACGGCTACGTTTACAGACCTGAAAACAATTCTGAACAGTTTTTCAATTTTCTAGACAAAAGGAAATCACATCTATATAAAGTTGGGGTTGATTTTTATTTAAACGACAAAAACACCATTTCTGTTTTCACCACACAAAATACCTCTGAAAACAGCACTTATGGTAAAACAGATGCCATTTTTTACGATGATGAAATCTATAACCAAAGTCAGATTTTCAATTCTACAGGAAACAACAATTCGTCTCAATACAATTTTGACTATAAATTAGATTTTAAAAAAGAAGGACACAATATTGAATTTGAAGCCGATTACAATGTGTTTGACGATGAAAGCCCTGTTGATTTCACCTTTCTTCTTGGCCCAAATGAAGATTATAAAGATTTTAATTTTACCGATCGAGAAAGTATTACTCTAAACTTAGATTATGTAAACCCACTTTCTGAAACTGCAAAATTAGAAGCCGGTCTGCAAGCACGATTGTTTAATTCGGAGATTGCTTATTCATCAACCGGGAAAACCCTAAATAGTGAAGGTATTTTAAGACCAACACCAGATACTAATTTCGACTACACCCGAGATATTTATTCGGCGTATGCAACTTACAGTAAATCTTTCGAAAAATGGAACTATCAAATCGGCCTGCGTGCTGAAAATGTAAAAGAAGATGCCTATGCTTTATCTTCAGAAGCTGAAAGTACGCAACGATTTAAAAATGATTATTTTGAATTATATCCTTCAGCATTTTTCACCTATACGCCTTCAGAAAAAAATGCCTATCAGCTCAGTTATAGTCGTCGTGTTGATCGTCCAGGCATTGGTCAGGTCAACCCAATTAAAGAATGGAGTACGCCATTAATTTCTTCTTACGGTAATATTAATTTAGAACCTCAATTCACCAATTCCATCGAAGCCAATTATACCAGAACCCTTAACAAACACAAAGGAACCGTTACCGGCGGTGTGTTTTACAGAATAATCTCGAATGAAATTAATAGAGCCCTATTTATCGACAGAAGTGATGTGACTTCGGGAAGAGTCATTTTAACTCACGACAATTTTGACGACACCTCAGCCTTTGGAATGGAATTATCCAGTAATTACCGTCCTTTTAAATGGTGGAATATTAATGGTAGCTTCGATTTATACTCTCAAACCCAAAAGGGTATTGCTGAAGAATTAACCGCACCTATTGAAAATGCAACTGTTAACGATATAGAAACCAATATTGATGAAGTAGACAATGTGCTATGGAATTTAAGAATGTACAACAACTTTAGTCTTAGTAAAACAGTTAGTCTAACCGCCTTTGGGTTTTACCGTGGAAAAAACAAAACCATTCAGTTTGAGAGAAAACCAATGTATTTTGTTAATCTTGGAGCTCGTGTGGCATTTGCCCAAGGCCGAGGCATGTTGAGTTTAAATTACAACGATATTTTCAACACCATGGAATTCGCCTTTTATGGAGAGAAACCGTTTATACAGGAAGGTGCCTTTAACTGGGAAAGCAACACCTGGAATGTTGGATTATCCTATAGATTTGGTGGAGGAAAATACAAAGCAAAATCAAGAAAAAACAGAGATAATAATACCAAATCTGGTGGTGGCGGATTTATGTAAAATGAACATTAAAAATCTTTAAATAAAAATTTTTGATTAGTGATTCCTTTTTATCGCTGAAAAGAAGCCTCAAAGCATAAATACTTTGAGGCTTTATTTTCATTAAATTATAACTAATTAATTGTCAAAATGTTAAAGTTTTAAAAAAATTACATTTGTTACACAATAATTAGAAATCCTATACGTTACGATTCTATACAATCTTGCTATTATTCAAAAAAATAATTATTTAGAGTTAGTCGTCTACACATTATTATAACATTACACATGTAAGAATTGTATAAACAAAATCCGGTTGTTCTCAAACTTCCGGATTTTTTATTCTGTTAAAATGACGTTAAACAGAAAGACCATTGCAATAAAATACATTTTACAACGTCTTATATAGTACATTCTTCAAAACATACAGATTGTGTTAATTTGAAGTTGATTAATAGCTTTGAAACCCAAAACTTATCGTTTTGGGTTTTTTTATTGTTTTTTTTACCAGTTGATGATCACACTACCCCAGGTGAAACCGCTTCCGAAAGCCGCTAAAACCACCGTGTCTCCTTCTTTTATTTTGCCTTCTTCCCAAGCTTCAGTTAGTGCAATAGGAATTGATGCTGCTGTGGTATTACCATATTTCTGGATATTATTAAATACCCGATCATCCTTCAAATTAAATTTCTTTTGAATAAACTGAGCGATACGTAAGTTCGCCTGATGAGGAATAAGCATGTCGATAGCTTCAGGCGTTAAATTATTTTTCAGTAGGCCTTCCATTATCACCTCGCTAAAACGAACTACGGCATTTTTAAACACAAACTGTCCGTTCATATACGGATAGTAACTTTCATCATTCGGGTCGTTATCTGCCAAAATATCATTTACCCAACGCGTTCCCATACCAGGAGCCATTAATACCAATTCTTCGGCATGCTCTCCCTGAGCATGTAAATGGGTTGATAAAATGCCCTTTGTATTATCTTCTTCTCTGGTTAATACAGCAGCACCTGCTCCATCACCAAAAATCACCGAAACCCCACGTCCCCGAGTTGTTTTATCTAATCCGTGAGAATGCAATTCACTACCAATAACCAATATGTTTTTATACATGCCAGTTTTAATAAAATTGTCGGCAACAGAAAGCGCATAAACAAAACCTGAACACTGATTTCTAACATCTAAAGCTCCCACGGTTTTTATATCTAAGGCATGTTGCACCTGAACACCCGGTCCTGGGAAATACATATCCGGACTCAAGGTCGCGAATATGATAAAATCGATATCATCTTTATCAATCCCTGCGCGCTCAATCGCAACTTTAGCGGCTTTAACACCCATGGTGGCCGTGGTATCTCCACTTCCTTCTTTCACCCATCGGCGCTCCTGTATTCCTGTACGTTCCTGAATCCATTCATCATTGGTATCCATCATTTTAGATAAATCCTGATTGGTTACCACATGATCCGGTACATACTTTCCTAAGCCAATAATTTTTGAATTATACATTATTTTGAATTTAGTTTAGTTATACTCATTACAAGTTATATATTATTTACTATCAAAACTACAAAAAGCCATTAAAATGTATTCTAACATCTCAAGTCAGCATACCAGACCTTTTAACATTACTTTTTAATTTTATTACCCCGTTTTAATTAAATTTAAAACTTGACTAATTCAAATCATTCAAAATGAAAAAAATTCTATTTTACTGTTTTCTTGTCACCGGACTTACTATTCATGGCCAAGAAAACTTAACCTATCAAAAACCTTCTAAAGAAATCTTAGAACTTGCGACTGCGCCTTTGGCTCCTTCCATTCGAATTGATAGTAAAGGAGAAAATATGGTATTTCTATACCGCAGTAATTTCAAAAGCATTGCTACATTATCGGAAACCGAAATGCGTTTAGGTGGTTTACGTATTAATCCGAAAACCAACATAAGTAGTAGAGAACGTTATTATAACCATTTAAAAGTTCGTGTTGGAAGAAAAAGCTTGGAAAGTGATGTTTCAGGATTACCTACAAACCCAAGATTTTCTAATTTTTCATGGTCTCCAAATCAGGAAAAAATGGCATTTACAAATACAACCTCTAACGGTGTTGAACTTTGGGTATTGGATATTGCCACAAAATCAGCTAAAAAAATCACGAACGATAATTTAAACGCTAATACAGGAAATCCTTTTTACTGGTTTAAAGATAATGCCTCTTTGCTAATTAAAGTTTTACCTAAAACAAGACAAGATCTTATTGACACAAAAACAGCTGTTCCAACCGGTCCTACAATTTCCGAAAGTGAAGCTGGTGTTATGGCACAAAACAGAACGTATCAGGATTTACTTAAAAACAAAACTGACGAACATAATTTTGAACAGCTGGTAACTTCAGAATTACACAAAGTAGATTTAAATGGTAAAGAATCATCATGGATGGCTAGTGATATGTATTCTGACATTTCCTTTTCACCGGATGGGAATTACATTATGGTAGAAACCATAAAAAAACCCTTTTCATATCTGGTTCCTTATTCCAGATTCCCCTCGGCAACTAAAATTTATGACACCAATGCCAAACTTATTAAAAACATTTTAGAAGTTCCTTTAATTGAAGATTTACCTCAGGGGTTTATGGCTGTTAGAACAGGTATGCGTAATCTATCCTGGAGAGACGACCAGCCGGCAACACTTGTTTGGGCAGAAGCCTTAGATCAAGGAGACCCTGCTGTAGAAGTCGACTTTAGAGACGAGATATTCCAACAAAAAGCACCCTTTTCAGACCAGCCAACATCGTTATTAAAAACCATTAATCGCTATGCAGGTATTGAATGGGGTAATGAAACTACCGCTATCGCTTTTGATAGATGGTGGAACACCAGAAACACTAAAGCTTATATCTTTAATCCTTCCAACAATAAATTAAAACCAGAGATTATTTACGATAGAAATTATCAGGATGTATACAGCAATCCTGGTAATCCTGTAACGTCGAGAAATGAATACGGACGTTATACATTAAATATTAACAGAAATAAAATATTTTTAATTGGTGATGGTTATACCGAAAACGGGAAATTTCCTTTTGTTGATGAATTCGATTTAAACACAAAAAAAACAACCAGACTATATCAATCTTCACTCAAAGACAAAATAGAAGATATAGCTATGGCCATAGATATTAACAAAGGTGAAATTTTAGTTCGAGTAGAATCTAAAAACGAATACCCAAACTACTATGTAAGAAATATTAAGAAACGTATGGCTCCCGTGCCTCTTACTCTGTTTGAAAATCCGTTTAAAAGTATTCAGGATGTTCATAAAGAAATCATCAAATACAAACGCTATGATGGTTTAGAACTAACCGGAACCTTATACTTACCTACCGACTACGAACCAGGTAAAAAGTGCCCTATGGTGATGTGGGCGTACCCCAGAGAATACAAAGACAAAAGCAGTGCCGGACAAAGCACCTCCAACTCTAACGAATTTACGTATCCTTCTTATGGCTCACCAATTTTCTGGATTACAAAAGGCTATGTGGTTTTAGACGATGCTTCTTTCCCAATTGTTGGTGAAGGTGACGAAGAACCTAACGACACCTTTATTAAACAATTAGTTGGAAATGCTAAAGCTGCAATTGATGCTGTTGACGACTTAGGTTATATAGACAGAAATAAAGTGGCTGTTGGCGGACATTCCTATGGGGCATTCATGACCGCTAACTTACTTTCTCACTCTAACCTATTTGCTGCAGGAATTGCCAGAAGTGGTGCTTACAACAGAACACTTACCCCATTCGGCTTCCAAAGTGAAGAACGCAATTACTGGGAAGCCCCGGAAATATATTATAATATGTCGCCATTTATGCATGCCGATACCATGAAAACACCTTTATTATTAATTCATGGTGAAGCAGACAATAATTCCGGAACATACCCACTACAAAGTGAGCGTTATTTTAATGCCTTAAAAGGATTAGGCGCTCCTGTAAGATTAGTTATGTTACCTAAAGAAAGTCATGGTTATGCAGCTGAAGAATCTATACTTCACCTGTTATGGGAACAAGACCAATGGTTAGAAAAACACGTAAAAAACAGGAAAGTAGAAGAATAAATTATAAAACATATAAAATTCACAAAAAGGTCATTCAAAGTTACAGAATGACCTTTTTTAATGTCAGTTTGTCACATTTTTTGGGTTGGCATTTTTGTTGAATAAAGCAAAAACATATAATTATAAACAGAATAAAAACAATATATCATGACAAAAGGAAATATTAATGTTTCGGTTGAAAACATCTTCCCGCTCATTAAAAAATTCTTATACAGCGACCACGAAATCTTTTTACGTGAATTAATAAGTAATGGTACCGATGCCACTTTAAAATTAAAACACCTAACCAGTATCGGTGAGTCAACTTCAGAATATGGCAACCCACAAATTGAAGTTAAAATAGACAAAGAAGGAAAAAAACTTCACATTATCGATCAAGGTATTGGTATGAGTGCTGAAGAAGTTGAAAAATACATCAACCAGGTAGCATTTTCTGGTGCCGAAGAGTTTTTAGATAAATACAAAGATTCTGCTAAAGATTCTGGTATTATTGGTCACTTTGGTTTAGGATTCTACTCAGCATTTATGGTGGCTGAAAAAGTGGAAATCATCACTAAATCTCATACTGGTGCACCTGCAGCACACTGGACCTGTGATGGTTCTCCTGAATTTACTTTAGAAGAAGGAACTAAAGAAGACAGAGGAACAGAAATTATTCTTCACATTGCTGAAGATTCTACCGAATTCCTTGAAGAATCTCGTATTCGTGAGTTACTTTTAAAATACAACAAGTTCATGCCTATTCCAATTAAATTTGGAACTAAGGAAGTAAACGATCCTGAGCATGAACCTGCAACCATTACCGATAAAGACGGAAAAGAGACGAAAGAGCCACACAGAAAAATTACCGTTGATAATATTATCAACAACCCAAACCCGGCATGGACAAAGCAACCAACCGATTTAGAAGACGAGGATTATAAAAACTTCTACCGTGAGTTGTACCCAATGCAGTTTGAAGATCCGTTATTCCACATTCACTTAAATGTAGATTATCCGTTTAACTTAACAGGTATTTTATACTTCCCTAAGTTAGGACAGGATATGAATATCCAAAGAGATAAAATTCAGTTATACCAAAATCAGGTGTTCGTAACCGATAATGTTGAAGGTATTGTTCCTGAATTCTTAACGATGTTACGTGGTGTTATTGATTCACCTGACATTCCATTAAACGTTTCGCGTTCGTACTTACAGGCTGACGGTGCCGTTAAGAAGATTTCATCGTACATTACCCGTAAAGTTGCCGATAAATTAAAATCGTTATTCAACAATAACCGTGAAGATTTCGAAGCGAAATGGAACGATATTAAAGTGGTAATTGAATACGGTATGCTTTCTGAAGAAAAATTCTTCGAAAAAGCCGATGCATTTGCTTTATACCCTACGGTTGATGGAACGTATTACACTTACGAAGAGCTTTACAATAAAATTAAAGCAAACCAAACCGATAAAGATGGTAAGTTAGTGGTGCTTTATGCTTCAAATACCGATGCACAACACAGTTACATTGAAGCTGCGAAAGCGAAAAACTATGAGGTTCTGTTATTAGATTCTCCAATTGTTTCGCATTTGATCCAAAAACTGGAAACTACTAAAGAAAACATTTCTTTTGCACGTGTAGATGGTGACCACATCGATAATTTAATTAAGAAAGATGAAACTACCATTTCTAAGTTAGATGACGACCAGAAGAAAGTTTTAGATGAATTATTAAAAGAAGTTATTCCTTCTGAAAAATTCATGGTACAATTAGAAGCTATGGATAGCAATGCATCACCTTTTATTATCACGCAACCGGAATTTATGCGTCGTATGAAAGAAATGCAGGCTACCGGAGGTGGCGGTATGAACATGTTTGGTAACATGCCGGAAATGTACAACCTGGTGGTTAACACCAACTCCGATTTAGTTAGCGAGATTTTAAACAAAGGTGATAAAGCCGAACAAGAACGCTTAATTAACCAAAGTTTAGATTTAGCACGTTTATCTCAAGGTTTATTAAAAGGTGAAGAACTAACAAACTTCATTAAACGCAGCTACGAGATTTTAAAGTAATTTCACTTTTACTTTTTATATAAAGGAAACCACTTTACATATGTAAAGTGGTTTTTTTATACCTCAACCCTACAAACAACCTACTCATTAACAGACAAATACTACATTTTTACTTATCTTTAGCGTAACACTAACCTTAAAACAACTTCTTCTATGGCGCTACACATCAATAATTTAAGTAAAACGTATTCAAACGGCGTACAGGCCCTAAAAAACGTCACCTTAACCATTCCGCGAGGTATGTTTGGACTACTTGGACCTAACGGAGCAGGAAAATCCTCATTAATGCGAACCTTAGCCACCTTACAACAAGCCGATTCAGGTTCTGTGACACTTAACGATATTGATGTATTAAAAGAAAAAGATAAAGTGAGGAAAATATTAGGGTATTTACCTCAGGAATTTGGGGTATACCCGAAAATTAGCTCGTACAACATGCTTTCTCATATTGCCGCTTTAAAGGGCATTTCAAATAAAGGTGAACGAAAAGATTTAGTGGAATCCTTACTTCAAAAAACAAACCTTTGGGATGTTCGAAATAAAAGTTTAGGCACCTATTCCGGAGGAATGAAACAGCGCTTTGGTATTGCACAAGCTCTCATTGGCGACCCTAGATTAATTATAGTTGATGAACCTACAGCTGGATTAGACCCTGCCGAACGTGTGCGTTTTCATAATCTTTTAAGTGAAATTGGCGAAAACACCATTGTTATCCTATCCACCCACATTGTAGACGATGTTTCAAACTTATGCAGTAATATGGCTATAATATGTTTAGGCGAAGTCGTTTTACAAGGAAACCCTATTGCTTTAACTCAGGAAGTAAAAGGAAAAATCTGGAAGAAAGCCATTGAAAAATCAGATTTAGAACGGTACAAAACAGATCTACAGGTTATTTCTACCCACCTGAAAAGCGGACAAACTATTATTCATGTGTTAAGTGATGTACAACCTGACGCTACTTTTGAATCGAGCCCTGCTAATTTAGAAGATGTCTATTTTTCAGAAATCTCATCTCGTATGGATTCTGCTTTAGCATAATTAACCCTTAACACTTTGTATTATGTTTAAAGAAATCTTTTTATTCGAGATTAAATACAGATTTAAAAGACCTGCCACCTGGGCCTATTTTGGCATCCTGTTAGTTTTTGGACTTATTCTGGCTATTGGAGGTAACGGGCCAGCTTCAGAGAAAGTTTTTGTAAACTCACCTATTGCCATTGCCAGAATGTTATGTGTGGTAAGCATTTTTGGAACCATGTTATCCAGCGCAATTCTTGGAGTGCCAGTTTACAGAGATATTGAACACAAAACCGAAAACTATTACTTCTCCTACCCAATAACCGAAAAAGGCTATATTTTAGGTCGGTTTTTAGGTTCATTATTCACCTTGTTTTTTGTTGGTTTTGGTCTTCATCTTGGACTTATAATTGGTTTTGCCATTGGCCCTTTTGCCGGGTATGTGGAAGCCGACAGGTTTACAACTCTTAATTTATGGAGTTATATTCAACCAACACTCACATTATACTGGGCTAACTTTTTATTTACAGGAAGCATCTTCTTTACTCTCGTTAGTACCACAAAAAAAGTTATGCTTGCCTATGCAGGTGGAGCTGTATTATTTATAACCTATTTGGTGACACTTACCTTAACCCAAGACATTGAAAACAAAGATTTGGTAAGTATCCTCGACCCCTTTGGACTTTCAGCTTTTAGCAATATAACACAATACTGGACTCCAGAAGAACAGAACACCTTAACTGTGCCATTCTCTTCCAGTCTTTTACTTTGGAACAGGTTACTATGGGTTGGCATTGGCTTACTGACGTTTACCTTTGCTTTATTTAAATTCGATTTTCAGAAATTCCTGAATAAAAACTACGACTCTAAAAAGAAGAAAACAGAAGATTTAGCAGAAACAAATAACTCTGCAGAACTTACAAAACTCCCTAAAGTGAGTAAAGTATATTCAGCCAGTTTAAACTTTAAACTACTATTTAGTCTGGCCTTTATGGAAATAAAAAACATTGTCAGAGACCATTTCTTTAAAGCCATTTTAATTGCTGCTGTTGCTTTTTTACTGTTCGATGCCTGGTATGGCTTTCCCATTTACGGTACACCATCACTACCTCTCACCTATTATATGTTAGAAGTTAAAGATTTTAATTTCATCGTTTTAATCTTTGTTCTTATTGTATTCATGACCGGCGAAGTAATACACAGGGAGCAACATGTTAATTACAATCAGATTTTTGGAGCACTCCCCATCCCAAATAGAATAATTTACGGATCGAAATTTATTGCTTTGGTCATTATAAGTTTTCTTCTGGTAAATTTAGTTTTAGTCAGCGGAGTACTCACTCAAATCCTTAAAGGTTATTTCAACTTTGAATTCGACAAATACTTTATTGACTTATATTTAATTGAATTCCCAAAATACATCACCTTTGTTATGCTTGCCTTTTTTGTGCATTCTTTGGTTACCAAAAAGTTTTTAGGGCATGTTATTGCCATAGCCATCTGGGCACTTTTATTTGGTTTGAATGCATTAGCCGATGTCGATAACAATTTATACCTATACAGCTATGCCCCACGCTATACAGTCTCTGACATGAATGGCTTTGGACACTTCGGAACTGCTTTATTCTGGTTTAGAACGTATTGGCTGGCCTGCGGAAGTGTGCTTGTTGTTATAGGGTATTTATACTGGATTCGCGGTACGGATTCTGGTATAAAAACAAGATGGCAAATATTAAAAGACAGATTAAACCTTAAAACTGTTGGAACATTTGTCGTTCTATTTATCGTTTTTATAGGCTCCGGAGCGTTTATAAACTATAACACCAAAACCATAAACCATTATAAAACCAAAGATCAAGGCACTTTGGCACAAGCTAATTATGAAAAAGAGCTCAGCAAATACGATAAAATCGCGCAACCCAAAGTTATTGATGTCAAATTAACTGCTGATTTATATCCCGAAGAAAGAAAAGCTAAAATTAAGGTGGACTACATACTAGTTAACAAAACCAATGAAATTATTGATTCATTACATTTAAACTGGGGCGCCGAAGGTTTAATAAAAAAAGAAGTCAATACTTTTACCTTAAATGGAGTGAAACCAAAACTTGGTCATCGGTATGATGACTACGGCTACGAAATATATGTCTTCAATAGTCCTTTAAAACCTCATGACACTTTACACATGACTCTGGAGGTCACCGGAAAATACAAAGGCTTCCCCAATGAAGGTACAGGGTCGGATATTGTATACAATGGTACGTTTTTAAACAATGACTTTTTCCCGTCATTCGGATATAGTGCCAGTAGTGAAATTACAGGGGATCTTGATCGCAAAAAACACGATTTACCAATTAAAGATTATCAGTTACCAGAACAAACCGACCCTTGGGGAACCAGTAATCTTTTATTTAACGATGACGCCGATTATATAACTTTTGAAGGCACCGTAAGCACCGCTCCGGACCAAATTGCTATTTTACCTGGAAACCTTCAAAAGGAATGGGAAGAAAACGGAAGAAAATACTACTCCTACAAAATGCGGGGCGAATTAGATTTCTTCTACAATATTTCATCTGCAAATTACAGCGTTCATGAAGACGAATGGATTGGCAGCTCTGGTGAAAAAGTAATTATCCAGATTTTTCACCATCCGTCACATACCTACAACATTGACCGGTTTGTAAAAGGCGTTAAAAAGTCTATGGACTATTTCTCAAAAAACTACGGTCCTTACCAATACCGCCAAATGCGTATTTTGGAATTTCCGCGCTATTCAACCTTTGCGCAATCTTTTCCTAATACCGTTCCCTACGCCGAAAGTTTTGGCTGGGTGGGCGATTTTAGCGATCCTAATGATTTGGATTACCTTTTTACTGTTACGGCACACGAAGTTGCACACCAGTGGTGGGGGCACCAAATTACACCATCGGCGACCCGAGGATCTAATCAAATTTCAGAATCTATGGCTGAATATTCTTCCTTAATGGTTATGAAAAAAGAATATGGTGTCGACGCCATGCAAAAATTTTTAAAAGAAGAATTAGATCGTTATTTAAGAAGTCGGGCCAACGAAAGTAAATTTGAAAAAACATTACTTGACAATGACAATCAAGCCTATGTATGGTATCGCAAAGGCGGACTCATTTTATATGCTCTTCAGGATTTAATTGGTGAAGACAATTTAAATAAAGGTTTCAAAGCTTATACAGAAGCGGCTCGTTTTCGTCCGGAAGCTCCATTTACCACAACTACAGAATGGTATAACTATATGAAATGGGTAACACCAGATTCTTTACAATATTACCTGAGTGACAGTTTTGAGAACATTACGCTTTATAACAACAAAATTTCAAGTGCAACGTATAAGAAAACAAATGATAACACGTATGAAGTTACACTTGATATTGAAAGTTCTAAAAATTATTTCGATGGTAATGGTAAACTTTTAAAAACCGGAGACAAACCCAATATCCTAGAAATTGGAATTTTCAATTCAGACACAATTAATGCTAATGGTATGACCATTAAATCTCCCATCATGCTTAAAAAAATGTGGATTGCACCCGGACATTCAACTTTGAAATTTACAACAACTAAAATTCCTGTTAAAGCCGGCATTGATCCTTATAATAAAATGATTGACAGAATACCTGACGATAATTTAAAACCAGTAGAAGAAATAACAGATTAAAAATTATGGTCTGTTTTTAATAAAAATAAGTCTTTTGATAATTTATAACATTTCATTAACTTATAAATGTCAAAATTGGCAAGACATTTGAAAGATATAGAGAATAACTTTTAAATACATTGAGATATGTCATTACTAAAAACCATGTTACCAATAACCATAATAGCAACACTTTTCACTTCTTGCAACTCTATTAAAACAACAACCTACTGGGTTAACAGTGTAAAAACAGACTGTAGCGCTGGAGCAGGAAAAATGCAGTGTTTACAGGTTTATAAAGGCGTTGATGTTGACAAAGCAACCTGGAGTTCGTTTTATGCGCCTATTGAGGGCTTTGAATTTGAATTCGGATATTTTCAAAAAATTGAAGTTACCGAAACGCAATTAGACCCCAAAGATGTTCCTGCCGATGCCTCTTCAATTAAATATAAGTTAGTTAAAGTTTTAGAAAAAAAACAGGATCCTAAAATGACTCTAAACGACATCTGGATGGTGACAGGCATCAATGGTTCTCCTATTGCTAAATCCAGACAAACACCTAATTTGGAAATCAACATTGCTAAAATGCAGATTTCAGGAACCGATGGTTGTAATAATTTCACCGGAGAAATTAAAAATATTACAGCCAGAAATATAGAATTCGGACCCATTGCTTCAACACGTAAAATGTGCCTGGATATGACTATTCCTAATAAATTTAACAAAGCATTGAACGTATCGGTAAGCTATAAAAAAGAAAATTTAACACTAACTTTTTATGATGCTAATGGCAATGAAACACTTGCACTTAAAAAGGTAGACTAAAACGTTTAGTTCTTTTATATTTGTCCTAAAAAATTCTATGAAAAAATTATTTGCATTAGCTACGGCATTCATCTTTTTTATGTCTTGTAGCAGTGATGATTCTGTGGATTACAGTCTTCAAAATGATGAAGAAATTCAGGCTTACATTACAGAAAACAATTTAAATGCTGAAAAAACAGCTACAGGCTTGTACTACGTTATTGATGAACAAGGTACCGGAGAAATGCCCGAGAACGCCACAGACCGTGTTAAAGTCATTTACAAAGGTTACTTTACTAACGGGGAGGTTTTTGATGAAAGCACAGAAGGTGCTTCTTTTCTACTTCAATATGTTATTCCAGGTTTTGCTGAAGGATTAACAAAATTTAATGAAGGCGGACGCGGTAAATTATTAATTCCGTCGCATTTAGCTTACGGAAGTAATAAATATAATGATATTCCTGGCGGATCAGTTATCATTTTTGATATTGAATTGGTTTATGTGAACTATAAAACTGAAAACGACATTCAAATTCAGGAATATTTAACCGAAAATGAAATAATAGCTCAAAGCACAGATTCAGGTTTATACTATACAATCACAGAGGAAGGAACCGGCACTTACCCTACCTCAACAGACAATGTTACTATTACCTATTCAGGTTACTTACTTAATGGTGAAATATTTGGTGAATCAACTGTTTCCGGCGAATCATTCGATTTAGACAAAGTAATTGAAGGGTTTACAGAAGGCATTCCATATTTTAAAGAAGGTAGTAAAGGAACACTTTTTATTCCAGCCCACTTAGGTTATGGTAATTTCGATAATTACCCAATTCCTGGTGGTTCTGTTTTAATTTTTGACATTGAATTAAAGTCTATTAATTAAAATAAAAAGAATTACCACTAAAAATTTAAAAGTCACCTTATAAATTTAAGGTGACTTTTTACTTTAGTATACAAACAATACAAGAGTTGTTCTAAGCATTAGAAATCAATTGTTACAGAACTTGCTCCTGGAACGGAAGTTGAATATATAGGAGCATAATTACCACTACTCACAGGCATTTCAAAAATCAATAATTTTTGCTGTGCACGCTCCGCTACAAAAATAGCCTGTTTAGCAGGACTTACTGCAACGTCTACTGGATTACCTAATTCAGTCATATCCCCTTCTATTCTTATTTGGTCTTCCATAGGAATCATTTCACTATCCATCGCCGCCATAAACTTATTAGAAAATTCATTAATTATAACCAATGCTCCGTCATCAGGAACAGCAGCAGAACCTATATCGGTTAACACCATGGTATCTGTCATGGCATCATAATCCAAACCATGCGTGCGTATTAAACCCTCAATTGACACTTTAGCACTATACATTAAATCGCCGCTTTTAGCATTATGAAAATCTTTAAAGTACACCAGATTACTGGACACATCTTCAATAGCCCATAAATCTTTACCATTTACATGTACATCCCAAACTTCAAAGCCAACATTGTATTGTCTGAAATCTGAAATAACATCTTCATTCACATGATAACTCACCAATTTACCAGGAGTTACATCATCTACAACTACTACTTTATTATCATATAATGCAGAGCCTCTGCCATTTACGAATGTTGAAGGGCCCATTGCTGTCGGCATTATAGCATCGCCATCCATGGTTTGTGAAATATGAGATAAGGTTACCAAAGCTTTATCTGATCGATTTACCTGATAAATAGCATCTCTATTAACATCGTACTCGACCCCGTCGGCATCCATATAAGGCAAGCTTAAAGACTTCATACTTGGCATTTCCAAACTTTCCTGAATATCGAAAACACTTAACTTTCCTGAATTATTTGAAGAAACATAAATGGAATGTCCTTTCATTTTTTCAGGCATCTTAAGTGTTTTATTTGCCATGCTATTATAATCATCCATAGTTGAGGCATCTTCAGATTCATCTTGGCAATTGGTAAGTGTTAAGGCTAAAAAGCCGCATGCGAATAATTGAATTGTTTTCATAATTTATAATTTAGTGGATTAATGACTATTTCAATATTCGGGGCTTTGGCGAGACTTACGAAAAAAAGGAAAGTGTGGTTTTTAAATTCTGCATATTTTTTTCAACGAGCAATTTTTAATACCTTTATGTGTATCAGCAAAAGTGTATTACATGCAAATTAAATCTACTAATATTTCCATTCCAAAAACCGTTATCTGGAATGACCAACCCGTACAAACAGGCATCTATAAGCATCCAACAAACACCCCTATTTTTCTAGGCAAAAGCGATGTAAAAGATGATAGCGTTATCGATAGAAAGTACCATGGCGGTGCGTTTAAAGCATGTTATCTGTTTTCTGAAAATCAATACGCTTACTGGAAATCTCTATACCACAATCTGAATTGGGATTGGGGAATGTTTGGTGAAAATTTGACTGTATCTGGTTTTGATGAAACTAAAATTTATGTAGGTGATATTTACAAGGTAGGTTCTGCTGTAATACAAGTTACCGAACCACGTGAACCTTGCTGGAAACTGGGTATTAAATTTGGCTCTCAAGGTATTATAAAGCAGTTTATAAAAAAAGGCTTTCCCGGCACCTATGTTCGTGTTTTAGAAGAAGGATACGTCACAAAAGGTGACCAGTTTCAACTTATAGAACAAGCTTCAAACAGTATAACAGTATACCAGTTTTTCAATTTGCTTTTTTCTTCTGAAAAAGATCAGAATTTACTCAAGAAAATCATTAAAAGTGATTCTATTCCTCCGAAAAAAAGAAAAGATTTAAAACAATTTGTACTGTATTAGTAAACCTTAATTGCTGGTATAACATTTTGATTTTTTTTGTATATTTAAGATATGCGAACACTACCTAAAAAATTAAAGCTTCAAAATTTTAAAGACGTTTATATTTTAAATAAACCAGAATCTTTTAGTGATATTTTTGATGATGTTAGTCATTCTGAATCCATAGTTACCACCTCTTGTGTGGAATGCGCTTTAGTGTTTGTTAATACCAAAGAAGATTTTGTAAATCAAATGTTAACCCTATTCCCTCGCCTATTAGATTCTTCAATTCTTTGGGTGTTTTATCCTAATGAAACCACCATTAGTGAAATCTCTAAATTACATATCGAATTCGACTGGGATTTTTTAGGAGACTACCGATTAAAACCCACAAAACTCCTTGCTGTAGACAACACTTGGAACGCGATTAAAATAAAAAAACTCCTCATTTAAAATTACCTTATCTTTGTGGCATAAAATTATACTATGTCATTTAAAGACTTACAATTAAATAAGCCTATTTTAAGAGCCATCGCAGAAGCTGGTTACGATAACCCTACACTAGTTCAGGAAAAAACAATTCCTTTTGTATTAGAGAAAAAAGATGTTATTGTATCTGCACAAACAGGAACAGGAAAAACTGCTGCATTCGCCCTTCCTATTTTGCAATCGCTTTTCGATTATCAGGATGCGCCGAAAAACGGGAAAAAAATTAAAGCATTAATTGTAAGTCCAACAAGAGAATTAGCAGTTCAGATTCTCGATAACTTTAAAACCTATAGTACGTATACCAATTTAAGAACAGCAGTTGTTTTTGGAGGAACATCTATTGAGCCTCAAAAAGATATTTTAAATAAAGGTGTTGATATTTTAATTGCAACTCCAGGTAGACTCTTAGATTTACACAAACAAGATCTTCTTAATCTCGATTATGTTGAGACGTTAGTTTTAGATGAAGCCGATTTAATGTTAGATATGGGCTTTATTGATGACGTTAAGAAAATAGAGCGTTTATGTACTAAAGAAAAACAAATTTTATTGTTTTCGGCTACGATTCCCTACAAAGTGGAACAACTGGCAAATACCATTTTAAAAAATCCAGAGCGTATTGAAGTCGCTCAAAATTCATCTACGTCAAGAAACATCAATCAAGTTCTTTATTATGTACCTAAACGTAATAAAATTGAATTGTGTTTGCACTTGCTTAGAAACACTATAAAAGGAAGTATTATCATTTTCCGACGTACTAAGTTTGGCGTTGAAAAACTCGAACAAACCTTGTTAAAAAACGGCTATAAAGTAGATAGTATTCATGGTGATAAAACCCAGAATCTGCGTCAGGAAGCCTTGAATAAATTTAAAAATGGCTATGTTAATATTTTAATAGCTACCGATGTTGCTGCTCGTGGTATTGATATTAATGAATTGGATGCTGTTATTAATTTCGATTTACCAAACGTACCTGAAACCTATGTACATCGTATTGGTAGAACAGCGCGTGCCGGAAAAAGCGGAACCGCATATTCTTTATGTTCGGCTGATGAAAAAACCTATATTACCAATATTCAACAGTTAATTCAATTACAATTAGATGTTATTGAAAATCACCCATATCCTTTAGACCCTAAGACCAAGCCTGAAGTTCACAAATCTAAAAACCAAGGCAGTAAACATAAGAAAGGACGTAAAAGTGAGGGCTCTAAAAAGAAAAAGAAGCGCTGGTATTAAGACTTACTCAACAGGAAAATCAAAATAGGTCGTAGGAAATGGCTCGTTTCTTAACGTAAAATGCCACCACTCTTTTGGGTAATTTCTAAAACCATGTTTTAACATTACCGTTTGTAATAACATGCGGTTAGCTTTTTGTGCTTCTGTAATATGAGCATAATTCACCCATGAAGCTTCTCCGAAGAAATCAAAATCACTTCCCATATCTAAAGGTTTTCCGGTGTTACCATCTATAATCGTTAAATCGACGGTACTTCCCTTGCTATGGCCAGATCGGGTTGCAATGTATTCTTCTTTAAACAAATCCTGCTTAGCTACATCAGGATAAAACCTCTGTTTATTAACTGTATCATTTAAATCTTTAGCCCAACTCATAAAATGATTAACGGCCTGTTGCGGTCTGTAACCATCGAAAACTAATAAGCATAAATTCTGACTTTGCAGTTCTTCCTGCACTAACTTTAAAGCTTCGGCGGCCTGACGTGTCAAAATCAATTCGTTCGATAAATAACCCGTTACAGGTTTGCCTACAAAATTATTTGAGGAGTAATATCTTAAATCTACATCTAAATCAGGAATAACCTCATTGGCATATACAAACCCGGTTGGTAATTGCGCAAATGAATAAGAAATAAAGAAAATAAAAAGGTATTTTACTAAGTTGCTCATGCTAGCTAAAATAAGTAAAATAGAACTATATCAAACTAAAGAATACAAAAAAACCGAGTTCCCTCAAACTCGGTTTCTTCTAATTTGCTTTTATATTACGATGTAGATTTAGGGTTTCCTTAATAACAACATAATGCAAATATTAATTAATTAATCCATTGAACTAAAAAGTATATTATTTAGTACTCTTCAAAGATATAATTATTAATCATTACCAACGATAAAATACACTAATATTCGACGAAATACATATAATTTTAACATTTACTGATTAAAAATACAATTTAATCGACGAAATGCACATTTGAAATATATGTATTTACATCTAAATTCTATAGTACTAATTTAAATTCTAGTTATAAATACATGAAAAAAAGCATCCTGGACAGGATGCTTTTTTCTTTAACTAACCAACCAAAAATATGAAATGCATTTCTATAGTTTAAAGTAACCACTCAATAAACTTTGTTTTTAGAATGCAACTGATTATTGAAAAAACAATTACTGTGCCAAACCAGATTGAAATAACAATTATTCCATTTTTTTATAAACTGAAAATCCATAATCAATGCCTTAAAGATTGTCTCTATCATAATATTATTGTTATTTTGCCCTCATTCAAAACACATTTATAATTATGGATAACGCGCCTTTAATTACTAGCGATACAATCACTTTTGGACTATTAATGCTTGCCTTAGGATTTGTATTCTATACAGAATCCAGAACTAGCGGATTCTGGCCAAAATTTTATAAAATTGTTCCAGGCTTATTTATGGCTTATATGGTACCCGCTATACTAACTTCAGCCGGACTCATCTCTCCGGAATGGGAAACTTTAAGTGAGGTCAACGAGATTGTAAAGCATAAAAGCAGCATATATTTCATTACAAGCCGATTTTTATTACCAGCTGCGCTTGTATTAATGACATTGAGCATCGATTTAAAAGCTGTCTTTAATTTAGGATGGCGTGCGCTAATCATGTTTTTTACTGGTACTGTAGGTATTGTCATTGGCGGTCCTATCGCTATTCTTTTAATTTCAATAATTTCTCCTGAAACGGTTGGTGGTGCAGGTCCTGATGCTGTATGGAGAGGTTTATCTACATTAGCTGGAAGCTGGATTGGTGGTGGTGCCAACCAGACTGCCATGCTTGAAATTTACGGATATAATCAAAAACTATATGGAGGTATGGTATTCGTAGATATTGTTGTAGCCAACATATGGATGGCCATTATTTTAATAGGTATTGGAAAACGTGATAAAATTAATAAATGGTTTAAAGCAGATACCTCTTCCATTGAAAATCTAAAAGTTAAAGTATCTGATTTTACTGAGAGTATTAAAAAGAATCCTACCCTAACCGATTATATGCTTATGCTTTCCATTGCTTTTGGAACTGTAAGTATATCACATTTCCTTTCAGGTTATTTAGGGCCCTTTTTCGGAAATTTAGTTTCAACCATCGAAAATGCAACAACCAGAAACATGTTTACCTTCCTGGATTCTGAATTTTTCTGGATGATAAGCTTATCAACAATTTTTGCTATTTTATTGTCTTATACAAAAGCTAAAAATTACGAAGGCGCAGGAGCCAGTAAAATTGGTAGTATTTTCATTTATATATTAGTAGCTTCTATAGGAATGAAAATGGATTTAAGACTGATTTTCGATAATGTCGGACTTATTGCTGTAGGGTTAGTTTGGATGACTATCCACGCCGCACTTTTAATATTGGTGGCTAAACTGATTAAAGCTCCTTATTTCTTTTTAGCCGTAGGAAGTCAGGCTAATGTTGGTGGAGCTGCCTCTGCACCTATTGTTGCTTCAGCTTTTCACCCGTCGTTAGCTACCGTTGGTGTCTTACTTGCTGTGTTTGGTTATGCCATAGGTACTATTTCTGCTATAGTCTGTACTATTTTAATGGAATTGGCTTCAGCATCTTAATAATTACCAAATTTATTAGCATATTTGCGACACTTAATACAAACTAATACATGAAAAAAATTGCATTTTTAATTTTAGCATTATCTATTATTTCTTGCGGAAAAGAACAACACGACTTAGTTGTAAAAACAAACATTAAAGGCTTAAAAAAAGGAACCGTTTATCTAAAGAAAATTCAGGATACCGCATTAGTAACAGTAGATTCTGTTGTGGTAAATGGTAGTTCAGAATTAGAACTACACAGTCCTATTGAATCTCCGGAAATGTTCTTCCTATACTTAAATAAAAACACAGCCGAAAACGAACGCATCTCATTTTTTGCAGATAAAGGCGTAACGGAAATTAGCACTACTGTGAAAAACTTTGCTGTAGATGCTAAAATTAAAGGATCGGAGCAACAAAAGGTTTTAGAAAGTTATAACGACATGATCTCTCGTCTTAACTACCAAAATCTTGAACTAATAAAAGCTGAATTTGAAGCTAGAAAAGAAAATAATCAAGATAAGTTAGACAGCGTTAACAAAATGTCGCAAAACTTGATTAAAAGACGTTACTTATTTACAGTTAATTTCGCTCTTAACAACAAAAACAGTGAGGTAGCACCATATCTAGCTTTATCTGAAATCTATAATGCTAAAGTAAATTTATTAGATACCATCAACAATTCTTTATCACCTGAAGTTAAAGCATCTAAATATGGTAAAGAACTACAAAAGTTTGTTGATAAAATTAAAGCTACCGAATAACAACTTTAACTAACACTTATAAAAAAGACATTCAGTTTCCTGAATGTCTTTTTTTTGTCTAACCCTTACCATTCTATATTATGAACTAATATCTAATAGTACCTTCATTAATAAATCCCAATAAAAAAGCCTCACTTTAGGTGAAGCTTTTTTGAGCCGATGGAGGGACTCGAACCCACGACCTGCTGATTACAAATCAGCTGCTCTAGCCAGCTGAGCTACATCGGCATTACTAAAACACTCATTTTAAACAACATAAAATGAATACTACTTTGTCAATAAAAAAGCTTCACTTTTCGTGAAGCTTTAGAGCCGATAGAGGGACTCGAACCCACGACCTGCTGATTACAAATCAGCTGCTCTAGCCAGCTGAGCTATATCGGCGTTTTTGACGGGTGCAAATATAATCGCTTAAATTAAATCTGCAAACAATCCGTCAAAAAAAATTAACTTAATTTATTAATTTTTTCAATCAATGCATTTCCTTTGCTCTCTAACTCATTCGTAATTGCTTTAAAATGAGCTTTTGCAGTATCTGCAGGCTTTTCATTTACCCTTGCGATTAATTCATCAAACGTAGCAATTGCCTCGTCAATAATAGCAGAACTTTCTTTAGTATCCTTATCTGTATTAGCATACTCCCAAACATAAACTGCCTCAATAATGTCTCCTAATACATAGTTGATGTCTTTTTTAAGGTCTCTTTTATTTGCCATAATTATATGTGTTTTATTTGCCGCAAAATTACACTAATCCTAAATAAAATCACATATTTTTAATTTAAATAATTAATAATAAAAAAATTATACTTAAATTTACTTCGATGAACACATTAACAATGTCATATAAGCAGATTTGTACCCGTACTTCACAACAGTGGAAAGCGGTCGCTTTTGCTATGTTAAAATCTAAACCATTCTGTGAGCATCTTGAATACATGTAAAGTTATATTACAACGATAAACAACAAAAGGTGCTTTTTACAAAAAGCACCTTTTTTATTTTAAAGCAATTTTTAACATTAATTTTTTGAATTATGAAAACAATCAAATCCATTACCCAAACCGTCCAATCTATTATTAAGTTATTTTATTCGGCCAAGACCTTATGTTCTATGCGCGATTACCACAGACTCATACCGATATTGTTGTACCCTTAAAATTTAAAATTATGAACACTAACACACATACAAACGTTCCATTTATAGTAACAAAAAAAATAAGTAACGCTAACGGATTTTTATTACCAAGCACACTTTACGATACCGTAAAAAATATTGCTGCAATTCCTGTTAAAGGATTTTATTTACAGGAGGTTCCTGAATTTACAGATTACAAATTTAAAATGCATAAAAATGCCTTTGTGAAAGATAAACTTACCATACAAGCGCAATTAGTAAAACAAACCACTAATGGCTATCTGGTAAATATTCTGGTAACAAAACCAAAAAACACTTTAAATCATCACGAGAGAATTTGTAGTGCTTTATTTAATTTCCCGGTAGATAACGTCCAGTTTAACGAAAGCAAAACGGCTTGTTAAATAAAAATCCCAAGTAAACGACTTGGGATTTTTTTGTTTTTATACATAAACTTCTAACAATGTAGCGTCTTTGGCGTGTATTTCGAAATCTTTTATTGCTGCCGGCAATAATAATGTTTCTCCTTTTTTTATGGTCTCTGAAACGCCATTTGCAGAAATCTCGGCATCACCTTCAACACACATATAAATTAAAAAAGAATCTTCTTTATTCTCCTTTTTTAAGGTTTCGGTAACTTTTAAATAACTTGTTGTAAAGTATGGACAACTTACCATTTCATTCGAGGTATTCTCAGTCTTTTTGTAAGTCACTCTAAAATTGTCCGGCATATTAAAATCGATAGCATCGATTGCCAAATCGTTGTGTAGTTCACGTTCATTACCTTGATCGTCTACGCGATCCCAGTCGTATACACGGTATGTAATATCACTGGTTTGCTGAATTTCGGCAACCATAACACCGGCACCTATGGCATGTACTCTACCCACTTCAATAAAATAAGTGTCTCCGGTTTGTACCTTATCAAAATTTAAGATTTTTGTTAAGGTTTTATTTTCTAAATGTTCCAGATATTTTTCAGGCGTCATATCCTGATTAAAACCTACTATTAAATTTGAATCGTCATCGGCTTGAAATACATACCACATTTCGGTCTTACCAAACGAATTATGTCTTTTCGCTGCCAACTCATCGTTTGGATGTAACTGAATAGATAAATCTTCCTTTGCATCAATAAACTTAATTAATAACGGGAACTTATTTTCGAAAACTTTATAGTTCTTTTCACCTATTAAATCACCTTTATAGGTTTCTAACAATTCTTTTAATGATTGCCCTTTTAAACTTCCGTTAGAAACTATTGAAGTATCGCCTTCAACATCGCTAATCTCCCAGCTTTCGCCAATATTAGGCAGATTAGACTCTTTATTTAATACTGTTTTTAATTTTTGACCTCCCCAGATTTTATCTTTCAATATCGGGGTAAATTTTAATGGATACAATTGACTCATAGTTTAGGTTCCTGAATAGGTTACAAAGTTTCGAGGTGTTTCGTATAAGGTAACCTCAAGACTTAAATCTTGTTTTAGTTTAGGTTTAATTTGATTATAAATATATACTGCTATGTTTTCGGTTGTTGGGTTCAAGGTTTTAAACGCTTCAACTTCCAAATTCAAATTTTTATGATCCAAGGGCTCTTCAACTTCTTCTCTTATAATATCTTTTAAGATCTTCATATCCATAACAAACCCTGTTTCTTCATCTATCTCTCCGGTTACACTCACCACCAAATCGTAATTATGTCCGTGGTAATTAGGATTGCTGCATTTGCCAAATACCTCCAGATTTTTTTCGTCGCTCCAGCCTTCCTTAAAAAGCCGGTGAGCAGCATTAAAATGCGCTTTTCTGTTTACCGTTACTTTCATTATTTTGTGACGTTAATGTGCTGATAAAATTTATCGAAAATAATTTTAAACCACTCGGTATAAATTTCCGGTTGCTCGGCTATATCTTCCTTTACAGCTTCTAAAGGCATCCATTTCCAGGCTTCAACCTCATCCGGATTAATGTTAGGACTATCGTTACAATATCCAACCATAACATGATCGAACTCATGTTCGGTTAAACCATTATCAAAAGGCGCTTTATAAATAAACGAAGTTGTTTCTTTTAGGTCTGCAACAAACCCCATTTCTTCCTGTAAACGGCGTTTACCAGCTGCTAAATTAGACTCGCCTTCACGCTGATGACTACAACAGGTGTTGGTCCATAATAAAGGCGAATGGTATTTATGAGCTGCACGTTGCTGTAACATCAGTTCATTTTTATCGTTAAATATAAATACTGAAAATGCGCGGTGTAATAATGCTTTTTCGTGGGCCTCCATTTTTGGCATTAAACCAATTGGCTCATCTTTTTCATTGACTAAAATGACTTGTTCTTCTTTCATAGTGTAACAAAAGTACAAAATACAACGAGGTTTACTAATGGTTTAAAATATCTTTTTTAAACACAATGCCCTGCTTGAATACATATGTTTAATTCACTAAATAAAATGAAATCAGTATTTATAATAATTTTAAGTTAAAGCTATTATTGTTATTTAATTTGCATTTATTAATAGTATCTTTGCAGCCCATTTGCAAATTATAATTATGAGTTTTCAAAAAGAGATTAACAGACGTCGTACCTTTGGTATTATTTCGCATCCCGATGCCGGTAAAACAACATTAACCGAAAAATTACTTCTTTTTGGTGGTGCTATTCAAGAGGCTGGAGCTGTAAAAAGTAATAAAATCAAAAAAGGTGCTACGAGTGACTTTATGGAAATTGAGCGTCAGCGTGGTATATCGGTGGCAACCTCTGTATTGGCCTTTGAATACAATGGCACTAAAATTAATATTTTAGATACACCTGGTCACAAAGACTTTGCTGAAGATACTTTTAGAACACTTACCGCTGTAGATAGCGTTATTGTGGTTATAGACGTTGCAAAAGGGGTTGAGGAACAAACCGAAAAACTAGTTGAAGTTTGTAGAATGCGAAACATTCCTATGATTGTTTTCATTAACAAATTAGACCGTGAAGGTAAAGATGCTTTCGACCTACTTGATGAAGTAGAACAAAAATTAGGATTAAAAGTAGTGCCTTTAAGTTTCCCTATTGGTATGGGTTACGAGTTTAAAGGTATTTATAATATCTGGGAGAAAAACGTAAACCTTTTCAGTGGTGATAGCCGCAGAAACATTGAAGAAACCATTGAAATTTCAGACTTATCGTCTCCTGAATTAGATAAATTGGTTGGTGAAAAATCGGCCAACACCTTACGTGACGAGATAGAACTTGTTTCAGGAATCTATCCTGAATTCGATAAAGACGAATATTTAAGCGGAAACCAACAACCTGTATTCTTTGGTTCGGCCTTAAATAACTTTGGTGTTCGCGAGCTTTTAGATTGCTTTGTTGAGATTGCACCGAAACCAAGACCAAAACAAAGTGAAGAGCGTTTAATTAATCCTGACGAGAAAAACTTTACCGGATTTGTATTTAAAATACACGCCAATATGGATCCTAATCACAGAGACCGTCTGGCATTTATAAAAATTGTTTCAGGTACTTTCGAACGAAATAAACCTTATTTACACGTTAGACATGGCAAGAAATTAAAATTCTCAAGTCCTAACGCTTTCTTTGCAGAGAAGAAAGAAATTGTAGACATCTCTTACCCTGGTGATATTGTTGGTTTACACGATACCGGAAACTTTAAAATTGGCGACACCCTAACCGAAGGAGAAACTATAAACTACAAAGGAATCCCTAGTTTCTCTCCGGAACACTTTAGATATATTAATAACGCCGATCCTTTAAAATCTAAACAATTATACAAAGGTATCGATCAGTTAATGGACGAAGGGGTTGCGCAGTTATTTACCTTAGAATTAAATGGAAGAAAAGTAATTGGTACCGTTGGTGCCTTACAGTACGAAGTTATTCAGTACCGTTTGGAACACGAATACGGTGCGAAGTGTTCTTACGAAAATTTAAACGTTCATAAGGCATGCTGGGTACAGGCCGAAGACGAAAAAAGTGAAGAATACAAAGAGTTTTTACGTGTAAAACAACGTTACTTAGCCAAAGACAAACACGAACAGTTAGTCTTTTTAGCAGACTCGGCATTTTCGCTGCAAATGACACAGCAAACCTACCCGAGTATTAAATTCCATTTTACATCTGAATTTTAAATTAGAACAATACTAAATTATTATAATTCATCAACTTTAATTCCGGCATATTATCGGGTATATAGAACGTTGGTCAAGTAAATTACACTACAACGTTGTAGTTAAGTAAATTTGTAACACGTTCATACCCCGAAAAATTGCTAAAACCTATGAAAACAGAAGCTAATACTTTCAGTAATTCGGAAATTACTGTGACTTATGAACCGAATGTTTGCATACACGCTGAGAAGTGTATAAAAGAATTATCAGATGTTTTTAGAACATCTATAATTCCCTGGATTGATTTGGACGGAAGTGATGCAGAACGCATCATTAAACAAGTTAACCGCTGTCCGTCTGGCGCCTTACAATTCAAAAGAAAACTGATTGTAAAAAAGGCCGAGATTAAGAAAAAACCAGTTCTTGAAACAGCTGTTTAAACAAAAAAAGTCCCATTGAAATTTTCAATGGGACTTTTTTTTTTAGCCTGAATTGTTTGCTCTAAACATCAAAACTCATATTTAAAAGATTCTGAAATTAATTAGCTCCGCTGAATCTTCGATTTCAGAATGACAAGCCTTCTAATTTTGCCCTTAAGCCTGACCAGTAGGTCCAAAATTCAATGGAATTGGTGGTTGCTCGTAATCTTTAATTTCACCGTGAGCATTTTCAAAACGAGATACATTTTCAGCTAAGGCTTTTAATAATCGCTTTGCGTGTTGTGGCGTTAAAATAATTCTAGATTTTACCTTACTCTTAGGTACACCAGGCATAATATTTACAAAGTCAACAACAAATTCAGATACCGAATGATTGATGATGGCCAGATTAGAATATTGCCCGTCAGCAATTTTTTCATCTAATTCAATATTAATTTGTCCTTGTTTTGGTTTATCGTTTTCGTCAGTCATGTTTGATATATTTTTAAAATTAAAAAGCCTTCGAGTATAAAAATACAAGAAGGCTTTTATGTTTAAAGACTCCTGCCTTCGCAGGAAATCTTATTAGTTATAATTTAATTCTTGCTTTACTTGCATCATTTCGTCGAATTCTTCTTTAGAACCAACGATAATGTCTTGGTATTTACGTAAACCTGTACCTGCAGGAATTCTGTGTCCTACAATTACATTTTCTTTCAAGCCTTCTAAGTTATCAATCTTACCAGCTACTGCTGCTTCGTTAAGTACCTTAGTAGTTTCCTGGAACGACGCTGCCGAAATAAATGATTTCGTTTGTAACGACGCTCTTGTAATACCTTGTAATATAGGCGTAGCGGTTGCTGGTCTAGCATCTCTAGCCGATACCAATGCTTTATCTTCTCTTCTTAGTAATGAGTTCTCATCTCTTAACTGACGAGCAGAAACAATCTGTCCGTTTTTAAGGTTTGTAGAATCTCCAGAATCTTCAACAACTTTCAATCCGAAAATGGCATCATTTTCCTGAATGAAATCTGCTTTGTGAACTAATTGATCTTCTAAGAATAAGGTATCACCAGAATCGATAATTTGTACTTTACGCATCATCTGTCTAACAACAACCTCGAAGTGTTTATCGTTAATTTTCACCCCTTGTAAACGGTATACCTCTTGTACTTCGTTTACTAAGTATTGTTGAACAGCTGAAGGTCCTTTAATATTTAAGATATCTTCCGGAGTTACAGAACCATCTGATAAAGGCATACCTGCTTTAACGTAATCATTCTCTTGTACAAGAATCTGATTCGATAATTTAACTAGGTACTTCTTAACTTCACCTAACTTAGATTCAACAACGATCTCACGGTTACCACGTTTGATTTTACCGAAAGAAACCACACCATCAATTTCACTAACTACAGCTGGGTTAGATGGGTTACGTGCTTCGAATAACTCGGTTACACGTGGTAAACCTCCTGTAATATCCCCTGCCTTAGCAGATTTACGAGGAATCTTAACTAATACCTTACCAACAGTAATCTTATCTCCATCATTAATCATTAAGTGAGAACCTACCGGTAAGTTGTAAGAACGCATTGTTTCACCTTTAGAATCTTCGATATGAAGTGTTGGAATTAACTTCTTATTTCTAGATTCAGAGATTACTTTCTCTTGGAAACCTGTTTGCTCATCAATTTCTACTTGGTAAGTTACCCCTTGCTCGATATTTTCATATCTCACTTTTCCGGCGAATTCTGAAATAATTACACCGTTATATGGATCCCAAGAACAAACGACATCACCTTTACTTAATTCCTGACCGTTTTCGATCATTAAAGTAGAACCGTAAGGAATGTTATTCGTACTTAATGCAATACCAGTTTTCTTATCGATTAACTTAATCTCAGTTGTACGAGAAATAACAATATCAACTTCGTTTCCTTCGCTATCAGTACCTTTAACCGTTTTTAAATCTTCGATTTCAGCGATACCGTCAAACTTAACGATTAATTTATTTTCTTCTGAAATGTTACCAGCAATACCCCCTACGTGGAACGTACGAAGTGTTAACTGTGTACCAGGCTCACCAATAGACTGTGCTGCCACAACTCCAACTGCTTCACCCATTTGAACCATTTTACCGGTTGCAAGGTTACGACCGTAACATTTAGCACAAATACCTTGTAAAGCTTCACAACTTAAAGCAGAACGTACTTCGATTTTCTCTAATGGAGAATCTCCAATAGCTTTCGCAATATGATCTTCAATTAATTGTCCTGAAGCAACCAATAACTCATCTGTTAATGGATGGTAAACATCGTTTAATGATACACGTCCTTCAATTCTTTCAGCTAAAGTTTCAACAACTTCATCATTTTTCTTTAATGGCTCTACTTCTACACCTCTTAATGTACCACAATCTTCAGAGTTGATGATAACATCTTGAGAAACGTCTACTAAACGACGTGTTAAGTAACCAGCATCTGCCGTTTTAAGAGCGGTATCCGCAAGACCTTTACGAGCACCGTGCGTAGAGATGAAGTATTCTAAAATTGAAAGACCTTCCTTAAAGTTCGAAAGAATCGGGTTTTCAATAATCTCTCCACCACCTGCATTCGATTTTTTAGGTTTCGCCATTAATCCACGCATACCTGTTAACTGACGAATCTGCTCTTTCGAACCACGCGCTCCAGAATCAAGCATCATGAATACCGAGTTAAATCCTTGTTGGTCTTCACGAATACGTTTCATAGACAACTCGGTTAACTCTGCGTTGGTCGATGTCCAAATGTCAATCACCTGGTTGTAACGCTCGTTGTTGGTAATAAGTCCCATGTTATAGTTACCTGTAATACCCTCAACTAAACCGTTAGCTTTATCAATCATACCTTGTTTTTCAGCTGGGATAATAATATCACCTAAACTGAATGATAATCCACCCTGGAATGCAAACTTAAATCCTAAAGTTCTAATCGCATCTAAGAAATCTGCGGTTTCAGGAACTGAAGTATATTTAAGAATTTGTCCAATAATATCTCTTAACGACTTTTTAGTAAGTACCTGGTTTATATAACCCGCGGCCTGTGGCACGTGTTGGTTAAATAATACACGACCAACAGTTGTTTCAATAATTGTTGGAGCTAACTTACCATCTTCGTTAATATCTAAAGTTCTTACTTTAATACCGGCATTTAAGTCTACACGCTTTTCGTTGAAAGCAATTTCTACTTCCTCTGGTGCGTAGAATGTTAATCCTTCACCTTTAACAACTAACTCAGGTGTAGATTTACGGTGCTTAGTCATATAATAAAGACCAAGAACCATGTCCTGAGAAGGTACTGTTACCGGTGAACCGTTTGCTGGATTTAAGATATTGTGAGAGGCCAACATTAATAACTGACACTCTAAAATAGCTTCTGGGCCTAACGGTAAGTGAACTGCCATCTGGTCACCATCGAAATCCGCGTTAAACGCCGTACACACTAATGGGTGTAATTGAATCGCTTTACCCTCGATTAACTTAGGTTGGAACGCTTGAATACCCAAACGGTGTAACGTAGGAGCACGGTTTAGTAATACTGGATGTCCTTTAAGAACGTTTTCCAAGATATCCCAAACCACAGGCTCTTTTTTGTCAATAATTTTCTTAGCAGACTTAACTGTTTTTACAATACCTCTTTCAATTAATTTTCTAATTACGAAAGGCTTGTAAAGCTCAGCCGCCATATTTTTTGGTAAACCACACTCATAAAGTTTTAACTCCGGTCCAACAACAATTACCGAACGCGCCGAGTAATCAACACGTTTACCAAGTAAGTTTTGACGGAAACGCCCTTGTTTACCTTTTAATGAATCTGATAATGATTTTAACGGTCTGTTAGAATCTGTTTTTACCGCTGATGATTTACGTGTGTTATCAAATAACGAATCTACAGATTCCTGTAACATACGTTTTTCGTTACGTAAAATTACCTCTGGTGCTTTAATCTCAACAAGTCTCTTAAGACGGTTGTTACGGATAATTACACGACGGTATAAATCATTTAAATCTGACGTTGCGAAACGACCACCATCTAATGGCACTAACGGACGTAATTCTGGTGGAATAACAGGGATTACTTTCATAATCATCCACTCCGGACGGTTCTCTCTGTTATTGTTAGACTCACGTAACGATTCTACAACTTGTAAACGTTTTAAAGCTTCAGTTTTACGTTGCTTAGACGTTTCTGTATTTGCTTTATGACGTAATTCGTATGATAATGATTCTAAATCAATTCTAGCTAATAATTCAATCAAACACTCAGCTCCCATTTTAGCTAAGAACTTGTTTGGATCTGAATCATCTAAATACTGGTTATCATTCGGAAGGGTTTCAAGAATATTTAAGTATTCTTCTTCTGTTAAGAAGTCCATTTTTTGTAATGGTTCTCCTTCTTCATTTTTAGCGATACCTGGCTGAATTACTACATAACGCTCGTAGTAAATAATCATATCTAATTTCTTAGACGGTAACCCTAATAAATAACCTATTTTATTTGGTAACGAACGGAAATACCAAATGTGAGCGATTGGCACAACTAAGTTGATGTGTCCAACTCTATCACGACGTACTTTCTTTTCTGTTACTTCAACACCACATCGGTCACAAACGATACCTTTGTAGCGAATTCTTTTATATTTACCACAAGCACACTCGTAATCCTTTACAGGACCAAAGATACGCTCACAGAATAAACCATCTCTTTCTGGTTTATGAGTTCGATAATTGATAGTTTCAGGTTTTAAAACCTCACCTCTAGACTCTGCTAAAATAGACTCTGGTGACGCTAAACCAATTGAGATCTGATTAAATCTCTTTACTGTATTCTTATCTTGTTTTCTTGCCATAATATATGGTGCTATCGAATTATTTGTAAACTTTTAGCATACCGCTTAAAGCAATTTAAGCGGTATGCTGTATATTATTCCTCTAATCTAATGTCTAATCCTAGACCTTTCAATTCGTGCATTAATACGTTGAAAGATTCTGGTAATCCAGGATCTGGCATTGGTTCACCTTTTACGATTGCTTCGTAAGTTTTAGCTCTACCAATTACATCATCAGATTTTACAGTTAAGATCTCTCTTAAAGTACTTGATGCACCATATGCTTCAAGTGCCCAAACCTCCATCTCACCAAAACGCTGACCACCAAACTGAGCTTTACCTCCTAATGGTTGTTGCGTAATTAATGAGTATGGTCCAATAGAACGTGCGTGCATCTTATCGTCTACCATGTGACCTAACTTAAGCATGTAGATAACACCTACTGTTGCTGGCTGGTCGAAACGATCTCCAGTACCTCCATCATAAAGGTAAGTATGACCGTATCTTGGGATACCTGCTTCGTCTGTAAGTTCATTAATTTGATCGATAGTTGCACCGTCGAAAATAGGAGTCGCGAACTTACGACCTAATTTTTGACCTGCCCAACCAAGTACAGTTTCGTATATCTGACCAATGTTCATACGAGAAGGTACACCAAGTGGGTTAAGAACGATATCTACAGGAGTTCCGTCTTCTAAGAATGGCATATCTTCTTCACGAACGATACGTGCAACAATACCTTTGTTACCGTGACGTCCTGCCATCTTATCACCTACTTTAAGTTTACGTTTCTTAGCAATATAAACTTTTGCTAATTTAATAATACCTGATGGTAACTCGTCTCCTACAGAGATTGTAAACTTCTCACGTCTTAAAGAACCTTGTAAGTCGTTTTCTTTAATCTTGTAGTTGTGAATTAAATCTGCAACAAGTTGATTTGTATGATCATCAGTCGTCCATTTTCCAGACACCAAGTGCGCATAATCATCAACAGCATTTAACATTTTAAGCGTGAATTTCTTACCTTTTGGTAATACTTCTTCACCTAAATCGTTGTAAATACCTTGAGCAGTTTTACCATTTACGACGTTGAATAATTTCTCGATTAAAACTTCTTTTAATTCATCAAATTTTCTATCGTAAATACCTTCTAATGCTACGATATCATCTTTATCCTGAGCACGTTTACGTTTATCTTTAACGGCTCTAGAGAATAATTTCTTGTCGATAACAACACCGTTTAATGATGGAGATGCTTTTAATGAGGCATCTTTTACATCACCGGCTTTATCACCGAAGATAGCTCTTAATAATTTTTCTTCCGGAGTTGGGTCGCTTTCTCCTTTTGGAGTAATCTTACCAATTAAGATATCGCCAGGCTTAACTTCAGCTCCAATGCGAATCATTCCGTTTTCATCTAAATCTTTAGTAGCTTCTTCAGATACGTTAGGGATATCGTTAGTTAACTCTTCGTTACCTAATTTAGTATCTCTAACCTCTAATGAGTACTCATCGATGTGGATAGATGTAAAGATATCTTCACGTACAACACGCTCAGAAATTACAATCGCATCCTCAAAGTTATAACCTTTCCAAGGCATGAAGGCAACCTTCATGTTTCTACCTAAAGCAAGTTCTCCTTTTTGTGTCGCATAACCTTCACATAAAACTTGACCTTTCTTTACAACATCACCTTTAACAACAATTGGCTTAAGGTTGATAGAAGTTCCCTGGTTGGTTTTTCTATATTTTACTAATTGATACGTTTTAACGTCGCTGTCGAAGCTTACTTTTGCTTCATCTTCAGTACGCTCGTAACGTATTTGAATTTCGTTTGCATCTACGTAAAGTACTTCTCCATTTCCTTCTGCATTAATTAATACACGAGAATCTGAAGCTACCTGACGCTCTAAACCAGTTCCAACAATCGGCGACTCTGGCAATAATAATGGTACTGCCTGACGCATCATGTTCGATCCCATCAACGCACGGTTCGCATCATCATGCTCTAAGAACGGGATTAACGAAGCCGAAATAGATGAAATCTGGTTAGGCGCAACGTCTGTATAGTGGATGTGCTCTGGTTCAATTACCGGGAAATCACCCTCCATACGAGCAATTACCTTATCGTGTAATATTTTACCATCGTTATCTACTTTTACAGTAGCCTGCGCGATTAATTTACCCTCTTCCTCTTCAGCACTTAAGTAAATAGGATCGTTTTTAATATCAACAGTTCCATTATCAACTGGACGGTAAGGTGTTTCAATGAATCCCATTGAGTTTACCTTCGCGTAAACAGATAATGACGAAATTAATCCAATGTTTGGTCCCTCAGGAGTTTCAATCGGACATAAACGACCATAGTGTGTATAGTGAACGTCACGAACCTCGAAACCTGCTCTTTCACGAGAAAGACCTCCAGGTCCAAGAGCCGATAGACGACGCTTGTGTGTAATCTCGGCTAATGGATTGGTTTGATCCATGAACTGAGATAACTGGTTTGTACCAAAGAACGAGTTAATTACCGACGATAATGTTTTTGCATTAATTAAGTCGATTGGTGTAAATACCTCGTTATCACGAACGTTCATACGCTCACGGATAGTACGTGCCATACGTGCTAAACCAACACCAAACTGTTGAGATAATTGCTCACCTACAGTACGTACACGACGGTTAGATAAGTGGTCAATATCATCAATCTCTGCTTTAGAGTTGATAAGCTCGATTAAATATTTTATAATGGTAATGATATCTTCTTTGGTAAGCACTTGCTTATCCATTTCGATATCAAGATTTAATTTCTTGTTCATTCTGTAACGACCTACTTCACCTAAAGAGTAACGTTGGTCACTAAAGAATAATTTATCTATAATACCACGTGCTGTTTCCTCATCTGGCGGCTCAGCGTTACGTAATTGTCTATAGATATGCTCAACAGCCTCTTTTTCAGAGTTTGTTGGGTCTTTTTGTAATGTATTGTGAATGATGGCGTAATCTCCCTGTTCTGCACTTTCTTTGTGTAACAGAATAGTTTTTACGTCTGCATCGATGATTTCTTCTATGTTGTCTTTATCTAGAATAGTATCACGATCAAGAATAATCTCGTTACGCTCGATAGATACTACCTCTCCTGTATCCTCGTCAACAAAATCCTCGTGCCATGTGTTAAGTACACGTGCTGCAAGTTTTCTTCCTTGGTATTTTTTTAATCCAGATTTAGAAACTTTAATTTCTTCAGCAAGATCGAATATCTCTAAGATATCTTTATCACGCTCAAAACCAATTGCTCTAAATAATGTTGTTACAGGTAACTTTTTCTTTCTGTCAATGTAAGCATACATTACCTGGTTAATATCGGTAGCAAACTCAATCCAAGATCCTTTAAACGGAATAACTCTGGCTGAGTATAACTTTGTTCCATTAGCATGGAAAGACTGTCCGAAGAATACACCTGGCGAACGGTGTAACTGAGATACTACAACACGCTCTGCTCCGTTAATTACGAAAGTACCGCTTGGAGTCATGTAAGGAATAGTTCCTAAGTACACATCTTGAACAATAGTTTCGAAATCCTCGTGTTCAGGGTCTGTACAATATAACTTTAATCTTGCTTTAAGCGGAACGCTGTAAGTAAGTCCTCTTTCTATACACTCATCTATAGCGTATCGTGGTGGATCTACGAAGTAATCTAAAAATTCTAAAACAAATTGATTACGTGAATCTGTAATTGGAAAGTTTTCCATGAAGGTGTTATATAAACCTTCATCACCTCTTTCTTCCGATTTAGTTTCTAACTGGAAAAAATCCTGGAAGGATTTAATCTGAATATCCAAGAAATCTGGGTATTCTGTTCTATTAACAATAGACGAGAAATTTAATCTTTCAGCTTGTGTTGACAACATCAATGGACGGAATTATGATTAAAAATAATAAAAGTTGTGGCGTATGTAAATGTTATATACGCAAAATGGTTTAGGTCTTGAAGGTAACCTCCAGACCTAAACCTTTATGTTTTGTAAAAGCTAAGCTTATTTAAGCTCAACCTCAGCTCCTGCTTCTTCTAAAGATGCTTTTAAGCCTTCAGCTTCGTCTTTAGATACTCCTTCTTTTAAGTTACTTGGAGCTCCGTCAACTAATTCTTTAGCTTCTTTTAATCCTAAACCAGTTAATTCTTTAACTAATTTAACTACTGCTAATTTAGATGCACCAGCTGATTTTAATACTACGTCAAACTCAGTTTGAGCTTCTTCAGCCTCACCACCAGCAGCAGGACCAGCAACAGCAACTGCAGCAGCAGCAGCAGGCTCAATACCGTACTCTTCTTTTAATATAGTAGCTAACTCGTTTACTTCTTTTACTGTTAAGTTAACTAATTGTTCTGCGAAATCTTTTAAATCTGCCATTTTCTATCGTTTTTAATAAATTTTTAATTTTAATATAATTGTAATATAGTGCGTACTATGCTAATACTATCCTTCTTTTTCAGATAGTGTTTTAAGAATACCAGCTAATTTACCACCGCTTGATTTAAGCGCTGAAACAACGTTCTTAGCAGGCGATTGTAATAATCCAACAATCTCTCCTAATAACTCCTCACGAGACTTGATGTCTACTAAGGCGTCTAATTGGTTGTCGCCGATATAAACTGCTTCCTCAATAAACGCTCCTTTTAATAAAGGTTTTTCAGCTTTTTTACGGAAGTTTTTAATTAACTTAGCTGGCGCATTACCTGTTTCAGAATACATTACGATTGTATTTCCTTTTAAAACAGAAGGAAGATCTTCGAAATTTTTCTCTGAAGCTTCCATTGCTTTTTCAAGTAATGTGTTTTTAACAACTGCCATTTTCACGTTTGCTTTAAAAGCAGCACGACGAAAATCTGAGGTAGTTCCTGCGTTTAATCCAGAAATATCTGCTAAATAGATATTTGCATTGTTAGCTAATTCTAATGTTAACTCCTCAATTACTTGTGATTTTTCTTCTCTTGTCATAATAAAAGTATTTAACTAATTAACTAACTTTTGGATCAACAGCAACACTAGGACTCATTGTACTAGAAAGGAAAATACTTTTAACGTAAGTACCTTTAGCAGCAGTTGGCTTAAGTTTTATTAATGTTTGAATTAATTCATTTGCGTTATCTGCGATTTTATCAGCACTGAAAGATGCTTTTCCAATTGCAGCGTGAACGATACCAGTTTTATCAACTTTAAAGTCAATTTTACCAGCTTTCACTTCTGTTACAGCTTTAGCGATGTCCATAGTTACTGTACCAGTTTTTGGGTTAGGCATTAAACCACGAGGACCTAATACACGTCCTAATGGACCTAATTTACCCATAACACTTGGCATAGTGATGATAACATCTACGTCAGTCCATCCGTTCTTGATTTGATCAAGGTACTCATCTAAACCTACGTAATCTGCTCCAGCTTCTTTAGCTTCTGCTTCTTTATCTGGAGTTACTAATGCTAATACTTTCATGTCTTTACCAGTTCCGTGAGGTAATGATACTACCCCTCTTACCATCTGGTTAGCTTTACGAGGATCTACTCCTAAACGTACAGCGATATCAACTGAAGCGTCAAATTTAGTGTTAGTAATTTCCTTTACTAACTCTGATGCTTCGTTAAGAGAGTAAATTCTCCCTTTTTCAATCTTTGCTAAAGCTTCTTTTTGCTTTCTTGTTAATCTTGCCATTTTCTAATGTTTTTAAAGATTAAGAAGGGAATTGACCTGTTACGGTGATACCCATTGATCTTGCTGTTCCAGCAACCATAGTCATAGCAGATTCTAATGTAAATGCATTTAAATCCTGCATTTTATCTTCTGCTATAGTCTTGATTTGATCCCATGAAACTTTAGCTACTTTTTTTCGGTTAGGCTCTCCTGAACCTTTTTTAATTTTGGCCGCTTCTAATAATTGTACTGCAGCTGGAGGAGTTTTAATAACGAAGTCGAAAGACTTGTCTTTATAAACCGAAATAACAACAGGTAAAACTTTTCCAGCTTTATCCTGAGTTCTAGCATTAAATTGCTTACAGAACTCCATGATGTTAACACCAGCAGCACCTAAAGCGGGTCCAACCGGTGGCGACGGATTCGCAGCACCTCCCCGAACTTGTAACTTAACTACTTTACTTAATTCTTTTGCCATTTTTAATAATTTAGTGTGATAAACTTTTAGTTGGAAGCAAAAAGCCTATCCTTTTATATAGTGTAACAATTATTATACTTTTTCAACCTGCATATAGCTTAACTCTAATGGTGTCTTTCTTCCAAATATCTTAACCATTACTTCAAGCTTACGCTTTTCTTCATTTATTTTCTCGATAGTTCCATCAAACCCGTTGAATGGTCCATCGATAACTTTTACTGTTTCTCCTTTTGTAAAAGGAATAGCTACATTTGATGTTTCTTCAACAGATAACTCATCTACCTTACCTAACATTCTGTTTACTTCAGATTGTCTTAACGGCACAGGATCTCCTCCTTTTGTTTCACCTAAAAATCCAATTACGTTAGTAACCGATCTAATGATGTGAGGAACCTCTCCTGTTAGGTTGGCTTGAATCATAATATAGCCAGGAAAAAATACTTTTTCTTTGTGTGTCTTTTTTCCGTTTCTTATCTGAACAACACGTTCTGTAGGAACCAATACCTGATCAACATAATCCTGCATTCCTAAACGAGCGATTTCATTCTCGATATAGGTTTTAATTTTATTTTCTTGACCACTTACGGCTCTAACAACGTACCATTTTTTTTCACTCACCTCAGACATAAAATTTCAGTTTTCCCGTTAGTTAATCAGTTGAAAATAAAAAGCCATAAACTTGCTAAATACGGTATCAACTCCCCATATTGCTAAGGAAAATACGATAGAGAACACAGCCACTAAAACAGTTAAACTTTGTGCTTCTGCCCAAGTTGGCCAACTTACATTGTTTTTAAGTTCGCTAAATGATTCTTTTATGTAATTTACAATTCCAGCCATTTATTTATTTTTTATCAACAGATTAAAATTTCAGTTATTCGCTCTAAAAAAGCTCCCCAAAACTCTTACATCCTTATTTATTGAAAGGAACCTAAAATTAAGTTCCTTATTGCACGGGTTGAGAGACTCGAACTCCCGACACCTGGTTTTGGAGACCAGTGCTCTACCAACTGAGCTAAACCCGTAGATATGTTAAGGTATCTGTATCTCTAAAGATACCTTAACATTATGTCTATTAAACTGTATTAGTCTAAAATCTCAGTTACCTGACCAGCACCTACAGTTCTACCACCTTCACGGATCGCGAAACGTAAACCTACGCTCATTGCGATTGGTTGAATTAATTCAACAGTGATAGTTAAGTTGTCTCCTGGCATTACCATCTCAACTCCTTCTGGTAAAGAAATGTTACCAGTTACGTCAGTTGTACGTACGTAGAACTGTGGACGGTAGTTGTTGTGGAATGGAGTGTGACGTCCACCTTCTTCTTTCTTAAGGATATAAACCTCAGCTTTGAATTGTTTGTGTGGTGTTACAGAACCTGGCTTAACGATAACCATACCTCTTGAGATTTGGTTTTTATCGATACCTCTTAATAAGATACCTGCGTTATCTCCAGCTTCACCTCTATCTAAAATTTGACGGAACATCTCGATACCAGTGATAGTAGAAGTTAATTTCTCAGCACCCATACCAATGATTTCTACTGGATCTCCAGTTTTAGCAATACCTGTTTCGATACGACCAGTTGCTACAGTACCACGACCAGTAATAGAGAATACGTCTTCGATTGGCATTAAGAAAGGCTTATCGATCTCTCTTAATGGCTCTTCGATCCACTCATCACAAGCATCCATTAACGCCATAACAGTATCAACCCATTTTGCTTCACCATTTAAAGCTCCTAAAGCAGAACCTGAAATTACAGGACCATTATCTCCATCGTACTCGTAGAAAGATAATAAATCTCTAACTTCCATTTCTACTAACTCTAATAACTCTTCATCGTCAACCATATCCACTTTGTTCATGAATACTACGATACGAGGAATACCTACCTGACGACCTAATAAGATGTGCTCACGAGTTTGTGGCATAGGACCATCAGTTGCAGCTACTACTAAGATAGCACCATCCATTTGCGCAGCTCCAGTTACCATGTTCTTAACGTAATCGGCGTGACCTGGACAGTCAACGTGTGCGTAGTGACGTTTTGCAGTTGAATATTCTACGTGAGATGTATTAATAGTAATACCTCTTTCTTTCTCTTCCGGAGCGTTATCAATTTGATCAAATGATTTCGCTTCTGATAAACCTGCATCAGCTAATACTTTAGTAATAGCAGCAGTTAAAGTTGTTTTACCGTGATCTACGTGTCCAATTGTACCAATATTTAAGTGTGGTTTTGAACGATCGAAAGTTGCCTTTGCCATGTTTTTTAAATAATTTAATCTTAGTTATATAATAATATTAGTGTATTCTAATCTTTCTTCTTCTAAAATAGAGCCAATGACGAGATTTGAACTCGTGACCTCTTCCTTACCAAGGAAACGCTCTACCCCTGAGCTACACCGGCCTTAAATATTAGAGCGGGAGACCGGGTTCGAACCGGCGACATTCAGCTTGGAAGGCTGACGCTCTACCAACTGAGCTACTCCCGCAATTATTTAACAATTCCTTGTTTAGTTGAGACAAAATAAATTGTGGGGAGAGCAGGATTCGAACCTGCGAAGACATAGTCAGCAGATTTACAGTCTGCCCTCGTTGGCCGCTTGAGTATCTCCCCAATTTTACCTTATTTTATCTTACTTTATTTTAAAGAACTTGAGCCGATAGAGGGACTCGAACCCACGACCTGCTGATTACAAATCAGCTGCTCTAGCCAGCTGAGCTATATCGGCTTATTTTTCCTTTTTTACGCATAAAAAAGTCCGCTATTTCTAACGGACTGCAAATGTATATATAAATTTCATTATTCAAAACATTTTTTGAAAAATATTTTCATAAATGTGCTCTTAATTTCTCTTTTCGCTTTTTAAGTTGTCTTTCTAACGATGCTGCAGCGGTATCTGCACCCTCTTCGAAGGTTTTGCATTGCTTTTTAACAACAAAACTATCACCGGGCACACTAAGCCTCACTTCAAATATTTTATTCTCTTTATCACTGGTATTTTCAACTTTTAAAAACACATCAGACTGAATGACTTTGTCATAAAACAAATCTAATTTATCCATACGCTTTTGGATAAAATCTATTAATTTTCTATCAGCATTAAAATTAACGGATTGCGTGTTTACTTTCATACTACTTAGTTTTTTGGTTAAACATTAATTCAAACTATTTCTTGCTTCTGGGATGTGTATTAACGTGCACTTTTTTTAACTCGGCAATACTATTATGTGTATAGACCTGAGTGGCCGCCAAACTCGTGTGCCCGAGAAGCTCTTTTACAGCATTTAAATCGGCACCTTGATTTAGTAAATGTGTTGCGAAAGAATGCCTTAGAATATGTGGACTCTTTTTTACCTTAGAAGATGCTTTACTAAAATAATCATTTATTATTCTGTAAACAAGTGTTTCGTATATTTTAGCACCTTTTTTTGTTAAAAAAAGAATTTCGTTGTCTACCACAATATCCAACGTATTTCGCACTTCTAAATACTGATGCAATGTTTTCAATACTGAACCTAATAACGGGAGTATGCGTTCTTTATTTCTTTTACCTAATACTTTTAACGTTTTATTATTAAAGTCGATGCTGTTCATTTTTAACTGCACTAATTCAATGCGACGTATTCCGGTTGAATAAAACAACTCTATAATTAACTTGTCTCGTATCCCTTCAAAATCATCTTCGAAATTAAAATCTTCAAGCACCTGCACTATTTCAGTTTCCGAAAACGGTACCCGTATTTTCTTTTTTGTTTTTAATGCTTTGTGTTTAACTAAAGGATTAACCTGAATGGTTTCGGTTTTTAGAAGAAACTTATAATAGGAATTTAAAGAGGATATTTTTCGATTCACACTTCGGTTTGACAAACCCTTTTCTACCAAAGTCACAATCCAAGCTCTTATTTGACCGTAATGAACTTCTTTAAGATCCTGCATTTGGTAATTGATTTGAATAAATTCTAAAAATTCATTTAAATCGGTTTGATAGGCTTTTACCGTTAATGCCGAGTAATGCTTTTCTAACAACAAATAATCTATAAAAGACTTAAAGGGCATATGCTATTCTGGTTTATAATTACAAGGTACATAATTAAAATAAAAAATCGATTCAGATGATACTATTCCCTGAATCGATTTTCTTTTTTCAACACAAATCATATGCTTGTTAAAACATTCCCCTTATACTTTTATACAGTACAAAAATAACAACCAAACTTAACATTAACCCCAAACCTGCAAAAAGACTACTTGATTTTACTGCAGGTTCTACACTTTGCATTTGAATTACTAACGGCTTAAAAGTTTCTGAACTTACATCTAAAGTAATTTCTCCCAACATAAGGCTATCGGCCTGATTGTCGAACACCTGATACACATCTATATCATGAGTCATCACTTCATAAATAACAGCATCGTAATTAAATGTAAACGCCTCTATTGGTATCTCTTTACTTGGCTCCAGCTTAAAATTCACAACCAGGAAAGGAATAACACCATGATGTCCTCCATAATTCGAATCGTCTTCATTAAAAGTAGAAAAAGAAAAAACATCAACCTTCCAATTCTGATTTTCACTTTGTACATGAACATGCTTTTGAAAGTAAACTTTCATAAAAGCTGTATCTATATGCTCTGGATTTATTCTTTGTTTGATTGCAGACTCCAACTCTCCTAAAGGAAGCACAGCTTTTCCAATAATATGTGTTCCGTCTAGTTTTAAAGAAACTTTAGTTCCTGGTAAAGGATGTGCAAATGCATAGCAACTTATAAACAAGACGCCGCATAGCGTAACTATGTATTGCTTCAAATTAGTTCCCGCCATAATCGCCATTTTTATCTCTCCATACTGAATGCGGATGTGGATCTGAAAGAATCACCCCATTCTGAACACTAAATTCAATCCAAACCGAAGGGCCGTCTATACGAACATAATCTCCTTTAGTAGTCATGGTTGTTGTTCCCGAATAAGACACATAGGTATTGCTCAACTCGTTTTCGTAAGTTGTTAAAATATCTGCAGCGTCATCATCAGCGATATCTAACACATAAGTTTTTATCGCTGCCATAACCAACTCCTGCTGAGCACTGGTTAAAGTTCCTACCTGTACACCAGAAGCTGTTGATGGAAAATTATCATCTGATTGCGGACCACACAATAAATCATTCCAAGTTCCACTTAACTTAGCAGTGGTTAATTCTGAGCTTGACAACCCTTCCAACATCTCTGAAAATGCATCGCGTTCTTGATTTAAAGGCTGATTAGATTCACTGTTATAAGTAAAGGTTCCATACGGTTCTATACCTCTAAACGATGGTGTCGCCCCGACTAGCACGCCACCCTCATAAGTGTTAGCCAAAGCAAAATGATGCCCTCCAAACATAATCTCCCATAAGCCTGTTGTTGAAGGTGTTCCCAAAATAGCAATGTAATAATTTCCAGCACCATAACCACTACCTCCTCCTGCAGCATTCAAATAATCATCAGCATTTAGTGTCTGTTCAATCTCTTCCCAACCTTCATTACTTGTTGTTCCTGCGGCCGCTTTAATCAAAGCTTTCGCATAAGACACCTTAGTATCGGTCATTTCTCCAAAAGATAGCCCTGGTCTATTTCTGTAGATTGATTCAGGAAAATTAGACCACTTTTTAGCTGTGGTTGTACTGTAAGACAATTGCACCGTTGTTTGTTCTGATGAACTTAACTGCGATAGAAAGGCCTCTGCAATACAAACCAACTGATTGATGCCCGTCTCAGAATCACAGGTTGTAATATCTATAGGGTCGGCTGTTGTACTCCCCGTTTCCTCTTCTGTTTCCGAACTTGAAGTTCCGTTATCACTACTACAGCTTAAAACCAACATAGGACACATGAGCATAATAACAACATAATTAAAAAATCTTTTCATAGTTTACTTAGTTTTAAATCAGGCTTCAATATTAATATCAAACTGATTGTCAAACCAATAAAACAGACCAACTCTAAAGATGTATTGACCAATCATCAAGAAGTTTCTTCGAAACAGATTTTACTAATCGTGATTTTAGGACAAAAAAAATCCCGCTTAAATAATTAAGCGGGATTTTTATGTATGAGTTAGAATCTACTAGATATCTTCTGCATCTCTAAGTCTTTGAATGTATTGTGCTTTTTGAATTTGCGCTCTACGCTCAACTGAAGGCTTTGTAAATTGCTTACGCGACTGTAATTGACGCTTAGCACCAGTTCTATCGAACTTTCTTTTAAAACGCTTTAGCGCTCTATCTATATTTTCTCCTTCTTTAATTGGTATAATTAACATAGTGTCTTAACCTCCTCTCTTTTAGCATTTCGGGCTGCAAATATAAAAACTAATTTTTTATAAACAATTAAAAAAATAAAAAAAATAAAACCAGCTCAAATGAACTGGTTTTTATAGCTATATTTTTTTCAAAGACTGTCAAACCAACAATCTAGGTCGCTGGTTTATACTCCTTTTTATCAATCACTATTTTAGCTATAATTTCACGAAGAATCTCGGATGTTCCTCCTCCGATTGGTCCTAAACGGCTATCACGTAATAAACGTGCCATTGGATAATCTTCCATGTAGCCATAACCTCCTAAAAACTGTAAGCATTGGTAAATTACCTCGTCGGCCATTTTAGTTGATTTCAATTTAGACATGGTTGCATGTTTAACAACATACTCACCTCTATTTAATCGAAAAGCAACGGAATAGTTAAACTCTTTACAGATTTCCATTTCAGTATATAAATCGGCCAGAGAATGACGTAAAGCCTGGAATTGATCGATGGACTTACCAAAAGCCATTCGCTCTGACATATATTGTAACGCATACTCTAAAGCAAACTCGGCTCTCGCATGCGCATTGATACCCATGATTAAACGCTCTAAAGAAAAATGCTGCATAATGTATGCAAACCCTTTATTTTCCTCACCCATTAAATTAGTTACAGGAACTTTTACATTATCGAAAGCGATTTCGGCAGTATCTGAAGCTCTCCAACCTAATTTATCCAGTTTGGTTGCTGTAATACCTGCAGTTTCACGATCAACCACAAAAATACTTACTCCTTTATTTCCTAACTCCGGATTGGTTTTAGCAGCAACAATTAAATAATCGCTATACACCCCATTGGTAATAAACGTTTTTGACCCGTTTAAAATATAATGATCTCCTTCTTTATTTGCTGTAGTTCGCATACCCGCCACATCACTTCCCCCAAAAGGCTCTGTAATACACAGGCATCCTATTTTATCTCCAGAAATACTAGGTGCTAAATACTTTTCTTTAATAGACTCATCTCCCTCTGCATTTAGGTGTGTCATGGCTAAATACATATGTGCCCAAATAGCAGCAGCAAATCCACCAGAATTTACTTTTTGAAGTTCTTCTAAAAGAATAACCGTATAAAATAAATCTAAATTTAAACCACCATAAGCTTCCGGATAATTGATTCCGAAGAATCCCATATCTCCAAATTTCTTCCAAATGAATCTATCGATGGTTCCGGTTTTCTCCCAGTTTTCTATATGAGGTACAACTTCTTTTTGTAAAAAATCTTGAAGGCTTTTTCTAAAAAGGTGATGTTCTTCGGTGAAGTACATACTATTCATTAATCTGTCTTTTTTTTTCAATCGAGCGACAAATATAATTTAATTATATCTATTTTATTAATAGGAAAGCCTTTAACTTTTGTTAATTCGTCTATCGATTTGTAGCCCTCACGCAACTGTCGCTGTTCAATAATACGATAAGCTAAATCGTAATCGATATGCTGAATGGTAACTAATTGTTCCACTGTAGCGGTATTTACATTTATTTTCTCAAAGTTCCGTGGTGTTTTCACAGTAAATTCGGAAGTGATACGTTGAATAACTTCAGGTGTTAAACCGTAAACATCCTCCAACTGAATATCTGCAATAAACCCTCCCGGGAATTTGTTTCTGAATTTTACAATGCGATCAGATAAAACATCTCCAACCCCATTAACCGTTTTCAACTGCGCCGCTGTTGCTTTGTTTAAATCTCGCTTTTCGGCAAATGTCTTCTCTCGTTTGACATATGCTGAAGCAACACTTGGTTTTGGATTACTTACCCACTCAGGGAATTTAAAATAAGGAGACATTGCATTTAAAAGCGAATCGGATACCTGAGTGACCTTTTGAAAATCTTCAACGGAATTTATCCACTTGTTTTGTTTCCTATGGTTTAATAATCGATCGATTTCTTCGTTTGTCATCCCTAGCTGAGCCCCTTTATAATCGGTAATGTAATTAGGATTGAACGGATAAATCTTAGGGTTGCTTTCTTCAAGTTGAACCAAACGAAGCGAATCCAGTTCCTGAGTAAAGGCTTCTAATGCCTCTTGATTTACCAAAACATCCTGAGACGGCGGGCGGTTAACATAAAAATATCCCACCTGAAGAACTACCATAATTAATAGCAATAAAAAAATCCCATTTCGCTGTTTTTTAGTAAACGTGAAATGGGATTTCATATTGAGTTAGTTTTTAGTTTTACATATGCTTGGTAAGATCTTCAGCCCCCTCTTCAAGAGCGTCTTCTTTTACAGTAATAGCTCTCATGTATTTTCTCAATTCTTTTCTAATAATTGGCGATAGCACAACAACACCGATAATGTTTGGCACTACCATTGCGAAAATCATTGCATCAGAGAAATCAATTACCGCTCCAAGGCTGATAGACGATCCTACGATTACGAAAAATAAGAATAATATTTTATATATTAAATCGGTTTTCTTACCCTTTCCGAATAAAAACACCCAACCTTGCATACCATAGTAAGACCAAGATACCATTGTTGAGAAAGCGAATAAGATTACTGCAATGGTTAAAATAATTGAGAAGTGAGGAATAACAGAGTCGAAAGCAGTTGCTGTTAACTCTACACCTTCCTTAATTGGCACGCCGTATTCCATGAATGCACCATCGAAGTTAGTAATTACAATAACTAAAGCTGTCATGGTACAAATAACAACGGTATCAACAAACGGTTCTAAAAGTGCTACAATACCTTCACTTGCAGGATACTTTGTTCTTACTGCCGAGTGCGCAATCGCCGCACTACCTACACCAGCTTCATTAGAAAAGGCTCCTCTTCTAACCCCTTGAATCATAACACCAACTAATCCACCGGCAATACCTAATCCAGAAAATGCGCCTTCAAATATTAACATGAAAGCATCATCTATTAAATGCCAGTTAGCGCCCAAAATAATTAAAGCCGCAAACACATAGATTCCAGCCATAAAAGGCACTACTTTTTCGGTTACCGAAGCAATACGCTTAATACCTCCTATAATTACAACCGCAACCAAAGCTGCCATAATAAAGCCGAAATACATTCCTGCATTTTCACTTTGTAAATTGAATAATTTAGTAAACTGCGCTGCAGCCTGATTGGCCTGGAACATGTTTCCTCCACCGAAAGAACCTCCTACTACAAAAATAGCGAAAACTACGGCTAATACTTTTCCTAGTGGTTTCATACCTTTTTCAGCAAAACCTTTGGTTAAGTAATACATTGGTCCTCCGTAAACAGTTCCATCTTCACCTACATCTCTATATTTAACCCCTAAAGTACACTCTGCAAATTTAGAAGCCATCCCTAAAAGACCAGCTACTATCATCCAGAAAGTTGCACCAGGACCACCAATAGATAAGGCTACGGCTACCCCAGCTATATTTCCTAAACCTACTGTGGCCGATAAAGCTGCAGTTAAGGCCTGGAAGTGTGACACCTCACCATGAACACTGTCATCTCTTAAGGTTTCAATAATGTTATGCTCCTCATTGTGAGTCATATCACCATATAATGTATCTGCTCCGTGCTTCTCGATGTCTTCATACTTTCCTTTAACAACAAGTAAAGCCGTTCTAAAACCTGTAAAGTTGATAAACTTAAAATAAAAGGTAAAGAACAAAGCGCCTCCAATTAACACAATTAACACCCAAGGAATACGGTAGTCGTCAGAAAATGGAATTTCATAAAAAATACCTTCAACGAACCACCCGGTATATTCTTTGAAAACGCGGTCGAATTTTTCTGAAGTTGACTCTTGTGCAAATGATAAAATTGGAAGTATTAATGTTAATAGGGAAAGAAGATATCTCTTCATAAGATAATTTTTTAGATTAAGTTTTTTGAAGTATTCTTATTAAAAGTCGGCAAGATGATAAAAAAAAATCGATTTATAAAACATCTGTTGTTAAAATAGTAATTTAAGGTAATATAGTAATTAAACTAGCTAATATTATATACGCTATTTAGTATTTCTATTTGTTCTGGCCTTCCTAAAACAATAATTTTTGAGTTTGCTGCTAATTCCAATTCTGCTTCCGGATTTACAACATACTCTCCGTTTTCATCTTTATACCCAATAATGGTACAACCTGTTCTACGACGCAGGTCTAAGTCCCGAATGGTTTTTACCGATTGGTCATCTCGATATAGTTTCTCAACAGCAACCTCTTCAATATTAATATTTGATTTTCCAACAATTGACAGATTATCAATAAACTCCATCAATCCAGGAACAACCACCAAAGACGCCATATGATCTCCCCCTATTTTATCTGGTAGAATAACATTATTAGCTCCGGCGAATTTCAATTTATTATAAGATGACTCGTGTGATGCACGACTAATAATATTTATACCACTATTAATTTGGCGCGTTGAAAGCACAACAAACAAATTATCGGCATCGTTAGGTAATGCTGAAATAAAACTGGACGCACGGTCAATCCCTGCCTGAATTAAAATAGCATCGTCATTAGCGTTACCTATAATATAAGGTACTTCATCCTGCTGCAAACGCTCCTCCAGTTCCTTGTTTCTTTCTATAACCACAAACTGTTTATTATGCGCTAACAATTTTCTTGCAGCCTGTTTACCATTTCTTCCATAACCACAAATCACCACGTGATTCTTGAAGCTATCAATGTTTTTCTGCATCTTTTTTTGTTTTAGTTCTTCAACATTATTTTTACTTAAAATGTATTCGGTTATAACGGAAAGCGCATAACCCATAATCACCACACTGGCTAAGATTAAAAATACCGTAAAAATTTTTGATTCCTGATTTAAAGGCACCACTTCTCCAAAACCTACGGTAGTCATAGTAATCACCGTCATGTAAACAGCGTCAATCCATGAGTAATCGGCAATTATTTTATAACCAATAACTCCTAAAACTATCATTCCTGCTAAAAGAAAAATAGCCGTGTAAATTTTAGTTCTAAAAAATTTTAATAGTGGATTCATCTGTTAGATTTTATGGGTTTTAAGACAGATGTAACTCATTCAAAAATATATTAAAAAATTAATTTTATAAATCGAAAACTGAAGAGCGCTTGGTATACAATAAATCCTTGATACGAATCCAAAACGCTAAAAACAAATACAATGCAAAACCAAATCCTAAAGTAACAAAAGTTAGATACATAAACGATATTCTCACCACTTTAGCTCGTATGCCTAAACGATCGGCAATACGCTGACAAACGTAATACCCATGCTTTTGAAAAAACAATAATGGTTTGTAAACTGTATTCATTTTTTCCTTTTTCTATTTATTAATCCCTGTCGCAATTTAGTTATAAAGTTTGACAAATAAACAATACTATGCCTGTTACGCTTAACAAACCTATACCCCTTACTCCTATCCAATATTTTTTACTATCAGTTTATTGCCAATACTACACGTTAAACATTTATTTTTATCGCAATATTCGGTTTTAAGCTGAATGAGCGCCTGCGACTGGAATGATGATTGGGATAATTTTTTCAAATTATTAAACGCCTCTACAATAGAGTTCTTCTCTGATTTAATTTCTGAAGCTATTCGTAAAACTTCTTCATCAACCTCTTTTCCTTGTGCCTTTGCGTAGCAAAACTTTAAAGGTAACACAGTATTAATAAGCAATAAATCGATGAAAGATTTGGTTAAAACTTTTGCCGAAGGTTTTGATTCCTTATCGAATGTGTAGTGCGTTTTCCAAAACTCTGAAGTCGCTACCTTAAACAATTCATAATACTCCTCTACATTATCAATCTCAATAACTTTTGAAAACAAGGTTTTATGAGTTACGTATAATCCAGCTAATTGCGACAACCGAATGGTTGGAAAATTTAACGGACGTAATCTAAAATATTGTACCGGCAATACCGATTGATTTGTTAAACCGAATTTCTGTTTTAAAAAACGATACTCTTTTACTAAATTTTGATAATAACTATTTTGAATATCCTTTTCCAATAAACCGGCCTGACCAAAAAATAAAGCTTCAAGAGCGATTTCATGTGTTTGAGATTTCCGTACAACCGAATATTCTACCGACTGCGCCATACTTAAAAACGCTTCCCCATTCACTTTAAGTCCGTAATTCTTAGCCAGCATAATAAACAGAACGGCTTCCCAGTCGTTTTTGGTTTCCTCTAAAAGCTTGTGAATAATTTTCGATTTGCGCTCTAAACGTTCAAAATACAAACGCTCTAACCAATGACTTAAATCAAAATCGCTAACCGAAGCAAAATCATTCTCACAATTAATCCACTTATTTCCTTTCGAAAACAGAGTATTGTAGCCAGTAACAGTTTCCTGAGAAACAACATGCTTTAAAACCAAAGTTGGTATAATGGAATTATCTTTTCTGAAAATCTCGGTATCATGGTTCCAAACCACATGAAGGATGACATTATCGTAAGCAGGATCTTGTTCGTGATTATGCAAATACCAATCGGAGGACTTTACATGGATTTCCACATTACCTGCCCAAAGCTGTTCTCCTATTTTTATCTGCGCATTAAAAAAATCTGGGCCAGAGTTTAAATTATGCTGACCAACTGAAGAAACAACGACAGTTTCGCCTTGCTCTGTTTTCAACGGACTTAACCGAAACTTTTTATGCTTCCATAAATAATGTAGAAAGTCTTCACGCATATACTAATGTAAAACTTTTTTGACGAATTTTATAATACACATCCCAATTAAAGTTGGTAAATTTGAGTATAATTTAATTTACTATGGAAGAATTAACGCTTACTACACCAGCTGTCTTATTTTCAGCAATTTCATTAATCATGCTGGCTTATACCAATAGATTTTTAGCCTATGCTGCAACCATTAGGGATTTACACAGTAAATATCAAAAAAATAAAGACCGTGTGCTCTACGCCCAAATTAAAAACATTAAAACGCGATTGTACCTTACCCGATCGATGCAAATTTTTGGCATTAGCAGCTTATTACTTTGTGTGCTTACCATGTTTTTAATTTACATACAACAACACACGGCTGCCGTTTGGGTCTTCGGAATTGCTTTAATCCTTCTTATTATATCGCTTTCTTTATTGATTATGGAAATTCAAATTTCAGTTAAAGCTTTAGAACACCATATTAGTGATATTGAGAAAGAATAGTGAATAGTAAAGTACAGTAGCACTTCTCTTTTTTCACTTTTGTTTGCGTTAGGGGTTGAAGCGGCATCCTTTTGCTTTTGCAAAAGATATAGCTGAAGACCCGACCCGAAGGGTAACGCCCAAATTATTCAAACCTAATAGCTTTAACCGGAGATATTCTGGTAATGATGTAAGACGGCACCAATAACATAAACAAACACAGAAAAAGGGTACCAATGTTTAAGGCTAAAATATATCCTACATTAATATAAACAGGTGCTTCGGTTACGTAATAAACACTTGGATCTAACGGAAATAATTTCAAATATTTTTGAGCCAGAAGAAGTGTTAAACCAATTAGATTTCCCCAGAATAGCCCCAAAAGAATGAGGTAACTGGCATTATATAAAAATAGTTTTCTAATACTCCAGTTGTTACTCCCCAAGGCTTTTAAAATCCCGATCATTTGTGTACGCTCCAGAATTAAAACCAGTAATGCGGTAATCATATTAATGCCTGCTACTAAAATCATGATTCCAATGATACCATAGATATTCGTATCGAAAATACCTATCCACTCAAAAATAGAAGCGTACTTATCGGTTATCGTCTGACTATTTAAAGTAGATGGTGTGTTCTGATAAATTTCTATACCCTTTTTTTGAATTTGATTATAATCATCAATAAAAACTTCGAAATTACCAACCTGATCTTCATCCCATTTATTGATACGTTGAATGTGTCTAATATTCCCAATTAAATACTGGGCATCTAAATCCTGAAAACCGGAATTATAAATACCTACAATATGAAAGGTTATAATATTTGGCAACTTTTCCGGGTCATCCTTTGGAAATACCATTTGAAATTTATCGCCTAACTTAAACTTTAATCGATTGGCTAGATATTCAGAGATTAAAACTTCTTCACTCCATTTCTTTGTAAAATCTGGTAATTGCCCCTCAATTAAAAACTCTTTAAAATACTCCCAATCGTAATCGGCTCCCACGCCTTTAAGATAAGCACCTTCAAAATCGGTTTCCGTTCGAATCACCCCAAATTTCGCCGCCACAGCCTGTACATGTTTTATACCTTCAACCGAAGTAAACTCCGGATAAAAATCCTGATTTATAGAAATTGGATATAAGCTTTCCTGCGAATTATTGCTATCGTAATTGGTAATCGTTACATGCCCATTAAACGCCACCACCTTATCTCGTATTTTTTGCTGAAGCCCAATACCGGTTGCAATGGCGATCATCATCACTACAATACCAATGGTAATTGCCGCTATACCAATTTTTATTATTGGTGCCGATACACTACTTTTATACGCTTTACTACCAATAATGCGTTTAGCTATAAAATACTCGTAATTCAAAATTATATATGCGATTTAATGTTTTCAAAAATACAGTTTTATTATTTGTTTTAGTCATGATTTCCTGTGCGAATAAAAAAGGTGATAAAAAGCCCGAACATTTGCCCTCAGAACAAACAGAAAAACAGGAGATTCTGAAACATGTTCAGAATGCCAACACTATAATTGTTGGCGCCAATCAAACTGAAAACTACTTACCACTCCTACAAGAGAAACGTATTGGCATTGTCGCAAACCAAACCTCTGTTATTTTTAAAACGGATAATTCATATACGCATCTGGTTGACTCTTTAGTTGCTTTAAAAGTTAATGTGAAAACCGTTTTTGCTCCAGAACACGGATTTAGAGGCAAAGCCGATGCCGGCGAGCACGTTAAAGACGGTATCGATAAAAAAACTGGGATTCCTATTATTTCACTTTATGGTGATAACAAAAAACCGAAACCTGAACAACTTAACAATTTAGACCTTGTTATTTTTGATATTCAGGATGTTGGTGCGCGTTTTTATACCTATATTTCTACATTACATTATGTCATGGAAGCCTGTGCCGAACAAAATATTCCTGTGCTTATTTTAGATCGACCAAACCCAAACGGACACTATATTGAGGGGCCCACTTTGGACATTAAAAACAAAAGCTTTGTGGGCATGCATCCTATTCCTGTTGTTCACGGTATGACCATTGGGGAATATGCAAAAATGATTAATGGGGAACAATGGCTTGAAAATGGCATACAATGTGAATTAAATATAATTCCTGTCAAGAATTATACACATCAAACACCTTACAGCCTACCTATTAAACCGAGTCCGAATTTACCAAATGAGGTAGCTATTAATCTCTACCCAAGTCTTTGCTTTTTTGAAGGCACAAACGTTAATGCCGGTCGCGGAACTAATAATCAATTTCAGGTTTTTGGCAGTCCGTTTTTAAATTCTGAAGTCTTTAAATATAGTTACACTCCAAAATCTAACGAAGGGGCCAAATACCCGAAGCATGAAAACAAATTATGTTACGGCATGAATCTAACTCAAACTCAACCTTTAAATCATTTAAATTTACAATGGCTGATTAAGGCTTATCAGAACACAAAAGACAAGTCTGCCTTTTTCAACAATTTCTTTATTAAATTGGCTGGAACCGATAAACTTCAGCAACAAATTGAAGCCGGTTTAACTACTGAAGCTATTGAAGCTACTTGGCAAAACGATTTAATTAAATTCAAACAAACACGAAAAAAGTATCTCCTTTATAATTAAAGACCATGAAATTACTGTTTGCCCCTATATTCCTTTTTTCGGTTTTCATAACTGTTGCCCAAACTGAGCCAGCAAGGATTCAAAAAGCACAGACCATTGCCAACGACTTCCTGAAAAAAGAACATATTCCAGGCATGGCGATTTCGGTGTCGCACAACGGTAAATTAATTTGGTCTGAAGGGTTTGGTTATTCTAATCTAAAAACCAAAACTTCTGTAAAACCAGATGAAACCATTTTTCGAATTGCCAGTATTTCAAAATCGGTTACAGCCGTTACTTTAAGCAAACTCGTTGATGATGGCATCATAGATTTAAATGAAAGTGTTTACTACTATCTGCCTGACTACCCAGTAAAAAAATACGATTTTACAGTGAAACAACTGGCTGGAAACATCGCCGGTATTCGTCATTATAAAAACAATAAAGAATATGCTTTAAATAAAAAAATGAGCATCACCGAAGGACTTAATCTCTTTAAACATGACCCCTTACTTTGGAAACCAGGAACAAAATACCGATACTCCAGCTTAGGTTTTGTATTATTAAGCGAGGTCATACAAACAGGTGCTAAAATTCCTTTTAAAAATTTAGTATGTGATTCTGTTTTTTCCCCACTAAAGATGCATCATACCAGCATGGAATTTTCAGATGCTCCTGTTCAAAACCTAACTAACTTTCATAAGTTAAATATTGCAGGTAAACCTGTAGAATCAAAACCTGTCTCTAACGAATATAAGGTAGGTGCCGGCGGTTTTCTATCAACATCGGAAGACATAATTTTATTCGGAAATGAATTTATCGCTCCTAAAATTATTTCAAAAAAAACACTCTCTAAACTTACTACCTCGCAACGCCTTGACAATGGTTATAAAACAGGTTATGGCATGGGACTTTCCATTAGAACATCAATTAATAATACACCAAAATACTACCACACAGGTGGCGGCATGGGATCTTCCAGTATTTTATGCATTTATCCAAAAGAAGGAATTGTTATCTGTGTTTTAACCAACCTTAGTGGTGTAAGTATGGTAGAATTTGGCAATGCTTTGGAAGAAGTATTTCTGAAATAAAACCACTAAAATAAATTTCATTTAATACACAAACACTATAGCCTTAAAGGAAAACAGCTACAGGCTATAGCCTTAAACTATTCTATTTTATGAAACTTTTAACTGTAACCATCTCTGCTTAGCCTTTTTGTTCGCGCAATACTTAGTATTTTTGAAAACTTTTTAAAAATAGCACATGAAATATTTCAAATTATTTATCCTGTTTATCTGTATTCAAGCTACCGCTCAACAAGGTGGTATGTGGATTCCTTCTCTTTTAGAAGGCATGAACGAAGCAGAAATAACAAGTTTAGGTGGTAAACTATCAGCTAAAGACATTTACGATGTTAATCAATCAAGCCTTAAAGATGCCATTGCACATTTTAATGGCGGCTGTACCAGTGAGGTCATTTCCCCGAAAGGACTAATTTTAACCAATCACCACTGTGGTTTTAGTCAAATTCAATCACATTCTTCATTAGAAAACGATTACCTGAAAAATGGGTTCTGGGCTATGGATTACGATGAAGAATTACCAAATGAAGGTTTATTTGTTGAATTTATTGTTCGTATCGAAGATGTGACCAGTCAGGTCTTGGCAGGCGTAACTAAAAATATGACTGAAAAAGAAAAGCAGTCATTAATCGACAAAAACAGCAACACTTTACAAACTAAAGTTGAGAAAGAAAGCTGGCAAGACACCAAAGTTAAGTCGTTTTATAATGGTAACCAGTACTTTTTATTTGTTACCGAGCGCTTCGACGACGTTCGTTTAGTGGGTGCTCCACCTTCGAGCATTGGTAAATTTGGTAGCGACACCGATAACTGGGTTTTCCCAAGACATACAGGTGACTTTTCTATTTTTAGAATTTACGCCGATAAAAACAACCGTCCGGCAAAATACAGTAAAGACAACGTACCTTACAAGCCTAAACATTTCTTACCTGTATCTCTAGATGGTATTGAAGAAAACGATTTTACTATGGTATTTGGTTTCCCGGGTAAAACCGAAGAATATTTGCCAGCCGTAGCCATCGAGCACATCACACAAGAATTTAACCCAAGTAATATTGCTATTCGAGAAGCGGCTTTAGGCGTTATCAATGCAAATATGAAAGCCAGCGACGAGGTTCGTATTAAATACGCTGCAAAACAAGCTTCTATTGCTAACTATTGGAAAAAATGGGTTGGTGAGAATTTAGGTATCGAAAAATCGAACGCCATTGCTAAGCGCAGAGCCTTTGAAGAAAAATTTAAAAAAGCTCTAAAAAAGAAAGACCTGGAAGACGAATACGGACACATTCTTACCGACTTTGAAAGCCAATACGAAAGCTTTGCCGACGTAAATATCATGCGTCGAAATTTTATTGAAGTGTTTTTAACAACTAACGAATTGATGCAAATGACGTTTAGATCATATCAGTTCGAACAAACCATTGCTAGAAACCCTTCCGTTTTAGAAAAAGCCAAAGCTTCCATAGAAGGAACACTTAAAAAAATTCACAAAAACTATGATGCCAATGTCGACAAAGGTATTTTCGAAGTTGTAATGCCTTTATACAAAAAAGACCATGTAAATGCTTCAATTTATGAGCATACAGCATTCACCAATTTAGATCAGGCTTTAGCTTTATTCGATGGATCGGTTGAAGAGGTGTTACAAAAACTAAATAGCGATGCTGCTTATGCCTATGCTAAGCCTATTATTCAGGAATTTTATTCTAAAATAAACCCTGAATTTGAAGAGAAAAACTTAGCTATTTCGGCATTACAAACCGAGTACATGACGGCTTTAATGACTGCTTTACCAGACGAGCGTTATTTCCCTGATGCCAACAGTACCCTTCGTGTAACATATGGCAAAGTTAAAGGCTATGCCCCTCGCGATGCCGTTTATTACAACCATATTAGTTACTTAGATGGTATTATGGAAAAATACGTTCCAGGCGATTACGAGTTTGATGTTCCTGAAAAACTAATTGAATTATACAACAACAAAGACTTCGGAAAATATGCCGATAACAACGGTAAAATGCCAGTATGTTTTATAGGAACAAATCATACAACTGGAGGAAATTCAGGTAGTCCTGTACTTGATGCTTACGGTAATTTAATTGGTTTAAATTTTGATCGAGTTTGGGAAGGTACCATGAGCGACATGAATTACGACCCGGATATTTGCCGAAACATCATGGTCGATGCGCGTTACGTGTTATTTATAGTTGATAAATACGCCAACGCCAAAAGACTTATTAAAGAAATGAAATTAGTTCATCCTAAAAAATAAGATGTAAGGAGAATTAATTAAAAACTAAAAAGCGAATCAATTATTTGATTCGCTTTTTCATTTCTTCTACAATATTATAAGCTGCCGGACAAATCGCGACATTTTTAATAGTCAAATTTGATATTTGCTGAAACTTCTTTCTATCGGTATGCGGATATTCACGACAGGCTTTCGGGCGCACATCATAAATCATGCAATAATTATCAGCATCTAAAAACGTACAAGGTACGCTTTGTAAAACATAATCGTTATCACTATCAATTCGTAAATACTGATTGATAAACTGCTGCGGTTTCATTTTAAAAAACTTAGAAATACGCTCAATATCTTTATCGGTAAATAAAGGCCCCGTTGTTTTACAACAATTAGCACACTGCAAACAGTCGGTACGCTGAAACTCCTCATCATGCAGCTCCTGCATAATATAATCTAAATCCTTTGGTGGCTTACTTTTTAGCTTCTTAAAGAATTTCTTGTTCTCGTTTTGCTTATCTTTGGCGAGCTTTGGAAGATTTTTAATAATGTCTTGCATAGTGCAAAAATACGACTTTGAACGAGATGTTGAATCTCATATCCCATCAACTTATGAAGGATTTATTCGGAAAGGCTTTATTAGACTTCCAAAACGGAAATTACACTGAAGATATCATTACCTCAACAAGCATTTCAGATGAAGATGAATTGCCTATTCCTTACCTGTTTAGAAGCTATAAAGATATGCCTAAACTGGAACAAAAAGCATTACAACTTGCTAAAGGCAAAACCTTAGATGTGGGTTGCGGTGCAGGAAGTCATAGTTTGTATTTACAAGAAAAAGGAATAGACGTTAAAGCGATTGATATTTCAGAAGGTGCAATTACCGTTGTTAAAAAACGTGGTGTTTTAAAAGCTGAAGTAAAAGACATTTTAGATGAAACCGAAACTTTTGATACCATTTTATTACTTATGAATGGTACCGGAATTTTTCAGCAGGCTTCTCAGGTTTCAAAATATTTAGAACACTTAAAAAGCTTACTAAACCCAAACGGACAAATTTTAATTGATTCTTCAGATATTAAATATATGTATGAAGATGAAGAAGACGGCGGATTCTGGATTGACACCAATGCTGAATATTACGGTGAACTGGATTATTATTTAAGCTATAAAGGTGAAGACGAAGACCCTATGAAATGGCTTTATCTTGACTTTAATAATTTAAAAATGACCTGTGAATCTGTCGGTTTAAGCTGTGAACTCGTTTTAGAAGGTGAACATTTCGATTATCTGGCGCGGCTAAAAAAAACCTAAATGCGCAATAAAATTTAAAGTATTTTTCCTACATTTAAAATAAAAAATATTTTTTGGAATCATACTAAATTTATGAAAAAGACTTTTTTGGTACTTACAATAATCTTTAACTATTTAAGTATAAGTGCGCAGTCCGAAAATCATCATACGTATTACACATCTTCAGAAATAAATCTTGGCAACTATGTCGGCATTGACATTGGGTTAAATTATGCTTACAAGGAAGCCTATATCCTCAAAATCGGATATTCAGGAAACATAAGAATACCAAATTCTCAACCAGATGATTATACTTCAGGATTAGTTGGCGCACTAACTCTTGGTTTAAACAACCCTTATGACCAAATGCAGAATTACCTAATGACTTTAGGTAAAATTACCAGAATAAATTCTAAAAACACCATTAGGTTAAATTTATCAGCAGGAATTGGATATACCATCATTAAAGAACCAGAGAATTGGACAAAACTAGATACTGATACTCTAGGTGAAAACTACTCTTTCAATTACAGAGACTACAATACTATATCTTTAATTATTAATCCAAAAATTGAATTTCCTTTCACCAAAATTTATGGCTTATCTCTTTCTCCAATGATTCAAATAAACAAAGACAGAACTTACTTTGGCATTGGCATTGGCCAAATGATTGGCTTGTTAAAAAATTAAAAACATAATTTAAAACCTTTCAAACATTCATTTCAATTAATGCTTAGCCCTATCCGTGGGTTTTATAATCATTCTGAAAGACTGGTCTTTGAAAATATAATATCCAATCCAGTCGAAGAATGTACGCAAGCGATTTTTAAAATTTACCAAGCCCATAATATGAACGAAAATCCAAATAAACCAGGCAAAAAATCCGCTTAAAGAAGATTTCTGTTTAGGGAAGTCCATCACGGCTTTATTTCTTCCTATAATGGCTAACGATCCTTTATCATGATATGTGAACGGTTTCCAATCTTTCTTATTCCTTATGAAATTTTTAGCCAGATTTCTAGCCTGCTGTAAAGCCGGTTGCGCTAACTGCGGATGCCCATTTGGATAATCTTCATCTGAAGTTATTAAAGCACTATCTCCTAAAGCATAAATATTATTATAGCCTTCAACCAGATTAAAACTATTCGCTTTTAATCGGCCGCCTCTACCGAAGCTTTCTGGAGCAAATCCTTCAAATGTTTTGGCTTTTACACCTGCTGCCCAGATTAAATTGCGACTTTGAATTTCTGTACCATCAGACAAATAAACTGTTTCATCTTTAAAATCATTTACGAATGTATTGAGCTTAATCTTTACCCCAAATTGCTCTAATTTTTTATGAGTATAAGCCTGTGACTTCTCAGACATCACATTCAATACCGCGCTTGTGCCATCAATAAGATAAATATCACCCAGTTCATCTTTATGAAGTTCCGGGTAATCTTTAAGTATGACAGAACCTTTCATTTCTGATAAAATACCCGATAATTCCACACCAGTTGGGCCTGCACCGGCAATAACAAAATTCAGTAATTTTTTACACTCTTCTTTATCGGTTAATCGCGTCGCCCTATCTAATCGTGTTAAAATGGTATTCCGTAACGACAAAGCATCGCTTATCGTTTTCATGGGGAGACTATGTTGTTCTATATTCTTGTTTCCAAAAAAATTACTCTCAGTTCCTGTGGCCATAACTAAAATATCGTAATGTACCACCCCATTTTTTAAAACTATTTTATTTTCTTCTGGGACTACATGAGATAATTCCCCCAGACGAAACCTGACACTTTTCTTCTTTCGTAAAATTTTTCGATACGGATAACTAATGGCTGAAGGCTCCATAAATCCGGTTGATACTTGATAAATTAAAGGCGGAAAGAAATTATAGTTATTAATATCGACGAGAGTAATTTGGTATCTATCGCTATTTCCTAAATGATTGATAAATTCTAAACCAGCAAAACCTCCTCCAACTACAACTATATGTGTTTTCATCTGTTGATATTTGTATATAAATTTAAGGATTAATGGATGAATTACAGTTAAGGAAGCCTTAAAAGTCGAAATCAATCATAGAACTATAAACAACAAAAAAGCACCGTGTTTACGGTGCTTTTTATATCTGTCATTATTATCTGTTATTTTGTAGAATTCAGTAATTCATCAAACTGTTCCTTTAACAACGGGTTTGAAGGACGCATAGCATCTGTTGAAATAATCTTCCCTTCTTTATCGAATAATAAGAATCGTGGAATGGCATTAATTTCATAATTCTTCGTAATTCCAGAAGCAAAATCTTTATCGGCCATTAACTGTACACCTCCTAAAGCCTCACTTTTTACAAAGTCTTTCCACTTCTGTTTATCTTTTATATTATCTACGGAAATACTGACAAAAACAATATCTTTCCCTTTGTAAGCATGTTCCAATTCTTTTAAATATGGAATTTGTTTTTTACATGGTCCGCACCAGGTTGCCCAAACATCGATGTACACATATTTTCCTCTGAAATCTTTAAAAGAGACCGGGTTACCATTAATATCTTCGTAAGTAAACTCGAAACCAGCCTGACCTGATTCTTTATGAAGTTGCTTTTCGTATTCTAAAGTATAAGCTTTACTCTTTTCTGAGGTTAGATATTGATATAACGGAGGAATAACCTTTTTATACTCTTCGGTTTTAAGTCTCAAGCTTTGTAACATTGAAAGAATGTAGACTTCCTTTATGCTATCGTCTGAAATATGGTTGATTTCATTATCGATAATATCTAACTTTGAGAAAGGTTGTCCATCACGATGTCTGTAATAACTGAAATAGCTCGACATCCACATTAATCCATTATCCAGTTTTAAAATATCAGGGTTTGAAAACTTGGTGCCTTCTGTATATAAATTAGTATAATGTTGTGGGCGATTATCTTTCTCTGGATGAGCGATTCTTGGCAAACGGAAAAAGAAATATACTTCGGTTTCATAATCGGCTTGAACTGCTAATTTTAGAAGCTCATTAAAACCTTGATCTTTGGTTTTGATTGTCTTTTTAAAATCTTCAACCATTTTAGTGCCATCACCCTCTAAAAACGGAAAAAACTCTTTAAAAGTTAAGATTCCTCCCAAACGATTATATTCTCTAAAAGCATTATTTATTTTGTTAGCTTCTTGAACCAAGCTATTGTAACCGTTATTCTTTCCTTTTAATTGATAATTATTCTCATTAATATCTAGCTTAACTTCTAAACCCGGTTGAATATATAAACGAATAACCTGTCCTCTTAAACGATTATTATATTGCCCGTAATCAACAAAATAAAAGCCAGGTTTTACCACTGGTAACTGAAAACCAAAATCGCCATCTTGGTTTAATAATGTTGTAGAATGCTCCTCTAATTGCCCATCAACTACGTGATGTAAAGTTACCTTACCTGTTTTTGACTCGAAATTTAAATGACCGGTAATGGATGTTAAGTTTGTTTTAGATTTTGCATGAAGCATATTCATCGTAAACATGCAACAAGCAACTACATAAAGAATGTGTTTTTTAATCATTGTGTTAGTTTGTCTTGTTAATTTATAATTGAGTTTTAAGTAGAATGTTTTCTACTTTCAATTAATACTCACTAAAACTTAAACACCATTATAACGTGAGCGATTTTTAACATAATTTAACTTACTAACAATAAAAAAGCCCTCAAATTCTTGAGGGCTTTTTATAATTATATAATCTATTTTAAAAATCGAATTTATAAGTTGCTCCGGCCAAGGCCTGAAAACTTTGTACCGGGAAGTTTTGCCAACGTTGATAACCTTGACTCGCCAGATTATTCATTTTAGCAAAGATGGAAAGCTGTTCTGTGATATGATAACCTGCATGAGCGTTAGCATCAAAATAACCATCTAAACTAACTGTTATCGGTGTTGAATTTACAAGTGAATCGGCAACGTAATATTGATCTTTACGTTTACCTACAAAATAAATATTTGCTCCTGCAAACCATTTTTCATCTATTTGGTAATCTAAGAACAACGAACCTTTAAAATCTGGCAAGTTCCAGGCCTCCTCCTCGTTATTAGTCGAATATGCGAAATACTGTCCTTTTAACGATGCCGTAAAGTTTCGATTTAGGTCGACACTTAATTCTCCAGATACACCAAACGATTTCATATCATCGTAAACAACACCAAAAGAATTTCCATAAGAATAATTCATTTGATTTTCTGTTTGAATGGCATTGTTTTTAAATAAGGCTTTACTCTTATCTGAAATATAGTGGCCGGCAAACTTATAGCTCATATTACTGGTAACTTTTCCTTTTATTCCAGCAAATGCATTATACAACTGATCGGTAGGCTGAACAAATAATGTTGGAGACACAAACGGATTTTCTTTAGCAAAATCGTAATATGAATTTTGTTGTAAGTCACCTTGAATTCCTCCATATGCAATTAAAACCTCACTTACCAATCTATAACTTGCCGAAATATTTGGATAAATAAACAGTTTATTATCGCTGGCTTCAATATCGCTCATAAAATAAACAGACACTCCCAAATCTAAAGTTAAATCGTCTTGTTTTAACTGATAGGTTGGCGACAAGCCTATTTGAAAATTACTATATTTTATTTCTTCTTCCAGATTATAACTTCTATCGAAACGCCCCCCTAGATAATCAATTTTAAGTTCGGTTGCTATTTCTTCATAATTAACAGGAATATCGGCTTTACCAGTTAAAACAAAGCGGTTTTCACCAGACCCCATATTATCTCCAAAATGTCTGAACAACGCAGTTCCTGAGTTTAAATAGGTATCTTCAAACGTGATGTCTCCGCCAACATAAGCATTATTAAATTTATGATCTACCTGAATACCGTCAAGCTGCACCTGATCGATCTGAGATTCCGGGACACCATACCAATTATAGTTTTGATGCTGAAAGCCTCCTTCCAATTTCCAGGACATGTATCGTAAACGCGAAGCATAATTCACGTTGATTTTAGAATCTGAAAAATTATCATCTAAAACAAGATCGGCAATTCCTCCACCAGAAGAATGATGGCTAAAATACCCTCCTACGGTTTCAGTTCTACTCAACGCATGGTTTACATACAACTCTCCAATAAGTGTTGTATAAGAGCCTACACCCAAAGTTGCATAATTATCAAATAATTTTATTGATTTAGCCTTTTCAATACCTTCTGCTTTCCCCTTTGCCGGTGTGAATGTTGAAGCTACCGGAAATGAAAAAATATTATATTTAATATCTTTCTTAGTCTCTGTAGTTTTATCATCTAAAGCTGGTACTTCTTTCACCTTAAACGCATCGGAAATTGTTGGTGTATACGGTTTAACTACATCAATAACTCCTGTGTTTAAAGTATCTTTCGGATTATTTTGTGAAAATGCTGCCACACCTGTAAAGGTTACCGCAGCAGTTAAAATATGTTTGATTTGCTTTCGCATAAGTTCTTGTTTTCGTTTTTTAGATTCCGGGGTTAATTACCTTCAGGTTGAACAGACGAATTGGTCTTGGCCTCATTTGCCTTTATAGCCCTTAATTCATTGGTTGCTTCTTCTGCCACATCGTCAAACTCTTTAAAGTTTTCAATCACACTTTCTAAAATATAAGTCGCCTGAAAAGCATCGTTTAGCTGATAAAAATTCTTTGCCATTAACACCAAACCTTTGGCACTATAATACTTATACCCTGAATAATCTTTAGCTAATTTTTGAACCGTAACATTTGAAGCTTCATAACTACCTGACTTATTTTTAAAGTAAGCATTATAGTAAAGAGCTTCGGCTGCTGTTTCGCCGGTGGCAACAGCTTCAACCTGTGCATATGCCATTTTAGCCTTAGCTTCATTACCCGTTTTCATCGCTGATCGTGCAATAATAATATGGGCATCACCCTGAATTTTATTATCAATCTTAGAATTCGACAATACCTTTTCGGCATAAGAAACGGCTTCATTATAATGCTCTAACTGGTAATTAGCTTTCATTAAATTCGATTGCGCAAACACGACATTTTGAGGCAAGCTGGCCTCACTCTCTAAACGCTCAAGTAAAGGCATGGCCTTGTTCCAATCTTTTTGTTCTAAATAATATTGTGATAATCTAGAAAGTGCAACTTCTGTAAATTCATTTTGTGGCACACCAACAACATACTCGTAATGAGGTGCTGCATTAGCCGATAAATTTTGTTTGTAGTACAACTGAGCCACATAAAAATGCGATTGCAACACATGTAATCCGTTGGGGAACTGATTTAAATACCCATTGAATTGTTTAATAGCCTTATCGGCATTATTATCTAAATATTGTTTTTCGGCTGCCTCATAGGTTGCATTGTCTAAATCGGCATCGGTAACCTCTACATAATTTAAGGTTTTTACCCAACTTGCGTATTCATCAACACGTCCCATATCTATGTAAATAAGTCGTGCTGTCGCTACCGCCTGAACGGCTTCAGGTGTCCCTTCATATTCCGCTGCCACTTTTTTAAACTTAGTTAAAGCCTGTTCGTTTTGGTTTCCATTATAATAAACTAACCCTTGGCGCAATAATGATTTTGGCACAAACGAGCTCATTCGGTATTCCGAATTTAATCGATCGTAAGTACGCATCGCGTTATCCGATTGATTCACCTTAACCAAAGTATTACCTAATTCGTACATGGCATCGTCACGTAATTTAGACTTTGGATAAGCTGAAATAAATTCTTCAAGTTCGCTAATCTTTTTAGAATCTTTACCTATATATCCGGCACTAATCGCTTTTTGAAAGAAGGCGTAATCCGATTCAATAGCGTTTAATTTAATGGCACTTTCGTAGGCGTTAATAGCATTCTGATAGCTACTTGACACAAAAAACGCATCTCCCAAACGTAGATATGCATCATTCAACCTTACATTATCGCGCTGCTTTGTTGCAGCAATAAAGGAACTGAAAAACTTCGTAGACTGATCGTAATTTTTAAGTTTAAAATAGGTATAAGCTAAATTGTAATCAATATTTTCATACTCAGGTGTTGCCGTTGCGCCACTTTGTTGTTTAAACTGCTGAAAACCCACCAAAGCATGATCATAATTTGTTAAATTATAATCGGTTTCGGCTTTCCAGAATGTTGCTCTGGCTGTGTAATTGGCATCACGTGGTTCTTTTAGAGATGATTCAAACATCTTCTGAGCTTCTAAAAACTGATTCTCGTTATACAATTCCAAACCACGATAAAATGCTACTTTTTGATATGCCACTTTATTTTCAAAACTATTTTTTCCTTCTAATAAACGCAGAGCTTCCTGATAATTTTTAGAAGTAATATAAGAATCGATCAATAAAGTTTCTATTTCTTCACGTTGTGTCGATTTCGGATATTTGTCTAAATACCCGGTTAACACCTGAGGTGCCGACTGATACGCATTACCAATCTCGTAGCTAATTTTGGCATAATTTAAATAGGCATCTTCCTGAATTTTTAAATCGAAATCCATTTGTGACGCGTTTCTAAAAGCATTTAATGCCTCCTGTTTTTTATCTAATTTTATGTAGCTTTCTCCTAAATGATAATATGCATTTTGGGCAATGCTGTTGGTTCCGCCAATAATTTTATTGAATTCTGAAACCGCATTTTCGTAATCCCCTTGCTTATAATACGCGTAACCTAACTGATAAAAATCGGTATTATTCCACTTCCCTTTTTTACCCTTATAGGCTTTTAAATAAGGAATTGCTTCTGCATATTGTTCAAGGTTGAAATAACTCTCTCCTATAATTTTTGAAAGTTCGGAAACCTCATCGCGATTACTCTTTTTCAACTGGGCTTTAGCTAAATCGATAGCCTTCTGAAAATTCCCAAGTTTAAAATTTAAATCGGCCTGATAATACGATAGCTTTTCTTTGTAACGCTCCTGGTCACTAACCTGATCGAAGTACTGATTCGCTTGTTTATAATCGTCTCCTTCATAAGCCATATACCCAATGTAATATTTAGCCTGAGAGCCATATTCTTTAGAGCTTTCTACACGCGACAAATACTTTCTGGCATCACCATATTGCTTTGCTGCAAAAGCTGAATATCCGTTATTAAAATAAAACTTTTCTTTATCGCTGTAAGCAAGACCACCTTCATCTACTTTATCATACCACTTCCTGGCATAAGCATATTTTCCGTTGGCAAAATAATAATCGGCTACATCTAAATAGGCGGTATTTCTTTTGGTACTTGTTGGGTAGTCTTCAACAAAACGCTCTACAAGTTTATCGGCATTTTGCTGATTTAAACGCACAGCACAATTGGCGATGTAATAGGTACAATCAGACTGTAAACCTTCTTCTTTATGCTGCTTTTTAACATTACTAAATAATGCCTGAGCTGCCATATACTGTTGATTATTATAAAGCGACAAAGCCTTTTGATAATCTACTAAATCGCTGGTATACACAGCCGATTGTTGTGCTGAAATCTGATAGCTTATTCCGAGGGCCATCAAAAGAGAAACACTATTTATTTTAATCATTAACGATTCGTTTTTTAATTTAAAATCAAAGATAATTTATATAAAAGGTATAACGCAATAATCGTGCTATAATTATAAACCGACTTATTAAAAATTGAAAAATAACGAGAGATAATCAGCGTTTTAACTTATAGCCAAAAAACTTTTTAAACATTAATTTTTAAGTTTCAACTTATAAATAATACATTTACAACACATAAAAACTTTTCATTCAAAACCTATGTCAAATCCTATTTTACAATTAAAAGATGCCTCTATATTTCAGGGAGAAAGTTTAGTACTATCTAACATAAACGTTGAAATAAATAAAGGAGATTTTGTTTACTTAATTGGAAAAACAGGAACTGGTAAAAGTAGTTTTATGAAAACACTATATGGAGATTTACCACTTACCAAAGGAGAAGGACATATTGTAGATTTTAACCTGAATGGTTTAAAAGAGAAAGACATCCCTTATTTACGTAGAAAACTTGGTGTCGTTTTTCAGGATTTTAAACTCCTTACCGATCGCACGATAAATGAAAATTTATTATTTGTTTTGAAAGCTACCGGCTGGAAAGACAAAGAAGCGATGACTACCAGAATTGAAGAGGTTTTAACGAAAGTAGGCATGAGTACTAAAGGTTTTAAATTTCCTCATGAACTTTCTGGCGGAGAACAACAACGTATTGCCATTGCCAGAGCCTTATTGAACAACCCTGAGCTTATCCTAGCCGATGAGCCTACTGGGAATTTGGACCCGCAAACCAGTATTGAGGTGATGGAAGTGCTTCAGGATATTAATAAAAATGGCAACACTATTTTAATGGCTACCCACGATTATGCGTTGTTATTGAAATACCCAAGCAAGACCTTAAAATGTGACGAGAATCAGGTGTATGAAGTGGTGCAAAGGAAGGGGTAGTTTATGTATGACTTCATTAAAAACAGCATTGCAGCTTTAATTCCAAAAAAATTACTTTTTGAAAATGAATTGTTTTTTAGATCGGTTTATAGTTTATTATATTTAGGCAATAACCATACATGTAATATTTGCAATTATAAACTACGTAAATTTATTAGACTAAAGAATGGAGATTTGCTATGTCCGTCTTGCGGTAGTTTGTCACGAAACCGACGCTTATGGAAACTATTAAATGACAACCACCACATAACAGGTAATATTCTTCATTTTTCACCATCAAGAAGCCTGTATAGAAACCTTAAAAAAATTGAATCCCTTTCATATTTCAGCACAGATTATGAAGATGAATTTTTAGCTGAATATAAATTTGATATTACAGATATCAACCAAGAAAACTCTAAATTTGACACCGTTATATGTTATCACATTTTAGAACATATCGTTGATGATCTAAAAGCCATGAAAGAGCTCTACAGAGTTTTAAATTCAAAAGGAACAATTTATATTCAAACCCCATTTAAAGAGGGCGATATATATGAAGACGAATCCGTTGTTACTCCTGAAGAAAGAAATATTCACTTCGGACAACATGATCATGTAAGAGTTTATTCAATTAAGGGGCTTAAATTAAGATTGGAACAAACAGGTTTTAAAGTTAAAGTTGTTAATTTCTTAAAAACTGATGATGACGTTATTTACGGCTTTCTTTCTCCTGAAACAACTCTAATCGTAACAAAGTAAATGCTATCTATTTTAATCCCTACATATAATTACAATGTATATCCCCTTGCTTGTCAATTGGAAAAACAAGCTCTTGAGCGCAAAATAGAGTTCGAAATAATATGTATTGATGATGGCTCTCAATCTGAACTGGATAAAGACAATGACAAAATCAACCAACTACATAATTCAAGATTTAAAACTCTTTCTAAAAATGTTGGCTTAAGTAATAATCGAAATATACTTGCCGATGCTTCAAAATACAATTTGCTTTTATTCATAGATGGAGACTCCATAATTCCAAATATCAATTATATTTCAAATTATATTGAAGCTATAAAAAAAGATACAGATGTTGTGTACGGTGGAAGAATTCATCCAAAAACAGTATCCTCATCAAGAAAACTGCGATGGAAATATGGGATATACAGGGAAGACACAACCTCTACCCTAAGAAATAAAAACATTTATAAATCTACACTTTTTAATAACACTTTAATAAAAAAAGAGATTTTTAATAAAATCAGGTTCGAAAAAAGCATAAAAGAATATGGTCATGAAGACACTATTTTCGCGTACAAGTTAAAAGTACTAAATGCCTCAATACTTCATATTGATAATCCTGTATTACACAACGATGTCGATTTGAATTCTGTCTACTTTTTAAAAACCCAACAAGCGCTGAAAAATTTAAATGTAATTTATCAAAATAAAATTATTAATCCAGATTTTGTTACTTTTTTAAAACTCTTTAAAACTTTAAAAACCTATAAACTCAATTACCCATTTGCCGGATGTTATTTACTCCTTCACAGTTTATTTAAATATAATTTGAAATCAAACCGGCCATATCTTTTTGTTTTTGATCTTTTTAGAATAAGCTTCTTTTCGTATATTAATCTTAAAAAATAATGCCTTTTTTCTCAATTGTCATACCTTTATTTAACAAGGAAAATTACATCAAAGACACTTTAAATAGTGCTATTAATCAATCTTTTAATGATTTTGAAGTTATCATTATTAATGATGGTTCTACAGATTTTAGTTTAAGTAGAGCTAAAGAAATTAGAGATAAAAGAATAAGGGTAATAACTCAAGAAAACAAGGGGCTTTGTGCAAGCAGAAACTTAGGCATTGAATTAGCCAAGGGAAAATATATTGCTTTATTAGATGCTGATGATTTATGGACTGAAGATTATTTAGAAACCATTCACAATTTAATTTCTAACTACCAAAATTATAAAGTTTTCGCTACCAATGTTAAATTATTATTTCCAAATACAAATGCGTCTTTAACTAAAAAGACATTCTTAACAAGACAACAAAAAATAATTACAAACTATTTTAAACTGGGTCGCAATATCATGGGACCAAGTTCTTTGGTTATAAATAAAACTGTATTTAAAAAAGTAGGATATTTTGATGAGAAAATTAATTATGGAGAAGAAGATGACTTTTATATACGTTGTTTTAATACTTTCGATCTAGTTTATTACGACGAGATTAAATCATATTACAGAACGTGCATAAAAAACCAACTAACGGCACCAAACAAAAATTTCAATCGTAAAATCCCCAATTACGAAACCTATTTAAAAAAATATAATCATCCTGATTTAAAAAAATTTTTAGATTTTGTCTATTTCAGAATTGTTGTGCTTTATAAAATGGAAAGAAATGAAGAAAAAGTATTATTTTATAAGAAAAAGATATTTAGTAAAAATCTTACATTAGCTCAAAAAATAAAATTTCATTTACCAACACCTCTATTTTATCATATCAAACTAGCTTACTTGTGGTTTTCTAAAATGTTCACCCATTGCTGAATCACCTGTTCTTCTGAAAACTTTTCTAATCCACAACTTGTATTTAACTTAATTTGATTATAAAATTCTTCATCTAATACTAATTTATTCATAGCTTTTATTAACTCTTCTTTATTCCTATTTTCTACTAAAAGCCCATTTATTTCATGTTGAATAATTTCACTAGGGCCACTTTTACAATTAAAAGCTATAACTGGTGTTCCTAAATTTAAAGCCTCTAATAATACCATTGGAAAACCTTCAAATTCACTAACCAGAACTAAACACATCGACCTAGAAACCAATGTCTTAGGGTCGTTTTTAAACGAAATAAGCTTTACTTTTTTGTTTAATTCCAGATTATTAATCAATTTTTCTAAATTTTCCTTTTCTTCACCGTTGCCTAAGATTCTTAGTCCGATACTTTTTTTTGGTAATTCTGATTCATTATAAGCCAATATTAATTTATCAAATTGCTTTATTTTAGTTAATCTTCCAACACCGATTATATAATTTTCCTTTTCAAAATCAATATCTCTTCCTAGTTTTAAATAATTATAAATTGTTTTACTCTTTATACCCAATTTTTGCTCAAGATGCCTATTAACCTCATTGCATACAGAAACAAAAATCCTATTTTTTACATGTGGTAATCTAGCCAAGCGAGGGAAACACATGTAAGAAAATGAATACGAAAGCAAATAACTATGAATACAATATATGACTTTAGACTTATTAAAAATCAACTTTGAAAAAAGTAACTCCTTAAAAAAATTATTTCTAACTCTATGATCTATAATGACATCAAAATTTTTATTTTTAAAAAAAGCCCTAAACTTAAAAAAAGCTTTTAGTTTGTTATTTGTCTCTTTTACTTTTCCAAAATTATATAGTTTACCTTCATAGGCATATGATATATTATTTTGCATAGAAACTACAGTAATATTATATCCCTTATTAACTAAAGATACAGACATATTTGAAGCTACTCGTTCTGCCCCACCATTACTTAAACTATCTGCTAAAATACAAAGTTCCTTATTCATTTTTTTTTCAAAAAACATCGTCATAATCAATTCCATTAACTACAATTCGTTTTCGTTCTTTAAATGTATTGCTAAATATACTCTTGCTAAAATCCATGTCTTTATGTTTCACTCCCAATAAATGCCCTAAACTTTCATATAAGTGATCTGCCATAAACTTTCTATTAGGCACATACTCAAAATCATCTGGTAGTTCAAAATCTTTTGACGTCCAGACCAAAAAAGGTATATCAAACATTACTTTTTTTAAATTGGTTTCAGTACGACCAAAAAAATCTCCTTCGTCGTATACATTTTCTCCATGATCCGAAACATAAATCAAAGCTCGTTTCCCTTTGATATTTTTTAAACTTTCCATTATTGATTTAACCACAAAATCATTGTACAAAACAGCGTTATCGTAATGATTTATTATTTCTTGTTTTTCCGATTGTTTCAATTTTCCAAATTTCTCATATTTTTTGGTATATCTATTTTGATAATCAAAATGAGTTCCAATTAAATGTAAAAAAATAACCTTCTTTCCTTTTTCATGCAATATACGTTCATACTCAGGTATAATCACTTCATCATAACTTAAGGTGTTAACTTCATCAACATGATTGAAAAATTTAAAATATTGTGTATTTGAAGCAATCTTACTAATACGATTATCGAAATAACCTATGGGTCTTTGGTTAGACAACCAATAGGTTTTAATCCCTAATACTTTAAAAATATTTATAATGCTACTTTGCAAATTATCTTCTTTAAGATTGCAATCCAAAGAAGTTAACATTTTAGGTAAGGATTTTGTTGTTATTACATCAGAAGAAATGACGTCGCTGTAAACAAGTAAACTATCCTTAAAAGCATTTAAAAATGGGGTCGTTTCTCTTTTATAACCATACAACTGCATATGTTGCCTTGTTGTAGATTCACCCAAAACAATAACCAAAACATCATTATTTTTTAATAATTTAATATCACCCTTCTTTACCGAATTATTCAATTTAAAATTATTCTGAAGTTGGTGATACCCATAAACCCCTCTTACGACGTTATGGTATACGTTATTTTCTATATAACCTGTTAGTTTTAAACCTAAAACTAATATTATAATTATAACAACTGAATAAAAACTTTTAAGTCTATTCTGGACAAAAAAGCGTTTCTTAAAAAGAAAAAATGGAGTTATTATTGAACCAACAAAAAATATTACAAATAAACTATTATATGAACTTAAAAATTCTTTTAACTCACCTTTTGAAGACTCAATAAGCACATACATATAAGATGATGAAAAGTTTGACGAAACCGTTAAATAAGATGCTCCTTCTAATAAAAAGTAAATTACATTTGCAAGAATAACAGTTAAATGATAATACTTATTATTTGATAAATTGAAAAGTAAAAACACCACTAAAACAAAAATGCAATCTTCAAATAAATCAATAAAACTCAATCCTTGATAGTTACCAAAAACCAACACAAAAAAGTATTTCAAAACAAATGGCAACAACAAAATCATATTAAACCTAAGTTTATTTCTCATTTACTAAATATTTATTTTTAACATTAACTAATAAAAGGGCTACTGTTATAAAGTATAAACCTGTACTTAATATATAAGAATAAAAGGCTCCTTGTAAACCATACCTGTCGATTAAAAAGAAACTGACACAACAAAAAAAACCATATAATATCATATCTGATATTAGATAGGCTTTCACCATTTTTTTTGCATGAAATTGATATGCTAAAGAAAAACCTAAAATTTTAAAAATATCACCAAATAATTGCAAATAAAAATACTGACTAATCTCAACAAAATCGTTAGTTAAAAACAACTTGATTATAAAGAACCTTAATAAAAATATTACTATAAAAAAAACAATCAAAACAGGAATTAACATCATAAAATACTCTTTCATTATTTTATAATATCCTTCTACAGAAATATTTTTAGAAAGCCTAGGAAGTAAATACAAAGTAAATATTGAAGAAAAAAACATCATATAAAAACTTGATATTTTATTCATAGCCTCCCATAGGCCTGCATTCCTTGTATCTATTGAAAAAATTATTCTATTTCTAATGAGCAAATAACATACACTTATCAACAAAGATGAATATATTGCCATTAAAAGATAAACTGAAATGGATCTAAAAAACTTTAACGAAACCTTTTTTAAATTTTTAAAAGCTGAAATAAAAAACAACCTAATCTCTTTAAAAAATAAAGACATTAAAAAATTTATAGCAGGTACAGAAAAACTAGCTAAAATTGCTCCTTCTAATCCAAAAGTATAAATTAATATAAAAGTTATTAATGCATTCAATACGTTAAATATTATCAATAAAATGCTATAAAGCCTTATATTTTGTAATCCATTTATTATATACTGAATTAACCAACTAAAAGAAATTATTGGCAATAAAACAGCTAAAAGTTTAAAAAAGACAGCATATTGATTTTCCTTTAATGAGTATATAGCCAAATCTTCAGAAAAGAAAAATGTAATTAAAGAAAAAATTAAACTAATTATAAAACTAAAAACAATAATATTAATAATTACTTCATTTAGCCGATTCCTATTTGACGAGTTTTCTGATATATATTTTATCGTTCCACTTTCAAACCCTGTAATTGTAAAACCTAAAAGACCTTGAATTATATTTTTTAAATTACCTACCAATGCATATCCCGAAGGTCCTAAATACATTGCACTAACCTTTGAAACGACAAATGAAGAGAAAACCTTAATAAAAACAATTAATCCATTATATGTAATTGTTTTATAAAACTGATTATTTTTAATTTGCTTGAACAATTAAATTTGTTTTTCATTTCCACCATCAACCCCAAACAACGAACTTCCAAATATGAGTAAAATGATACCATAATACATTGTGTAAGTAACAAAATGTGCTACAACAGCTCCTTCAACACTATCGAACAAATCGATAAAAAATATACTGGTTGTATACAGCGCTATAATTAAAAAAGCTTCCGTTAAAATATAATGCCAGAACATTTTCTTTGCAAGAAACTGATAGGCAATAACAGTTGATAACACTTTTAAGAAATCACCTAACAACTGCCATAAAAACAAGTCTTCTACCGGGCGGAATTCTTCTGTTAAAATTACATTTACAATAATACCCTTTAGGAAATAAATAGCTATAAATCCGACAACCAAAACAGGAATTATAAGCTTATAAAAACCAAAAACTTCTTTTCTAAATTCCTTCACATCTTCAATTTCTGAAAAACGAGGCAAAATATAAAGTGCCATTAGAGATGTAACCATCATTAAATAGTACTTCGATATTCTTGTCATGGCTTCCCAAAACCCAGCGTCTTTGTATCCGACATGTTCCATGATATACATTCGTATAGCAATGGCAACTAAAGGCAGAAGAACAGCTGAAAACAATGCCATTAACGAGTATGAACTCATTTGCTTTAAAAACCTAAAACTCACACTTTTTACCTTTATAAGAGGTATTAAGCTTCTTCTGTTTATAATTCCAACTAAGGTTATCAAGAATATCAAAGATTCAGCAATCGCTACTGATATTAAAGCCCCTTTTATCGCATTTTGATAAATTAACAACAATGCAACGGACATGCTTAATATCTGCCCTATAATATTTATAACAATAAGAATTTTATACTTCGAAAACCCATTCATTATAGAAAATGAAAACATATTCAACGTATAAAACGGCAAAACAAAAGCAAATACTTTTATAACAAATGCGTAATTATTATAGGAAGGAAATATGAGATTGTTTATTAAATCGGCGTTGAAATAACAAAAGAAGGAAACCAACACCGTAGAAATAAAACCCACATAAAATACAGTGGAAACCACCTTACTTAATTCGGTAACACTTTCTTTTAATTCTGAAATATATTTAACAGTGCCGTTATACAAACCTGCAACAGACACCGTTTGAAATGCACTTACAAAATTCTGAAGATTTCCAATTAAGGCCAATCCCACTGGACCAATAAACACCGCAATAGCTTTAGATGTTAATATCCCAGCTATTAATCGGGTAACAACAGAAGTCGTTTGTAACGAAGTAACTTTAATTAAAACGTTATCGTTTATGTAATCTATTAATTTTTTCAATTAATCGAAATAAGTTAACTGGTTTGTTAATGTAGCAATTTAGTTTAAATGTACAAACACTATCGGTTAACAACAAACAAACGATTTACTTTTTTAAAAGGTAATATAAATTTACGCAAAGAATAGCCCCATTAGTAATAATAATGGGCTTTGCTATAGGATCTAACATAAAACCATAAATAACGAAAAGTAAACAGCCTATTGAATTTACTATCCTTAATTTTGTAACAGCTTTCATTGTAAACGAAAGCAATAGCATGGCCATCGCTGCGTATCCAACCCATTCTGTAAATGAAATTCCAAGAAAATCCATAATTAATTTATATTTTTTAGTGCCTTATTGCAATTTAAGGATTTTTATTTCAATATTTAATAACCCCTGAGAACATAAAAAAAAGAGGATTACCAATTTAGTAATCCCCTTTTATATTTCTTATTTAAGCTTAAACTGTTTTGTTTCGCTTACGCTCAACTTCAGTTAAAAAGATTTTACGAATACGTAAAAAGTTTGGTGTAACTTCTACATACTCATCTTTCTGAATGTATTCTAAAGCTTCCTCTAAACTGAATTTGATTGCAGGTACAATTTTAGCCTTATCGTCTGCTCCTGACGAACGTACGTTACTCAATTTCTTAGTCTTTGTAACATTAACCGTCATATCATCTCCACGAGAGTTCTCTCCAATTACCTGACCTTCATAAATATCTTCTCCCGGATCGATAAAAAACTTACCTCTCTCTTGTAATTTATCAATCGAATAAGGAATAGCTGTACCTTTTTCCATAGATACTAAAGATCCATTTTGACGCTCAGGAATACCTCCTTTTAACGGTTGATATTCTTTAAAACGGTGTGCCATAATAGCCTCACCTGCAGTTGCTGTTAATAACTGGTTTCTTAATCCGATAATACCACGAGATGGGATAATGAATTCACAAACCATACGATCACCTTTGGCTTCCATACTTAACATTTCCCCTTTACGTAAGGTTACCATTTCTACAGCCTTTCCTGAAACGTTTTCTGGTAAATCGATAGTCATTTCCTCAACCGGCTCACATTTTACACCATCAATTTCTTTAATGATTACCTGTGGCTGACCAATTTGAAGTTCGTAACCTTCACGACGCATAGTTTCGATTAAAACCGATAAGTGAAGTACCCCACGACCAAATACCATAAATTTATCGGCACTGTCGGTTTCGTTTACTCTTAATGCTAAGTTTTTCTCAAGCTCTTTAGTTAAACGGTCTTTAATGTGACGAGATGTTACAAATTTACCATCTTTACCAAAGAAAGGTGAATCGTTAATAGTAAATAACATACTCATTGTAGGCTCATCAATAGCGATGGTTTTTAATCCTTCCGGATTTTCAAAATCGGCAATAGTATCACCAATTTCAAAACCTTCAAGCCCCACAACAGCACATATATCTCCAGCTTGTACTTCATCTACTTTCTTACGGCCTACACCTTCAAAAATGTGAAGTTCTTTAATTTTATTTTTTACAACAGCTCCGTCACGTTTTACTAACGAAATGTTTTGCCCTACTTTAAGCTCCCCACGTGTTAAACGTCCAATAGCAATACGACCTGTAAATGACGAATAATCTAAAGAAGTGATTAACATTTGAGTAGATCCTTCCTCGATTTTTGGTGCTGGGATATGCTCGATAACCATATCTAATAATGGCTCAATATTGGTCGTTTGCTTAGTCCAGTCTTCGCTCATCCAGTTATTCTTCGCAGAACCGTAAACGGTTGGGAAATCTAACTGCCATTCTTCTGCTCCTAATTCGAACATTAAATCGAATACTTTCTCATGAACCTCATCAGGCGTACAGTTTTCTTTATCTACTTTATTTACAACCACACATGGCTTCAATCCTAAATCGATTGCTTTTTGCAATACGAAACGGGTTTGAGGCATTGGCCCTTCAAAAGCATCAACTAACAGCAATACACCATCAGCCATATTAAGTACACGTTCTACTTCTCCACCAAAATCGGCGTGACCAGGAGTATCAATAATATTGATTTTTGTGTCTTTATAAATTACAGATACGTTTTTAGATGTAATAGTAATACCTCTTTCACGCTCTAAATCGTTATTATCTAGAATTAAATCACCTGTATTCTCATTTTCTCTGAATAACTGACAGTGATACATAATTTTATCAACCAAAGTCGTTTTTCCGTGGTCAACGTGTGCAATAATTGCAATGTTTTTAATATTAGCCATAGTAGTGCCTGAATTTAAGGCTGCAAAGGTACGTCTATTTTTTTGATTTAGTTAATAAAATGTTACAATTAAAATCAGTTATAATTTTAACGCCCTTTTAACGTTAACTAACTGTATATTAGAGATCCAAAATCAAAAACCACACGTATAATCTTATACAGTTTATAATTAACATCTCTCACAAAAATGAAAACGTTAAACAAATATTCAAAGTTTGTACCCTATCTATACTTTTTAGCTGCTACTGCCTATTGGTTCACATTAATTAACAGAACTCAAGGTATAACAGCTTATCCTATTTTACTTTTAGGCATTCCATTTTTATGGCAACTTATAAAACCTAACAAAAGCTTAAATTTTACATTAGGTATTACCTTTGTGTGTCTGTCATCGTATTTAATTGTCGGCTACTTATTAGACATATCTGGTATAATTAGTTATTTTCAACATTCGCAAACTTTTATATTTAATGGTATTGGTTTTATAGTTTGTAACCTATTAATGGCCTTATGGATTATTAGAAATAGTTTAAATAGAGCGTTCTAAAAATAACTATCTTTGTCGCTTAATTTTATGAAATATTAAGCAGATGAATCTTCAAGAGATCCCAAAAATAAAACACGTAGATGCTAACAACTTTTTCCTGCTTTGTGGTCCATGTGCCATTGAAGGAGAAGATATGGCGTTACGTATTGCTGAAAAAGTTGTATCGATTACAGACAAATTAGAGATTCCTTATGTATTTAAAGGAAGTTTTAAAAAAGCCAACCGAAGCCGTGTTGACAGTTTTACTGGTATTGGTGATGAAAAGGCTTTAAAAATTCTTCAAAAAGTTTCTGAAACCTTTGATGTTCCAACCGTTACCGATATTCACGAAATATCTGATGCTGCATTTGCGGCACAGTATGTTGATGTACTACAAATTCCGGCGTTTCTAGTTCGCCAAACCGATTTAGTTGTTGCAGCTGCTAAAACAGGGAAAGTGGTTAACTTGAAAAAAGGACAATTCATGAGTCCGGAAGCGATGAAACATGCCGTACAAAAAGTAAAAGATTCAGGAAACGACAAAGCCTGGATTACCGACAGAGGTACTATGTTTGGTTACCAGGATATGATTGTCGATTTCCGTGGTATTCCAACCATGCGTGAATACGCACCTACGGTTTTAGACGTGACTCACTCGTTACAACAACCTAACCAAAGTCACGGTGTTACAGGCGGCAGACCTGATATGATTGAAACCATTGCCAGAGCTGGTGTGGTTAACAATGTTGATGGTTTATTTATAGAAACCCATTTCGACCCGGCCAATGCTAAAAGTGACGGAGCCAACATGCTTCATTTAGATAACCTTGAAAAACTATTGAGCAATTTAGTTGCCATTAGAAAAACCATTAACAACCTATAATTTAAAGTCATAAAAATGACGAAAAACATCATAAAACCTATTCTCTTAGGTGCAATATTTTTATTGTCTGGTTTCAAAATTAATGCTCAAGAAAGCACGCCAATAAAATACACTACAAACAACAAAGGAAAATTCTTTATTAGCTGGGGAGGTAACCGTGAACGTTATTCAAAATCAGATATCACCTTTAAAGGCGAAGACTACAACTTCACCATTAATAATGCCACAGCGCACGACAAACCTAAAGGCTGGCATATCGATTATATCAACCCTACGCGCATTACTATTCCGCAAACCAATGTAAAAGTGGGTTATTTCATCTCTGATAAATACACCGTTTCGTTGGGTATTGACCATATGAAATATGTTATGGATAGAAATGAATCCAGGCGATTAGATGGGTATATCGATTTACCGGAAAGCGAACCAGGATCGATATATAACGGCAACTATAACAACGATGCTTTTTTAGTTTCTGAAGACTTTTTGAAATTCGAGCACACAAACGGTTTAAATTATGTATATGCCGAAATTGCTCGATTTGATGATATTTCCTCTATTTTTGGCATTAACAATACCGATAAATTTCAGATTAATTTTACTGAAGGATTAGCTGCAGGAGCATTAGTCCCGAAAACCAATACGACTTTATTACAGAAAGATCGTTATGATGAGTTTCATTTATCGGGTTATGGTATTTCGGCAACTGCCGGATTGAATTTATTATTCTTTAAGCATTTCTTTATTCAAACCGATTTAAGAGGTGGTTATATTAATATGCCAGATATTAGAACGACAAGCAATACTGCCGAAAGTGCTTCGCAACACTTTATGTTTATTCAAAATGTCATCTCTATTGGGGGAATGTTTAGAATTTAATTTCCTGGATAACATATACACCTTATAAAGTCTCCAATTTGGGGACTTTTTTTTTATTATTATTCATATTAACAATTGTTAAACGAAGAAAACGCCACAAAAAAATCGTTTAATCTTAATTATATTTTTTTTGGAAATATTAAAATTAATTCATTTACTTTGTAATTCAAAGTACTTTAATATGGAACCGAAAGTCTATTTAAAAGACATTAGTGAAATTAAAAATTTAATGAATAAATCCTCTCGATTTATTTCACTTAGTGGTTTGTCTGGTGTTATGGCCGGAATTTATGCCCTTATTGGCGCAGCTTATGCGTATTGGTTGGTGAGCAACTCAAAACATGAGTATTTAATTTTAGATGGTACTATTTTTACATTGGTACTTCTGGATTTATTTTTGGTTGCCCTATTCAGTATTATCACGGCTGTTATATTAACCACTCGAAAAGCAAAGAAAAACGGTTCTAAAATCTGGGATGCTTCGTCAAAACGTCTGCTTATAAATTTTTTAATTCCACTAGTTTCAGGAGGTCTTTACATTCTTATTATTTTAGGAAATCAGAAATACGGTCAAACTGGAGCATTAATGCTTATTTTTTATGGATTAGCATTAATTAATGCTTCAAAATACAGCATTGGCGATATCAGATATCTGGGCATAATTGAAATTATTTTAGGACTAATTGCTGCCCTATTACCGGGTTACGGCTTTTGGTTTTGGGTCTTAGGCTTTGGAATCATGCACATTGTTTACGGAACGTGGATGCATTTTAAATACGACAAAAATTAACATTAAATATGAATACTATGCTAACTAATTACAAGAGAGTGCTTATCATTTTAGGTGTTATTTCTGTATTGCTTGTAATTCCGTTTATTGCCATGCAATTTAGCAATGAGGTAAACTGGAGTCTTTTCGATTTTATTGTTATGGGGGGGTTATTATTAACCGTCGGACTTTTCCTTGAATTAATTCTACGAACATTCCGAAGGCCATCTGTTAAGATAGTTCTAATAGTTATACTATTTTTGCTCTTTCTGTTAACATGGGCCGAATTGGCCGTTGGCATTTTTGGAACACCATTCGCCGGAAGTTAACCCCACAAGTATGAGCCTTTAAAAATACACTATGAGTATTATTAATAACATAAATAAAGTTTTCGATCATCGTATTCGCTTAGGCATTATGTCTATTTTAATGGTGAATGAATATGCCGATTTTAATACGTTGAAGGAGTTGCTGGGGGCCACCGATGGCAACTTGGCTAGCCACACGAAAGCTCTTGAAAAAGCTGAATATATTACCATAGAGAAACAATTTATAGGAAAAAAACCCAATACAAGATATAGCACAACGCAATTGGGTGAAATCGAATTTAAAAAGCATATTGATGCTCTTGAAAAACTACTACACAAACAATAGCTCTATTTTTTTACATATTAACTTTGAAAAACAAAGTACTTTTAAAATGAATTTAAGAAAAAAACTTATTGAATGGTTGTTCAATATATCTCAGAAAGTATACACTGATATGTTTAAACATCATAAACCTTGGGGAATAACCAAACATGACCTTCTTACCTACCCGGCAGAAAGTATCGGTAAACATCTTGGGCTTTTTTTAGATCAAAATAATTTTGAATTAATTGCCAAAGTCGAACGCCATGATGCTTATCATACCATAACCGGATATGGTACTCGCGTAGAAGATGAAATTGCTTTACAGTGCCTTTGTTTTGGAAATGGTAAACGAAGTATTTATTTATATGGCGCCATGATTGTAGGCATTATCATTTTACCTGATTACTTACCTTATTATTACAAATCATACAAATTAGGCCGCACCGCAAATTCCTTTCATCATTACGATTATAAAAAATTACTGCTTGTCAATATCCATGACTTTAGAGAAGTTATTTTTTCTAAATCCTATTTCCAACATAAAATCTCATCTTATGAACAAGTTACATTTTAGCCTTAAAATTGCCCTTACCTTTTTAGTATGGCACTATTCTATTTTTAATTCAATTAATCATCAACAAAATAAAAGTTTTTAACCATGAATAATCTCAAAACCTATATCTATAATCAATTTAATATTTTAGTCTTAATCAGTTTATCCGTGCTTTTTAGTATCGTGTTGTTAATGATTAGAATCAAACTGAATCAATCTTTTTTCTATCTGTTTTTAATCTGGAATTTATTTTTAGCATGTATCCCATTTGCTTTAACAAGCTACTTATCAACAAGACCAAAACAACACAAAGTTTCTTTTGGTTTATACTTTTTCACATGGCTTGCCTTTTTACCTAATGCGCCTTATATCATTACTGATTTTCTACATTTGAGATTCGGAGATCACAGCTTGTTATGGTTAGATGTTTTAATGTTAGCTTCTTTCTCTGGAAACGGGGTTTTACTATTTCTTCTATCTGTAAAAGAGATGAAACATATACTCCTTCAACATTTTAGTGATAATATGTCTAGCTACATCATAATATCTGTTTTTCCTTTAACCGCATTCGGTATTTATTTAGGTCGGTTTTTACGTTACAATTCCTGGGAAATTATTCAAAATCCATTCGAATTATTTCAAGACATACTAGATATAGTTATTCATCCAATGCTTCATTATGAAGCCTGGATTTTTACTTTTATTTTTGGTATATTCTTGGCATTTATATACCGGACGCAAAATATCTTTTACAAAACAGATTCTAAAAACTAAACTACCTTCCTATTCTTTTCCTGAATTTTCCTAACTATGGAAGTCGCTGCTCGACGTGACATAAATCTCGGTAAAACAGCTAGAAACTTATTGAATTTACCTGGAATAGCATAACTCTTACCGTTCAGCATAGCTTTATATCCATATTCAGCTACAGCTTTAGCACAGCCCATATTAAAACTAATTTTATTATCGCAGCTGTCTGCTGAAACGGTTTGCTGAAACTTTGTTTTTGTAGGTCCGGGACACAGTGCAGTTACAGTTACTCCTGTATCTTTTAATTCGTTAGCAATAGCTTCAGAAAAGGATAGCATATAGCCTTTTGAAGCGTAATAAATTGACATTAATGGTCCAGGCTGAAACGCTGCCAACGAAGACATATTTAATATTCTACCAAAGCCACGCTTTACCATACCCTCTAGTATAAGCTTAGTTAAATGAGTTGTGGTCATTATATGCACATTTAGCATAGCCTGCTCACGTTCCCAGTCGGTATCTGTGAACGAGCCGAAAAGTCCGAAACCAGCATTATTAACTAAAACATCGACATTATCACCATTAATATCTTCCATTATCTCAGCGGCTACATTCGACTGACTCAAATCTTTTGCCAGAATATCAACCTTACAATTAAAGGTTTCTTGTATATGATACTGTGCTTTCTCAAGATTATTTTTGTCAATATCAATTAAAATTAATTGATACCCATCGTTAGCTAATAGTAATGAAAGTTCGTAACCCAAACCTGAAGCGGCTCCGGTTATTAATGCTGTTTTTGTCATAAATTTTTTAAAATAATTGGGGCGTTAAAAGGCTAAATCTAATGTTTTCCTTCCACATAATCCTGCAAATACATAAAACGTTTGGTTAATTTGCCTTTTTCTGTAATTTTCGCGCGGTATAAAACACCATCATTGTCATCGTTAAAAAATGCAGGAATAACATGTTGCAAAAACATGTCTCCGAAGCCTTCGCTCGCATCTTTTGGCAATTCACAAGGCAAATTATCTACGGCCATAACGGCAATAGCATCTGATTTAGTATAATCGGTTTCAGATTCTGTTTGTGGATCGTAACCATAAATAGGATCAGCAATGGTTGACGCTCGTAAAGTGGTTGCTACGGGTCCATCGACATCACAGCTAATATCTGCCACTACTTTTATATTGAAATCGAGTGACTTAACATCGTCTCGTGTGTATAAATAAGGTGCTCCATCGCCATAAAAATGACCAGCTATGTAAAAATTAGTTACCTTAGCAAAGCGCATAAAGTCTGACTGATAATCCTCCGGATGATTAAAGAAATCGAAATTATCAATCACTTGTCCGTCCTTACGTTTATTATAATCTAGAACATCAATTTTACAGTAAACGGGTTTAGAAAACGTCTTATTTAAGTAGTCTTCTACTGAAACCTGCTCAATTTCCATAGCTTCCAACATTTCCTGAGATCCGTTTGCTACTTTTCCACTACCCGTTAACAGTATTTTTATATTAGGAAGTTTTAATGTTTTTAATTGTTGAATGAGTTCTTCCTGATTTGTCAAGGTCCCAGCTTTAGGCAGTTCCCATGAATTATATTTCAATCCCCAGGTTCTAAATCCATTGTAGGTCCCCACAATTCCTGCATAGCGACCAAAACCAATTAATCTAAAGCCTTTCTCATTAACTATAGTTTCGTGATCGTACAATTCTATATTTTTTTCTAAAATGGCCTGAAGCAGTTTTCGGTTATAGGGTTGCTTTTTTATGGTATGCGAAAAGAAAAAGTACTTTTTGTCAGGTACCAATGCTTCAATTGGTACTTCTTTGACACCTATAAAAACATCGCAGTCAGACACATCATTAATAACCTCAAATCCTTGAGCTTCATATTCTGAATCTGGAAACACGCGTATATCGGAAGCTTCGACTTTAAAGGTGGCATCAGGGAATTTATCTCTAGCTTTAGCTAATTCGGTTGGAGAAAAAACAACACGACGGTCTGGCGGATTTTTGCGTTCTTTAATAATAGCAAATGATATAGGCATAAACTACTGGTTTATTTGGTATTTAAGTTTAGTTGAAAATGAATTTGGAATAATTCTTGCTCTAAAATAGGTGGATTATTATTGAATTACAAAGTTTTTGATAACTTTGCGTTCGCGTTAAGGATTAAGGCATTGTTGGAGCTCCTTGAAAAGAGCGACTGCCGAAAGCCTGACCCGACAGGGTAACGCCATACTTATGAAATTAATATTGGGGTCGACTGGTTTTGACAGCGAGATTAATTGAACGGTAAGCACGTCGTGTAATGATTTTGAAACACGTTAAAGGCTAAATCAAACTTTAAACGGCGAGAATAACTACGCTTTAGCTGCTTAATTCTGAATTATAGTAAGATTGCCTAGGCGCACAAGGTGCGCAAGCTAAATGTCTCCGGAAAGCCTTGGTTAACGGCGTTCCTTTTAGAGGCATCGTAAATGTTGACATAGATTGGGTCCTGCTTCGATGCCCTTTCGAAACTTAAGAAGCTAAGCTAATAAGTAGGTTGTCTTTAACCAGCTTTTAGTCGAAAACTTAAGAAAAGAATAAACGTGTAGAAAGCCCTTTGGTTACTTGTTTGGACGAGAGTTCGATTCTCTCCGACTCCACTTTTAAGCCTCGAAAAAATTAAAATTTTTCGAGGCTTTATTTTTTCTTAAATTTATATCATGACAATTGTTTACACCCCCAAACCACCGTATTACGCTGTAATATTTACCTCTATTAAAACCAGTAATGACGAAGGTTATGAAGAAATGGCAGAACTAATGGTTGCTCTTGCCAAGCAACAAGACGGTTTTTTAGGTATTGAAAGCGCCAGAAACGAAATAGGTATTACCGTATCGTATTGGAAAGATTTGGAATCTATTCGAAACTGGAAAAACAACGTCGATCATCAAATTGCTCAAAAGAAAGGCCAGCAATATTGGTATAAAGCCTACAAAACGAGAATTGCTAAAGTGGATCGGGATTACGGATTTGAAAAATAAAACTATGAATAAATATCAGGAGACATTTAACACCTGGAATAGCATAGCCAACCGCTATAAGGAAGCGTTTTTTGACCTGGATTTATATAACGACACTTACGATTTCTTTTTAGACAATCTACCAGATAAAGAATCAAAAATTTTAGATGTGGGCTGCGGACCTGGAAATATTACGAACTACCTGTTAAACAAAAGTCCAAACCTAAAAATTAAAGGCATAGATATTTCAGAAAACATGATTGCTTTAGCTCAAAAGAATAACAAATCAGCTGAATTTAAAATCATGGACATTAGAAATTTAGATTCACTACAAGACAGCTTCGACGGTATTATTTGCGGTTTTTGTCTCCCTTATTTATCTAAAAAAGACTTCTCCAAACTCATTTCAGACTGTAATCTATTACTAAATAAAAACGGCATTCTATATCTAAGTTTTGTTGAAGGTGACACCAAAAATTCAGGATATATTTCCGGAAGTACAGGAGACCGTATGTATTTCTATTATCATAACCTAAAAGACCTTAAAAACGAATTAACTATTCACGGTTTTGAATCTCCTAAACTTATTTTAAAATCTTACACAAAAAGAGACGGATCTGAAGAAACCCACAGTATTTTAATCTCCCAAAAAAACGTTAATTATTAATTGGATTACAAAATACACTAACTTATCTTACACCAGAATTAACCCAAATTTAAGAACAAAAAATGCAAAAACTTTTATTACTTATTGTTATCGTATTTCTGAACATAACAATACTTAATGCTCAAGAAAACATTATCGATCTATCAGGGACATGGAATATATCTCTTAGCAAAGAAAGACCAGAAATTGAAAAAACCACATCCTATAAAAGGGAAGGTTCTATAAATTTACCTTCCTCATTAGCACAGCAAGGTTACGGACTTAAAACAACGGGGGCTGATTTTGGTGTATTAACTCCGGAATATAAATACTTAGGTATAGCTTCGTTTGAAAAGGAAATCACTATTCCCAACCATTGGAAAAACAAAGACCTGCAACTATTTCTGGAACGTGTTTTATGGGAATCTAAAGTATTTATTGATGGCATAGAATTAAGCACTAAAGATGCTTTAGGCTCTCCTCATATTCATCATCTTGGTCATCTTACGCCCGGAAAACATAAAGTTACCATTGAAATTAACAATGATATGATTCATAACATTGGCGACAAAGGTCATGCTTACGGCGAATACACTCAAAGCATCTGGAATGGTATTGTTGGCCGAATGGAATTAACAGCTAAAGACCCTACGCATATTGAAAGTATTAGAACTTTTTCAGATATTGATAACGATAAATTACGAATTGAAACTCGTTTTATTTCAGCTAAAAATGAAAAAACAACCATTACTTTCAACATTAGCGAGCTAGGAAAATCAAACGTTGTTAAATCTTTTGAAACCACCTTTAACTCTGATGCTGGTGAGCATAAAAAAGAATTTACGATTAATTTAAATCAAGCTCTAAAACAATGGAATGAATTCGATCCTACGGTTTACATATTATCTACAACCATAAAAACTAAAAAATACCAAGACACCCAACTTACCGAATTTGGGTATTTAAAAATTGGACACGACGGCACGCATATACTCATAAATAACTCTCCGGTTTTTTTACGCGGAAATTTAGACTGTGTACATTTCCCTTTAACAGGCTATCCTTCAACAAAAGTTGAAGACTGGGAAAAGATATTTAAAGCTTATAAATCTTATGGATTAAACCATGCCAGGTTTCATTCGTGGTGTCCGCCAGAAGCAGCATTTAAAGCTGCAAATCGCGTTGGTATTTATTTACAAGCTGAAGCTTCTATCTGGATTGACTGGTGGATGAGCGTTGACAATACCGAACGTGGCCGCCCGGAAATGAACACAAAAGGCTTCCCGCAAGGCTTAGGCAAGGATCCTGAAAGGGACCAATTTGCCATTGATGAAATGAATCGTATTGTAGATTTTTACGGCAACAACCCTTCATTTACCATGTTTTGTATAGGTAACGAACTTGGCAATTCAGATTTCGATGTCATGAAACTATGGGTTAAAGATTTAAAAGAAAAAGATAACAGACGACTGTATTCGGTGTCGACCGCACGAAAAGTTACCGAAGTAGACGATTATATGGCAACCCACTATATACAAGGCGTTGGACGCACACGCGGATTAAATGGTGCGCATACCGACTGGGATTTTGAAGACACTTACAAACAAATGAACATCCCAATTATTGCGCACGAAATTGGTCAGTGGCCAGTATATCCATCGTGGAGTGAAATTGATAAATATTCAGGCGTTCTTAAAGCCAGAAACTTTGAAGAGTTTAAAGCTATGGCCGAAAAAAATGGTATTGTAGACCAAGCCGATGATTTTAAAATGGCGTCGGGGGCTCTAAACCAAATTATGTATAAATATGAAACCGAATCGTTTTTAAGAACCCAAAGCTGTGCGGGGGTTCAACTTTTAAGCATGCAAGATTACCAAGGCCAAGGTGAAGCTTTAATTGGCTGGCTTGATGCCCACTGGGAAAGCAAAGGCATTACAACTCCTGAGCAATTTAAATCGCATTTTAACGAAACCACGCCTTTACTGCGTTTAGAAAAATTTGTATGGACAAATAATGAAACTTTAAAGGCCGATTTTCAGCTTTCGCATTTTGGTCAATTTCCTATAAAATCAGGAAACATAATTAGCGAGATTAAAACAGAATCTGGCCAGGTTCTTAAAAAAGAAACATGGCCTTTAAATAATCTACCTGTTGGAAGTTTAACCAATGTTGGTTCTATTTCATTACCACTAAATACTATTGATAATGCACAACGCTTAATCATTTCTGTCGCTTTAGAAAATACCGATTTTAAAAACGAATGGAATGTATGGGTTTATCCTTCAAACCTTCCGGAAACCAATTCTAAAAATATTGTAGTAAGCAATCTTCTGGATGAAAACACCATTAAAGAACTCGAAGCTGGGAAAAATGTTTTATTAATTGCCAACAATTTAGGAACCGAAGAAAACAGTGTAAATTTAAATTTCACGCCGCTTTACTGGTCGTTAACGTTCTTCCCTGGTCAAGGAAAAACTAATATTGGTATGCTTTTAAAAGACAAACATCCGGCATTTAAACATTTCTCGACCAATTATCACAGCGACTGGCAATGGGAAAGCATTACAAAAGGGTCGAAAGGTTTTATTTTAAATAATACGCCTACAGATTACAAACCAATTGCTCAGGTAGTAGACGATTTTCACCGTAACAATAAAGAAGGCGCCATTTTTGAATTAAAAGTTGGTAAAGGAAAACTTTTAGTTTGCGGATTTAATATTGCCGACAGCGATTTACCGGTGGCCAAGCAATTAAAGTACAGCCTTACGGAATATATAAATTCAAAAGATTTTAACCCAAACCTTTCAGTAGATATTAATACTTTAAAAGATATGCTTCCGTATATTCCTAAAGCGGAAAACATTACTGTTGAAGGCGATTTTGAAAATGCTATTTTACAAGTTAAAGCTGCTGAAAATGTAACGGTTGAAAATGAAAATGTAGCATGGAAAACCGATCAGGATAAAATTCTTGTCCAAAAAGGGGTGAAATACAGCGTAAAAAGCGATGGTGCATGGAAAGATAAAGATGGTAACGCATGGCATGGTGAAGAAATGACGATTACGCTTAATTGCCCTGAAGGTATGCTTGGTAGTTTTTATGTATTGTTTGACGACTGGAACAAACAAAACCGCGAAGGTTACGTTGAATTTGAAGGCAGAAAAGTACATTTAGACAGACACAAAACCGAAGGTGGTAAATGGGTAAAATTCCACGTGATGCGTGAAGACAGTAACGATGGAAAACTTATTTTACAAACCAAGGCTACTAAAGGTAAAAATTTAATGATTCGCCAAATTGTTTTAGAGAGCGAATAAACCAATGCTCTAAACAAACTACAACCTTAACCCCTTCTACTTTTATTAGTTTTAGGGGTTTCTTTTTTTTTACAAATGATGTGAAAATATTTAAATAAAAGAATGAAATTCTTTTTAAGAATTAACTTGTCATTCTGAACGCAGTGAAGGATCTCAATAGTATTAGATTTCTCGTCACTCGTTCCTCACTCTATCAAAATAACAAAGTAATCTTAAAAATTTACACAAACTAAAGTGCTGCAATGAAATTACATGGTTTTATACCTTAATTTGAAACAATAAAAAAAGGCCTGTAAAAACAGACCTTTAATTAATAACACTTAATAAAAACTTTAGATTAACGTTTTTATCTTTTCAATTATAGTATCAGCTAACGCATCTGCACTTTCCTGAGATGCGCTTTCTGTATAAATTCTGACAATCGGTTCGGTGTTTGATTTACGAAGGTGTACCCATTCGGTTTCAAAATCAATCTTCACGCCATCAATCGTATTCACGGCTTCATTTTTAAAATGTTCAGCTATTTGATCTAAAATAATATCAACATTTATTTCTGGCGTTAACTCTATTTTCTTCTTACTCATAAAATAATTTGGGTAAGAGTCACGTAATGCTTTACATGATATTTTTTGATGCGCTAAATGCGATAAAAATAAAGCCACACCCACCAGAGAATCTCTTCCGTAATGTGAATCCGGATAAATAATTCCGCCATTACCTTCACCGCCTATTACGGCATGAGCGGCTTTCATTTCAATAACTACGTTTACTTCACCAACAGCACTAGCCGTATAGGTTCCGCCATGCTTTACAGTGATATCTCTTAAAGCTCTTGATGATGATAAGTTAGACACTGTATTACCACCTTTCAGCCTTCCTAAAACATAATCGGCACAAGCAACAAGGGTGTACTCTTCGCCAAACATAGAACCATCTTCACAAATAAGCGCTAATCGGTCAACATCTGGATCGACCACAATACCAAAATCCGCTTGTTCATCTACAACCAATTTTGAGATATCGGTTAAATGTTCTTTCAAGGGTTCTGGGTTATGAGGAAAATGTCCGTTAGGCTCACAATACAACTTAACACACTCTACACCTAAACGCTCCAAAAATGCCGGAATAGCAAGGCCTCCGGTTGAATTTACCGCATCAACTACCACTTTAAAACCTGCTCGCTTTACAGCTTCTGCATCGACTAATTTCAGTTTTAAAACTTCTTCTGTATGTTTTTCTATATAACCTTCAACCTCAGTATAAACTCCTAAATGGTCAACTTCTGCAAAAGCATATGCATCATTTTCGGCTATTTTTAAAATTTTAGCGCCTTCAACACCATCTAAAAATTCACCTTTATTATTTAATAATTTTAAGGCATTCCACTGTTTTGGGTTATGACTTGCCGTGATGATAATTCCACCATCTGCACCTTCTAAAGGCACAGCGACTTCAACGGTTGGGGTTGTAGACAAGCCTAAGTTTTTCACATTAATACCCAAACCAATTAAGGTCTGACTCACTAATGTGCTTATCATTGCTCCCGAAATTCGGGCATCTCGCCCTATAACAACGGTTAGTTTTTTATCTGGATTTTGCTCCTTTAACCACATACCATAAGCAGCGGCAAATTTCACAGCATCTACAGGGGTTAAATTATCGCCTACGTTTCCACCAATGGTTCCACGAATCCCTGAGATTGATTTTATTAATGTCATTGTATTTTATACATATTAAGCTTGGTTCTCATGAAACTCGCACACATGTTTATGTATACGCATTAAATGTTTCATCATATTTTGGCAAGTCGCTTCACTCTTACCTTCTACTTCTAATGTTACATTAATTTTATTTTCAGTATTCTGAAAACAACTAATACTAAACCATCCATTAGGAAAAAACACTTTCAATGCTTCTGATTCTTCGTTCTTAAGGAATAAATCAAATTCACCAATAACCCAATTTAAAAACCGACAATAGGCTATTTTACTATCTAATGATGCCATTTCCTGTATTTGGAAATTGGATGGCTTAGTTTTAGTGTTTGTATTTAATGCTAACATTTAAATTTATATGATTAGAATATCCATCTTACAAAGGCTTCCATAGCTGCGTAGTGCGCTAAACCTAACTGATGATATAATTCTGCTGTTTCTCTGTTTCTATCCTCTGCACGTTGCCAGAACTCTCGACTATCACTTCCTTGAAATACTACACCATCTTTTTGCGATTGGTGTTTAAAGATGCCGTGACGTTTTTCTAACACCTGACCCGGACTCATTGGAACCGCCATTTCGATTTCGTCGATTCCCCATTCCTGCCATGCGCCACGGTATAACCACACCCAACAATCTGCCATGAATGGTTTTTCTTTTAAGCGTTTTACCGATTCAAAAATAGCATCTAAACACACTTTATGAGTTCCGTGCGGATCGGCTAAATCACCTGCTGCATAAATTTGATGTGGTTGAACCTTCTCGATAAGAGCCATGGTGATTTTAATATCTTCTTCACCAATCGGTTTCTTTTCAATGGTACCGGTTTCGTAGAATGGCAATTCCATGAAATGGATATTTTCATCTGGTAAACCAACAAATTGAGCGGTAGCTCTTGCCTCACCCTTTCTAATAATTCCTTTTATGTAACGTACTTCGGGAATATCGATTTCACTATCCTTTTTATTCTTTAAAAAGTCAATTGCTTTTTCATAAATCGCCTTAGCCTCCGGACTTTCAATTCCGAATTTCTCATTGTAATCACAAACGAAAGCAGCAAAACGTAACGCTTCATCATCAGCAACAGCAATATTTCCCGAAGTCTGGTATGCGACATGAACGTCGTGACCTTGCTCTTGCAGACGTTTGAATGTTCCTCCCATACTAATGATATCATCATCTGGGTGTGGCGAGAAGATTAAGGCACGTTTTTTAGCTGGCTCAGCACGTTCAGGACGGTTTGTATCATCAGCATTTGGTTTTCCTCCCGGCCATCCGGTAATGGTTTGCTGAACTTTATTGAAGATGTTAATATTTATATCGTAAGCAGGTCCTGAATCGGCCAACAAATCACTCATTCCGTTCTCGATATAATCAGCATCGGTAAGCATTAAAATAGGTTTCTTCAAGCTTAAGGCTAAACCTAATACAGCCTTTCTTGCCATTTTATCGGTCCACTCTACTTTCTCTACCAACCATGGCGTATCAATACGGGTTAATTTTGAAGCTGCACTTTTATCAATAACAAAGGTTGCATTTCTATGCTCTTGTAAGAATGACGCCGGTACCTGATTGGTTACAGGTCCTTCTACCGAAGCTTTTATGATGTTCGATTTTCCTTCCCCCCAAGCCATTAATACCACGCGCTTAGCTTCCATAATTTTCTTAACTCCAAGCGTAATTGCTGTTCTTGGAGTTTTATCTAGCCCACCAAAATCTTTACTTGCAGCCACACGGGTAATATGATCTAAAGCTACCAATCTGGTTTTTGAATTTTGTAACGATCCTGATTCGTTAAACCCGATATGTCCGTTACCTCCAATACCTAATATTTGTAAATCGATACCTCCTAAAGCTTCAATTTTAGCTTCGTAAGCATTACAATATGCTGATATTTCTTCCTTAGATAAGGTACCATCTGGAATATGAATATTCTCAGGTAACATATCAACCTGATTAAACAGTAATTCCTTCATGAAGCGCACATAACTAAATACTGAATCCGGCTCCATCGGATAATACTCATCCAGATTAAAACTGATTACATTCTTAAAACTTAAGCCCTCCTCCTTGTGTAATCGTACCAGTTCAGCATATAAACCCTTTGGGGTTGATCCTGTTGCTAATCCTAAAATACAATTTTCATTTTTCGATTGCTTTTGTTTTATAAGTTCTGCTATTTCTTTTGCAACTGCTTTCGATGCTGCTAACGAATCTTCAAAAACTACAGTATCTGCGTTTTCAAAACGTTTTTCAAAACCTGTGGCCTTATCTGCACTACTTTTAATCATAACCTATCTCCTTTTTAATCTAGTTTAATCCTTACAATATGTTTGCTTTAATCTTTTTCCAAATGCGCACTAATAACACTCCTGATATTAGAGCGATAATAGTCATTACGAGCGCCAATGTTGTTTTTCCGTAAATCCAGTATCCTGTAGCGAACATGGCACTGTAGATTAAGGCACATCCTAACACCATAGCCATAATACCAGCAGGCACTGACCAAGGTTGTTTGTTATCTTCTAAAACCACACCATCTGCTTCAGCTTCACTTAACACATGAGACCATCCTGGTCCTCCTGGTTGAATCTTTTTATAAAAACTTTGTAATACCGCCTTACTTTCTGGCTGAGTCATATACGTTGCCGCTAACCAAATAACGGTGGTTATCAACACTACAAAAGGATATTCTAAATAACTTGCAAACACTCCAGTTTCCTTAGCAAAGAAAAATGCTCCCGCAGGTGTTAATTTTAAAATGATTGAAATGATTCCTGAAGCAAACATCGCTGCTATTTCACTCCAAGCGTTTATACGCCACCAGAACCAACGTAAAATAAAAATAAGTCCTGTACCTGCACCAAATACTAATAATACCTCGAATAGTTGCAATGCATTTTGAAGCAACAATGCTAACAATGCACTAAACACCATTAATACAATTGTTGATATTCTACCTACGGCTACCAGACGCTTTTCTGAAGCTTCCGGGTTGATTTGTTCTTTATAAAAATCGAAAACAATATATGATGACCCCCAGTTTAACTGCGTTGAAATGGTACTCATATATGCTGCAATTAATGATGCTAAAACCAATCCTAATAACCCACTAGGTAATTTGGTCAACATAGCTGAATAGGCTAAATCATGACCTAATTTATCATCTGCAATACTAGGAAACGCCTCTTGAATACTTGCTAAATCCGGGAACACCACTAACGATGCCAAGGCTACTAAAATCCATGGCCAAGGACGTAAAGCATAATGCATGATATTAAAAAAGAATGTTGCTCCAATAGCATGATTCTCATCTTTAGCTGCTAACATACGCTGTGCGATGTAACCACCACCACCTGGCTCTGCACCAGGATACCACGAGCTCCACCACTGTACTGCTAAAGGAATAATTAATAACGTGATTAAAGATTCTGTATCACTAAAATCCGGTAAGATTGATAATTTATCTGCCACATGCTCATTAGTAATTAAAGCCGCAACACCACCTACTTCCGGCAGGTTCACTAAATAATATGCAGCACCAATCGCACCACCCATCGCCACGAAGAACAATAAGAAATCGGTATAAATAACACCTTTAAAACCACCAAGTGCACTAAAAGTCACCGTAATGATGCCGGCACTAATTACCGTCTGCCAAGGCTCTAAACCTAACATAATTCCACCAATCTTGATGGCTGCCAAGGTTACTGCCGACATGGTAATGACATTAAAAATCACCCCTAAATACACCGCTCTGAACTTTCTTAAAAAAGAGGCTGGTTTTCCACCGTAACGTAATTCATAAAACTCTAAATCGGTATTCACATTAGATTTTCGCCACAGCTTTGCATACACAAACACCGTTAATAACCCGGTAAGCAAAAAGGCCCACCAAACCCAGTTTCCTGAAACACCATGAGTTCTTACAATATCAGTTACTAAGTTAGGTGTATCGGTTGAAAAGGTAGTGGCTACCATAGACACCCCTAATAACCACCACGGCATACTTCGCCCTGATAAAAAGAATTCTGATGAGTTTTTTCCTGACTTTTTTGACACCCAAATCCCGATACCCAAGGTTAACGAGAAGAAAATGATGATTAACGTGTAATCTAATGGACTTAATGATACCATATACGTGTGTTATTAGTTAATATTTTCGTTTTGTTAGTATTTGTTCGTTATGTCAATTTCGTAATCTGCTTTACTTCTTCATACTGCTTTGAATAACTTTCTAATAGTTTAAACTGATTTTTGGCCCGGTCTAAATTATGATGACTGTAAGCCGCTTTATAATAAATATCGTTGTTTAGGAAATCGGTTAAAAACCTTAATCCCATAATAAATATAATGCTTTTAGCTCCTAATGGGAGATACTCCAATTCGGTTGACGTTAAAGATTCCCCTACCGTTTCTAAAAACCCTTTCACATAAGATTTATAATAGTCAATATTGAAATTCACCTGATCTAAATCTTGTTCATCTTCGGCTGCTGTATTACAAATCGTTCTGATTGCATCACCAAAATCATAATGAATAATTCCAGGCATAACCGTATCTGTATCAATAACGCAAAGTCCTTTATTGTTTGTGTCAAACAAAGCGTTTGATATTTTTGTATCGTTATGCGTCACTCTTGTTGGAACTGCTCCAGACTCTTTTAACGTTTGAAGAATATGCATTTCTTCTCTTGACGATTCAACCAGTTCTATGCAAGCTATTGCCTCCTCTTTTCGCTGTTGAGATGCTCCTTTTAAAGCCTCATCAAACTGTTTATAGCGAAACGACATATCATGAAAATTTGGAATCACTTCTATCAAATCATCCACTTTAAAATCGCTGGTTTGATTTAAAAATTCTCCAAATAACTTTCCGCCTTCATACGCAATTTCATCATCTACAACTCGTTCGAAAGTGACACTATCATCTATAAATTGTGTTAAATTCCAGTATCCCGTTGACTTATCTTCATAAAATGATTGACCTTCAACAGTAGAAATAAAAGACAAAACACGACGTTCCTGTTCTCCTTTCGGCAAATGTGACAACTTCATTTTTAAATGATTACTGACACTTACCTTATTATTAATTAAACCCGGTACATCAGGAAAAACACCATGATTAATACGCTGTAGCACATAATTGGGTTTATCTTCAGTTTTTATTAAATAGGTATCATTAATATGTCCAGAAGCCAATTCGGAAAATGATTCGAACTGACTTTCATGTTGAAATTGATCAAAAATATATTTTAATGTTTCCTGATTCATATTACCATAAATATTCAGGATAGACATTTGCTTCTTTCAACTCTTCTATCGCTTTTTGAACGATAGCCTTATCTTCCTGATAAGTAACACCAAACCATTTAGCGTCAGACTTTAACACCTCGACCGTTGCTTTACCGGACTTCAATATCTCATTAACAATGGATGGCAAATAAAATTCCGCCTTTAAATTAGCTTTGTTCTCTTCTAAAAACTGCAAAAATAGCTCCTCTCCAAATTCAAAGCATTTAGGTGTAAAACCCCAAAAGTTCATAGAAACTACGGTATCCGGTTTAATAGATACAAACTCACCATCATCATCCTTACGCATCAACTCTCCATTAACTTTTTCAATATGGGTTCGTTCCGTCACATCTAATAAAAACCCGTTTTCATCAACTTGACATTCTCCTCTTGACACAAAACCATGATCTGAAACGGTATTTTTCAACAAATAAGCCATAGTCTTGAAGTCATAAGATTCCTTATCCGTTTCCTTTAAAGCCTTCGCCATACTCTCAAAAGCCTCTCTACTGTAAAAATCATCAGCATTAATAATGGCAAAATTTTCCTTTACAGCATCTTTAGCCATTAGCAAAGCATGACCGGTTCCCCAAGGTTTTGTACGCTCCGAATTAACATAAGCTTCAGGTACACAATCCAACTCCTGATAAACATAAGCTACCTCAGCCTTACCTTCTAATTTCTTATTAAAGATTTCCTTAAATTCTGCCTCAAAACTTTTTCTAATAATAAAAACAAACTTCCCGAAACCAGCCTGCAAAGCATCGTAAATTGAAAAATCAATAATTGTATCTCCCTGCGGAGTAAACGAATCCATCTGCTTCAAGCCTCCATATCGACTCCCCATTCCTGCCGCTAAAACTACTAACGTTGGTTTTTCCATATCTGTTTTAATCATTTAAATTTTCAAGACTTCAAACAAGTCGTCAAACAGTTAAAAATCAACACTTTTTAAATCCATCACAAGGCATTTTCAACTGTCAACTTTGCGAAAGTATGTATTAAGTTTTACAAAAAAAAGAAAAATCACAAAAAAATGTGCTCGACAACATTTTAAAATGTGTTCGAGCACATTTTTTGTAATTCAATACAACTTTTATATTATATTTGTAGTAATGAAAAAATATACCATCAAAGATATTGCTCAATTAGCAGGCGTATCAAAAGGAACTGTAGATCGCGTTATTCATAAACGAGGGAAAGTATCGGAAAAAGCTCTAGAAAAAGTAAATAAAATACTTGCTGAAATAGACTATCAACCCAACCTAATGGCTAGAAGTCTAAAAAACAACAAGGACTATGTTATTTGCGCCCTATTGCCAAATCCCGATATTGATCCGTATTGGAAACCTTGTAAAAAAGGTATAGACCAGGCTTACAATGAATATAAATCCCTTGGAATTACCATTGACACACATCTGTTCGATCCTACCGATACCGAATCTTTTCTGGAAGTCAATGCTAAGGTTTTAAAACTAAATCCTGACGCGGTAATTATAGCTCCTTTATTTTATAACGAAGCTAAAAAATCGATATCTACATATAGTGAGGCCAATATTTTGGTTAGCATCATAAATAACCGAATAGGTTCTGATGACATTAACAATTTTGTGGGTCAGGACCTAGTTCAAAGTGGACGTATTGCAGCACGCCTGATGGAAATGATTACTCCAAAAGACTCTGAAATTATTATTGCTCACCTTGATGAATTTTTTCATAACGCATCGTTTATGCAGCAAAAAGAGAAAGGATTTAGAGACTATTTCGAAAATTCCTTAACAAGCGACTACACTCTTACAACCTGTAATTCAATAGAATCTAATCACTATAAAACCTTATACGACGCCATAAATAACTCAAAAAATATTTCTGGTATTTTCGTTACAACTTCCAAAACTTATAAAGTTGCCAAAATGCTGGAAGACTTCCCTAATTTATCCATCAAAATAATTGGTTACGATTTACTTGAAAAAAACCTTAACTACTTAAACAGTGGTAATATTGATTTTCTGATTCATCAAAATCCAAAACAACAAATCTACCTTGGTTTAAGTCAGTTAGCAGAACATTTTCTGTTTGACAAACCAATTACAGAAGAATTACTGTTACCTATAGACATTATAAATTCTGAAAACTACAACTCCTACTTAAATCAATAACGTATTTTTGCAAGACAAACTTTTTGTAAAATGACTATTGAAGACCTTGTAGGCACTTATAATATTATCGGCAGCAATCAGGACGAGGAGGCCTCGCCTTATACCGGCACCCTTACCCTGTCTCTTGACATGAATTATAGAATTAAAGCTAAATGGCTTATTAATGACGAACAGGAACAAATAGGCTCTGGTTTTTTTAAAGATAACATCTTGGTTATTAACTTTAACTATAAAGGCAACGATTACAACACATACAAAGGCGTAGTTGTTTACAGATGTATAAACAAGAATCTGTTAGATGGTTTTTGGTCTGAAAAACACGGTAACCCACTTTGTTTAGGCGAAGAACAATGCTTCAGAGTTACCGAATCTAACGAACTTTTAAATTAATTGTTTGTTGTATCATTCCAATCTTTCGAATCGATCTGGATGTAACTCACTGTATTCCTTATCCTGAAATAACCCCATAAAAACAGGGTCTATATTTTTTGCGTTCCAATTATTAAATGTTCTTGCTAAGCTATCTAAAGCAAGAGGATTAGTTCCTGCTATATTTTCAGTTTCAGAAATATCCACATCCAAATTAAAGAGCATCGTATCTTGATCTTTCACTAAAAATTTATCGCCGTTAGCATGACGCGTTGCATAAATTTGCTCATCAAACTTACTCCAAAATAGAAAATCATGCGGCAGCCCCTTATTACTTCCTAATAAAAAAGGAATTAAATCTACTCCATCAATTTTGTTTTTAGTTTTAATCTCTTTTTTAGTTTGATTAACTATTGTTCCAAAAATATCTAAAGAAATAACTGGTTTATTATATACCATTCCTGCGGGAATTGTTCCAGGCCATTGCATAGCAAAAGGTACTCGTACGCCTCCTTCAAACAAATCGCTTTTCATCCCTCTTAGAACACCATTATCTGACCCATTGTGAGGTTCAGGCCCTCCATTATCAGATAAGAATACAACAATTGTATTTTCCGTTAAATTTAAAGCATCCAACTGGTCTAAAACTAACCCCACTCCATCGTCTACAGAACTAACCATTGCGGCATAAGTTCTCCGTTTTTTATCCTGAATGGTATCAACTCTGCTTAAATATTTTTCAGTAGCCTGAAGTGGCGTATGCGGTGCATTATATGCCAAGTACATAAAAAACGGATGATCTTTATGTTTATCGATATAGTGAACAGCTTCACGAGAAAGGGCATCGGTTAAATATTCTTTTTCCTCAACTCTTTGATTATTTCTTAAAAGTTTTGTTTTATAGGCATCATACTGAGATTTCACATCAAACTCATCATTTAATATCCATTTTTGAGGGAAGTAATGATGCCCTCCAGTTAAAAAACCATAAAAATCATCAAAACCTCGCTTCAATGGCTTTAAAGATTCATGAGCTCCCAAATGCCATTTCCCTAAAGCTACAGACTTATAATCCGCCTTTTTCAAAGCTTCAGCTAAAGTTTCCTCTGTTAAAGGCAAACCCATTTCAGGATCATTAGGAGTAAATAAAGGATTTCTTGAAAAACCAAACCGATCCTGATAACGGCCTGTTATTAATCCTGCTCGACTAGGCCCACAAACCGCATAACTTACATAACCATTAGTAAATTTAACCCCTTGATTTGCAATTTTATCAATATTTGGAGTTGGAATATCTTTACACCCATTAAAACCAACATCAGCATAACCTAAATCGTCAGCTAAAATCACTATTAAATTAGGTGATGTTTTTTGCCTAGTTTTAATATTGACATTTTGTTTTTCACTATTCTTAACCTGCAGGCATGACACCAAAATTAAAGACATCAAGAATATTAGAGTTCGCTTCAATAGTTTTTTCATATCTGTTTAAATATTGTCTTCAGTAAAAATAGACTAATCTAAAAAAACTATGGTAGGCATACTTTGCAAAAGCGTATGACTTTATCATATTTTAGTAATAAAAAACCTTTTCACAACTCCATCTAGAGCATTATTCTAATATAGTGTATATACCGCGATTTAATACACCTGTATCATTTCGTTATTACATACTATTTTAGTAGTTTTATTTTTTAAAGACTTAAATATTACTTTATAGATATGGCAAATATTGTTTGTTATGGTGAAATTTTATGGGATGTTTTTCCTGAGCATCGAAAAATTGGTGGCGCACCATTAAACGTGGCCAGCCGATTAAAATCCTTTAGCAATAAAGTTGCTATGATTAGCGCTATTGGCGATGATGTACCCGGAAAAGAATTACTAGAGTATTTAAACTCTAACGAAATAAACACAAGCTGTATACAAACCATAAAAGAATACCCTACCAGCGAAGTGCATGTTAGTCTGAATGAAAAAGGTTCGGCTAGTTACGACATAAAATATCCTTGTGCCTGGGATAAAATCGATTTACATGATGATGCCGAAAATCTCGTAAAAAATGCCGATGCTTTTGTTTTTGGAAGTTTAGTCGCTAGAGATTACACTTCTAAAAACACCTTATATAAACTAATTGATGTTGCCAAATACAAAATATTCGATCTTAATTTACGCCGCCCCTATTACACCAAAGACATTCTCGTCTACTTAATGAATAAGGCTGATTTTATAAAGTTTAATGACGATGAACTTTTTGAGGTTAGCAAATACTTAGGTTCAAAATATAATTCTTTAGAACAAAACCTTATGTATGTAGCCGAACAAACCAACACCAAGCATGTTTGCGTAACTAAAGGCTCACATGGTGCAGTATTACTTTACGGTGATAAATTATATTACAATAGCGGGTATTTAATTAATGTAAAGGATACTGTTGGAGCCGGTGATTCCTTTTTAGGGTCTTTAATCAGCAAACTACTAACTAATACCAATCCGCAGGAAGCTATTGATTTTGCCTGTGCTGTTGGTGCTTTAGTTGCTCAAAGTGAAGGTGCAAATCCCAAACTATCGGATTCCGATATAGAAACTTTTATAAACCCTTTATAAACAAAAACAGCAAATAGATTAACCTACTTGCTGTTCTTTAATTTTTTTAAGAAGCTCTAATTCGTGTTGAATCTCTTCTTTGCGTTTATTGAATTTTTCTACTCTGGCATCAATTTCCGCTTGCATTTTCTGGCGTCTTATTACGCGTTGTGCTTCGGCTTCAGCTTCTAATTGCTGTTCCTTTTTCTGCTGAGCTCTTTCCTTAAACACAGAATAATAAGAGAACCCATACATAGAAAGAAATAACAGAGCAATGATACCTAAAATGACATAACCATTTTCCATAAGTCTTATTTACTAATTAAAAAGGGAGTTAAACAAATAGATGCAACTATCTAAAAGTAACATCTTTACTACCTCAAAATTATCAAAAAGACAGGTTGTTAAAAAATAAACAAGTTAAAGTGCTTAAAAAAAAGATAAAATCATAAAGCACTAAACTCCCACTCGTTGAACAACAAAAAACAGCTACTTAACGGTTTTATACCCCGCTTCTTTCCAACTGGTAATACCACCTTCCATGTTATAAATTTTAGTAAAACCAAGCTCTTTAAAAATGGCTGCGCTTTTACTGCTTCTTCCTCCAGATTTACAGTATACAAGTACTGGCTTATGTTTATCTAACTTTTCAATTTCCGCCCTAAAACTATCAGAGAAGAAATCAATATTTGCAGCTCGTTCCAAATGCCCAGCCTCATACTCTTCTGGTGTTCTTACATCTATGAGCTGTAACTTACTGGTGTTATCAACCAGCTCAATAGCTGAAGATACCGGGACATTTGCAATATCCTTCTGAGTCGATAATCCTTTACAGCCAAAAAAACTGATAAGTATTACACTTACTAAAACAATTATCCTTCTCATAGTATTTAATTTTTAATTATTTGAAATCAACAATATCGCCTGTCCAGGCCATAATACCACCTTCTAGGTTGTAAGCATTTTCAAAACCTAGTTGTTCCATAATAGAACACGCCTGTCCGCTGCGGTTTCCTGAACGGCAATACACATAGTAATTTTTGCTCTTATCTAATTCTTCAAGCGCGTAAATAAATCCTTGCCCTTTAAAAATATCGATATGTATAGCATTGGGAATAACGCCTTCGGCTACTTCGCCTTCGGTTCTTACATCTAAAACCACTGCGTTATCATCATTAGCCAATTGTTCTGCCCACTCTTCTTGTGTTAAATCTTCCATTATAATGTATTTAGTGTATCACAAAATTAATATTTATAACCTTTATAGACGAAAAAAAATCTAAAGTATTACACCTTAGATTTTTACTTATTAAAACGATATATTTCTCAATCTTAAACTTTAATTGAGCAACCAATAGCCTTAGTTTCTTTTTGCTCTACTTCTTTTCCTTTTAATAACGCATCAACGGCATCTTCTACATATTTTGTAGTCACGGCTTCAGCATCTTTATAATTATCATCAATGGCACCAATGTATTTAACCACATTTCCCTTTTTAGTTTTTTCCAAAACAAACATATGTGGCGTTTTTGTTGCGCCGTACTTAGGAAAAACAGTTTGCTCACTATCTATTAAATACGGAAACGTAAATCCTTTTTCTTTTGCGCGTGCTTTCATAGCATCTAAATTATCACCCGGTTTTATATCCGTATTGTTTGGCATAATAGCAATTACCGGATACCCCTTTGAAGCATATTTTTTATCTAAAGCAATGATACGATCTTCGTAAGCTACTGCAAACGGACAGGTATTACAGGTAAACGTAACTATAAAACCTTTGGCATCTTTATAATCGGCTAAAGACACCATCTTTCCATCTATATTTTTAAGGGAAAAATCTTCTGCTATATCCCCTACCTTGTACCCGGGTTCAACAGTCGTTTTCTTAACAGTAAACGCACTAACAGCAAGTACAAGTAGTACAAGCGGCATAAATTTCATTAGTTTTTTCATACGGAATTAATTTAAAAATGGTTTAACTTGGTTTTCTAACTCTTCAAAAGTAAACGACTGTTCAAAGAACTGACGCTCATCATTTTTATATATAATAGTTGCCGGAATAGAGCCAGACCATGATTCATCAACTTTCGGAATCCAGCTATTCATATCGGCATCATCCAATGCTACGACTTCAGATTTTATTTTTCTTTCTTTTATAAAAGGTTTCAGTTTGGTATCGTATTGATGTGGAAAATCTAAACTTACTAACAATACCTCAACATTCTTATCGGCATATGCATTTTGTAACTGCTCAAAATAAGGTAACTCCTTTACACAAGGTACACACCATGTCGCCCAGAAATTTATAACATGTACTTTCCCGTCTTTCTTGTTCAGCAATGGTTCTAACCCATCAAAATCATAAACTTTTAAATCTGTATCAAATTCCTTCTGAACAACAAATTCAGTTTCCCTGTTATCCGCTAAGGCCGTTTTGTTTTTTTTTCCATCTGATTTACAACTTATAATCAGCAAGAAAGTAACAAGTAAAATATTAAATTTCATCATTTAAAATTTATGTGTTAGACCAACCATTAATGAAATGGTTTAATAATCTGTTAATAGAATCCTAAAATTAATTAATACTTTGTAGTTAGAAATCAGTTTAACAATCTTTTATGTAAAAATCATCCGGAAGTATTGTGTAATTTTATTTTCATTTCTATATTTGAGGCAAACAATAACAAAAACATGTTTACAACTTTAAATACTATTTGGTGGTGGAGCTTTACAAACTTACGTTCGTGAAGTAGACCCCTTATATATTTAAATTAAAATATTAGAAAAAGGCTTGTCATTCACGACAAGCCTTTTTTAGTATCAAAAAAATTGAAAACAATTAAACACTGAACAAATTTCAGCATAAATGACAACTTATAACTTATACACGCATTACAAAAAAATTCTGGCAGACACTATTACACCTGTTAGTATTTACCTAAAAATAAGAGACAAATATCCAAACAGCATATTACTGGAGAGTAGTGATTATCACGCTAACGATAATAGTTTTTCGTATATCTGTTTTAACCCGATTGCTTCCATAAAAGTAGAAAACGAAACTATTTCACAAACGTTTCCCGATGGAAGCAATTCTACAGAAACTATTACTGAAAGTACCGATGTCGCTGAAGAAATTCATAAGTTCACCAAACGATTTGAAGTAAGTTCAGACGAAGAATTCAAGTTTATTAACAATGGTATTTTTGGATATATCGCTTACGATGCCGTACGTTATTTTGAGGACGTCGACATTGCTAAAAAAGATAATTCCATCACAATTCCCGATGTGTATTATGCGGTTTACCAGAATATCATTGCGATTAATCATCATAAAAATGAGGCTTATATTTTTGCGCATTGTCACAATACCGAAAGTAACATTGAAGAAATCGATCACCTTATTAAAGTACGAAGCTTTGCGTCTTACAACTTTGCTTCAAACGGAGATATTACATCCAATTTAAGCGACGACGAATACAAAACACACGTTGAGTTAGCCAAAAAACACTGCGCCCGAGGTGATGTTTTTCAGTTAGTCCTTTCAAAAAGTTTTACTCAGGAATTTAAAGGCGATGAGTTTAATGTATACCGCGCTTTACGCAGCATTAATCCATCTCCATATTTATTCTATTTCGATTATGGTAACTTTAAAATATTTGGTAGCTCGCCAGAAGCGCAACTTATTGTTAGCGAAGGCGTAGCCGAAATTCACCCTATTGCCGGAACTTTTAAGCGTACCGGAAACGACACCAAAGATGCCGAACTGGCTCAAAAACTGGTTGCCGACGATAAGGAAAATGCTGAACACGTCATGCTGGTAGACTTAGCCCGAAACGATTTAAGTCGTCATGGTAGCAGCGTAACCGTAAACACCTATCGTGAGGTGCAGTTCTTCTCTCACGTTATTCACTTAGTGAGCAAGGTCACCGGTAAAAAACACACCAACACCCCAACCATGCAAGTGGTGGCCGACACCTTCCCTGCCGGAACCTTAAGTGGTGCGCCTAAACACCGTGCCATGCAACTTATCGAAGATTACGAAAAAACAAGCCGATCGTTCTACGGTGGCGCCATCGGGTTTATGGATTTTAATGGCAACTTTAATCACGCCATTATGATTAGAACTTTTTTAAGCAAAAATCATGAACTACATTGGCGTGCTGGTGCCGGAATTGTTTCCAAATCAAGCGCAGAAAGCGAATTACAGGAAGTGTATAACAAATTAGGCGCTTTAACAAAGGCCATTGAATTAGCTGAAACCATATAAACTACAAAGAAAAAACCACCTGTTAAACAGGACTATATAAAAATGAAAAAAATATTAGTTATAGATAATTACGACAGCTTCACTTACAACCTTGTTCATTATTTAGAAGATTTAAACTGTGATGTTACCGTTTTACGAAACGATAAACTTACCTTAGAAGATGTTGAAGCCTTCGATAAAATTGTACTATCGCCCGGTCCAGGAATCCCAGACGAAGCGGGTTTATTAAAACAAATTATTAAAACCTATGCACCAACAAAAAGCATTTTAGGCGTGTGCTTGGGTCAGCAAGCCATTGGAGAAGTCTTTGGTGGCACTCTGGAAAACTTAGAAGACGTTTATCATGGTGTAGCCACGAAAGTAAACATAACGGTAGACGACGAAACCCTTTTTAAAGGTTTAGACAAGGAAATTGAAGTTGGTCGCTACCATTCCTGGGTTGTCAACTCCAACTTACCCGAAGTATTAGAAGCCACCTCAGTAGACCATAACGGACAAATCATGTCTTTACGTCACAGAGTTTACGATGTTAAAGGTGTACAATACCACCCAGAATCGGTATTAACTCCACAAGGTAAACAAATACTTAAAAACTGGATAGAGAACTAAACCAAGATTTAAGACATTAAATTATGAAAGACATTTTAAACAGACTTATAAATCACGAAAGCATCTCTACCGACGAAGCCAAACAAGTCTTGGTTAATATTTCCAAAGGAGATTATAACCAAAGTCAGATTGCGGCATTTCTAACAGTTTATATGATGCGTAGCATCACTTTAGACGAATTGAAAGGCTTTAGGGATGCCCTTTTAGAATTATGTATACCAATTGATTTAAAAGAATTCAACGCGATTGATTTATGTGGTACTGGTGGTGACGGCAAAAACACCTTCAATATTTCAACGCTTGCTTCATTTGTAACAGCCGGTGCCGGTGTTCATGTAGCAAAGCATGGTAACTATGGGGTATCATCGGCATGCGGGTCATCAAATGTTATGGAATACTTGGGCATTAAGTTTTCAAACGATGAAGATTTCTTAAAGAAATGTATCGATCAGACGGGAATTTGTGTACTTCACGCGCCACTGTTCCACCCGGCCATGAAAAACGTAGCCCCAATTCGTCGTGAATTAGGTGTTAAAACCTTTTTTAATATGTTGGGGCCTATGGTAAATCCGTCGTTTCCTAAAAATCAAATGGTTGGGGTTTTCAATTTGGAATTATTGCGCCTGTATGGATATCTATATCAAAGTACCGATAAAAATTATAGCGTGGTTCATGCTTTAGATGGTTACGACGAAATCTCTTTAACCGGAGGAACGAAAGTCATTTCAAATAATAAAGAAACCATGTTCACGCCGGAAGATTTAGGCATTGCTCAAATCACCCAGGAATCTATTTACGGTGGAGATACTATCGAAGATGCAGCTAAAATATTTGTGAATGTCATTAACGGAAAAGGTACTGAACAGCAAAACAATGTGGTGTGCGCCAATGCAGGATTAGCCATTGCAACCACCAAACAAATTGGTCACAAGGAAGGTTTTGAATTGGCCAAAGAATCTTTATTCTCTGGAAAAGCCAAAGCGAGTTTAGATAAATTAGTAGCATTAAGTAAGTAATGAATATATTAGATAAAATTACAGCCGATAAACGAACCGAAGTCGCTTTAAGAAAATCTTTGATTCCGATTTCACAGTTAGAACAATCGGTGTTATTCGAAAGACCAACAGTGTCTTTAGCTGAAAAATTAAGAACCAGCAACACTGGTATTATAGCTGAACATAAACGTCGTTCGCCTTCTAAATCGGTTATCAACCATAACCTCAATGTTAATGATGTTGCTAAAGGTTACGAAGATGCCGGTGTTTGTGGCATGTCTGTTTTAACTGACGGTAAGTATTTTGGAGGCTCGCTAGACGACTTACTACTGGCTCGCGCTTCCTGTAATTTACCATTATTACGCAAAGAATTCATTATCGACGAATACCAGTTACTGGAAGCTAAAGCTTATGGTGCAGATGTGATTCTGCTTATCGCAGCCATCTTAACACGTGATGAAATCAAGCAGTTTTCAGAATTTGCTAAAAGCCTGAATTTAGACGTTTTATTAGAAGTACACAATGAAGAAGAATTAAACAAAAGCATCATGCCTAGTTTAGATATGTTAGGTGTTAATAACCGAAATTTAAAAACTTTCGATGTTAGTTTAGACACCAGTAAATCGTTAAGTGCATTAATTCCTGATGATTTCGTTAAAGTATCAGAAAGTGGCATCAGTAATATTGAAGCTATTAAATCTTTACAGCCATTTGGTTACCAAGGTTTCTTAATTGGTGAAAACTTTATGAAAACCGATAATGCCGGTGACAGTGCTAAAACATTTATAGAACAATTAAATAAATAGAACCTGAAACAAGTTCAGGTTGACAAAAAGATGAAGTTAAAAGTTTGTGGTATGAAATATCAGGATAACATTCAGGCGGTGGCAGATTTGAAACCAGATTACCTAGGTTTTATCTTCTACGAGAAATCAGCAAGATGTTTCAACACCACTATTCCAGATATTTCTAAAAGCATTAAAAAGACAGGTGTTTTTGTAAATGAAACTGTAGAGTTTGTACTTGAACAAATTCAGACTCATAACTTACAGGCTGTCCAATTACATGGTGAAGAATCTACGGAATATTGCGAGCAGTTAAAAAACTGTCATGCTGAACTTGTTTCAGCATCTCTCGATAAGAACCCGAAACACCTTCAGGTTGACAAATCATTAGAAATCATTAAAGTCTTTTCTATAAAAGACGAATTCAATTTCGAGGTTTTAAAACCTTACGAAACGGTTTGTGATTACTTCTTATTTGATACCAAAGGAAAACTTCCGGGAGGCAACGGTTATACTTTCGATTGGAATGTATTAAACGATTATCCATCAACCAAACCCTTCTTTTTAAGCGGTGGTATTGGTCTAGATGAAGCCGACAAACTGAATGCTTTTACACAAAGTCCTGCATCAAAATATTGTTATGCTATTGATGTAAACAGTAAATTTGAAATAGAACCCGGATTAAAAGATATTGAACAACTAAAGCAATTTAAAACAAATCTGTAATTCCGCACCTGATACGGAATCTATTATAAACTAATAACTAAAATAAAAAGATCCTGAAATAAATTCAGGATGACAATAAAAAAATGAACTATAACGTCAACGAAAAAGGGTACTACGGCGAATTTGGAGGTGCATTTATTCCAGAAATGCTTTACCCGAATGTAGAAGAATTACGCCAGAATTATTTAAAAGTGATGGCTGAGCCTTCGTTTCAGGAGGAATTCAACCAATTACTAAAAGACTATGTGGGGCGCCCATCGCCTTTATATTTCGCCAAGCGTCTTTCAGAAAAATACAACACTAAAATATACTTAAAACGTGAAGATCTGAATCATACAGGTGCACACAAAATCAACAATACCATCGGGCAAATCCTAATGGCAAAACGCCTTGGTAAAACTCGTATTATTGCTGAAACCGGTGCTGGTCAACACGGTGTAGCCACTGCTACGGTTTGTGCCTTAATGGGACTGGAATGTATTGTGTATATGGGTGAAATTGACATTGCCAGACAAGCACCAAACGTAGCAAGAATGAAAATGCTGGGTGCCAGTGTGGTTCCTGCAAAATCAGGAAGTCGTACACTTAAAGACGCCACTAACGAAGCAATCCGTGACTGGATTAACAACCCGGTAAACACCCATTATATTATCGGCTCAGCCATTGGCCCACATCCTTATCCGGATATGGTTACCCGTTTTCAAGCGGTAATTTCAGAAGAAATTAAATGGCAGTTAAAAGAACATGAAGGTCGCGAAAAACCAGACTACGTGGTTGCTTGTATTGGTGGCGGTAGTAATGCTGCCGGAACTTATTATCACTTTCTACATGAAGAAGACGTTAACATTATCGCTGTTGAAGCTGCCGGACATGGGGTCGATTCAGGCGAAAGTGCTGCAACTTCAGTATTAGGTAAAGAAGGTGTTATCCATGGTTGTAAAACCTTATTAATGCAAACCAAAGACGGACAAATCACAGAACCTTATTCAATATCTGCTGGTTTAGACTATCCTGGTGTTGGCCCAATGCATGCACATTTATGCAAAACCGGACGTGCGGAATTTATGGCCATCACCGATGATGATGCCATGAATGCCGGATTAGAACTTTGTAAATTAGAAGGTATTATCCCTGCTATAGAAAGCTCTCATGCCTTAGCCATCTTTGAACAAAAACCCTTTAAACCAGACGACATTGTTGTGGTGAGTCTATCAGGGCGTGGTGATAAAGATTTACAGAACTACATCGATTATTTTGAGATTTAGTTTTTTTATTTCCGCGTAGGCGGAAATCTATTTAATATTTATGGATGTTTATTACGTGTACATATTAACAAATAAAAATCATACTGTTCTTTATGTGGGCCGTACAAAACAATTAAATATTAGACTAAAACAACATAGAAACAATAGTCAAAAAACATTCACAGGAAGATACAATGTTCACAAACTGGTTTATTTTGAAACAACTAAATATGTTAATAATGCCATTAAACGTGAAAAACAAATAAAGAAATGGAATCGCCAATGGAAGATAAATCTAATTAATGGATTAAATCCCGATTGGAAAGACCTTTCAGAGTATGTTTAAAGGATTCCCTCCTTCGAGGGAATGATAAAACAAATTAATTTATGAACAGATTACAGCAAAAACTACAGGAAGATAAAAAGTTACTATCTATATATTTTACAGCCGGTTATCCGAGTTTAAACGATACCGTAAGTATTATTGAAGACTTAGAAAAAAGCGGTGTCGATTTAATTGAAATCGGATTACCATTTAGCGACCCCTTAGCCGATGGCCCTACCATTCAGGCGAGTTCTACTCAAGCGCTTAAAAATGGTATGACTACCGAAATTTTATTCAATCAGTTGAAAGATATTCGTAAAACGGTGAATATTCCATTAATAATTATGGGCTATTTCAATCCCATGTTACAATATGGTGTAGAAGCCTTTTGTAAACAATGTCAGGCCATAGGTATCGATGGATTAATTATTCCGGATTTACCAGTGGATGTTTATCATGACGAATACAAGGCTATTTTCGACACGTACGGATTGGTTAATGTATTCCTAATTACACCACAAACCAGCGAAGAGCGCATTCGTTATATCGATTCTATTTCCAACGGATTTATCTATATGGTAAGTAGCGCCAGCGTTACCGGAAGTCAGTCAGGCTTTGGAGATGAGCAAACGGCATATTTCAAACGTATTTCCGATATGAACTTAAAGAATCCACAAATTGTTGGCTTCGGAATTAACAACAACGAAACCTTCAATCAGGCTACCACTTACGCAAAAGGCGCCATCATTGGAAGCGCATTTATAAAACATGTGTCTTCAGAAAAATTAGACACTATTCCAGATTTCGTAAGCGGCATTCTTCAATAAAATGTCACCAAAATACACATAACAAGAACCGATAAGACATAAAATCTTATCGGTTTTTATTTAATAGGACAAATACTCCTATTTATTTAAATTAGTTGGCATGTTTATTGTGTTAGTCAACTTAAATTCAAACACATAAACCATAAATTCCCTTCTCATGAAAAAGCATCTAAGTGCCCTTGTTTTTGCTATCGCCATCGTTATCGCATCCATTATTTTCGGGAATGCTGTCATCAATCGGAATAAAAAAGCTGGAACCATTTCGGTCACCGGATTAGGTAAAACAGATTTCACTTCAGATCTTATTGTATGGGAAGCCCGTTTTTCACAGGTTAATGCCGATTTAAAACAAGCCTACGCCGACCTCAAAAAAGACAAGGAAGCTATTGTTTCTTATTTTAAGTCCAAAGGCATTACTGAAGATGCCATTATCTTTAGTGCTGTGGAAACCAATAAAAACATGAAACAGAACTACTCTTCAGAAGGCAAATATATGGGACAGGAATTTACAGGTTATACACTAAGCCAGACATTGCAAATAAACTCTAAAGATGTTGAGAAAGTAGAAAAATTATCCAGAGAAGTTACCGAACTTTTAAACAAAGGTATTCAGCTGTATTCGGTAGCTCCGCGTTACTATTATACCAAGCTCGAAGACCTAAAAATAGAAATGGTTTCTAAGGCTACAGAGAATGCCCGACTTCGCGCAAAAAGTATTGCGGAAAATTCAGGCGCCAGACTTGGCGAATTATCTACAGCCCAAATGGGTATCTTCCAGATTACAGGACAAAACTCTACCGAAGACTACTCCTGGGGTGGTGCTTTCAATACAGCATCAAAAGAAAAGACCGCATCGATTACCATGAAGCTCACCTATCTTATTGACTAATATTAAATTTTAGCTAAAGTCCTGATTCTTCACTATAATTTCATTAAATTTCATCTGTTATTTTTATTTTAAATAGTCAGAAGGAATGCCTTTATTATCATTTTCGATTGGTTTAAAATCAACTAATAAAGACCATTTCATAGCATATCTAGTTATTTAATGCATACCTAAAATTTTATGGAAGAGATAGAAAACATTGAATTAGCCTACCTGAGTTTAGACGATTACGACGAATTGAAAGAAGCCATGATTGCTTCCTACGCCTCCATGCCCGATGCGTACTGGCGTGAGTTTCAAATTAAGAAACTTATCGACATGTTTCCCGAAGGTCAGGTGGTTATAAAAGTGAATAACCAGATTGCCGGATGTGCTTTAAGTATTATTGTTGACTACGATAAATTTGACGACAATCACACATATAAGGATATTACCGGAAACTACACTTTTAATACCCATACCCCTAATGGCGATATTATTTATGGTATTGAAATATTTATCAAGCCGGAATTTCGTGGTCTGCGTTTAGGCCGTCGTTTGTATGACTATCGCAAAGAACTTTGTGAACGTCTTAATTTAAGAGGACTGGCTTTTGGCGGACGTATTCCGAATTATAAAAAATATGCCGACACCTTAAGTCCGAAAGAATATATTGGAAAAGTAAGAAGTAAAGAGATTAACGATCCGGTACTGAACTTTCAAATCTCAAACGACTTTCACCCAACGCGAATCATTAAAAATTATCTGGAAGGCGATGCCGACTCCAAAGACTATGCAGTGCTTCTGGAGTGGGATAACATCTATTATGAAAAGCAAACCAAGCAGGCCGCCATCATTAAAAAGATTGTGCGATTAGGCTTAATACAATGGCAAATGCGTTTGTATAAAGATCTGGATGAGCTGATGCATCAGGCGGAATTTTTTGTCGATGCCGTTTCCGGGTATCGCAGCGATTTCGCCTTGTTTCCTGAGTTTTTTAATGCTCCGCTAATGGCTGAAAACAACCACATGTCTACACCCGATGCTATTCGGGAACTGGCAAAGCATACGGCCGAAATTGTGAGTCGCTTTTCAAAACTTGCCATTTCTTATAACATTAACATCATCACCGGAAGTATGCCGGAGATGGTCAATGACAAACTATATAATGTGGGCTATTTATGTCGACGTGATGGTACAAGTGAGCGTTACGAAAAACTACACGTTACCCCTGATGAAGCTAAGGTTTGGGGTATGGTAGGTGGCAGCAAGCTGCAAACCTTCGACACCGACTGTGGTAAAATAGGTATATTAATCTGCTACGACTCAGAGTTTCCGGAGTTGAGCCGATTACTGGCCGACGAAGGTATGGATATCCTGTTTGTTCCTTTCTTAACCGACACGCAGAACGGATACTCGCGCGTTCGCCATTGTGCTCAGGCACGCGCTATAGAAAACGAGTGCTATGTTGCCATTGCCGGTAGCGTGGGGAACCTTCCTAACGTTGAAAATATGGATATTCAATACGCACAGTCCATGGTGTTTACACCTTGCGATTTTGCCTTCCCTACCAATGGCATTAAAGCTGAGGCGACACCCAACACCGAAATGATTCTTATTGCCGATGTGGATATCGATTTGCTGCGAGAACTTAACCAGTTTGGTAGCGTAAAAAACCTGAAAGACCGCCGTAAAGACATCTTCGAATTACGCAAGCAACCGTAAGACTTTCAGTGTATTTTACTACAATAAAAGAAGGTTAATACATAGAGTTAAAAATAAATTGATTATCTTGTTAATCCAAATCTATGTATTAACCAACTCCTAACATTATGAAATGGTATCTAAAAGTCATTCTAGACAATTACGCCAATTTTCATGGCAGAGCCCGTCGTAAAGCCTACTGGATTTTCTTCGCTTTTAATCTACTCTTTACGTACAGTATTGCTTATATAGCAAGTATACTGGTTGAACTTACAGACTTCGTCTATTTTATGTGGTTACCTATTATTTACTTAATCGCAGTCACTATCCCAACTATTGCTGTTGGTGTACGCCGAATGCACGATGTAGGTAAACCTGGCTGGTTTTTACTCATCCCGGTTTATAGCTTTATACTAGCTGTATCGGCTGGAGAAACCGGAACCAACAAATATGGCGAGGACCCTAAAAAGGAATGCCACGAAACCATAAAAGACTATATTAACGACATTATTGAATTACGCGAGCAACAATCATAAATTAAAGTTTTTTAATACAAATGACGACAGATAAGTTGTATATTAAATGGTAATTTGAATATATTTACTTTCAAAACGTATTATTAACTAACCCCAAATTTTATGAATTGGTATTTAAAAGTCGTAAAAGATAATTACGCAAATTTTGATGGTCGTGCGCGCCGTAAAGAGTATTGGATGTTTACACTGATTAATTCTCTTATTCTGTTTGGTCTCATCGCTATATCGGTTGCTATTACTCTAACTTCTGATGCTTTCGGATTTCTGTCGCTTTATTTCATTTACATTTTAGCGATGATTATACCTAGCCTTGCTGTAAGTGTTAGACGTTTACACGACATTGGTAAAAGCGGATGGTATTATCTAGTAGCTTTTATTCCTTTTATTGGAACTTTCTGGTTATTATTTTTATTAATTACTGAAGGCGAAAAAGGTTCTAACACCTACGGTCCAGACCCTAAAAATATAACTGCAGAAGAAATTGACCAGATTGGTCAGGTTCAGGTAGACTAAACTTTAACTCAAAGTAAATAAAAACCCCATGCTAAATAGTATGGGGTTTTATTTTTTATCGCTTTTTTTGTTTCAGCATATTCAAATACATCGCTTCAACCTTAGCTCTTGCCCAGGGCGTACGTCTTAAAAATTTCAAACTGGATTTAACCGTTGGGTTACTTTTAAAACAATTAATGTTTATAGTATGCCCCATATACTCCCATCCATAATGCGCTACTAAATCATTAATAATTTGCTCCAACTTAACGCCATGCATCGGATTATTGGGTTGTGCTTCCATGGTTTCTTAATTTCTTCTTCTGTTCCGCGTACGTCTGCCACGCGCCTGACTTTTATCGGTATTACCGGCATTGGCCTTTGCTTCTGTTTTAGGCTGACGGTTGCCACGTTGCCCTTGCTGACGTTTCTCGGGTTTGGTTGAGGCATTCGGATCTGGTTCAAAACCTTCCATAATTTCAACAGGCAACTTTATCCCTACCAGTTTTTCAATATCACGTAAATAGGTGGTTTCATCGGCACTTACTAAAGATAAAGCTTCACCGCTGGCTCCCGCTCTACCGGTACGACCAATACGATGCACATAATCTTCAGACACATTAGGCAACTCAAAATTAATAACATGAGGTAATAAAGGAATATCCAGTCCGCGAGCCGCGATATCGGTTGCTACCAGTACGCGTACGCTTCCGTTTTTAAATCCAGCCAGGGCTTTAGTTCTTGCCCCCTGACTTTTATTTCCGTGAATAGCAGCAGAAGTAATACCTGCTTTCCCTAGTTTTTCACTTAGCTTATTGGCGCCATGTTTGGTGCGCGTAAATACCAGTACCTGTTTCCAGTTCCCGTCGGCAATCAGTTTGGTAAGCAATCCGGTTTTTAAGCCTTTTGCTACACGATATACCTTTTGGTTAATGGCATCGACTGTTGTGTTCTCGGGTGTAGCTTCTACCTGCACAGGATGTCTTAAAATTCCATGTGCCAGCTTTTTTATTTCTGGTGAAAAGGTTGCCGAAAACATTAAGTTCTGGCGCTTTTCAGGCATGATACTAATGACGCGTTCTATATCGCGTAAAAACCCCATATCCAACATACGGTCGGCTTCATCAAGCACAAAAATTTCCACGCGTTTTAAAGACGCTAAGCCCTGACGCTGCAAATCTAACAAACGTCCTGGTGTAGCCACCAATACATCAATACCCTGACGGATGGTTGCGGCCTGTGGTTTTTGATTCACGCCACCAAAAATAACGGCACTGCGCAAATTCAAATAAGTACTGTATTCTTTAACGTTCTCGTAAACCTGCGCAGCCAACTCACGAGTTGGTGTGAGTATTAAGGCACGAATAGGACGAAACTTTTGTTTTGGGTTTTCCGATAAGGTATGTAATAACGGTAACGTAAATCCGGCGGTTTTACCGGTTCCGGTTTGTGCCGAAGCCAACACATCATGCCCTTCTAATATTGGTGGAATGGCTTTTTGTTGAATCGGGCTTGGGGTTGTGTATCCTTTTTCGCTAATCGCTTTTAGCAAGGCATCAGATAAGCCTAAGGTGGTAAATGACATAAAAATAATTTAGTAAACCCTTTTCGGGTTGTTGAGATGAACATGCATTCTTGTAGACCACCTCCTTTTGTTAAGGCACAAAGGTACAGCTAATTTATGGCTTCACAGGATTTATTTAAAAAACACCAATATGAAGCCTGTAACAATTTATAAAAACGGGGGTTTTCTTATGTATGCTTGAACATCTCACCTAACAAGCTCCAATAAACTTTAACAATTTAACAATCAATATGCTATTGTCTGGATTCATTTTTATACGTATTTTTAAGAATTACTCTACAAATTACGATTAACACTTGATTTTTAAACTTTAATTTCTATACTTATGATTAAAACCAAACTTTTATTAAAACGAATACTTCTCATGGCATTGGTGCTTCCTTTATTCGCCTCTGCTCAAAGCAAGAAAAAACCAAACATTCTTATTATATGGGGTGACGATGTTGGTATGTGGAACTTAAGTGCCTACCACCGTGGCATGATGGGAGGCTCTACACCTAACATCGATAAAATTGCCGATGAAGGTATGTTATTTATGGACCATTATGCACAACCGTCCTGTACGGCTGGTCGTGCCGCATTTATTACTGGACAATACCCTATACGTGTAGGGTTAGCAACCGTAGGTTTACCTGGCGCTCCTCAAGGTATGAGTGAAAAAGACCCAACATTAGCAACACTATTAAAACCAATGGGCTATGCTACCGGACAATTTGGTAAAAACCATTTAGGCGATCGCGACGAGCATTTACCTACCAATCATGGGTTTGATGAGTTCTTCGGAATTTTATACCACTTAAATGCTGGTGAATATACAGAGCTTTACGATTTTCCTAAAGACCCTGAAGTAGCAAAACAATTTGCGCAACGTGGAGTTATTCATTCCTGGGCACAAGCAGATGGTAGTCAGAAAATAGAAGATAAAGGTGGCTTTGGTGCTGAACGTCAAAAAACATTGGACTGGGAGATTTTAAAAGAATCTAAACGTTTTATAACCGATGCCGTAAAAGACGATAAGCCGTTTTTTGTTTGGCATAACTTAACCCGTATGCACATGCATACGCACCTTTCTGAAAAATACGATGGCGTTACTGGCTATGGTTTGTATGCCGATGGTGTTAAGGAAATGGACGATATTGTTGGCGAGCTTTTAAGTTTACTTGAAGAATTAGATGTTGACGACAATACCATTGTTATGTTCTCTACTGATAACGGTGCTTACTCTTTTGTATGGCCTGATGGTGGTAACCATCCGTTTCGTGGTGAAAAAGGCGTAGGTGGCTATGAAGGTGGCTTTAAAGTTCCTATGATGGTAAAATGGCCTGGCGTAATTCCTGAAGGAACAACTACCGGAGAATTTATGACTATGGAAGACTGGTTACCCACTATTATGTCTCAGTTAGGAGAGCCTGACCTTAAAGAAAAAATGCTTGACAGCTATAAAGCAGGAAAAAGAAGCTACGAAAAAATCCATTTGGATGGCTACGATCAAACCGATCTTATCACCAAAAAAGGACCTTCCAAACGTAAAGAATTCTTCTATTTTACAGAAACCACTTTACATGGTGTTCGTTATGGGGATTATAAGTTTTTATTCAAAAAACAAGACAAATGGTTTAATGGTGTGCAACAAGATATGGTAACTCCTATTGTTGTTAACCTTAAATTAGATCCGTTTGAGCGCTTTATTGAATCCAGAGGCTATAACGAGTGGTTGGAAGACAGAGCTTGGACATATGCCCCTGCATTTGGAAAAATAAGTGTATTTATGGAATCTCTAAAAGAATATCCGCCGCGAATGAAAAGTATGGAGTTCGATATTGATGAAGAGTTAAGAAAATTAACACCGACTAGTAAAAACTAGAACATTGTAAAAACATTATTAATTATAATACGTAAAAACAAAATGAACAAAGAACGCCTGGGTATTTTTCTCAGGCGTTTTTTATTCCATCCTTTTAAGTCTTTCAAAGATTTCTGTTATCCTTAATATCCCTGTTAAACTTTAACAATTTAACAATCAATATGCTGTTGTCTGGATTTATTTTTATTTGTATTTTTAAGAATTAGTCTACAAATTACGATTAACAATTGATTTTTAAACTCTAATTTCAATATTATGATTAAAACTAAACACTTAATTAAACGAATACTATTTGCGGTATTTGTATTACCACTGGCTACACTGGCACAAGACAAGCCCAACATTTTAATCATCTTTCCGGATGATGTGGGTTGGAGTAACGTAAGCGCCTATGGCAATGGCGTTATGGGTTATACAACACCTAATATAGACCGCATTGCTAAAGAAGGTGCCATGTTTACAGAACACTACGCGCAACCAAGCTGTACAGCCGGGCGTGCCGCATTAATTACCGGACAATACCCTATTAGAAGTGGTATGACCACCGTTGGTAGACCTGGTGGTCCGTTAGGATTAAAAAAGGAATCTCCAACCCTTGCCGAAGTTCTTAAAGAGCAAGGTTACGCCACAGGGCAATTTGGTAAAAACCATTTAGGTGATCTTAATTCGCATTTACCAACCGTTCATGGTTTTGATGAGTTCTTCGGAAATTTATATCACTTAAACACTCAGGAAGAATACCAACAAAAAGACTACCCTCAGGATCCTGAATTCTTTAAAAAATATGGTACCCGCGGTGTTTTACATACCTGGGCTACAGATAAAGATGATACGACTGAAGATCCGCGTTTTGGTAAAGTTGGTAAACAACGTATTGAAGATACAGGGCAACTTTCAAGAGAACGCATGGAAACTGTAGACGAAGAGTTTCTAGAAGCTTCTTTAGATTTCATTAAACGTGCTCAAAAAGATGACAAACCGTATTTTGTTTGGTTTAACCCAAGTAGAATGCACATGTATACACATTTAAAACCTGAGAGTCGCTATTTAGCACTTGAGCATACTACCGAGCACGACTTTTATGGCAGCGGTATGATGGAGCATGATATGATGATAGGCGACATGTTAGATAAACTTGAAAAAATGGGTGCTTTAGAGAACACTATAGTTATCTATTCTACCGATAACGGTCCGGAACATAGCGCACGCTTACATGGTGGTACCACACCGTTTAGAGGTGAAAAAATGACCACCTACGAAGGTGGTGTTCGTGTACCTATGATGGTGATGTGGAAGGATCATATCCCTAAAGGACAAGTACTAAAAGGTATTCAATCGCACATGGACATCTTCTCAACCGTAGCAGCCGCAGCAGGTGTGCCAGATGTTGCTGATAAAATGATGAAAGAGAAAAAACAATATATCGACGGGGTTAACAACCTAGATTATTGGTTAGGCAAAAGCGACAAAAGTGAACGTAATAATTTCATTTATTATCACGAATCTACAATAAGAGCGATTAGAATTAACCAATGGAAATTACATTTTGAAACCAGCGAAAACTATTACGCGCCTTATGAAAAACAAAAGTTTCCTATTATGTACAACATCCATTTCGACCCTTACGAAAGTTTTGATAACCTGACAGATCGTTCCGATATCGTACAAAAGAAACAATTCTTAAATGAACCTGTTCAGGAAATTCTTGGAGAACATATTAAATCACTTCAGGAATATCCGCCTGTACAAAAAGCAGCTACACTAGACTTTTCTGAGTTAATGAAAGGTTTACAGGCAGGTAAGCAATAACCCTTTTATATAAATCATAAAAAAGCCCGGGCAATGCTCGGGCTTTTTTTATTCGCATATTTTAAACTAACAAGTACCGGAGACTTTTCAACTTTATATTATCATAACACAAACAAAACATTAGCTTACAATTATTTACACAATTATTTGTATCTTTAGGAAAAACCAACAAAACAAACCTACACTCTGGTTTTAAATATAAGTTAGTCACTTTTTAATTTATTTATTAACCTTTAACTTGTTTTAAATTATGAATTTAAAAACTATTGCTACTACACTAATTTTAAGTGTGACTATGGGCGCATTCGCTCAGGACAAACCCAATATTTTAGTTATTTGGGGTGACGACATTGGCTGGCAAAATGTAAGTGCTTATGGTATGGGTACCATGGGTTACACCACACCTAACATTGACCAGATTGGCTACGACGGTATCCGATTTACCGATCATTACGCACAACCCAGCTGTACTGCTGGTAGAGCTTCGTTTATTACCGGGCAATACCCTATAAGAAGTGGTATGACTACCGTAGGACAACCCGGAGATGCTTTAGGACTTCAGGCCGCATCACCTTGTTTAGCCGAAGTATTAAAAGAAGAAGGCTACGCCACCGGACACTTTGGTAAAAACCACCTGGGCGACCGTAACGAGCACCTTCCAACCGCTCATGGTTTCGATGAATTCTACGGCAATCTTTATCATTTAAATACTCAGGAAGAATCAGAACAACGTGACTATCAGAATTTTGCAAAGCTTTATTCTGGTGATTTAGAAGCGTACGAAAAGAAATTTGGTACGCGCGGTGTGATCCACTCCTGGGCAACCAATTCAGAAGACAGTACAGATGATCCGCGTTTTGGCAAAGTAGGGAAACAACGTATTGAAGACACAGGTCCGTTAACACAGGAACGCATGAAAGATTTTGACGGTTCTGAAGTTATCCCTATGGCAGAAAAGTTCATGAAAAAAGCCAAGGACGATAAGAAACCCTTCTTTGTTTGGTTAAATACGTCAAGAATGCACTTATACACCCGTTTAAATGATAAATGGCGCTATGCGGCAGAAAACTTCACTTCAGAAGCCGATTATTACGGCAGTGGTATGTTACAGCACGATTACGATATAGGAACCGTATTAAAATGGTTAAAAGATCAAGGCTTAGATAAAAACACGATTATCTGGTATTCTACCGATAATGGACCAGAACACAATTCATGGCCTCATGGTGGTACTACACCATTCCGTGGTGAAAAGATGGGAACTACCGAAGGTGGTGTTCGTGTTGTAAGTATGGTAAAATGGCCTGGCGTTATCGAACCTAACCAGGTTAAAAATGGTATTCAGGCACATATGGACATGTTTACTTCTTTAGCAGCTGCTGCGGGTGTTGATAACGTTGCAGACAAAATGATGAAAGAGAAAAAACAATATATAGACGGGGTTAACAACTTACCATACTGGAAAAACGAAACTCAGGAATCTGAGAGAGATATGTTCTACTACTATTACGAAAGCAAATTAAATGCGGTTCGTATGGGGCCTTGGAAATTCCATTTTAACTGGAAAGAAACGTATTATAGTAATATAGAACCAAGAACAGCGCCAATTATCTTTAATCTTCGAATGGATCCATTTGAAAGCTATAAATCTGAAGACGCTTACGGTCACTTAATGCAAAAAGTATCCTGGCTTATGGCTCCAATGGGAGAACAAATGAACAAGCATATTAAAACCTTACTCGACTATCCTCCGGTACAAGGTGGTAAAAGTTTTGATATGTCGAATGTTATGGATGCTGTAGTTAAAAAAGGCCATCAGTAACACAACACACATAAACAAGTTAAAAAGGTCTGGATATAATCCGGACCTTTTTGTTTGCTAATGGCACCAATTTAATATCAGTTTTCACTCCCTGCAAAACATAATAATTAAAAGAAACCCTACATTTTTAAGCTAATCAGGTCATACAATCGGTTACAAAGTATCCTGAATTTTAACAAAATAGACGCCTAATTTACTTTGTCGATAAATATTCTTTTACGTATTTTCAAAGCATTATCTTACAAGTATAGAGTAACACTTAAATATTAAACTTTAATTTCTATAATTATGATTAAAACCAAACCACTATTTAAACGAATATTGTTTCAGCATTCGTATTCCCTTTCTTGGCACTCGCTCAAGACAAACCCAATATTTTAGTTATTATGGTGGATGACGTGGCGCCTAACTCCTTAGGGTGCTATAGTTTAGGTATGCAATATCCAACGCCAAATATCGACCGCATCGCTAAAGAAGGTGCCATATTTACCGACCACTACTCACAACCCAGTTGTACCGCCGGGCGTGCCGCCTTTATTACCGGACAAAAACCAGTACGTACCGGATTAACCACTGTAGGGCAACCAGGTAATCCTCTGGGACTTAAAAAAGAAGACCCTACCCTGGCGGAATTATTGAAACCTATGGGCTACATGACGGCTCAGTATGGTAAAAACCACTTAGGAGACCGTAATGAGCATTTACCTACGGTTCACGGGTTCGATGAGTTCTTTGGTAACCTGTATCACTTAAACGTATCGGAAGAAGAAGAACAGGAAGATTACCCAAAAAGCGAAGCCTTCTACGAAAAATATGGGCCTCGTGGTATTATTGAGTCTTACGCAACAGACAAATATGACAGCACCGAAGATCCGCGTTTTGGCGTTATAGGAAAACAAAAAGTTACCGATATTGGTAAACTAACGTCTAAGCGAATGGAAACCTTCGATGAAGAATTGGTAGCTAAAACCAAAGACTTCATGAAACGTGCTAAAGATGCTAAAAAGCCGTTTTTTATCTGGCACGCCACCAGCCGTATGCACGTGTACACCCACTTAAAAGAAGCATCAAGAAATCTGGCTACACCTATTAGTACCGATATGGACTTATTTGGTTCTGGTTTAATGGAGCATGATGGGCATGTAGGGCAACTGTTAGATTATATGGAAGATTTAGGTATCGATGAAAATACCATTGTAATTTACACCACCGATAACGGCCCGGAACAAAGTACCTTCCCACACGCTGGTGTAACGATGTTTAGAGGCGAAAAAATGACCACTTACGAAGGCGGTGTACGTTCGCCTTTTATGGTACGCTGGCCTAAAAACATTCCTGCTGGTTTAGTTAGAAATGGTATCTCAGCTCACGAAGATGTGTTACCAACCCTTATGGCTGCCGTTGGAAAAGAAAACATTAAAGACGACTTAAAGAAAGGCTATAAAGCCGGCGATATGACTTATAAAGTTTATGTAGACGGCTTCCAGAATTTAGACTACTGGACTGGTAAAACAGATGAATCTTCCAGAAACTATTTCTTTTATTACTACGAATCAGGTTTAACAGCAATGCGTGTAGGCCCTTGGAAAATGCACTTTGCTACCAAAGAGCGTTATTTTGACGATATGGTTAGTCACACCATGCCGCAGTTGTTTAACTTAAGAAAAGATCCATTTGAAAAATACGACGATATTACTGGTTTCCATTTAATTATGGAGAAATCTTGGGTTATGCAACCTGCCATAGGTTTATTAAGCGAGCATCTGGCAACATTTAAAGAGTTTCCGCCACGTCAGGCAGCTGCATCGTTAGATATTAACAAGGCTATTGATGCCATTTTAAAATCGGACACCAGGCAATAATCACTTTACCACACAAATAATTACGAAACACCCGGCCTTTTGGTTCGGGTGTTTTTTTTATATCCTTAAAACATGAGATGAAAAAATACGTAGAAGTAAGTATTTTTTATCTGTAAGATTTTTATTAACTATGTGATTTACAATTTATTAATCCATGTATCCATGAACTAATCGTCAACATAACAGCACCCAAACCCCTCTATTATGAAACCTGAACACCCTAAAAGTAGTGCCTTTAAAGATGAGCACTGGATGACCGCCGACGAAGTACAACGTTTCTTTAAAATTAGTCGAAGCACCCTGTACCGCTGGTGCAAACAAAAACAACTGCCCTACACCACTATGGGAGGCACGCGCTACTACCCGAAGTATTTTACCCTGAATTTGATGCAGCATAATATGCGTTGGGAAGATTTGTAGGTAGCTGTGGAAACTAAAGATGGAGATTCCGAAACCAATTCGGAATGACAATATTTGTTTATCATATTTATCCTGTCATGCTGAACTTGTTTCAGCATCTACAGAACCCAGCCCCCGAACCAAGCAAAATAACCGCATTAGTTAGCAAACACATAGTGCTTTATCTAATAGATTCCGAAACCAGTTCGGAATGACAAACTCCCTATTGTCATGCTGAACTTATTTAGCTTCGCTGAATCTTCGATTTCAGCATCTCATATCTCACGCAAAATTAAACTAATTAACTATGAAACGTACATATCACAACTACTGGGTTTATATCATAACCAACAAACCTCGAGGTACACTTTATATAGGTGTAACCGGTGGTATCGATGATAGAATGGAACGACATGTTTTAGGAAAAGGTTCAGCATTTACTAAGAAATATAAACTAAAACGACTGGTTTATTTCGAGGAGTTTCAATTTATAAATGATGCTATAAAACGAGAAAAGCAATTGAAGAATTGGCATCGACAATGGAAGATTAACTTAATAGAACAAAACAATCCGAATTGGGAAGATTTATGGGTACCCTTGGGCACTGAAGATGGAGATTCCGAAACAAGTTCGGAATGACAAAATCTCCCTGTCATGCTGAACTTGATTCAGCATCTATACCCCCTTTGCAGCTAGACCCTGAATCAAGTTCAGGGTGACACCACTACAACTGTCATACTGAATTTATTTAGCTTCGCTGAATCTTTGATTTCAGCATCTCTACCTCTTGTGGCCAGACCCTGAATCAAGTTCAGGGTGACAAAGTTCATCTCTTTTGAACAGGCATATCACAAAAAAAGTGAGAAGCACAACACCCCTCACTATTTAAAACTCACGTCTCACGACATACGCCTTACACCTTACGATACCGTAACCGCACCTAAAAACGTACTCGTCGCAGCCAGTTGCTTATCGGCTGTTACGAAAGTCGCCCATACCTGAACCTGCTGGCCTGCCCAGTATGCTGGCAGTGGCATTTGTACCGTGGTAAGGTCTCTGGTTCCTGCCGGGTTAGCTGTTTCAAACAAATCGAGCGCCTCGCAATACACGACCACCACCAGCTCGTCGGTAGTGGCGGCATTACCCTGCCCACTGTTATCATCCCAGGTGATGGTGAGTTCCTGACTGGCAGCAGCTACCACGGCCCCATTCGCCAGTCCGCGTAAATCACCTTTGGCAATAAGTACCTTCGGGTAATCTATGGTATAGTCGCCCAACCCATCGGGTAACAAAGCTTCTTTTAACACATAACCCGTAGCCAGATTAAAAGCACTTTTGTCTCCCTGCTGTTTTCCATAATACGACGACAAGATATTTTTTATAGGCGTTACAAAACCTATAGCCGTTTTAAACCGCACACGCTGATCGAGCTGTGCCGTTGTTGGCACATAATTACCGCGTTGCGGTAAACTGCGCATAATATCTTGTCCGCGCCAACGTGCACCCACCACGTTACCTACTTTTCCGGAGAACCCTCCAAGGATGCCTTTACTAAATTTTCCCATGATATATGATTTTTAGGGGTTAAACAGTTCGAAACTAGCACACAACACACTGAATTACAAATCTATGACACCATTTGACACACATTGACACAGCATGAGACCATTTGAGACGGTTTGGGACGATTTGAGACTGAAGCCAAAAAAACAGGGGTTTTGTTGCAGTTTTGTTCGAGGTTTGTTCAGCTCTCGCTCAGGGTTATTTTTTTAAAATCGACTTTAGCTGAACATGGGTGGTATAAGACTGCTGTTAAACAGGGATACACACTATACACAACTGTTAATAAGTCGTTATAACTGTGCGTAACTTCCGTTTAAAAATGTAAGAATAAGCGTTATATTTAAAATCTGAAATATGTTGTTATCCTACCCCGTTAGGATATTATCAAACAAATAATAACGCATATAAACAAGTTAGGCACAAGCTAAAAAAACAATGAAAGAAAATATTAAGCCAAACAAAATACACTTCAAAATTGGTTCATTGGAATGGCTTACTTTCTTTGGAATTCCGATAGCATTGATAGCTAATGGACTAATAAGCGGATTTTTCTATCTAAAAGATATGAATTCATTTAAAGCAACAGATTTTCTAATTGTATCAGTTTCAACCTTACTAATTGGAATTTCGACATACCTATTGCAGTTAAAAAGACTGAATTTCAAATCATTTGAACTTGCTCAAAAACTAGAGGATTTTAAGGAAAATGCTCGAACTATTTTGACGGAAAATAATTGGCGAATTGAAAATGATAATCAGAATTTCATAGTTGCTTCATCTCAAGGAAAATTATTTAGCTCTGATATGCTAATCTTGAGATTCAAAAAAAAAGAAATACAGTGGAATTTAATACAGCATCCTTGGAGCCATAATTCTGGAGCCGCTATATTGAATTTGAATAAAAAAGGAAAAAAGATACTAGAAAAAATAAAAGCCAGTGCCGAACACCATGTATAGCTCATTGCAGCTGAATTTTCTTCCGAAAATTCCTTGTAGTTTGATATCTTTCGGCTACGGCGGAAAATCCTCTCGGATTCCCCGCAACAAGCCATACACAAACCGTTTCATTTGTCGAAGCCTTTAAAAATCAACCTTCTGTTTCTTAGTTAAGCTTTAAAATGATTGAAAAAAGTAATCGAAATAAATTAAATTAAGAATGAAATTTCAATTTTTGAATAAATCCAATTTACCGCACACAATTTTAATTGTTTTATCAATTATTCCACTTGGAATTTATCCTATTTTACTTTTAGTAAATCTAATGTCGCTCGCTGGACACAGATCTGGAAATGCGTCATTTTCAGAAATTCTTTTACCATATTCTTTCTTAATTTTTTCAACTCTTTACCCATTGACTTTTCTATATAGCTGGACAAATAGAAAAAAGAAAAATCTAATTATTTCAATTCTTCCAATATTTCACTTAATCATAAGTGTAATTTTGCTTTTACTCTGGAGGTACTTTGGTAAATAAATTATTAAGAGAAGTATTAAGAAATTTTAATATCCCTGATACAATAACGCCGAAAAGAAATATAAATTTATAAAACAAAAATCCAACACCATATAAAGCTTATTGCTTGAGTGTGTTAATTGTTAACAAAAAAACTAATTAAACCAAACCGATAACCTACGGTTATAAAAACCATTAAAAACTTAAAAATGAATAAAACTCCAATTATTTTATTAATTGCACTTTTTCTACATTCATGCTCTCCTAAAATTAGAAGTAGCTTAACCGATACTAAATTCCCCCAATTAGAAGATACCGAACAGGTTTTTCTTTTAGGCCGTGAGGATGATATTCCAGAAAACTCACTATTTGTTGGTGATTTAAAAATTGGAGATTCTGGGTTTACTACAGATTGTGGATACGAAACGGTTATTGAAAATGCCAAGCTAACAGCCAAAAAATCCGGAGCTAATTTGGTACAATTAGTTGAGATTAAAAAACCAGGTTTTGAAAGCACATGTTATCGCATAAAAGCCAAAATGTACAGAAATATACAAACCGAAAAACTAATAGATTTAATTAATGAAGATGAAAGGAGAAATAAATCCAGATTACCTGACAGTGTAAACTATTCGGTTGTCTATTTTTATAGACCAAAGAAATTTAATGGTTCATTAATCGGATATAAAATTAAACTTAATAACGATTCCATAATTGGAAGAGTTCGTAGTGGTGAAAAATTTGAATATAGAACATCAAATTATGGTAAACATACCTTCTGGGGAGTTACTGAAGCAAAAGACTCTGTAGTTATAAACATTAAAAAAGGTCAGGAATATTTTGTAAAATGCGGAATAAATATGGGTATAGCTATTGGAAGACCAGATATGTATTTAATTGATAATAAGATAGGGATTCGAGAGTATGAACAAATAAAATAAAAACTTTTCCTTGTATTATATAAGTTTTGTTGAATCGGATTTTCTTCTCGGAAAGTCCTCGCAATTTTATTATATTAGTTATGCAATCTGAGAATCCTATCGGATTTTCATGCAACAAACGTAAGCAAAACGGCTGTAGTGTATTTTAGAAAAGGAGGATAAATACATTTAAAGGAAAATTAAATCGGAACAAACTATAATACATCTATAATATGACGAAACTGAAGCAGTATCTCCCATATGTTTTATTATTAGTCTACATTATCGAATTTATTGCATTAGCAATAAACCCAATTGACAGAGCCGTATGGTTTGCTGAAAATTTACCCATTATAGTACCTGTAGTGCTCTTGGTTTTTACTTTTAAGAAATTTAGGTTTTCGAATTTATCATACTTCTTAATAACTTTATTCTTCATGTTTCATACATATGGGGGCCATTACACTTTTGAACTAGCTCCCTTCAATTTAGGAAATAAAATATTAGCTAATCTCAATATGGATTTCTTATTTCCAAGTGATCGAAATAATTTTGACAGAGTTGGCCATTTTTTAGTTGGTATTCTTGCCTATCCTATTGCCGAACTTTTTTTAAGAAAAGGTTGGGTTAATAATAAAACGACTGCTATTATTCTTGGAATTCTTGCTATGGGATTCTGGGGTGCTCTATATGAGGTAATAGAAATGTATTACGCAGTATTAAAAGGAGGTAACTCTGGTGCTGCTTTCCTTGGATCACAGGGAGATATATGGGATGCACAAAAAGATATGTTTTTAGATATTCTTGGTGCGATATCAGTGTTTATAATATTGGGATATTATCTTAATAAAAATGATAATAACTATCCGTTAAGCAAAACATAGAACGTTTAAGACGAATCAAAAAAAAAGAAAAAAAGCGTACGACAACACGTGGTAAAAGGCATAACCACAATCTTTATCGCTTGTAAGTATCGCAATTAAATTTCCGTACTACAGATTGACATTCAGGCTAATCGAATGATTGCCTCGACCTAATATCACAAAGGTAGAGCACCATTGAAAGGAGTGTAAGGGTGAAGCATAACATTGAAGAAATTTAGAACCTTTACCCAAAAAATGATAAGCACTAAATAACTAATGATAAAGCTATATAAAAGTAAACATTCACTAAACTAAACCCGGCAAGTATGAAAACAAACGGCATGTTTTTTAAAGTAGTGATTGCATTTCTAATTGCCTTTGTGGCGGCTAGCCTAGTTACATTGTTATGGAATTTGTTAATCGAAAAAAATGGAGCAATAGTTGATTGGGGAACATCATTTTTCTTAGCGATATTAATAGGGATAGTTATACCAATTGCCAGGAATAAAATGAAATAAAAACGATTTGTAACGCCCCATAAAGTTCATGACTTCTAATTTTCTTCTCGGAAAATCCTCGCAATTTCACTATCTTAGTTAATAAACCAGATATCCTATTGGATATTCATGTAACCCGACCTTATAAGCTGTTAATCACTATGCTTACCAACTCATATTTAATTGAATAATTCAAAATAAAAAACGGCCTTAATGAGACTAGATCCCATAGATAAGTATTTGTTAATTCCAATAAATCGGTTTATTAGCAATTCAACAACCAGTGGCATTCTGTTATTTGCATCTGCTATACTGGCATTAATACTTGCAAATTCGCCTCTTAAAGATGCCTACCATCATTTTTGGGAGCATACATTTACTATTGGTTTTAGTGATTTTAAAGTCTCTAAATCTTTGCATCACTGGATTAATGACGGGTTGATGTCGATATTCTTTTTTGTAGTGGGTTTAGAACTAAAGAGAGAGATTATGGCTGGCGAACTTTCGAAACCTAAAAATGCAATGCTACCTATTTTTTCAGCCTTAGGCGGTATGGTGGTTCCTGCATTACTATACTGGTTATGGAATTCATCAGGCGAAGCTTCCAATGGATGGGGGATTCCAATGGCAACAGATATTGCTTTTGCATTAGGTATCCTCTACTTGTTAGGAGATAGAGTACCCATATCACTTAAGATATTCTTAACGGCTTTGGCTATTGTTGACGATTTGGGAGCAGTATTGGTTATAGCCTTTTTCTACACTTCCGATATTTCCACAATTAGCCTATTGATAGGGGCCGGTTTTTTTGCTGTGCTTTTATTAGCTAATATTTTAGGGGTTAGAAGCACTGTATTTTATGGAGTTGTTGGCATTGGTGGCTTATGGATGGCTTTTTTGCTCTCTGGAATTCATGCTACCATTGCTGGTGTAATTGCAGCTCTTACAATTCCTGGAAATGTTAAAATTGGAGACACTTTATTTGTAAAAAAAATGAATGAACTTACTAATGAGTTTGAAAGAAGTGCGCCTAACAATGTTTCTCTTATTACGTCAGACCAGCTTCATATTTTAGAAAAAATAAGTCGTTACTCGAAAGGAGCTATGACTCCGCTTCAACGTCTTGAACACGGTATGCACCCATTGGTTAGTTATGTGGTTATGCCCATATTTGCGCTTGCCAATGCTGGTATAACGTTTTCCGGAAGTTTTTTCGATAATTTGGGTAGTCATGTTAGCCTGGGTGTCATATTTGGCCTGGCGTTTGGGAAATTTATTGGAGTGGTCGGTTTTTCTAAAATCTTAATAAAACTGAAATTAGCAACACTTCCCGAAGGTGTTAACTGGAGGCAAATTTATGGAACAGCTTTACTGGCAGGTATTGGTTTTACCATGTCTTTATTTATAACAGATCTGGCATTTGCCGATCCAGCCTATATTCTGCAAGCCAAAATAGGCATTTTTGCAGCTTCACTTTTGTGTGGTATTGCCGGGTATTTAACTTTAAGAAAAGCCTAAACAAAATGACATGGTAACACTATTTTTAAATGAAGGATGGCTCAATATCCCTTGGTTTATTATTACAAATTACCTCCCCCTTTTAGCTTATTGACAAAAAAATGCGTAATTTAAAGTAGTGCATTCAAGTGTGCCTTCCAACGAATATGAAGCCGAATTCAACGCATATAACCCTCATATTCTTTTACCTTTTTGCTATACCAATACTAATAGCACAGGAAAAACCTTTGGTCTATACACCAGGTCCTGCAAACCTGAACCCCGACACTTTTGCGCATATTTATTTTTTGAGAGAACAGGATGATGATTTCCCCGATAACTGGTTAGCCGTAATACTTAATGATGATGCCGGATTTTGTGTAAAAGCTAAAATGAATCACGTGTATCGGGTTCATACCAAACTAACAGACACGACAAAACTGCACACAAAAATTAAGAATGCATACATCGAATTAAATCTTATCCTGCAACCTGGTAATGACTACTACGTCTCGCTAAAGCCTGAACAAAACACTCAGGGACTATTAGGATCTTTAAAACTATTGGATAACGCCGAAGGAAAGGCCAGACTACAGGCCTACACCGGCCATATTCAAGACCGGTATTGCATTGTTCCTATGACTGGTAATTATGACTTCCGTGAAAATATATACAACGATACCATACCCTGGTATGCCGACAAAACACACAACTACCTTTTTAGACCTTTACCTTCCTGGGAAATACTGGGTCAGGATAGCCCAAATACGGCATTTGCATTCAGAAACCCTTTAATTTCAAACACCTATTCTGAAGCTGGTGGTATTACGAGTTTATCCTTAAAAAAATGCGCAACTATTGAAGCCTTCGATAACTACTGCAACACAACATTTATAAAAACCATTTTAGACAAACAACACGACACCTTAACCGGCATCACTCTAACGCCGGTATCTTTACCAAAGGGTATAAGCTATGCCCGAATGCTGGCTATTGAAAACAAGAATACGAGTGCCATGCTGCCTGAAACTACTGAACTACTTATGCGCTCTGTTCATATTGTATTCTTCTGGACCGACGAAAAAGGCAAAGGCAACACAGCTAGTATGTACCTGTCTGAACGTGGCCTACCTAACGAGTTGCATAACTTCTCTACCCTGCAGGATCGTTTGCTTTGGGTGTGGCATAGTTTTAAGCTGGTAAATATTAAATAAAAGGGTAACTCCTTTTGTTAATAACTCTGAAAAACTGTGCGTAACTTCGTTTTTGAATTGAACCAGAATTCAAATTATCATGGCATACATAACCTAGACAGTTCGATAAAATTATGCCAACGAATTTACCATACCCACCAGGGAGCAGAAGATTGTTCCATGTATAACCAAAAGTCAAAAAAACAATGTGCTAAAATAGCAGGCCATAACGATCCTGTTGCTTTGCGGGAATAACCCAAAATCAGTCCTGCCAGAAAAGTATATCCAAATAACTCTAAAGCGCTATTATTAAGAAGTTGCGAAGGGAATACAAACAACAGTCCTTTATAACCGGCATGCGACACGGAAGCCAATACAACAGCTCCTGTTGTACTCCATCGTTGCGCAGCTCCCTGCACAAATCCTCTAAAGACAACTTCTTCTACAAAACCTATAAAAACAGCAACGATTACAAATACGCCTATTTTAGATGGTATGGCCGGCAAGCCATCCTCTATTCGTGAATAAACCGAAAGAGCCAAAGAAAAAACAAAGGCTATAACAATCCAGTTCCGCGATTTCTTAAAACGCCATAAGTCAGGAGTAAAAACAGACTCTGGTATATCTCTATGTATTGCACTCATCCAGTAACCTGCCAGAATTAAAGCCAATAAGGCAACTGCTTTTAAAGGAAATTCAAAATTGATAAGCAACGAAAAAAGCCATAAGGTTCCGGTAAGGGCAAGCGGTTTTAATAAGACATTATTAGACTTTTCAATCATTACCCCTAGCCTTTTTGGACTTTAAAAAATAAAACCAGAGACCCGCCAAAGGCATGATGAGCAACAACCAGCCTGACCCCAGACAAGCGCCTGAATTTGGAGCAATAACCGTATTGGGCAATGCCTTCTGTAATTTCAACACATTGATAGAATCCTTTAAAAATTCCTCAGAAAGCGAAAGGTAACGAAGCTGCTTTAAATGATAAAGCGTTGAATCTAATCCTACTTTACCAAAGACCGTGAGATACTTTAATTTTTTAAAGTTTTTAATATCACTGTAATCCAGCAGGCTGTCATTATTTTTAAACTCAAGAGATTCCAGTTCAGGAAAAGCATCCGGTACCACTTTAGAATTTAACCCCATAAGGGAGTCTCCAATTGAATAAAGAGAAAGCCTTTTAAGTTTATTTTTCTTAAAAACATCTGAAATGGAAGCTACTTTATTCTCATTGAATCCTAAGTGCAGAGCTTTCAAATCAGGATGATGTACATATAAATCGTTTAGAATTATACTATCTGACTCGATATAAAGATTTTGAAGCTTTTTCAAGGTATTCAAAGCAGTCCAGTCTACATGTGCTTCACTTTCATTAAGTATGGTTAAAGATTCTATATTAGGATTTTGCGCAAAAAACGCATCACCAATAAAAGTACTATCTTCTTCATTATACAGAATGATTTCTTTTAAATGCGGGAGATGAGGAAAAGCACCTGCTCCATGTACAGGCAAGCCAACAAAGAGCGTTTCTAAGGAAGGGAAATTTGCAAGACTGGATACAGAAACAGAATCTATTTCATTCTGAAAGACTAAGGCTCTGGGTTGAAAATATTGTGAAAGCCAGCGCAAATCTCTATTTAATAGATTTACGGAGTCTATTTCAGGAAAAAAAACGATGTCAAGCCCAGGATTTATACGACCAATGTTTTCTAAATAAGGTTTAATGGCATCTGCAATAGGCTCCTTAAATTGAATGGTTCGAAGTCGGGAAATGTCTTCTGAAGTCAGTTGATCAAAAAAGGGAATTGACGGACTGTCTTTTGAGATGGAAATTGCGACTAAATTTCCGTTGATATACATGACTGAATCTAATTCACGGATGTGCAGGGTATCTTCGAAATCCCTGTGAACAGAGAATAAAAATTCGTCTGTATTAAGCCAGTCGCCATTGTAAGTTAAAAGATTAATATAATCAAGACTATCTAAGGCAGAAAAACGCGTCCTGATGTCTATGAAACGTCCTATCTTGGAGCCTTGAAAAGACATCAACCGGATGTCCTCATTCTCCTGTTCCTTGCATTGCCAAAACATGATTATGACAATTAAAAGAACAAATCGACTAATGCTTTTTCTAAATAACATAACGTCTTCTCAGGATTTTTTCCTTGATCCTATTAAAGATACGAAATAAAGCCTTAGCTTGATTTATTAAATAAACCATGTGGCATACGAAATACCATTTATGGTTTTACCAACAACTTAATACTTATTATTAACAATAGCCTTAACTCATAACTCTTTCTCGCCTACTTTTTAAAAATTCTTATCTTAATAAATTTATCGTTTTTACACCTATCTTTTTATTAACTTAACACTAAAGTATGCGCCCCTAAAGGCATTAACCAATTAAAAAATCAACTCATGAAGAAACGCGTCTTTTTATTATTGTTATTGGCACAGACCACTCTTTTATTTTCGCAAACAGATTCTATTTCTGAAGGGCGGGCAGCAGTTTATTTCACCAGATCAAGTGGATTGGGAGGCTTAGTAAACTTCACTTACTTTGACGGCAAAAAAGTCATAGGGAAGTTTAATGGTTCGAAGTATATGAAGTATGAATGCGAACCAGGCAAGCATCTGTTTTGGGCAAGATCAGAAAACAAATCATTTGTTGAAGCAGAACTGTTAGGTGGAAAAACATACATCATTGATGTTATACCAACCTTAGGAGGATTAAAAGCAAGTGTTATATTAACTCCTGTTGATAAAAACAATTATAAATTAAAGCCTATTCAAAAACTTTTAGAAAAAAAGGATGCCGAAATATTTGAAAAGGATGAATTAGACGCTCTACAATTAGAAATGGCCGATGTTATTGTAAGAGGATTTGAAAAATATAATGAACTGAAAGAAAAGGGAAAAAACATTCCAATACTTCTCCCTTCCATGACGGTTGAAGCATCGGACTTGATATATGTTAAAAAATAAGTATCTTATAGAGGCAAATAACCATCTATAAATTAAGCGACTTATGAGTTATTATTTTAGTACCGTTTTAAAAGAAAAAGACTTCGATAAAGCTATTGAACAAGTAGCGGCCGCCTTAAAAACAGAAGGTTTTGGCGTCCTTACCGAGATAGATATAACCCAAACCTTGAAAAACAAACTGGATGTCGATTTTAAGAAGTACCGCATACTGGGCGCCTGCAATCCGCCATACGCCTATCAGGCATTAAGTAATGAAGATAAAATAGGGCTCTTCTTACCCTGTAATGTCGTGGTTATGGAGAATGACCACGGCGATATTGAAGTGGCAGCAGTCGATCCGGTCGCGTCTATGATGGCTGTAAAAAATGAAAATCTTGGCAGCGTGGCTATCGAGATTCAGCAAAAGCTTAAACGTGTTATTAAACATCTGGATTAAAGCTAAAAGTGAAAAATATGAATAACCTCAACACCCTTTTAGGGTGTTTTTTTTATGAATTAAACTTTGTTAAGATTTCCGTTTTGAAGTTCGAAAAAAGCAATTTATATTGTGAGAAAAATTACAACCCAAAAAAACCAATATTTATGAAAACTTACTTAAGCGCATTACTTTTCTTAACATCAATGACATTTGCATTTGCACAAAATACACCTCAAGAATTGACAGATGTATTTTTTAACACCTTTCAAAAAGAAGGTGCTTCAAAAGCGCTTGATGAATTATACTCAAGTAACTCTTGGATTTCGAGAAATGCTGACGCTATTACTAATTTAAAAAGCCAAATGGAAGGCTTGAATATTGATTATGTTGGTGAATATTATGGTTATGAAAAAATAAATAGTAAATCTTTAGGAAGTAGCTTTGTACACTTGAGCTATATGGCAAAGTACGACCGTCAACCCATTCGCTTTGTTTTTCAGTTTTATAAACCAAAAGATAAATGGGTTATTTACTCTTTTAGTTTTGATACAAACATCTCGGAAGAACTAGCAGAATCTGCTAAAATATATTATCAGAATTTGTAGTTTAACCTTCATAATAACGAACATGTTAAAAAAACTATTAAGTGTTGTATTAATCTTTATAGGCATAAGCCTTCTGATCTCATTAATTCCAAAAATCCCTTTAATCATTTCTGCTTTTAGCAAGGCCATGATAAATCAACAAGGTGGCGACTGGGGGTCCTTTGCAGGGTTACTAACCATATATGTTCCCATTGGTATTCTGGATTATTTTTTATTAAAATTTGGATTTAAGCTTTTCAGAAACGATTAATTAGCATGCCCCATTATTACAAAGAAAAAGAGCTGAGTGCAGTTAATGGTAAAATAGAAACCATAATAAGAGAATCTAACTTCATTCAAAAAAACATCTGGAAGGTTATAGGATTTGGAATAATAGTGTCTTTATGGGCACCTACATATTCTAATCGTCATTCTTTAAGCAGACGTAAATCGGCTTTAGATATTAGTAACCTGAGTTATTATGAATTGGTTTTACTTACAGCCATTGTGTTCACCGTAATTTGCGTTCTTACCCATTACAGTATAAAATACCAGGATGGAAAAAAGTTAAAACAATTACACACCAGAAAATTAGAATTGGAAAAAGAACTAAACATGGTTAACTAAGCATTTCGCCTAATAATAATTTAACTAGAGATTTAAATTTTATATGTAGTTTTATCGATATTTCAAATTTACTGCAAACCAAATTAGATGAAACTTATAAAAAAAACGCTACTACTACTTTTAGCTTCCCTTAGTTTTTCCTGTGTAAAACAAGAAGAAAAAAAACAGCCCAATGTCGTACTTATTATGGTTGACGATATGGGCTATGAATGTCTGAGTGCATACGGTTCCACTTCTTATAACACGCCTAATATTGATAAATTAGCAGAAAAGGGTATGTTGTTTGGAAACTGTGTATCACAACCCTTATGTACCCCATCGCGAGTAAAAATCATGACAGGGAAATACAACTACCGAAACTATGATTATTTCGGGCATTTAAACAATTCGGAATACACCTTTGGGAACCTGATGCAGGATGCAGGATACGAAACCTGTATTGCCGGCAAATGGCAATTAAACGGGTTGTCTTTTAAAGACAGTATTAGCGATTGGAATGACAATACCCGTCCCAACAAATTTGGTTTCGACGAGTATTGTTTATGGCAACTTACCAAAACCAGAGCCGATGGTGGCCGATACAGTGACCCGTTAATTGAACAGAATGGTGAATTCCTGAAACGAAACGCAGACGATTATGGCCCTGATATTTTTTCAGATTATATTTTAGATTTTATAGAGCGAAAAAAAGACCAGCCATTTTTTGTGTATTACCCTATGGTTTTAGTTCACGATCCGTTTGTACCAACACCAGATTCTAACACCTGGAATGACCGAGAAAACCGTTATAAAAACGACACAACCTACTTTAAAGATATGGTAGCCTATACCGATAAAATAGTCGGTAAAATAACCCATAAACTGGAAGAGTTAAAATTGACAGATAACACTATTTTAATCTTTACCGGTGATAACGGTACCCACCCTACTATTCAATCGCATATTAACAATGAACTTATTGTTGGTGGAAAAGGTAACACCATTGATGCCGGAACCCATGTTCCACTTATCGTATACTGGCCGGAACAAATAAAGGAAAAATCGGTTTACAATCACCTTATTGAATTCAGTGACTTCTTCCCTACTCTGGCCGAATTAACAGAATCGAAAGCTGTATCAGATGGTAAAAGTTTCTATCCCCTGCTAACAGGTAAAGAGTATCAACCAAGAGAAACCGCTTTTGTGCATTACGATCCGCAATGGGGAGCTAATGTTAGTAAGTATAGAAACCAGTTTGTACGTTCTTTAGATTATAAATTATACCCTAATAACAACTTCTATAATCTCAATAACGATAAACTGGAACAACATCCGTTAGCATTAGATTCCCTTGACAGCAGCGAGCAAGACATTAAAAACACCTTAGAAAAAGAATTAGAGAAACATCCAAAATGGAAATAAACAATATGTTTTCAGATTTTAAATACCTTCTTTTAAGCATTGTGTTTTCAAGTCTGGCAATACAGGCACAAACTACCGTAATGTCGTTTAATATTCGTTACGACAACGCTAGCGATAAAGCCAACTGGTGGGAATACCGTAAAACGGAAGTCGCTAAACTTATAGACTACTACCATCCTGACTTTTTAGGTATTCAGGAAGGGTTGCACCATCAGGTTACTTTTATAAAAGACCACATGACAAATTACGACTTTATTGGCGTTGGGCGCGACGATGGAAAAACCAAAGGCGAATATTCAGCGTTGTTCTACGATAGTAGTAAATACGACGTATTAAAACAGGATACGTTCTGGCTTTCGGAAACGCCTGAACAAATATCTGTAGGATGGGATGCTTCTATGGAACGCATCTGCACCTACGGGTTATTTAAAAACAGAAATACCGGAGAGGTTGTTTATATATTCAATACGCATTTTGACCATATTGGTCCTAAAGCTCAGGAAGAATCTTCAAAACTTATTTTAAAAACTATTGAACAATTAGGTATTACTAAAGAAAAGCTGGTGGTTATGGGCGATTTAAACAGTGAACCTAAAAGCCCTCCGATACAAACCTTAAAAACAAAACTGAACGATGGTTTAGAAACAACCTCAAGTCCGTTTTATGGACCTTTGGGTACCTTTAATAATTTCGACCCTATGGCTGAGTTAAACAAACGTATCGATTATATTTTTACCAAAAACGCCACAGTGCTTCGCTACCGACACATAGACGACCGACGCATCAACGGACTTTGTGTTTCAGATCATCTCCCTGTTTTTGTCAAGTTGAAATAAGACTCTTAATTACAATAAAAAAACGCCCTAAAAAGGGCGTTTTTTATACCTATTATTAAATATAAAAGTATTTTGAAGTTGTAAAAAACATGATATCTTGTGCCAAATTAAAATCACCTAAACAAATATGTGCTCCAGCACACTGCAATATTACCAAATGATTAAAAAACACATTACACCGTTATTTATTCTATGTCTACTTACCTTAACTAGTTGTCATAAACAACCCAATGAAATTTTCGTCAGTCCTAACGGAAATGACACTAATCGAGGCTCTAAACAATCTCCTATACAAACTATACAAAAAGCACTTGATTTAGCAAAAGCAGCCAAAACTCGTGCTGATGATAAAGTTACTATTAAATTATTAGCTGGTGATTATTACTTAACTGAACCTTTAACCATAACTCCAGAATTAAATAATCTTGAAATTATTGGAGAAGGCACTAATAAGGTTAATGTTAAAGGTTCGAAAATTATAAAAACCAAATGGAGTATTTATAAAGATAATATCTGGGTAACCGAGCTCAATGAAAACATTGAATTTAACCAACTTTTCATTAATGGTAAACAGCAGATTTTAGCTCGATATCCTAATTACAATAAACAAGGTGGTGCATGGCAAGGTCATGCGGCCGATGCTATTTCTAAAGAACGTGTAAATGGTTGGAGTAATCCTATTGGCGGTTTTGTACATGCCATGCACAACGGACGATGGGGTGGATTCCATTATGAAATTACCAGTATATCTGAGGATGGAGACCTACAACTTACCGGCGGCCACCAAAACAATCGCCCTTCTGCCATGCATCAAAAATTGCGCATGGTTGAAAATATATTCGAGGAATTAGATAGTGAAAATGAATGGTACTATAGCAAACAAGATAAAAAACTTTACTTATGGATTCAACCAGATATAGATTTAAATACTGCCCAAGTTGAAGTTTCTGTTCTAAAACACTTGATTGACATAAAAGGAAGTTTAGAACATCCTGTCAAAAACATTCTTATTTCTGATATTACCTTTCAACATGCCAAACGTACTTTTATGGAAGAGTACGAACCCTTACTCCGCAGTGACTGGACGATTTATCGTGGTGGGGCTATAACAATGAACGGCACCGAACATTGCAGCATCGAAGATCGCACATTTACGAACCTTGGTGGTAATGTTATTTTCGTGAATGGTTATAACCTGTCGAATAATTTCAGTGGGAACCACATCTATAATTGCGGGGCTTCGGCAATAAGTTTTGTCGGCGATGCTTCGGCAGTACGATCACCTTCTTTTAAATATGAGGAATTTGTTCCTGCAAAAGACATAGATACTATTAAAGGACCTGCCAACAACTTATATCCTTCAAAATGCATTGTTGAAAACAATCTTATTCATGATATAGGCACAATAGAAAAACAAGTTGCTGGGGTACAATTGTCTATGTCAATGAAAATTCATATTAAAAATAATAGTATCTATGATGTACCGCGTGCCGGAATAAATGCTAATGAAGGCACATGGGGAGGACACATTATTGAGTACAACGATGTATTTAATACCGTTTTAGAAACCAGTGATCATGGCGCATTTAACTCTTGGGGACGTGACCGTTTCTGGCATCCTACCTATAACGTTATTGATAGCCTTGTACATGCCAATCCTGAAATTCCCTACTGGGACGCGATGTATACGACTGTAATTCGAAACAACCGTTTTCGCTGTGACCATGGCTGGGATATTGACTTAGATGATGGTTCTTCAAACTATCACATATACAACAACCTGTGTTTAAACGGAGGTATAAAACTTCGTGAAGGTTTTTATCGAGTAGTAGAAAACAATATCATGGTAAATAACGGATTTCATCCTCACGTTTGGTTTGATAACAGTGAAGACGTATTTAAACACAACATTTCTATGACCAAACATTTCCCGATTCGCCTTAAAGGCTGGGGAAAAGAAGTTGATTACAATGTGTTTCCTGATAGTACAGCCTTGGCTTTAGCTAAGCAAAACCACACCGACGAACATAGTGTTTATGGTAATCCCATGTTTATGAATCCCGGACAGGGAGACTTTAACGTGTCACAGAACTCAATTGCATTACAAGTAGGCTTCAAAAACTTTCCTATGGATCAGTTTGGAGTTCAAAAACCAAAACTAAAAGCCCTGGCTAAGCAACCGAATATTCCTCAATTAAAGATTAAATCAATTTACAAAACAAACAGTAAAACTCAAGAATGGCTTGGGGCTACACTTAAAAATATTGAAACGCCAGAGGAGCAATCGGCATCAGGATTATTTGACATGAATGGTGTAATTGTTTTAAAAGTAAATAGCGATAGTAAACTGATTCATTCCGGATTAAAAGAAGGTGATGTTATTGTTGGAATGGAAGAAGAAAAAGTGAAGCATATTGCAGATTTCCTGAACAAATACAACAGCAAAAATTTAAACGGAAAGATTAAGCTACGTATTGTTCGCAATCAAAAACCAACAGATCTAATAATAAACATACAATAAACTTATAAAACCTTAAAACAAAACTCCCTACAGAGGGCGTTTTTTATTATAATCTTTTTTATCGTATCTTTAAACTAGCCTTAACTGTATGACTTCTTACTTTTAAAACGACTATAATGAAAAGTAAGTGGCTATTTCTTGCTGTCTTTTTCCTGATTTGTTCTTCACCAAGCCTTAACGCACAAGAAGGCTTTCGATTTGAAGCTAATGTTGGGGTTCCTTTAGCCGATTCCGGCGATTTTTACTCATTTGCTCTTCAGGGTAACTTCTACTATTCCTGGAAGGTATCTGATAAGGTTTATATAGGACCAACAGTCGGTATTATGTATTTATTTGAAGAGGACACGACTGGATCTTTTGATTCCTTACCGGCTTTTTATATTCCAATTGCTGCCAGTGGAAGGGTTAAACTAAATACAAACTGGGCAGCTGGTTTCGATTTGGGCTACGCTATAGACGGTAATCTTGGAACTTATTTTGGGAGCGGGTTTGAAGAAGATAGTACCGGAGGTATTTATTTGCGACCAGTGGTCGGCTACTATTTCAAGGAAAAACTAGCCTTGATAGCCTCCTATACACATATCAACCAAAAAAATTACAAAGCAGCTTCCTTAAGTTTAGGTGTAAATTTCTGGTTCTAGCCAAAACTTTAAAAATAGCCCCTAAATACTACCCCAATTACACCAAACATGCGAAGACATAAACTCTAATAACTATTGTACAACAAACCTAAAGAAACTGAAATCTCTGTACAGAAGGTATTTGACAAATTATAAAAAAACACTCCCAATAGAATATTTTTATAATAATTTATACCTAATAAATATTTCATTCATTCACATATAAATACCTTCCTATTTCGTACCTTTATAAATGGGGTTGACTGAATACTAAGTTTAGAAATCATGGCAACTTTGAAAAAACTCAAATCCTGGTTTTACCCGGTTACCCCATTTACCATCGTTACCATCTTAGGCATTGTAATCGCCATACAATCCATTTACATCGGACTCACTTATGAAAGTCCGATGATTCTTTATCCCATTATGGTTATACCCATTGTGGTCTTTATTTTTGTTATGTATGTTTTAGATCGATTCTTTATTAAAAGCACGCCTTACTACATCATCTTTGTCATAGAATTAATATTATCCACAGGTGGATATGTTGGTTTTAAATACATGAATGGCACCAACGATATTCATGTTAACACTAACGAAGATTATATTTTAGTAATCTACAATGCTAAAGAGAATTCTATGAATAACTTTAAGAAAACCGACCTCTTTAGTAAGGAATTAAAACTAAACGAAAATGTGATACATTTAAATCCATCTCTTTACCTTGACGATGACATTCGTATTCTTCCACCAAAAAGCTGGAAAGGCGGATTTCAAAATATCGGTAAATACCACTTTGATAATGATTCTATACCCTACCTTTATATTTCTAAAACTTTTTCGCCAACAGAACAAAAGCATATAGAACAACAGTTTATAGATAGTTTGTTATCTCAAATATATCATAAATAGCATTTTTATTATTTAAGGTTTGCTTTTAAAAAAAAAAATGTTTTTTTTTGTAAGAAATTATTTTAAATTAGAAATAACCCAAATCTTACAAAAATGAAAAAACAAAAAACATTATTAACTTTAGCAACCTTAATTTCATTATTTGGTTCATCATGTTCTGATGACGAAAAAACAACTACTGAAGACCCTCTGTTACTTATTGGACAATGGAAAATTGAATCTGAAACTGTTGATGGTTTAGCTACAGAATACGGTAGCTGTGGTGGTGACATTTTAAACATTACAGCATCTGGAACTTTCAATTCCTACGGATTTTATTTCAATAATGATACTTGTAATGAAGATGGGAATGAATATGGAGATTGGTCTGAAGAAGAAAATGTACTTATTCTAAAGTACGATGCATCTATGGATTTAGAAGATGAACACTGGATAATAAACAGCATAAACGAAACACAATTAAAATTAACCGAAGAATCCATCGAAGGTGAAAAGATTGTTAGAACATTTAATAAATTATAGTTTCTTATCAATCTACATTTTAACGCTCTAATAAGGGCGTTTTTTATTCTTAAAAATCAACAGATTATCATTATATTGTAAAGCCCTTTCTAGCTCCCTGCTTATGACTAACGAAGTCAATCTATGAAACAAGTTTTTCAAACACTGTTCCTTACATGTATAAGTCTATCATTGGGTTTTATGGATGCTCAAACCATGATGCAACCCAATTTCGATACACCTTATGGCAACAACACAACTACCGGAAAGTTTGCTGAAATTAATGGAGCCAATATATACTACGAAACCTATGGCACTGGAGAACCATTACTTCTTATTCATGGTTGTGGTGCGAACATAAAATCTATGGAAAACCAGATTGAATATTTTAAAAATAAATACCATGTGATTGTTGCCGACAGCCGAGGCCAAGGAAAATCGGAATTAAAAACAGACTCACTAACCTATGACCAGATGACAAAAGACTGGGAAGGCTTGGTTCGGTATTTAAAATTAGATTCTATAAATATTCTTGGATGGAGCGACGGTGGTATTATAAGTTTAAAAATGGGCATTAACCGACAAGCCAACATTAAAAAAATTATAACCATGGGTGCTAATTTGCGACCAGATACCACTGCTGTGAATAGCTGGGCACCAAAAAGTGTTAGGGAAGATTTAGATTATGTAAAGCGTATGATTTCTTTAAATGATAAATCCAGAGACTGGGAAAAATTTAAACAATTAGATGAATTAGTATTGTTTCAGCCTAATATTAGTCATGAAGAACTACAACAAATAGAAGCCGCCGTTTTGGTTGTAAATGGCGATAGCGACATTATAAAAAATGAACATGCAGTTGAAATATATCAGAATATCCCAAAAGCCCAACTTTGCATCATGCCAGGCGAAACGCATTATACACCTGGTTCTAATCCAAACTATTTTAATGCTATCATTGAAAAGTTTCTGTCAGAACCCTTTACACGTCCAACCTCAGAATGGGATTAACCTAAAAAAATAAATAGTTTTTTCAATAAAATTTTACGGAAAACCCTCATTAATTCCGAAAGAATATCATCTATATTTGAGTCCGAAAAATATCATACAATCTTACCACTAAACGACTCATGAAAAAACGACTTTTTGCTCTTTTGGTTATAATAACCACAGTAGAATTGCATGCTCAATTTTTTAAACCTACGGCTATCGATGCTAAAATTGGCTATGCTTCAACCATTCCATACGACGACATCGATATTTCAACTAAAGGATTTTATGCGCAAGGCGAATATGTTCTTGAAGCCTCTAAATGGTTTGATGTACGTCCTTATGCCGGCTTGTTTATAACTGGAAATAAAGCAACCGATTTAGATGGAAACCGGAGCATATATACCTCTTCAACAAAAGCACTTTTGCTTGGAGGTAAAGCCAGACTAACCATTCCTATTCCTTATTTCGCTCCTTTTATTTAATTAGGGATTGGAACATCGATTGGAAAATTCAGAACCTACACCCCTTATACCGATATTAATCATACCGGACTAAGCTTTCATATCCCGATTACATTAGGTTTAGAACTAGGGAAAGACCGTAAAACAACTTTTGCTTTCTTTTTTTACGACCACTTTAATCAAGAACAGTTTTCTGGTGCCATGGCCATAGGCGTTGCTATTCCTTTAAATAAATAACACAAAAGTCTAATTACAAAATCAACATTATAATAATCACTAACCTTTCAAAATGAAATTATTCAAATTTTCCTTAATTCTATTAACCACATTAAGCTTAACAAACTGTGCATCGCGCTATAATAACATTAATCCTACTTCTGTAAAGTATGTTTCACAAACCGAAAAAAACAATATTAAGTTAGAATATCAATACAGTTTACTGGAAAAGAAATACGCTAAAAAGGAAACTAAAAAAGGTGTAAAAGTAGTTTCGTTTAAGATTACCAACAATTCAGACAAAGACATTGTTTTTGGTGACGATGTAACATTAAACTATGCCAATAGTGAAGCGGTTAACGTTCTACGACCAGAACAGACCTTTAAAACATTAAAACAACAAACACCACTTTACTTATTATACTTATTATTAACGCCTTTAAACTTTTACACCTCTACAACCAATTCGTATGGTGTTGAAGAACAAACCAGTTCTACCCCAATAGGATTAGTTGTCGGCCCAGGTCTTGCCATAGGAAATATGATTCAATCTGGCTCAGCTAACAAAAAATTTAAAACAGAATTAGAACAATACAATCTCAACGGACAAGTTATAAAGCAGGGAGAATCTAAATATGGATTAACAGGCATAAAAACCTTTCATCATGATGCCTTAAAATTAAACGTTAAATAAATAACTATTACCATATATTCCTAACACCCTAATTAGGGTGTTTTTCTTTTTAATTAAGTTAGTATCTTAGTATTATTAAGACTACAAATCATGATGACTACCAATGTAGAAACCTATTTTTTAGAAGGCTGTGGTCGCTGTTCCCTTGGAGGCACAGCCGATTGCAAAGTGCATAACTGGGATGAAGCACTACACATCTTACGGACCATCATCCTGGAATGCGGCTTAACAGAAACCTGCAAATGGGGCGTGCCCTGCTACACCTACAACAACAGCAATATCCTTATGCTTAGTGCTTTTAAAAACTACTGCTCACTAAACTTTTTTAAAGGTGTATTACTCAGTAATAATAAAGGACTTTTGGTAGCTCCAGGAGCAAACTCTCAAGCTGTGCGTCAATTGAAATTCACCAATACGAAAGACATAAAACCCCTGATTTCTGATATTAAAGCCTGCATATTTGAAGCCATTGAAATTGAAAAACAAGGTTTAAGCCTTCCTGCTAAGAAACAACTGGAACCACTACCCGAAGAGCTAGAACAAAAATTTAATGAAGATCCGGTTTTAAAATCGGCATTCGAAGCGCTAACACCTGGAAGACAACGTGGTTATATTCTGTTTTTTTCAGCACCTAAGCAGTCGAAAACCAGATTATCCCGCATAGAAAAATGTACCGATAACATTCTAAATGGTATTGGTCTACACGAAAAATACTCTTCAAAAAAAAGATAAAACCATGAACAAGCATAAAATATTCTCTATGGCTTTTTCCAGCGTATACCCACATTACATAAATAAGGCTGAGAAAAAAGGACGTACCAAAACGGAAGTTGATACTATTATTTTTTGGTTAACGGGATACAACGCATTACAGTTTCAAGAAATATTAGATAACAAAACCGACTTTGAAACATTCTTTAATGAAGCTCCTCAGCTTAACCCTAATGTTTCTAAAATCACCGGAGTTATTTGTGGTTACCGCGTAGAAAACATCGAAGATCCCCTGATGCAAAAAATCAGATATTTAGATAAACTTATTGATGAACTGGCTAAAGGAAAGTCTATGGAAAAAATATTAAGATCTTAATCCAAGTATACAATGTATAGTCCTCAAAGTGTATAGGTTAATTCTTATTTTTCTATTATCTTTATAGAATACCTAAACTATAAAAGTCATGAAATCATTTTCTAAAAATGCCATATTACTTTTCATTTTATTAACGACGTCACATCTTTATTGGTCTTGTAAAGAACAAGCCAAAAACCAGCAAACAACTGGAGTAACAGAAAAAATTGATGTATTACCATCATTTAACGAAGGGACTTCTAAAACCGATATTATTACATTCGTTGAAACCATTTCAGACTCTACAAGTAATAGTTTCGTAAAACCAGAAGATCGCATAGCCTGCTTTGATAACGATGGCACCCTTTGGGTAGAACAACCTTTACCTTCACAGATATTTTTTGTGTTCGAAAGAATAAAAAGCTTGGCTAAAGACCACCCGGAGTGGGCTAATGAGATGCCTTTTAAAGCGGTTATTGAAGATGACTTAGAAACTATCAAAACCCTTCATACTGGAGATATCCTTAAACTGGTGGGTACAGCTCAAGCCTCTGAAAATGTCGACCAGTTTGACAGTGTAGTTACAGACTGGCTGGCAACGGCAAAACATCCGGTCATGAAAAAGCCATATCTCGAATTGGTTTATCAACCCATGCTTGAACTACTAGATTATTTACGAGCACACCAATTTAAAATCTACATTGTTTCCGGAGGAAGTCAGGAATTTATGAGAGCCTGGGCTCCTGAGGTCTATGGGATTCCCAAAGAACAAATCATTGGCTCTACATTTAAAAGAGAAGTGATTATCCAGGGCGATTCAATTACGATTACTCAAAATACAGAATTTGACTTTAATGACGATCATGAAGGAAAGGTACTTGCTATTAGTAAATTTATTGGCAAAAAACCTATTCTTATTGGAGGAAACTCTGACGGAGATTTAGAAATGATGCAATATTGCGATACTAACAATCCCCTACCTCATCTACTCATTTATGTAAACCATACCGATAGTGACCGTGAGTTTTTATACGATGAACATACCGCCATGGGAACTCTAAAAAAAGGAATGGATGTTGCACTTAGACGTGGGTGGACCATTATTGACATGAAAACAGAATGGAACAAAGTTTACCCTAACGAGTAATTAATGGGTAAATCTAAGGCAAGCATTGGACTTAAGGAAGCTATTTCCATAGGTATTGGAGGCATGGTAGGAGGTGGTATTTTCGCAGTATTAGGTTTAGCTGTATCTTTAGCTAAAGGTGGTACTCCTGTTGCTTTTTTACTCGCCGGACTGTTAGCCTTAATCACTTCGTATAGTTATGTAAACCTTTCAAAATCTTATCCTGACCGAGGTGGAACCGTTAAATTTATTAATCAAGGTTTTGGCAAATCAGTTTTTAGTGGCGCCATAAATAATTTGCTCTGGGTTAGTTATATTATTATGTTATCGTTATACGCTTCGGCATTTGGTTCGTATGCGCCAAACCTCATCGTGTTAACAGGTAACAAAACTATCGATTTTCATATTTATGCCAGTGCCATTATTGTTATTGCGACAGCAATTAATTATTACAGCATTACCATAGTTGGAAAAATAGAATCTTATGCAGTTATTATAAAACTAATAATTCTTCTTAGTTTTATTGGCATCGGTGCTTATGGTTTGTTCGGAAACCCTAACATGGAACAATTAGCCATAAATGAATGGGAAACTCCAGTCAAATTATTTGCTGGCGGGATGGTTATTTTTGTAGCCTACGAAGGTTTTGAACTTATTGCCAATGCAGCACCAGACATTGTCAATCCCATTAAAAACATACCTAAAGCTTATTATTACTCTGTAGTTTTTGTAATTATCTTATACATCATTATTGCGTTTGTAACAGTAGGCTCGTTACCGTTTAAACAAATTGCAGACGCCCAGGATTATGCTTTAGCCGAAGCAGCAAAACCTATGCTTGGAAAACTTGGGTTTAGTATTATTACCGTAGCGGCATTAATTTCTACGTTTTCTGCAATTAATGCATCGCTTTATGGGGGTAGCCGAGTGAATTATGAAATTGCTGAAGACGACGAATTACCGCATCACTTTTTATCAAAATTCTGGAATCAACCTATAGGGTTATTAATTACCTCTATAAGCACTTTAGTTTTAGTAAACCTGTTAAAACTGGAAAGCATATCAACTGCTGGAAGTGTCGGTTTTCTGCTTATATTCGGTGTGGTTAATTTTGTAGGTTATAAACTTTCAAAAGACATTAATGGAAATAAAGTTATTCCGTATGCTGGCTTTATTTTATGCCTAATTGCCTTATTTATCTTAATCAGCCAACAATACCAATCCAATCTTGCAGGTGTTGTTATTGCCATCGGAATAATAATCATGTGCTTTATCATGGAATATATCTATAAAAAAACTGAAAGGGCACAGATCGATGGATAAAAAACAAAACAAAGTATTTATTGCCACTAGCCTGGACGGATATATAGCCGACGAACAAAATGGTATCGACTGGTTAACATCAATCCCAAACCCTGATCAGGACGATATGGGTTACCTGACTTTTATGACAGGAATCGATGCTTTGGTTATGGGTAGAAACACATTTGAAACTGTTATGAGTTTTGACATAGAATGGCCATACGATAAACCTGTGTTTGTGTTAAGTAATAGTCTGAATTCGATTCCTGAAATCTATAAGGGTAAAGCATTTCTGTTAAAAGGTGATTTGAAAAAGATCCTGAATTATATACATAGCCAGGGGCACTATCAATTATATATTGACGGTGGTAAAGTGATTCAAAGTTTTTTAAATGACGATTTAATAGACCAGATGATTATCACTACCATTCCAGTGCTCTTGGGTAAAGGCATCCCACTGTTTTCGAATACTTCACAACAACTTCATTTTAAATGTATCGATACAAAAATATATCTCGATTACATCGTTCAGAATCATTTTGTACGTATATAATACAATAAACTAATTTGATATTTCCTGAAGCATTAATAAAATCCTTCTAAAATGATTATCTTAGTTTTTTCATTTAAAGCCCCAAATTTAGATGTTTAGGTAAAGTAATAGCGCAGTATTACAACCACAAAAATCATTTTAACCCATAAATTAACAGACAATGAAAACAAAACACGGATTACTTACAATTTTCTTCTTTTTAGCTTTAACCCTCTCCTTCTCGTTTGAAGGATACAGCCAGCCACCAAAATGGGCTCCGGCACACGGCTATAATGCTAAAACAAGACACATATATTTCCCAGACCGTAATTTCTATTACGATCTTCAAAAGAGTTCATATATTTATTTAAGTGGAGACAGGTGGCAAGTAAGTGCTAAGCTCCCTTCTATCTATGCGAGTTTCGATTTAGGAAGAGCTGCAAAAATAGAACTGGACTTAAATAGCGATTCGCCACAGAAATACAACAACGACCATATGGTAAAATATAAAGGTAAAAAGTTTAAAAGCAGCTCAGGAAACGACAAAAAAAATAATCCCGGAAAAGGCAATAAGAAATAATAGATTTAATGACTTTAACTTTTCATCAAATTCATAACGATGATTTACCAACCGTTTTAAGCTTATTTAAAGAAGCTGCCGAAAAGATTGCTAAAATGAAAATTGACCATTGGCAATATTGGAAAAATCCACCGGCAGATAAAATTAAGTGGGTTAAAGACGGTATTAACAATAACGAATATTTCTTTATAAAAAATACGAACCATGCTACAATTGGCATGGTTCGTATTTTAAATGAAGATATTTTATACTGGGGCCAACAGCAAGCGTCTGCCTTATATGTGCATTCATTAACAGTTAAGGAAGAGTATAACGGTCAGGGTATTGGTAAATTAATTCTCGACACCATAGAACATCAGGCTAAAATGAAGCAATGTGAGTATTTAAGACTTGATGCCGATTCTAAAAACCCTAGACTTTGTAATTACTACGAAAGTTTAGGATTTAAAAAAGTAGGAGAAAAAACATTAACAATCTCAACTTACAATCTCTATCAAAAGGAAATCTTATAACACATGAATCTTTTTGAACCCGAAATCGACCCTTTGAAAAACTGGCTTCCGTATGATGGTACAGTTAATTATTATGGAAAGTTATTCAATAAAAAAGAGGCAGATTTTTATTTTAACAACCTTCTGAATGAAATTGAATGGCGTAACGATGAAGCAATTATCTTCGGAAAACTAATTATTACCAAACGGAAAGTGGCCTGGTACGGTGAAAAAACATTCTCGTACACGTATTCGAATACCACCAAACATGCCTTACCTTGGACTAAAAGTTTATTAGACTTAAAAAATCTAATCGAACAAAAAACAGGCGAAACCTTTAATTCCTGCCTGCTTAACCTCTATCATGATGGCAGCGAAGGCATGGCATGGCACAGCGATGGTGAAAAAGATTTAAAAAAAAACGGTGCCATAGCCTCACTAAGTTTTGGAGCCGAACGTAAATTTGCGTTTAAACACAAGGACACTAAAGAAAAGGTTGAATTGGCTTTAGAACATGGTAGCTTACTCATTATGAAAGATGAAACCCAAACTCACTGGTTGCACCGACTTCCACCGACTAAACTCATTAAAACACCCAGAGTTAATTTAACCTTTCGTACCATTGTTGAAAACCAGAAGTAATTCTACAAATTACATCTTAACGATTTAACTATCTACCGTTTAACGAAAAAGTTAACGTGCTATACGAAAATACTGTCGCATTTTCTATTTTTGGTTTGTGAATGCGTAAAATCATACACGCCCCTAACTTAAACCAAAACTTACTTGACATGTTGTACAAACTATTAGACAGACCCTATCTGATATTTTGGATTTCTATCCCTATCATAATACTAAATGCAGCATATAGTAGAAACGATACTATGCAATTTAATGTATACGACACCTATTACATTTTTAGTCGCTTTCATTTATTTCTATCAATAACTGTGACTTTTGCCTTTATGGGTTTAGGTTACTGGATTATGCATAAAGCTGAAAAATGCTTGTGTCAACCCTTAAGTATTCTGCACATAACTTTAACATTTGGAGGCATATTTACCGTTTGGATTATATCCATTTGCCTTAGAGTTTCCATTATGCAATACAATACCAGTGACCATTTAACTAATGCCATTTATCTGGTTTCATTTATTGTACTTTTTAGTCAAATAGTCTACCCAATAAATATCATTAAAAGTCTTTTTAAGAAATAGGTTTTCTCTTTCTACAAGACAAATATTTCTCACATCTTAAAATTATTATATATTAGATGGTTTAACCAATCATGAAATTTTAATACAACTAATGAAAACCACGGAAACATTCAATCTAAGCAGTAATATCTTAAACAACTATTCTCTACTTTTTGTAAAACTTGTTATTACCGTAATTTTAATTTACACCATTATTCTTATAATCAACTTCTTAAAAGATAAGTTTATAAACAAAGTCGATAACTCTCAGAAAGTAGAAATCAATTTGCTACTAATACTATTAAATAAGTTGTTTTTTATTTCCGGGTTTGGATTTATCATAGGAAATGTTTTAAACGTATTATTTTTAGAAATGGGAAGAAAGCGTTTACCTGCTAACTGGGATTATTTAACTTTTGGAGTTATTTTAATATTTGTTGGATTAAGTTTCAAAGCAGCAAATAAAGCCTTGAAAAAAGAAAGCATTTCGGCTGAATAACAAATAAAAAAAAAGCCAGTGCAAATACACTGGCTTTTTTTGTCGACTACAATTAAACGATTTATTTATAGATTAAATCGAATCTATCTAATTTCATTACTTTCTCCCAGGCCTTAACGAAATCCTGGACAAATTTCTCCTTAGAATCTGAACTCGCATATAACTCAGCAAGTGCTCTTAATTCTGAATTCGATCCGAAGATTAAGTCCGCACGAGTAGCAGTGTATTTTACTTCTCCAGTAGTTCTGTCTAAACCTTGAAACTCTTCTTTAGTATCTGAAGTCGCTTTCCACTCAGTACTCATATCTAATAAGTTAACGAAGAAATCGTTGTTTAACTCATCTGTAGCATCAGAGAAAATACCGTGTTTAGAACCGTTGTAATTTGCTCCTAAAGCACGCATACCTCCTACTAAAACAGTCATTTCTGGTGCTGTAAGTGTTAATAACTGTGCTTTATCAATTAACAACTCTTCCGTTGGAATCGTATATTGTGTTTTTAAATAGTTTCTGAAACCATCAGCCATTGGCTCTAACAATCCGAAAGACTCAACATCAGTTTGCTCTTGTGTAGCATCCATACGACCAGGCGTGAATGGTACATTTACAGAGTATCCAGCATTAGCTGCTGCTTTTTCTACTGCTGCATTACCTGCTAACACGATGATATCTGCTAATGATACTTTTTTAGCTCCAGATTTACTGTTGAAATCATTCTGAATCGTTTCATAAACCGCTAACACTTTTGCTAACTGAGCAGGATTGTTAACTTCCCAGTCTTTTTGTGGTGCTAATCTAATTCTTGATCCGTTTGCTCCTCCTCTTCTGTCTGAATGACGGTAGGTTGAAGCCGATGCCCAAGCCGTTGTTACCATTTCACTAATGGTTAAACCTGAGTTTAATAATTTTGCTTTAAGTGAAGCTACATCATTAGCATTAATTAATGCGTGATTTACCGCTGGAATAGGATCTTGCCAGATTAAATCTTCAGTTGGAGCTTCAGGTCCTAAATAGGTAGTTTTAGGCCCCATATCACGGTGAGTTAACTTAAACCATGCACGAGCAAATGCTTCGTTAAATAATTCTGGATTCTCATAAAAACGTCTTGAAATTTTCTCGAAACTTGGATCCATTCTTAACGATAAATCCGTGGTAAACATACTTGGTTTGTGGTGTTTTTCAGGATCGAAAGCATCAGGCACTAACATTTTTGGTTCTCCTTTAGCTACCCATTGGTGACCACCTGCTGGGCTTTTTGTTAATTCCCATTCGTTTTCAAATAAACTAAAGAAGAATTGGTGACTCCAACGTGTTGGTGTTGCCGTCCATGTTACTTCTAAACCAGAAGTAATAGCGTCTGCACCCTTACCAGATTTGTAGCTGCTTTTCCATCCGAAACCTTGCTCTTCAATTCCCGCTGACTCAGGATCTGCTCCTACGTGAGAGGCAGAAGCAGCACCATGTGCTTTTCCTAACGTGTGTCCTCCTGCAATTAAAGCAACTGTTTCTTCTTCATTCATTCCCATTCTTCCGAAGGTTGCACGAATATCATCGGCAGCTAATAATGGATCTGGAACGCCGTTTGGACCTTCCGGATTTACATAAATTAATCCCATTTGTACAGCAGCTAAAGGTCTTTCTAACTCGCGATCTCCTGAGTAACGCTTTTCGTCAGATAACCATTCTTTTTCAGCACCCCAGTACACATCTATTTCCGGTTCCCAAACGTCTTCTCTACCGCCGGCAAAACCAAACGTTTCGAAGCCCATATCTTCTAAAGCAACATTTCCGGTTAACACCATTAAATCTGCCCAAGAAATTTTATTTCCGTATTTCTGTTTAATCGGCCAGATTAAACGTCTAGCCTTATCTAAATTAGCATTATCTGGCCAGCTGTTAAGCGGTGCAAAACGTTGTTGTCCGGCACGCGAACCACCACGACCATCAGCAGAACGATACGTACCTGCACTATGCCATGCCATTCTAATAAATAAACCTCCATAGTGACCGAAATCTGCTGGCCACCAGTCCTGAGATTCGGTTAACACTTTTCTAATATCACTTTTAAGCGCTTCGTAATCTAAGCTGTTGAATTCTTCGATGTAGTTGAAGTCTTCATGCATCGGGTTTGATAATGAAGAATTCTGACGCAGAATAGCTAAGTTTAATTGGTTTGGCCACCAATCGCTGTTACTCGTAGCTGCTTTGTTTGATTTACTTTTTGTAGCACCAGAACTGGCATCTACCTGAGCATCGTGCTCTTTACCTTTTTGACATGCCGATAGCATTAATATGGCTACAAGCAAAGAAAGTGATAGTGTTTTTTTCATCGTCTTTTATATGATTAATTATCTTAAATCTTGACTGCAAAAAAAACGTATAAAGCGAAACCAAATCCAGAAACAGGATTGATAGTTTTTATTCGAACATAAATTTTATCAATTAAAAAAAGTATTTCAATAGAAAGCATCTAACAAACAACAACTTAAAGAAACGAAACTAAAAGTCGTTGAAACCCCAATAAAAAAGGGAGTAATTTAAAAAACCACTCCCTTTTGTTATTAAATTTCTTTGTATGAATTATTTAGCTTTAGGAAGAAAAATAATGTCTAAAGTATTAGCACTATTAAAAAAGTTTTGCGCTGCTTTCTTTATATCTTCGGTTGTTACTTTATCTAAAATGGCATCATAATACTCCGGAGCCATCATGTTTTCATCATAATTGTAATAGGCTTCTAAAGTCGCCATCCAATACGAATTAGACTGCGTCATAAGTGGTCTGGTTTTCTTTAAATTCTCGACCACCTTAGCTAAATCGGATTGTTTTACATCCTTTTGAATTTGTTTTAATTCATTATACACCAAATCATTTAAATGTTCGGCATTATTCGGGTCGCAACTAAATGATATATCCATATTTAATTTAGAGGTTGGTACACGCACATCTCTCGCATTAACAGAAATGGTATATACACCACCTTCTTTTTCACGAATGTTTTCAATAAAACGAATGTTAAGAATATCTCCTAAAATATTGTGATGTACAATAGTCTCTCGATTGTAATCGACATTCTCTTCCATTTTAATGACTACCATGGCTCTTGGCGCTTCCATTGGTATCTCAACACGATGTTTATTTAATCCTTTCGGAAAGTAATCATCTAATGCGTTATAGGTTTCCTTTGCATCTTCACCCTCAAGAGCACCGATGTATTTTTCAACCATCGACTTCACCGTATTGAAAGGTACATCTCCAATTAAATAAAATGTAAAATCACTGGCATTACTGAATCGCTCACCATAGATTTCTTTCATTCTGTTGAAATTAATTTGATCGAGATAAGCTTTATCAAATTCAAAATATCTTGGATCTCCATTTGCCACTAATGTTTTATAGGTATTACTCATTACCGTATTCGGATTTTGAACAGCATTGTTCAAACTGTTGTAATTACCAGTCATCAATTCATTAAACTTAGCTTCATCAAATCTAGGAGTTTCAAAACGCATGTAAACTAATTGAAACATCGATTCTATATCTTTAGTTGATGCACTGGCAGTAATACGCTCGTTGTAGGTTTCTAAACTCACATTAGATTTTGCTGAATTATCGGCCATGACCTTACTGTAGGTTAACGGATCTAAATCTCCTATACCAAACCTGTTTACCAAACTTACTGCCTGTAGCGACGGAATATCTTTAATATCGTACACAGAAGCACCTCCTTGACTAACCGCATTAAGTTCAAGATGTCCTTTTTGTGCATTACTGAATTTATACACCACTTTAGCTCCGTTAGACAATTGCCACTCTACGGCTTTAAAATCTTTAATTAATTTCTCGCTAATAATTTTTCCACCTTCAGGAATGGAATCTAATAGGGCCATATCAACAGGAAACTGATCGACGTAAGGCTCCAGTTTACTTTTTTCAACCTCAGCCATAATAGACTGAATTTGTTTCAACGTAGGTACTTGTAAATTTTCCTTTTCTGGTGCTGTAATTGTAAATACACGGTTCTTTTCAGTTAAGTATTGTTTTGCTAAAGCCGATACTTCTTCTTTGCTAATGGTTGGAATAACCGACTTAGCAAAATTGTAACTAAACTCATGTGATGGTACAGCTAAACCATCTAAATACGCACTTTTAATACTCTTTGCATAACTATCGGAGCTACTGTTTTTACTTCTTTGTAACCAGATGTCGTTATTCTGAAGCATTTTAGATTTTAAACGATCTATTTCTCCTTGAGTGAAACCATGCTGAACTACACGCTGCAATTCGGTATATACTGCTTTAAAGGCATTTTCCACTTCACTTTCATTGGCTGAAAGACTTAAATTAAAAGCCTTGTAATTTTTCTCAAAATCGGTATACAATGCTCGAGCCGATTTAAAGGATGTTTTACCTTTCATTATAGCTTCTTTGTAACGCGCATTCATTAAACTATTAAAAATAGTATGCACAAAATTTTCTCTTTGCTGTGCCAGTGAATTATCTTTTCTATAAAACTGTCTGATTTCTAAAGTCAATCCTACATTTTTAACTTCCTTATCTGTAGCGACTTTATACAGCGTTTTTTCATTATCTGGAATAGTTACATATTTACGTTCCTTAGGATTTTTAATAGCTGAAATTTTAGAAAACAACGCTTTAACTTTTTCTTCCATGATATCGACATCAAAATCACCCACAATACCAATTGCCTGTAAATCGGTACGGTACCAATCGTGATAAAAATCTCTTAATGCTCTATATTTGAAATTTTTAACCACATCCATACTGCCTAAAGCATCACGTTTAGAATACACACTGTTGTTGTATTTAACACCTTTAAGCTGTTTTTCTAAACGGTAATTGGCATTATAACGCTGGCGCCATTCTTCCTGAATCACGTTACGCTCGGCATCGATTTCTTCATCGGTTAATGATAATTCGTTACACCAGTCGCTTAAAATCAACAAGCAGGAATCGATAACTTTTTCATTTTCTGAAGGCACTTCACTCAAGTTATATACCGTTTCGTTGGTTGATGTATAGGCATTAATTTCTTTACCAAACTTCACTCCCTTTTTTTCTAACCAGTCTATTACTGAATTCCCCTGAAAATGGGTAGTTCCGTTAAAAGCCATATGCTCTAAAAAGTGGGCCAAACCGTTTTGCTTATCACTTTCTAAAACAGCACCTACGTTTTGATACAAATAAAAACTGGTTTTATCTTTCGGTATTTCGTTATGTTTAATGTAATACGTCAATCCGTTTGGAAGGACTCCGGTTCGAATCGTTTTATCGAACGGAACCTCTTGAGTTAAATCTAAAGTGTTTTGTGAAAACCCTGAAAAGGAAATGAATCCTGTTAAAATGAATATTAAAAATTTACGCATGTTTTTGAATAAAATAAGGCAACATGTTTATGGTTGAAATAAACATATTGCCTTTTGATTTTTTATAATTCTATAAATTTAAAAGCTTAAAGCAAAATGTCTTCGCCTGCCTTCATTAAGTCTAATTCTCCTTTAATAGCCGATAATCTTTTAAGGTTTTCTTCCTGTCCTAATTTAAAGGCCTCCTCCTTAACTTCTATTGCCTTATTTTTATCTCCAGCAACATAAAGAATATTGGCATAGTTACTGGTGTTTTCAGCTGAATTAGGACGAATATAATAAGCTACTTCCATCCATGATAACACTTCTTTCTTCTCTTCTTGGGTATTTACAAAACCGACATAATCTTTTAACATTCTGTAAAGATCCTCGCTATACTTAACAGCATTTGGTCTAACCATTCTTAAGGCTTCCTGATCACCTTCTGCCCGTTTCTGCAACCAATCTAAATAAAAGGCTCTGGAACCTTCTTTATCTATTGCTGCTACATACTTTACTATATCGTCATGCACTAAAGCTTTATATTTTTCGCCTTGTCCAGAGTTTAAATAATAGTACGTATACATTCGCTTTCTTTGCGCATCATTAGCAGTAAAACCAGCTTCACCTGCTCTTTGAAAAGTTAACTCCAGGTACGTTGTATCACGTTTAACAATAGCATACTCTGTGGTTGCCGTAATCATTTTTTTTGGCAAACCCTGATAGATTTCTCTAATGTCTTTTCTAACGTACTTTTTCCAAGCTTTGGTTTTTAAATTCTCGTTAATAATACGATCTGCCTCTCCTCCAAACACAAGTTGTTTATTATGGTTAGCTAATAAGTTTACCATAGCCTGACTTGAATCTGCAATAGAAGTTTGAACTTTTAAATACTGTTCCAGAATATCTGTGTAGTTTTTATCTGTTTTTACTTCTAATAACTTATCTAAATATTTTGCTAATAAAGCTTCGTCTTCTTTATTTTTATTGTAAAGTTCTGATAAGCGTGCTATACTGTTAGGATTATTAGCTGAAGCCATAGCTGCTTTTGCCTCACTTAAAAACTCTTCAGCAGGCATCGCACTTGAAGATCTGTATACCACCTCATCATTTGCATCTATAAACACATAACTTGGTAAACCTTGAATTCCGTATTTTTCCTTAAGTTTTGGTCCGTTACCTTTTTCAATGTTTAATTTATAGGATACAAAATGCTCGTTGAAATAAGCGCCTACCTCTTCTTCCATGAAAACAGTTTTTGCCATTTTTTTACATGGTGCACACCAATCGGCGTAACCATCTACAAACAACACTTTATTTTCTTTTTTTGCTTTATCGAACGCTTGTTGAAAACTTCCTTTTTCGAAATGGATACCCTGTGCAATTGCTAAAACAGGTAATAGAAGTAAGGTATATAAGATTGATTTTTTAGTAATCATGAATATGTCTTTAGTTGTTTAAATTGATGCTCCTTTTTTCATTTGTTCCAGTTCGTATGCCTTATTTACAAACTTTTTATCAGAAGTTGGCCAGTTTTTAATGGCCCTTTCTTTAAGCTGAATTGCTTTTTTAGTCTTACCTTTTTTATAATACATTTCAGCTTTAAGATCGTCTGTAAAACAATTATCTGCTTTTAACTCGTAACCATATTTAATCCATACTTTAACATCTTTATACTCTGAATTAGAAGTTACACGTTTTAAATATCCTTTACCTTTTTCGTCAATTTCCTTAAGAAGTTTTGAAGCTTTTAACCCTTCTTTTGAAGCATTTAACATAGATACTCTTTCAGGTTTAGGATCTCTATCATAAGCTTTTTTATACATTTCATAGCTTTTTTTATCTTCCTGATGAATGTCTTCAATTGAGGTTTTAGTAATAAGCATGTTAATATAATTCGCTGTAGTGGCTTTATATGATGGATCATCATCTAACATATCAAAGTATATTAATTCTGCTTCGACTAAATAATCTTCGCGAATACGATCTTCCGGCTGACTTTTATAAGCTTCAATATAAGTTTGCATTAACTCAGGGTCTTTGTTACGGACAGCAGTATCGAAGGTTCCATTAAGAATTTGAGTCTTAATTCTTGGTAACATCTTAGCTTCAAAAGAAGAAGCTTGTTTCATAAATGTTTCGTAATTTTCATCAAGAATCTGTTCACCTTTTCCTCCTATTAAAATATTTCTCGAATTTTTAAGCAAATATTTTAACATCTTAGGGCTCGACTCGTCAATTTCAGTTTGCACTTTTAACCAAGCATCAACTCCAACTGAAATATCCTGTCCGAATTCATCCATTTTTTTGATATACATCTTAAGAAACTGTTCATCGTTTTGCTTATCAACAAACATGTCTTGAAGGTTTTCTAAGCTATACTCACTATTTATAGATGATATCGCTCTTTCTGCCATATCTAAAAAAACGTCTTCTGGTTTGTAAGCCGTATCCATAAGAAGTACTTTGCCGTCTGTATCTAAATACAATAAAGTGGGGTACCCTGTTACGTTATATTGCTTGGCAACAGCTTCGCCTTCTTTCTCGGCATCTAACTTTAAGTTTATAAAGTTTTTGTTATACATCTCTCCTACTGTTGATAGTGGAAATATATCTCGAGCCATTTTTTTACAAGGGCCACACCAAACCGTATAAAAGTCGATAAACACTAATTTGTTTTCGGCTTTAGCTTTGGTTAATGCCTCTTCTAAGGTTATATGTTCGAAATTCATTCCCTGTGCAATCCCTAAAAAGGGCATCAGCAAAAGAATGAATACTAATATTTTTTTGTTTATCATAGTCTGTACAATGAAGTATTTAGATTAATTCACCTTTTTTCATTTGCTCTAATTCGTACTTTTTAGCCGATAGTTTTTTATCGTCTGCAGGCCAATTAGCTAAGGCTTTTTCTTTGTACTCTATAGCCTTCTTTGTTTTTCCTTTTTTATAAAAGAGATTACTCGTAAGATTATCCATTAAATATGGGCTGCTTTGCAACTTGTAACCATATTCTACCCAACCTTCAAGTTTTTTATAATCACTTTTTGAATCGGCATATTTTAAATATGCTTCTCCTTTGCTGCTAAGGTCTTGGACAATTACTCCTGATTTAGTTTTACCTGAAGTGTTTTCAACCATTAAGCTATCTACGTAATTTTCAACCTCTTTTTTATAAGACTTAGAATCTTTAAGTAACGCATAATAGGTTATTTTATAGTCTAAGTAATTCCCTCTTTTCTTATATTTTTCTGGTAATTCATTGAAGGCTTCCATAAAGATTAACCACAACTCGGGGTTTTTAGTTTGAAAAGCATAATCTCTTGTATTTTTTGCTAAACGAACTTCCTTAAAAACTTCTAATTCCTCTTCTTCTTTTCTGGTTGCGATATCCATGTATTCATCGAAATTAGCCATCAAGATTTCTGCACCTCTAGAGTTAAGTAAAATATAGTCTTTGTACTTTAACAAAAACTCCATCATGTCTACATCGGCCTCTTCTATTTCATTCTGTACTTTTAACCAGGCATTAATGCCTTCAGTTGGGTTTTGCCCATACTCTAAGAGTTTAGTAAAATAAACTTTTAAAAAATCGGCATCATCTTGTTTGTTTGGAAATTTAGCCTGTAATTTCTCCAGACTAAACTGACTGTTTTCTGAAGCTACAGCATCACGTCCTAATTGAATAAAATCATCAGGCATACGTGTTCCTGATTCCTTATAAACTATATTACCATTTGAATTTAAATAAACGTAAGTAGGGTAACTATTTACCAAATATTTTTTAGCCGCAGGTAATCCTTCCTTTTCGGCATCAAGCTTAATGTTAATGTATTCTTTGTTATATACTGCACCAACTTCCGGCAAGGTAAATACATTTTTTGCCATTGATTTACAAGGCGCGCACCAAGTGGTGTAAAAATCAATAAACACTAATTTATCTTCAGATTTAGCCTTTTCAAGCGCTTCTTCTAAAGATATGTGTTGAAATTCGATGCCTTGTGCAGATAAATTTAAAAACCCTATTAAGAAGATAACAGCAAGGGTTAAAACATTTCTTTTCATATTTTTTCATTAAGTTTAGGAAATAGCCAAAGCCGGCTACATATTATAAAGACGCATTTTTTAACGTTTAGAGTGACAGAACAACAAAAAAAGCTGTTACCTATAAAGATAACAGCTTTTCGATTTCTTTACAAACTTGATTAGTATGCTATTACATATTGGTAAGCTTTAATTCTGAATTAGAATAAAATACTTATCCAGATTGATTAAGCGTTTCATATGTTGCTCGATATCTTCCTTTGAAATTTTACGAATCATCTTTTGGAAATCCTTCATGGTATATAATTTCCCATAATCTAATCCCCATTTTAAATAATCAGAACTCACACGATCGGTTTCGTAAAAAGAAGCCACATAATCTTTTTCCAAAAGGGCCTTAATTCCAATTGCCTGGTCGTCTGTCAAAATACCTTGACTCATAGATGGCAAGACCTCTTCCTGCATTGCCTTTTGTGCTGCCTCTACATTGGCCAGATCCTCCACAATATAACGAATACTAACTGCATTTAAATTTTGAGATACATTGGCATATCCAGAGACTCCTAAAGAATAAATATAACCATACTTCTTTCTCAAAATATGAAACATGCGTTTATAACCATATTCTGCTATACCTTCACTAATCAATTTATCTTTAAACGAAATTGCCTTATTATCTACACTTGAAAATATAAAGCTTGATTTTGAAGACTTTTTCCCCCAGTCAATTGTCTCTACAATATTTGATTTTGCTAATAAAGGTGGTCTGGTTTCATTTACAGATGTATTAAAATCAACTGGTTTTAAAGTACCAATATATGTTGAAATTAACTCATCAACATTCTCAGGTAATGCACCTCCAACATAAATATATGAATCTCTAAAACTACGCTTAAACATGGAATAATAGTGGAAGTATCGATTTACAGTTTCTTCGGTAATAGTTGTATCTGTAACTGTTGGTACATTTAAGCCTTTTCCTAAAATTTCATTTACATAATCGGCATACTCATCTTTAGAATTTCCTGATCGCTTTAAATAACGTTTATAACTTTCAGAAATACGGTCTCCTTTTGGTAAAGTTTCATTATTAACCATAAGGTTAAAGATTTTCACCAATTCTGAAAAGTTGTTATTAGTCCCTTTCAGATGGAACTCATAATCGTAATTATTAAAAGTAACACTTTTATATACTCTAGTGCTTCGGCATAAATCTTTGGCTTCTTTTTCTGAATAATCACCAAAAGACTCATCAAAATTATCGGCTACAAACTTAAACAAAGTTCTATCCTTTTCAGGAATATTGTTTAAACCATGTTTACTTACAATCTTTATCTGAGTATCTGAATTTGGAGCATTATTTACAACAACTTTAATGCCGTTATCATACTTTAACAAGTATAAATAATCACCCAGCTTTACCTTCTTTTTAATTGATTTCGGATTTAAATTCTGAATTCTAACTTCAGGTAAGTTTGCATTACTTCTAATTTCAAATTGATTAGATGGTTCTGAAAATTTATACGGTACAACCTTCGCATTTTTGTTAATAAGCTTAATGGCTCCTAAAATATAAGTTTCATTAAATCCTGCATCAAAAGCTTTGGCTTTTTTATCAAACAAAATGGTTTTGTTTAAATCTGTGAAGCCATTAAGAACTTCAGTAAAATCATTAGGGGTAATGGTATTAGTAATTTCCTGCATGTATTTTACCTTATCTGATGTAGATAAAGGCATTTCTCCTTTAAAGAAATGCATTTGTACTGCCGCAAAATAATTATCAGGATTACCCAGATTACTTTGATAACGTTTTAATAATTTATCTACAAAAAAATTAATTTCCTCCTGTAGAAACCCAAAACGCCTTGCCTGCCCCACAACATAATTAAAGTTATTAAGCATGGTTTTATATGAAGCATTGTCTTTGGCTTCAAGCCTGAAATTAAACCACAAATTTCCTGTAAAAGGATAAGCCACATTAGCAGTAACTTTCTCAATATTTGAATCAGGTAATTGATTTAATCTATTTTGAAGCATTTCGCAAAACACTTTATAAATCAAATCTCTTTTATACGAATCAAAATCGACAACAGGAAAATCTCTGGTTTTAAACCCTAAAACCAGCATTTCGGAGTTTTTATTTTCGTAATCACAATTAACAATAGTTTCCTGGCTTAGGTCTAAATATTTGTTATCGCTTTTATCAGTTGCCTGAGGAAGTTTACCATATAATTTATCAATGTATTTCGATACTTTTTTCTCATCTACTTTACCATAAACAACAAGTGCTAATTGGTCTGGAGTGTAATACTTATTATAAAAATCTTTTACATCTTTTGAGGTGACACTTCTTATCTGTTCTTCAGACCCCAAACCATTATGCCCTTCTAAATACGTACCAATAACAAAGGGTGTGCCTCCTCCTTTTCGAAGTTTAATTTCTTCGATAACTACTTTCTTCTCTACTTCTAAATCGGTGGAATCCATTTGAAGATTATAACACCAATCGTTCATTAATCGCAGTGTTTCTTTTAGAGTAGCATCATTGTTTTCCGGAATAAAAATACGGTACTCGGTATGGGTATCATTTACAGAGCCGTTATAATCCCGCCCAATTCGTAACCCCATACGTTCTAGAGCTTCTGAAGTTTCATTACCAGGGTAGTTTTTGCTCCCTTTAAAAACCATATGTTCTAAAAAGTGTGCTACGCCACGCTCTTCCTTTTTCTCTACAAAACAACCAGTATCAGATAGCAGATATACCCCAATTTTCCCTGGTTCACCATTTGGAATAATGTAATATCTAAACCCGTTTGGTAATTGTTTATATGTAATTCCTTCTGGCATAAAAAAATTCTGCCCATAAGAATGGGCAGAAATTATAATAATGCTTAGAAAGTTTACTAATCGTTTTAAGGTAAAAACACCTTTTTTCACTTTCTTATTGTTTTAAAAATTTAATTCGTTATTCTTCGTCGTAAAAGAATAAGTAAGTATCTAATCTTCCTTCATTATAACCAGTAAATACTTTTGTTATTTCTATAACATTACCTTCTTCATCTGTCTCGTAGGTATATTTCGGTAAATTTAGGTACTGATAAGGATTTTCTTCATCATCTGTAGATACGACTGTTGAAGGCACATATTTATACCATAAAATATCGTTAGCTATATCATCTAAACTAATATGGTTACATAATGGCGGGAAACCAGCCATATATGTTGGCATCAATACAGGATCGAACGATTTTACTTTTTGTCTTCTATTACTATATCTCATATAGGTTTCTGACTGCCAATACATAGCAAATACACTTTCTCCTAAACCAAATGGATCATCGTATACCACTTCATCTACACTATAGCGACTATAACCAAATGATTCTATTTCATTAGATGTATTGTAAACAATATTGAAACGTTCATCTTCAAGATCGCCTTCAGTAACTAACTCCCCGTTTTCGTCATAATCATTACTTCTGGATTGAATAGAACTAATTTGTGAACTCGCTGGCACATAATTAATGTAGGTAAAGTTTTTATAATCACGAGGGCTTCCATCGCTATACAACGGATTTTGAACAATTGTTTCAACCATACCCATATCATTATACGTGAACTCCCATACATTCCATACAGATTTAGAAGGCGAATGATAATCTAATTCGATAATATTACCATCTGCATCATAGGTTGGAATAATATAAAAAATAGTTCCTAAATAATTAATGTAATTTATTCTTGTAGGCTTTTTAAGAACATCTGTTTTTGTTACTGTTACAACTGTAGTAGATTCTTGCCCTTCACTATCTTTGATATAAATTTCGATAGGGTATTCCTGACCTGCTTCTAACTCTCCCATTAAAACTAAGGCTTTTAATGACATCTCATTAAGCTCTTCTCCAGAGATTGGCTTGTATTCATACCTAACTTCGCCATTATAAATCACCTGAACTAAGGCAATGGTATTCAATCCTGTAGAAATATCACCTTTTACATAATACGCTGGCGCCACAATTGCCACGTTACTACCTCCTACTAAATCTATTTCAGGAAACGAGAATGGTTGTACATGAATTCTAACACCTCTGTTAAAACTACGACCGTCTTCATCAGTTACTTTTATAATATAATTTAAAATAGTTTCTTCGGTAATTTCTGTTAAGTCAACTACATAGTCAAAATCAAAATTAGTTTGACCGTTATAGTCTGTAATAGTCTCCACTACACTATAATCTAGGCCATCTAAAATCAGGATTTCTTTTACTTTATTAGGTACCGTCATTCGCATGTGTACATTATAGTAATCTATAGTATCACGACGTACCTCAACACGTTGCTCTGAAATTTCGAAACCTGGATCTGGAAAGGATGGATCATCTTGACAGGCTTGAAACATTAAAAGTCCAAACACACCCATCAATACCGTGTATAATAAATTCTTTGTCATCATTTACTTTTTAATTAATTATTGATTTAACACTTCCAAATCTGGGTTTATAGCTAAAATATCTACACCCCATTCGGTTAACAGGTCGAAAATAATTTTCAAGTTATCTTGAATATTTTGTGGAAACGCTAAAAGCTCATCTGCATCTCTAAAAATTAATTCATTTACATACGCTCTAACATCGTATTCTTTACTTGCTACAAAATCGTAATAAGGTAATAGAGTTTTTTTATGATATACATATTCTGAACTAGAAGAAAATCTTTCTCCAGTTTCCTGGTCGTAACGCTGCGTATAATTCCCTAATCCAGATGAAGACCCATAAAAATATCTGGCATCAATAAATCCTTTCTCATAGAACCAGTCCTTATCAATAAAATCTATTCTTTCATAATCCTCTTTTCCTGTTTCTGTAATGAAAGGTTCCTCCATTTCCAAACCATAATAGTCTGCTTTATCTCCATAAAACTCCTCTGGTACTTGGTCGTAAAGATTATGCATCCCCATAATTCTACTCAATAAAATATAGAAATTATCTTTTGTAAACTCTTCTTTTCTTGATGATGTAGTAAGCTCATCTAAATCGATAGAAAATACAATAGAGTGTTTATTGAAGACAGTACGTAAATTATATCGAGCAGAACTTGATAATCTTTCTTCACTTTCGGTTAACACATCACCGGCATCATCTGGAACATTTCTTTCGCTAAAAAGACTATTACTTACTAACACTTTATATGGCATTAACGTAGCTATAGTCGTATTAGGTTTAAAGTAATTAAATAAATTCTCTACTAAAAAGGTGGTTACCTCTTGTTTGTAAGCTTCGTATTCAACTTTCCCTTCGGCTGTTAAAACACTATCTACCTCAAATTTAGTTTGAATTTGAGGCATATCTATACTTCCCCATAGACTAGTTCGGTCTTCAGAACCAGCATCGTAAGCGAAATCTAAGATTTGATCGTATTCAAACAATAATCCCATGTTATAATCGTCGTATAACATTTTTATATCGGAATTAGAAAAGTCTATTTGAGACAAGACTCTATCCTCATCTGCATTTGATGCTTTTACATACTCATCAACATCGCAAGCCACTACAGAACACACTATAAGGGCAAGGTATACTAATATATTATTTTTCATATACTTAATTTTTTAGTCTTCTATTGTAGGTATTTTTTCGTAACGCTCATTATTATAAATCAGCGGATTGTTCTCTCTTTCCTTTAATGGAATAGGCAATGTATAGTTTAAATCGTCTGATAATAACGTGTAGGTTTCTACTGAAGTTACTGTATTATCGTCTTCAATCACTGTATATACGTGCTTAATTTCCGGACGATTTTCCATACGTCTTAAATCGAACCAACGGTGGTGATCTTCAAAACAAAGTTCTTTACGTCTTTCGTTTAAAACATAAGCTAAAACCTGGCTATCGTCGCTTGGGTAAACAATACCTGAAACATTACTATAACGATTATTATGTAAAGTTTTAACATCATTTAAAGCATTACCATACTCTTGTTTATGAGCATAAGCCTCAGCTCTGTTTAAATAAGCTTCTCCTACTCTAAAGTTAGCAAAACCTAAATCGGTATACACATCTGTTGCGTATTTTTTCGTTCTATAATAAGGTTTCCCTGTTCCATCATCAATTCCTAAAAAGAATACGTCTTTCCTAAGGTCGTTGTCATCATAAAGATCAATTAATTCCTTACTTGCTCTATAATATGCATCCTGTAAAGTAGTTCCGATATTATATAATCTATGAATCGGGCTTAAGGCATAATACGAATAAAGAATTTCCTTATTACTATCTCTTACAAAAGGTACCGTAGTAGATATTTTAGTTAATGATCCAGCTTCGATAACTTTATCTGAATAGGCTATAGCCTCATCCCATTTTTGCTCATATAATTTAACTCTCGACATTAATAAATTACAAGTTGCAGCATTAGGGTGCCATTTACTTTTTGTAATTCCACTTGCTTCCATATGTTCGATAGCTTTTAATAAATCACTCTCTATTAAAGCATAGGCTTCTGCTACTGTATTTCTATTATACGTAGTTTCAACTCCAATATCATCTCTAAGCGGCACTCCTAAATCTACATCGGCAGATGTCGCATTATAAGGTTTACCATATAAGTTAACAAGGTTAAAATAACTAAGAGCTCGAATAAAATAGGCTTCTCCTTTAATATTATCAATTTCACTTTGGTCTCCCGACGCCTCATCGATTAACTCAATTACATAATTCGCAATAGCAATATCTTCATAAGTATTCTCCCAAGCATTATTAATGGAACCTAATTCGTTTCCATTTTCATCGATCTCTACTTCACGTTGCCAAGTGTAAGTTGGCTTTCTATTCCATTTTAATGTAGACTTCGCCTTTGGATCTTCAGTCATATTGTCGGTCATGTGGTCAATAGAACTAAAAATAGGATAATTGTAGTTAAACTCATTTAGTAATAAGGCCGCATAATGATCGGTCGTTTCTGGAATAAGTTTATCCTGATCGACTTCATCTAAAAAATCACTACATCCAAAAATTGGGATTAGTAATAATGTATATATTATTTTTTTCATATCTATTTTTTAATTAGAAACTAACATTTAGACTTAAACTATATGTAGGTAAGGTTGGCATACCAATTCCAGAAACTTGCTCTGGATCTTGCCCCTTAAGATCTTTATCGAAAGCTATAAAGCCTAAATTACTACCCTGAACACCAACATTTACATATTTAATACCTATTGGTTCTAAGATAACTTTAGGTAAATTATATGATAATGTTAAAGATTGAAAACGAATATGGTCAGCATTTACAATTCTGGCATCACTTCTATCGTACATCCACCAAGCGTTGGTTCCTGTTGGCACCACATAGCCATAATTTGTTACATAAACATCGTCTAAACCATCTGAAGATGCAACATTGCTAAATGATTGATTATAGTTTGATATTGCAGGGATGTTTGTAGTTAATTCATCTCCAGGTTGTCTCCAACGATTATTAAACTCGCCAGACATATTTTCGTATGGTAACGGTAAGTTTTGGTTACCATTATATAAACTTAATAATCTGGTTTTATAACCTAACTTATAAGTAAAACTCGCTGATAGTGTAAAGCTTCCCGATCTAATTTGTGTTCCAAAACCACCATAGTATAGAGGTATACGACTACCTTGGTATGATAAAGCAGCTTCCAGTTGTTTTTCTGGAGAAGCACCTTCCATAACTAAATTCTTAAAGGTTGGTAATCCGTTTTCGTTTAAACCATCAAACTGGTATGCGAAGAATCCATTAGTTGGAAACCCTGATCTGTATATACTTCCGTTTAAATAATCGTTAACAGTAAGTGCTAAACGAGCTCCATCTTCAAAACCTTCTAACACGCGATCTTTACTGTAAGAAAAGTTTAAGTTAGCACTTATTCCTAAATCTTTTTGTTTTAGTAATACCCCTCTTAAGCTTAACTCGTAGTTACTAACATCCTTACTTCCTGAATTAAACAACTGAGTAGCTGAACCATTAACTAATGAAATTGGTCTGTTTTGTAACAAGTCCTCACTCTTAGAATACGAATAATCTAATGCTCCACTTAAACGACCTCCCCAAAAACTAAAGTTAAGTCCAAGATCGGTTGTCGTTGTTTTTTCCCAACGTAAATTTGCATTAGGAAACGCGCTTAAACTTGCTGTAGTTTCTGGATAATAGATAGCATTATTCTTTCCGTAATTAGAAATAATTAAATACGGGCTTGTATTTGGCATGGTACCACGTACACCATAAGAGGCTCTAAGAGCTAATTCGTCTAAACTTTTAGAGTTTCTTAAAAATTTCTCATTATGCATATTCCAACGTCCAGAAACCGAATATGTTGGCTTAAATTTATAACGTTCGTATTGTCCAAACTGGTTAGAACCATCACTACGCATATTAAAATTAAGAATATAACGAGAATCGTATACGTAATTAAAAATTCCAAAATAGGACATAGAATTACTTACTCTGTCAGTTATGTTTGGATATACACTTACACCATCACTGGTTGTCAACCAATTAATCATATTTCCATAATCATAAGTATTTTCTTGACCAACAAAAGAAGTTGCTCTTGGCAATGCCACGAAACCTCTACCTTGATAATGATTATAACCTGGCACATTAAAACCAGTGGCACCCCAATAATTTATAGAACGTGCCTCTTGAGATAAATTAATGTTAAACTGATGCTTACCTAACTTTTTGTTATAGTTTAACTGGTTGGTAATCGAATATGTATCCTGGCTTACCATACCTCCATTATAAACACCACCAAAAGGTAACAGACCAGATCCTGTTTGTAATCCTTCTATTAAGTCTTCAAAAGCATCATAAGTACGTAAATTTGCTGCATAGAATGTATTTTCCGTAATCCACTCTTCAGTTAAATTCGTCGTATTTCTATAACTTACCTGGCTATTAAATCTAAAATCATTTAAAAATTCCCAATTTAAGGCCGCTGCCAGCGTTAATCCTTTATTTGTGATATTTCTTTCAGATTCGTTCATTTCGTTTAACACATTATATCCTGCATATATACGCTCACCATTATAAACTGCAATATTTTGACTTTGCTTAAAATAGCTTCCATCTTCGTTATAAATAGGAATCGTTCTAGCTGTATAATAGGCTGTATTAAATGTATTTATAGAACCATGGTTATACGTTGCTTCCTGAACTGACCCATTCATTCTAAAAGATAATTTTACATTATCTCTAACATCTAAGTCGATATTAGAACGTGCAGTAATACGATTTAATCCCACATTATTTTCAGCTCCATTTTGATCATCATATCCTAAAGAGAAGTAGTATTTTGCATTTTCGCTACCACCTGAAGCACTTAAAGCATGTGTTTGCACAAAAGAATCTCGATATAATTCACCAAACCAATCGGTATTTAACGTTTCTAAATAACTTACCTGGTTTTGAAACTCTTGTTGTGTATAAGTACCATCCCATAAGTTTAATAATGCTCCTTCATAACCAATACGATCGATATTATCGTAAGACTGTCCATACCCTAAATTTCTGTGATACATTTCTCTAGAAACATCAATACGTTCTTGAGAGTTCATCAAATTTAAGTCTGAATATTGAGGTGCCTGTACAAAACTAAGTCCTGTAGAATAATTTAGTTGAGGCTTACCTTGTTTACCTCGTTTTGTTGTAATAACAATTACCCCATTTGCAGCACGCGTACCATAAATAGCAGTTGCCGATGCATCTTTTAAAATATCAATTTTGGCTATATCTGTTGGATTAATTCCCGTTAACGCATTACCAATAATATTTACATTATCGAAACTGTTAATCTCGCTCGCCGATAATGGCACTGGATCTTCATAAATAACACCATCTACAACCCATAGCGGACTTTGGTTTCCTGTAAAGGTACTACCGCCACGTACTCTAATTTTTGCTGCAGCACCAGGTGTAGAACTTAAGTTTGTAACAGAAAGCCCTGTTGCTTTACCATCTATCATTTTATCGATGGTGATAGCCCCTTGAATTTCTAACTCTTCATTTTGTATTGTAGCTACAGAACTGGTATTTTCTGTTCTATCAATTTTAGTATAACCTGTATTGATAACCACCTCGTCAAGGTTCTCTACAGTTGGTTTCAATTTAATTTTTAAGGTCGTTGAACTCTCGACTGTAATTTCCTGAGTTTCGTACCCTAAATATGACACAACTAAAGTTGAACTTTGTGGTAAAACAATTTTAAATTTACCGTCAAAATCTGTAACTACTCCAAGTACACTATTTTTTACCAAAACATTGGCTCCTAAAATAGCTTCATTGGTGGCTTCATCAAGTACTACTCCATCAACAGTAATACTTTGAATTGGAGCAACTTTCCCATTTTCTACAATAACAATAACGCCATCTACTACTTTATAAGACAGGTCTGTCCCCTTTAAAACCTCGTCTAAAATCTCCTCAACTGGAGCATTTGTTTTTTTAACAGATATATCTGCTAAAGCATTAATTTTTTCGTCATTAAAAAAGAAACTATAATCAGTTTGTTTTCTTATTTCCTCAAATAACTTTGAAAAACTAACGTTAGTTAAACTTAAACTCACACGTTTCGACTGTGAATAAGTGGCCGCGTTAATTGATAATACGGCACTAAAAATTAAAATAATGGATAACCTCATATTTTACCATTGTTTTTTTTGAGCCTCAGTAAACTGATAAGCATTAGTTAATAAAATCGTTTTTTTCATAATAATTTCAAGTTGATTAATTAATCCCAAAGGCCCTAGTAGCGAACTTGAGCCGGTTAAAACAATACTAACAGTATTGCTAATTTTTCTTATATACGTAAATCTTTTTGTTATCTTCAATTTTTATTCGAACAGACATTTCTGCTTCAATAATTTTTAAAATACTTGTCATATCGCTATACCTAGGAAGGTCACCAGTAAAGCTTAAGGCTTTTAAACTTTCACTATCATAAAACACCTCAACATCATACCATCTAGATACCTTATACAAAAATTCTTCTAATGTTACATTATTAAATACAAAACGACCTTCTTTCCATGCTATGTATGGATACACGTCGACTTCGCTTTTCTTTATAGCATCGTTTTTTTTGTTTAGAACAGATTGCTCGTTTGGAAGCAAGAATTTTTCCTCGTTTGAAATATTATCGGTTACCTGCACCTTACCCTCTACTAAAGTTGTGGTAATGGTTTCATCATCGCGATAGGCAGACACGTTAAACTCTGTACCTAGAACCTGAACCTCCTGATTACCCGTCATAACAATAAAAGGTAACTCTTTATTAGGTGTTACATCAAAATAGGCCTCTCCTTTTAAAGCCACACGACGCTCAGTCCCAACAAAAGGAACCGTATAAGTTAATTCTGTATCCGAATTCAACCACACCTTGGTTCCATCAGACAACACCAACTGGTATTCGGCACCTCTAGGCACTTTTAAGGTATTAGTTTTTACTTTATTACCACTTCCTCTTCTAGACTTAGCATCTTTATATTGAAGTACACCCTTAACGTTCTCTACATTAAGCGTTCCTTCCTGCATTTTACTATCTTTTGAATTTTCTAAGTCTATTACTTCTCCATTTGACAATACCAACTCAGCATGGGAGGTCCCAGGAGCAATACTAGAGGCATCTACAGCTTTTAAACGATCATTATCGGAATTCATAAAAGTTAAAACAGAAAAACCTACAACCAAAACAGCTGCTACAGCAGACATCCACTTAACATACTTTAGTCTTATAACTTTACTTGTCTTTTCGGAAGTATTCTCCATGACTTCTAAAAAAGACGCCCACTCCTCCTTCGTGTCAATAGATTTTAACTTTTCCTGCCACTCCTTGAAGGAATATGCATTCAAAATATCTTCAGTAATATTCTTATTATCATCTTGCTGCTCCCAATCCAGCAAAATCTCTTTTTGTTCCTCAGATAAAGAATTTAAAACTTTACTAGCTAAAAGTTTAGAGTGCTCTATTTGTTTATTTATATCGTCCATATCCTTAAATTTACAACAAAGAAGGTGTTGTATATAGTAAGGACGCTGTTTTTTTAAAGGAGAGTGACAGTTTTGTTAAAAAAAACTAAAAAAATTGAATAAAATTCCCAAGAAGAATTGCAACAAATTGATTTCCAAGCATATTACGAAGTTTATTATATGCTCTTTTTTTTACAGTTTTAACAGAATTTATAGTTATTTCTAATTCCGAAGCGATATCTTGATTCCGATAACCTTCTAAAGTTAGCATGACAACACGTTCCGCCTGGGGAGACAATTCTTTAATGGCTTCGTGTAATAATTTGTAGGTTTCTTCTCTTAAAATTTCGTTTAAAAATGATTTTTGAGCAATTGTTAGACCTTCATCCAGGGAAGTATTACTGATATTTTTCTCTTTTCGTAACACACTTATACAAGCGTTTTTTACCAAAACATACAAATAAGCTTGCAGGGCCTTTTCACTGGCAAATTCTTCAGTATCCTTTTGCCAAAGTTTCACAAAAGCCTCTTGAGCAACATCCTTTCCCTTCTCCTCGCTCTTCAAAATACGAGAGGCCAACATATACATTGACGGAAAAAGACGCTCAAAAATAGCTTTGAACTCCTTACTGTTATACTGAATCGTTATACCTGAAACCCTCATTATTGTTCTTTTCCAACAATTTACACAGACCTAAACCACTCAAAAACAAAAACTTAACTTCATTCTTTGTTTTATTTCTTTATTTCTTTATTATCTCTGTGTAAAATTATTGCAAGTTTAGCAAAGTTATATAGAATATCATGACAATTTGTGAAGTTTATCTTAAAACTAAATCACTCAAAAACAACACTTTTAATCATTCCGAATAATCCTATTTAAACAAATAAAAAATCTTACAAACACAAGTTTACAAAATATTAATATCCCAACAAAAATTTAAAAATTATTAAACTAAAACCTCCTGAATAAACCTCAAATTTCAATAAAATAATTTATTAAATTTAAAGTAATTATCATTTAACATACGTCAGTATTACTTCTAATTTAATTCATAAATCTATGATAGCTTTCTTTGTAAATATATTTCGGTTAAGCAAAATTCTGTACAAAGGTGTAAAACACGACCAGGAGTTTAGATTTTTACTTTTTACCATCCTCCTTCTACTAATTGGAGCAACACTTTTTTATAACCAGACGGAACATTGGAACATTTTAGATGCTTTATATTTTTCAGTCATGACTATGTCTACCGTTGGCTACGGCGACCTTACCCCAACAACAACTATGGGAAAAATTTTCACTATGATTTATTCCTTTATGGCCATTGGATCCTTTGTTGCTTTTACTGCTAAAATTGTAACCATTATGTTTTATAACAAACGTAAAAAAAAGGAGAAGGCTGCACATTAACATTTTACAACGTTTTTTTTCATTACCTTAGTAATAAACCATTTACAAAAACCAGAAACACTTTTAATTTTAAATCATATGAAAAGTCTTTACCAAATTTTAACTATTGCTGCATTTTCATTATGCTCACTAAACTTAATCGCTCAAGATGGCGATGGTGCTGATGCATTAGCAAAACAACTACAAAATCCTGTAGCTAATTTAATTAGTGTTCCTTTTCAAGCCAATTACGATTTAAATGTTGGTCCAAACGACGGAACAAAATTTTTAACTAACGTACAACCAGTTATTCCTATAAGCATAAGTGAAAACTGGAATTTAATTGGACGTGCCATTATCCCTATCATAAAGCAATGCGATGTTAATGGAAATAGCGGAAAACAAAGCGGATTAGGAGATGCCGTAATTAGCGGTTTTTTCTCCCCTAAAGCTCCTACCAAGGGCGGACTTATCTGGGGTGTTGGCCCTGTAATTTTAGCTCCTACAGCAACTAAAGACGAATTGGGTTCTGAAAAATTTGGTTTAGGTCCGACTGCTGTAGCATTAAAACAAATAAATTCCGTTACTGTTGGATGTCTAATAAATCATATTTGGTCGGTTGCAGGAAAGGACGATCGCGCCGACGTTAACGCTACATTCTTTCAACCTTTTGTTGCTAAAAACTTCTCCGGAGGATATGCTTTAACATTTAATACTGAGTTAACACAAAACTGGGATTACGATTTAACTTCGGGAACATTTCATATAGTTGCTTCTAAAGTCGTTTCATTTGGTTCGCAAATGACACAAATATTTGCAGGGCCAAGAATACACTACGGAAGTGGTAATGCCGCTGAATGGGGAATTCGCGCAGGAATCACTTTATTATTCCCTACAAAATCATAAATTATAGACTTTCATCTATTAAAAAAGCACCTGACAAAATCAGGTGCTTTTTTTATATTATACTTACCTAAAATACTAAAACTTCTTTGAAACCCCTAATCCTAAATTAATGGTATTATATGCATCCCATCTAAAATCATGACCTAAAGACACTTCAAATTCCCACTCCTTTGGCATCTCAATAGCATACTCAGCTTCAGCTCGAATTAGAAATAAATTTTCACCCTTAGCAAACTCTTCTCCAACACCCAACAAGTAACTAAAATGCTCTCCAGGTTTATAAACCGCCATTAATGCCGGAGCAACCGGCTTTTCTCTTTCTAAAAATGCTGCTTCACCCTCCTCTGATGACAGGTTTTTTTCAACAACAAAATTCTCTATGATAATATCGGTATGTAACCCTACAGCCCATTTTTCATTCAACCAATAGTTATAGTAAAGTGTAAATGATGGTAACGCTTTCCATTCCTTTTTTCCTTCAGCATAGACACTTGGCACATGTGCATGTCCCAACAAAAAACCAACCTGATGTTTTAATGTTTCTTCTGATTCGCCTTCAAATGATTCCTCTTGAGCAAAAACACAAGTAGACAAGAAAAGGGCTAAGCTTAAAAAAAGTAATATTCTTTTCATACTATTTCATTTTAAGTGGTTATACTTTTCAATAAAAAAACAGAGCTATAAACTACTTCTTATGAACAATATTTTCAATCCCCATACCTTTACCAAAACTATATAAACCAGACATGGCCTGCTTCATACTTATCGGATAATAAGTTATTGATTCTTTAGGCACATACCTCACCTCTCCCGCATCAAGTCTTGGCGCATCAGGAATAAATAGCGTGATAAATTCATTAGTTCGTTCTGTTATAAAGGCAATATTATATCGATCCTTTTCTTCCTCTAAAATAATGGCCTCCCAAAATTCATTAATTACCGTTTCCTGATCACCAATCATCCGGTATTTTAAAATTTGAATAGACGGGAAATGCACAAAGAGTTTTTCTTCTATATTATTACTCCATTTACTAAAAACACCCCGCTGAATAAAATAGCCACTAATTAAACAGATTACAACAATAATTAATACGCATACAATTAAAACGGCGGCTCCGCCAAATACAGAATGTAAACCAAACGCTTCAGATATTTTAACTGCGATTGGTGTTAATAAGGCAATGGCTTTTGACCCTAAAAGAATAATAAATAATACGGGAGTTAAGAAAAAAAGTCCTCCTACTATAAGCGAACTGGAAGGTGGTTTAAATTTTGCCATAAGATGTAACTCGACTAATGTATTAATTTAATTTGCAACAAATTATCTGTATTAAATATACACATTATATAACATCTAATCACACACAAATAAAACTTTTATTACAACTGCATACAAATCTACTTTGGAAATTAAGGTTAATTTTTGTATTATAAATTATCGAAAAAAAATAATATTATGGGAAAAGGGGATAAAAAAACAAAACGTGGCAAAATTAACCGAGGCACTTTTGGAGCAAGACGCCCTCGAATAAAAAAGAAACCTTCGGTTGAAACTAAAATAGACATCAACAAAAAGGCGATTGCTAAATAAAATTTATTAAACTTCTATTTCAGATAAAACTTTGGTGGCTTCACTCACCGTATTTCTATACATGCGTTTGTTGGGAGCTGTCATGTTCTGAGATTCGTTAACAATATCCTGAAGTATCTCTTTGGCTTCATCTGCCTTTTGACGTTCTATTAAAAGTTTAGCCAGCTGCAATCGTTCTTCATAAAACGAATATCGAATATCTATTTGTTTCAAGCTAGCTTCTGCAGCTTCAAAATTCCCCAATTTGTCCTGGGCCAAACCAAATACAAACTGTGCTCTCGACTTATCAAACTCATGCTTATCTTTTATCATTTTGGCGTAAGCAATAACTTTATTATAATCTTCAACTTTAAAATAAGCATCTATAAGCTTAGTAATGATATAAAAGTGATTTTGAGATTTATCTTTTAAAGCTTCTTCATATTGTGCTATGGCACTATAAAAATCTTTGTTTGCTAAATAAGCATCTGCAAGATTTACCCGATTCTGATATGTTTCTGAAAAACGAAGCCGTTTCTCTAAATCTTTTATTTTTTTGGTTGGATTGATAATCGACACAATACCATCCTGAATTTTTTCGGCATCCCTCCTGTTATACACTTGGGTAACCAAATAAATTATGCTCCCCAACACCGGTAAAAACAAAATAACAAATACCCAATAGTATGCGTTTCCGTTTTTAAACAAATGGTAAATACAATACGCCTGAAAGGCCAGAATAAGATAATATAACATTTAAATAAAATAATAAAGAGGAAAATTAAGAATCGATATCAACCTTAATTTTCCTCTCTAAATTAAAAGATTATTTCAAAATAAAAAAGGGATTTCCTTACAATTGTTTATCTAATGAAAACCAAATCGGTATCGGTAGACATAGCTTCACTAAAACCGTAACCTTCGTAATTAAAACCTTTTAAATCCTCTACGGTTTGTGCATTGGTGTCAACTACATAACGCGCCATAAGTCCGCGAGCTTCCTTTGCAAAAAACGAAATGACTTTATATTCTCCGTTTTTTAAATCTTTGAAATTCGCAGTAATCACCGGTACTTTTAAAGCTTTTTTATCGATAGCTTTAAAATATTCGTTACTAGCGAGATTCAAGAACAACTCATCATCTTTCAGCTCTTCATTTAATGCTTTTGTAATATCCTTTTTCCAGAATTCGTAAAGGTTCTTTTTGGTTCCCACAGGAAATTTAGTTCCCATTTCTAAACGATATGGCTGAATCAAGTCTAAAGGTTTTAACAAACCATATAATCCTGAAAGAATACGCACAGTATTTTGAAGACTTTCCAATTTATCCTCTTTTATACTATAAGCATCTAAACCTTTGTACACATCACCATTAAAGGCATAAACTGCAGGCCTTGCATTATCGGTTGTAAACGGTAATTCCCATGCCTGATTTCGCTCATAATTTAACTGCCCCAAAGCATCAGAAATACTCATAAGCTGAGACAGGCTTTTTGCCGATTTCTTCTTTAAAAGCTTATTGATACGCTCTGATTGATTTAAAAATTGAGCTTCTGAACTTTTTGTAGTGGGTAATTGACTTTCAAAATCAAGCGACTTGGCTGGAGATATGACTAATTTCATCAGTTTAAATCTATTATTATGGATTTATAATTTGAATTCAAATTTACAACTACTGCTCTACTTTAAAAATAAGAAACAACAATTATTTATGATAGAACTATAAACAGATCTTATTGATATTGATTTTTAAACCTCTTCCGAACCTGTTTCTAAAGACTGATGCTTAGCATAAACGCGCCATTTCTCCATACAGTCTACCATATCTTGCGGAACAGGCGCTTCGAATCTTAAAAATTCACCCGTACGAGGATGTTCAAAGCCTAAAGTCTTTGCATGTAATGCCTGACGAGACAATACTTTAAAACAGTTTTCAACAAACTGTTTGTATTTTGTGAATGTAGTGCCTTTAAGTATTTTTTCACCTCCGTAACGTTCGTCATTAAATAACGTATGCCCAATGTGTTTCATATGCACACGAATTTGGTGTGTACGACCTGTTTCCAGTTTACAAGACACAACAGTAACATAACCTAAACGCTCGAGTACTTTGTAATGCGTCACTGCAGGCTTTCCTTTATCGGCTTCTTCATCTAAGAACACGGTGTTTTGTAATCGGTTTTTAGGATGACGACCTATATTCCCTTCCACGGTACCTTCCTCTTCTTCAATATTACCCCAAACAATAGCCACATATTCTCGTTCGCTTGTTTTTTCAGCAAATTGAGCCGCCAAATGTGTCATAGCTTCTTCAGTTTTGGCTACTACAAGAAGTCCACTGGTGTCTTTATCAATACGGTGAACCAATCCTGGGCGATCGCTGGAATTGTTTGGCAGATTATCAAATCTGTAAATTAAAGCATTTATAAGTGTTCCCGAATAATTTCCGTGTCCCGGATGCACAACCATTCCGGCAGGTTTGTTAACCACCAGAACATCATCATCTTCATAAACCACATCTAAATCAATATCTTCCCCTACCAATAAATTTTCGTAGGTTGGATGTGCAAACATCACGCGAATATTATCGCCGGGTTTCACTTTATAATTCGATTTTACAGCAATATCATTCACAAAAATACCGCCATCTTTCGCTGCATCCTGAATTTTATTTCTGGTTGTATTCTCAATAAAATTCATTAAATACTTATCGACACGAAGTGGCTTTTGTCCCTCCTTTACCGTAAACGCAAAATGCTCGTACATTTCGCTTTCCTCATCAAAATTCTCTGGTGTATAATCTTGCATAAATTATGGTCTATTACCATTCCCTAAAACTAAATCTATTGTAGATGTTTTAGGTAACTGATCTCCTGGGTTTAATACTTCTCCCTTATGTTGCATTTTTAAAACCACATCTTTGGCAATGTTATCAACATAAGTTAATTTACCGACTTTAAAACCTAAGGCTTCAAGCGTTGGTTTAGCTTGTCTGAATGTACGTTCGTTTAAATCAGGCACTGCAATTTTTCGGTAACCTGATGGATTTAACGTGATATATATTTTTCTGTTTTCTTTAACTTTACTTCCTGCAGGCGGTTCCTGCTCGATAACTGAAAACTTTGGGTAATCTGGATTGTAATTAGCCGAATCCTGAATTTGCATTACCAGATGATTATCATTCAATTCCATTTCTGCAATACTAATCGACTTCCCTTTTAACTCTGGAACAGTTTCAAATTCACCGTGATTAGTAGTGACATTTAACCATTTTAAAATAATATAAACCAATACAAAAACTGCTATAACAGCTATTAATATTTGTTTAAAAAATGCTTTACTTGTTAGAAATTTAATGAGGCTCATTTGTAAAATTTTCGATTAGGCAAATATATAAAAACAGAACTGTTTTTTCTTTTGCAATTTATGTGATATTTTAGCTTAACTAATAATACATACGTTTTATTATACATATTTAGACTTACACTTAACTATTTATACTTCAATGAAAAAGAATATTGCCATTATTATGGGAGGCTATTCGAGTGAATATCAAATCTCATTAAAAAGTGGAAATGTAGTATACGATACATTAAACCCTGAAAAATACAACGCCTACCGAATCCACATTTTTAAAGACAAATGGGTTTATGTTGATGGCAACAATGAAGAATTTGCGGTAAACAAAAATGATTTTTCTGTTCTTGTTAACGATACAAAAATCACCTTCGACTGTGTGTTCAACGCAATTCATGGCTCACCTGGTGAAGATGGTTTTATGCAAGGCTACTTTAAACTTCTAAATATTCCACATACCAGTTGCGACATGTATCAGGCTGGTTTAACCTTCAACAAGCGTGATTGTTTAAGCGTTTTAAAACCTTATGGCATAAAAACCGCTGAATCATTTTACCTAAACCTTGGTGATACGATTGATGAAGACGCTATAATTGCAAAAGTAGGTTTACCATGTTTTGTAAAAGCAAACAAAGCAGGAAGTAGCTTTGGAGTAAGTAAAGTGCATAAAAAGGAGGATTTACAAAACGCCATAGATGTTGCTTTTAAAGAAGATGATGAAATTATTATTGAATCGTTTTTAAATGGTACCGAAGTTTCTGTTGGTGTTATCTCTTTTAAAGGTGAAACCACAGTCCTACCAATTACAGAAATTGTTAGTGAAAACGACTTTTTCGACTATGAAGCCAAATATTTAGGAAAATCGCAGGAAATAACTCCTGCAAGGCTTACTCCTGAACAGGAAACAAAAGTTACTGCTGTTGCAAAAAAAGTTTACGACATTTTAAAAATGAAAGGTTTCAGTCGTAGTGAATATATTTTTAAAGATGGCGAACCTCATCTTTTAGAAATGAATACTATTCCAGGGTTAACACGTGAAAGCATATTACCTCAACAGGCTGCTGCTGCCGGAATTAGCTTAAGTGAGCTATTTGATAATGCCATTGAAGAAGCGCTAAAATAATTTATAACTATCTTTATACAAAGTATTTAAAATGAGACGCGCTTTATTCCCAGGTTCTTTCGACCCCATTACATTAGGTCACTTCGATATTATTAAACGAGGTGTTACCCTTTTCGATGAAGTTATTGTTGCCATTGGTGTTAATTCAGACAAGAAATACATGTTCTCCTTAGAAGAACGTCAAGCATTTATTGAAAAAGCCTTTGCTGATGAACCTAAAGTGAAGGTAGTAACCTATACCGGATTAACGGTTGACTTCTGTCATGAAATTGGCGCTGAATTTATCCTTCGCGGTTTACGAAATCCCGCCGATTTTGAATTTGAAAAAGCCATTGCACATGCCAACAGACGTATGGCCACTATTGAAACGGTATTTTTACTAACCTCTGCAAAAACATCATTTATATCGTCGTCGATAGTTCGTGATGTCATTAAAAACAATGGAGACTACACCAAGTTTGTTCCAGATAGCGTACGAGTAATCTAAAATTAAAAAATGCCCAGATTCATTTTACTTCTTATCATTGCATCATGCCTTATTTCCTGCAACAAAAGTTCCGATAGAAATAATGATTTTACAACTCGTTTTGAAACATCAAAAGGTACGGAAACCTCTGAATACAATGAAATAATTTCATTTTATAAGGATTTATCAAATGCCTATTCGGAAATTTCTCTTTTTGAAATTGGAGAGACTGATTCAGGAAAACCATTACATGTTGTGGTTTACAACAGTACACCCGTTAAAAACTTAGAAGACATAAAGCATTCTTCTAAAAATAAAATACTTATTAACAATGGTATTCATCCAGGAGAATCCGATGGTATTGATGCTTCTATGATGCTTATTAGGGATATAGTAAAAAATGATTCTTTAAAAAAAGCCTATAATAATTCAATTCTTGCCTTCATAGCTGTTTACAATGTGGGTGGCGCATTAAACCGAAACTCTTTTACTAGAGCTAACCAAAATGGCCCAAAAAGCTACGGGTTTAGAGGTAACGCCAGAAATTACGACCTAAACAGAGATTTTATAAAAGAAGACTCGAAAAATGCTGCAGCTTTCGCTAAAATATTCCACTGCATTAACCCCGATGTTTTTATTGACAACCATGTAAGTAATGGCGCAGACTATCAATATGCTATAACCCATTTATTTACTCAGCACAATAAATTAGGTGGGAAATTAGGTTCTTTCATCGAACAAAATATGAAACCTGAAATAGAGGGATCCTTATTAAATAAAGACATTATTATTACACCTTATGTCAATGTTTGGGGCAATAAACCTGAAATTGGATTTTCGCAGTTTTTTGATTCCCCGAGATATTCAACCGGATATACCTCACTGTTTAATACCCTTGGACTTATGGTAGAAACTCATATGCTTAAGCCCTATGATATTAGAGTCAAACAAACCTATGAATTAATGCTTTCGACATTTGATTTTACAGAAAAGCATTCCAAAACTATTAAGACTTTAAGAGAAAACGCCGTTTCAGAAATACTTTCTCAAAAAACCTACCCTATTTCATATACAATAGATTCTAGCAAAACTACTAATTTAGAATTTAAAGGCTACGAAGGAAGTTATATTGAGAGTAAAGTAACATCAGGAACACGGTTATTCTACGACCGCAACAAACCATTCTCTAAAACAATATCATACTACAATAATTTCATTCCTGAAAAAAGTGTTTCCATTCCTAAAGCCTATATTTTAAAACAAGGTTGGCACGATATTATTGAAAGATTGAAAAATAACCATATTGAATTCTCCGTCTTCAAAAAGGATACCATTCTAACCGTAGAAGTGAATCATATTGACCAGTATAAAACCGCTTCAAGTCCGTTTGAAGGACACTATTTACACAGTAATACTTCCGTTTTAAAAACAGAAATGATGGTGCAATTCAATAAAGGTGATTTATTTATTCCTACCTCCCAAAACGGGATTAGATATCTTTTAGAAACTTTGGAAGCCGAAGCAACAGACTCCTTTTTTAACTGGAACTTTTTTGACACCATTCTTCAACAGAAAGAACACTATTCGGCTTATGTTTTTGAAGACCTTGCAGAAAATTACTTGAAGAATTCACCTGAATTAAGAGCTGCTTTCGAAACGAAACTAGCAACCGATAAAGTTTTTGCTCAAAGACCGAATGAGCAATTAGAATTTATTTATAAAAATTCTCCGCACTACGAAGACACCTATCTACAATTACCTGTTTATAAAGTATTTTAAACAAAAAAAGCACATCCTTCGATGTGCGTTTTATGTTTATTTATAACTGTTTAGAAAAACTTATATTCTGATAATGGCTTAGGAAATTCCTCTGGATTTTCAGCCAAATGATAACGTGGATCATCAACAGCTTCAATAATAACTTCCTTAAATTTAGGACTCGCCTTATACAATATCACTTTACAATCTTCACTTAAGTGCTTTAGTTTTATCGTCTTCCCTTCAGCCTCATATTTTTGAACCAGATTAAAAATGGCTTCTAAGGCAGAATGGTCACTAACTCGAGACTCTACAAAGTCGATAATCACTTCATCCGGGTCATTTTTCACATCAAACTTTTCATTAAAAGCCGAAATTGACCCGAAGAATAAAGGCCCCCAGATTTCATAAGTTTTTGTTTTACCATCGTCAGAAAAACGCTTTCTGGCGCGAATGCGTTTGGCATTTTCCCAGGCAAAAGCTAAAGCCGAAATAATAACACCTACAAATACTGCAATAGCCAAATCGTAAATAACGGTTACCGCTGAAACGATAACCAAAACTACAGCATCGGCAACTGGTATTTTTCTAATAATTCTAAAACTTGACCATGCAAACGTTTCGATTACCATCATAAACATAACACCTACCAAAGCAGCAATAGGCACTTGCTCAATGTATTTATCTGTAAACAAAATAAAGGTTAATAAAGTCACCGCCATCATAATACCTGATAATCTACCACGACCACCAGCATTAATGTTTATAACGGTTTGTCCAATCATTCCACATCCTCCGGTACCACCAAACAATCCGCTAATCATGTTTCCAGCTCCTTGAGCAATACACTCGCGATTTCCGTTTCCTCGTGTTTCAGTTAATTCATCGACTAAATTCATAGTCATTAAAGACTCGATTAATCCAACAGAAGCAGCTAAAAAAGCATATGGTAAAATGAATTTTAAAGTATCTAAATTAAAAGGCAGGTTTTGCCACAACTCCAAGTTAGGCGTTGGAAATTCCCCTTTTAAACCATTTCCGCCACCTTCGACAATATACGAACCAACGGTGCTTACATCTAATCCTCCAAAAACGACAATTCCTGTAGTTACTAAAATAGCCGTTAATGCAGCCGGAAGTTTAGTGGTAATTTTAGGCAATAACCAAATAATTCCCATAGTTAAAGCCACCAGAGCAATCATCGTCCAAAGTTCTCCGCCCTGCATTGGAATATTAAAGTATTCTTTCACGCCTTCAGCAGTAATATTTAATTGTTTATGCGAAAACATACGCACCTGCGCCATGAAGATAACGATAGCTAAACCGTTAACAAACCCAAGCATTACAGGATGCGGAATTAACCTAACAAAGCGGCCTAATTTAAAGACTCCTGCCAGAATTTGAATAATTCCCATTAATATAACAGCTGCTAGTAGATAAAAATATCCCATATTTTCGATGGGCTGATCGAATAGCATCCCTTTAGTATGTCCTTCAGAAATTAAGTGCACAAAAATAACAGCAACAGCACCGGCTGCACCAGATATTAATCCTGGTCTACCACCAAAAACTGCAGTAATTAAGCCAATAATAAAAGCTCCTGAAAGTGCTACTAACGGGTCGATTTGCGCTACAAAGGCAAATGCAACGACTTCCGGAATCATGGCCAAAGAAACCGTAATTCCCGCTAAAATATCATCTTTAGAATTGGGAGTGATTTTTCTTATAAAATCTGTCATACTCTGTCGGTTTTTAAGGGTGCAAATTTACAGCTTAAAAACAGATAAGCAACAGGATAGGCCTTTATTTAAGCGCTATAACACTACAACGTTTGCGTTAACATCGACCGATTCTAACCAATATAATGCAGCATCTCGACCTCGAAACAACTTAATATTCCAATCGCTACTATTACCTACACTCATTAAAGTTTCGGTTGACATTAAACCCGCTTGTGAAGAAATAACGACAGCCATAGCAGCGATTTCCTTTAAATTGCCTACTATTTTCTGAGCTTCGAAAGTATAACTGTAGGAGTTAATCTTATTGATTAATAATTTAAAAGGAGCAACTAAACTGCTAAGTAAAAAATCGTGATACTCATCAACTTTAAGTTCACACATAATCTCACCTTCATCAACAATAACTTCGGCTAAACTATTATTATGAATAATAATTTCTCCAAACGAAAGCCTATAACCTTTCATATTAAATTTTATAACTGAGAGCTTTAATTAATTTGCTGTCAATGCAGAATAACAACAAGGTTTTTCTAAGAAAACCATAGACAAATCTAATTAGATTTAATCAACAAACCTCTATAAACTCTGGAATTTTATAACTATTTTACTAATGCCTGAATATTCGCATAAGAATTTTGAAGTGCCTCACTAATTTCATTAGAATCCAACCAGGCTACTTTTGTAATACCTTCTTCCTCCTGTGCATATAGATTACCTCGAAAACTGGTTTTCATTTCAAACCAATAGGTAACTTTTATTTTATAACGACCGTTGCGTTTAAATATGTGGTACGTCGTTTCTAAAGGTTTTGTAATTTCTAAACCAGCAACACCAGTTTCTTCCGATACTTCTCGAATCGCTGTTTTTTCGATTGTCTCTGCACCTTCTACCTTTCCTTTAGGTAAATCCCATTTATCGTTTCGGTATATAAATAAGATTTCGTTATCATCATTATACACCTTCCCACCTCCAGCAACCACATTAGGTAATTTTTTTAAAAATTTCTTCAGAAGCTTTTCTTCCTTTCTATGTATTAAGCGGACTTCCTGTAAATTAGTCGTATTGAGTTCCCGAATAACCTTTCCTATATTTACAGTGTCCAGCAAATAATTCTTGAAGTTGGTTTCCTCCTCTATTTGAGTAGTTAAAATTATAGGTTTATCGCCAACAAAAATTTTATACATACCTTGCCTTAATGTGTTATTGTTGGTAAAAATATCATTTTTAGTTACAACCTATTACAATCATAAAAAATATTTTTCATTCCTGTGACGGTAATCCTATAAAAAAATTAAATTTATGATTATTTTTGCAGCTATGATATTTAATAAACATACCGCTAAAAAAACGGCTGAAGTTTTATTACAGGTTAATGCCATAAAACTTAGTCCGAAAGAGCCTTTCACATGGGCATCTGGATGGAAATCACCAATTTACTGTGATAACCGTATTATTTTATCTTTTCCGCCAATTCGCAATTACATTCGCGAAACCATGGCAAAACAAATTGAAAAACAATATGGCAAACCCGACGCTATTGCTGGTGTTGCAACCGGAGCTATTGGTATTGGTATGCTTGTTGCCGAGTATTTAGGACTTCCTTTTATATATGTAAGACCTGATGCTAAAGGACACGGAAGAAAAAACCAGATTGAAGGTTTTATTGAAAGTGGCCAGAATGTTGTTGTTGTAGAAGATTTAATTAGTACCGGAAAAAGCAGTTTAAATGCTGTTAAAGCATTAAGAGATGCTGGTATTAACGTAAAAGGCATGATTGCTATTTTTACCTACGGTTTTAACGTAGCTACCGAAAATTTTGAAAAAGAAAACGTGTTTTTACAAACACTTGGTAGTTACGAAGTGCTTTTAGAGCAAGCCCTGGAAACCAACTACATTTCTGAAAAAGATTTAGCAACACTTTCTGTGTGGAATTCTAATCCAAGCGAGTGGAATGCCGAATAAGTCCTTTTAGACTTATTCAACAACAAAAAAAATAAAAACCTATGAATTTAGAATCTCCAAAGGTTAAAGTTGAAAAATCTCCGGAAGACATCTTTAACTTTTTAGAAAACATAAAAAACTTTGAATCGTTAATGCCTGAAAACATTAGTAAATTTGAAGTTTTAAGTGATGACACCTTTCTTTTTGCCTTAAGCGGAATGCCTGAAATTACCTTAAAGAAAAAAGAAGTAACACCACCAAACAAAATTGTTTTAGGTGCTGCAGGAGGAAAAATCGATTTTTCACTTGTTGGAAACATTAACAAAATTGATGACACCTCAAGTGAAGTACAACTTGAATTTAGCGGAGACTTTAACCCAATGATGGCCATGATGATTAAAGGCCCTATCAAAAAGTTTATTGAAACGTTAGCTACGAGTATTCCGAAATCAATTTAATATAATAACGTAATCGTTTTTAAATCGAATTCTTTTACAACATCGTCTTCTAACAATACCTGAAGCATTCCTGTATCAGATACCGATTTGATGATTCCTAAAAATAGCGAACCTTCAGCATCTTTAAATGTTGAAGGTTTATTTTTTCTAAATAAATAACTTTCGTATTCTTCTTTTAAAATTGTTAACTCCCCGCACTTTAAAATTTCAAAATAAAACTTTAGTTGCTCTATAATATTATGAGCAATTTCATCTAAATCGAAAGATCGTCCTGAAATCAATTTTAGCGATGAAGCCTTGGGTAAGTTTTCAAATTCAGTCTGATTTACATTCAAGCCCATACCAATAACGGTACTGGCATACTGACCTTGTTTAAATACATTTTCAATTAAAATGCCACAAACCTTTTTATTTTCTGCCAAAATGTCGTTAGGCCATTTCACATGCAATTTCGGTATTGTAAACCGTTCTAATGCTTTAACAACAGCTAATGAAGCTACCATACTAATATAAAAAGGGTACTCAACATGAAAACCCGAAAGACTCTTAAACACACTAAACGTAAGGTTTTTTGACGATTGAGAACTCCATACACTTCCCATTTGCCCACGACCTTCAGTCTGATTTTCTGTAATAACTGCAGTGTAATCTTCAACTGGCATTTCAGCGCAAAGTTTCTTCAAATAAGTATTTGTCGAATCGATGGCACTAAGTTTGATTATATGCATGTAAGAGTTATTATTAGTAGATAAAATCTTAATACTTTTTTAAGGTATAAAGAAATAAAAAAATAATAACTTTGCATAAACTCAAAATAATTTAATGGCGAAAAAAAACATAAGCGCAGACCAGTTGATATCGGTTATAATTAGTGGTATCGAAGATGTAAAAGGGCAAAGTATTAGTATCTTAGATTTAAGAGAAATTGAAAATACGGTTTGTGATTACTTTATAATTTGCGAAGGTACTTCAAATACGCAAGTAAACGCTATAGTAAATTCTGTTCAGAAAAAAGTAAGCAAAGAACTTAAGGATAACCCGTGGCATGTTGAAGGAGAAGACAATGCTGAATGGGTATTAATCGATTACGTAAACGTTGTTGTACACGTGTTCCAAAAACATATCAGACAATATTATGACATTGAAAGTCTTTGGGGTGATGCAAAAACAACGGTTATAGAAACGAGTTACTAAAACGTATGGCAAACAACAAAAAAAATACAAAAGAAAACAAACCTAAATTCAGTCCGTACTGGATTTATGGTATTTTAATTGCTCTTTTTTTAGGGTTTCAACTATTTGGAAACAGTGGTTACGAAGAAGGTAAAAAAATAACACCAAGCGACTTTTTCAAATATTTACAAGACGGTGATATTGAAAAAGTAGATGTGATTACCAATACACATGTTGCCAAAGTATATCTTACCGATGAAGCTTTAGAAAAAGACATTCACAAAAATTCAAAATCTACAAGCTTTATCCCTTCGGCAACGAAGTTACCAAACTATACCTTTGAATTTGGTAGTCTTGAAAAATTTGAAGGCGATATAGATAAAGCTAAGGAAAATCTTCCTAATTCACCTGTTATCTCATTCGATCAGGAACACGATAACTGGACCAACCTGTTAATGGGTATACTTCCGTTTATTTTACTAATTGCGGTTTGGGTTTTCATTATGAGACGTATGTCTGGAGGTGCCGGTGGTGGTGCTGGCGGACAGATTTTTAATATTGGAAAATCGAAAGCCAAATTATTCGACCAGAATACCGAAGTAAAAACGACATTTAAAGACGTTGCTGGTTTAGAAGGTGCTAAAGAAGAAGTACAGGAAATTGTAGACTTTTTAAAATTCCCTGAAAAATATACCACATTAGGAGGTAAAATTCCTAAAGGAGCTTTATTAGTAGGGCCTCCGGGAACAGGTAAAACTTTATTAGCTAAAGCTGTTGCAGGTGAAGCTAAAGTACCTTTCTTCTCGTTATCAGGATCTGATTTCGTTGAAATGTTCGTTGGTGTTGGTGCCTCTCGTGTTAGAGATTTATTTAAGCAGGCTAAAGAAAAATCACCATCTATTATTTTTATCGATGAGATTGATGCTATTGGTCGTGCCAGAGGCAAAAATGCCATGTCTGGAAGTAACGACGAGCGTGAAAACACCTTAAATCAATTATTAACCGAAATGGACGGTTTTGGAACTAATACTAATGTTATTGTATTAGCAGCAACCAACCGTGCCGATATCCTTGATAAAGCATTAATGCGTGCCGGTCGTTTTGACAGACAGATTTATGTAGACCTTCCGGATATTCGCGAGCGTAAAGAAATTTTCGAAGTACATTTACGTCCGCTTAAAAAAGCACAGGATTTAGATTTAGATTTCCTATCGAAACAAACTCCGGGATTCTCTGGTGCCGATATTGCAAACGTTTGTAACGAAGCTGCTTTAATTGCTGCAAGAAATGGCAAAAAATCGGTTGACAAACAAGATTTCCTTGACGCTGTCGATAGAATTATTGGCGGTTTAGAAAAGAAAAATAAAATCATTACACCAAGTGAAAAACGCGCTGTTGCTTTCCACGAAGCTGGTCACGCCACTGTAAGCTGGATGCTAGAGCATGCTGCACCACTTGTGAAAGTTACAATTGTACCTCGTGGACGTTCATTAGGAGCTGCATGGTATTTACCAGAAGAACGTTTAATCGTTCGTCCGGAGCAAATGTTAGATGAAATGTGTGCTGCTTTAGGTGGTCGTGCTGCCGAGCAAGTTATTTTTGGTAAAATTTCTACAGGAGCTTTAAGCGATTTAGAAAAAGTTACCAAACAAGCCAGAGCCATGGTTACCATTTACGGTTTAAGTGATAAAATAGGTAACTTAACATATTACGATTCATCAGGACAAAGTGAGTACGGCTTTACAAAACCTTACAGTGAACAAACAGCAGAGCTGATAGATAAAGAGATTTCAGATATTATTGAAAACCAATATCAAAGAGCTGTTAAATTACTTGAGGAAAACAAAGATAAACTTACCGAACTTGCTACAGTTCTTCTCGAAAAAGAAGTGATCTTTAAGGACAATCTTGAAAAAATATTTGGGGAACGTCAGTTTGTGAAAGAAGAAGTTGAAACAAAACAAGAATAGGCTCTAGCCTTATTTTATAAACCTTTTAGCAAAAATCTTAAATTAACCGTACGGTTAATTTAAGATTTTTTATATTTGGTTGTCCTCAGGAAACAATGTATTAATAGCAAGCTTACTAATGAGTCTTTTTAGAAAAATTTTTGGTTCAAAATCTAATGCGTCAGACGACGAAATAAAGTCGGATGAAAGAGGCAAATACATGCCTGAAATAAAACTCCCTATAGATGAAAGGTTTACTATAAATTTTAAAGCTAATGGTGGTAAATTTCTGTATTGTGAGAATTTGAATGAAATCTTTCAGAACCTACAAAGTATACTTGAAGAAAATACTTGGGAAGACAAAACAGCTTTAGTCGTCGACGAACATTTAATTTCAAAATTTAAAAGTTTTGGTTTTAAGATGTCAAATAAAGTTAGCGAAGCTTCTTTTTTCTTAACCACTTGCGAAAATTTAATTGCCAACGATGGCTCTTTACTTATTTCTTCAAAACAAATTTTCGAAAAGAAATTACCTGAATTACCTGAAAATTTTGTCGTTTTTGCCACAACCAGTCAAATTGTTGAAAACATAGGTGAAGGCTTAAGAGGTATTAAGGCAAAAAACAAACAAAAAATACCCACCAATATTACGACCATAAAACATTTTAAATCGAGTCACGAAAAAGATTTTCTTAGTTACGGTAGTAGCGCCAAAAACTTATACTTACTCCTTTTAGAAGATTTATAGAATGAAAGAAATTCTAACTCGATCACTTTCCGGCGTACTTTACGTCCTGCTTTTGCTTGTTTGCATGCAATTCGAGCATTTACTAATAGGCCTGTTTTTTATTTTTGGTTTGATATCCTTGAACGAATTCAATAAGCTAATTGAATTAAAAAGCTTTGTCCCTTATATCATATTCGTTATTCTGTATACCATTTTTGGGTACTGGCATTTAATCATTAACACAAAAGGACTTGATGAAGCCACGCAGATACTTATGGTACTTAGCATTTTTGTGAATCTATTCTTGATTAAAGATTTGTTCTCCGAAAAAACAATACCCCTTTTCAGCTCTAAACGATTTCTTCTAACCACATTCTATCTGTCAAGTGCCTTCGTATTTTTAATTTTAATAGCCGGCTATCACGATACCTACAACCCTAATATTTTATTGGGATCCTTTCTTTTAGTGTGGATTAACGATTCATTCGCATATTTGGTTGGAAAGAATTTTGGCAAGCAAAAACTTTTCGAAAAAATATCGCCAAAAAAAACTGTTGAAGGTTTTATGGGCGGACTATTTTTTTCGTGCATAGCAAGTTATTTTATTAGTACCTTTGCGGAAACTTTAAACTTTACAAGCTGGCTAGTCTTAAGCATTATCATTAGTGTTTTCGGGACTTTAGGAGACTTAGTAGAGTCTAAATTTAAAAGACAAGCTAACGTTAAGGACAGCGGTGTTATTATGCCTGGACACGGTGGATTATTAGACCGATTAGATAGCATTATATTTACTGCCCCGTTTATTTATTTATTTTTAAGATTGTTACATTATGTTTCATAAAGAGGGTTATAAGATAATTATTGTTACGTTTATACTGGTAATTTCATCTACTGTATTAGTTGATAATTTTGTAACTATTGAATGGTTAAAATTGGCTTTAAGGCTAATTCTTTTAGTATTTTTAATACTTATACTTCAGTTTTTCAGAAACCCAAAAAGACATACAAAACCTAACGACAAACAAGTAGTATCTCCTGTTGATGGTAAAGTTGTAGTTATTGAGGAAGTTTTTGAAAAAGAGTTTTTCAACGAAAAACGTCTTCAGGTAAGTGTTTTTATGTCTCCAATAAATGTGCACGTTACACGCTACCCTATTGGCGGTAAAGTTGTTTTTAGCAAATACCATCCTGGAAAATATTTAGTTGCATGGCATCCAAAAGCCAGTGAAGAAAACGAACGTACTACTGTTGTTGTTGAAAACAAAACTTACGGACAAGTGCTTTACAGACAAATTGCAGGTGCTTTAGCTAAACGTATTGTTAACTACGCAAAAGTAGATGATGCCGCTATTCAAGGTGCTGATTCTGGTTTTATAAAGTTTGGTTCAAGAGTTGACTTATTTTTACCTCTAGACACCAATATTAAAGTAAAATTAAACCAAAAAGTAAGAGGTGGAGAAAGTATTATTGCAGAAACCAATGAGTAGTACTGAAGAATTAGATAAAGAGTTTCAAGATGCTGTAGATCGTGTAAATGCTTACACCGATCCGTTTCCAGCTGATGTGCTTTTAAGTCTTTATGCCTATTACAAAAAGGCAACTAATTCATATAGTAAACCTAATAGTAAAAAAGCCATTATAAATGCATTTAAAACGAATGCTTTATTTCAGGTGAAAAATATAAGTGAAAATGAAGCTAAACGTCAATACATAGATTTAGCTAACCATTACTTTTTGTACGGTAAATAATTCTTTTACTTTTTAAATACCACTATATAAATCCCTAAGGCTATTACATTTAGTAACAATACTATTGTTACTAAAATCCAGTACAATTTTCTTCTTTTCTTTTTATTGTAAACCGATAAGGATATGGGATGTATAAGTACATTTTGCCCTTTATCTGAAAACGCATTCTGTCTGTAAATATTCTGAACGACTTTCATTTTATATTTTATTAACTTAAAGAAAACAAACAAGTTATAATTTTCAAAACAAAAACTTAAGATTGATGAATTTGTCCCCTAAAAATGACTAATCAATACAAAAAACTCATAATCAGTTATATAAATTAATGAAGTAAAACAAAAAAGGGACCAAATTGGTCCCTTTACTTTTCTATAATTTAAAAAAACCTACATACGCTCAGGAACCTGAATTCCTAAAACACTAAATGCATTTTTTATAGTATTGGCTACTTGTTTAGAAAGCTGAACTCTAAATATTTTTTCATCATCATTATCCGCGCCTAAAATGGATACATTCTGGTAAAATGAATTAAACTCTTTTACTAAATCGTACGTATAGTTTGCAATTAAAGCCGGACTATGTTGTGTTGCCGCATTTTGAATCACTTCCGGAAATAACTCTAACTGTTTTAAAAGTTCCTTTTCCTTTTCATGTAAAGTAATTTCCGAAACAGTTAAATTTTTAGAATAATCGAAATCTGCTCTTCTTAAAATCGCCTGAATTCTAGCGTAAGTATATTGAATAAAAGGCCCTGTATTCCCTTGAAAATCGATAGATTCCTTGGGATCGAATAAAATACGTTTCTTAGGATCGACTTTAAGAATGTAATACTTTAAAGCGCCCAAACCAATCGTTTTATACAATGCCTTTTTCTCTTCTTCAGTATAACCATCTAGCTTACCCAATTCTTCTGAGATTTCTTCGGCTGTCGTCGCCATTTCATCAATTAAATCATCGGCATCTACAACGGTTCCTTCTCTACTCTTCATCTTTCCACTTGGTAAATCTACCATTCCGTAGCTTAAATGGTAAAGATTTTTAGCCCATTCAAATCCCAATTTTTTAAGAATGATGAATAATACCTGAAAGTGATAATCCTGTTCGTTACCTACAGTGTAAACCATCCCGCCAACATCAGGAAAATCTTTAATACGCTGAATTGCCGTTCCAATATCCTGAGTCATGTAAACCGCTGTACCATCGGCGCGTTGAACAATTTTCTTATCTAATCCTTCTTCGGTTAAATCACACCACACCGAGCCATCTTCCTCTTTGAAGAATACACCTGATTTAAGCCCTTCGGCTACAAATTCCTTTCCTAACAAATAGGTATTACTTTCGTAGTATAGGGTATCGAAATCTACTCCCATGTTGGTATAAGTTTCGGCAAATCCGTCATATACCCATCCGTTCATGGTTTTCCAAAGCGCAACTGTTTTCTCATCTCCAGATTCCCATTTACGAAGCATGTTTTGAGCTTCCAATAATAAAGGCGCTTCCTTTTTTGCTTCTTCTTGTGATTTACCTTCAGCAACTAAAGTTTCTATTTCCTTTTTATATTCCTGATCGAATTTCACATAGTAATTCCCTACCAGCTTATCTCCTTTTAAACCTGTCGTTTCAGGAGTTTCTCCGTTACCAAATTTCTCCCAGGCCAACATACTTTTACAGATATGAATACCACGGTCGTTAATAATTTGTGTTTTATAAACTTTCTTTCCAGAAGCCTTTAAAATTTCAGAAACACTATAACCTAAAAGGTTGTTTCTAATATGTCCTAAGTGTAATGGCTTATTCGTATTTGGAGATGAGTACTCAACCATTATGGCTTTATCTTCCGGACTTGGTGTTACAAAACCATAATCTGTAGCATTCTTTATTCCATTGAAAAAGTTCATGTAGTAAGCATCACTGATTTCTACATTTAAAAACCCTTTAACGACATTAAAAGCTTTTACTTCTTCAACATTATCAACAAGGTAATTCCCTATGGTTTCCCCTATTTGTACAGGATTTCCTTTTACATAACGTAACATTGGGAAAATTACGACTGTAATATCTCCTGCAAATTCTTTTCTTGTTGCTTGAAATTCTACGGTATCAATCGATACATCAAAAGATGCTAAAACGGCTTGTTTTACTTGATTTTGTAAAGTCTGTTGAAGGCTCATTTATGGTCATTTTTTAGGTCAGCAAAGATAAAACTTTTCTTAAAGCATTTCCTCATAAAATAGCTTTAAAAATTAAGCTTATCTTAACCTAACGAAATTTTAATCAAAACCTGCTTAAAAATTACCCAAACAACTCAACAACAATAATTTACCAAGAACATTCGACAACCCCAATAAACACAGGTGCATTTCATCGATAATTCCGTCGTTTTTCCATGATTTTTACCGTTCATCTATTCGTCGATGTTTTTCAAAATAGCACCTTGTCGTTTTATCTAAAATATTGGCATTAAAACAGAGAAATTAGATTATAACATAGCATTTTCTAATTTTGTTATGTAAAGCTATTAATCCAAGTCCCTTTTAGACTCTAAACAAAAAACAAACATATTAACATTACAGCTTAATAAAGCAAATCTTTAATTCCCTCAATAAAGATGACTTTAGTTACTGCTTTATTCATTTTTGTAACTTGAATATTGTATGAGGAGAATAATTACTTTAATTGTACTTACTATATCTACACTGCTTGGTTTTTCACAAACTCAAGAGTTAGATAGTCTTTCTATACAATTGGCTTTCGAAACACAGGATTCACTTAAAGTAGAAACTTCTCTTAAAATCATTGAATTACTTTATAACAACAAAAATTACGATAAGGCTGTAAAGTATATAGTTGAAAGTGAAAAATTATCCAATAGTTTAAATTACACTAAAGGTATTGCTGCAAGTACTTACTACAAGTCTTTAATCTATGCCCAAAAAGGCGATTATATTAACGCTATAAACGGATATAAAAAGTCTAAATCTATTTATCAGGACCTTAACGATTCTACGGGCGTTGCTAAAGTGAACAATAGTATTGGGCTTTTAGAAATTAAACGAGGTAATTATTCTGAAGGTTTACAATATTGTTTAGCTGCTATTAAGGAATTAGAAAGTTTAAATCTAAAATCCGATCTATCTCTGGCTTATACCAATTTAGCTGAAGCTTATTACAATATCGGAGCCACAGATTATGCTATAAAATTTAATTTGAAAGCTCTCGATGTTCTCGAACAGTTAAACGATAATGAAGGTATTTTAAAAACCAACTTACAATTAGCTGAATTATATTCGAGTAATAAAGAATACCGAAAGTCTATAGAATTTTATGAAACAGTCCTCAATCGGACAAATAAAAATAACGACTCCATTCGAGGAAGGGTTTACCCGAAGCTCGGTCGGGAATATTTAAAATTCAATGACTACGACAAAGCCTCTGAATACCTCCTTGAAGGGTTAACACTAAACAGAAATTCTAATGATAAAGCCGGTTTACTACTGGCTTTAAATGGTTTAGGAGACTTAAACTTGCGCTTAAACCGATTAAACCTTGCCGAACAGCAACTTTATGAAGCGGGTACAATTGCAAAAAGCATTAGTAACAACAATGAGTTATTAACCTATTACAAACTCATGAAAGATCTGGATTCTACTAAACGTAGATTTGACAGAGCTTACATTTGGCAACGTGAATATTACGATTTAAAACAAAACATAGAACAAAAAGGTTCCAGCGAAATTAAAACTATTAAAGCTTCCGATTTAGAATTTAACCCGAATTTTGACAAAGAGATTTCAACAACCACTCAAGAACCTGTTAATAACTTTGAAAGTCAAGTTCAGGAAACGCAAACGGGTATAAACAAATTTAAAGTTGTTCTTTACGGATTGTTAGCTGCCTTAGCCATTGTATCAACATTTTTAATTCTAATTTACGTTAAGCGCAACAGCAATATAAAATACACTCAGGAATTAGAAGAAAAAAACATTAAAATTCAATTACAAAACGAAGCTTTCGCTGAACAGACTCAGCATCTGGAAAATGTAAACAATGTAAAAGACAAATTATTCTCTATTATATCTCACGACTTAAAAGACTCTTTATCTTCAATTAACGGCTTTATCAATTTAATGAAAGAAGGTTCATTAACTCGTGAAGAATTCGATAATTTAATTCCTGAATTAAGTGAAAACGCAAATAATGCTTCTTTACTACTTTTCAACTTACTAAACTGGTCTAAATCTCAAATGCAGTCATTAGACCCAAAACCTTCATTATTTGATATTCAGGAAGTTTTTGAAGCTAAAGTAAAACTTATTGAACAGCGCCTTGAAAGCAAAGGCATCGAACTTATAGACCATTCTTTACGTGACTTTGCTTATGCCGATAGAAGTATGATTGAAATCGTTATTCAGAATCTATTGGCCAATGCACTAAAATTCTGTAAAAAAGGAGACACCATAACAGTTAATAACCATATTAGTAATGGTAGCTGTATTATTAGCGTAGCCGATACTGGCATCGGCATTTCAAAAGAAAACATGGACAAACTATTTAAAAATAGTTCGTTTACCACTTTAGGCACCAACAACGAAAAAGGCACCGGCTTAGGGCTGTCTATCTGCAAAGAACTTGTAGAACTTAATAATGGTAAAATCTGGGTTGAAAGCACTTTAAATGTTGGAACTACATTCTACATTCAACTGCCAAAATCTAAACCTATTAATTAAGCTTTAGGCAAGAATACTTCGGCCATCATACAACGCGCACTTCCTCCACCACAGGCTTCAATAGTATCTAAAGAACTTGATAAAATTTTAGTATGCTTTTCAAGTTTACTTATTTGTTGTTCGGTTAACGAGGCATGAGCGGCCGCACTCATAATCAAATAAGGCTCATCATTATCGCCTTTTACCTGAAGCATATTACCTGCAAAATTATTTACCTGATCTTCGGTAATATCAATAACTTCTTTACCATCAGATTTTAGATGCGTTAATAAATTTTTACGTTCTTTTTTATCATCAATACTACTTAAACACACCACCGCGAAGGTTTCGCCTAAACACATCATAACATTAGTATGATATATAGCTTTACGCTCGCCATTTACCGTTTGATTTGCAGTAAATAATACAGGAAAATATTCGAAATCTTCACAAAACTCAATAAACAACTCTTCATCTGCACGAGGTGATAACGCACAGTAAGCTTTACGATTTACACGATCTAAAATTAAACTTCCAGTACCTTCTAAAAAAACGCCCTCATCTTCAGCTTCGGTATAATCTACAACATCATGAATAACAAAACCGGCTTCTTCAACAGCCAAAAGAACCTCTTCTCTACGTTCTAATCGTCTGTTTTCTGCAAACATGGGGTATAAGGCAATCGTTCCGTTTTCATGAAAAGACACCCAGTTATTTGGGAAAATAGAATCTGGAGTATCATATTCCTCAGTATCATTAACAACAATTACATTCAACCCAATACCACGTAGTTTTTCAACGTAAGCATCAAATTCCTGCTGTGCTTTTGCGTTTACCGTTTGAGGTAATAAATTATCAATAACCTTTTGGTAATAGTTATTCACAGCGGTCTGTTCATTCATCCTGAAGTTTATTGGACGAATCATTAAAATGGTATTTGTTGTCTGTTGCATATCTGTAAATTTCAATACAAAAGTATAATTATTTACAGTATAAAAACATATCTGTTTTAGTATTTAACAAAGAAGATTCGTGATTTTAGCCATAAAAAAATTAACTTCGTTTTAAGTAATTAACCCTTTTAAACAAAGCATTTATCTTAGCATCGAAAATAATATTAAAAGTAAAATTAAATTTCATATGTACTTATTATGAAAAAAATAAATAAATCAAAGATTCATTTTCGAAATGCTACTAAAGATGATGCCGAAACTTTAGCAAATTATAGAATTAATTACATTAATGAAGTATTAGAACTCAAAAATCATCCAAAAGCTATTAGGTTAAAAATCGAGCTTATCGATTATTTTTCAAAATCTATAGAAGAAGAAATAATTTTGACTCAACTAGCAGAATATGAGAATGAAATTATCGCGACAGGAGTAATTGTAATTAGTCAAGCTCCTCCAAGCTATGAAAGTATAAATAACAAAGGTAGAAGAGGGTATGTACTAAACGTCTTTACATTAAAAGAATATAGAGGGAATGGTATTGCGAAAGAATTATTAAAAAAACTAATTAAAAAGGCAAAGAGAGAAAAATTAGAATTTTTAAATTTACATGCAACTCAAGATGGAATAAATATTTATAAAGACCTGGGGTTTGATGAACCTAAGTTTCCCGAGTTAAAATTAACTTTAAAATAAATACCTGCGTCATATAAAATAATGAGTAGTATAATCCATAATTATTATAAGTTCTAATGCCATTGTTCATTCTAATTTTTCTTCGGAAAATCCATGATTACGAAATCGCACAATTCTAACACAAACCATTATGAGCAACGAACAAACTGCCATAAAAACCACATATTTCAGCATTATAGGCAACACTAGTTTAGCCTTAATAAAAGGGCTTGCTGGAGTTTTTGGTAATTCGTATGCCTTAATTGCCGATGCCATTGAATCGACTACCGATATCTTTTCTTCTGTTCTGGTGTTACTTGGGCTTAAATACGCAAAAAAACCAGCCGATGACAATCACCCGTATGGGCACGGAAAGATAGAACCTTTAATTACATTTATTGTAGTGGCTTTTTTAGTGACTTCGGCTACGATTATTGGCTACGAAAGCATTGAACATATACAAACGCCACACAAGACTCCAAAACCATGGACGTTAATTGTTCTGGGAGCTATTATTATCTGGAAAGAAATCTCGTTTCAAATTGTCATTAGAAAAAGCAGAGAGACGCATAGTTCTTCACTTAAGGCTGATGCTTGGCATCACCGAAGCGATGCTATCACATCAGTCATGGCTTTTATTGGTATTTCTATTGCCTTAATTTTTGGTGAAGGTTATGAAACTGCCGATGACTGGGCTGCTCTTCTGGCTTCAGGTTTTATCCTTTACAATAGTTATTTGATTTTCAGACCTGCTTTAGGTGAAATAATGGATGAACACCTTTACGACGACCTGATTCTTGAGATAAGAGAAAAGTCGCTTGAAGTCCCAGGAATTTTAGCTACCGAAAAATGCTACATCAGAAAGTCTGGTATGCGTTATCATGTAGACCTTCATGCCATGGTAAACAGCAATATAACCGTAAAAGAAGGACATGATTTATCGCATAAACTAAAAGACTATCTACATAGCGAAATAACCAACTTAGGAAATATTTCCATTCACATTGAACCAAACGATTGCAGTCTGGATAGTTGTAAACATATTATTCCCTAATTAAAGGCATCGTTGAGCAACGTAATAAACCTTCTTGTTTAGCAATTTCCGAGTAAGGTACTTCTTCAACAGTAAAGCCTTCCTTTCGTAACCAATCGTTTAATCTCGTGAAACTTTTCTCTGAAATTACCACATCCTCCGAAATTGAAAACACATTGCTATACATGTTATACATTTCGTCTTTCGTGATTTCAAATATATTCTCTTCTCCGAAAAAGTCAACCAACCATTGGTATTCCCGATCAATTAAAAAGCCATTTTTATGAAGAATTGCTTTTCCTTTTCCTAAAGGTTGAAAACAACAGTCTAAATGCAAAGCATTCTCCTTAGCATTTGTATTCGATTTTCTTAGCTCGAATGACTTTACAGTTTTCTCCGGAAATAATTCTTGCAGAGCAATAACGGCATCCATATTGGTACGTGCAGTTATTAAATCTGGGTAATTCTCACCTGAGTAAGTTCCAACAAAAATATAATCGTCCCATGGCATGACATCGCCACCTTCAACATGGCACTCTTCCGAAAGAATAATTCTATTCTCTTCTTCCACCTGATTCCAGATATAATCTATGGCGTGCACTTCCTTATCGCGGTTAGGTAAAATATTGGCCCGAATCATTTTATCCTCTATAACAAAAGCAATGTCACGAGAAAATATCTGATTACAATCCTTAATAACATCAGGACGAAACACTTGAACCCCGTACTTCTCAAAAACTTTAGCCACAGCATCCATTTCCTGAATCATATCTGCTTCTTTTGGATAGGTCCCTGCCAGCACATGTTCGATACTTTTAGGGTCGTAGCATTCCTCAACCTTAGGTGTAGGGCCGTTGCTTTCTGCTGTTCCTAGAACAACTGCTTTAAGCTTAGAAATTTCGTTTTGTATATTCAGTTTTAGCATGGTGTAAATATAAAAAAAGGCTTTATAAGTAAATCTTATAAAGCCTTTCTTTTATACACTAATATTTCAAAAATATTATCTCTCGTCTACTGAAACAAATTTTCTTTCGGTAGCCCCAATATAAATTTGTCTTGGTCTTCCAATTGGTTCTTTACGTAAACGCATTTCTCTCCATTGTGCAATCCAACCTGGTAAACGACCTAATGCGAACATTACCGTAAACATATCGGTTGGGATTCCCATAGCTCTATAGATGATTCCTGAATAGAAATCTACGTTCGGATATAATTTTCTATCTACAAAATAGGTATCTTCTAATGCTTCTTTTTCTAAACCTTTAGCTATATCTAAAATAGGATCTTGAACACCTAAGTCTCCTAACACTTCATCAGCAGCCTTTTTAATGATTCTAGCTCTTGGATCGAAGTTTTTGTATACACGGTGTCCGAATCCCATTAAACGGAACGGATCGCTTTTATCCTTAGCTTTCGCCATATATTTTTTAGTATCTCCACCATCGGCTTTAATAGCTTCAAGCATTTCTAAAACCGCTTGATTAGCACCACCATGTAATGGTCCCCAAAGAGCTGAAATACCAGCTGAAAGAGAAGCAAATAATCCAGCGTGCGATGACCCTACTATTCTTACTGTAGAAGTTGAACAGTTTTGCTCATGATCTGCATGTAAAATCAATAATTTATCTAAAGCATTGATTAAAACTTTATTTTGTTCATATGGGTGATTAGGTTTTTCAAACATCATTTTTAAGATGTTCTCTACATAACCAATTTCATCACTACCATAATTTAATGGTAAGCCTTGCTTTCTACGTAAAGTCCATGCTACTAACACAGGGAATTTACCTAAAATTTTCACAATAGCCCTGTACATATCTTCTTCTGAATCTACATTCACTGAAGATGGATTAAATGCTGTTAACGCACTTGTTAAAGAGGCTATTACACCCATTGGGTGTGCAGATCTTGGGAATGTTTCAACAATTTTCTTTACATCCTCATCTACAACAGCTTCTGCCTTAATATCGTTATGAAATTTTTCGTTTTGTTCTTTTGTTGGAAGTTCTCCGAAAATTAGAAGATAAGCTACCTCTAGGAAATCAGCCTTTTCGGCCAATTCTTCAATACTATAACCTCTATATCTTAAAATACCTTGCTCACCATCTAAAAAAGTAACCCCACTTTCGCATGCGCCTGTATTTTTATATCCCGGGTCTATAGTTATTACTCCGTTTGTCGCTGTTCTTAAATTTGTAATATCTATTGCAACTTCTTTCTCTGTTCCTTCAATTAACGGAAATTCATGTTTTTCTCCGTTTATTTCAATGGTAGCAGTATTAGCCATATGTATTTAATGATTGTTTAATTTAATTTTATTGGATCGCTAATTTAATAAATATCTATCTACTTATAAAGGAGATCAAACCAAAGATTTCACCAATTAACATATTGTTTAGAATCTAAGTATAAAAAAAGGCGATTATTAAACAATAACCGCCTTTTTTTGAAAATTTTATGACTTTGTATTACTTTACTTTAAAAGCATTTTCTTGAGGAAAATAAGCAACATCACCTAATTCTTCTTCAATTCTAAGTAATTGATTGTATTTTGCCATACGATCACTACGTGATGCAGATCCTGTTTTAATTTGTCCACAGTTTAAAGCTACAGCTAAATCGGCAATCGTGTTATCTTCAGTTTCGCCAGAACGGTGAGACATTACAGAAGTGTATCCTGCGTTTTTCGCCATGTTTACCGCTGCAATAGTTTCTGTTAAAGAACCAATCTGGTTTACTTTAATAAGGATTGAATTTGCAATACCGTTTTCGATACCTCTTGATAAACGCTCTACATTAGTTACAAATAAATCGTCACCTACTAACTGTACTTTATCACCAACTAACTCTGTTAAATAGCTCCATCCTTCCCAGTCGTTTTCATCCATACCATCTTCGATAGAGATAATTGGGTATTTAGAAACTAATTCTGCTAAGTATTCAGCTTGCTCTTTACTTGTTCTTGTTACACCTGTTTCTCCTTCGAATTTAGCGTAGTTATAAACACCACCTTCGTAGAACTCAGCTGAAGCACAATCTAAAGCGATTTTAACTTCTTCACCAAACTTATATCCCGCATTTTCAACAGCTTTAGCAATTGTTTCGATAGCATCTTCTGTTCCGTCTAAAGTTGGAGCAAATCCACCTTCATCACCTACAGCTGTACTTAAGTTTCTGTCGTGTAATACTTTTTTAAGGTTATGGAAAATTTCAGTTCCCATTTGCATAGCGTGCGTAAAGTTTTTCGCTTTAACAGGCATAATCATGAACTCCTGGAATGCGATAGGCGCATCACTATGAGAACCTCCATTAATAATATTCATCATTGGTACCGGTAATGTGTTAGCAGAAACACCACCTACATAACGGTATAATGGTAAACCTAATTCTCCAGCAGCAGCCTTAGCAACAGCTAAAGACACTCCTAAAATAGCATTAGCTCCTAATTTAGATTTGTTTTTAGTTCCATCTAAATCAATCATAATTTGATCGATAAGGTTTTGTTCGAAAACTGAAACCCCTAATAATTCAGGAGCAATAATAGAGTTTACATTCTCTACAGCTTTTAAAACACCTTTACCCATATATGCACTACCACCATCGCGTAACTCGACAGCTTCGTGTTCTCCTGTTGATGCTCCTGATGGTACAGCAGCTCTTCCTAAAACATCATTTTCAGTAACTACATCTACTTCAACAGTAGGATTCCCTCTAGAATCAAGAATTTGTCTTGCGTGAATATTAATTATTACACTCATAATTGGTTATTTTTAAATCTTTTATTTATTCAAATTTACGTTTAAATCTTATCTTTTTTAAGATGTTTTTTAAGAAATATTCAAAATATTCGCTATAACGTTTTAGTAAAGAAAATCCTCAAAAAATCTTAATGTTTTTTGAGGATTTAATACTATTTATTTTTGATATTTTCTATAAACTGATCAAAAAGATACGATGAATCGTGTGGTCCAGGACTCGCTTCCGGGTGGTATTGTACCGAGAATACATTTTTACTTTTCATGGCAATACCTGCAACGGTATTATCATTTAAGTGTACATGAGTAATCTCTACATCCGGGTGTGCTTCAGTTTCTTCTCTATTTACCGCGAAACCGTGGTTTTGAGAAGTTACTTCTCCTTTTCCTGTTACCATATTCTTTACAGGGTGGTTAATACCTCTGTGACCGTTATGCATTTTATAGGTAGAAATACCGTTTGCCAATGCAATAACCTGGTGTCCTAAACAGATACCGAATAATGGTAAATTTCTTTTGATAATTTCTTTAGCTACTTCTTGTGCATCTGCTAATGGTTCTGGATCTCCAGGTCCGTTAGATAAGAAATATCCATCTGGATTAAATGCTTCTAAATCTTCAAATTTAGAATTGTATGGGAATACTTTAATATAAGCATCACGCTTTGCCAAGTTTCTTAAGATATTCTTTTTAATTCCGATATCTAAAGCAGCAATTTTATAAGTCGCGTTTTCATCACCAAAATAGTACGGCTCTTTTGTAGAAACTTTAGAAGCTAATTCTAAACCTTCCATGTTTGGCACTTCAGCTAATTGCTTTTTTAAACCTTCAATGTTATCAACCTCTGTTGAAATAACAGCGTTCATAGCACCATTATCTCTAATGTAGCTTACTAATGCTCTAGTATCTACATCTGAAATAGCTAGTAAATTATTTTTATCTAAAAACTCCTCTAAAGAACTGTCTGCAGCATCTCTTGAATACTCGTAGCTAAAGTTTTTAACTACTAACCCAGCGATTTTTACTGAATCAGATTCTATTTCTTCTGCATTAGTTCCGTAGTTACCAATGTGCGCATTGGTAGTCACCATAATTTGTCCGAAATAAGAAGGATCTGTAAAAATCTCTTGGTATCCGGTCATACCAGTATTAAAACATACTTCACCGAACGCCGTTCCTTGCTTATTTCCTACTGCCTTACCATAAAAAATGGTACCATCTGCTAAAAGAATGATGGCTTTTTGTCTTTTTTGATATTTCATGTATTCGCTAAAAAAGTTTTGCAAAATTGCGCAAAAAAAAGGATAAACTAAAATAGTTTATCCTTTAATATTTAAAATGCTTTCAATCATTTATTCTTCTTCGTTTGAAGCTTGAGTTTCTACAGCAGGAGCAGCAGCTGGTTTAGAACCACCTCTTCTACTTCTACGAGTTGTTTTCTTCTCTGGTTTACCAGCAGTGTAAAGCTCGTTGTAATCTACAAGTTCAATCATAGCCATATCAGCGTTATCACCTAAACGATTACCAAGTTTAATAATTCTTGTGTAACCTCCTGGACGATCTGCAATCTTAGCTGCAACATCTCTGAACAATTCTGTTACTGCGTCTTTTTGTCTTAATCTAGACATAACTACACGTCTGTTGTGAGTTGTATCTTCTTTAGACTTAGTAATTAAAGGCTCAACAAATTGTTTTAAAGCTTTAGCTTTAGCAACAGTAGTGTTAATACGCTTGTGCTCGATTAAAGAACAAGCCATATTAGCTAACATAGATTTTCTATGTGCAGTTTGTCTACCTAAGTGATTTACTTTTTTTCCGTGTCTCATGACTTTTGGTTTTAAACTTCATCTTGCTTCAACCCACTATTGAGGAGCAAATTATGAAGTAATTAATCTTTATCTAATTTATATTTGCTTAAATCCATTCCGAAGTTTAAACCTTTAACATTTACAAGCTCTTCAAGCTCTGTTAAAGACTTCTTACCGAAGTTTCTGAATTTCATTAAATCGTTTTTGTTAAATGATACTAAGTCACCTAATGTATCAACTTCTGCAGCTTTTAAACAGTTAAGTGCACGAACCGATAAATCCATATCGATTAACTTCGTTTTTAGTAACTGTCTCATATGTAATGATTCTTCATCATATGTTTCAGTTTGTGCAATTTCATCAGCTTCTAATGTAATACGCTCATCAGAGAATAACATGAAGTGGTGAATTAACGTTTTAGCAGCCTCAGTTAACGCATCTTGAGGAGTGATAGAACCGTCTGTGATGATTTCAAATACTAACTTTTCGTAGTCAGTTTTTTGCTCAACACGATAGTTCTCAATACTATATTTAACGTTTTTAATCGGTGTGTAAATTGAATCTGTAAAGATTGTTCCTATTGGCGCAGCAGCTTTTTTATTTTCTTCTGCAGGTACATATCCTCTACCTTTTTCAATTGTAATTTCCATGTTAAAGTTAACTTTTGGATCTAAGTTACAGATAACTAACTCTGTATTTAACACTTGGAATCCAGAAATAAACTTTTGGAAATCTCCAGCAGTGATTTGCTCTTGACCTGAAATTGAAATTGATACAGACTCGTTGTCGATATCTTCAATTTGTCTTTTAAAACGAACTTGCTTTAAGTTTAAGATGATTTCTGTAACATCTTCTACTACACCAGCAATCGTTGAAAACTCATGATCTACACTTTCGATTCTAACAGAAGTAATTGCAAACCCTTCTAATGAAGAAAGAAGTACTCTTCTTAATGCGTTACCAACTGTTAAACCGTATCCAGGTTCTAAAGGACGAAATTCGAATTTCCCTTCAAAATCTGTTGAATCAATCATGATTACTTTGTCGGGCTTCTGAAAATTAAATACTGCCATTTTTTTTTCTTCGTTTTAATTGTTACTTGGTTGCGCGGTTTATAAGTTTGAAGAAGTACGAACAAACCCTTTGGCCAAATACCAATGTTGTTAATAATTTATTTTTATTATTTAGAGTATAACTCGACGATAAATTGTTCGTTGATGTTTTCTGGAATTTGAATTCTAGCAGGTACAGAAACGTAAGTTCCTTGTTTAGTATCGTCATTCCAAGTAATCCACTCGTAAACGTTGCTTGAGTTAGCTAAAGATCTTTCGATAACATCTAAAGATTTAGATTTCTCTCTTACAGCTACAACATCTCCAGCTTTTAATTGGTAAGAAGGAATGTTTACTAACTCACCATTTACAGTAATGTGTCTGTGAGATACTAATTGTCTAGCACCACTTCTAGATGGAGCGATACCCATACGGTATACTACGTTATCTAATCTAGATTCACAAAGTTGTAATAAAACCTCACCTGTAATACCTTGAGCAGCTCTTGCTTTCTTAAATAAACCTCTAAATTGTCTTTCTAAGATTCCGTAAGTGTACTTAGCTTTTTGCTTAGCCTCTAACTGGATTGCGTACTCAGATTTTTTTCCACGCTTTCTAGCGTTTCCGTGTTGCCCAGGAGGGTAATTTCTTTTCTCAAAAGACTTATCGTCTCCAAAAATAGCTTCTCCAAATTTACGAGCTACTTTTGTTTTAGGACCAGTATATCTTGCCATTTCTAATTGTTTTTGAGAGTGACTATGGATTAAGGTCTAAATCTTATCCTCCGATAATCGTTAATCTCTCGTTAATACTTGTTTTTTTCGGTGTGCAAATATATAAAAAAAATTAATACCAGCTGTATATTAAGCTGATATTAATTTCTTTATAAAAATATGTTGAGTAAAAATTATACTCTTCTACGTTTTGGAGGTCTACATCCATTGTGTGGTAGTGGAGTAACATCGATGATTTCTGTTACTTCGATACCAGCATTGTGGATTGAACGAATAGCAGATTCTCTACCGTTACCTGGACCTTTAACATATACTTTTACTTTCTTTAAACCAGCTTCTGAAGCTACAGCTGCAGCATCTTCAGCGGCTAATTGAGCAGCATAAGGAGTATTCTTTTTAGAACCTCTAAATCCCATTTTACCAGCAGATGACCAAGAAATTACGTCACCTTTTTTGTTAGTTAATGAGATAATGATGTTGTTAAAAGAAGCATTTACGTGAGCCTCTCCAACAGAATCTACTATAACTTTACGTTTTTTAGTAGTCTTTGTATTTGATTTTGCCATATTATTTTAGTTTCTAGTTGTTAGTTGTTAGTGATAGAATCCTAGACTTTTACATTTCAAACAGATTCATCTAACAGCTAAATACTAACTTGACTTTAATTATTTAGTTGCTTTTTTCTTGTTAGCAACAGTTTTTCTTCTACCTTTTCTTGTTCTAGAGTTATTCTTAGTACGTTGACCTCTTAAAGGAAGTCCAGCTCTGTGACGAATTCCTCTGTTACAACCGATATCCATTAAACGTTTAATGTTTAATTGAATCTCAGAACGTAATTCACCTTCGATAGTAAAAGATCCAACAGCTTCACGAATACCAGCGATTTGGTCGTCGTTCCAGTCTTGAACTTTAATACTTTCGTCAACATTAGCTTGAGCTAATATTTCTTTTGCTCTACTTCTACCTATTCCGTAGATATAAGTTAAAGAGATAACTCCTCTTTTGTTTTTTGGTATGTCTACACCTGCAATTCTTGCCATATTGTTTTTAGTTTCTAGTTGCTAGTTTTTAGTTGTTAGAATCCTAAACATTTCTATTTCAAACAGATTCTCATCTAACTTCTAAGCCCTAATAACTCATGTACAATTTAACCTTGTCTTTGTTTAAATCTAGGATTCTTTTTGTTTATCACGTAAAGTCTACCTTTTCTACGCACGATTTTACAATCTGCACTTCTTTTTTTAACGGATGCTCTAACTTTCATCGTATTAGTATCTATAAGTTATGCGAGCCTTAGACAAATCGTAAGGACTCATTTCTAATTTTACTTTATCTCCCGGTAAAAGTTTGATATAGTGCATACGCATTTTACCTGAGATATGTGCTGTCACAATGTGACCATTTTCTAATTCAACACGGAACATCGCATTTGATAATGCTTCAATAATTGTTCCGTCTTGTTCTATTGCTGCCTGTTTTGCCATAGTATAATATTTAAGCTACTGCTTTTCTATTTTTACCTGTTTTCATCAAGCCATCATAATGTCTATTTAACAAGTAAGAGTTTACCTGTTGCATAGTATCTATAGCAACACCTACTAAAATGATTAGTGAAGTACCACCAAAGAATAATGCCCATCCTTGTTGTACACCCATTAACTTAACAATGAAAGCTGGAAATATAGCTATAAGTGCTAAGAATAATGAACCTGGTAAGGTAATTTGAGACATTATCTTATCTAGATATTCTGAAGTTTCTGAACCAGGACGAATACCTGGAATAAAACCTCCGCTGCGTTTTAAATCGTCAGCCATTTTGTTCGTTGGTACTGTAATTGCAGTATAAAAATATGTAAACACAATAATTAAGAATGCAAATACAACGTTATACCAAAGACCAAAGATATCTGCAAAGTTTGTTTGTAACCACATTCCCGTTGCAGTCTCCTTTAATAAAGAAGATCCACCAATTAAACCTGGAACAAACATGATAGCCTGTGCAAATATGATAGGCATTACTCCAGAAGCGTTAAGCTTTAATGGAATATACTGTCTAGACCCTACAGCACTTTTTTCATAGCCACCAGTTGCGGTTCTTCTTGCGTATTCAACAGCTATTTTTCTAACAGCCATAACAAGCATGATTGCACCTAAGATAATTGCGAACCATAGTACTAATTCGAAAAGAATTAACATCACGTTATTTCCTTCTAATCTAGTCGCAGCGTTTTGAAGAAAAGCGGCTGGTAGACGAGCAATGATACCCACCATAATTAATAGTGAAATACCATTGCCTATACCTTTATCCGTAATTTTTTCTCCTAACCACATCGCAAAGATACACCCGGTTACTAAGATAGAAACAGATGAGAAATAGAATAATGGCCCTTGACCTAATAAAAATGCACTTGTAGGAATCCCTAATGCCGGTAAACTTGCCAGGTAACCTGGAGCCTGTAATAAACATATAGCAATAGTTAACCAACGTGTAATTTGATTAATCTTCTTTTGACCACTTGCGCCTTCTTTTTGTAATTTTTGTAAATAAGGAATAGCAATTCCCATTAACTGAACCACAATAGAAGCAGAAATGTATGGCATAATACCCAAAGCGAATACTGAAGCATTTGCAAATGCACCTCCAGTAAAGGCATTTAGTAATCCTAATATACCTGAGTCGGTACTATCTGCTAAGCCCTCTAATTGAGCAGCATCAATACCAGGAAGTACAACTTGAGTACCAAAACGATAAACTAATAACAAACCAAGTGTAACGGTAATTCTGTTTCTTAGTTCTTCTATTTTCCAAACATTCTTTAACGATTCTATAAACTTCATACTTGTAATAAGGTCTTATAATGTTACAGCTTCACCTCCTGCAGCTTCGATAGCAGCCTTTGCTGAAGCAGTAAATTTGTGTGCAGATACTTTTAACTTAGCTTTTAATTCTCCTCTTCCTAAAATTTTAACTAGATCATTTTTTCCAGCTAAACGGTTAGAGAATAAAGTTTCGAAGTCTACTGTATCTGTAACTTTGTTATCATCTACTAACTGTTGTAAAGTATCTAAGTTAATACCTTGATATTCTACGCGGTTAATATTAGTAAAACCAAACTTAGGAACACGTCTTTGAATAGGCATTTGACCTCCTTCAAATCCTACTTTCTTAGAGTATCCAGAACGAGACTTAGCTCCTTTGTGACCACGTGTAGCAGTACCACCTTTTCCAGAACCTTGTCCACGACCTACTCTTTTCCCTTGGTTTTTTACTGAACCTTCTGCAGGTTTTAAATTACTTAAATCCATTTTTCAGTTTATATTTTTAAGCTTCTTCTACAGAAACTAAATGTGAAACTTTAGCAACCATACCAAGAATACTTGGTGTGGTTTCATGCTCTACTACTTGACCAATCTTTCTTAATCCAAGAGACTCAAGTACTCTTTTTTGTCTAAGCGGCTTGTTAATAGCGCTTTTAACTTTTGTAACTTTAATTTTTGCCATCTCTTTAAATTTTTAAGCTTTAAAAACTTGTTCAAGTGAAATACCTCTATCTCTAGCAATCGTGTTAGCATCTCTTAACTGTAATAAAGCATCAAAAGTTGCTTTTACTACGTTGTGAGGGTTAGATGATCCTTGAGATTTAGATAATACGTCGTGTACACCAACTGCCTCAAGTACTGTTCTTACAGCACCACCAGCAATTACACCTGTACCTTCTGCAGCAGGCATAATGTTCACTCTAGCTCCTCCGAATTTACCTTTTTGCTCGTGAGGTAAAGTTTTTCCTTTTAAAGGAATTCTCACTAAGTTTTTCTTTGCATCTTCTACAGCTTTAGCGATAGCTGTTGCAACGTCTTTAGATTTACCTAAACCTTGACCTACAACACCGTGCTCATCACCTACTACTACGATTGCCGAAAAACCAAATGCTCTACCACCTTTAGTTACTTTGGTAACTCTTTGTACACCAACTAAACGATCTTTAAGATCTAATCCACCTGGTTTTACTAACTCTGCGCTTTTATATTTTTGAAACATAATTTTTAGAATTTAAGTCCTGCTTCTCTAGCTCCTTCAGCTAATGATTTTACTCTACCATGGTATAAATATCCACCTCTATCAAAAGCGATAGTTTCTACACCAGCTTTCATAGCTTTCTCAGCAACTGTTTTACCTACTAACTTAGCTAATTCTACTTTAGTAGCTGTTACAGAACTAATATCTTTGTCTCTTGAAGATGCAGCACTGATAGTTTTACCAGTTACGTCATCTACAATTTGAGCATAAATTTCTTTATTACTTCTAAAAACAGTTAATCTTGGTCTTGCTTCTGTTCCAGAAACAATTTTACGAATTCTGCTTTTTATTCTTATTCTTCTTTCGTGTTTTGTCAATGCCATAACTTAATTATTAAGCTGATTTACCTGCTTTTCTTCTTAATACTTCACCAACAAACTTGATACCTTTACCTTTGTAAGGTTCTGGTTTTCTAAATCCGCGGATTTTCGCAGCTACTTGTCCAACCAATTGTTTGTCGTGAGATGTTAATTTTACGATTGGGTTCTTCCCTTTTTCAGATACTGTTTCAACTTTAATTTCTGGAGCTAAGTCCATAACTATAGCATGAGAAAAACCTAAAGCTAATTCAAGTTTGTTACCTTGGTTACTAGCTCTATAACCTACACCTACTAATTCTAATTCTTTAGTCCAACCTTCAGAAACACCTTTAATCATGTTGTTTACTAAAGCTCTGTAAAGACCGTGTTTAGCTCTTTCAGCTTTTAGATCAGAAGAACGTGTTACTAAAACATTAGAATCTTCAACTTTAACTTCTACAGATTCAAAAGATTGAGTTAATTCTCCTAACTTTCCTTTTACTGTAATTAAGTTGTCTTTTACATCAACGGTAACTCCGTTTGGAATTACTACTGGGTTATTACCTATTCTTGACATATTCTTCTCTTTTTAGTAAACGTAACATAAAACTTCACCACCTACATTATCTCTTTTGGCTTGTTTACCAGTCATTACTCCGTGAGAAGTAGAAACGATGGCAATACCTAAACCATTAAGAATTCTAGGAAGTTCTTTCGAACTAGCATACTTACGTAAACCTGGTTTACTTACTCTTTCAATCTTCTTGATTACAGGCTCTTTTGTTTCTTTGTTGTACTTAAGAGCTATTTTAATAGTTCCTTGTACTGTAGAATCATCGAACTTGTAACTTAAAATATATCCTTGCTCGAATAATATTTTAGTGATGTCTTTCTTTAAATTAGAAGCAGGGATTTCAACCACTCTGTGGTTTGCACGCACTGCATTTCTAATTCTTGTCAAAAAATCCGCTATTGGATCTGTGTACATAATGAATTGATTTTGTGATTTCGGTTTTCGGCGTTGGCGGCCGAACCTTAAATCTGATTATTTAAAATAATATTACCAACTTGCTTTTTTAACTCCAGGAATAAGACCTTGGTTGGCCATTTCTCTAAAAGTTACACGAGAGATACCAAATGTTCTCATGTAACCTCTAGGTCTTCCTGTTAATTTACATCTATTATGTTGACGAATTGGAGAAGCGTTTTTTGGTAACTTCTGTAATGCTTCGTAATCTCCAGCTTCTTTTAAAGCTTTACGTTTCTCAGCATACTTTGCTACTGTTTTAGCTCTTTTTACCTCGCGGGCTTTCATTGATTCTTTAGCCATAACTTAGTTCTTTTTAAAAGGTAATCCTAATTCGGTTAATAATGATTTTGCTTCCTTATCGGTTTCAGCAGATGTTACAAATGTAATATCCATTCCTGAGATTCTATTAACTTTATCAATATTTATCTCTGGGAAAATGATTTGCTCAGTAATTCCTAAGTTATAGTTACCACGTCCGTCAAATCCTGTAGCTTTAATTCCGTTAAAATCTCTTACTCGAGGTAAAGCAGATGTTACTAAACGATCTAAAAACTCGTACATCATCTCTCCACGTAAAGTTACTTTAGCACCAATTGGCATACCTTTACGTAATTTAAACGTTGCAACGTCTTTTTTAGATAATGTTGCTACCGCTTTTTGTCCAGATATAGTTGTTAACTCTTCTACTGCGTAGTCAATTAACTTTTTGTCTGCAACTGCAGCTCCAACACCTTTAGATATTACTATCTTTTTAAGTTTAGGAACTTGCATTACATTATTATATCCAAATTCTTCTGTAAGAGCAGCAATTATTCTGCTTTTATACTCTTCTTTAAGTCTAGGTGAATATGCCATAACTATAATACTTCATTAGATTTTTTAGAAAATCTTACTTTTTTATCCCCTTCTACTTTATAACCTACTCTTGTTGTTTCTCCTTTCGAAGTTAACAACGCTAAGTTTGAAATATGGATAGGAGCCTCTTTTTCAACGATTCCACCTTGAGGATTTTGGGCACTTGGTTTAGTGTGTTTCTTAACCAAGTTAACCCCCTCAACGATCGCTTTGTTCTTTTCTATTAATACTTTTTGTACTTTACCTTCAGCACCTTTGTGGTCTCCAGCAATTACTTTTACAGTATCTCCAGTTTTTATTTTAAGCTTTGTCATCTTAATTTTAATGTATTAAAGCACTTCTGGTGCTAATGATACAATTTTCATGAATTGTCTATCACGAAGCTCTCTAGCAACAGGACCAAATACACGAGTACCTCTCATCTCTCCTTGAGCATTTAAAAGTACACATGCGTTGTCGTCGAATCTAATATAAGATCCGTCTGGTCTTCTTACTTCTTTTACAGTACGTACAACAACCGCAGTAGAAACTGCTTTCTTTTTTACGTTTCCGTTAGGAGTAGCATCTTTTACAGAAACTACAATTTTATCTCCAACAGAAGCATATCTTCTTTTTGTACCACCTAAAACACGGATTACTAAAACTTCTTTAGCTCCAGTGTTGTCTGCTACCTTTAATCTTGATTCTTGCTGTACCATAATTATTTAGCTCTTTCTATGATTTCAACTAATCTCCAACATTTAGATTTACTTAAAGGTCTTGTTTCCATGATTCTTACAGTATCTCCAACGTTACAATCGTTTGTCTCGTCGTGCGCAACGTATTTCTTTGTTTTTAACACGAACTTACCATACATAGGGTGCTTTACTTTTTTAACTTCAGAAACCACAATAGACTTCTGCATTTTGTTACTAGTAACAACTCCTATACGTTCTTTTCTTAAATTTCTTGTTTCCATCTTTTAGCAGAATTATTGTAATTCTCTTTTAGTTAATTCTGTCGCAATTCTAGCTACAGTTCTTCTTAATGAACGTAATTGAATTGGATTCTCTAAAGGAGATATTGCATGAGCTAATGTTAGGTCTGAATAACTCTTTTTTGTTTCACCAAGTTTCTCTTGTAACTCGGCTACTGATAATTCTTTAATTTCTGATTGTTTCATAATATCAAATAAATTATGCTTCGTAATCGCGAGCAATTAAAAACTTAGTTTTTACAGGAAGCTTTTGTGCAGCTAAACGTAATGCTTCTTGAGCTACGTCTAATGGCACCCCTCCAATTTCAAATAATACTCTTCCTGGCTTAACTACTGCTACCCAATATTCTACAGCACCTTTACCTTTACCCATACGTACCTCAAGAGGCTTTTTAGTGATAGGCTTGTCTGGAAATATTTTAATCCAAAGTTGCCCCTCTCTCTTCATGTAACGAGTAGCAGCAATACGTGCAGCTTCTATTTGACGAGATGTGATAAACACAGAGTCTAATGCTTTTATTCCAAAAGTTCCGTTTGAAAGTTGATGTCCTCTTTGAGACAGACCTTTCATACGGCCCTTCATTTGCTTACGAAATTTTGTTCTTTTAGGCTGTAACATTTTTCTTTACTTTATAAAAAATTACTTTCTACGACGAGGTTTTGCGTTTCCACCACGTCCTGGCGCTCCGCCTTTTCCTTGCTTCTTAGATAATCCAACAAGCGGAGAAAGCTCTCTTTTACCATATACTTCACCTTTCATGATCCATACTTTAACACCCAATCTACCGTAAGTAGTGTGTGCCTCAACTAAAGCATAGTCAATATCGGCTCTAAAGGTTGATAAAGGAATACGACCTTCTTTGTAGTGTTCAGAACGTGCCATCTCAGCTCCGTTTAAACGACCACTAATCTCGATTTTAATTCCTTCAGCGTTCATACGCATTGTAGCAGCGATAGCCATCTTGATTGCACGACGGTAAGAGATTCTGTTCTCAATTTGACGAGCAATACTAGATCCTACTAAGAATGCGTCAAGTTCAGGTCTTTTAATTTCAAAGATGTTAATCTGAACTTCTTTTCCAGTAATTTTCTTAAGCTCTTCTTTTAACTTGTCTACCTCTTGTCCACCTTTACCGATAATAATACCAGGTCTAGCAGTAGTGATAGTAACGGTTACAAGTTTAAGAGTACGCTCGATAATTACTCTACTTACACTAGCTTTAGATAAACGCGCGTGAACGTATTTTCTAATTTTATCGTCTTCGGCAAGCTTATCTCCGTAATCATTACCTCCGTACCAGTTAGATTCCCATCCTCTGATAATACCTAAGCGATTTCCGATTGGATTTGTTTTTTGTCCCATACTTCTATCTTAGCTTTGTGTGTTATTGTTAGCTCCAACAACGATAGTTACGTGGTTAGAACGTTTTCTAATTCTGTGTGCACGACCTTGCGGAGCTGGACGTAATCTTTTTAACATAGATCCACCATCTACTCTAATCTCCTTAACAAATAATTCAGCGTCTTCGATGCTTGCATCTTCGTTTTTTGCTTGCCAGTTTGCAATTGCAGACAATAACAATTTCTCTAAACGGTTTGAAGCTTCTTTTTGGCTAAATTTTAAAATGTTTAGTGCTTTCTCAACTTTTTCACCTCTTACTAAATCGGCTACTAAGCGCATTTTTCTTGGTGACGTAGGACAATTATTAAGCTTAGCAAAAGCAACTTGCTTTTTTTCTTCCTTAATAGCGTCTGCCATTTGTTTTTTACGACTTCCCATAGCTTACTACTTTTTACCTTTGTTTTTAGCACCTGCATGTCCACGGAATGAACGTGTTGGTGAAAATTCTCCTAATTTATGACCTACCATGTTTTCAGTAACGTATACTGGAACGAATTGACGGCCATTGTGTACTGCGATTGTTTGTCCAACGAAATCTGGAGTAATCATACTAGCACGAGACCAAGTTTTGATTACTGTTTTCTTGCCAGACTCAACATTGTCAGCAACTTTTTTCTCTAATTTATAATGAACGTAAGGTCCTTTTTTTAATGATCTTGCCATGTCTTATTTCTTTCTACGTTCTACAATATACTTATTTGTTGGGTTCTTTTTAGAACGTGTTCTGTAACCTTTAGCTGGAACACCGTTTCTAGAACGTGGGTGTCCACCTGATGCACGTCCTTCACCACCTCCCATTGGGTGATCAACCGGGTTCATTACTACTGGTCTAGTACGAGGTCTTCTTCCTAACCATCTTGTTCTACCTGCTTTACCAGATACTAACAATTGGTGATCTGAGTTAGATACCGCACCTACAGTTGCTAAACAGTTTACTAAAACTAATCTTGTTTCGCCTGAAGGTAATTTTACAGTTGCAAATTTACCATCTCTTGCCATTAACTGAGCAAAAGCACCAGCACTACGAGCCATAACAGCTCCTTGACCTGGACGTAACTCAACACAAGAAATAATTGTTCCTAAAGGAATTTGACTTAAAGGCATTGCATTACCAATTTCTGGAGCGATATTCTCTCCTGAAACTACAGTTTGACCTACTTGTAAACCGTTTTGAGCAATGATATATCTTTTCTCGCCATCTTGATAGTTCAATAATGCGATAAAAGCGGTTCTGTTTGGATCGTACTCGATAGATTTAACTTCAGCAGGGATTCCAGCTTTGTTACGTTTGAAATCGATAATACGATACTTCTTTTTATGACCACCACCAATGTAGCGCATGGTCATTTTTCCTTGACTGTTTCTACCACCAGACCTTTTTTTCGGAGCTAATAAACTTTTCTCCGGCTTATCAGTAGTAATGGCGTCATAACCATTTACTACTCTAAAACGCTGCCCTGGTGTGATTGGTTTTAATTTTCTTACTGACATTTGTCTTTAATTACATGTTACTGTATAAATCAATCATTTCACCTTCCGCCAGTTGTACAATTGCTTTTTTAACAGCATTTGTTTTACCATGTTGAAGACCTGTTTTTGTGTAACGAGTTCTTCTTTCTGGACGGACATTTATAGTACGAACTTTTTCAACAGAAACCCCGTAAGCAGCTTCTACTGCTTTCTTAATTTCTATCTTGTTCGCCTTAGTGTTCACTGCGAAAGTATAGCAGTTTCTTAACTCGCTATCTGCAGTCGCTTTCTCTGTGATTATAGGTTTAATTAAGATATTCATCGTTTCTATTTACTTAAATTTGTTACAATTCCTTCTAAAGCACCTTCTAAAACAACTACTTGACTTGCATTTAAAATCTTGTAAGTGTTTAATTCTGAAGTAGTTACAACTTCAGAGCCTTGTAAATTGCGTGACGACAAATATACATTATTATTTGACGCACCCAACACGAATAAAGATTTTTTATTCTCTAAGTTTAAGGCTTTTAGCACCGCAGTGAAGTTCTTAGTTTTTGGAGTTTCGAAGTTGAAATCTTCTAACACAACTACTGATTGCTCTCCTGCTTTGATACTTAACGCTGATTTACGAGCTAAACGTTTAACGTTTTTGTTAAGTTTAAAGCTATAGTTTCTTGGTCTTGGACCAAACATACGTCCACCACCTTTAAACACTCCAGACTTGATGCTACCCGCACGAGCAGTACCTGTTCCTTTTTGCTTTTTAATCTTACGAGTACTTCCAGAGATCTCACCTCTTTCTTTTGCTTTGTGAGTACCTTGTCTTTGGTTTGCTAAGTATTGCTTAACATCCAAATATACTGCATGATTATTAGGCTCAATAGCAAATACTTCATTAGAAAGGTTTGCCTTTCTTCCAGTATCTTTTCCGTTTATATCTAAAACTGCTACTTCCATTACTTTCTAATAATTACATAAGCGTTTTTGTGTCCAGGAACGCATCCTTTAACAACAAGTAAGTTCTTTTCTGGAACTACTTTTAAAACTCTTAAATTTTCAACTTTCACTTGATCATTTCCTGTTCTTCCAGCCATTTTCATTCCTTTGAATACTCTTGCAGGATATGAAGCCGCACCAATAGAACCTGGAGCTCTTAAACGGTTGTGCTGACCGTGAGTCGCTTGACCTACACCACCAAAACCGTGACGTTTTACAACCCCTTGGAATCCTTTACCTTTAGAAGTTCCTGAAATATCAACGAACTCTCCTTCAATAAAGTGATCTACAGTGATCGCATCACCTAATTTGTACTCCTCACCAAAACCTTTGAACTCAACGGTTTTACGCTTTACAGAAGTTCCAGCCTTTTTAGCGTGACCTAAGTCAGCTTTAGTTGCGCTTTTTTCTGTCGCGTCATCGAAACCTAATTGAAGAGCTTCATACCCGTCAACTTCAGTGGTTCTGACTTGGGTAACGATACATGGACCCGCTTCGATTACTGTACATGGAATGTTTTTCCCATTTTCATCGAAAATGCTGGTCATACCGATTTTTTTTCCAATTAACCCAGACATATTAAATTATTTATTAATTATTACTATTTGTTATTAAAAAAACTCAAGGCCAAAAATACGTTTCAGCCTTGAATTGTATTTTTCCGTTTTTCCTTAACCAGTCGTTAAGGACATGTCGATTGTTCTACTTAAACTTTAATCTCTACTTCAACTCCACTTGGTAATTCAAGTTTCATTAAAGCGTCAATTGTTTTAGAAGACGAAGAGTAGATATCCATTAATCTCTTGTAAGAGCTTAATTGGAACTGCTCTCTTGACTTCTTGTTTACGTGTGGAGAACGTAAAACAGTAAAGATTTTTTTGTTAGTAGGTAATGGAATTGGTCCAGTTACTACAGCTCCAGTATTTTTTACTGTTTTTACAATCTTATCAGCAGACTTGTCTACTAAATTGTGATCGTATGACTTTAATTTTATTCTAATTTTTTGACTCATTTTCTTAGATTTTAAGCTTCAACGCCTTTAGCTGCTTTAATTACTTCTTCTGAAATGTTAGAAGGAGTTTCAGCATAGTGTGAAAATTCCATAGTAGATGTTGCACGACCAGAAGATAATGTTCTTAATGTTGTTACATAACCAAACATTTCTGATAACGGAACGATAGCTTTAACAACTTTAGCTCCTGCTCTATCACTCATGTCACTTACTTGACCTCTTCTTCTATTTAAATCTCCTACAATGTCACCCATGTTTTCTTCTGGAGTAATAACTTCCAGTTTCATCATTGGTTCCATGATTACAGCCTTAGCAGCTTTAGCTACAGCTTTGAAACCTAACTTAGCAGCTAATTCGAATGATAACTGATCCGAATCCACATCGTGGTAAGAACCGTCTGTTAATGTTACTTTCATAGCATCAACTTCGTATCCTGCTAACGGACCATTTTTCATAGCTTCTTTAAATCCTTTCTCGATTGAAGGGATAAATTCTTTAGGAACGTTACCACCTTTAATTTCAGAAACGAATTCTAAACCATCTTTACCTTCTTCAGCTGGCTCAAGTGTAAATACGATATCAGCGAATTTACCACGTCCACCAGATTGTTTCTTGTAAACCTCTCTGTGCTGTGCTTTTGCAGTAACGGCCTCTTTGTACTCAACCTGTGGCTGACCTTGGTTAACCTCTACTTTAAACTCACGTTTTAAACGGTCAACAATAATATCTAAGTGAAGCTCACCCATTCCAGAGATGATAGTCTGTCCTGAAGCCTCATCTGTTCTTACTGTAAACGTTGGATCTTCTTCTGCTAATTTAGCTAAAGCCATACCCATTTTATCAACGTCTGCCTTAGTTTTAGGCTCAACAGCGATACCAATTACCGGATCAGGGAAGTCCATAGACTCTAATACGATAGGGTGTTTCTCATCAGACATAGTATCACCAGTCTTGATATCTTTAAATCCTACAGCAGCTCCAATATCACCAGCTTCGATAAACTCGATTGGGTTTTGTTTGTTAGAGTGCATTTGGTAAATACGAGAGATACGCTCTTTTTTACCTGAACGGTTATTTAAGATATAAGAACCTGCGTCTAAACGACCAGAGTAAGCACGGAAGAATGCTAAACGACCTACGAAAGGATCGGTAGCAATTTTAAATGCTAATGCAGCGAAAGGCTCATCAACAGAAGGCTTACGAGATTCTTCAGCCTCTGTATCAGGATTAATACCTTTTACACTATCTCTATCTACTGGTGAAGGTAAGTAACGACATACAGCATCTAATAAAAACTGTACACCTTTATTTTTAAATGAAGAACCACAGATCATTGGGATGATAGCCATATCCATTACAGCAGCTCTAAGTGCAGCGTGCACTTCTTCTTCTGTAATAGAGTCTTCATCTTCCATGAATTTCTCTAATAAGTTCTCATCGTAAGAAGCTACCTCCTCAATTAAAAGGGCACGATATTTACGCGCTTCTTCTTTCATATCTTCTGGAATCTCGATAACATCAAAAGTTGCCCCTTGAGTTTCATCATGCCATACGATAGCTCTGTTTTTTACTAAATCTACGATACCTTTAAAATCTGCTTCGTCACCAATGTTTAATACGATTGGCACCGCGTTAGATTTTAACATATCTTTTACTTGTTGACAAACTGCTAAGAAGTTAGATCCTTGACGGTCCATCTTGTTAACGAAACCAATACGTGGTACTTTATAGTTATCAGCAAGTCTCCAGTTAGTTTCAGATTGTGGCTCAACACCATCAACTGCACTAAATAAGAATACTAAACCATCTAATACACGTAATGAACGGTTTACCTCTACAGTAAAGTCAACGTGACCTGGAGTATCGATAATGTTAAAGTGGTAACCTTTAGTTTCATCTGTTGGTTGACCATTCTCTAACGGGAACTGCCAAGTACAAGTTGTAGCAGCAGATGTGATAGTAATACCACGCTCTTGCTCTTGCTCCATCCAGTCCATAGTTGCAGCACCATCGTGCACCTCACCTATTTTGTGAGAAACTCCAGTATAATAAAGTATACGCTCAGTTGTTGTTGTTTTACCAGCATCAATATGAGCAGCAATACCAATATTTCTTGTGAATTTTAAATCTCTTGCCATTTCTTATTAAAATCTAAAGTGAGAGAATGCTTTATTAGCTTCCGCCATTTTGTGAGTATCTACTCTTTTCTTAACCGCTGCTCCTTCTTCTTTAGCTGCTGCTAAAATTTCTGAAGCTAAACGTTGTGCCATAGATTTTTCGTTTCTTTTACGAGCGTACCCGATTAACCACTTCATAGCAGTAGAAACTTTACGATCTGGACGGATTTGCATTGGAATTTGGAATGTTGCACCACCAACACGACGACTACGTACTTCTACGTGAGGCATCACATTAGATAAAGCATCTTTCCAAGTCTCTAAAGCTGTTTTCTCTTCGTCAGTTTTTTTAGACTCTACAATATCAATAGCATCATAGAACACTTTAAAAGCTACAGACTTCTTTCCATCCCACATCATCATGTTAACAAAACGCGTTACTAACTGATCGTTAAAACGTGGATCTGGTAAAAGCGGCCTTTTTTTCGCTTGTCTTTTTCTCATGTCTTCTTCTTAAAGTTTTAAATTACTTCTTAGGGCGTTTTGCACCATACTTAGATCTACGTTGCGTTCTACCTTGTACACCTGCTGTGTCTAAAGCACCACGAACGATGTGGTATCTAACTCCTGGTAAATCTTTTACCCTTCCACCTCTAACCAATACTATCGAGTGCTCTTGTAGATTGTGACCTTCACCTGGGATGTAAGCATTCACCTCATTACCGTTAGTTAACCTTACCCTTGCAACTTTACGCATTGCTGAGTTTGGTTTCTTAGGCGTTGTAGTGTAAACACGCGTACAAACCCCACGTCTTTGTGGACACGAATCTAAAGCAGCCGATTTACTCTTCTTGGTTATTTTGGCTCTTCCTATTCGTACTAATTGTTGAATTGTTGGCATATAAATATTATATAAATTATTCAATCCTCTTTTAAGAGGGCTGCAAAGGTAGAAATTTAATTTAATAATTCAAATCCTAAATCATTAATTTTCAATAGAATTTAAAAAAAAAATTACATCTTAAATTTTATCTGTGCCTTTTCAATTAGATTTACAACAAAAAACCGTCTGCATTTACCGTGATAAAAAAAATTATCATCACATTACTTTTTTTCTTTGTTTTAGCTACCAAGTTGATTAGCCAAAACTTACATTTAACTATTACCGGAAGTAATAAAGTGGAAACTGCCAAAATAGATTCTTTAACCTACACATCTTCTCATCCTAATTTTTTATCAATAAAAAAGGAAATTGAATCTTTACAAAAAACACTTTACAAACAAGGATACATAGAAAGTGACCATGATGAAATTTCAAGAATTAACGACTCTACTTTTTCAACAATTTTCAATCTCAAAAACAAATACAGACTTATACATATATATTACAACAACATTGAAAAAGATATTTTAAAACCTTTATCTAAAGACATCACCCCAGAATATTTCTCGATTGAATTTTCTCAAATCGAGAACACTTTAAATTACATAAACCAAAAACAGACCGAAAAAGGTTATCCGTTTTCACAACTAAAACTTAGCGATATATCCATTGTAAATAATTCTACCTTAAAAGGAACTTTGGTAACTAATACCGAATTAAAAAAAAGACAGCTCAATCATATTATTATTAAAGGATATGACAAATTCCCGGAGTCGTATTTAAAATATTACCTAAAAATTAAACCCGGAAAAACTTTTAATCTAACCGACATAAAAGAAAAAACAGCCCAACTAAAAAATTTAAGGTTTGCCAGTGAAAACAAATCACCTGAGGTTTTATTTTCTAAAGACTCCACCACGTTATATTTATATTTAGAAAAAGAAAAGAGCAATGCTTTTGATGGATTTTTAGGCTTTGGAACCAACGAAGACAGCAATCAACTACAATTTGACGGTTATTTAAACTTGAACCTAACAAACAATTTAAACTACGGTGAAAGCTTAAGACTTTTATATAAGAGTGATGAAAATGAACAAAAAACTTTTGAAGCCATAATCTCATTACCATATTTATTCAAAACCCCTATTGGACTTGACTTAGCTTTAAGAATATTCAAGAAAGACTCTTCGTTCACCACAGTAAATCAATCGGCAAAACTGCACTACCAAATAAACCCCAAACACAAAATATATTCTGGACTTAATTTTACAGAATCGAACAATTTACTTTCAACAAACCTATCTACAACTTTAACAGACTACAAAACCAACTTTTACACATTTGCGTACGAATTCAACAAATACCAAATAAACAATTCCCTATTTCCTATAAATAGCCGATTCTATTTAGAAACTAATTTTGGAAACAGAAAACAAAATGAAACTACAGAAAAACAGTCTCTTTCCAATTTAGAAGCTTTTAAAATTCTAAATATCAATTTAAAAAACTCTTTATTCTTTAAAATAAATAGCAGCCTTTTATCTTCCGACACCTACCTTGAAAATGAGCTCATGCGTTTCGGGGGCATTAACTCTATTAGAGGTTTTGAAGAAAACAGTATTTATGCTAATTTGTTTAATGTAATAAATACAGAATACCGTTATCAACTTAGTAATGGGATTTACATTCATTCTATCACGGATTTCGCTTACTACGAAAATCAAATTACGGACACCAAAGAAAAACTCTACGGATTCGGATTCGGCTTCGGTATTCTCACAAAAGCAGGACTTTTAAAACTAAACTACGCTAACGGAAAAAATGAGAATACCTCATTTAAACTCTCAAATTCTAAGATTCATATAAGTATTTCAAACTATTTTTAAGAAATCTAAAAACAAGTATCACTACAAAGACTTCACTGAAACAAAAAAGCACGTAACTCCCACAACAATAGTCCCCAAGACACTTTTATTCATTCAAAATTTTAACCATAATTTATTGTTTTATTAACTTTTTATTTTGATTTTAGCAGCGACTAATTCAAATAATTATAAAATGAAAACAAAGTTTAGTGGAATTCTAACGCTATTACTGGCGTTTGTCGTGCACCTAAGTTATGCACAAGAAAAAACAATATCAGGTATCGTCTCTGACGATTCAGGATTAGCGCTCCCAGGCGCAACAATTGTTGTTAAAGGTACAACCACAGGTACATCAACTGATTTTGATGGAAAATATGCAATTAAAGCAAGTCAAGGTAGCACCTTAGTTTTTAGTTTTGTTGGATATACGACTCAAGAAGTTACTGTTGGTGCATCTTCCTCTATCAATGTAACCATGGCAGAAGATGCTGCAGCATTAGAAGAAGTGGTAGTCGTTGCTTTTGGAACTACAACAAAAGAAGCTTTCACTGGTTCCGCAAGCGTTGTGGAAGCAGAAAGCTTAGAGCTTAGACCTTTGACATCTCCAATTGCAGCAATTGAAGGTAATGCAACTGGTGTTCAATTCTTATCAGCATCAGGATCACCAGGATCTTCTCCCAGCATTGTAATTAGAGGGGTTGGAACCTTAAATGGAGACACAGATCCACTATACATTGTAGACGGTGTGTCTTTCCAAGGAGGCTTAAGCACATTAAACCAGGATGACATCGAGTCTATCACAGTTTTAAAAGATGCAGCTTCAACATCTCTTTACGGATCTCGTGCTGCAAATGGTGTTGTTATTATTACTACGAAAAAAGGAAAAAAAGCATCTGGTATTACGGTTAACGCAACAAGTCAATTTGGTGTAATAACTAAAGGAATAGACGAATACGATGCGGTTAATCCAGGTGAATACTATGAATTAATGTGGCAGTCGTACAAAAATTCATTAGGAGGAGATGCAGCTGCTGCGGCTCAAGCTTCGGCGACTATTTTTAACCGTTTAGGAAGAAACCCTTTCGATGTTCCAAACGATCAAATAGTAGGAACTGACGGTAAATTAAATCCAAATGCCAATCTAATTGCAAGAGATCTTGATTGGTATGATGCTCTAGAGCGTACAGGTAGCAGACAAAATCATTCTGTTAACGTTTCTGGCGGAGGTGAAAATCACTCTGTGTTTTTCTCTGCTTCTAATTTAGCCGAAAAAGGGTATGTTATTGAAAGTAGCTATGACAGAACAACGGGTCGTTTAAGTGGTACATTTAATGCTAAAGATTGGTTATCTATGGGAGGTAATGTAAACTTTTCTAGTGAAAAATTTAAAGGTTCTCCTTCTAGAGGCAGCTCTATTGCAAACGTTTTTGGATTTGCTAAAAACATGGGATCCATTTACTCTCCCTACTTATTAGATCCAACAACAGGCGATTATATTTATGATGAAGCCGGAAATATTAGATGGGACCGTGGTGAGAGTATCTCTTCACTTGGAATAGCTTCAAGACCTACAAATGTTGGTCGTAATGCATTAGAAGAAGCCATCTTAAACGAAGAATTAACCATGAGAAACAATTATGGTTTCAGATACAATGCTGATTTCACTATTATAGACGGCTTAAAAGTAAGCTTAATTTACGGTCAGGACATTCAGGATAGTTACAACAAAAGCTACGAAAACCCTGAAGTTGGTGATGGAGCTCCAACTGCTCGCTTTCAAGACACAAGATTTAGAAGAACTGTTGAAAACTTCAACCAGTTAATTACATACAACAAATCTCTAGGAAATCATAATTTTGATTTAACTCTTGGTCATGAAAGTTTCGATAGAAACTTTACAGAAAACAGTGCTTTTAAAAGCACAGAAACTATATCAGGTATCTACGAATTAGACAATTTCTCGGTAGTACTTGATGCTAGTGGAAGTAGTACAGATTACAAACTTGAAGGTTTCTTAGGAAGACTTAACTATAACTTCAACGACAAATATTACTTAAGTGCTTCTGCAAGAAGAGATGGATCTTCTGTTTTCACTAATAATAAATGGGGTACCTTCTATTCATTTGGTGGATCATGGAGAATTAGTCAAGAAGGTTTTATGAAGGATGTTTCTTTCGTAAACAACTTAAAACTTAGAGGATCTTATGGAGAAGTTGGTAATGACCAATTAGGAAATTATTATATTTCTCAACCTCTTTATGCTATCTATCCTAACGCAGGTACTCCTGGTCTTAGATGGGATACTACAGGTAATGCCAATTTACAATGGGAAACTTCTGAAAGCTGGGATTTAGCATTAGAATTTGGTTTATTTAACAACCGTTTATCTGGAGCATTTGAATTTTACAAAAAAATATCTTCTGACTTATTATATAATGTTCCAATTCCTCCATCAGAAGGACAAATCGAGGCTCCTGATAATGTTGGTGATTTATACAACCAAGGTTTCGAATTGGGATTAAACGCTCTAATTGTAGATTCTAAAACTTTTGAATGGAACTTAGGCATCAATGCTTCAACACTTAAAAACGAAATTACATACCTTCCTAGTCCATTTATAGATGGATCTAAACGATGGGAAGAGGGCCGTTCCAGATTTGATTTCTTCTTATATGACTACGCCGGAGTTGATCCTAGCAATGGTGACGCCTTATACTATATGTATGAAGAAGTAGATGGTAAAGTAGGTGTACCTGTTTTAAACGACAACGGCACTCATGCAACTTCAAACAGTTGGTCTGCTGCAGGTAAAGGTTATGTAGGGGCAACTGCTGTTCCAGACTTAATTGGATCTATCTCAAACAATTTTTCATTCGGAAATATCGATTTAAACTTCTTATTTACTTACCAAATTGGAGGTGAAATACTAGATTACGGATATGCTGATATGATGCATGAAGGTGCATATGGAGAGTCTCTACACCCAGACGCTCTAAATGCTTGGAAAAACCCAGGAGATATCACCAACGTTCCAAGAATGGAAAATGGTAACACGAACCTAGCACAGAGTTTATCTTCAAGATGGTTAACAGATGCTTCATACTTAGCTTTAAGAAATGTTAACTTAGCCTATAATTTAAGTTCTTCAACTGCAGATCAAATTGGTGTTGATAAATTAAGAATTTTTGTAACAGGGGAAAACTTAGCAATGTTTGCTAAAAGAACAGGATTAAATCCACAATACAACCTTTCTGGTACTCCATCTGGTAACGACTACAACCCGAATAGAGTAATTTCTTTAGGTGTTAATGTGGCATTTTAATTTTAATTAGATAATAAAAAAAAATAGACATGATACGTAATAAAAAATATATATTCCTACTTGCTTTTGCGGCAATGGTCTTTGTAGGCTGTACTGAAGAGTATTTAGAGACAGCTCCAACCGATTCGATTTCTGAATCAACTGCGCTTTCTAACGAGGATAACATGTACCTTGTAGTTAACGGACTGCATAGAATGATGTATGGTCAAAACCAATTAACAGGAGGTGAATCTAGCCGTTCAGGGGAAAGTCACTTCTTACCAATGTTTGACGCGGTTGGAGGAAATATTATTCATTCTTCCCCAGGTAACGGATGGATGACTGCTGATTTAAAGTGGATTTCGCACGTTAATCCAAATGCAACAACCAATTTCAACTTATGGTTTCAACGTTATCACTTTATAGAAGTTTCTAACGCAATCATCAATAAAGCTGCAGGTGGCAATTTCACCGAAACTGCAAAACTAAATAATGTTTTAGGGCAAGCATATGCTTATCGCGCTTGGGCATACTGGAAACTAGTAACAACATTCTCTAAAGGATATCTAATAGGAAATCCTAGCACAGATCCAGGTGTTCCTTTATTACTGAACGAAGGTGCTCCATATGAAGGTGCTCCTAGAGGAACGGTTGAAGATGTTTACACACAAATTTATTCAGATATCAATGCTGCAATCTCTTATCTAGGGAAAGCTAGTGCTGCTGAAAACAAATCTCACATCTCTGTAAATGCTGCCTACGGAATTAAAGCTCGTGTGGCCTTATCTAAAGGAGACTGGAAAGTTGCTGCAGACAATGCAGCATTAGCCAGACAAGGTTATCCTCTTTTAAACGAATCTCAATGGTTATCCGGATTTAACACAAATGATCTTTCAGAAGTTATTTGGGGAGGGTATGTTATTGATACTGAAACCAACTATTTCCAATCTTATTTTTACTATATCGCTTTTGCTTTCAATGGAAGTCAAAACAGAAGTAATCCTAAGTTAATCAGCAAAGAATTATATGACCGAATTCCTGCTACCGATTACAGAAATAAAGCTTGGTTACCATTAGCACCAAATACAAATCCAGCAGCATCTAATGATCAAGGTGGTAGTTATGAAACAGATCCTAACTATGATAACGCCGATGATTTCTGGGATGCTTGGGAAGCAATCGTTACTGAATATGGTGCAACTTCAGGCCACAACACACATCCTTACATGAACGTTAAATTCAAGCAAAAGAATCCAGGTACTATTGACCCTGATGATGTTATATATATGCGTTCTTCTGAAATGGTATTAATTGAAGCAGAAGCTAAAGCCATGTTAAATGACATTAGCGGTGCTCAAAATGCCTTAGACATCTTAGGTTCTGCAAGAGATTCTGCATTTGACAAAACAGCTTTTACTACGCAAGCCCAACTTATGGATGAAATTAAATGGCAAAGACGTGTTGAGTTATGGGGTGAAGGCTTTAGTTACCACGATAACATTAGATGGGACGAAGGTTTAGACCAAACAAATTCTGGTGCTTCAGAAGTACTTTACCAAGCTGGTTTCATGCAGGATAAACCATCTGTTAATGACAACTGGATTTTCAAAATCCCTCAAAAAGAACTAGATGCGAATCCATTCCTTACAGAAGCAGACCAAAACTAAGGTTCAACTTAACAAAATGAAATTATGAAAAAAACAATAAATATATTTTTAATAATAGTCTCTTTTGTCTTGTTACAAAACTGTGATGACGATCAATTCGAGTCTTCTCTTAAATACGTTTCTTTTGGAGACAATACCTACTCTACCGGAGTTGATGTTGGAGGGTCAAACACTATAGACGTTTATGTTTACACATCTACCAAAGTAAGTTCTGATGTCACCTTTAACATTGAAGCAGATGCTTCAGGTGCTGCTGCAGGATCATATAGTGTACCAGAAACAGTTACTGTATTAGCAGGAACCAACGAAGGTAAACTTACTGTTACGCTATCAGATGTTGATTTAGGAATTGGAGTTAACAAGATTAAATTAAATTTCAAAGATGTAACATCAGGCTATGATAATGGTGGGACTACAACGGTAGAATATATACAAAACTGTACTGAAGTTACAGGGACACTAGACTTTGTTTTCGATACTTATTCTGATGAAACTTCTTGGAAAATAACAGATGCTCTTGGTGGCGTTGTTCTTTCTGGAGGACCATATGCACGTAGTGCAGGCACAGCCTCTGAAAGCTTAACATTATGCGCCGGACGTGAATACACATTAACCATATTCGATGCTTATGGAGACGGAATGTTTGATGGTGCTAACCTAGGTTCTTATACCTTAACCATTGATGGAGAAGTTAAAGTTTCTAATGATGGTGAATTCGACGACGAAATCTCTACTGCATTCGACACTAAATAACTATTTCAATTGTACAAACCATTACAAAGAGGCTAGTTTTAGCCTCTTTTTTTATTTAAATCATTATTAAATTCTCAACAAATAAGTGCAGGATTAAATTATGACATATATAAACCCTAGACATTGTTAAAAACTCATTATTTTAAAATTTAACCTTAATTTATTGTTTTTTTAACTTTTTATTTTGATTTTTGGACTTGACTAATTCAAATAATTTTAAAATGAAAACAAAGTTTAGTGGAATTCTAACGCTATTACTAGCGTTTGTCGTGCAATTAACTTTTGCACAAGAAAAGACTATTTCTGGTGTGGTTTCAGACAATTCTGGCCTACCACTTCCAGGGGCTACAGTCTTAGTTAAAGGTACAGCAACAGGTACCTCTACCGATTTTGATGGAAAATATGCAATCGAAGCAAACCAAGGCGCTACCTTAGTGTTTAGTTTCGTTGGGTATGCTTCCCAAGAAATCACAGTTGGGGCCTCCAACACAATTAACATTACCCTATCCGAAGATGCAGCTGCACTTGAAGAAGTGGTTGTTACGGCATTGGGTATACAAAGAGAAAAGAAATCTTTAGGTTATGCGGCTCAAGAAGTAAAAGGTGACGCTGTTAGTACCGTTAAAGATATCAACTTCGTTAACTCTCTGTCAGGGAAAGTTGCTGGTATTGATATTCAAAACACAGGGACAATGGGTGGATCTTCGAATGTTGTTATTCGTGGTTACTCCTCTCTTTATGGCTCTAATCAGGCCCTTTTCGTTGTTGATGGTGTACCAATTAGTAACATTAACAGTAACACTAGTACTCAAAGAGCTGGTGGTGCTGGTTATGATTATGGTAATGCTGCAGCAGATATTAACCCAGACAACATCGAGTCTATTAACGTTCTTAAAGGTGGTGCTGCAACTGCTCTTTACGGTTCTCAGGCTGCTAATGGTGTAATTGTTATTACTACCAAAAAAGGAAAACAATCAAATGGTATTGGAGTGACAGTAAATTCTTCTGTTACCTTCAACAAATACAACAAAGATACATTCGCTAAATACCAAAAAGAGTATGGAGCTGGATATTGGATTGGCGTTTATCACGACGACTTTTACTACGATGATCAAAACGGTAACGGTGATGAACCATACGTTTTAGCGGATTGGGATGGTTCTTATGGTGCTGCCTTCGACCCTAACAGATTAGTTTATCAATGGGATTCTTTTTACCCTCAATTAAGCGATACTTACGGTGTTGCAACCCCATGGGTAGCAGGACAACATGATCCATCTTATGTTTTCGAAACAGGAGCTACTATTTTTAACAGTGTGTTTTTAAATGGAGGTGGTGAAAAAGGAACTTTTAAATTAGGTTATACAAAATCTGACCAAGAAGGTATCTTACCAAACAGTAAAATTAAAAGAGATAATATCGATTTCTCGGCTAGTTACAAACTAACAGATAAATTAACAGCTACAGCAAACGCTTCTTACATCAAAACATCAGGTAAAGGTCGTTATGGTACAGGTTATGATGGTCAAAACTTTATGCAAACCTCAAGACAATGGTGGCAAACAAACGTAGATATGAAAGCTCAGAAAGAAGCTTATATGGCTACAGGTGACAACATTACTTGGAATACATCTTACATCAATTACGATTTACATCCTATTTACCATGACAACTTCTATTGGATGCGTTATAACAATTATGAAACAGATTTAAGAAATCGTGTTTTAGGTAATGTAAACTTAAACTATGAAGTTAACGATTGGTTAAACATTTTTGCCAGAGCTACTCTTGATACTTATTCAGGAAACCAGGAAGAGCGTATTAACAATGGAAGCACAAGTTCTCCTTCAAGCTATAGTATCTTCAATGAGAACTATACTCAAAACACTTACGATTTTCAACTTCAAGTTGACAAAGATTTGTCAGAAAAGTTAAACTTAAAAGGTATCTTAGGTACAAACATTCAAAGAAATCATTATTCTACCCTATTAGCTAGTACTAATGGAGGGATTAACATTGATGGATTATGGTCTTTAAGTAACTCTGCCAATGCACTAAGCGCCCCTACTCAAGTTGAATACACTTCAGGAGTTGATGGTTATTTTGCCAATGTATCTTTAGGTTTTGATAATTTGTTATTCGTTGAAGGATCTTACAGATACGATGTAGCTTCAACATTACCTCAAAATGATAATGGGTACGATTATTACGGAATTTCTGGAAGTTTCTTATTTTCTGAATTGATTGATTCTAAATTCATGAATTTAGGAAAATTAAGACTAGGCTACGCGAAAACAGGTAATGCTGCTTCAGCCTTAACATTATACAATACTTTCGACTTAAACACTCCAGTTCAAGGAGAAGCATCAGCCTCTTTACCTTCGACTAACAATAACTCAAATTTAAAAAATGAAGAGTCTAAAGAGAAAGAGATTGGATTAGAAATGATGTTTGCTAACAAAAGATTAGGATTTGATTTCTCTTTATACGATAAAACTTCAAGCGATTTATTAACTAACATTTCCGTAACTCCTGCAATAGGTTATACAGGACAGTGGATTAATGCCGGTGAACTTCAAAATAAAGGTATTGAATTATCGTTATGGGGATCTCCTGTTAAAACCGCAGATTTTGAATGGAGAGTTGATGTTAACTGGGCTAAAAACAAAAGTACCGTTTTAGCTTTACCTGCTGGTTTAACAAATCTTCAGTTAGCTAGTTTACAAGAAGGTTCGATTAACGCGACTGTTGGAGAGCCTTACGGTATGATTCGAGGTAGTAACTTTGTTTTTGATGATAACGGAAACAGAATGATCAATCCTGCAAACGGAAGATATTTAGTAACCGACAGTGAAGATGAAAATCTTGGTACATTTCAACCAGACTGGAAAGGTGGTATCAACAACAGTTTTACTTACAAAAGCTTATCATTTAGCTTCTTAATTGATGTTAAACACGGTGGTAATGTATTCTCGTTAGATACTTGGTACGGTATGGCTACTGGATTATACCCAGAAACTGCAGGTCTTAATGAATTAGGAAATCCTAAAAGAGATGCTCTTACAGATGATGCTTCTAGCGGTGGTATTATTCTACCAGGAGTGCTTCAAACAGGTACTGACGCTGACGGAAATCCAACATCAGATGGAACACCGAATAACGTTAGAACTAGCATGAGTAACTTTGCCAACGCCTTAGGTTACACCAGAGCTCCTACAGCGCTTCATGTTTATGATGCTAGTTTTGTTAAGTTAAGACAAGTTTCTTTAACTTATTCATTACCTCAGAACTTATTAAAAGACACGTTTATTCAAAGTGCATCAATCTCAGCTATCGGAAGAAACTTATGGATTATTGATAAAAATATACCATACTCTGATCCTGAAGCTGGTTTAAGTTCAGGTAATGTTCAAGGTTACCAATCTGGAGCATATCCATCAACTAAAGATTACGGATTTAGCGTTAAATTACAATTCTAAAAAAAAGCGAGATGAAAAAAATAATTTTAATGGCCTTCCTTGTAGGAATTACGTTTTCCTGTGAAGATTTTGAAGGTTGGAATATAGATGACAAAAATCCTAGTGAAGTACCAGCTAGTTACTTAGTTACAAGTACTCAAAGAGATTTATTTTTAAGAATGACGAGTACAAGTGTAAACTACAATATATTTAAATTGTTTGCGCAGTACTGGACAGAAACCCAATATACCGATGAGGTAAACTACGATATTCGTGGTAGAGATATAGGTGGAGGCTTCTTCTTGTATTTATACAGAGATGTTTTAATTGATTTACAAGCTGCCAAATCACTTATTGAAAACGATGAGTCATTAGATTCTGCTACAAAAGCTTCTCAATTAGGGGTAATAACTTTAATGGAGGTTTACACATGGCATGTATTAGTTGATACTTTTGGTGACATTCCTTATTCTGAAGCTCTACAAGGAGTTAACAATTTAATTCCTGTTTACGATAATGATGAAGATATTTATTCAGATTTATTTACAAAATTAGATGGCGCTTTATCTAACTTATCTGGTGGCGCTAACTCTTTTGGCAGTGCTGATTTAATTTACGGTGGAGATGCCGATAGTTGGTCTAAATTTGGAAATTCCTTAAAATTAAGAATGGCTTTACGTATTGCGGACTACAACTCAAGCCAGGCAACTACTTTAGCTGCACAAGCAGTCGCTGCAGGCGTATTTGGTTCTAACGACGATAACTTTAGTTTTCCTTTTGAGGCAACAACGCCTAATACTAACCCTATTTGGACAAGTTTAGTGCAATCAGGTAGAGATGACTTTTTAGTAGCTGATACATTTGTTGATTTAATTGTACCGTTAAATGATCCACGTTCTTCGGTATTCTTAGCAGACAATAAAGATCCATACATAGGAGCGCCTTACGGTGTTGGTGCTGCATACACGGATTACACGCATATCGGTGATTTATGGCATGAACCAGATTTTGAAGGTACTTTATTAAGTTATGATGAAGTTCAGTTTTTATTGGCTGAAGCTGTCGAAAGAGGTTTAATATCAGGAAATGCCGAAACTTATTACAATGAAGCCATCACCGCTTCTATTGAGTATTGGGGAGGTTCTTCTGCAGATGCTACTACATATTTAGCACAAGCAACTGTTGCTTACGCTACTGCAGGTTCTTCTTGGAAAGAAAAAATTGGAAACCAAAAATACATCGCTTTATACGGTAGAGGTTTCGAAGCTTGGAGTACTTGGAGAATGTTAGATTACCCTAACACATTCACAAGACCTGCTGTTAGTGAAGAAGCTGTTCCAAGACGTTATTTATATGGAAATGACGATAAAGATTTAAATCCAGACAACTACCAAGCTGCTAGTACAGCAATGGGGGGAGATAGTAAATCTTCAAGAGTATTCTGGGATATTACAGGTCAAGGAAACTAAATTTTTTCCTTATCGCTCAAAAAGAAAACCACTTCAAAAATGAAGTGGTTTTTTTTATACCTTTGCCTCATGCAAGAACAAACACAGATTTTTGGAATTAGAGCCATTTTAGAGGCTATTAGCGCAGGAGAAACGATTGATAAAGTATTTCTTCAAAAGGGATTGAAAGGCGACTTATTCTCAGAGTTAGAATTCGCTATACGTCAACATTCCATTAATTCGTCATATGTTCCTGTTGAAAAACTTAACCGTTTAACCAGAGGTAATCACCAAGGTGCGGTAGCTCAAATCTCTCCTATTGCATTTTATGATTTGGAAGATTTAGTATCTCAAGTAATGGAATCTGGTAAAACCCCTTTATTCCTTTTACTGGATCAGTTAAGCGATGTTCGTAATTTTGGAGCAATCATTCGTACAGCAGAATGTACCGGTGTTGATGGCATCATTATTCAGAAAAAAGGTGGTGCTCCTGTAAATGGCGACACCATTAAAACCAGTGCTGGTGCTGTATTTAAAATTCCAATCTGTAAAGTCGATCACATTAAAGATGCCGTGTTCTATATGCAGGCTTCAGGTATTAAAGTCGTTGCGGCAACCGAAAAAACTGATGCCACCCTTTACGATGTAGATTTTACAGAACCATGTGCCATTATTATGGGATCGGAGGATCGTGGTATTAATCCGTCTACATTAAAAGTTGTGGATGCTAAAGCTAAACTACCTTTATTAGGAGAAATAGGTTCTTTAAATGTTTCTGTGGCTTGTGGTGCCTTTTTATACGAAGCCGTAAGACAACGTTTAAAATAAGCTAATCGTCATTCTCTTTATACTCTTTATATGAGTATCGAATTATTATAGATTCCTCCTCCTCTATTTCTGGTTCGAGGTTTTCTATAAAGTTTCCGTTTTCATCAAAATGTTTTAAAAACGGATCGTCATCTTCGTTATAATCGGGTTGTTCCCAAACGTATTTTTTAGGTTTGGCAATAGACTTTTTAAAAATAAAAGCAAATAATAAACCTGTTATTAACCCGGCAAGATGTCCTTCCCATGAAATCCCTTTTTCTATAGGTAAGGTATACCAAATCATACTTCCGTAAAGAAAAACCACTAAAAGCGATAAAGCAATTAATCGGTAGTATTTGGCAAAAACCCCCTTAAAGAATATAAAGCTTACCAAAACATAAATGAGTCCACTGGCTCCAATATGATATGAGGGTCTGCCTATGAACCAGGTTAAAAATCCGGAAACGAGAATACCGTAACCAATCACTTTCCATGCAATTGGCCGATAGAAAAAAAACAAGGCAGAACTTAGCACAAGTAAGGGTACCGAATTATGAGCCAGATGTTTTATGCTTCCATGGATAAACGGACTAAACAAAACACCTCTTAATCCTTTTAAGGTCTGCGGATAAATTCCGAATTTACTCAGTCGCAATCCAAATCGAACATCTGCCCAAAACATAACCCAAATTATAAGCACAAAAAATATGGGGTATGCAATAACGCTTGTTGAAAAGTGGAAATGTCTATGCTGCTTCATAGGACTAAATATAGCAAATTGTTAACCAATTTTATCGGTAATGCTAAATTGGCAGATAACTTGCGTGAGGTATTGTAGCGGCATCCTTTTTTGAAATTTCAAAAAAGATATAGAGAAAAGACCGACCTTGCTTTTTTGCAAGGGCACGCCAATAACTTAAAAAATTGCTTTAATTTTACAGCTATGAATGAACCATTAGCAGAGCGTTTAAGACCTAAATCTTTAAAGGACTATGTTAGTCAATCACACCTGGTTGGCGAACATGGTGTGTTAACGAACCAAATTAAACAAGGATTGATTCCTTCAATGATTTTTTGGGGGCCTCCGGGTATTGGGAAAACGACACTGGCTAATATTATTGCGTCGGAATCTGGCCGACCGTTTTACACCTTAAGTGCTATTAGTTCTGGTGTTAAAGATGTTCGTGAGGTTATTGATAAAGCTAAACAAAGCGGCGGGTTGTTTACAACGAAAAACCCAATTTTGTTTATTGATGAGATTCATCGATTTAGTAAATCACAACAAGATTCGTTATTACAAGCTGTTGAAAAAGGCTGGGTAACCTTAATTGGGGCGACTACCGAAAACCCGAGTTTTGAGGTTATTTCTGCGCTATTATCGCGCTGTCAGGTTTATATTTTAAAACCTTTTGAAAAAACCGATTTAGAAACGCTTTTACAGCGTGCCATTAAGGAAGACACCTATTTGTCTCAAAAGAACATTACGCTTAAAGAAACCAGTGCCCTTTTAAAACTTTCTGGTGGAGATGCCAGAAAACTGCTCAATATTTTTGAACTGATAGTTAACTCTGAAGAATCGGATAATATTACCATTACAGATGACGACGTGTTGCAAAAAATTCAAAACAACACCGTTCGTTACGACAAAACCGGCGACCAGCATTACGATATTATTTCGGCATTTATTAAATCGATTAGAGGTAGTGATCCTAATGGAGCCGTCTATTGGTTAGCACGAATGATTGAAGGCGGCGAGGATGTAAAATTTATTGCCAGACGCTTGTTAATATCAGCCAGTGAAGATATTGGCAATGCCAACCCTACGGCTTTGGTTATTGCGAATAATACATTTCAGGCAGTATCTACAATTGGGTATCCGGAATCACGAATTATTTTAAGTCAGTGTGCCACATATTTAGCGTGTTCTCCTAAAAGCAATGCTGCTTATATGGCTATTGGTAAAGCGCAGCAACTGGTCAAACAAACTGGAGATTTAACGGTGCCTTTAGATATTAGAAATGCGCCTACCAAACTCATGAAAGAGCTGGGTTATGGTGATAATTATATGTACGCACATAATTACGAAAACAACTTTGCACCTCAGGAGTTTTTACCGGATGAAATTAAAAACACAAAACTTTACGACCCAGGTAATAATGCGAGAGAAAATGCACATCGTGACTTTTTAAAACAGAGATGGAAAGATAAATACGGGTATTAGACCAATAAAAAAAAGGGAACCAATCGGTTCCCTTTTTTTTATTTTATAATTTGAATTAGAACTTAATATTAAGTTCTTTCTGTTTTGTACCTTCTGAAGTGTTGTACTCAATAATCCAGGCATCTCCCTTTTTATAGATAATGGCATTTTCACCATTTACCATAAATAAATTAGGTTGAGCCGTTTTAGTGATTTTGTAAACCACTTTAGGAGTCGCATCTACCAACTGATAGCCATTTTCAATTTCTTGAGCATACAACACACTACTCATTACTTCTTTAACTTCGGCTTCAACAACCTTTTCATCTTTAACTTGCTCTACTTTTTCAACAGCGACAACTGGAACTATAGTTGCTGCTGCAGCTTTTTCTGCTTCTTTAGCTTTTAAAGTTTCAAGTTCTTGTTTTAATTGTTGAATTTCCTGTTCTGTACTTGTTGCAGCCACAGTAGTTTGAGTTGCAACAGCTTCACTTGGCTGATAGGTATAATTTAAAGCCTCAATATCGGTAAACGCATCTCTTAATGCTTCGTTGTAGGCTCTGTTAAAATCTTTTTCACGGCTCTCTCCTAACTTTGTAGTAAACACAACGGCATCATTGCAATCTTTTAATTCAACTGTCAGTTTAGTTTTAAACAAACCTGAATCTTTCAAAGCATCAGACTTTAAAGCTAAACAACGGTTTTTAACTAAATCGTCAGGATAAGTTTCACCTTCCATTAACGCTTTAAATCCGTATTTTTCAAATAAGAATTTAGTTAACGAATTTAACTGATACTGATCTTTTTCTTTTAGAAAGTCGTATTTATTAGGAACGATAACATATTTATAAGCGTTTAAATTTGCCTGAGCAAACACACTACCCGCCACTAAACACATTATTAAGAGTGATAAAAATTTAGTTTTCATTGTTGTAATATCTGTTAATTTGAAATTATAAATGTCGTGAGCATTATTTTTTTATGATTGAGTAAATATACGTTTTGTTATTTATTTCTATTTTCTGAAACGTAAAAAATCTTGAAATCCCATACAAGGTAATTTACAAATACTTTTTCAACTCTATTAGGTGTTTTACCTGTTTTATATGAGCTTCTACTTCCTGATTAAATTCATTAAAATAGATAACATCCATACCAATACTCATAGCACCAAGTATATCGGCTTCAAAACCATCGCCTATCATGATACTTTTTTCAATTGATGTATTTGCCTTTTCTATGGCATGTTGAAAAATTTTAGGGTTGGGCTTTTTAACCCCTACCGTTTCGCCATTCGTAACCGTTTTAAAAAAATGACTAATGTTAGACTTCATTAATTTTTTAGTCTGAACCTCTTCAAATCCATTTGAAAGAATATGTAAATTATATTGACCTGAAAGGTACTCTAAGATTTCAACCGTGTTTTCAAACAGAAAATTATGATCAGTTAAATAGGTAATATAATCTTCAGCTAATTGATGAATGATTACTTCTGCGACAACCATATTTAACGCCGTAAACGTATCATTCAACCTTCCGAAGCGCATAAAAGCCTTATCGACTTTTTCATCGCGATACAATTTCCAGTATTGTAGGTTAATTGCTTTGTAATGTGTTAAAAACTCTTGTAAATCGACTTCAACCTTGTTCAGCTTTAAAATCTTATCAAAAGCGAGTTCTGAGTTTTTGTCAAAATCCCATAAAGTATGGTCTAAATCGAAAAATATATCTGTAATTCCGTTAATCTTCATTTGGCGAAAATAAAACAATATTAAATAATTCTTTAAAGCCTTTCCAACGCTCGACATCACTAAACGTGTAATTATGAAAAACAGGTATAAATTCACCATTTACCCGTTTCACCTGTTTAATAATTTCATTTAGGGCTTTCTTTTTATCTAATAACGAATGTTGTTTAAGTAAGGTATAATCCATCACATGATATGAATTAATTTTTAATGGCGTCTGTACCTCGTAATCTAAATCGTAAAACAGAAACGGTGTACAGGTTCCGGCACGAAATCCCATGTAATTTACATATCCCATGGTGTAGTCTTCCAGAATTTCATACTCTATTAGGTTTCTATAAGACTCCGGAAGATTTAGTTTTGAAAACGATTGGCGAGATGCTTTTAAAGGTACATTTAAAATATCTTCCATACGCATCTTTTCTTTTTTTAATACATCAGCATTTTCAAGAGCAAAATAAGATGCTTTTAACCCTACATAACAATAATCGGCAACATGCTTTATTAGAGAAATAAAATGTTTACTGTTTGGGTTTGTGCCTTTGTCGAATGTTGAAAAATCACCAAGTAAAAAGAAGAACAAAAACTTATAATTGCTTTGCTTTTGTTTGTTGATGATATATTTAAACGTATCGTAAGGGTCGTGTTGCAACCCGAAGATTACCATAAACCTATTGTAAAGTGTTTTAAATTTCAGCTGAAATAACTCCTTTAATGTCCCGCCAACACCACGCATGACGCCCTTCAACTTAAAATGATAAGCTGTAGGTACATCTATAATTGGTTTGATGCTGTACTCGCGTTTTGGAAATTTAAAATCTTCAAACTGTTTTTGAAGCGCATCTCTGAATTTATATGCCCAGATATCAACCACCGGTTGTTCTAAAAATCCGTTTTTGTAAGCGATACTTTCTGTAGCTAGAAAGCGTCCGTATTGATCTTTTACATGCGGTAAATACTCTTCATATCTCGACAACAAATAAAATGAAGCCGCAAAAATATCGAAAGGAATCGCACTTTTATCTCCTGCCGAAAAGAAACCTTTGGTATCTTCCCATGAGTGTACATTGACATCAATATCGCTTAATCCCTGCTCGAATAAAATATCGTGACTTCTTATAAAAAACTCATTACCCAACTGCTGTTTGGTATAAGACATTTTTAGACTATCATGTGCAATGAAGCTTTCTATCTGAGTTGTGAAATCGACCTCAACTCCTAAAATACGGGTACATATATGCTTAAAAACATACTTTAAACGTGGTGATATTTTATGGGTGTAAACTAACAGCATATGGTATAACGAGAAGTATTTATGCTAAATTACAGAATTCCCTCGTCTGCGAAACTAAAGTATGCATTTTCTGTTATAATAAGATGATCTAACACTTTAATATCTAAACTTTGTGCTGCCCCTTTTAACTTTTCTGTAATTTGCTTATCCGCTTCACTAGGCTTTAATGTTCCGGATGGATGATTGTGAGCTAATATTAACCCCGTTGCACCAACTTCCAAGGCTTTTTTTAATACAAGCCGAACATCGACTAAAGTTCCGGTAATACCACCTTTGCTTAACTGATTCTTTTGAATAACTTTATTAGAATTATTCAAATAGATAATCCAGAATTCTTCGTGTTGTAATTCTCCAATAACGGGTTGCATAAGCTCAAATACCGACAGACTTGAAGATATTTGCTTTTTTTCTAAAGCCTCCTCACCTCGTCTTCGTCGTCCTAATTCCAACGCTGCAGCAATAGTAATAGCTTTAGCTTCTCCAATGCCTTTAAATTGCATTAATTGTTTCACTGTCAGCTTTCCTAAAGCACTTAAATTATGATCAACACTGGCCAGTATGCGTTTACACAATGCTACAGCACTTTCTTCCCGGTTACCGGAACCTATTAAAATAGCTACTAACTCGGCATCACTCAAAGCCGACCTTCCTTTGTATAACAATTTTTCGCGAGGCTGATCGTCCTGACTCCAATTCTTAATAGAAAATGATGTTGATTTTTCGTGCATACAGTAAATATAAATATTGTAATTTTATATTTCAACATTTGAACCACTGAAAATCAACTAATAAGACAACAGAAAAATGAAACCACTTAAAAAAGAAGATATTAATCAGGAAGTTTTCGATTTATACGACGATTATGCACACAACAAAATAAACCGACGCCAGTTTGTTGAAAAACTATCGGTTTTTGCTGTTGGCGGTATTACAGTGTCTTCCCTTCTAAGTTTTATAACGCCGAATTATATTGACACCTTGTTGGTTGACCCGCAAGATCCTAAATTAGATTCAGAATATATTACATATGAATCTCCTAATGGAGGGGGCAATATTAGAGGCTTACTTTCAAAACCTAAAAAAGCTAAAGGTAAACTACCTGGAATTATTGTGGTTCATGAAAATCGAGGACTTAATCCTTACATTGAAGATGTTGGCAGACGCGCAGCTTTAGAAGATTTTATTTCCTTAGCTCCCGATGCCTTAACGCCACTTGGTGGTTATCCTGGAAATGATGATGACGGTCGTTCTTTACAACGTCAGCGTGACCGAAATGAGATGCTCGAAGATTTTATTGCTGCTTACCATTACTTAAAAAATCATAAAGATTGCAATGGAAAAGTGGGGGTTGTTGGGTTTTGTTTTGGAGGTTGGATAGCCAATATGATGGCTGTTAAAGTCCCAACCTTATCGGCTGCTGTACCGTTTTATGGAGGACAACCATCAGCTGAAGAAACTGCAAATATTAAAGCACCGTTACTTATTCAGTACGCTGAATTAGATACGCGAGTTAACGCAGGATGGGGCGCCTACGAAACAGCTTTAAAAGCCAATAACATTGAGTATACAACCTATATTTACCCGGGCGTAAATCATGGATTTCATAACAATACCACGCCCAGGTACGATGAAGCAGCCGCAACCTTAGCCTGGCAAAGAACCATTGACTTTTTTAAAGAAAAATTAAAATAATTGAAACGTCTAATTATTCCTTATAACTTAGAAATCATTTAATTTATTAACTTTTTATGCATAAATTTATAGCACAGGTCAACTATAAATTTATGCATTTTACTTTATCATCGGTTTCAATAAAAACGACAATACTTTCAGTTTTTCTGATATGTTTTGGTTTTACCTACTCGCAAGCGCAAGATTCAGAAAACACTATTGATTCTTTAATTGTTAATGCACCAAAGGCGATTCCGTTAACAGCCATTATTCAAAATATCCAAAAAACGAATGAGGATTTAAAACTCATTGAGCGCAAACTGGAAGCTAATAAAGCTGTACATAGGGTGGATTCGCTGTACCCAACATATGCAGAGTATATTGACAAACAACAGGAGCAAACTCAAAAAGTATTAACCTCAAATCCTAACAGACAAAAAATTGAAAACCTATATACCAAGTGGAATGGAAACCGAATTTATTTAACAGGAATTGAGGACGATGTTAATAACTATGTATCCAGAAATACACGCCTTCTTGAAACCATAGAGTTACATCATAAAACATGGGATTTAACACTTGAAAATGCTAAAAACGAAGAAGCTCCGAAGGAAATATTAACCCGTATCACCGATTTAATAAAAGATATTGAAACTGTTGACAAAGCCATTATTGAAGAAAATAATACAGCGTTAAAACTGGAATCGAAAATCAATTTTAAAGTGGAATTGATTAACGAGATTATGGAGGAAATATTAACGCTTAAAACCTCGGAAACATACGATTTGTTTCACCTGCGAAATGAACCCTTATGGAAAACATCGTTTTCAAAAACTGAAAAATCAAGTAATACCTCAGTTTTAGAAACCGCTTCCGACAGCTTTAAAGAACTGGTTAGCTTTATTAAGGTAAACAAAAGCTCTTTTTATCTTTACTTTGCCCTTGTTCTGTTCTTATTTGGAATTGTTTATTTCTTAAAGCGAGGATTTGAAAAATATGAGTTCGTAACAAACGACCCTAATTTACTCATCTCTAAAGATGTCATTTTAAAACATCCGGTCGCTACATTCATTTTTCTATCGTTACTTCTTGGCAATATATTTTTTACAGGGACTCCTAAACTTTTTGAAAGCATTTTAATCCTAGGGTTAATCATTGTCTCTTCGTACGTTGTTAGACCACAAATAAAAACTCAGTTTAAAAACATATACTATGTTATTACATTTTTCTATGTTATCGATTCGCTAAAAACATTTTTATGGTTTCATCCAGGAGTTTACAGAATTTATCTTCTGTTAGAAGCCACACTTATCGGAGTAGCGCTTTATTTATTACTCAAAAAACTTTACCAAATCAGCGATTCTAAAGTCAATCCGCTTAGTAAATTTTTAATTCAATTAAGTCCAGTCATTTATATTCTGGTTTTTATTGCCGTTATGTCAAACATTTTAGGCTATACCAACCTAACCGATATCACTCTTAAAATATGTACCCATATAGGCGTAATAACCGTTATTTTCTATAGTTTACTATTAATCCTTGAGGGAATATCAACCAGTTTAATTCACAGACATTTTAGTTCAAAAGCTGTAATTGATCACTCTAGAAAATTAGCTTTGGAAATTAAACTGATGAAAATTTTAAGAGTCGTTGTTCTCATTTTTTGGTTTCTGTTTTTCTTGAATATGATTGAAGTTTACAGGCCTTTAAAAGATTATTTAACCGATGTACTTTCAGAACCTTATAGCCTCGGAACCATAACCATAACAATTGGCTCCATTTTATCATTCATTATCATTCTTGCATCTTCATATTTACTAACAACCTTAATTTCGTTCATGATTGATGATGGCGATGGTGAAGGCATTTTAAAATCGTTACGATTACCTAAAGGTATACCTGCAGCTGTCTCCTTAGTGATTCGTTATTTTATTGTGGCTTTCGGATTTGTGTTTGCGTTGTCGTCCTTAGGCATGGATTTAAGCAAATTTAATCTACTTGCAGGTGCCATGGGTATTGGTATTGGTTTTGGTTTACAGACCTTAATTTCGAACTTCGTTTCCGGATTGATTTTAGTGTTCGAAAGACCCATTTTACAAGGCGACACCGTTGAAGTCGACAACCTATTAGGTCGAGTGCATAAAATTGGTGTACGTTCTTCAAAAATCAGAACCTTTGATGGTGCCGAAGTAATTGTTCCTAACTACAATTTAATGTCTAACAATCTTATAAACTGGACGCTATCAGATAACATAAAACGTATTGATATTTTTATTGGCGCCGCTTATGATGCCGACCCAAATCTGGTTTTAGAAATCCTGGCTAAAGCCGGAGCATCGCATCCCAACGTACTAAAAACACCTCCAGCACGTGGATTATTTCTTGAATTTGGTGATAACTCACTTAATTTTGTTCTACAATGCTGGGTGCATTACGAAGTGAGTTTAGTAACCAAAAGTGAGGTTTCCGTTGCGGTTTATAATGCCTTTAAAGAAGCTAATATAGAAATACCTTTTCCTCAAAGAGATATACACATCAAGAGTATGCCAAATAACAATACACTTGAAGATACTAAGTCTTAAAGAAAAAGGTATTTATTTATTTATTTATTTATTTTATTAAAGCTTTTACCTCATCAAAATTAAGTCCGCCGTAGTTACCTGAACTCATCAGTAATAAGGCTTTGTTTTCTAAATTTTGAGATAATAAAAAATTCTTAAAATCGTCTGGATTGGTGTAAATAATTAAATCGTCACGCTCGAACGCCTGAGCGATTTGATCATGTGAAACAGCATCCAGTTTTTTAATTTCTACCGCATGCGGCGAATAAAATACAACTGCTGTATCGGCTGCATCTAAAGCACCTTTATATTCCTTTAAAAATTCAGCATTTAAACTGCTGTAAGTGTGAAGCTCTAAACAGGCTACTAATTGCCTGTCACTATACTGTTCTTTCACTGCTTTAGTTGTTGCTTCTACTTTACTTGGTGAATGGGCAAAATCTTTATAAGCAACACTGGTTTTCCCTTCGGCTATTTTTTCCAAACGTTTGCTTGCGCCTTTAAAGGTTGAAATTGCTTCATAGAAATCATCTTCATCAATACCCATGTGTTGACAAATCCATTTTGCTCCTGCAAGATTGTTAAGGTTGTGTTTACCAAAAACCTCCATTGGCATTGGACCCTCAGGAGTTTCTAAATAGGTTTCGCCATCTTCAACAGTATATTCTGGTGTATTGTAGGCTATCTTGCGTATCGGATTTTCAGAAGCTTCAACAACTCGTTTTACTTCAGCATCTTCTTCATTATAATTTATACTTCCGCCTTTAACAATAGAATCTACAAAAATCTTGAACTGCTCTACATAGTTTTCGTAGGTCGGGAATACATTAATATGATCCCAGGCTATTCCACTTAACAAAGCTATATTAGGTTTATACAAATGAAACTTGGGGCGTCTGTCGATTGGTGAACTTAAATACTCATCACCTTCCAGAACAATAAAATCATTCTCCTCGGTTAATTTTACCATCACATCGAAACCTTCCAGTTGCGCACCTACCATATAATCGACATCACGATCATGGTAATGCATGACATGGAGAATCATAGATGTAATCGTAGTCTTCCCATGACTTCCACCAATAACTACACGCGTTTTATTTTTGGATTGTTCGTATAAAAACTCTGGATAACTGTAAATTTTAAGTCCTAATTCCTGCGCCTTTAACAACTCCGGATTATCGGCCTTAGCATGCATTCCTAAAACAACAGCATCTAAACTTTCAGTAATTTTTTCTGGAAACCAACCAAATGCTTCCGGAAGTAAACCTTTGTTTGCCAAACGTGATTTTGAAGGTTCAAAAATCTCATCATCACTTCCTGTTACCTGATATCCTTTGTTATGTAAAGCTAAAGCGAGGTTATGCATCGCCGAACCACCAATGGCTATAAAATGTACGTTCATAAGTTACTTTTGTAGTTTGTAAAGATAAGGATTGCTATGTTTTTAGTCGTAATACAAGCCTCTTAAATTTTTGAATTTTATTGATTTTCTAAGGCTTTAATCTGAAGTAATAAATCAGGATCCTTATGTACACTGTAAGCGGATTTAAGATTTATAATCGCCTTTTCAGGTTTGTCCTGTGCAATGTAGAACTTGGTTAATTTATCGTAACATACCAACGAACCTCCTTCAGTTATCGCCAGTTTATAATACTTCTCGGCTAACTCAGGTTCATTATCATTTTCATATATAAAACCTTTTGCCAAATAACCATCTACTTTTGATAACTTTTCCAACTCCTCCGCATAAGGTAAAGCACTTGAAACACCTCCCCCTAAAAAACCGGGTAGTTTCATATAATATTCAACCAAAGCCCAACGTGCGTCAATATGTTTCGGATCTAGTTTAGCTGCTTTTAAAAAAGCTTCCTCTAGGTCGTTAATTAAAGTTAACGCTCGAATTTTACTAACCGATAAGGCTTTCATCCCTAATACGCCACCAAATTTATAATGATAATTTGCATTCTTGCCATCAAATTCAATTAGAGTCTGATAGCTATTCATTGCTTCATCCCATTTTTTTTGATGACCATATGTATCTCCTAACAACTCTACCGCCTCCATATCATTGGGATGTTGTTTTAAATATGAATTTAAAATCGCTTCGGCTTCGATAAATTTTTCTTGAACTAAAAGGTCTTGGATCTTTTTAGAATCGACCTGAGCTATTGTTAATATCGGAAAGAAAAGTAAAAACAGAATTCGAGGCATTACACAATTTTATTTTAACAAAAATAATTCTTTTGAATCAAATAAAAACACCAACCTGAAGTTGGCGTTTTTACTAATATAATAAACATTTTTATTTGCTTGGTGGCATCGTAGGTCGCACCTCTATTTTACTCGGTAAGGTTCTTGGATTTAGCTTCAATAAATCCACAACAATTTCACCTAAATCTTCAATTTGAATTTTCCAGGCATCACTTTCATCCGGCGTATTACCATTAAAATATGTTGACACCGAACCTGGCATAATAGTACTTACCTTTATTCCATACTGACGCAAATCTAGCATTACCGATTGCGAAAACCCTGTTAATCCAAATTTACTGGCATTGTAAGCCGACCCTTTTGCGAAGAAATTCGTTCCAGCCAAACTGGAAATGGTAATAAAGTAACCCTGAGATTGTTTTAAAGCTTCAATGCTGGATTTAATAGAATAAAATACACCCGTTAAATTGGTATCAATAGTTTCCTGCCACTGCTCTACGGTTAGGTCTTCAATACTTCCAAAATGCCCTATACCGGCATTAGCAATGACGACATCAATTTTATTAAACGTTTCTAAAGTCTTCTGAATGGCCTCCTGCTGACTCTCATAACTTCTTACATCGGCCTGAATACCTATAGCTTTAGCACCTTGTGTAGCATTTGAATTTAAAGCATCAGCCGCTCTTTGTGCTGTTGCTAAATCCCTTCCTGTTATGGCTACATTTACACCTTCGTTTAATAAAGACTGTGCAATTCCATAACCTATTCCTTTTGTGCCTCCGGTTATAAAGGCCACTTTATCTTGTAATGATTTCATAACTATTTTTAGTGATTTTTGTAAAGCTACAAAACGAAAAATCAATTTAAGAATCTAAAATGTTATGATAATCTAAAAATTATTACTTTGGAGGAAACTCGGCTAACATTTTAACTGCTATCGTCTTAAAAAGAGCCTCCCGACTCTCAGGTGTTTCGTTAGGTTTAAAAGCAGATTCACTTACCGCCTGCCAAAACAGTTGTTTTTTATTTTCGTCAACAAACTCTAATGTTATTTGTCGGTTTATATTAGATTGCCCCACAGGCACACCGATAGATACACCACCACCAACATGCCTTCCTGTGCCGCCTAAACCAATACCAAATGAACTTTTTGGTCCTTCTTCATATTCCTTACTACTCACATCAATAAAGAAATCTGGTTCTTTAGCCAGGGTATAACCTTGTTGAGACAACTGATTATCTAAAGCATCAAGAAAACGCTTAGTGTCCAGTTCACTTAAACCGGTATTCATATCGGCATAATAATTATAAGTCTTGTATTTTGAAAAATCAGCCTCTTGGTCGTAATCAAAATTTACACGAACAGAGGCACAAGAAATTAAAAATAGAACAAAAAAAGCAGAAAGAAAGGTTTTCATTATTGAATAGATTTAGATACTTCAAAATAACGAAAAAATTACTTTTCTCCTTTTCTATCCATTGATTTTGTGAGTGCCGCAGAAATAATAGCCGTCGGAATGGCAATTATTCCAAGGCCTATCATTAAAATAAAAAAGGTAAAAATACGTCCACCAACCGTTATAGGATATACATCGCCATACCCAACGGTTGTTAAAGTAATAACAGCCCACCAAAGACTGTCAAATACAGATGAAAAATATTCAGGTTGTTGTTCATGCTCGAAATAATAAATACCGACCGCCGAAAAGAATATTAAAATAAGGGTAGCAAAAATAAATAGTAAAATTTCTTCCTTCGCCGACTTAATGGCTCTTACAAAATGATGTATAGCCTTACTGTAACGTATTAGCTTTAATATCCGGAATACACTAAGAAAACGCAATGCTCTTAAAGCACGTAAATCGACGCCAATAGAAAGATAAAAAGGCAGAATAGCCAGCAAGTCTATAAGTCCAAAAAAACTAAAAATAAATTTAAACTTATGTCTGGCTAAATAAATTCTAAGAAAATATTCAATTGTAAAAACTGCTACAATAAAAAGATCTACATAATGCAGAACCTTTCGGGTATGCGGTTTTAAATCTGGAATGGTTTCAATTGAAAAAATGATTATCGATATCAAAATCAACAGTTGAATAAATAACGCATAGAATTTACTTCTTTTGCTATTATTTATTTCAACCATATTTTTGATATGATGTCTCACTATTCATCAATTAATCATTCAACATTTTCCAAAGCTTGTCTTTAAGTTCCTGAATACCTTGCTGTGCTACCGATGAAATAAACATATAAGGTATTGGTAATTCGTTGTCTAATTCCTCCTTTAATTCTGCTTTTAACTCATCATCCAGCATATCACATTTTGATATGGCTATGATGCGCTCTTTGTCAAGCATTTCAGGATTGTAACGACGCAATTCGTCTAACAGAATATCGTACTGTTTTCTAATATCTTCAGCATCTGCCGGAATTAAGAATAAAAGAATGGAGTTACGCTCAATGTGGCGTAAAAAGTAATGCCCTAAACCACGACCTTCAGCTGCTCCTTCTATAATTCCAGGAATATCAGCCATCACAAAGGTTTGATAATCGCGATATTTTACGATTCCTAAATTCGGTTTCAAGGTTGTAAACTCGTAATCTGCAATTTTTGGCTTTGCCGAGGTTACCACAGACAATAATGTTGACTTACCGGCATTAGGGAAACCTACCAATCCAACATCGGCAAGCACCTTAAGCTCCATGGTTACATATTTTTCCTCAAGAGGCATTCCAGGTTGTGCGTAACGAGGTGTCTGGTTTGTAGCACTTTTAAAATGCCAGTTTCCTAAACCTCCTTTTCCTCCTTGAGCTAATATTTTTTCTTGTCCGTCTTCGGTAATCTCAAAAAGAATTTCATTGCTTTCAGTATCACGAATTACCGTTCCTAATGGCACATCGATATACACATCTTCGCCATCGGCACCAAAACTACGTGCACTAGCACCATGCTCTCCATGACCGGCACGAATGTGTTTTTTAAACTTTAAATGCAGAAGGGTCCATAGGTTTGATTTTCCGCGAACGATAACATGACCTCCACGACCACCGTCTCCTCCATCGGGCCCACCTTTAGCTATATATTTTTCGCGATGTAAGTGTGCTGATCCTTTTCCTCCATTACCCGAGCTCACATACATTTTTACATAATCAACGAAATTTCCTTCTGTCATTGTTGTTTATTTTAATCTTCCACCACAGTGGATTTTCTATTAAATGCTAATTCTATTTTAAAAAAACCATATCCTTAATACTTTAAAGATATGGTTTTTATTGCTTTAAATCCTTACGGATTAAGATTTATAAGTTATCTATAACGCTGCTTAAACGCTGAGTAATCTCTTCAATAGATCCTACACCATCTACACCAAAATATTTATTTTGAGCAGAATAGTAATCTTTTAAGATAGCTGTTTTGTTATAATACTCAGTAATTCTATTTCTAATAATAGACTCGTCGGCATCATCGGCTCTTCCGCTGGTTTCACCTCTTTTTACTAAACGCTCTACTAAAATTTCATCCTCTACTTCAAGAGCTATCATAGCGCTAATTGCAGAGTCTTTGCTTTCCATCAACTTATCTAATGCTTCAGCCTGTGCACTTGTACGAGGGAACCCGTCGAAGATAAATCCATTAGCATCCGTATTTTTTTCTACTTCAGCTTCAAGCATATCAATAGTTACCTGATCAGGAACTAACTCACCTTTATCGATGTATGATTTTGCTAGCATTCCTAAAGCGGTTTCGTTTTTAATGTTGTATCTAAAAACGTCGCCAGTAGAAATATGTACCAACTTATACTTCTCTTTTAAAAATTCTGCTTGTGTTCCTTTACCAGCACCTGGAGGGCCAAATAGCACTAAATTTGTCATGTATTCTGTTTGTTTGATTTGATATATTTCGGGTAAGTTTCTTCCCAGTCCGTCGTAATCTAATCCATAGCCTACAATGAATTTATTAGGAATCTCTATACCTACATAATGAAGTTTGAAATCTTTTTTATAAGCTTCAGGTTTGTAAAATAACGTGGCAATTTTTAAAGATTTTACCCTTTCATTCTTAAAAATACGGTGTACCTCGGCTAAAGTATTACCAGTATCGATAATATCTTCAAGGATAACCACAGTACGTCCAGATAAATCTTGTGTTAAGCCAATAAGTCTTTGAATGTCTTCGGTAGACTTTACGCCTTCATAAGAGGCTAACTTAATAAATGTTACTTCACATGGTTTTTGATACTTCTTTACAAAATCGCTTACTACCATAAACGATCCATTTAAAATACCAATAAACACAGGAATTTCATCTCCAATATCTTTCGCTATCTCGCTTGCCATTCGCGTCATAGCCCGATCGATTTCTTCGGCAGAAATAAACGGTTTAAAAAATTTGTCGTGTAACTTTACCACTGAAACTTATTTTAATAAAGGTGCAAAGATAATCAATAGATTAAGGAATCACCATTTTTTGATTTACGATTTAGATACTAATTAATATTTAAGTGTATTTTTGCATCATATTTTGTCGGTTAGACAATTTAATTTCATTTTTAAAGATAAACAATGAACTATTTTTCTTCAAATTTTAAACTAGGTATTCTTGGTGGCGGACAATTAGGTAAAATGCTTCTTAACGATACCAGAAAGTTTGACATATATACTTGTGTATTAGATTCAAGTAACGAAGCGCCTTGTAAAATTGCAAGCAACGAATTTCATTTAGGTGATTTAATGGATTATGATGCCGTTTACAATTTTGGTAAACAGGTTGATGTATTAACTATTGAAATTGAAAACGTTAACGTTGATGCTTTAGAAGCCCTTGAAAAAGAAGGTATCAAAGTATATCCGGCATCTAAAACCCTTAGAACTATTCAAAACAAGGCGAGACAAAAATTGTTTTATAAAGACAATAATTTACCAACCTCTCCTTTTACGCGTTTTGCTTATACTTCTGAAGTAAAAGAAGCTATCGACCATGGTAGTTTAACTGTGCCTTTCGTCTGGAAATCAGCTCAGTTTGGTTACGACGGACAAGGGGTGAAAATTGTAAAATCGGTTTCAGATTTAGAAGGTTTACCAAATGTGGAATGTATTGCTGAAGAATTAGTTCCTTTTAAAAATGAATTGGCAGTAATTGTGGCTCGCACACCTTCTGGAGAAAGCAAAAATTTTCCAGTGGTTGAAATGGAATTCCACCCGGAAGCTAATCAGGTAGAATACGTTATTTGTCCTGCAAGAATACCGGAAGACGTAGCGCAAAAAGCGATTGATGTCGCTTTAAAAACTTCGGAAGCTTTTAACCACGTTGGTTTATTAGCCGTTGAAATGTTTCAGACGCATGATGATAACATTTTAATTAACGAAGTGGCTCCCAGACCTCACAACTCAGGACACCAGTCTATCGAAGCAAGTTATACCTCGCAATTCGAACAACACTTAAGAGCCATTTTAGATTTACCTCTTGGACGTACCGACAGTAAAGTTGGTGGTGTTATGGTAAACTTAGTAGGTGCTGAAGGTTACAGCGGAAATGTAGTTTATGAAAACATTTCGACTATTATGGGCTTAGATGGCGTTACACCACATATTTATGGTAAAAAGCAAACGCGTCCATTTAGAAAAATGGGACACGTTACTATTGTTGACCAAGACATCAATCAAGCTCGAAAAATTGCTGAAGAAGTAAAATCAACCATAAAAGTGATTAGCGAATAAACGCTTAATCAAAATTTAAAGACAAAAACATAAATTAAAATATAGATGAATAAAGTAGGAATCATCATGGGAAGCAAAAGCGATTTGCCGGTAATGCAAGACGCTGTAGACATTTTAAAAGATTTCAATATTGAAGTTGAAGTAGATATCGTGTCTGCTCACAGAACTCCTGAAAAATTATTCGACTATGGTAAAAATGCGCATACTCGCGGTATTGGAGTAATTATCGCTGGTGCCGGTGGTGCAGCCCACTTACCTGGTATGATCGCATCTTTATCACCGCTACCGGTTATTGGTGTCCCTGTAAAAAGCAGCAACTCTATAGACGGTTGGGATTCTGTATTATCTATTTTACAAATGCCCGGTGGTGTGCCTGTAGCAACGGTTGCATTAAACGGTGCTAAAAATGCCGGAATTTTAGCTGCGCAAATAATAGGTTCTGCAGACGAAGCGGTTTTAAACAAAATTGTAGACTACAAAGAAAGCTTAAAGCAAAAAGTTTACGAGTCAGCAAAAGGCTTATAAATCAAAAAACCCCGAAGAGATTCGGGGTTTAGTGCTATTAAGAATAATTCATTTGAGTTAGTCACTCTTTCAATTGAACTGCGCCAAATCTACAAAAATTATACTATGTATGCATAATATATTTTTTGTTTTAACATATTTATTATTAAAATGATAAACATCCTATTAAAAAAATTTCAAACTCCTTTTAATACTGCGCCATTTTCACAAATCAACAATAGTGATTTTCCTCCGGCGATAAAAGAAGGGATTGAAAACGCAAAAGCAGAGATAGACGCTATTACTAACAATCCGGAAGCACCAACGTTTCAAAACACCATCGAAGCTTTAGATTTTTCAGGAGAACAGTTAGACCGTGTGTCGAGTATATTTTTCAATTTGAATTCTGCTGAGACTAACGATGAGATTCAGAAAATAGCACAGGAAGTATCTCCCCTGTTATCCGAATTCAGTAATGACATTACCTTAAACGAAGCGCTTTTTAAACGCGTAAAAGCTGTTTACGATGAAAAGGGCACATTAGATTTAACAACCGAACAAGCCACCCTTTTAGATAAAAAATATAAAAGCTTTTCAAGAAATGGTGCCAATCTTACTGATGACAAAAAGCAACAACTCCGTAAAATTGACAAAGAATTAAGTAAGCTAAAATTAACATTCGGTGAGAATGTTTTAGCCGAAACCAATAAATATGAGCTTCATATTACAAATGAAGACGATTTAGCAGGTTTACCTGAAGGCGCTAAAGAAGCTGCTGCTCAATTAGCAGAAAGCAAAGGCAAAGACGGTTGGTTAATCACTTTAGATTATCCGAGCTATATTCCGTTTATGACTTACGCCGATAATCGCGAATTACGTAAAACCATAGCCATTGCCTTTGGCGCAAAATCGTTTCAAAACGACGAATTAGATAATCAAGAGATTGTTTTAAACATCGTAAAATTACGTCATGAGCGCGCGAATCTTTTAGGATACAAAACCCACGCACATTTCGTGCTGGAAGAACGTATGGCTAAAAACCCGGAAACCGTTCAAACCTTCTTAAACGATATTCTTGAAAAAGCAAAACCTTCCGCTCAAGACGAGTTTGCGAATCTTGAACAATTCGCCAAAGATTTAGATGGTATCGATCAGCTTCAAAAATGGGATTCGGCGTATTATTCAGAAAAATTGAAACAGAAATTATTCAATTTAGATGATGAAAAACTAAAACCATATTTCAAATTAGAAAACGTTATTAATGGTGCGTTTACGGTTGCCGAAAAACTTTTCGGTTTACAATTTGAAGAAATAAACACCATCGACAAATACCACAACGATGTACTAACCTATAAAGTAACTAATACCAACGGTGACTACATTTCTATACTTTACGCCGACTTTTTCCCGAGACCAGGAAAACGTAACGGTGCATGGATGACCTCTTACAAACCACAATATGTAAAAGACGGCGAAAACAGTCGTCCTCATATTTCAATCGTTTGTAATTTCACAAAGCCAACCAAAAGCAAACCGTCGTTATTAACATTTAACGAGGTAACCACTTTATTCCACGAATTTGGTCATGCCCTACACGGCATGTTAGCCAACACGACTTACCCTAGCCTTTCCGGAACCAGCGTATTCTGGGATTTTGTAGAGTTGCCAAGTCAGGTAATGGAAAACTGGTGTTACGAAAAAGAAGCTCTTGAATTATTCGCTACGCATTACGAAACAGGTGAAGTGATTCCTATGGAACTGGTTGAAAAAATTAAGGAATCTGCAACCTTTCACGAAGGCATGCAAACCTTACGCCAATTAAGTTTTGGTTTATTAGATATGAGCTGGCATGGTAGTGATTCGCCAGAACAAATTACTTCAGTAAAAGATTTCGAAACTAATGCTTTTGAAAACACGAAACTATATCCTGATGTTGCCGAAAATTGTATGAGCACCTCATTCTCTCATATTTTCCAAGGCGGATATAGTTCAGGCTACTATAGCTACAAATGGGCTGAAGTTTTAGATGCAGATGCTTTCGAATATTTTAAAGAAGAAGGTATTTTTAATGCAGAAGTCTCTCAAAAATTTAAAGATAATGTGCTATCTCAGGGTGGTACAGAAGACCCGATGACTTTATATAAACGCTTCCGCGGAAAAGAACCGCAACCAGAAGCGTTATTAAGACGTGCGGGATTGATAAAATAAAAAACTAAGGTTTCCGCTTGATTGAATAACTCAATTTTCAGTTAAGCGGAAATCATTTTTTTAAACTGCTGCGGTGTCATCATCTCCATCTTTTTAAACTGTCTGTTGAAATAACTGGCATTGTTAAATCCAGATTTAAAGGCAATTTCAGACATTCTAAAATCTTTAGCTTCCTTAATCAATTTCTTTGAAAATTTAATTTTTTCAGAATTAATATAATCTATTGGAGACACACCTAAGGTATTTTTAAACTTCTTATGAAAATGCGACGTGCTCATATAAGCTTTCTCTGCCAATAAATCTACCGTAATATCTTTATTGGTTAAATTCTCTTTTATAAACTTAATGACGGTACCAATTCGGGTATCGCTAAACGCCTGATTTGGATCATCAATAATTAAAGCTTTTGCTTTGGTTTGCAGTAACCTAATAATTAGCTCCTGAATCATTAAATCTAACAGCGCATCCTTAGATTTACTATTATTAAGAAAGGTGGATGTTAATCGCTCTATTAAATGATTTACATCCTGATGATTGGTTAAATGTGAGGTATTCTTATCTAAATTCCAGTTATTATTTTCGTTTTCAATAGCAACTTCGTAATTAAACTTTTCAACCACCTCATTAATTTTATCGGTATCAATACCTAAAGCCAGACATTGGGTTGGGTCATTTTCGGTTGCTAACGGAAAGTCAATAACCATTTCTTTTCTTGTTGGCATCACTACCGATTCGCCCGGAAAAAATTCAAAAGCTTCTAAACCATCAATATGCATAACTTTTTTTCCAGTAAGCATACTTGCTATCACCGGAAAATCGAAAATCAAGGACACTTTTTCGGCATACTGGTGAGTTTCAAAAATATTAAGCTCGGCGTATGCAGCACTATAGGTGGTTCTATTTTCTACTAAAGTAGATAGTTTTCTGTGACTTCTGTGGTGGTTTAATAACTGTCTCATAATCAATAGTACAAAAAAATAGCTTTAAAAACTGGAAATGATAGATATGTTCAAAATAATAATATTTCTGTTCAAGATAATCAGAAAACGACAATATAACTTTATAAAAACTAAACTTTAACTAAAATACCAACCATATTTTTAAACATTTAATAATTAAACTAAATAAAAAATGAGTTATTCCAAACCTAAATTTAAAGACACGTATTACAATTTTATAAACGGAAAATTTGTGCCTCCTGTTGGTGGTGAATACTTTGAAAACACCTCTCCCATAGACAATAGCTTGATAGCAAAATACCCACGTTCGCAAAAAGAAGATGTAGAATTAGCCTTAGATGCTGCCAACGCCGCTAAAGAATCATGGGGAAATACCTCAGCAACCGAACGTGCTACGTTATTAAATAAAGTCGCTGATATTATTCAGGAAAACTTAGAAGAATTCGCATTGGTAGAAACCTGCGATAACGGAAAACCTATACGCGAAACCTTAAATGCCGATGTGCCTTTATCTGTAGACCACTGGCGTTATTTTGCTGCTTGTATCCGCGCAGAAGAAGGTAGTGCCACCGAACTCGATGCCAACACCTTGTCCATGAATATTAAAGAACCTTTAGGTGTCGTCGGACAAATCATTCCATGGAACTTCCCATTGTTAATGTTATCGTGGAAATTACCTCCTGCATTAGCAACCGGAAATTGCGTGGTTTTAAAACCTGCTGAACAAACACCTTCATCGGCAACATTACTAATGGAAAAGATAGCCGATGTTTTTCCTCCTGGGGTTATTAACGTAGTTCACGGTTTTGGCCCTGAAGCCGGAAAACCATTGGCCTCAAGTCCTAAAGTGGATAAAGTAGCCTTTACTGGCGAAACGACTACCGGACAATTGATTATGCAGTACGCGTCGAAAAACTTAAATCCCGTAACCATGGAACTGGGGGGTAAATCACCCAATATATTCTTCAATTCGGTAATGGATGCCGATGATGCCTACCTGGATAAAGCCATTGAAGGCGCCGTACTTTTTGCTTTTAATCAAGGGGAAGTTTGTACCTGTCCGTCGCGTTTATTGGTTCAGGAAGATATTTACGACTCTTTTATGGAACGTGTTATTGCCAGAACCAATGCCATTATTCAGGATAATCCATACGATGTTAATACCATGGTTGGGGCACAAGCTTCGAATGACCAATATGAAAAAATTCAATCGTATTTAAAAATTGGTATTGAAGAAGGCGCAAAAGTATTAGCTGGAGGCGAAGCCAATAAACTTAGTGGCAATTTAGCTAATGGATTCTATATAAAACCAACCATTCTGGAAGGTCATAACAAAATGCGTGTGTTTCAGGAAGAAATTTTTGGTCCCGTAGTTTGTGTTACAAAATTTAAAGATGAAGCTGAAGCTTTAGAAATTGCCAACGACACACTTTACGGTTTAGGTGCTGGTGTCTGGACACGCGATGCACATCAACTCTATCAAATTCCGAGAGCCATTAAAGCTGGACGTGTTTGGGTAAATTGTTACCATGCCTATCCGGCACATGCGCCTTTTGGAGGGTATAAAAAATCAGGATTTGGCCGAGAAAACCACGTGATGATGCTCAATTATTACCGCCAGACCAAAAACATGTTAATCTCTTACGATAAAAATAAGTTAGGATTTTTTTAATAGGGTGACTACCTTAATGCAGAGGTCGGATTATTGCTCGATTCGGCCTCTCATTAATTCTATTATTATGGAACGCATTGCAATAACAGAAGAAGCCGCTAAAGTGGTTAATCAATTAAAAGCGAAACATGGTGAACTTATTTTTCATCAAAGTGGTGGCTGTTGTGACGGTTCTTCTCCAATGATTTTTGAAAAAGACGATATGTATCTCGATGAAAGCGATTTTCTTCTTGGCACGTTAGAAGGCGTTAACTTCTATATGAATCAAGACCAGTTTGAATATTGGAAACATACCCACCTTACAGTTGACATCACAAAAGGCCGAGGTGCCAGTTTTTCGTTGGAAATTCCTTTAGGACTTCGTTTTATTATTCATTCCCGATTATTAACCGATGAAGAAAATGCTGTATTAAATCCGAAAACCTAAATCCATTTTTTCTATTTATACTTTAAATTTACTTCCTTCTTCTTAAAGTAGAAGAATCCATTTTTTTATTCTATTTTTGGTAGGTATCAATAAACAGCCTGACCAATGTCTGACCATAAAATTAATCCGAATAAGTGGATCGATTTATATTCCGATTACCTCTACAATTACACGATTTCACGTGTTAACGACAGAGAGGTTGCTCAGGATTTAGTTCAGGATACTTTTTTCGCCGGATTAAAATCAATGAAAAATTTTAAAGGAGAATCTAGCGAGCGTACCTGGCTGATTTCTATTTTAAAGCGAAAAATAATTGATTACTACCGCAAGATTAATTCAAATAAAGGTCAAGCCGAAGTGCGCATGACCTTCAACACCGATGAAGACGAAGGTGACTGGTTGGAAGAGCGCGTCGCCGACCCATTCGATAAAACCGCTGAAGACGCCATGGAAAACACCGAGCTTGGTGATGCTATTTACAACTGCCTAAGTAAACTACCTGAAAAGCAAGCTCAGGTGTTTAGAATGAAAACTATAGAAGGACAAGATACCGAAGTTATTTGTAATGAACTCAATATCACTGCGTCTAACCTTTGGGTTATTATTCACAGAGCACGTACGGCAATGGCAGAATGTTTAAAAGAAAATTGGTTTTAATATGAGTAGCAAAAACAACAGTACAAACCCTTGTCTTAAAGCAAACCACGTTTGCGATAAAGCACAATACGAAGAAGCTTCACTTTGGGAAAAACTAAAATTAAACATTCACCTAGCGCTATGCCCTTGCTGCAGAAACTACACTAAAAACAACAAAAAACTGACTGAAGTTATAAAATCTTCAAACGTTAAATGTATGGATAAAACCTGTAAGGAAGCATTGAAAGCAAAATTCGATAAAGCCTTAAAAGAACAGGAAATCAGTTAAACATTAGTAAAAGTAACAGCCATAAAATGGGTAATCCTTCCACCCAAAATGAGCAATAATAAGGCCCTTGTTTAACTTCGGCATACTTCACAAAAAACAAAGTTATTGCACTTATTAAAAACATCACGAGCAAACTCCCCGAAGCTATGCTATCTTTAAAAAACTCCATCGTATAAAAAACGCCAAGTAACAGCATCCCCATAATTTTTGTTTGCTGTACCCCTATTTTCTGCGGAATGGTAGCCAACTTTAAGCTATCGTATTTTAAATCGCGAATTTCAAAAGGTAACATGATTACAATAATAAAAATCCAGCGCTGAATAGCTGTTAAAATAACATCGCTATCTATGCCGTAATCGTTATTAATTACAGGTAAGAATACGGTAACACCTGTCCATACCAACGCAATTAGGTACACCTTTAATCCTCCTATATTTCTTAAATTTTGTTTACTATCTAGATAAAATCTTCTTGGCAAAAATGGAATCGCGTAAAAGAACGTTACCACTCCAAATCCGGCTATAAAAAGTAAGGTTTCCAACTTCAGTTTCAACACATAATAACACATTAACACGAAGCAGAAAAAGGACAATATTTGTATCGCTTTCAACCAATTAGACAAACCCCTGTGATGAAACCTGGCAATACCAAAATACTTTACAAAATTATAACCTGTAACCGATGCAAAGAATACAAAAATGATAAGGTTTTCATCTAATATCAAATGAAATTCCAACAAGGTAATCCATGTTAACGCCACCACTGCACAGGCCACATGAAAACTACTGTTGATATAGAAATTCAGGAGTTGCTTAAAAACTTTCATAACACAAATGTAAACAAAGTGTTAAAGTTAATAGCCTGTGAATAAAAACACCCCCTTTTAGACAAGAAAACACACTTAATATTATGTACTTTTGCGGAATATTTAACAAAATTCAATTTTAATGAATACAAACGCTTTCGCATTGCGTCACATTGGGCCTAGAGAAGAGGATCAAAACCAAATGTTACAAACTATTGGTGTAGACTCTTTAGACCAGTTGATTTACGAAACTTTACCGGATGATATTAAGTTAAAAAATGGTTTAAACTTAGATGAACCTATGTCTGAGTATGAGTACGCTGCTCATATCATGGAATTAGGTAAAAAGAACAAAGTTTTCAAATCGTATATCGGTTTAGGGTACCACCCAACTATCGTTCCTGCTGCAATTCAAAGAAACATCTTCGAAAATCCAGGATGGTATACGGCTTACACGCCTTACCAAGCCGAAATCGCACAAGGACGTTTAGAGGCTATCTTAAACTTCCAGACTGTAGTTACAGAACTATCAGGAATGGAAATTGCAAATGCTTCGTTACTTGACGAAGGAACTGCAGCTGCAGAAGCTATGTCATTATTGTTCGACGTTAGAACACGTGACCAAAAGAAAAATAACGTAAATAAATTCTTCGTTTCTGAAGAAATTTTACCACAGACTCTATCTATATTACAAACGCGTTCTACTCCAGTTGGAATTGAATTAGTTGTTGGAAACCACGAAACTTTCGATTTCTCTAACGAATTCTTCGGTGCTATCCTTCAATATCCGGGTAAATACGGACAAGTAAACGACTATAGTTCATTTATTGCTAAAGCAGCGGAAAATGACATTAAAGTGGCAGTTGCTGCTGATATTTTATCATTAGCTACATTAACTTCACCAGGAGAAATGGGAGCTGCTGTTGTTGTAGGTACGACACAACGTTTTGGTGTACCAATGGGTTACGGTGGACCTCACGCAGGTTACTTTGCAACGAAAGAAGAATACAAACGCTCTATGCCAGGTCGTATCATCGGTGTTTCTATCGATGCTAACGGAAACCGTGCATTACGTATGGCTTTAGGAACTCGTGAGCAACACATTAAACGTGAAAAAGCAACTTCAAACATCTGTACTGCTCAGGTATTATTAGCTGTTATGGCTGGTATGTACGCTGTTTACCACGGACCAAAAGGATTACAATACATCGCAAATAAAGTTCACGCTTCGGCTGTAACAACTGCCGATGCTTTAAATAAATTAGGTGTTTATCAAACGAATACCGCATATTTTGATACCATTTTAGTAAAAGCTGACGCTCAAAAAGTAAAAGCTGTTGCTGAAAGAAACGAAGTTAACTTCTTCTATGTAGACGCAGAAACGATTTCAATCTCATTCAACGAAACAACTTCAATAAAAGACATCAACCAAATCATCGCGATTTTTGCTGAAGCATTAGGTAAAGAGGCTTTCACAGTTACTGAATTATCGACTGCTAGCAAATTACCAGCTTCTTTAGAAAGAACATCGTCTTTCTTAACGCATGATGTTTTCAATAACCATCACTCCGAAAGTCAGTTGATGCGTTACATCAAAAAATTAGAGCGTAAAGATTTATCATTGAATCACTCAATGATTTCTTTAGGTTCTTGTACCATGAAATTAAATGCTGCTTCTGAAATGTTGCCATTATCAATGCCAAACTGGAACAGCATTCACCCATTCGCTCCAATTGATCAGGCAGAAGGTTACATTACTATGCTTAAAAAATTAGAGCAACAGTTAAACGTAATCACAGGATTTGCTGGTACAACATTACAACCAAACTCAGGAGCTCAAGGAGAGTATGCTGGTTTAATGGCTATCCGTGCTTACCACATGTCTCGTGGTGAAGGACACCGTAACGTATGTTTAATTCCATCTTCAGCTCACGGAACAAACCCTGCTTCTGCAGCTATGGCCGGAATGAAAATTATCGTTACTAAAACAACTCCAGAAGGAAATATCGATGTTGAAGATTTAAGAGCAAAAGCTATTGAACACAAAGATGATTTATCTTGTTTAATGGTAACGTACCCTTCAACTCACGGAGTTTACGAATCATCTATCATTGAAATCACACAATTAATCCACGATAACGGCGGATTAGTTTATATGGACGGTGCTAACATGAATGCTCAGGTAGGTTTAACAAACCCAGCTACAATTGGAGCTGACGTTTGTCACTTAAACTTACACAAAACATTTGCTATCCCTCACGGTGGTGGTGGACCAGGAGTTGGACCAATTTGTGTGAATGAAAAATTAGTTCCTTTCTTACCAACTAACCCAATCTTAAACGTTGGTGGTGAGCAAGCTATCACTGCTATTTCATCGGCGCCTTACGGATCGGCTTTAGTATGTTTAATCTCTTATGGTTATATCACCATGATGGGTGCTGAAGGATTAAAAAGCGCTACTGAACATGCTATTTTGAATGCAAACTATATGAAAGCTCGTTTTGAAGGGCACTACCCTATTCTTTATACAGGAGAATGTGGAAGAGCGGCTCACGAAATGATTTTAGATTGTCGTGAATTTAAACAAAACGGAATTGAAGTGGGTGATATCGCTAAGCGTTTAATGGACTACGGTTTCCACGCACCAACAGTATCATTCCCGGTAGCTGGAACATTAATGATTGAGCCTACTGAATCTGAAGATTTAGCTGAGTTAGATCGTTTTTGTGATGCTATGATTTCAATTAGAAAAGAAATAGATGCTGCTACTGCTGATGATAAAAACAACGTATTGAAAAATGCACCTCATACATTAGCTATGTTAACAGCAGATACCTGGGATTTACCATATTCAAGAGAAACTGCTGCTTACCCATTAGATTATATCGCTGATAATAAATTCTGGCCAAGTGTTAGACGTGTAGACGATGCCTTTGGAGATAGAAATTTAGTTTGTTCTTGTGCGCCTATTGAAGCTTATATTGAAGCTTAAAACAGGCGTTGAACATCGTAAAATAATGTAAAATTGAATTTGCCTTTTATTGAAAGCTTGTATCTTGGTATACCTGCTACAATAAAAGGCATTTTCTTTTTATGAATATTAAAATTACAGGCTCTGGAAGCTACATTCCGGATACTATAGAAAAAAACGACGCTTTCCATCAACACCAATTTCTTAACACCGATGGATCGGTTATTAACCACCCTAACGAAGTTATTATTGAAAAGTTTAAAGCCATTACAGGCATTGCTGAACGTCGTTATGCCAAACCACATTTAAACTCATCAGATTTAGGTTTTTTTGCTGCCGAACGCGCCATTGCGGATGCCAAAATAGATCCTGAAACTTTAGATTACATTATCGTTGCTCATAACTTTGGCGACGTAAAACACAATACCATTCAAAGTGATGTTTTACCTTCTTTAGCTTCCCGTATTAAACATAGCTTACGCATTAAAAACCCGAAATGTGTCGCTTACGATATATTATTTGGATGCCCGGGTTGGATTGAAGGTGTTATTCAGGCACAGGCCTATATTAAAGCAGGGATGGCGAAACGCTGTTTGGTTATCGGATCGGAAACCTTATCGCGTGTCGTAGACAAGCACGATAGAGATTCTATGATTTTTTCCGATGGTGCCGGCGCAACAATTATTGAAGCTACCAATGACGAAGGTGGTATTTTAGCCCATGAAACAGCAAGCTTCACTTATGATGAGGCATACTTCCTCTACTTTGGAAATTCAAATAACCAAACTTTAGATAAAGACACCCGTTACATTAAAATGGATGGTCGTAAAATTTACGAATTCGCCCTGACTAATGTTCCTAAAGCCATGCAAAGCTGTCTAGATGCCAGTGGTGTCGACATTAAAGACGTTAAGAAAATTTTTATCCATCAGGCCAATGAAAAAATGGATGAAGCGATTTTAAAACGCTTTTATCGATTATATCGCACCGAAATTCCGAAACATATTATGCCTATGAGTATACAAACTTTAGGTAATAGTTCGGTTGCTACGGTTCCTACACTGTTTGATTTGGTAAAGAACAATAAATTAGAAAACCATAGCCTTAACAAAGGTGATGTTATTATATTTGCAAGTGTTGGTGCAGGAATGCATATTAACGCTATTGTTTACAAATATTAATAACACCGCTAAAGCGGAAATGCCAAATGTACGAAAACACATTTCCTAACAAACGCTTTAAACATACACTGGAATTTCTAAGAAAACATATATCAACCTCTGAAACGATTTTAGATTTAGGGGTTGTTAATCCCTTTTCTGAAATCATGTCGCAACAAGGCTACACTGTTGAAAACACTAAAGGTGAAGATTTAGATATCGATACCTCAACCATTGACAATTCATCAGCAGATGTCGTAACTGCCTTTGAAATTTTCGAGCATCTCTTATCCCCTTTTACGGTTTTAAAATCTATTAAAGCGGATAAACTGGTAGCTAGTGTTCCTCTTAAATTATGGTTTTCATCAGCATACAGAAGTAAAACAGATATGCTGGACAGACATTACCATGAATTTGAAGACTGGCAATTCGACTGGTTACTGGAAAAAGCCGGATGGAAAATTGTTGACCGTCAAAAATGGACCAATCCAACAAAAAAAATAGGGATTCGCCCTATGCTTCGTTTGTTTACGCCAAGATATTATATTGTTTATGCTGAAAGAGTTTAACTTTGAATCTTTAAAACTTCAATTTTGAATTTCTACATCATCATACCTGCGCATAACGAAGAGGATTCTATCGGCTTAACTTTAGAATCTTTAACCAAACAAACCTTACTCCCTAAACGGGTTGTAATTGTTAACGATAATTCTACCGATGGCACGCAAGCTATTGTAGAATCTTATGCCGCAAAACACCACTGGGTTCAATTGGTAAATTCACAATCCTCAAACAAACACTTACCGGGTTCTAAAATTATTAATGCCTTTTATAAAGGTTACGAGATTCTAGATGAAGATTACGACATTATTTGTAAGTTCGATGCCGACCTGATTTTCCCTGAAAACTATTTAGAGCAAATCGCCAATCATTTCAAAAACAACCCGAAACTGGGTATGGCAGCCGGATTCTGTTATATTGAAAAAAATAACAACTGGGTTTTGGAAAACTTAACGAACAAAGACCACATCCGAGGTGCTTTAAAGGCTTATACCAAAGCGTGTTATTTACAAATTGGGAAATTAAAACCCTCAATGGGTTGGGATACGGTTGATGAACTGTTGGCGAAATATTATGGCTGGTCAATTTTAACAGACGAATCGTTACATGTTAAGCATTTAAAACCTACAGGCATTAGTTATAACAAAGCTTCAAAATACTTGCAAGGTGAAGCCATGTATAAAATGCGCTACGGATTCACAATTACTTTAATTTCTGCTTTAAAATTGGCTTATAAAAAGAAAAGTCTCCCGCTGTTTCGAGATTACATGGCAGGTTATTTTAAAGCTCAAAAGAATAATATAGAACCATTAGTTTCTGTTGAAGAAGGCCAGTTTATTCGCAACTTGCGATGGAAAGGTATGCTGAATAAATTCAGTTCGAATTAACACTTTGCTTATTCATAAAAAACAATTAATTTGAACCTATATTCAAAATAGCATTTGTAAGATGAAAACTTTGGGACTTATACTCCTTTTCCTTTTTAGTTTTGTTGTTATATTCATCACTAAAGAACAATCAAAACCAAAGATTGTAAAAGTAAAAGAGGCAAACGCACAACAAGAATGTAGTACTTCAAACAACCCTGAAGAACATATTGGATGTTGTATAAGTTCTGGACGAGGTGCATATATACTGAATCAAAGTTCTGAAAATTAAAAACTCCAGTCTTTATAACTGCTTGAGGCTTCCAGTTTATTTTCAATAGCATCATCAAGTTCTGGAAAGAAGTCTATTCCGGTAAGCTTTTCAATAGAATCAACCGAAACAACAAAGTCATATAACGGTTTGTTTGAATCTTTATGCGGCATTAAAAAGGCTATCATTTTAGGTTGCCCCGAATTCATATCAATCAACACTTTGTAAAATTGATTTGGCACAGCCACATGTTCATTACCAATAGTTTTCAAACCTTTTTCTAAAACCCCTCCAGTAACCACAAACACGCCATCATACTTATTAGCCCAATAGCGAACTTTTTGTTCTAAAGTATTCCAGATACCAGCATTAAATTGATGTTCCTGCGGACTAATATTGCTTGTTAAAAAAGTTTCATCATGAGCTGACTGACTGTAGCGCCGATCTCCGGCCGGACATAAATGCCCTTTGTCGTAACCCGAATTTTTATAATTGCGCCAACTTGCCGCACCAGTTTTTACCGCATCATCAATTTCAAAATACGGACGCTTAAAATTCGTATTTGATAAATGCGCCTTTTTTAATTCGTAAGCCACCCATTCAGCTTGTTCAAATGCTTCATTGTAACTTAACGAATAACCTTCGTGATGGACTATTTGCCCCGTTGTACTTGTTGGCAGAAAATACTCATTAGTTTCAGTCTTTGCTGCTTTACCTTGCGTAACTGTTTCGGCCTTTTCTTCTTCTTTTAAAAAGTGTTCGTAACCATAAACTCCTAAAACAAGTACAACGGCAAATAGCGTGTATATACTTTTGTTTTTCAAATTAATCTAAAACAAATTCTAAAGGTTTTCCAATAATAGCTCCATTAGGAAAGCTAATGTCTAACAAAGCAGACATAGTTGGGGCAATATCGGTAATTTCGGTTTTATCGAAAGTCTGACCGTGTTTGATTCCTTTTCCAAAGAACAATAACGGCACATGTGTATCATAATCGAAACCAGAACCATGGGTTGAGCCTTTTCTTCCATAGGAAATATAGGCGGCGTTGTATTCGAAAATAATATCTCCCGAACGCTTTTGATTGTATCCTTTTTGTAACAAAGCTTCAAGACCAATTGGGAACGAGGTTGTACTCATAGTTGTTGCAGAATACGCTTTGTAAATATTTTGGTAACCAATAATTTCATTCACTAAAGCTTCCTGAACATCTTCCAATTCCAAATTCATTTCAGCAATTTTAGCACGGTCTAAAAAGATTTGATTATTACTGATATTCTCAATAAAGTTTGCACCGTATTTGTTTTGTAAAAAGCTTTCCATTTGTGCTCTTTCTTCCTTTGTATTCACATAACCCGCCGGAATTTTCACGCTTTGTAAATAAGCAGGAACATCAACTGCTGCATGATCGGCAGTTAAGAACACCGTATAGTTTCCTTTACCCACTTTTTCATCTAAAGCCTTATAAAAACGTTCTAAATCTAAATCTAAACGAATGTAAGTATCTTCAATTTCTTTAGAGTTTACTCCGAAATTATGTCCAACATAATCGGTACTTGAAAAACTAACCGTTAACACATCGGTATCATTATCCTGTCCTAATTGTTCACCAGATAAAGCTGCAATGGCAAAATCGGCTACAATACTATTTCCGTAAGCTGTTGCTTTAATAATATCGAATCCACCGTTTTTATCTTTTAACACATTCAAATCGTATGGAAAAGTTGCCGTTTCTTTTCCTTCAAAACCTTCTTCAAAATCGTTTAAGTCGGTTCCGCTTTCGGTATAGGTTTCAATATTGTAATAGGTATCCCAAGGCTTTAAATACGATTCAGCCGCATCAGATTTATTGAAATCTTTTACCCATTGTGGTAAATCGTTCATATAATACGTACTTGAAATAAAATCGCCCTGATCTTTTCCGTAGAACCAATAGGCAGCATTCGCTGAATGTCCTGCTGGTAAAATAGCACCCCTGTCCTTTACAGAAACTCCAATTGATTTTCCTCGCATTTGTGTGAACAATCTATTTTCATCTGCGAACGTGGTGGTTAACATACGGTGTGGCGACATTTTTCCTGCGCTACTTGTTGTTCCTACCGGATTTACGCTTTCGTCTCCGGCACAATACACCGATTTTTTCAAATCTTTATCATACCAATCGTTAGCTATAATACCGTGATATTTTGGTGTTGTACCAGAAAATACAGAAGCATGACCAGGTGCTGTTTTTGTTGGCACATAATTAAAATGATTATTCTTGCAGTTAAATCCTTCATTCATCATGCGTTTAAATCCGCCTTCGCCATATTTGTTATAAAAACGCGTTAAGTAATCGTAACGCATCTGATCTACGATAATTCCAACAACCAATTTAGACTTATGCGTAAAATAATAAGACGATTTTTCAGTAGTTTCTGACACCTTAGGCTGCTCCTGTGCTTTACACGCCATTACAAATATTGCGACTGATAAAAGAGTGGAAATTTTTTTCATGATAAAATTTTTATAAAGATGCCAAAAATACTCGTTAAATGAAATCATAATTTAAATTTAACGTTAATTACCTGTTACTTTTTTTTACTTTAGCACTATTAAATTTGCATATGACTTATCTACACAATATTGGCGCATATTCTTTAATGGTTGTTAATATGTTTCGCAAACCAACTAAGTGGTCGGTAATGAAAACTTTAATACTTAAAGATGTTGACGATTTAGTTATAGGCTCCTTAGGTATTGTTGCCTTTATTTCATTTTTCGTTGGTGGTGTAATTACCATTCAAACCGCATTAAACATTGACAATCCTTTAATTCCGAAATACCTTGTAGGTTTTGCTACCAGGCAATCTATTATTTTAGAATTCGCTCCTACGTTTACTTCTATTATTATGGCTGGAAAAGTGGGATCTTTCATAACATCAAGTATTGGAACCATGCGTGTTACCGAACAAATTGATGCTTTAGAAGTTATGGGGATTAACTCTTTAAACTACCTTGTGTTTCCTAAAACTGTAGCCTTAATGCTTTACCCATTTGTAATTGCTATTGGCATGTTTTTAGGGATTTTAGGCGGAATTGCAGCCGGTGTTTTTGGAGGCTTTACATCACTAGAAGATTATATCCTAGGTATTCAAACCGATTTTACGCCGTTTCACGTTACTTACGCCTTTATAAAAACTTTTGTATTTGCTTTTGTTTTAGCTACCATACCATCGTTTTACGGGTATTATATGAAAGGTGGCGCTCTTGAAGTTGGTAAAGCCAGTACAACCTCGTTTGTATGGACCAGTGTTGTTATTATTGTATTAAACTATTTACTAACCCAAATGCTATTGAGTTAATGATTGAGGTAAAAGATTTACATAAATCGTTCGGAGACACGGAAATTCTAAAAGGTATTACAACTACTTTTGAACAAGGAAAAACCAACCTTATCATTGGGCAAAGTGGTTCGGGTAAAACTGTATTTTTAAAATGCTTATTAGGCCTTTTTGAATACGAAGAAGGTTCTATTGCTTACGACGGAAAGATATTTTCTCGATTATCTGATGCTCAAAAACGTGATTTACGTGCCGAAATTGGCATGGTATTTCAAGGCAGTGCGTTATTCGATTCTATGACCATTGCGCAAAACGTAATGTTCCCACTAAAAATGTTTACCAAGCAAAGTAAAAGCGAAATGGAAGATCGCGTAAACTTTGTTTTAAAGCGGGTAAAACTTGAAAATGCACACAACAAAATGCCGAGTGAAGCTTCCGGAGGTATGCAAAAACGTGTTGCTATTGCTCGTGCCATTGTTAATAACCCTAAATATTTGTTTTGTGACGAACCAAACTCTGGATTAGACCCAAAAACTTCTATAGTTATCGACAATTTAATTCAGGAGATTACAGACGAATATAAAATTGTTACAGTTATCAACTCTCACGACATGAATTCTGTAATGGAAATAGGTGAAAAAATTGTGTTTCTTAAAAATGGTTATAAAGAATGGGAAGGCTCTAAAGACACCATCTTTAAAACAGATAATGCATCGGTAACAGACTTTGTTTACTCGTCAAACTTATTCAAAAAAGTAAGACGTATGTACATTGAAGAAAACGAGTAATTCCTTTTAAATTTCACATAAAAATAAACCCGACTACTATTGTCGGGTTACAACTAAACTATCTAGTTTATATTTTTGTCTTAACCATTTTTCAAGTTTCTCCTGCTGACTGCCAATATCCTTTTCCTTTATTTTTTTAGTGTCCCACTTCGCTGTAATAACCGATAAGGTATCTGTTTTATTAAAGTTTGACGTAATAACACTTGAATACGATAATTTATCTATACCATCATACAGAATTTTCACTTCCTTAGTTAATTCATCAAACGGAATTTGTAAACGTTCTAATTTTTCCAAGCTTTTTAGTTTACTTTCAAGAAATACAATTTTTTGAGATTGCCCCAGTAAATCAATCGAGTCACGATAACGAATTTGTTCCATATACTTTAGGTTATCCAAATTCTTACTTTTATTCTGATTAAAGATTAAACTACTACTTTTTAAGGCATCATATTGCAGCATTCTATCCTTTAATAAAGCAATGGTGCTTTCCGGAACCTCATCTAATCCGAAGGTGTTTAATTCTATTGCCGACGGCACTTTTTTATCTTCAGAATACCTGTACGAAGCATTTTTTCTAATATACTCGGCATGAGGTAATGCTGCTAATTCCCTTTTAATGAAATTGCGGGCATCTACTTCAAAACGGCTTTGCTGCAAAACGTTTATGAACGTCCAAATGGCCGGAATCATTACTACAATAGCCAAAGTCATCGCAAATCGGCTAATACGTCTGCGTCTGGCTGAATTGGCATATTTAAGCATTGGGAATTTTAAAACCTTCAACACTAAAAAGGTTGCCAATGCGATAAAAATAGTATTGATAATAAAAAGATAAAGCGCTCCCAAAGCATAACGACCTCCTTTAGCAAAATCCTGTTCGAAAGCGACAGACAATCCATAACCAACGGTACATAACGGAGGCATTAAGGCCGTAGCAATCGCTACACCAAAAATTACAGATGCAATGGTTCCTTTTTTAGTTCTGGCAATAATTAAAGCCGAACCACCAAAAAATGCGATAAGCACATCTCGAATATCAGGTTGCGTTCGTGCCAATAGCTCTGAAGACTCTTCACTTAAAGGGAAGAACCAGAAAAACAGGAAGGCAGTTATCACACTCAATACAATCATTACCCCAAAATTGACTAATGATTTTCGTAGTGTATCAATATCATTAATAGATACCGAAAGACCAATACCTAAAATAGGGCCCATTAACGGCGATATTAACATGGCACCAATAACAACTGCGGTTGAATTCGCATTAAGTCCGATAGATGCTACAAAGATGGAACAGACTAAAATCCAAGCCGTAGCTCCTTTAAACGGAATATCGTTCTTTATTGCCTGAATCGTGGCTTCTCTATCGGTATCATCACGGAAATCGAGTAATTCACTAAAAAAGCGTTTAATACTTAAAAGTAGGCCCTGAGCGTCCTTTTTAACAGCTTCTTTTCGTTCATCAACAATATGTTCCTTTTTTTGTTCTTCATCAGAAAAACTGAACTTGTTTTCTTCCATTGGTGTGAGATTACTAGTAATATACTAAGATAAAAAATAAATGGTTCGGTTATTAATCTTTTCAATTAAAAACCGAACCATTATAATTCTGTATTATTTTGACACCTATCCGTACTGCTCGCCGTAAGTATCTTTTACCTTTTTAAGAACTTGTTTTATATCCTGTTCTTTGGCCTTTGGATAAATAAGCAACACATCCTCTTTATCTACAATAATATAATCTTCTAAACCATCAACAACAACAATTTTATTATTTTTAGTTCTAATCATGTTCCCTGATGCGTCTTCGGTAAGCGTTCTGGCATTAACTACAGCATTATTAGCACTGTCTTTACCCAACTTATCGTATAAACTTCCCCAGGTCCCTAAATCATTCCAATCGAACTCAGCTGCAATTACATATACATTTTTAGAGGTTTCCATAACCGCATAATCCACCGAAATGTTTTCTGCTAATGGATAATTTTCAGCAATAAACGCTTCTTCGGCCTCTGTATTATAAGTCTCAATACCCTTTTCAAAATGCGCATACAAACCTGGCTGATTATTTTTAAAAGCTTCAACCACACTTTTCACACTCCACATAAAGATACCTGCATTCCACAAAAAGTTACCTTGTTCTATAAAAGCCTTAGCCGTTTCATAATCTGGCTTTTCTCTAAACTGATTTACCGATTTTATATCTTCAGTTGAAGATTTATCAAATTCGATATAACCATATCCAGTATTTGGGAATGTTGGCTGAATACCTAATGTCATCAAGGCATCATGCTTTTCGCAAAAGCTAAAGGCCTGCTCCACATTTTTAGTAAAAGCGGCTTCATCTTCAATCCAGTGATCACTAGGCGCTACAATCATTACAGCATCTGGATTTTCCTTTTGTATTTTAAGAGACGCATATAAAATACATGGTGCAGTATTACGCATAGCGGGCTCTAAAACTACCTGACGTTCGGTAACTTCCGGCAATTGTTCTAGAACCAAATCGTTGTACCTCTCGTTAGTTAAGATGAAAATATTTTCTTTAGGAATTAATCTTGATAATCTCTGAAATGTTTTTTGGATAAGGGTATCACCCGTTCCCAGCATGTCGTGAAACTGCTTTGGAAATTCTTCTGTACTTACAGGCCAAAACCTAGATCCTACTCCTCCTGCCATTAATATGGCATAATAATTTTTATTCATTTATGTTGATTTTGTTTAAAGCCAATGTATTTTTCAACATTTTATTTACCTTAAACTAATTATTGGTTACTAATTCTACTTCTGCATTTGGATTAAACAAATACAACCGTCCGGTTTTAACTTCAACACATTCAAAACGCTTGGTTCGTTTACCACTCATTTTAAAAACCCGCCCGTTGTAAAGTTTAAATATGCTCCCTAAAGGCACTTCAAATATATAAGTTTTGTCGTTAGCTTCATCAAACTGTTTTAATGCTAACGCTAAATTAACATCGGTATCGCTTGAGGCTTTCGGATTTTTAAAATGCCTTGCTAACAAAGGCAAAAGACTATCTGGAAAAATTTCAGGATTCAAAAATGGTAACATTAAATGCTGAAAGGTTCGCTTCCATTCTATTCCGTGTGGTTTAATCAATCTGCCATAAGTCCTGTAAGCTTCAAAATGAGCAATCTCATGAATTAAGGTTATTAAAAACCGGTATTCATTTAAGTTTGAGTTTACGGTAATTTGATGCTTGCCGTTTGGCAATCTCATGTAATCCCCATGACGGGTCTTACGTTCCTTTTTTACTTTAACAACTAAATCATCATGATTTAAAAGACTTATAACTTGTGGAATAGCATTTACCGGAATGTAATCTTGAAGTTTTTCATGCATATACACAAAAATAAGGGTTTTATTTTAAACCTCCTTTTATAACAAATTAAATCATTTCAAGTAATTCATCCATACTAGAAAATGTCTTGGTTGCCAATCCTTTCAGGTCATTATAATAATCATGTTCTGTATAACCAAAAACATCGAAGCCACCATTTTTAGCGCCTTGAACACCTAATTTACTATCCTCAATTACCAGACAATCTTCAGGTTTAAATCCCATAGTTTTTGCGGCAAGTAAAAACACATCGGGTTCTGGTTTCCATTTTCCAATGGTGTAACAACTAAATATTTTACCTTCAAAGGCATCTAAAAGTCCAACTAAACCAAGATTTAATCGGATTTTCTCAACCGTACCACTTGAAGCGACACAAAACGGGATATTTAATTGACTAATAACCTCCTTTATTCCTTTAATAGGCTGAACCGATTCGGTAAATTGTCTATCCAATTCTGTTCTATAATCCTTTTCAAAGCTATCAGGAACAGGCTCTGTTACCAATGTTTTAATAAGATCTAAACAATGCCTAAAATGACTGCCCTTAAAATATTTCATGGCATAATCTAAATCGATATTAGCTCCATACCGATTAGCCATATCTACCAACAATTGATTACTTATAACTTCGGTATCGACTAAAACACCATCGCAATCAAAAATAATACACTTGTACTGCTTCATAAGCTTAGGGTGTAGAATTAGACACCTGTAACATTTTACCGTTATAGTATTTATGTCCAGTTAATGAAAAGTCGAAAATATATTCTGCCATTTCTAAAGCTGAAGTTGAGGCCTGGTAACCAGGAAAAGCTTCTTCTAACATTTCTGTTTGTACGGCTCCAAGAGCTAATACGTTAAAGGAAATTCCAGATTCTTTATACTCTTCGGCTAACAATTCTGTAAGGGTAATTACAGCACCTTTACTTGAACTATATGCAGCCAATCCGGGAAACTTCATACTGCCTTGGACACCGCCCATAGAACTAATAGTTACCGCATGACTTTTGGCTTTCATAAAAGGTAAAACTACTCTGGTTAATTCAGCAACACCAAACACATTGGTTTTATAAACCGCTTCAAAATCATTCATTGTAATTTCAGAAAACGGCTTATTTACCAACATACCGGCATTATTAATTAAAACATCAACTTGTTGCCAATTGGTAGTTATAAAATCTTCAACTTGTTTATAAGCTTCAGCATTACTTAAGTCAAACGAAAATGTCGTTACATTCTCCAGATTTAAATGAGCTATTGGTTTTTCATTCCGCGAAAGCGCCAATACCTTATGTCCTGCTTTGGCGAACAATTGAACCAATTCAAAACCAATCCCTCTACTTGTTCCTGTTATAATGACATTTTTTTGCATCTCTTTGAATTTGTGGATAAAGATAAAAAAGTTCAATATGCCACTAAAATTTAAACCTTAGTATTTCTTATTGTTGTATTACATCGAATAGAATTGCACAACTAACTGTAAATCATTAATTTGTATGAAAATTTTGAATCATGCCTATATTTATGGATCGTCACGATGTCGCGGAAAGCGTTTCGGCTGAAGTGTTGGCAGAGATACATCAGGAAGACTTAAAAATAGAACACGAATATGGTTGCCGTGGTTTTACCTATTGGTTTGACCAGAAACGTAAAAATGTGTTTTGCCTTATTGAAGCACCAAACAAAGAGGCTATTACACGCATGCACAAACATGCTCATGGAGATGTTCCTAATACCATCATAGAAGTTGAACCTACAATTGTAGAATCTTTTCTTGGCAGAATTTCAGATCCTGAAAAAACGGAAAATACCGAACTAAATTTAATTAACGATTCTGCATATCGAATTTTAATGGTTATTCACATTAATACCCAATTAAATAAAACCAATGAATTAAAAGCTATTTCTAAAAATTTAAATAGGAAAATAAAGAAACTATTGGAAAATAGTCATGGCAATATTGTAAAGAAAGATAACACTACTTATTTAGTTTCATTTAAATCTGTAATTAATGCCGTTAACAGTGCACTTGAAATCGAATCAGATATAATTCCTAATCATTTAACATCATCGGGGAATTTAAAAATAGGTATTGCATCAGGAGAACCTGTAACCAACAAACCAGAGATATTTCAGGAGACCATTACGTTAACCAATAGAATGTGCAGTTTTGTAAATGCAAACATTAGCGTTTCTTACGAAGTGAAAAGCCTTTACGAAAGTGAACAAATACATTCCATTTCTAAAAGTTCACAAATCCGGGTTTTAACCCCTTCTGAAGAAAAATTTCTGAATCAATTAATGGATGAAATTGAAACCTCCTGGCAAAATCCGGAATTTAATATTGATCGTTTCAGTGAAAATCTAGGCTACAGTAAAAGTCAACTCTACAGAAAACTAACCAATCTAACAGGGAAATCCCCTAACACTTTTATTAGAGATTACCGCTTGAATCAAGCCTTAAAATTAATAAATGACCAACAAGGCAACATTTCAGAAATAGCTTTTGAAACAGGTTTTAACAGCTTAGCTTATTTCTCAAAATGTTTCAAAAACAAATACGGCATTCTCCCTTCAAAACACGTTCAACAATAAACAAAATACTAATTACCTATGACTTAAAATTTATAATTTTTGAATTATTTGTAGAAATAGTTTTCATATCAAGGGTATAATTTTGAGATGTAACCAAATTATTTAACCCTAAAACCAATAATTATGAAAACTTTTAAATTTGTTTTACTCTTAGCCCTAGCACTTACTTCATTTCAATTATTCGCTCAGGAAAAGTCAATTCCGGATGCTTTACGAGAAAATACGACATTAAAAAGTCAAAGTATGTACGTTATTGAGCGAGAAATTCCTAACTTAGAGTCATGGTCTGCCGAAGACCTTAAAGCAGCTTCACAAACCTCTTGTGGAGTTCTAAAAAAAATGGGACCAAAAATCACTTGGCTTCATAGCTATGTTACTGGAGATAAAATGTATTGCGTTTATCTTGCAGAAAGTAAAGATCTGGTAAAAGAGCATGCCGAAAAAGGAGGATTTCCTGTAAATTATGTTGCAAAAGTTTCAACCGTAATCGATCCTTCCACTTCAGGCGAAACTTACTAGAAATTTAAAATCTTATGTTATTGTCCTAAACAATGAGCTAATTTTCATTTCATTGTCTCTATTCTACTAGTGATGCTTTTGCTACATAAAAACATAAAATTATGTCAAAATCACTTTACGAAAGATTAGGCGGAAATGACGGTATTTCAGCCATAGTTAGACGAGCCATTAGTATTCATATGGAAAATCCTGATATTAATGCACGCTTTTTACCCTACAAAGAACGACCTGAATACTTTGAAACCGTTGTGCAACACAGCATCAATTTTTTCAATTCAGGAAGTGGCGGTCCTGCTGTATATGAAGGCAGGGATATGGAAACAGCTCACCGCGGGATGAACATAAGCCCTAAGGAGTACATGTGTGCCATTGATGATATTTTTATTGCCTTAGACGAACATAAAATTGATGACGACACAAAAAAAGATGTTCTCGCTGTTTTATGGTCTTTAAAAGGAATGATTATCGCTAAATAATAACCTTTTTAAACCTTTTAAATTATGCCAAAATACGTTATAGAAAGAGAAATACCAGGAGCTGGTAAACTTTCTGCTGAAGACTTAAAATCGATTTCGAAAACCTCCTGTAAGGTCCTTCAAAATCTGGGTCCTGAAATTAACTGGGTACACAGTTATGTTACCGAAAATAAAATTTATTGTGTGTACATAGCTCCAAATAAAGAACTCGTAGAAGAACATGCAAAACAGGGTGGATTTCCTGCAAATATGATAAGTACGGTTTCTACTATTATAGATCCCGTGACTTCTGAATAGTTTAAAACATATAACTTTTCAATGAAAAATTAAAAAGCCTGATTCAAAATTGAATCAGGCTTTTTAAATATTATATAACTAAATTCCGAATTAAATTATTCAGAATAAGGATTACACTAACATTGTAACAGGGTTCTCAATATATCCTTTTAAAGTTTGAAGGAACTGAGCTCCTGTAGCACCATCAATAGTTCTGTGATCGCAAGCTAATGATAATTTCATTGTGTGACCAACAACTATCTGACCATTTTTAACCACAGGTTTTTCTACAATATTACCAACAGATAAGATTGCTGAATTTGGTTGATTGATAATTGATGTAAATGTATCGATACCAAACATACCTAAGTTAGAAACAGTAAATGTACTACCTTCCATTTCAGCAGGTGTTAATTTCTTATTTCTTGCTTTACCAGCTAATTCTTTAACAGCAGCACCAATTTGCGGTAAAGTTTGCTCGTTGGCAAATTTCACAACAGGCACAACTAATCCGTCTGGCACAGCTACAGCAACACCAACATGAACATGGTTATTTAAACGCATCTTATCTGCAAACCACTGAGAGTTTACTTGTGGATGTTGTTTTAATGCTAAAGCACAAGCTTTAACAACCATATCGTTGAATGATATTTTTGTATCTGGAATTGTGTTGAATTGTGCACGGAATGCCATAGCATTTTCCATATCGAATTCTACACTTAGGTAATAATGTGGTGCAGAGAATTTAGAATTTGTTAATGCCTTAGCAATTGCTTTGCGCATTTGCGAGTTTGGTACATCTTCAAAATCTTCTTGTCCTGCTGGCACAAATTTACCAATAGCTGCAGCTCCTTGAGCTGGCTCGTAGTTCTCAACATCGTATTTCACAATACGTCCGTTTTCACCAGTACCTTGTATTTTAGTTAAGTTGATACCTTTTTCTTCAGCAATTTTCTTAGCTAATGGCGACACAAATACACGTCCATTTTCAGTAACAGGTGTAGCAGCTCTTTTCGCTGGTTTCTCAGCTACCGGAGCTGACACAGGAGCAGCTTTAGGGGCTTCTGCTTTAACTTCAGCTTTAGGAGCTTCTTCTGCTTTTGCAGCAGGAGCAGCAACAGTAAAGTTAGCAGCAACACCAGAAACATCAGTTCCTGCAGGGCCAATAATAGCTAATAATGAATCTACTTTTGCAGATTCACCTTCCTGTAAACCTATGTGTAATAAAGTACCTGATTGAAACGATTCGAACTCCATAGTCGCCTTATCTGTTTCAATTTCTGCTAAAATATCACCTTCAGAAACCTGATCACCTACTTTCTTTAACCAAGTAGCAACGGTTCCTTCTTCCATAGTATCACTTAAACGTGGCATCGTTACCACGATAACACCTTCTGGTAAAGCAACAGCAGGAGCTTCTTCTTTAACTTCTGCAGGAGCAGTCTCAGCAATAGCAGGAGCTTCTTCTTTTGCCGGAGCAGCTGGCGCTGAACCTCCGCTTAAAAGTGCAGAAATATCTTCACCTTCTTCTCCTATAATTGCTAAAAGTTCATCTACCTTAGTAGTTTCACCTTCCTGAACCCCAATATGAAGTAATGTCCCTTCATTAAAAGATTCAAATTCCATAGTGGCTTTATCTGTTTCAATTTCAGCTAAAATATCACCCTCTGCAACCTTGTCACCAACTTTTTTTAACCAAGCTGCAACAGTTCCTTCTTCCATTGTATCGCTTAAACGCGGCATATTTACTACTATAGCCATATCTTATAATTTATGTTGAATAAATGGATAATCTTCCTGTTCGTAAACTACATCGTACATCACGCTCTTTTCTGGCCATGGAGACTCTTCTGCGAATTTCTCACATTCAGAAACACGATCTTTAACACGCTTATCGATAACCTTAATTTCCTCTTCGGTAGCATATCCTTCAGCAAGGATAACATCTAATACCTGAGTAATAGGATCTATTTTTTTGTACTCTTCTACCTCATCTTTAGTTCTGTAGTGCTGAGCATCACTCATAGAGTGACCTCTATAACGGTATGTTTTAAGCTCTAAGAACGTTGGTCCGCCACCTTTACGAGCACGTTGAATAGCCTCATCGAATGCTTCAGCTACCTTGATAGGATTCATTCCATCAACCGGAGCACTAGGCATGTCATAACCTAAACCTAATTTCCAAACATCGGTGTGATTTGCTGTACGCTCTACCGAAGTACCCATAGCATATCCGTTGTTTTCACAAACGAATACAACCGGTAAATTCCAAAGCATCGCTAAGTTGAATGTTTCGTGTAGTGATCCCTGACGAGCAGCACCATCACCAAAACAACAAAGTGTTACAGCATCACTTCCGTGATATTTATCTCCAAAAGCAATACCTGCTCCTAATGGAATTTGTCCTCCTACGATACCGTGACCACCATAAAAACGGTGTTCTTTAGAAAATATGTGCATAGAACCTCCTAAACCTTGAGATGTTCCGGTTCCTTTACCATATAACTCTGCCATAACACGTTTAGGATCTACTCCCATACCTATTGGTTGAACGTGATTTCTATAAGCAGTAATCATTTTATCTTTTGTCAAATCCATAGCGTGTAAAGCTCCAGCTAACACTGCTTCTTGACCATTGTATAAGTGAAGAAATCCTCTTACTTTTTGTTGTATGTAAACTGCAGCTAGTTTATCTTCAAACTTTCTCCAGAACAACATGTCTTCATACCATTTGAGGTAAACCTCTTTTGTGATTTTTTGCATCGACTAATTTCTAGGTTTTACTTAAGCGAGATACAAAAGTAATACATTGACAGCTATTGCAAAAACAGAAACTACTTAAAGTAAAAAAAAATGTCAAAAAAAAAACGCTTGATCCTCAACTTTGTCATTTTTTCAACATTTCATAAAAAACGTTATACTTTTTAAAATTTCAAACGTTTAACCAAGCCTATTATTTGCACTTTTTAGAAAATTAAAGTGCTGATTTATCAAAAACGAAAGGGAGTAAATTCTTGAGAGATTTAGACATAGCCACTTTACCGGTTTCACCCATAAAATAGATTTCAATGAGCTGCTTTTGCTTAATCTCATATTCTGCGATTGCCTGCCTGCAAGCGCCACAGGGCGGAATAGGCTCCAGAGTTGGTTTATTTATTGACGTCGCCGATATAGCCATTTTTAGTACGGCTGCTTCAGGATAATTGGCTCCCGCATAATAAATGGCGGTTCGTTCGGCACAAAGCCCTGAAGGATAAGACGCATTCTCTTGATTATTACCCGAGACTATCTCGCCGTTATTTAATAACAATGCAGCTCCTACATTAAACTTAGAATACGGCGCATAAGCCTTATTCCTTGCTTCAACCGCCCTTTCCATTAAATTTATAATATCCTTTGGCAACTCATTTATTGTATCGTAAACCTGCAATACAGTTTCTATTTTTATTTTCTTCATAAGCTTTATGTCAACTTCAGCGAAGTACACTCCCGCTTCAATAAAGTTAAGAAACTATTACAAACAAAAAAACTATTGCTACTGGCAATAGTTTTTTTGTTATTCTGAATTTTCAAAATATTTTAATATTCCATGTATGTTCCTGAACCAATATTAAGTGTCAACGAAAAACGTAATGTTCCTTCTAAAGGACTCTGAACTTTTGCTGTTGAGAACAGGTATGATAAATCGATATTTACCACATTGGCTTTAAATCCAGCTCCAAGAGCCATAAATTTTCTAGCACCTTTTTCTTCACTCTCATTAAAATAACCAGCTCTTAATGCAAATGAATCCTGATACATATATTCAGCTCCTAATGCCCAGGTAAATTCTTTTAACTCCTCACTGAAACCTCCCGGGGCATCACCAAAAGACTGAAATATACCTGATAAGAAATTAACATCCTGCGATTTTCCTTTGTAAATTGCCATATCGTTTACTAACTCATCACCTGAATCATACTCACCATTATCATTATTATCTATAAACTCTGTACCATAAATTGGAGGTGTTGGTACTAAAAGTTTAGCCACCTCTAAAGTAACCCCTAATTTATTGTACTGATCAAAAATGAAATCGAAACCACCTCCTAAACGTAAGTTTGTTGGTTGAAAATTATCTACTCCACCATCATCATATTTAAATTTAGGTCCGATATTCTGTATTGCCCAACCTGCTCTCCATCGTCCGTTAAAATCTGAATAAACCTCTTCTTCACTTTGATAGTATCCAGAAATATCAACACCAAAAGAACTCGCTGCACTGGCATCGCTATTATCATAATTCAATCTTAAATCTGATAACAAATAACGCATCGCTACCGACATGGCATATTGATCACTTAATCTTAAAGCATAAGATACGTCGAATGCTAATTCATTTGGTTTTTGAATTACAGGCTGATCAAATTCATTGTTAACAAATTCAATCTCCCCAAGTCCGAAGTATTTAAAACTGGCTGCAAAAGCACTACGTTCATCTAGACGATTGAAATATGACAAATAGGCGATTCCCATATCGTTCACTAATTTCTTAAGATATGGCGTATAACTTAATGAGATTCCAGATTTAGTTTCTGAAAACACATACTTAGATGAATTCCATTGTTGAGAAAATGCATCTACTGAAGTTGCAACCCCCATATCACCCATACCTGCAGCACGTGCATCTGGAGCAATTAAGGTGAATGGCATACCCGTTGTTATAACTCTGGAATCATTTTCATTTGGAATTATTGTAGTTTGTGCACTAACACTTAAGACACACATTAGCGCTAAAAGAAATAATAATTGGTTTTTCATGGGTTGGTTTTAATTCTACAATTATATTTTTTATTAAAGTATTACTAGTTTCTCTATTTTTTCAACTTTTTTATTTAACAGTTCAGACTGTACAATTAATTTATAAATATACACACCTTTTCCTATTCTGTCCCCAAAGTCATCACGACCATCCCATACAATATCTCTTGAAAGGGTGCTATTTACAATTCCACCCCCTGATGTTTGACCATTTAAGGTCCTCACCAATTTTCCTGAAACCGTGAATATCTGTATAGAAACGTTTAAAGGTGCCGAACTATTGTGATTAAACCAAAATTCGGTGTAATTTACAAATGGATTTGGGTAATTTAAGACATTATCTATTACCAGTTCCTGATCCTGATCGTAAACCACAAACTGAATTTCGGCTATTGAAGAATTATTATAAACATCCCAGGCTTTAAGTGTCAGGGTATGTAATCCGGGTTCTAAATCACGGAATGGAAAACTCACGGTTCCATTAGTATATACATCCAACTCGGTTTGATAATAATCATTCAATATATAAGGATTCGTTTCGTCACCATCAATAATAGCCACAATATCATGACCAATGCCACTCGCCGTATTAATACCGTTAGCATCTTCTAATTTAGCCAGTAAAGTTGGCGATTCGTTTGTGATGCCTCCTGAAACAAAGGTTTCATCATTCATATAAAGCGTTATAACCGGCCCAATATTATCTTCCTCAGCATCTTCATTTAAACCACCAATTTTAACAATATCAACACTCGCACCTGTCTGATCTTCTAACAGCGCGCCGTTTTCTGAATAAAAACTCACCTTGCCAGAACCAACAGGAATACCAATATCCTTTGGTACAATAAAATCGAATTCGAATTGACCGTTAGTCACAGATGCCTGACCTCTAAAAATAACTTCACCTAAGGTTTTAAAATTTAACTTGACTAATTGTCCGTTCAATGTTGTCCCATCATTAGCTAAAGTTTGTCTATCAATGTCCTTATCATAAATTGTCGAAGACAGAACCCCGTTATAATTAGAAAGAATATTTCCTGACAAATCGGTTACTTCTCCGGCTAATTTAACATAACTCAGGGCCTTTAAAGTATCTGTCGCCTGAGTAATTGGTACATCATTAATTTTGGTTAAACTAACATTTGGTTTAGCAAAAGCTAATTTCATAGCCGGATCGCCAATGAAAAATATTAAACGACGCTGACTTTGCCCTGACAACGTCGGGTCATTTTTTGTCAGGCGCAAGGCTTCTGCCATAGACGGATATTCAAAATCACCATAAGTATCATTATCGCTAAAAGAGAAAAGATATTGCCCCAAAACATTATTAAAAGCGATAGCAAAACTCACAAATATTTGTCGGGTTGTCGTGATTAAACCAATAGCTCCTGCTTCTTTATTCCAATAGGTAAATTCGCCTGCTGTTTGCCTGTATGGATTGTCGAACTTTGTAAACTCACAAGTTACCGTTACAAAACAATTGAGTTTATTATAATTTCTGAAAGATTCAATATTCGGTTTGGTTAAAATACGTTCCTGCGCTAAACCATCTTCACCACCATGTCCAAAATAATTAATTACTAAAGCCCCATTATCAATAGCATTTAAAAACTCTGTATTAGCTTGAGGATAACGCTCACCTCCTGCCGAAGTTTCCTGCTTAAATGCGTCGCTATGAATTTTCACTATGTTCATAAAAGGCTTGGCCTCGGTTACCATATTACCAAGATTGTCGGTAGTAGACTGTAAAATGCCTTCCCAATCTTGGTCGACATCATCTGAAACAACTACAAAGTTATTACGCCAGCTTCCGTAAGCTTCTTTTGAGTAATAAGATTCTATTTTATCAACAAGTTCTTTCGCTTGTTGAGGGTTATCGGCAATAATCCTTCCAACTGCAATATCAAGTTTATCACTTGTTAACATCGTTCCCTCATTTTCATTCATCATCCCATAAAAATCATCTGAGATATACGAATTAGTCAAGTTGAAACTATTATAGGAATGCCATGATGGTACAATATTCGTATTATTAGGAATTCTATCTTTATAATCGAAAGAGCCATCTCCAAATAAACACAGGTATTTTATTTCACCTCCAGGATTAACAGGGTTATCGTAAACATACTTCACCAGATTTCTTATAGCCCCTATATCCGGATTCCCTGTACTGAATTCATTATAAATTTCATCTAAACCAAAGACTTTAACATTCAAACCATATTGATTTGCATTTATCTGAGCTAGCCGATTAGCCTGACTTAACATATTATTTGGTGAAACAATAATATAATCTACATCCTGCAGTTCTCCTAGACTATTTCGAAAAACAGTTCCTTTAATATTCTGGTTACTTACTGTTGTATTTGTGTCATATTTAGGCTCATAAAAGTCACTTGTTGTTACAGCTACATAGTTTTTTAATTCACCTAATGTTGCAGTAAACCTTAATGTAGATGCTTGTTCAGCATGCTCATAGTTTAACACATTAAATATATCGGTCACATCCCAAATTTCTGAAATCCCGGAAGCATCACTAATTTGATATTCTCCAATTCCCGAAGCTGATGCTACCACATCGTTTTTAAATTGAAACTGTTTATTATAGAATTTAAGTGCTCGAGTTGCTTCAACAGAAATATAATCTAAATACCCAACAGCACTTGGGTTGCCTTGATTATTATAATTAAGCCCCACATTTAAGGTAGAAGAATTCACCGTAATATCATTAAAATATGATGCACCACTTGCTAAAGTCGGTGAACTTGCTCCACTTAAATTCATAGTAGTGATAAGAGATCCATTCACTGTAAGTGCCATAGAACTCATAGAACCTGATGTTGCCGCAACATAAACTTTTAAAGTTACCGGCTCGGTCGTTACTAAATCAGGAAATTCAAACGAATACGTTTTACTATTATCCACGTCAAAACGATCACCAAACCAACGACGCCCTAAAAATGCAATATTATGTTCGTCCTTTTCATAGAATTTATAATCCTGATAGGTATTAATAACCATATCGACGGTTCCTGTTGGTTGGGTAAAAGGCTGAATGCGCTTTCCTGAGCCAGAACTTACATTTATATAATAATAAGTCTTATCGGTATAACAATTAATATTGGTATTACTTTCAGAATTATACATTCGAGGTCCTTGAGCATAAAACAAGATATAATCGTTACTATCAAACACGCCATCTTCTTCCCCTACAAACTTTATGGCATTCTCCTGAACATCGAAAGGATAAGGTTCTGCATTAGAATACGGAATCATTCGTCCTCCATTACCATATAACTTTATTGTTCTTGGATCGACACTATTAACATTTACCCCCAAGCGTTGCAAAAAACTTTTCGACAGTTTAAACACCCCTGTTGTATCAACATAAAACTTATACCATTCTCCACTACTAAGCACCGAATTAGTTCTGGCTTTAGTTGCATAAGTCTTACTAGACACATTAGTTCTCGAAGTACTGCCTCCAAGTGTATAATTAATTTGAAAAGACATAACCTTTTTATAGGTTCCGTTTGTATCCTTTATTATAGGTGATATTTGAAAAAGCACATAACGTTTATCTCGAGCTATGGCATTTTTTAAACTAAATTTTAATTTTGATGGAATAGTTGACTCATCTAAATCTTTGAATTCCTGTTTTGAAATTGAAGCATATACCACATTACTAACAGCAACAGAAGATTCATTAACTACTCCAGAAGTAACCCACTGCGAAACAAACTGTAACCCTTCTGAAAAATCATAACTAAAATTTTCATCGTTAAAACCAGGAAGTTCTATAGAATAGGTATCACTGGAAATCTTTTTAGAAGATTCCCATGTAATGGTAAACTGTTTTTGTTGCCCAAAAGCAAAAACACATATAAATAATAAGACGAGTAAAATTTTCTCTTTCATTGCTAAAAATAACGTGAATAACCCTTATATAGTATGACTATAGCCTACAATTTTAAAAACTGATTCAAAAATACAATAATAATTTAGCAATACACACGTTAATAAAACACAAAATAAGATCGAAAAACCTCAAAAACATCGATGTAAGAACCAAAAAATAGGTTGAAATGCACATTTTTTTGGGTAAAATGTAAAAAAGAGCTTGCATTGTTAGGTTTAATTCTTATATTGCATCACCAAAAATATTATTAGCTTACTTAAACGTATGAATATGAAAAAAGTAGTAGCATTCAAGGTTTTACTAGTTTTAGCCCTAACCGCGACCATAACTAGTTGTAAAAAATCATCGAGCTCGAAGAACACTTCTAGAGCTACGGGATGGCAAATCAACTCACGTGAAGGAGGTTTTCAATACAATACAGACTTTAAAGAGCAGGAAACTTCTCCTGGTTTAGTTTTTATTGAAGGAGGTACCTTTACCAAAGGACGAGTACAGGACGACGTAATGCACGATTGGAACAATACGCCAAACCAGCAACACGTTCAATCGTTCTATATGGATGAAACTGAGGTTACTAATGCCATGTATATGGAGTATTTAGATTGGATTAAACGCGTTTATCCACCTTCAGATGAAAACTTCAGAGCCATTTATCACGGAGCTTTACCAGACACCTTAGTTTGGAGAAACCGTTTAGGGTATAACGAAGTTATGACAGACAACTACTTGCGTCACCCAGCTTATGGTGAGTATCCTGTAGTTGGTGTTAGCTGGATTCAAGCTGTTGAGTTCGCTAACTGGCGAACAGATCGTGTTAACGAATACAACTTAGAACAAGCTGGTTACTTAAAACGTGATGCTAAAATTACCGATGTTGGTGCTGATGCCACGTTTAATACAGATACTTACATCAATTCTCCTACTTTAACGTATGGTGGTAATGAAGAAGTAATCAACCCTAATCAAGGAAGAAATAGATACGCCAGAACGGATGCTGAAGGCAATGAAACTAACATCTATGCAACAAGAGAAACCGGACTTATTACACCGAAGTACAGACTCCCTACCGAAACAGAGTGGGAATATGCTGCTTTAGGTTTAAGTGAAATTAGAAGTTATAACTTATACCGTGGGCGTAAAAAATATCCATGGGATGGACAATACACACGTAACGGAAAACGTAAATACCGTGGTGATCAGTTAGCTAACTTTAAACAAGGAAAAGGTGATTACGGTGGAATCGCAGGATGGTCTGATGACCGTGCAGATATTACAAACGCTGTAAAATCATACGAGCCTAACGATTACGGTTTATACGATATGGCTGGTAACGTAGCAGAATGGGTTGCCGATGTTTACCGTCCTATTGTTGATGATGAATTCAACGATTTTAACTACTACCGTGGTAACGTTTATACTAAAAACGCATTAAACGATGATGGTACTGTAAAAGTAGTTACTCCTGAAGATATTGTTTACGATACACTTTCTAACGGAAAAATTATTGCAAGAAACCTTCCGGGTGAAATTTTACAAGTTCCTGTTGACGAAAATGAGACCTATTTACGTACTAACTTCGATAAGAGTAATCAAGTAAACTATCGCGATGGTGACAGAAGATCTTCTCGCTATTTCGAAAGCTTTAATGACGAAGAGGGTGAAGAAAATGCAGATGCACTTACTAGAAAAATGTACAACTCTCCTAAAAACGTTGTAACAAGAGATTCATTAGGTAATATTGTTAGAGAATACGATAAATCTAATAACAGAACCTCTTTAATTAATGACGAAGTTAGAGTTTACAAAGGAGGTTCTTGGAAAGACAGAGAATACTGGTTAGACCCTTCTCAACGTCGTTACTACCCGCAAGATATGGCAACAGATTACATCGGGTTTAGATGTGCTATGTCGAGAGTAGGTTCAAAATCTCAACAAAAATTCAAAACTAAAAACTAGTTAAACAACTTGTTGAAATAATATTAAAAGTCCTAACCCACAGTTAGGACTTTTTTAATACTTTTAATTTTCAATTAAAAAAACAATTTATCCATTGAAAATAGAACAATTACACAGTCTTTTCTTAGAATGTCACAAAGTAAGTACCGACACCCGCAAAATTGAACATGACGACATGTTTTTTGCTTTAAAAGGTGAAAACTTCAATGGTAATACTTACACGGAACAAGCACTAAAAAATGGAGCTAAATATTGTGTTATAGATGACAAAGCATTCAACACATCTACACACACCATCCTTGTTGATAATGTTCTTGAAACCCTGCAAAACTTAGCAACATATCATAGAAATTATTTAAAACTTCCTATCATCGCTTTAACAGGTAGCAATGGCAAGACCACAACTAAAGAATTAATTAACGCAACGCTGTCTAAAAAATTTAAAACAACAGCAACAATTGGTAATTTAAACAATCATATTGGAGTGCCATTAACGCTTTTATCCATGAATAAAGAAACCGAAATAGGCATTGTTGAAATGGGAGCAAATCATTTAAAAGAAATTGAAATGCTTTGTGCTATTGCCCAACCCGATTATGGCTATATCACCAACTTCGGAAAAGCCCATTTAGAAGGTTTTGGCAGTGTAGAAGGTGTCATTAAAGGAAAAAGTGAAATGTACGACTATCTCATTTCAAACAACAAAACCATATTTGTTAACGGTAATGACTCTATTCAGCTAGAAAAAACAGCAAATACTAACAGAATCGTTTTTGGAGACACGAACGAATTCAATGTTATTATCAATTTTATTGAAGCACAGCCCAATGTTAAGCTTACTTATAACAGTTTAACCATACAAAGTCAGCTAATAGGTGCTTATAACTTCAATAATATTGCAGCCGCAATCACCATTGCAAATTACTTTGAAGTTGAAGATAATAATATAAAATCTGCAATTGAAAACTACTCTCCAACCAATAATCGTTCACAGGTTATTAACAAAGGTACCTGTAAAATCATACTGGATGCATACAATGCAAATCCAACAAGTATGCTAGCAGCACTTTCCAATTTTGATAAACTAAAGGATACTAATAAAATAGCCATTATTGGAGATATGTTTGAACTTGGCCAGCAAGCTAAAGAAGAACATCAAAACATTGTTAAGTTATCAACATCTCTTAACATTGACAAGGTAATTGTTATTGGAGAAAATTTCTTTAACACTGAAACCACTGTTGAAAACCTGTTAAAATTCCAATCCTTTGAAGACTTTAAATCTAAAATGAACATTTCAGATTTATACAACAGTACGCTTTTAATAAAAGGCTCAAGAGGTATGGCTATGGAAAGAATACTAGACTTATTATAATCAGATATAAAAAGTGCCTGAAATATATAAATATAACAGGCACGTATTTACTTAACTCTCCCTAAGAATTAATTAATAGCTTAGCAAAGATTGCATTTTATCGATTGTAGAACAATACTCAATTTGAGTATTTTCAACTAGGAACTGTGTTAAAAATGACTTTTAAATGATATTATTATTCATTTTTATAATTCCGATGAGCTCTCCTGTGGAAGAAATATTGAATTTTTTCAAAATATTACGACGGTGAGTATCAACTGTATTGGAACTTATATTTAACTTCTCTGCTATTTCTTTACTGGAATAATTCAGTACCAATAATCTAATAATATCTCGTTCTCGATTACTTACTGCATCTGTTAATAACTTTTGAGAAAAGTTGTTAAAGTATACCGTTTCATACTCATTTTTATCATTCAATTTCTTAGCCGTAGCACATATACTCATTTTAATTTCCGGAGCCAATACAGTATAATGCGCTAAACCAATTATAGGCTTATTAGCAAGATCAAACTCAATAGGCGTGGTATTTTGCACTATATTCATATAAATACCATCTCCGTTCATTAAACGATAGTTCCAGGTATAACTCATCTTACTTCTATCTTCCAAAGCTATTTCACTTAATGTAAATTTCATTAACTCATTTAACGCCTGAAGCCATTGCTCAACATCATCTGGATGCATTCTCGCCCAAAAATACCGCATACCTTGAGAATCGAATAAATTTTTATCCAATCCTAAACAAGCAGTCATATTCTTACTAACATATTCAAAAGTAAGATCTCGAGTATTGGTAATACAGAAAAATGTAGAACTATAAGGAAGATACTCATCTAACTCTATAATTTTTTGAATATGCTCTTCTAAAGAAGGATGTTCGTAACACCGGAACACTTCTTTGTAAACCCCTTTAATTTCATTTAAATCCATAATAGCAATTTATGTGTTATTCTAAATGTATTAAAAATATGCTGAATGGTAAGATAAAAGCCTACTACAAATAAAAAATGGTATAAAATAAAAAATCCTAAAGTATAATATACTTTAGGATTTTTCTGTGGGCGCGAAGGGATTCGAACCCCTGACCCCTTGGGTGTAAACCAAGTGCTCTGAACCAACTGAGCTACGCGCCCGAATATTTTCGGGTTTTTAGATAATTTCTAGCTGAAATTAATCTTTCAATATGTCATTAAAACTTAATTATTATTTAAGCTTTAAACTTTTGTGGGCGCGAAGGGATTCGAACCCCTGACCCCTTGGGTGTAAACCAAGTGCTCTGAACCAACTGAGCTACGCGCCCGAATATTTTCGGGTTTGAGTAAATTTTCAATTGAAATTAGCCTCACAATATGTCATTAAAAAACCTGATTCTTATATCAGGTATTTTGAACTTTTGTGGGCGCGAAGGGATTCGAACCCCTGACCCCTTGGGTGTAAACCAAGTGCTCTGAACCAACTGAGCTACGCGCCCTTCAATTAGGTGTGCAAATATAAGCTAGTTTTTGATTCTACAAAAACATTTTTTGTAAAAATTTAAATTATTTCGGCAACAACAAAAGTGCTTCCCCCAATAAAAACAAAATCGTTTTCTCCGGCTTTTTTTAAAGCCGACTTATACGCTTCATTAACAGAACCATATGCATGACCTCTCAAATTATGCTGAGCGAAAGTGTTCATTAAAACTTCGGCATCTAAACCACGAGGAATATCTGGTTTACAAAAATAATACTCCGCTTTTTTGGGTAGTAAATCGATAATGGAACTAATATCTTTATCATTTACCACTCCAAAAACAATATGCAAGGTATCAAAAGTTTCTTTTGATAGTTGTTTCATCACGTAAGTAAGTCCGTCTCGATTATGCCCGGTATCACAAACGACTTTAGGTTCTGTTCGCAAGGTTTGCCAACGCCCTAATAGGCCCGTATTATCAACAACATGTTTAAATCCTTCAGTAATGTGTGTTTCTGAAATATTAAAACCCTTTAATTGTAATTGTTTTATAGCTTGCTGAACAGTTACTATGTTCTTCGACTGGTAATCTCCAATTAAATCTGAAACGTATGTTTTTGACGGTTGTTGATCTGCAAATATAATTTCAGATTGATTTTCCTGAGCTAACATTACAAAAACAGCTGTAGTCTCCTTTTGCTTTTCTCCTATTACTACAGGAACATGCGGCTTTATTATCCCTCCTTTTTCGAAAGCAATGGCATCAAGTGTGTTTCCCAAAAACTGTGTATGATCTAAACCTATATTGGTAATCACCGAAACTTCCGGAGTAACGACATTAGTAGAATCTAATCGTCCACCCATACCCACTTCAACGACCGCAATGTCTACCTGCTCCTTCGAAAAATAATCGAAAGCCATACCAACAGTCATTTCAAAAAAGGACAACTGATTGCTTTCTAAAAATGGTTTGTTTTCTTCAATAAAATCAATAACAAATGATTCGCCAACCACGTTACCATTAATTTTAATACGCTCTCTAAAGTCCTTTAAATGCGGAGATGTGTACAAGCCAACTTTATAGCCTGCTTCCTGTAAAATGGATGCCAGCATATGACTTGTAGAACCTTTTCCGTTGGTCCCAGCCACATGAATAGATTTAAAATTGCGTTCCGGATGATTTAACTTTTCAACCAGTTTAATGGTATTCGATAAGTCCTTTTTAAAAGCCGATTGGCCCTGGCGCTGATACATTGGTAGTTGGGTAAACATCCAATTGATTGTATCTTGATATGTCATGATATTACTGACCTAATTTGAAGTTTACTTTTACATACCCTATTTGCCTTGTAGGCGCATTAGAGTCTGCTTGCCATTTATGAGATAAGGCAATTTTTCTTGCTGGTTCCAGTAAACAAGCTGCGGTATTAGTAGTTCCTCTCGCTCCTGGTTTAGCTTCAATAACATTACCATTTTGGTTAACAACAATTTCAACGATAACCATGCCAGATTCATTACAATCTTGTGTGTAAGTTTTAAAACTAGCTTTTCCTCTTCCATTTAACCCGTAGCCTACACCACCACTTCCTGATCCTCCAGATCCAAAATAACTTGGAGCATACGGATCGCCATCAAGCTGACCTTTATCGCCTGCTTTATTGTCGTCTCCTTCTCCTCCTGTTGCTGTTCCTTCAGATTTACTAACCCCACCTATTAACGCATCGAGCTTTCTCTTCTTTTCTTCCTGCTCACGCTTTGCCTTTGCAACACGCTCTGCTTCTGCTTTTGCTTTGGCATCGGCTTCAGCTTGCGCCTTAGCTTCTGCTTCCTTTTGCTTCTTGATAGCTATTTCTTCAGCATTATCAGCCGTTAAAACTTCTTCTTTTGCCACAGCGGCTTTTGTGGGTTCTGTTTTAGTAACTTCAGGTTCGGTTGGACGATTGATTTCATTAGGTTCAGATTTTATCGGTTTTAAAGGTTGAACCGTTCCTGAACCGAAATCGGTAGTTCCAAAATTAACTGCAACACCATATTCCTCAGGCGGATCCATATAAGGAGCTCCTACAACAAACAACAATAACAAAAGGATAACAGTAATTAAAACTGTTAACTTTGCTGAATCTTTTTCGTGCTTGGTTTCGAAATATTTCATCAGTTAATTTTAATATCTTTTTTTAATGTATTAAAAAGAAGAAATGTCCATGATTTTAAAGTCTACAAACCATAGACATTTCTTTTATAAGTCACCTCGATAATTAAGTGTTATCGAGTTTTAGAAACCTTAGTTATTTGGTCTTACCGCCAGAATAACTTTAAACTTGTTTCTATTAGCAATATCCATAACCTTTACTACATTTTCCACAGGAACCGATTTCTCAGCTCTTAAAACAATGGTTGGTTTTTCTTCTGAAGACAGTAAGGCTAACAATTCGTTTTCCAAAACACTTTCACCAACACGTTTTTGGTCTATATAATAGGTTAAATCTTTCTTGATACTAACAGCAATTGATTTTTTATTCTCCGTTTTACCACTCGCTTTTGGTAATAAAATATCAATAGCATTAGTTGTTACTAAAGTAGAGGCCAACATGAAAAATATCAATAACAGGAATACAATATCTGTCATTGATGCCATACTGAACTCTGGCGTAACTTTATTTCTTCCTTTTAAATTCATTAAATAGGCTCATTTAAATGATCTAAAAACTCTACCGAGTGTGCTTCCATCTGGTACACCACTTTGTCCGTTTTAACTACCAGGTGATTGTAAGCCATATAAGCGACAATACCAACAATTAAACCTGCTACCGTAGTTGTCATCGCTGTATATAAACCATCAGCTAACAGTTTAATATCGATTTGACCACCTGAGTTAGCAATCTCGAAGATAGATAAGATCATACCAATAACCGTTCCTAAGAAACCAATCATTGGTGCTGCTCCTGAAATCGTAGCAAGCACACTTACGTTTTTCTCTAAACTGTATACCTCTAATCGACCAGCGTTTTCAATAGCTGTATTAATGTCGGCAAGTGGTTTTCCAATTCTTGAAATTCCTTTATTGATTAATCTTGATACCGGCGAGTTGGCCTGAGCGCATAACAGTTGTGCTGAATCAATTTTACCATGCGTTACATGGTCCTTAATTTGATTCATAAAATTTGCATCTATTTTAGCGGCAGCCTTAATGGCAAACAAACGCTCGAAATAAATGTAAATCGCTGCAACAAGCAACACAAACAAAAGTAGAATAATTACTTGACCAGCAACACCTCCACTACTGATAAGCTCAATAATAGAGAGTGTTTTTTCAACAGGTACCTCGTCGGTTAATAACTCGGCGCCTTCTTGAGTGTTTTGTAATAAAGTGTTAAGCATATAATTAAGTTTTTGGGCAATTGTATAACGTTGGTTTTCTAATAAAAGTATGTTAGAACAATGTTCTGGTTACCATAAATGCAGCTGCACCTACTAAGAACCCTACCAAAGCTAACCAAGAAATCTTTTTAAAGTACCAGAAAAAGTCAATTTTTTCCATTCCCATGGCTACAACTCCAGCCGCCGATCCAATAATCAACATACTCCCTCCAGTTCCAGCAGCATAAGCTATAAAGTGCCATAATTCGTTATCCATTGGTTCATGGAACATCCCTAAAGACGCTGCAACTAAAGGCACGTTGTCAATTACTGCAGAGCCTACTCCTAATAATAACACCACTAAATCTGAAACGCCTTCACCTACGTGAATTTCAGTTCCTAACATTGGCATGGTATCTTGTAATGCACCTGCGAAATTGAATAAAATCCCCAAAGATTCTAAAGCTGCAACAGCCATTAAAATACCTAAGAAGAATAAAATACTAGGCAACTCAATTTTTGATAATGAATGGTGAACCGGACTATGGTGTGCATGTGCATCACTCTCCTCGGCTCCAAACTCAGTCATACTGAATTTTGAACTGCTGTATATTTCAGCAAAAACAGCTACTACTCCTAAAGATAACATCATACCTACGTATGGAGGTAAATGCGTTACCATTTTAAATACAGGCACAAACACAATAGCACCTAAACCTAAATATAACATCGTTGCACTATACTTCGACTTTGGTTTATCGTCTTCATCCTCTTCTATTTCTAAATTACCTTTAAATACTGGCAGGAATGACGCGATAAAAGAAGGCACTGCCATACATAAAAATGATGGAATAAAAAGATAAACAAATAAATGATCTGAAGATACTTTTTTACCAATCCATAACATGGTTGTAGTAACATCTCCAATTGGAGACCAAGCCCCACCTGCATTAGCTGCAATAATAATTAAACCTGCATACCAAATACGAATATCTCTTTCTTTAACTATTTTCTGAAGAATTGAAATTAAAACAATTGTTGCTGTTAAGTTATCGATGATTGCAGATAATACGAAAGCTAAAATTGAGAAAATCCATAAAATTTTACTCTTTTTCTTTGTCTTAACAAAGCTTTTAATTGTTGAAAAACCATCGAAATAATCAATAATTTCAACAATAGTCATAGCACCTAAAAGGAATACTAAGATTTCTGCTGTTTTACCTAAATGATGTAATAAAGTTTCTTCCATTAGGTGAAGCTTCTCATCATGACCAAAATCGCCAAAACCATCTAACAAGGCATGTTTGGCAGAATCGAACCAATTTGGAAAGCTATCTAAACCTAAAGATATTAAAGCCCAACAAATAGCCATCATTACTAATGCCGGGATAAGTTTATCTATTTTTAAGTTATGTTCAAGAGTAATGGCCAAATAGCCTAATACAAATACTAAAATAATCGCTGTTTCCATAAAAAATTTAAAAATTACACAAGTTGGCTGAGTGCGATTTCATATGCCGTGGCACTCACACCGGTTTTATCTTTGTTTTTACTATATACGTTTTCTATTGCTTCTTTAATTTTATTTGATGTATCATTAAATATCGCATCATCTGTCATTTGTACACGGCGCTCCATAAAATATGCAAATACACGTGCCATACCACAGTTTGAAATAAAATCGGGAATTAAACTCACCTTATTATCGGTATGTTCCATAATTGGTCCAAAGAAAATTTCCTTGTCAGCAAACGGCACATTAGCACCGCACGACACCACTTCAAGACCACTATCTATTAATTGATTAATCTGACTTTCTGTTATTAATCGAGATGCAGCACATGGCGCGAAAATTTCGGCTTGAATACCCCAAATTTTATCGTTGATTTCCTCAAAAGGAATTAAATTATCGCTCTCTAAAGTGTTGCCCCTTTTCGCAAGAAATAAGGCCTTAATCTCCTCAAACGTAAATCCTTCCTCATTAATTAAACCGCCTGCAATATCGATAATTCCAACCACTTTTGCACCCATTTGAGCTAAATAATATGCAGCAGCAGCCCCAACATTACCAAACCCTTGAATTACAGCACGTTTACCCTGTACCTCTCCGCCGTAAATATTGTAGTAATGTCTTACAGCTTCAGCAACTCCAAAGCCTGTAATCATATCTGCAACAGTATATTTCCTTAAAACGTCTGGTGAATACTGTGGATTTTCAATCACTTTAATCACTCCCTGCCTTAACTGACCTATTCGATTAATTTTATCAGCTTCGGTTGGTTTAAAATGTCCGTTAAAAACACCTTCCTGCGGGTGCCAAACGCCACTTTCTTCGGTAATTGGGATTACTTCATGGATCTCGTCTACATTTAAATCGCCTCCCGTACCATAGTAACTTTTAAGTAACGGGGATACGACTTTATACCAACGCTCTAAAACACCTTTTTTTCTAGGATCTTTAGGATCGAAATTTATTCCAGACTTTGCACCTCCAATTGCCGGACCAGACACTGTAAACTTAATTTCCATGGTTTTTGCCAAAGACAAAACCTCGTTTACGTCAAGGCCTAATCGCATTCTGGTTCCTCCACCGGCAGCACCACCACGCAGCGAATTAATCACTACCCAGCCTTCGGCTTCGGTTTCTGAATCTTTCCAGTTGAATATAATTTCGGGAGTTTTATTTTCGTATTTTTTTAATAATTCTTTCATTGTTGATATTTAAAAATTGATTCGTTTTAGCTAAGTTTTGATTGATATATATTCCATGGATAATAAACTAAAGCGTAGCTATAATTGAGTCATTTTTAAACAGTTTAAAATTATTAATCCACAAATATATAAAACTAAAAATCCTAACAGATTAATTTTAGATTATTTTTCAGGAAGGTAGATTTTGCCGGAACTATGGTCTCTATTTGCTCCGGTTACACTTTGAAGACAGTTATTTTCATTACGAAGTTTAAGTACTCCCAAGAACCCAAAAATTAAAGCTTCTTTAAATTCCACTATGGCATTTTCAGGTATTAAAATAGTATTATTTGTATAATGCTTTAGTCTTTCTATTAAATAGACATTGTAAACGCCACCTCCTGTAACATACACCGAAGCCAGTTCCTTTTTATTAATTTCAGCTGCCAACTGTATGGCAATATGTTCAACAAACGTGGATAGAATATCTTTAATTTCAAGTTGAAAAGCATCGATTAAAGGAAAAATATTTACTTTCACCCATTCTAAGCCCAGGCTTTTAGGGTATGCTTCCTTATAAAATCCTAAAGCATTCAACTTATCTAACAATTCTGCATTGACAGATCCCGAAGCTGCGATAGTACCAGAATCATCATAATCAAATCCTAATTGCTTTACATAGTGATTCAAAACAATATTTACCGGACAGATGTCGTAAGCAATACGCTTATCGTTTTCATCTGTTGAGATATTGGCGAAACCACCCAAGTTCAAACAGAAATCGTAATCAGAAAACAATAGCTTATCCCCTATCGGGACCAAAGGCGCTCCTTGCCCTCCATATTCTACATCCTGAACTCTAAAATCACAAACGACCTTTTGCCCTAAAACCTCAGCAAGCATCTGTAAATTTCCAATTTGGTAAGTTAACTTCTTTTCCGGCTGATGTAACGCCGTATGCCCGTGCGAACACACCGCATCAATATCATTTAAATTATACTTTTCAATAAAGGCAGCTATTACACCTGCAAGATATTTGGTATACGCGACATCTATAACTTTTAATTCTTCAAAAGTATTGGCAACCAAACCTCTCAATTGCTCCACCCAAAATTTAGGATACGCAACAGTTTCACTATAAACAATATCGAACTGCCATTGCTTTCCTTTTTCAAAAATTACATAAACCAAATCGATACCATCTAACGATGTTCCCGACATCACACCTATTACCTTAAATTTATTTTTTGCCATACCCAACAAAAATAAGAATGGTTTTTAATAAATTATCATTAAAAAGCTATATTTGTGTATATTTTTTACCAAATAAACAAAATAACTAAGAATTATGAATTTTAATCTTTCCGAAGAACATAAAATGATACGTGATGCAGCACGCGATTTTGCTCAAAACGAATTGCTGCCCGGTGTTATTGAACGTGATGAAAAACAACACTTTCCTGATGAACTCGTTAAAAAAATGGGCGACCTTGGATTTTTAGGTATCATGGTAGACCCGAAATACGGTGGCAGTGGTATGGATACCATTTCATATGTTCTTATTATGGAAGAGCTTTCTAAAATTGACGCTTCGGCTTCGGTTATTGTTTCGGTTAATAATTCTTTAGTTTGCTATGGTTTAGAAGCCTATGGTACGGAAGAACAAAAACAAAAATATTTAACAAAACTGGCCACCGGCGAATTCGTTGGTGCTTTTTGTTTAAGTGAACCTGAAGCCGGAAGTGATGCAACCTCTCAAAAAACAACAGCTATAGATAAAGGCGACCACTATATTTTAAACGGAACAAAAAACTGGATTACCAATGGTGGGCGCGCCGATGTTTATCTGGTTATTGCACAAACCGACAGAGACAAAGGTTCTCATGGCATTAACGTCTTTATTGTTGAAAAAGGCATGGAAGGCTTCCATATTGGACCGAAAGAAAACAAACTAGGCATCCGTGGAAGCGATACGCACACCCTTCAGTTTAACGATGTGAAAGTACCTAAAGAAAATCGCATTGGCGATGATGGTTCTGGATTTCGTTTCGCTATGAAAACGCTTTCTGGCGGCCGTATTGGAATAGCTGCTCAAGCTTTAGGAATCGCTTCTGGCGCTTACGAATTGGCTTTAAAATATTCAAAAGAACGTAAAGCTTTTGGTACCGAAATTTGCAACCATCAAGCTATTGCTTTTAAATTAGCCGATATGTATTCTGATATTGAAGCTGCTCGTTACTTAGTCATGCGCGCTGCCTGGGATAAGGACCAGGGTGCTAATTACGACGTTTCTAGTGCTGTGGCTAAATTACAGGCCTCAAAAACCGCCATGCAGCATACTACAGAAGCCGTTCAGATATTTGGAGGTAATGGTTTCGTAAAAGATTATCATGTAGAACGCTTAATGCGTGACGCTAAAATTACTCAGATTTACGAAGGCACTTCTGAGATTCAAAAAATTGTTATCTCAAGAAGTATTACAAAAAATTAAGTTCTACTTTTCAATTTCTAGATCAAAAAACCGAAATGTTTTTAAGTCCGTTATTTCCATTGTGAATAATGGACTTTTTTTGTTAAGAATTTTAAAACCTTTCGACTTTAAAACTGTAGATTTCTATCTTTAAACAAAAAAGAATCATGCAAAAAACATATTACGACCCAGCCGATTTAAAGAAATTCGGAAAAATATCGGAATGGAATGAAGAACTTGGTGCTAAATTTTTCGAGTACTACGGAAAAGTCTTTGAAGAAGGCGCTTTAACCGAACGTGAAAAATCGTTAATCGCCTTAGCCGTTTCTCATACTATTCAGTGCCCTTATTGCATTGATGCTTATACCGGTGACGGTTTACAGCGTGGAATTACCAAAGAAGAAATGATGGAAGCTCTACACGTGGCCGCTGCTATTCGTGGTGGTGCTTCATTAGTACACGGCGTTCAAATGATGAACAAAGTGAATAAATTAGATATGTAATACAACTTACTTTTTTTCTTAAATCGTAAAAGAACTTAGTATTTATGATTAAATCCCTTCACAAGCGAGAAAGTGACTTGGCTAACGCAAAAAGGCAGGTTGAAATCCTATCTAATGGTATTTTCCAACAAGGCGAATTACCAACCTTTAAAGCTAAAATTTCAGAAACCAATCAGTTTCCTATAAAAGCTAAAAAGCTTGAAATTTTACAAATAAACGTAGGTTACATGTGCAATCAAACGTGTAACCATTGCCATGTTGATGCCGGCCCAGACCGCAAAGAAATTATGAGTAAGGATACGATGCTACAATGTTTGGAGGTGATTAAAAACACTGGTGCTCATACGCTGGATTTAACTGGTGGAGCTCCAGAAATGAATCCTCATTTTCGATGGTTTGTAGATGAAGCTTCAAAGGCTGGTATAAAAGATTTTATTGTTCGATCGAATCTTACCATCATTACAGCCAACAAAAAACATCACGATTTACCAGAATTTTTTAAAAACCATAATGTTCATGTGGTAAGTTCTATGCCACACTGGACTAAAGGCAAAACCGATAAGCAACGTGGCGATGGCGTTTTTGATGCTTCACTTAAAGCCTTAAAAATGCTGAATGATGTTGGTTACGGCATACCAGACAGCAACCTAAAATTAGATTTAGTTTATAATCCATCAGGTGCTTTTTTACCAGGAAATCAAATGGCAATGGAGAAAGATTTTAAAAAAGCGCTGTTTGATGACTTTGGCATTCATTTTCACAACCTATTTGCCTTAACCAATTTACCAATTAGTCGGTTTTTAGATTATTTAATTGCTTCTGAAAATTATGAAGATTATATGTATGCTTTGGTTGAGGCTTTTAATCCGAATGCAGTTAAAAATGTGATGTGCACCAACACGATTTCAGTAAGTTGGGATGGTTATTTATACGATTGCGATTTCAATCAAATGCTGGAACTTCCTGTAAATAGTATAGCTAAACACATTTCAGAATACAACGAAAACTTATTAGAAGGGCGCGACATTGTTATTTCTCAACATTGTTACGGTTGTACGGCTGGCGCTGGAAGCAGTTGCCAGGGCACTGTCGCTTAATTCACAAAAACATGGCATTTTTAAACAAAAAAGGACAAGATGATGATAACGACATGACGTTTGATTTTCATTTTCCAACATCGAAAAAGGCTTTAATTATTTTTACCCGAAATCCGAAATTAGGCAAATGCAAAACGCGACTTGCTAAAACCATTGGTAACGAAGCGGCTCTTAACATTTACAAACACCTGCTAAAACATACCGCTTCAGTCACTGAAAAATTATCTGTCGACAAATTTGTTTTCTATTCTGAAAACATCATGAAAGATGATTTATGGAACTCAGACATTTTTAAAAAGAAACTACAAACCGGCAACGATTTAGGAGAACGTATGCAACACGCTTTCACCGAACTTTTCAGCTTAGATTACCACAAAATTGTTATTGTAGGAAGCGATGTATTAGATTTAAATGCCGATATTATAAACGACGCGTTTCAAAAATTAAATAATAGCGATTATGTTATTGGTCCAGCAAAGGATGGCGGATACTATCTGTTAGGAATGAGACGTTTAAATTCAGAAGTTTTCAAGAATAAAAACTGGGGAACCGAAACCGTTTTAAAGGATACTTTAGAAAATTTACAAAACAACAACGTTTACATGTTAAAAGAGTTAAACGATATTGATACCTTTGAAGATATTGAAGACTATCAAGAATTAAAACCGTATTACACCCAATGATTAAGATAATAAACGAAACTACAGATTACTTAAAAGGCAAAGGCTTCGACAATCCTGAAATAGGTATTATTCTGGGAACAGGTCTTGGTCAGCTTGTTAATGAAATTGAAATTTTGCACGAGGTTAGCTATAACCACATTCCAAACTTCCCGACTGCTACCGTAGAATTTCATAAAGGGAAATTAATTTATGGCGTTTTAGAAGGAAAAAAGGTTATGGTTATGCAAGGGCGCTTCCATCTATACGAGGGCTACAGTTTACCCGACGTCACGTTTCCGGTTCGTATTATGGAAAAATTGGGGATAAATACCCTATTAGTTTCTAATGCTGCTGGTGCAATTAACACCAACTTTAAAAAAGGTGAATTAATGCTTCTCGACGACCATATTAACCTTCAGGGTGATTCGCCATTAGCTTTTAAAGGTGTTGAACATTTAGGTGAGCGCTTTGTAGATATGAGTGCCCCTTACAGTAGCGAGATTAACTCGAAATTTAAAACCATTGCAAAAAATCATGGCATTACTTTACACGAAGGTGTTTATGCCAGTGTTCTGGGACCGCAATTGGAAACCAGAGCAGAATACCGTATGCTGAAAATTATTGGTGCAGATGCTGTGGGAATGAGTACTGCTCCTGAAGTTATTGTTGCAAACCACCTCAAACTTAAAGTAGCTGCTGTTTCTGTTTTAACCGATGAGTGTGACCCGGACAACTTACAACCTGTTGACATTACCGAAATTATTGAAATGGCTAAAAAAGCTGAACCTAACATGATTACCTTGTTCCGTGATCTTATTAAGTCGTTATAAACTTCAACATATAACTCAAAAAAGAAAGGCTTGGTTTTTACCAAGCCTTTCTTTTTTATATCTAAAAATTAGTAACACGTACAATCCTCAATCTTGAAAATAATACCTAAACTGTGTTGCCAGTGTTTTGTTAAATAATCTTCAAACGAATGCTTGTAAGTGGTTTCCCAACTTAAACCAATGGTTTCAGAAAACCAGTATTTTAAACCTACACTTGCATTGATAGTTGCAGCTCCAACTAAATCATCAGTTCCGTTAGCTGCCGAAAGCATATTATACTCTCCTTCCTGAATCCAGGTATATCCTAAACCTAAACCAGCAAAAGGCTCTACTTTTTCAGACTCAAACAAGTTATTGATATTTGTATTGATCATGGCATCGAAGCCTAAATAAGTCAATTTATCAACTTCTACTCGAGAATCACCCGTAAATTCACCCCATTTTCTTAATTTATTAAAAGAGGCTCTTACACTTACAAAAACATCATCACTTATGTATCTGGCAACCTTAACAGTTGGTAATCCAATATTCCAGTGATCGTTAACATTAAAGAACTCATCTAAAAACGGACCTTGGGGCGCATCCTCTCCTACCGAATAGACATTTACCGCATTAATTCCTGCTTCAAAAACCCATGGACTGCCTCCATATTTTTGGGCAAATGCAGATAAAACAAACACCATTGAACATAAACTCAAAAAAATCTTTTTCATACTTTTCAGTTAAATATTAATAAATTTAGGGCTGGCGAAATTAGCAATTTTAGGTTATTTAAAACGTCACCACAACAACTCATATTGCTTTTCCTTTGAGTTATTCGATGAATGACATGAAATTGCAAACCCGACCCTGTATTTACGAGGTGACCGAAAAAAAAGATGTTATCCATTATAAATTTGATGAACTTCGCTGTTATTTTTACATGGGCATCCCGACCTAACTTTTATTAAAAATTAATACACCAAATGAGTTACCTTAAAACCACCCACAATGTTTACAAAGAAGCTGCTCTAACACCAGATGTTGGTTTATGTTGCACCACTAACCCCATTTGGGAGCTGCCGGGATTAAAAATTCCGAAGATCATGCAGGAAATGAATTATGGTTGTGGCAGTACAGTTCATGCTCGTGATTTAACCAACAACCCTAAAATGCTTTATGTGGGTGTTGGTGGTGGTATGGAACTTTTACAGTTTTCCTATTTTAACCGTGAGATTGGTGGTGTTATTGGAATTGATGTAGTAGATGAAATGCTGAAAGCATCAAGAAAAAATTTTAAGGAAGCCGAAACTATAAACCCATGGTTTAAAAGTGAATTTATCGACCTTAAAAAAGGAGATGCCTTAAGCCTTCCTGTTGAAGATAATTCTATTGATGTTGCAGCTCAGAATTGTCTCTTTAATATTTTTAAAGCTGAAGATTTAAAAAAAGCCATCTCAGAAATGTACCGTGTGTTAAAACCTCACGGACGTTTAGTTATGAGTGACCCAACTTGCGAACAGCCTATGAACGACATCCTTCGAAACGACGAAAGATTACGAGCTCTTTGTCTAAGTGGAAGCCTGCCAATTAACGATTATATTAAAATGCTTACTGATGCCGGTTTTGGAACCATTGAAATTCGCGCCAGAAAGCCTTACCGAATTCTTGACCCTAAAAATTACCCAACCGACGAACTTATATACATTGAATCTATAGAAGTGGCAGCTATTAAAGATCCAATGCCTGAAGATGGTCCATGTGTATTTACAGGAAAAGCTGCTATATACTTTGGTGACAGCGGTTATTTTGATGATAAAAAAGGGCATATTCTCTTAAAAAATCAACCTTTGGCTATATGCGACAAAACAGCCAATGCTCTGGAGTCTTTAAACCGAGATGACATTTTTATAAGTAAATCTACCTACCATTACGATGGTGGTGGCTGCTGTTAATTTTCCGTTTTAAAATTTAAAAATATGGCTCAGTGTCCATGCTGGGCCAATTAATAAAAACTGAAGATCTTTTAAAAAGGAAGGTTTCTTTCCTTCATGCTTGTGACCAATAAACTGAAACACCCATGCTATGGCAAAAATGATTAACATAATCATCCATAAAGGAGCAATACCAAAACCATCTATAACCTGAATTCCGAAAAGCACCAAAACAGAAAACAGAAGCATGACAACAAACAATTTAAAAGACAATTTCAAATAATAGAACATCACCAATAAAATTCCTAAAGTCCCGAAATGCAAATAAGATTTTATCCATTCAGGGTTGAAATCTGCAAACAAATTTCCTATTGGGATACAAGCCAACAAACCAACAATTGAAAAGAAAATGGCAGGTACGCATACATAATGAATCCGTTTATTGTATGCTGTTTGATGGCTTTCGGAATACTCAGCCAAAAGGCTATTTAATGTCCTCATAATGTCTTATTTTTACGTTTAGTTTAGTCGCTATGGATAAATATATAGAAATAATACAAAAGTCTTATACTGGTTACTGGAATTACCTGAAACACGAACTAATCACGATTAACCACTGGGACAATTATTTTTATGGTCTTATTTTCATTTCATTAGCCGTTTGGCTTTTAGAAATTATTTTTCCCTGGCGTAAGGAACAATCTATTGTTAGAAAAGATTTCTGGTTAGATACCTTTTATATGTTTTTCAATTTTTTCCTTCTGAATTTAATCGTCCTTATAGCCTTATCTAATACTGCGGCTCAATTTTTCAATGATATCCTTTCGGTTTTCGGTCTAAGCATTTCCAGTTTCCAACTTTTCGACGTTGATGCACTACCAAAAGTGTTAGGCCTATTTATCTTTTTTATTGTTGGCGATTTTATTCAGTGGAATACGCACAGACTTTTACATCGTGTTCCCTTACTTTGGAATTTCCATAAAGTACATCACTCTGTTAAAGAGATGGGCTTTGCAGCACATTTACGCTACCACTGGATGGAACCTGTAGTTTATAAATCACTACTTTATATCCCTATGGCAATTATTGGTGGTTTCGACGCTCAGGATGTAGCTATCATCCACTTTTTCAATATTACCATAGGGCATTTAAATCATGCCAATCTGGGTTGGAACTACGGCCCATTAAAATACATTTTAAACAATCCGAAAATGCACATCTGGCATCATGTTAAAGATTTACCTAAACAAGCCAAATATGGCATTAACTACGGTATCACTTTAAGCATTTGGGATTACCTGTTTAAAACGGCTCATATACCATACAACGGTCGGGATATTGAATTGGGTTTTGAAGGTGACGAAGACTTCCCAAAAGATTTTTTAAATCAGGAATTGTACCCCCTAAATAAAAAATAATCAACCGATTATTACATTATAAACGGTGAATCGTCTATTTTTATAGTAAACAGCAATACTATGAAACTCACCTACACCTTCTTTTTTTGCTTTTTATGGCTTCATTTTTCTATATCTGCCCAGGAAACTATTAAAGCCACTATTTTAGATTCTATTTCAAAAAGCCCCATTCCATTTGCAACCATTTCAACTACCAACAATTTTGGAGTGATAAGTAATGAATATGGTGAATTCCAAATTAATCTAAACAGTACAGACCAAATCGATTTAACTATTCAGTGTTTAGGTTACGAAAGCAAAATTATTCCGGTAAAAACATTTAAAGACAGCATTGTTTTGCTTCACCCTAAATCTATTGAATTAGATGAAGTGCTGGTTTCCAACAAACATTACACTGCAGAAGAAATCATTGATAAAGTAAAAGATAACCTGCTACAAAATTATAGTACAGATTTTTCCAAAAATACGCTGTTTTCCAGAACGTCTTTCAATACAAAAATGCAGAAACAGGAGATTGATATTGAAAAAAGTAGTATTCCAGAACTTAATCAGGCCTTTATTGACAGTGTGATTCAATCGCTTCCAAAAAACAACGACTACCATACCGAACTTTTAGGCAATCTGTATACTAACAACTATAGCCATTCTCAGAAACTCGAAGTCATTAAAGCCTCAAAATTATATAATAAAGACACCGAAATCAATTTAAAAAGTTTTGAAACCAAACTTAAAGATATCGCTCAAAAACACATAAAACGGGATTCGTATATAAAAATAAAATCGGGTTGGTTTGGCACCAAGGAAAGTATAGACTCTTCGTTTTTTGAAACTGAAGAAGCTAAACAATCCAAGGCATTGCTCGACGAGCAGGAAACAGATGAAAACTCTCGAAAAGAACTCTTTTTTATGAGTAATAAGCAAGCTATATCTAACTTAATTAATAAAAGCTTTATTTCCGAAAAAAGCGACCTCAACTTCATTCATAAATCCAGTAAATATGAATTTCAGCTTTTAGATTATGCTTTTTTAAACGACGATTTTGTTTATAAAATAAGTTTCACACCTAAGCGTGGTGCCGATTATCAAGGCATTCTATATATTAATACCGATAATTTTGCTGTGGTTCGTGTTGATTACAGAAATGTAAAAGATTTAAGAGACTTTAGTTTACTTGGCATTTCATTCAAAGAATATAAAAAAGAAGGCACTTTAATTTATGGTAAAAATGAAGACCGAAGTTATACTTTAAGATTTGCTGAAAACATACAAGGCCATAATATAGGCATTAAAAGACCTTTAAAAATTGTTGAAAAGAATAAAAACACCCAGGGCCGAAGAAAACAAAACGAACTGGTTTCAGATATTCATTTCATCCTCTCAAGTTCCTCTAAACAAGTACTTGTTGTTTTTGAAACCCAAATGATATCTGAAAGCAAATTCAATGATTTTAAGGAAAACCCAAAAATAAAACCAACCTATTTACCCAAATATGATCCAGATTTCTGGGCGGGTTACAACGTTATTGAACCCAATCAGGCTATCAAAGATTTTAAAATCATGGAATAATTATCCTCTGTTTCGTCCTTTTTCGTCAGGATACAGATCTTTAACAATATCGCTTTGAACATAAGCTTTGGTATCTACATTCATACCGGTAATGCGTCCGAAAAAAGCAGCACCGGTATCAATATTCCACACATTAGCCGCATTCATAGGTTCAAACGATCCAAAGTTTATGGTTGGAGTATGCCCGATAAAAATTTCGTTGTAATGCTTTAACCTATTTGGGTATCTTGATGAATTCTCATCGATGCTTTTATCCAGACCTAAAGCCATTTCCCAAAGTGTTCGATCTGTTGAAAAACTACTAACCATTGGCTCCTTACTCACCCCATGCATTGAGGTAAACCCTGCATGAATAAACAACCTGTTTTTATCATCTATATGATACCAAGGCATTGCTTTAAAGAATTCATGATGCAGTAGTTTTTCCTCCTTTGAAAAAGTAGCATAACTGTCCATGGTTTCCTTTCCACCATGAATATACCAGGTCGGATTCACGTAATCGGATTTCAACCAGTCTTCGCACCACACATCATGATTTCCCTTGATAAAAACACAGTTTATTTTTTCAGATAAATCGATTAAAAACTCGATAATTTGGGCGGACTCACTCCAACCATCGACATAATCGCCCATAAAAATTAAAGTATCCTCCTCTTTAACTTCTAATTGATTTAATACCTGAATTAAAGCTTTAAAACCTCCGTGAATATCACCAATGGCATACGTACTCATGCGTTCTTTTTTATGCAAAACTAAGAGATTCCCTTAAAACTAATAAGAATGAAAAGTTATTTTAAGTTAAAATTGAAGATTTCATGAATACACAAAACAAGCGCTAAAAAATTAATAACGAGCGTACCAATCTTTAATAAAAACCTCAACGGGTTTATTTTGTGGTGTAAACATAAAATTCTCATTTCCTCCTGATGTTTCATGTTTATGATGCCACTTCCAGAGAAAACCGCCCGCAAACCAGTCTTCATCCCAACAGGTTTCAAACAAAGCTTGTGTTGCATTTAATTGAGCTTCCAGATTAACGTTATTCATTTGTCTATCGGATTCCCAAGGACGTTTCCCTGCATAATCTACACTTCGGTAACCAAACTCGGTAAACAAAATGGGTTTCTTTAAATTTTCTGAAAACATTTCTAAATCCGCTTTATAGTTTATCCAACCTTGTTTGCAATCTTCAACTGTAGGCGTCAGTAAATCGCTTACAGGAAAATAAGCATCAATTCCAATATAATCTAACGCATACCAAAACGGAGTCCGGTTATATTCGTTCCAATTGGCGGCATAAGTTAATTTCCCTGAGTAAATTTTTCTAATATGCTTAATCAATTCGAACCAGAACTCAGGACGATGGTCTATAAATGTTTCAAGTTCGGTGCCTATACAAAATAATTCAACTTTTGCCTCTTCAGCTACTTTGGCAAAATCTAAAATAAATTTTGAGTAAGTTTCTTCAAGTTCTTTCCAGGCTTCTTCAGAATTCATTTTTATTTTTCCCGTAAATTCGCCTCGACTTACCCATATTTGAGGTTTCACCATCACCCTAAATTGCTTGGCTTTAAAAGCATTTACGTACTGCTCTACCCCCTCTTTGGTTTCACCAAACCATTGTCTATTTGAATTGTACGTAATCCGAGGGTGCTCTAAATTACGTATAAACCCAAAAGGCATTATTGCGACATAATTTGCATGAAGTTCAAGAACCGGTTTTATATGTCTGTTGTTTATTGAATCTCTCGATGCAACAAAACTAACACCATTAATCTTTTTGTTTGCATTGGAAGTTATATCGCAACTACTCAGCAAAACCATTAAACCTATAATTATAAAACATTTCATACCTGAAAAATAATGCTATATTTAATTAACATAAATGTTTATTAAACCTTTTTTTGAAAGGTAGCCATGCATTATATGACAAATTGAAAAAAATTATGAGCGAATTAAAAACCAAAAATCAAGAACCTAATATTTTTAAATGGGCTTTTAAATTTGCTGCATCAGCAGGTATTGCCGGCATTTTATGCTGTGTTGCACCTGCAGTTTTATTTATGTTTGGGCTAATGGGAGGCATTTACGCTATATCGTTTGCCGATTTTTTTTATGCTGAAGATGGCTCGGTTGGGTTAGGCTCTTGGATTTTACGTATCATCGCAGTACTAATAGGTGTTTATGGCATTTTTATGTTTAGAAAAAAACAAAACCAATGTTCTATTGACCCAAAACGTAAAAGAAAAAATTTAATTTTAGTTACCCTAATCATAATAGTTCTAGGTATTGGTATTTTTCTTTCTTTAGAAAAATGGTCGTCTTGGTATTTTGACAAGCATATTGTTCCTGCCCAGCAAAAAGAATATCTTCAGCAGCACCAAACAAATTAAAACTAAATCGTATTTTCTCTTTGTATTTCACCCAATATGACCATAATTAACGTTATCATTCCTGCCTACAACGAGGCAGATTCCATTGCAAAAGTTATTAACGACATTCCTGATATTGTTGATGAAATTATTGTTGTTAGCAATAACTCCACAGATCTTACAGAGGTAAATGCAAAAAATGCTGGCGCCACCGTGTTAACCGAAAACAACAGAGGTTACGGCTATGCTTGCTTGAAAGGCATGCAATACATTGAAAATAAGATTGAAAAACCAAATATTATTGTATTTTTGGATGGAGACTATAGCGATTACCCAGAAGAATTAACCAAAATAGTGCAGCCTATTATCGAAAAAAATGTAGACTTTGTTATTGGTTCTCGCGTAAAAAATCTACGTGAACCCGGGTCCATGACAGGACCGCAAATTTTTGGCAACTGGTTGGCCACAAACCTGATGGCTTTATTCTTTTCTGCGAAGTATACCGATCTGGGACCTTTTCGCGCTATTAAATATGATAAACTACTGAATTTAAACATGATAGACAAGACTTACGGTTGGACTATAGAGATGCAACTAAAGGCTTTACAGCAAGAATTATCGTACACAGAAATACCTGTAAATTATAGAAATAGAATTGGTGTCTCAAAAGTTTCAGGAACCATAAAAGGTAGTATATTTGCAGGCATTAAAATCTTAGGTTGGATTTTTAAATATAGTATTAAGAAATGATTTTAGAAACAACAGTTATCATTATTTATAGTGTTGCACTACTGCTAATATTTATGTATGCTTTAGCGCAATTAAATCTTCTTTTCAACTATCTGTCATCAAAGCGATGTAAAGAAAGTTGTGAGACGTTCGATTTATCGAATTCAGACGAAGTGCCATTCGTCACCATCCAATTACCGGTTTATAACGAAATGTACGTTATGGAGCGTTTATTAGATAATATTGCTAAAATCGATTATCCAAAGAACAAACTTGAAATTCAAGTCCTTGACGATTCAACCGACGAAACAGTAGAATCTACTCGCGAGCATGTTGAAAAACTGCAAGCAACAGGATTAGATATTCAGCACATTACCAGAACCAACAGAACTGGTTTTAAAGCCGGAGCCTTAAAAGAGGGTCTTACAATCGCCAAAGGTGAATTTATTGCCATTTTCGATTCGGACTTCTTACCTGAAACAGACTGGTTAAAACGTACTATTCCGTTTTTTAAAGACGAAAACATTGGTGTTGTACAAACCCGCTGGGGGCACTTAAACCGTAACTATTCGTTATTAACAAAAATTCAGGCGTTTGCTTTAGATGCTCACTTTACCTTAGAACAAGTTGGAAGAAACTCTAAAGGACACTTCATTAACTTTAACGGTACGGCTGGTGTATGGCGTAAAGAATGTATTCTTGATGCCGGAAACTGGGAAGGCGATACCTTAACGGAAGATTTAGATTTAAGTTACCGTGCACAGTTAAAAAACTGGAAATTTAAGTATTTAGAAGATGTTAAAACTCCTGCCGAATTACCAGTAGTAATAAGTGCTGCACGTTCTCAACAATTCAGATGGAACAAGGGTGGTGCTGAAAACTTTAGAAAAATGCTTTGGCGTGTATTAAAAAGCGAAAACATTTCTGCTAAAACCAAACTTCATGGTTTATTACACCTTTTAAACAGCACGATGTTCTTAAACGTATTAATTGTTGGTATTTTAAGTATCCCGATGTTATATATTAAAAATGAGTACACGCATTTAAAACCTTACTTCTACGTGATGAGTTTCTTTGTGATTAGTACCATTATTTTCTTTGTATGTTATTGGTTTATGTATAAGAACACGTATGGTGGTGGTATAAAGAATTTTATTAGATACATAGGTATGTTCTTTGTATTCTTCTCAATTGCTATGGGCTTTTCTTTACACAACTCAATTGCTGTATTAGAAGGACACTGGGGTAAGAAAAGTGAATTTGTTCGTACGCCAAAGTTCAACATCAATACACTAAAAGACAGCTGGAAGAAAAACAAGTACCTTAAGAAAACGATTTCAATTCACGTTGTCTTTGAAGGTTTACTTATGCTTTATTTCGGATTTGGAATGTACAGCGCTTTCATCGTAGGAAACCAAGGTGGAGACTTCGGACTATTCCCTTTCCACTTAATGTTATTCGTAGGATTTGGATATGTATTTATTAAATCTCTAACCTCTAAAGTGTAACAAGAGATATCTCAATAAAAACAAAAAAGGCTCGCTAAGTTATAGCGAGCCTTTTTTATTATTCAAAAGTTTCAACTGAATTAATCTTCATCCATTTCCATAATTAAATTAGCAATTAAAGCTGTCCAGCCTGTTTGATGGGAAGCTCCTAACCCTTTTCCGGTATCGCCATCGAAAAACTCATAAAACAAATGCTCGCTTTTAAAATGTTCTTCTTTTGCGAACATATGATTTTCATCATCGGAATGATATTGATATTTTCCATCTTCATTACGTTCAAAAAGCTTTACCAATCTTTTAGTTAATTCATTCGCTATTTGCTTTAGTGTTAATTTATTTCCTGAACCTGTTGGAAATTCATAGGTGTATTTATCTCCATAAAATTTATAATACTTTCTAAGCGATTGAATAATCATATAATTTAATGGCATCCAAATAGGACCACGCCAGTTAGAATTACCACCAAACATATTCGATCGGCTTTCACCGGGTTCATACTGAATTTGATGATGACCATGGTATAAAAACACAAACGGATGTTTTTCATGATATTTTGAAAGTGACCGAATACCATAATCAGAAAGAAATTCATCTTCATCCAATAAACGCTTTAATAAATGCTCCAACCTGAATCCTCTCATTATTGCAAACAGGTAATTACCTTCTTCGTTGGTGTGATCTAAATTAGAAATCAACGAAGCCAAATCCGGACGCGTTCTGATAATCTCATTGGCTTTACGTCGAAACTTTTTCAACTCTTCAAACAAATCTTCATGCATAATTTCTACAGCAAACATAGGAATAACACCTACCAGCGATCTTACTTTTAATCGTTCGGTTGCACCTGATTCCATTTCAACAACGTCGTAATAGAAATTATCTTCATCGTCCCAAAGCGATATATCTTTTTGACCAATATGATGCATGGCCCACGCTATATTTAAAAAGTGTCTGAAAAACTTAGCTGCTACTTCCTCATATATTTTGTTGGTTTTAGCCAATTCTAAAGACATTCGCAGCATGTTTAAAGTAAACATAGCCATCCAGCTTGTAGCATCGGCTTGCTGCATTCTAGTAATTCCAGGTGGCATATGATTACGGTCGAAAACACCAATATTATCTAATCCTAAGAATCCTCCCTCAAATAAGTCGATACCGTTTTTATCCTTTTGATTAACCCACCAGGTGAAATTTATAAGTAATTTTTGAAACACAGTCTCCAAAAATCTGGTATCTCCCTTTCCTGAGTATTCCTTATCTTTTTCGTAAACCTGCCAAACTGCCCAGGAGTGTACGGGTGGGTTTACGTCACTAAAATTCCATTCGTAAGCCGGAATTTGTCCGTTAGGATGCATATAATTTTCCTGAAGTACCAATTGCAATTGCTCTTTAGCAAAATACGGGTCTATTTCAACAAACGACGCCATATGAAACGCCAAATCCCAGGCCGCGTACCAAGGATATTCCCATTTATCAGGCATGGAAATAACATGCCTGTTGGTTAAATGCTGCCAACTGTAATTTCTTAGGTTTATTCTATCGGGTTTAGGCTCTCCTGGACCTCCAAATAACCATTTAAACACATCGTAGTAATAAAACTGTTTGGTCCATAATAATCCTGAAAAAGCAGCTTTAGCGACCTTTTGATGTGTCTCCGGAACATGAGCTTCTATTGTTTCATTATAGAAGGCTTCACATTCTTGTAATCGTTGTAAAAAAATGTCATCAAAACCCTGAAAAGGAGATTCCATTTTATCTTTACTCAGTCTGACCTTCACACTTCGTTCCTCACCAGGTTTTAAACTAAACTTATACCAAATGGCTAGTTTAGATCCTGTTTTATCTGGATTTACAGATGCCTCACCATTAATAACATGATTATTTATTCCGTCTTTCACATAATCGACATCGTTAGGAACATTGTAAATTCGTTTATTATTAGTCTCATTTTCACAGAACAACTGTTCGCCACCTTCATGATAAAAATAATAACGCCCATTTCTAACACTTCTCGCAATAACTGTTTCGTCTTGCGAGGTAGACAACCTCATACTTGGCCGCTCAAAACGTTTGTTATGCTTCCAGAAATTTCGATACCAAAGGTGTGGTAAAACATGAATGTCTGCAGCCTTCTCTCCTCGATTTACAACCGTAACTTTTAGCAAAATATCATCTACATCAGCCTTGGCATATTCAATATAGCAATCGAAATACGCATTATTCTTAAAACAGCCGGTATCAAGAATTTCATATTCCGCTTCGTCACGACTTCTACGATTTCTATCCACCAAGTCACTATATGGAAATGCATTATGAGGGTACTTATAAAGATATTTGTTATACGAATGTGTTGGTGTAGATACCTGATGAAAATAAAGCTCTTTAACATCTTCGCCATGATTTCCCTGATTATTGGTTAACCCGAATAAACGCTCCTTTAAAATAGGGTCTTTACCATTCCAAAAGGCAGGTGCCATGCATAAAATTTCACGTGAATCACAAAAACCACCAATACCTTCTTCTCCCCAACGAAACGCATTACTCCTCGCTTTATCATGATCTATAAACTCCCAGGATTCTCCATACAAACTATAATCTTCTCGAACGGTTCCCCATTGCCTTTCCGCTAAATACGGCCCCCATTGTTTCCACTTTCTATAATTATCTTCGGTATGCAATCGTTGTGCTTCAGGTCCTTTTTGCTTCATATCAATCTTTCTTTTGGTTAGGGATTAAGCCTCTAAACGTCAACTAAGAACTGTTACGGACTCACATAAATTTAAGTTTTTTATTTCCAAAAAAATCCTTTCATTCAAAGAATTAGCTAATTGACTTTATTAAGGCAATTCTATTAAAATGTCTGTAAAAAAATGAAGCAAAAAATTAAGGAAGTTGAATGTTTTTAGACCTATAAGACACCGAAAATGATATTATATTTGAACTATGCTGAATAACATACAATTTACGAATTATAGAAAAAACGGATTTCTGTTCGTTTTGGCTTCAACGATTTTGTTTTTTGTATTTGCATATTATTTAAAAAGAACAGATTATAATTTGCTGATTTTACTTTATAGCACATTATTTATTCTGTTTTATAAACTTATACAAGTTTACAAAGAAAATATTGGTTTATTAACGCTAGTATCCTTTGGCTTCCGAGCCCTATTTATTCTAGCTATTCCCAATCTTTCTCAGGATTTTTATCGATTTATATGGGATGGCCGGATGCTATTAGAAGGCTATAACCCTTACTTATTTAAAGTAGAATCGTTTATTAGCAGTCATGAATACCCTGTAGCACAAGCTGAAGAATTATTTCATGGCATGGGCGAGCTCAATGCCAGTCATTTCACCAATTACCCGCCATTAAATGAGTTGTGTTTTTTAATTGCTGCCCTATTTGCTAAAACGAATATTTTAGGCTCTGTTGTTGTAATGCGTCTACTTATTGTTGCTGCTGATTTTGGAACGTTATTCTATGGAAAGAAACTTTTAAAGGTTATTAACATTCCTTTTCATAACATCTTTTTGTACGTACTAAACCCTTTTATAATAATAGAATTAACAGGAAATCTACATTTTGAAGGCATCATGATTTTCTTTTTAATCTGGAGTTTGTATCTACTCCAAAAAGGTAAATGGATGCTTTCGGCAGTTATATTTGCCTTATCGGTTTCTACAAAGCTTATCCCTTTAATGTTTTTACCTTTATTATTTCAATGGTTTATTAAAAGAGATACTTCTAAAAGTAAAGGATTAATAAAATTAATGACGTATTATGCATTGGTCCTTTTAATAACCATGACGAGTTTTCTACCGTTCTACTCAACAGATTTTGTTAACAACTATGCACAAACCGTTGGTCTATGGTTTCAACGCTTCGAATTTAATGCCAGTTTGTATTATATAGCTCGAGCTATTGGATATAGGTTTAGAGGCTATAATGAAATCGGCGTCATTGGGACATTTATTCCAGTTTTGGTTATTCTTTTTATTTTGATTTTAACATGCTTCAGAAATAATAAATCAATACAACAACTAATAATAAGTATGCTATTTGCGCTGAGCTTTTACCTTTTTACGGCAACAACTGTGCACCCGTGGTATATTGCCACGCTTTTGATATTATCGGTATTTACAAATTATAAATTTCCTTTAGTATGGAGCTTTGTTATTATTTTAAGCTATTTGGCTTATGCCAATACCAACAATGTTGAAAACTTGTGGATTATTGCCTTGGAATACCTTATTGTGTATACCGTTTTTATTTGGGAAGTCATTTTAAATAAACCTTTAAAACTAAAAAAGTCTGCCGAAAAATAAACGACAGACTTTTAATATAAGTTTTGACTTTTTAATGACTTGAAATTATTGAATTGGTTTTAAACTTTCAATTCTATAAATACTAATTTCTTCATCGTCATCTTCAAAATCTTCAACAAAAGTTATTTTAAATTCCTGATCTATATAACTTTTATCGTTCTTTAAATCGTATTGTTTTAGCACTCTTGGATGTACTTCTTCGAACACCAATTCCTCTCCATTTTCAAACCAAAAAGTATAATATCCTTTTTTGTAAGACTTAAAAACAGCTGTTCTCATTTTATACTACAATAATTTATTCGTTATCGTCGTCATCATCTTCTTCTTCGTCATCAGCCACATCGTTAGCCGAATCATCGTCATCGTCGTCGTCTCCTTCTCCATCTTCAACTTTTACGCTTTCAAAATCAACGTCAGTATCATTTCCGTCGTTGTCATCATCACCAAAGTCTTCCATTGCCTGTACAAGACGTTTACCAACTTTTACTAAATAAATAGTATCATCGGTACGCACCTCAACTGCCTCTATAATTTCATTTTGAGCATTTCTAAATGAAATCACATCGGTGTCATCATATCCATCAGGAAACTTCTCTACAAGAAGATTTAAAATATCCTGATTCAACTTTTTGTAATCTACAATTCTACGTAACATTTTATTTTTTAAGGGTTGGTTATATTATTGATCTAACAAATATGCAAAAATTAACGGAGCAACAATAGTTGCATCACTTTCTATAATAAATTTAGGGGTGTCGATATCTAATTTACCCCAGGTAATTTTTTCGTTTGGTACTGCTCCAGAATAAGAACCGTAACTTGTTGTAGAGTCACTAATCTGGCAGAAATAACTCCAGAAAGGTACGTCATGCATTTCCATATCCTGGTATAGCATTGGCACCACACAAATTGGGAAATCTCCAGCAATACCTCCTCCAATTTGAAAAAACCCTACGCCTTTTCCTGAAGAATTTTTTGGATACCAATCGGCTAACCACATCATGTATTCAATACCACTTTTCATGGTTGAAGCTTTAAATTCGCCTTTAATACAGTATGATGCAAAAATGTTACCCATAGTACTGTCTTCCCATCCTGGAACAACAATTGGTAAATTTTTCTCGGCAGCAGCAATCATCCAAGAATCTTTAGGATCAATCTCGTAGTATTGCTCTAAAACCCCTGAATTTAACATTTGATACATGAATTCATGTGGAAAATAACGCTCTCCAGATTTATCGGCTTTATTCCAGATATCGTATAAATGTGATTGTAATCTTCTAAATGCTTCCTCTTCCGGAATACAAGTATCTGTAACACGATTATAGTGGTTTTCTAATAAATCCCACTCTTCCTGTGGCGATAAATCACGGTAATTTGGCACACGTTTATAAGAATTGTGCGCTACTAAATTCATGATATCTTCTTCAAGATTTGCCCCTGTACAAGAGATGATATGAACTTTATCTTGACGAATCATTTCAGCTAACGACTTTCCTAACTCGGCAGTACTCATTGCACCCGCCAAAGTCACCATCATTTTACCTCCTTCTAACAAGTGTGTTTCATAACCCTTTGCGGCATCTACTAAAGCAGCTGCGTTAAAGTGTAAATAATTTTTTTCTATAAATTGTGAAATTGGTCCTTTAGTACTCATTTTCTTAACTCTTTAATATTGTTTTTGCAGAATCTCAGATAATTACTTCCTAAATCTACATGTATAAATTTATAACTTAACCTTTTATAATACAATCTTGCTATTAAACAATTCTGAAATTTGTATTCATTCTAAAACCTTAATTCAATAAATACGCTTTTCTTATTCGTTTTTTAGTTCTCGTAACCTAAAATTTTAAGCAGATCTTCACTTTTTTGTTGTTCACTAAATAATGATGTTGTGATGTTTCCATCTTCATCTCTATCAATTAAAATATGCTTTGGCGACGGAATTAAACAGTGCTGTAAGCCACCAAAACCACCAATCGTTTCCTGGTATGCTCCTGTATTGAAGAAACCAAGATACAAAGGTTTTTCTTTGTTATACTTCGGCAGGTAAATAGCATTCATATGCTGTTCACTGTTGTAATAATCGTCACTATCACAGGTTAGACCTCCTAATAACACACGCTCATAACTTTCATGCCAACGGTTAATTGGCAATAAAATGAAACGCTTGTTAATAGCCCAGGTATCAGGAAGTGTGGTAATGAACGATGAATTAATCATATTCCACTTTTCACGGTCGTTTTGTTGCTTTTGGTACAACACTTCGTAAATAGCTCCACCACTTTCTCCAACGGTAAAACTACCAAACTCAGTAAAAATATGTGGTACTGGAACTTCTTCATCTTCACAAGCTAATTTAATCTGATTGATAATTTCATCAACCATATATTCGTAATCAAATTCAAATGCTAATGAATTTTTAATTGGGAAACCTCCACCAATATTTAAACTATCTAACGACGGACAAATCTTTTTAAGACTCGTGTAAACTTTTAAACATTTATGTAACTCGTTCCAGTAATATGCATTGTCGCGGATACCTGTGTTAATAAAAAAGTGTAACATTTTAAGTTTTACCTTTTTATTACCCTGAATTTGATTTTTATAAAACGGAACGATATTTTTATATCCAATACCTAATCTTGAGGTATAAAACTCGAACTTTGGCTCTTCCTCTGATGCTATACGAATACCTACGTTAAATTTACCTTCAATTTCCTGAGACAATAAATCTAATTCTTCGTAATTATCAATAATTGGAATCGCATTTTTATGACCATTATTTATAAGCCTCGCAATGTTAGTTACATATTGTGAACGCTTGAATCCATTACTAATCACATAAGTTTCATCGGTAATTTTACCTTCCTTTTTAAGATTTTCAACTATATCAATATCAAATGCTGATGATGTTTCTATGTGAATATCATTCTTTAAAGCTTCGTTTAATACGTGCTTAAAATGTGAACTTTTTGTACAATAACAATAATGGTATTTCCCTTTGTATTTATTGTTTTTTAAAGCTTTTTTAAACCACCCTTTTGCCTTGTTAATATTATTTGAGATTTGCGGTAAATAAGTAAACTTTAAAGGCGCACCATACTCTTCTACTAACGCCATTAAATCTATATCATGAAACTGTAAGTGCTTTTCTTCCAGTTTAAATTCTTCTTGTGGAAAATCGAAAGTTTGATTAATTAAATCTATGTATTTGGTATTCATTATTTTATTTTAAATATTTAAAAATGAGAATTATAATATAATTCATTATTAAGTTAATATCAAATAAAATATATCAAACTTGTAGTTGAGGATGGGTCGTAGGAATAAAGCCAAACAAATGTTGGCTTAAAAAAACATAACATGCGGAAGCTAGCTCTAAAATTCGGTTACTTAATCTATAAGCTGCTCTTGAAAATGACTCCCTATTGTTCAAAAGCCCGAACATAAAAACAGATTTCAATTGTTCAGCTAAATAAGTTACAAATGAACTACAAAAAAATGAATTTCAAACTCTTTTGAATATTTTTTTTGAATATTTTTTTCAACCAGTAAACACGGGACATTCCGCTCCTATACTGCCTTCAGACACTTTTATCTCTTGTTTTTTTTCTACAAAATTCGTTAGTTTTGATCAAAAAAAAGACCAGCGTATAAAAATTCACCGGTCTTTATATTTTTTGGCACTGGTATTTACTTCTTAAAGCATTTTTAAACTGTTCAGTTCCTGCTCTGTTAAATGCTTCCAGTGACCTCTAGGAATATCCTTTTTTGTTAAATGTGCAATAGCTACACAATCTAAACTTACAATATCGTAATTCAGGTGTTCAAAAATAGTTCGGATGATATTATTTCCGGTATTTTTAATTTTTAAACCAACTTCTTTTTTAGAAGCTCCTTCGATATAGCTAATCTCTTCTACAGTGATTAATTTATCTTCAACTTTTATTCCTGCTTGAATCTTCTTTAGGTCTTCTAACTTTAAATTTTTACTTAATTCAATATGGAATAAACGAGGCACACCGTTCTTAGAATTTGTAAACTTATTAACAATCGTTTCATCGTTTGTAAATAAGATTAAGCCTTTCGAGTTACGTCCTAAACGACCAATAGGCTTAATTCTTGAACTTGTCGCGTTAGCAACTAAATCCATCACGGTTCTACCTTTACCCTCACTTGTTGTTGTTGCAAATCCTTTAGGTTTATTTAATAAAACATATGCCTTTTTCTCAGGGTTAATGCGAGAACCATCATAACGTACTTCGTCTCCTGGCTTTACTTTGTATCCCATTTCGGTAACTACAACGCCATTTACAGTAACAAGACCGGTGGCAATGTGTACATCGGCTTCCCTGCGTGAACACATACCAGAATTGGCAACATATTTATTTAAACGAATCTCGTCCGGATTCGATGCTTTTTGATTTGAGCTTATCTTTTTTACAGGTGCATTTCCTCTGGCAAAGCTTTTTGTGTTTGAATTAGCAACACCTCGGCTGCTGTTCTTTTTTGCGCCACTTTGCTGCCCTCTTCCTGAAGGTTTTCCTTTTCTATTTGTCCCTTGATTTCTGCTCATTGCTTACTAATTATTTTGTGCAAAGATAATCTATAATTCGTTGCCTAACGCATTAATGTAATTTTATTCAAAACCAGTGAAATATCAATAAGCGGAATACTAAAAACACCAGCCAGAATAATGAATTTTAAAATATTATGAAGTATTAAATACTGTAATTTACTATTTGATTTCCAGAGTAAAAACTGAAACACGACTAAAAGAAAGATACTCGCATAAAAGAAATAACTCATCTTCCCCACATGAAATTTATCTATTAACAAATACGCAGGAATCACGGTTAGAACGCAAAGAATAGTCAACATTACTTTTGAAGCTTTCTCTCCGTAAACAATGGGAATGGTTTTATAACCCTGTGCCATATCGCCCTTTATATTTTCCAGGTCTTTGGTGAGCTCTCGCATTGAAATCATTAAAAACAAAAACATGGCGTGTACAAAAATGACATGCTCAAAATTTTTATAATAAATGAAAATGATAAAAAATGGCGTGATTGTTAGAATTGCCGATGTTAAATTCCCAACGAATGGCAACTTCTTAAGTTTATGTGAATAAAACCAGATACCGAAAATATACACTGAAAAGAACACAACTGCTCTAAACGACACATAACTCGCCAGAATAACAGCCAGAAAATTAAGAACAAAATACAACGAAAGCTTCGTATTCTGACTCACCAACCTATCTAGCATCGATTTTTGTGGCCTGTTGATTAAATCTTTCTCCGAATCGTAAAAATTATTAATAATATACCCCCCTGCAATGGTCATCGCACTAGCCATTACCAGCATGAATAAATTTAAATCAAACACCACCGATTTAACAGGCAAATGATTTCCTAAAATATAAATACTCGCCAAATACTGCGCGATAACAACAATAAGAATGTTGTAACCACGAACCACAGAAAACATACTAAAAAATTTAATTAAAATATGTTTCTGTCTTCGGTTAAGCATATAATAAAATGTTTATGAGATTCTGAAAAGTTTCAGAATGACAGAAGTTTTAGAAGTTATAAACAACCTCTAATTTATATTCAGATAGAGCTAATTTGGCTTTTTCAATATCTTCGGTAAATCCTAAGATATAACCGCCACCACCAGAACCACAAAGTTTAAGGTAGTAATCGTTAGTCTCCAATCCTTTTTTCCAAAGCTCGTGAAATTGTTTTGGGATCATAGGTTTAAAATGACTTAACACCACTTTAGATAACTGCTTTGTATTTTGAAATAACGATTTAACATCGCCTTTTAAGAAATCGTCAACGCAGGCATCGGTATGTTTTATAAACTGATCTTTAAGCATACTACGGAACCCTTCCTGTTTCATGTTTTCCATAAAAATACTAATCATTGGTGCTGTTTCACCAACAATACCACTATCTAATAAAAATACGGCGCCTTTACCATCTGGTTTTTGCGACGGAATTCCAGTCGCTTCAATATTATCTTTAGAATTGATTAAAATTGGAATGCTTAAATAACTGTTTAAAGGATCTAACCCTGATGATTTACCGTGGAAAAATGACTCCATTTCAGAAAAAATGGTTTTAAGTTGTAACAGTTTTTCACGCGTTAAATTTTCTAAAACCGTTATTTTATCCTGAGCATAGTTATAATAAATAGCAGCTACTAAAGCCCCGCTACTTCCTACACCATACCCTTGTGGAATAGAAGAATCGAAGTACATACCTTCCTCCACATCTTTCTTCAAAGCTGCAATATCGAAAGTTACCAACTCCGGGTTAATGGTTTCTAAATAATCAGCGAAACGCTTTAAGCTTTTATTCGATTGAATAGCCTCTTCAGTAGGGTTCTCTGAAACTTTCAGCGCCCCATTATAAAAATTATAAGGAATAGATAAACCTTTGGAGTCTTTGATGATTCCATACTCACCAAAAAGTAAAATTTTCGAGTAAAAAAGAGGTCCTTTCATAAGTTATATTCAATTAGCTAAGCGCTTAAAACCAATATTTTATACAAAGATAAGAATATTTATTGTACTTGTTTCGCACCGAAACCTATCTGATCGCAAATATATTGCTCGTTTTGACAATATGCAACTAACTCGTTCTTAATAAATTCTAAGATTTCTTCTGATTCCTGTTTCGGGTATAACACGTGTACATTTGCTCCGGCATCTAAAGTAAATCCAATATGCGCCCCAGTTTCATTCCTAAACGCCCAGATTTTATTAATAATTTCCAGAGTATTTGGTTTCATTAAAATAAAATATGGCATACTGGTCATCATCATGGCATGCAGCGTTAAGGCTTCACTTTCAATCAAGCTGATAAACGCATCCAGATCACCGGACTCTAAAATAGGCTTTAACTTTTCCAAATTATCATGGGCCTGAGCAAATCGGTTTTGTGCATACGGATGATTAAACATTAAATTATGACCAACCGTGCTACTCACCTGCTTTTCGCCTTTATCAACCAACAGAATGGTATCTTGATACTCCTTAAAATTCTCATGAACAGCATACGGATATTTCACACCAAACAAATCACTACTTCCTTCAACAACTTCGTTTTCACCCCAAACAATTAAATCGCCTTCAAGACTTCTACAAGCACTTCCAGAGCCTAATCGTGCTAAAAAAGATGCTTTTTGATTGAAATATTCTTCTGAAAGTTCTTCTGAAACCAACTGCTTTTCAACACTCATTAAACACAAAGCCATGGCACTCATCCCACTAGCAGACGAAGCAATTCCAGAACTGTGCGGGAAGGTGTTTTGAGTTTCAACTACAAATTTATAGTCTTTTAAAAATGGCACATAAGATTCTACGCGCTTAAAAAAAGTTTCAATTTTAGGCTTAAAATCATCTTTTTTTTCGCCATCTAAATACACCTCAAAATCGAAATCGGACGCATCATCCTTTTTTTCAAAAGTTAAGGTCGTTATGGTTTTACAGTTGTTAAGCGTAAAACTGATAGATGGATTTTCAGGAATCTGATTTTTCTTCTTTCCCCAGTATTTCACTAAGGCAATATTACTTGGCGACTCCCAGGTTACCTTACCCTGAGCTACTGTTTCTGTATATGTTTGAGGAATAAATTGTGCTACGGTCATGTCTTAATATTCTGCCGACAAAGATAACAACTTTAGCATAGTATTATAATTTCTTGCCGTTGCTATGACGTTTAATTTACGCTCGAAAAAATTATTATTGAATTTCGTTTTACCATATCCGTTTGAACTGAAGAAATAAATACAATTTTCGGTAATAGTGAATTGTTCTTCGGAAGCACTTAATTGCTGAATTCCTTTAACTAATTCAGCATTTGGTTCTTCAAACAACAACATAAAATAGCTTTTCTTTTTTTCTTCTTCGGAAAACGGACTCGCTTCGAAAATAGTTTGAAAAACTTCAGGGGTTTTCACCAATACAGAAACATCGAAACCGAATTGTTTTAAAATGGCTTTTGAAATAGTTTCTGCTATTGATTTTTCATCTTTTACATCCGACTGAAACACCACATTTCCACTTTGAATATAGGTTTTAACATTATTAAACCCTTCTTCAGCGAGTAACTTACGTAAATCTGCCATCGGAATTTTCTTTTGACCGCTAACGTTTATCCCTCGAAGTAATGCGATGTAGGGTTTCATTTTGCTATAGCCTTTGAAGCAATATACGCGCCTGTCCAGGCATTTTGAAAGTTAAATCCGCCAGTTACGGCATCTATGTTTAATACTTCTCCAGCAAAAAACAGATTTTTATGAATTCGGCTTTCAAAAGTTTTAAAGTTAATTTCCTTTAAATCGACACCTCCTGCCGTTACAAACTCATCTTTAAACGTACTTTTCCCATCAACATTAAAAACGGCTTTGGTTAACTGACCAGCCAACGCTTCTAATTGTTGTTTATTTAAATCGGCCCAACGGGTTTCTTCATTCATATTTGAAGCTAAAACCATTTGATGCCATAAGCGTTTTGGTAAATCGAATTGTGTCGATTTGAACACGGTTTTCTTAGCCAAATCCTGTTTCAAAACTTTTAATTCTTCCAGACAATCTTCAAACGACTGTCTGATAAAATTAATTTCTATTTGAAATTTATAATCCAGCTTAGCCAGCTCCACCGCACCAAAGGCCGACAACTTTAAAATAGACGGTGCACTCATTCCCCAATGCGTAATTAACAATGGACCTTCGCTATACAAATTGGTTCCTAAAACCGAAACCTCAACATGCGAAGCCACAACTCCTGGAATATCCTTAATGCGTTTATCGTTAATATTAAACGTGAATAACGACGGTACCGGTTGTGAAATGGTGTGTCCTAAATTCTCAAGAAGTTTCCAGAATTTAACACTGCTTCCGGTTGCAATTAACAAAGTTTCACACTGAAACATTTCGTCTTTGGTATGAATCTCAAATCCTTCATCTAAAGGTTGAATATCTGAAACATTCTGACTGTACAATATCTCAACCTGATGCTTTTTAGCTTCATTTAAAAAACAATCGATAATAGTTTGTGATGAATTCGACTCCGGAAACATACGTCCGTCATCTTCAATTTTTAAAGGCACGCCGCGTTTTTCAAACCATTCAATAGTATCACCTGTCATAAACTGATGGAAAGGTCCTAAAAGTTCCTTCTCACCACGCGGGTAATTCTTTATTAATTCCTGCGGAATAAATTCGGCATGCGTCACATTACAGCGACCACCACCAGATATTTTCACCTTTTGAAGTCCTTCTTTTGCCTTTTCTAAAATAACGACTTTTAACTCCGGATTCTGCTCCGCAATGTTAATTGCCGCAAAAAAACCAGCTGCACCACCGCCAACTATAATAACATCGTATTGCTTCATATTCTATCTGGATAGTCGGAAATGATACCATCTACACCATAACTTTTCATTCTGGCTATAGTTTCTTCATCATTAACCGTCCACGTATTTACTTTATACCCTTTTGATTGGGCAAAATTAACGTTCTCGCGAGTTAATAAAGCAAAATTGGGATGAATAATTTTTGAATTAATAGTTTCAGCAAATTCAATAGCTTCAGCCACATTGGCTTTCGTTAAAACGGCTAACGGAATTTGTTTATTCAATTTATAAACATCTTCCAACTCGTGATGCTGAAAACTAGACACAATAAAATCAGAATACTTCCAGCCTTTCTCATTAACATAAGTTTCAATAACCTCGCAGGTTTTTGCAGCCGTGTGTTTTCCTTTTAATTCAATATTCAACAAGCAAGTTTTGTTTATTAAATCCAGAACTTCTTCAAGTGTTGGTATTTTATAATGTTCGTTAACTTTGAGTTCTTTCAGCTCGCTTAACGTTAGTTTACCAATTTCACCTGTGCCATTAGTCATGCGATCTAAAGTAAAATCGTGAAACACAACCAACTCTCCCGAAGCACACTCATGCACATCAATTTCAATACCGTCTACATTAAAACTCAATGCCTTTTGTATCGAATCGATAGTGTTTTCTGCTACATATGCCAAAGCGCCTCGATGTCCCACTCTTAAACCTTTGTAATTCATTATTTCTTTTTAATTGGTCGCATTAAACCTTCCTGAGTTACAGACGCTACAAGCTTGCCGCCTCGGGTAAAAATATTACCTCGTGCAAAACCACGAGCATTCGATGTGTTAGGAGACTCTATTGAATATAGCATCCAGTCGTCAAAATCGAAATCTCTAAAATACCACATTGAGTGATCTAAACTGGCCGTTTGAGTATTCCCATAATGTGCTTTACTGGCATGACGGTTCATGGCTGCTGCCAGAATATTATAGTCTGATATGTAGGTTAAAATTTGTTGCTTTGTGGCATGATCTAAGGATGTGGCATCCCCGTTTAGTTTAAACCAAACATGGGTAAAAGAGGGCAAATCTTCTTTATTAAACGGATTCACCACTTCCACCGGCTTAAACTCAATAGGACGCTCAACTTCAATAAAACTTTTAGTACGAGATGGAATGGCATCGCCAAACTGATCGAGCATATCAGTCCAGCTTAGTAATTCTTCCGGCTGTTTTATACCTTCGGGCATATCTATTTGATGATTATAGCCTTCTTCTTCCTTGTGAAAAGACGCCGATAAAATAAAAATGGTCGTGCCTTCCTGAGCGGCTGTAACCCGACGCACTGAAAAACTTCCGCCATCGCGAACAATACTAACGTTGTATTCAATAGGTTTTGTTAAATCGCCTGCTTCTAAGAAATAAGCATGCATAGAATGTAGAATTCTATCGTTTACACCTGTTCTGCTTGCGGCATTAATGGCTTGAGCCAAAACCTGACCTCCAAACACATGCGGACTTCCAATCGTTACACTGTTACCAACAAAAGTAGTATCTCCTGTTTTTCCTAATTTTATAAGATCAATTAACTGATTAACCGTTGTCATGCGCTCGTTTTTCTAATGAATCTATAAATCTAATAAATGAAAATAAGCCGACCATATTTTTTAAATACTTAATTTTGCCGAAAATCATTAATCATGCCCTTAAGAATTCAATATATCCTTTTTTTCTCTTTCTTATTTATTGCTTGTAGCACCGGAAAACTAACTGTTGTAGCCGATATTCCTAACGAATTAAAAGAAGTTTCAGGAAACGAAATTACCACCAATTCCGATTTAATCTGGGTGATTGAAGACGCTGGAAACCGCAACAATGTATATGGCTTAAACGACAAAGGTTACATTGTAAAAGACATCGACATTAAAAATGCCAATAACATGGATTGGGAAGATTTAACGACCGACAATGAAGGAAATCTGTATATTGGCGATATTGGAAACAACGATAAAAACCGAAAATGGTTGAGTATCTTAAAAATATCTAATCCGGAAATAATTGAAGACGAAACCACGGCTGAAGTGATAAAGTTTAAACTTCCTAAAGGCGAAAGTCCAAAAGACTTTGAAGCTATGTTTTTGTACAAAGATTTCTTCTATTTATTTAGTAAAGAACCGGGAAAAGCTATTCTAATAAAAGTGCCAAACATCATAGGAAAACATACCGCTGAAATTTTGACCGAATTTAACCTTAACGGAAAAAACAACCAAATCACATCGGCAGACATAAGTGATGATGGCAAAACCGTGGTTTTACTTAACCATGAAAAAGTCTGGACATTAACCAATTTCACAGACGATAATTTCTTTGGAGGAAAACTAACAAAACTACCTTTTGAACACGATTCTCAAAAAGAAGGCGTTTGTTTTGAAGACAACGATACTATTCTGATTACCGATGAAAGTAACGACGATTTAGGCAGTAACATTTATAGCTTTGAGCTGAATAAATAAGAGTTCACTTCTCACCTCTGTTCGGACGAATACCTACTAATTTTATCTATTAAAATTTCATCCCAAAACCGAAAGAAAAACGCATACCATCTTCTCCGTTAAACAGATTAAATGTTGCCGAAACGGTTTCAGCAGCGGCTACCCAAAAACCACCACCGTAATCGTTATGCCATTTATCTGAATAATCACCACGCAACCAAACACGACCTACATCGCCACCTGCAAATACGCCAATTTGCAACGGTACAAATCCGGTTTTAAACGAATTAAAGCTATATCGCAAATCGGCACTACCAATAAACGAATTACGACCTGTAAAACGTTGCGTGCGGTAACCTCTAAATCCGTTTTCACCTCCAATGTTGGCTGCCTGATAAAAAATTAAGTCGTCACCAAAACGCAATTGTGTTCTGGCATCTGTCTTCAACACCCATTTTTTATTTACCGATAGTGCATTATAAAACCCTAAATTTGAATTGATATAACCATAGGTAAAGGTTGATTCCTTAAGTTCGGTTTTTCCGCCAACTTCAGCTAAAAACGTCATACCTCGCGAAGGGTTTAACTGTTTATCAAAACTGTTGTAACTGTAATTTACTTCCGCTCCTGCGAAAAAACGTCTTTCGTAAAAATCAAGATTGATGAGTGGCTCAAACTCCGAAATAAATCGGTTAGGTGTATCTTGAATTTCTATGCCTTCAAACATTAATTTTACTCCAAAAGCACTCCCGTAATTAGTAGTTTTTAACAACCCAATATCGAAACCATAAATTCCGGTTTTCACCCGGTTGTAATCTAAGCCCAATTCGTCATCATTATTTTGGGTCTCATTGCCATAACCAAAGAAGTTATTGGTGAAATTTTCACTTGCAAACACACCTCCAACCGCTAAATTCCACTCTCCAAGAACATTTGCAAATTGTCCGTTGTAACGAATATCATAACCTTCGGTAGCAAAGTAATACCCTGCTCTAAAACGGTGCTGTGTTGAAAATGGATTCCGCTTAAATCCTTTAGTAGTTTTTGTAAAGGACACACCTAATTTCATACCATCATCTGGATTATAACCAATACCGGGGGCTATAAAATTGGTTCTGGTAATGCCTTTTTCAAAATCGAAAAGATTCAGGTTATAAATATCTGTAAAATTTATACCGGCGCCATTATTTTCTTCAATGGTGTTTTTCTTGCTCTTATGGTCGTATATCTTAATACGATTTCCGTTTTTTATGATATAGATATCGTTATTTTGTCCGCCAATTAACCGCGTAAAAATAGGATGCTTTCCTTCTCCCGAAACTTCAAATATATCTTTATCATCCAGACCGTAAATCCAAAGTTCTTTGGTTATATTTCTATCGAAAGTTCTATCGACAAGAACCTCTCCTTTTTTACCATTTTTAATACGAGATATGACCACTTTCGTTTTATAATCTTCAACGCGCTGTACTTCAATATAATCGTCTTTATCAGTTGCTGTTATAACGACTAATTCATTTAAATAGGCATAATAGCGACTGGCAATATCTTTAAGATTTCCACGTCTTCCTTTTAATTTGGCTTTGATATCCTGAAGTTGTTCATTTTTCACTTCATCAGGCACATCTTCAAAAGCTTTTTCTATAACTTCATCAGTAATGTGTTTCTGAAGAAATTCAGCTTGCTGTAACCATAAATCTTCTTTTGCATTCTGAATTAAAACACGATCTAAGCGAATGCCGGCACTGTTTACCCATTTTATATCTTTCAGTTCGGCATCGTAAACTTGAAGCTGTTTAACCGGGTTACTTATTTTTTTCAAAAGTGTTAATAATCCGCCATCAAAATTTGAAAATGCCTGATCGCGATCTCTAGGAATTGGTCTGTATAATTTATCGCCATTTTCCTGATTAAATTGTGCCCAACGCCATTGGTCCTGATGCCTATCCCAATCGCCTATAAGCATATCGAATAAACGTGCTCTTATGTAAGCTTCTTCATCAATTTTATATTTTTCGTCTTTTCTAATTTTAGCAATAATATCGTGGGAACTTTCAATATCATCGGCATAACCAAAACTCTCTTTATACGCCTGATTTTCTTCCGGACGTTCTTCAATTAAATACAACTCGTCACCGTATTCATCGTTAAAATCACCTAAATATTTTTGTTTTGGAATGTAATACAGTTCTGGTTCGGTATGATACACCTTTGCTGCTTTTGAAAGCTCCGGAATAATTGTAAATGTATAAGGATGAGCTGCAGTATAAAAGTCTAAAATAAGCTCTTCTACTTCGGTTTGCTTAAAATCGTTTTCAATATAAATATCTTTAAACAAGACGGCTTGTAGATATTGTGTCGCACTCTTTTTAAGAGCACGCATATTAAACTGACGACCGTCTTTGGTTTTTAAACGCAAGGACCGGGTTTGGTGTCCTCCGCCTTTTCTAACAATTTCCAATCCGCCGTAAAGGGTATCCAAAGTTGCTATGCGCGCCTTGATTTTTGTACTGTATAAATCGCGATAATGGTCTCCCCAGAAAGTTTTAAACGCTTCAGAACGATTGGTTTCTTCTTCGGTATAAACTGAAACATCAAGTGTTTGCGGAAAATGCTCTTCTAAATCGGACACATCGAGTGGTTTGTAATTTGGATACACTTCCTTTTGATACAATAATTGGGCAGTCCCACCTTCTGATGAATAAAATTGCACATGACTACTTCCATCCTTAAAAACGGTATACACGGCAAAACCCAGTTTTCCGTAAGAGAACAATCCGTCATCGCCTAATGCAGCATAAGACTCTTTTGAACCCGCTCCGGAAATAATTTGTTTTATATGGTCATGCTCTATGTACTGTAACGTATGCTCATGCCCAGAAACAAATACAATGTTTCCGTTATTTATAGACATGGTTTCTATGCGCTGCATCAATTGGTTATACCGTTTGTTGTAGCGATCTTGAGGAGAGACTCCTCCCTGTGCTCGTAACTGTACTGCCAAAGACGCCAACCCCGGAAGTGGAATTGGCTTTTGAGTTGGAAACAAATGTTTTGCTGCTGTAAATTCACCACCGTGGGCTCCATTTGAGAACATAGGATGGTGCATGGCAATCACTATCGTTTTTCCCTGTCCCTTTTTGATTTCACCTTCTAACTCATCGAAAAAGAGCGCTTCAGTTTTTATTTCACAATCGTCGTTTATCGTTGGATTTTTATTCCAGTTTTCAAGATACCATTGGGTATCTATAATAATTAATTGCACCTTATCGCTAACCTCAATACTTTCCAAAGGACAACCATTTTCTGGCAAGAACGTATTTTTACCTAAGGCCTTTTCTATATATTTTTCTTCCTCTTTTAATCCTACAAGTCGGTTGGCATACCAATCGTGATTTCCAGGAATAAAAATAGTTTTCCCTAGAAACCCTTCAACCGCCTGCATCTGAACATTCAAACTTTGTTCGGCTTCTGCTCTTCCCTTTTTATCCTTTTTAGGCATTCCGGCCGGGTAGATATTATCACCTAAAAAAAGCACATAATCATTCTCTGTTTTTTTCCCTTTTATAAAATTCTGAAAGGCTTTAACAGCTGACGAAGCTTCATTATTATAAACCAATCCACCATCTCCAATCAAGTAAAACGTAGTTTCAACCTCTTTCTCAGGAAAAGCCAACTGCGTAGAATCATCACTTTTGTACTGTGCCTTTTTTGTAGCACAGGCTGTTAAAATAGCGAAACTCACTAAAAATGAAATGGTTGAAACGTATAACTTCATTAAGGTTATTTTTAAACTATAAAGGTACTAATTTGTGATACTCTAGGTTATAAAACCTGTAAAATCACATCTCTTTAAAGATAACTAAACTTCGCTTAATTAAGCTAAGAAGATTTTTTAATGGTAAAGCATTGATTTAAGAACACACCGAAAGCTTTATCCATCCTCGATTATCAAGTAAAATTACATCTCTTTTAGTTTTATTTAGTAATTTGTACCCGTGTAAATTCAAGAGTATTTATGTCGCAATTAATAGAAACCACCGAATCGTTTGTTTTTAATTTGTTTAAATCGCAATTAGACCAGACCTTTTTATATCATAACCTTACACATACCGAGCGTGTTTTAAGAAGCCTAAGAGAAATCATATCAAATTCAGATATTAGTCAGGAAGACGCTGAAATGCTTCAGTTAGCTGCCCTACTTCATGATACAGGTTACATTAATTCCAGAGAAAATCACGAAGAAGAAAGTGTAAAAATTGCGACCGAATTTTTGAAAGAAAATCAGGTTAATCAGTCTACCATTGAAGCTATTAGTAATTGTATCTTGGCGACCAAATTTGAAGGCAACCCAACAACCGAATTAGAAAAAATTATTCGAGATGCCGACTCATCACACTTTGGCAAACCTTATTTTGATGAAGCCAGTGAATTTTTAAGGAAAGAACTTGAAATTCAAGGTATAAAAAACTATTCAACTTCAGAATGGTTGGATGAAAACATTAAAGTATTAACTAAAAAACACGAGTTTTACACCGATTACGCTTTACAAAATTGGCAAAAACAAAAAGAAGAGAATTTAAGTAAGCTTATTAAGCAAAAGAAAAAATTAAAAGATCAATTAAACAAAGAAAAGCTTAAAGCCAGATACAAAGCGCAATACAAAAGTGAAAGCCCGGAGCGCGGTATTCAAACCTTTTATCGTGTTGCTTTAAGAAACCATATTAAATTGAGCGATATTGCCGATACTAAAGCCAACATTCTGCTTTCGGTAAATGCCATTATTATTTCGTTGGTGTTATCTAATCTGTTTTCAAAATTAGATAATCCGAGTAACGCTTATTTAATTATACCTACCGCCATATTTACAACTTCGAGTGTTATTTCTATGGTTTTATCTATTATCGCGACCCGACCAAATGTAACGCGTGGCCAATTTTCAAAAGAAGACGTTGCTAACAAAAATGTAAATTTAGCCTTCTTTGGAAACTTTCATAAAATGGAATTAAATGAATTTGAATGGGCAATTACTGAGCTTTTAAAAGACAAAGATTATCTATACTCTGCCCTAACTAAAGATTTATACTTCTTAGGAAAAGTCCTTGATCGAAAATACCGTATTTTACGTATTACCTATTCTTGCTTTATGATAGGTATTATCGTGTCGGTATTAGCTTTCGCTATTTCGTTTAAACTAATGAATTAAAGTAATTGTTGTTTCGCTAGGCCTTGATAGTTTTCATTAAATCGTCGTACGAATAAAATTCTTTGGCATTTTCCTCCTGTTGGTATAAGATTCCTACACGAATGGCTTTTACACCGGTAACGCCCTGTAGGTCTTCCAATTCAACAATTTCAACTTCATTATTTAATAACTTTTTATGCTGAAGGAATTTAATATATTCTAAATATTCTATTTCGTCTGCTTTTTGAGAGTAGATAATGGTTATTTTACCTTTTTCGGTAACACGTTTTCCCGTACCTTTAATAACGGCTTTATCTACACGCTTTTTAACTACCTCGTAACGTGCATTGTAAGTCCCATCAACATCAAACTGTTTTTCGTCCATTCTAAAACTAATGGTTAACGGCTGATTAAACACCAAAATCATGGAAGCAACATCTAACTGCACCGGATACTTATGACGGTTTTGGTAATAATCATTCTCCATTTCACACATCACCTGTAACTGCCATAACCTTAAATTATACAGATATATAGTATTAAAACTTTCTTCTTTGGTAATAGCTTCACCAATGTACATGTTATGCTCTACCCCATCGGTTTTAAAACGTTCGAAGTAATGCGGATACATTTGCTGAGCATCTTTCTGCTTTTCATCCAGAACAGAAGCCATATTTTTATTGATAAGCGCAATGGTTTTATCGAAATCCTTTCGGTAATGATACACCACGTTTAGATTCGGATCTATCTTACTAAAATAATCTTCTATCGTTTCACGATACATCTCCCTTTTAGCCATAAAAAACTTAAACAACGGCTCTATTTCCTGTTTAAGGAAATTAGCTATCTGCTGTTCGCTATCTACTTTAAAATCTTCATTAAGCTGTTTTCTATAACTATCTATTTGAAATTTTAATTGTCCGTAAATGGGTAGTGTTTCTTCTGCAAGTACATCATGAATAATACTATTCACCAATGTTAACTGAAGTTCTAAATCACGTTTAGTCGCCAGATTTCTTACTTCTGAAGAGCCTTTAACATCTATTTGTCCGAATAACGGATACACATTTTGAAAGCTAATTTTACTAAACACAGCATTATTACCAACCTCTTGTTTATCCTTTAAAAACTGACGTGCTGCATTTTCAAATTTCCAGCTTACACTACTATGAATTGAAGTACATTCCTGCTGAATAACTGCCTCGATTAAATTTTCATATTCACGCTTAGAACGCTTTACAGCCGATAAAATAAAAGGCATCACATCTACCAGCTTATTCGCATTAACGCTATTTAGAATTTTAGGGGTTTTCGAAACGATCTCTAAAATACCTAACAATTCATTTTTATCTGAAATAGGCGCAAAAATAGCACTCTTAATTCCCTGCTCCTTTAGTATTCTAAATTGGGCAACCTTCCCTTTAGACATCTCGTAATACTTGTCGACATCTGAAATAGAATATGAGGTATTTTTATTAATTAATGCTTTATAAGAAGCCTCACACAATACCGTTTTACAAGGCGACTCTTCTATATCTTTTAATAAAAAACTTTCTATACCCTGCTCATGAACACAGTCGAAACTATCATCTGTTTTATTGTAAATCGAAAAACCAACCTGTAAATCCTTAATCCCTAAAAGCGACTGAAATATAGACTGAAATTCGCCCATATACTGTTTGCTTTCATGTTTACTTTCGGCTATTAAAGTAGATTTCATATTCGATATCGACTGATCATCGGTGACATCGAACATGTTCGAAATTACAAAACCTTTAAACAGGTAACTCTTTGGTGGGAACTTCGTTTTCCAAAGTTCAATATCTTTAAAATTATCGATTAACTCATTAAAGTCATCCTGAGTAATTTTAGGTGCATTTTCGGTAGGAATAATTTCTATGAAATCGGCATTATACGCAATTTTATAAAAACGCATAATCCCTTCAGCATCCGGTATTTCGTATAAAATAGGACGCTTAAAATTTAAATTATACCCGTAACACGCATTTAAAATAACCGCACAAGACATGATATAAATATCATTCTCAGGCATGTTTTTCATTTTCAACTCAAAACCTTCACCTGCTTCTTCAATTATTTTTTTGAAACGATTTGACGCATTAAACACAACATCCTTAAAAGGCATTGATGCTGTTTTAATTTCATTATTGCTTAACACTTCACTAAACGAATCCTGTAAAATAAGTTTAATTTCCTTTTTATAAGTTACAAAATAATCAGGATCGCTGAAACCATCTCTTAAAATAGGATGCGGTTCCTGTACCTCTAAAACTTTACGGGCTTTTGAAGCAATAAATTCGTCTTCGCTTGTTGCTAAGCGCTCATAATGCTCAATAAGTTTATTGAAACTTATTCGCAAATCGAAAGGCGATGGTGTATTTTCGTTGATATCTATCATAGCTTTTACAGATGCAGCAAAGTTACAAAATTAAGAACTACAGGATAACATAGAACAGCCAACTTTGTGCCTTGCCCACTCCGGGCGCTTCGCAAACCATTTTTCCTGACTTGGTTGTTCGTCATAAGGCTGTTTTAACAGCTGAAACAACTCGTCTATTAATTTATAATCTCCATTATTGGCGGCATCGATAGCCAGTTGTGCCATATAATTTCGGAGTACGTATTTGGGATTTATCTTATTCATTTTTACCTGACGCTCTTCATCAGATAAAGATTCCTGTTGTAATCGGTCTGCATAACGTTGAAACCATGCCTGCCATTTATTAATAACTTCACCGGTTAATTCCGAAGGCGCATAAAAAGCTTGCTCAACCAATCGGGTACCTTCCAGATAATTTTCTTTTTTAAACAGCCCCAGGTTTCTAAAGAAAATGGTCATATCGGTTTCTATCAACAATAAATTATCCTCTAAATCCTGAATTAATGATTTATCGAAAACATCTTCATTTTCTAATCCAAGTTTGCTTCGCATCATTTCAAAAGATTTCTTATCAAAATCTATTTTGTAAGCATCTAAAATAGCTTCCAAAGGTTCTGCTTCTTCAATTAATGGATACAATGCATTTGCCAGCTTAAAGAGATTCCAAAGACCGATATTGGGTTGATTACCGTAGCGATAGCGCTTATGCTCTCTATCGGTTGTATTTGGCGTCCAGCCATAATCGAAGCCTTCCAACCAACCGTAAGGTCCGTAATCTATGGTTAATCCTAAAATGGACATATTATCGGTATTCATGACCCCATGTACAAAACCAACACGTTGCCAGTGAATAATCATTTCCAAAGTACGATTCGTTACTTCTTTAAAGAAAGCCAGATAGGTTTCTTTACCTGGTTCACCTAAGTCTGGATAATGCTCTTTTATGGTAAAATCAACTAATTTCTTTAAGTTATCAACATCTTGTCGAGCAGCAAAAATTTCGAAGTTACCAAAACGTAAAAAACTTGGTGAAACACGCGTAACAATGGCTCCTTTTTCGTAAGCGGCATTACCATTATACAACATATCTCGCATAACCTGATCGCCTGACAAAGCTAAAGACAAAGCACGAGTAGTTGGTACGCCCAGATAATGCATCGCTTCGCTACAAAGATACTCTCGTATAGATGAACGCAAGACCGCTAATCCATCAGCTGTTCTGGAATAGGGTGTCTCTCCTGCTCCTTTTAGCTGAACGGCCCAACGTTTGTTATTATGATTAACCTCAAATAAATTAATGGCTCGCCCGTCACCTAACTGCCCTGCCCAGTTCCCAAACTGATGGCCGCCATAACACATGGCATAAGGTTTTGTATTTTGATAGATTTCATTACCTGTGAACACCTTTAAAAACGTGTCGCTTTCAACATCCGTTTTTGACAAACCCAGGTTATCCAACATCGCCTCAGACACATGAAGTAACTTTGGGTTAGTTGTCTGTTTTGGAGCGACAAACGAATAGCAAGCCTGTTCTACCTGACGCCTTGAATTTTCCTGTATCGCATCGGCAGGTAAACTATTTATGAATGTATTATCTATTTTAAGGTTCATTCTTATTTTAATTTTTCGGCATGCATTTTTCTAAGCTTCGCCAGTTTAGGTGTAATTACGGCACTACAATACATTTGTTCCTGATTGTTAGCGTAGTAATTTTGATGATAATCCTCTGCTTCATAAAAAACACCTAACGGACTTATTTCGGTCACAACAGAATTATCATAATACGGTGCTATTTCTTCAACTACAACTTCTGCAATGTCCTTTTGCAAATAGTTATGATAATAAATTACGGAACGATATTGTGTTCCTATATCGGCACCTTGTCTGTTTAATGTGGTTGGATCATGACTCGTCATAAAGACAAGTAATAAATCTTGATATGATACCACATTTGCATCAAACGTAATTTGAACCACTTCGGCATGACCTGTTAACCCTATACATACTTCACGATATGTTGGTTTTCCTGGAGCTGTTCCACCGGTATAGCCCGACACAACCTTTTCAACACCTTTTATTTCATTAAAAACAGCTTCGACACACCAGAAGCAACCTCCACCAACAGTCATTAATTGTAATGCTTTATTTCCCATTAATTTGATTCTTCTACGGTTTGTAATGTTAATGATTCGGAATTTACGCAGTAACGCAATCCACTTGGTTCCGGTCCATCTGGAAATACATGACCTAAATGTGCATCGCAGGTATTACACATAATTTCTACGCGAACCATTCCGAATGACACATCTTTTTCATATTTAACAGCATTGGATTTAATAGGTTGTGTGAAACTTGGCCACCCTGTTCCTGAACTAAACTTAATCGTAGAATCGAATAACGGCGTATCGCAACATACACAATTATATTTCCCTTCTTCATAAGATGAACAAAGCGCTCCGGTGTGTGGCGCTTCGGTACCTTTATGGCGTGTAATTCTATATTGTTCAGGTGTCAATTGCTCCTTCCATGCTTCTTCTGTTTTTTCAACTCGAGTATCTGGTTCTGGGTTACCATTAACCGCAAAATTTATAATGTCTTTCCAAGTCAACATAGGCTTGTTTTGTTTCTTTAATATTAATGCTTCACAAAGTTAAAGAATAGTCGATAGAACTAGAGCTTCCTTACTATTATTCATTGAATTATACCAAAGGAAAAAGCTGTACATTTTACTAAATGCAAGACATAATCTATTAAAATTGGATTTTTTTCATTTTTTTGAGAGGTTCACAGGTAAAAAAGCATAAAATCATCTACCAAAAATCCTTTTACCCGTATGTAAAATAATTCCTCATTATTTACAGAGAAATTAAAAGAGAATTTGAATTTAAAACCCTATATTTCAACTACAAAAACCAACTTTATTTTATCCTTAATTAAACTAAAAAATCAATATGACATCAGGATTTGAAACATGGGACTATGCTGTATTTATAGCATATGCCATATTAATTTTAGGTGTAGGCCTTTGGGTATCGCGAGACAAAGGCGAACATCAAAAAAATGCAGAAGACTATTTTTTAGCAAGTAAATCGTTACCTTGGTGGGCCATTGGCACATCTCTTATTGCTGCAAATATCTCTGCCGAACAATTTATTGGCATGTCTGGCTCTGGATTTGCCGTTGGTATTGCCATAGCTTCCTATGAGTGGATGGCAGCCCTAACACTTATTATCGTAGGAAAATATTTTCTGCCCATTTTTATTGAAAAAGGTCTTTACACAATTCCAGAATTTGTTGAAAAACGATTCTCTACGAACCTAAAAACCATATTAGCTGTATTCTGGATTGCTCTCTACATATTTGTAAACTTAGCATCTGTTTTATACTTAGGAGGCTTAGCCATCGAAACAATAATGGGTATTGATATGATGTATGCCATTATTGGGCTAGCCCTTTTTGCAGCTGCCTATTCACTATACGGTGGTTTATCGGCTGTAGCCTGGACCGATGTCATACAAGTAGTTTTCTTGGTTTTAGGAGGTCTAATTACTACCTACCTAGCTTTAAATACGGTTTCTAATGGGGAAGGCATTTTAGTGGGCTTTTCAAAGGTTGTTGAAGCTGCTCCGGAAAAATTTCATATGGTTCTTGATGAATTTAATTCCGATGGTAGTGTAAACTCCAACTATCTGGATTTGCCTGGAATATGGGTATTAATTGGCGGATTATGGGTTGCCAATATTTATTACTGGGGATTCAACCAGTATATTATTCAACGTACATTGGCTGCGAAATCACTTAGAGAATCGCAAAAAGGAATTCTTTTAGCAGCATTTCTTAAAATAATAATTCCATTAATTGTGGTTATTCCTGGTATAGCAGCGTATGTTATGGTTAATGACCCTGAGATTATGTCGAATTTGGGAGATCTAGCCCAAATGAATATGCCAAGTGAAACCCAGGCTGATAAAGCCTACCCTTGGTTACTACAATTTTTACCCACTGGACTTAAAGGTGTGGCATTTGCAGCCTTAGCTGCAGCTGTAGTTTCCTCGTTAGCTTCTATGCTTAATTCTACCGCTACCATTTTTACAATGGATATTTACAAACAATACATTAATAAAAATGCCAACGATAAAACCACGGTTAATGTTGGACGTATAACCGCAGCTGTAGCTTTACTTATTGGTGTAATAATGGCTCCTTTATTAGGAGGAATCGATCAGGCATTCCAGTTTATTCAAGAATATACAGGCATTGTAAGCCCTGGAATTTTAGCTGTATTTATTCTCGGACTATTTTGGAAAAAAACAACAAATAAAGCAGCCATATTCGGAGCCCTTTCATCTATACCAATAGCTTTAGGTTTAAAATTTTTACCTATCCCTGGTTTAGAACCATGGATGCATCAAATGGGTATTACCGCATTATTAACCATGTTAATAATTGTTTTGGTGAGTTACTTAGAACATAACGGTCAAGATGACGCTAAAGGCATAAAACTAACAAAACAACTATTTCAAACTTCACCACTTTTTAATGTTGGCGCCTTTGCAATTTTAATAATTCTAACGGTATTGTATAGTCTGTTTTGGTAAAGGCATACAAAAAAAACAAAGCCACTAAGATTTAAACTCCTAGTGGCTTTTTTTATTTTAAAAAATTCTATTTTTATTAGAATCCTTTGTTTATTGCATAAGCTGCGTCATTCCAACGTAACTCTTGTTTAAATCTATATAAATCGGTTTTCTCATCGATTAATAAGAATTCAATATCCATAATATCAGCATAATCTTCTAGAGACTCTGCAGAGATATTCTGGCTATAACATGTATGGTGAGCACCACCAGCATGAATCCAAGCAGCAGCAGCTGTTTGTAAATCTGGTTTCGCATCCCAAAGCACGCGAGCTACTGGTAAGTTAGGCATTTCGTCTTTAATTTCAACAGCTTCAACTTTGTTTACTAACATTCTGAAACGGTTACCCATATCAACAACAGAAGCATTTAAAGCTTTACCAGCTGCACTGTTAAATACTAAACGCACAGGATCTTCTTTTCCACCGATTCCTAACGGGTGAATCTCACAAGACACATCGCCTTTAGCAATTGTAGGACAGATTTCTAACATGTGTGATCCTAAACACGTCGTATTTTCTGGATCGAAGTGGTACGTGTAGTCTTCCATGAAACTGTTACCACCTTCAAGACCAGCACCCATAACTTTCATAGTACGTACTAAAGCCGATGTTTTCCAATCTCCTTCACCACCAAAACCGTAACCACTAGCCATTAAACGTTGCGTTGCGATACCTGGTAATTGTTTCATACCGTGTAAATCTTCGAATGTATCAGTGAATGCAGAATACCCACCGTTCTCTAAGAATGCACGCATACCTAACTCGATTTTAGCTGCGTCTCTTAAAGACTGACGCATAGATCCATCAGCTTTAATTTTCTGAGCCATTACATAAGTATCGTCGTACTCTTGTACTAAACGGTCTACTTGTGCATCGGTAATTTGATCAACGAAATCTACTAAATCTCCAATTCCGTAACCGTTAACTTCGTATCCAAATTTAATTTGAGCCGATACTTTGTTTCCATCGGTTACAGCAACCTGACGCATGTTATCACCAAAACGAGCTACTTTCATACGACGGCTATCTGCTACAGCATTAGCCACACGACACCAGTCTGCCACTTGTTTGATAACTTTTTCGTTTTTCCAGTGACCCACAACCACTTTACGGTTTTTACGTAAACGCGATACTAAGAACCCGAACTCACGACCACCATGTGCCGATTGGTTTAAGTTCATAAAGTCCATATCGATAGTTCCCCAAGGAATATCTCTGTTGAACTGCGTATGTAAGTGCAAAAATGGTTTTTGTAAAGCCGTTAAACCAGCAATCCACATTTTTGCCGGAGAGAACGTATGCATCCAAGTAATAATACCAATACAGTTATCATCGTTATTTGCAGCTTTGCAAATCGCGTGAATCTCATCTGCCGTCTTAACTGTTGGCTTAAAAACTACATTTACCGGAATCTCAGCATTTGCCGTGTAGGCATTTGCAATTTCTTGTGAATGTTCAGCAACCTGTTTTAAGGTTTCAGGTCCGTACAGGTGTTGACTCCCCGTTACAAACCAAACTTCGCCTTGTTTAAAATTAATCATTATTTATAAAAAATAGTTTTTGTTAATTGTTATGATAAATAAATGTAAAGCGCTATCACAGCCGCAACAACAGCAAAACCAACTGGTTTTAAATACTGCCAAGGCGTAATATCCACTTGTTTTGTATACTCCTGATTGTAGTCTGTTTCTCTTGGTATAAAAGAACTTACTACGTACATGATGATTACTGTCAATACAAACAAAATACCCATTAAGTGTAAGAAACTAATATCTGGCTTAATAACGTATAAAGTTGTTAAGTATGTTACCACACTAAATAAGATCGATATGTTGGCCGCCTTTCCTGATACTCTTTTCGAAAAGATTCCAACTAAAATAATAGCTAAAATTGGCACACTGTGTGTTCCGTTTAACTCTTGTAAATACGTGAAAATTCCACCTTCAACACCGTATAATAACGGCGCAATTGCCATAGAGAATACAGCTAAAACAATTCCGAAGATTTTACCGGCTTTAACCACTTGTCTTTCTGAAGCATCGTGGTTGATATATTCTTTATAGAAATCTAAACCGAATAAAGTAACCGAACTGTTTAAGGCACTATTGAAAGAACTTAAAATCGCACCGAAAAGTACAGCTGCAAAGAACCCGATAAATGCTACCGGTAATACCGCTTTCACCACCATTGGATAAGCTTCATCGGCATTTGCTAAGTCTCCATTAAATAAATAAAATGCAATAATACCTGGAAGTACTACGATAAATGGTCCTAAAATTTTAATGAATGCAGCTAATAATAATCCTTTCTGACCTTCTTTTAAGTTTTTAGCACCTAACGCTCTTTGAATAATCGCCTGGTTTGTTCCCCAATAGTAGAAGTTTACGATTAACATGCCTGTAAATAGGGTTGCGAATGGCACATCAGAATCTGGTCCACCAATAATATTAAATTTCTCAGGTAATGTTGTTGTTAATGTTTTTAAACCTTGAAAAACACTTCCATCACCGATTTTCATTAAACCGAAAATTGGAATTAACGACCCTCCTATGATTAAACCTACGGCATTAATAGAATCGGATACAGCTACCGCTTTTAATCCACCGAAAATCGCATAGATACTACCAATAATACCAATAGCCCAAACCGTAACCCATAATGCTGGTTCCGGATCCATTCCTAACATTTCAGGAATATCAAACATGGTATTAATAGCTAATGCCCCAGAGTACAATACTGTAGGAAGCATTGAGATAGCATACCCTAACAAGAATAATAATGAGACAATTGTTTTTGTGCTCTTACCGTAACGGTTTTCCAAAAACTGAGGAATGGTTGCAATACCACTTTTAAGGTACTTAGGTAATAAAACAAACGCTGTGAACACCATTGCAATGGCAGCTACAACTTCGTAAGCCATAATTGGAATACCGTCTCTAAACGATACACCATTCATTCCCACAATTTGTTCTGTTGATAAGTTAGTAAGTAATAACGACCCTGCAATTACAGGCCCTGTAAGACTCCTTCCTCCTAAGAAATACCCATCAGATGAATTCTCATCTGTTTTTCTTGTTGACCACCATGCAATTACAGCAACCAACAAAGTAAAAGCGACAAAAGATAAAATACTCATAATAGTTTATTTAGTTTTAGTTATTAGAAATTATTACGCCATTAGCACCCCTGACCATAATAAGCATCTTTTCCGTGTTTACGTTCAAAATGCTTTTTCTTCAAGGCATCTTTTAAAATAGCTGCATTAGGGTTAATTTGCAAGGTTAAGTAAGCCATTCTTGCTACTTCTTCACAAACGGCGCTATTATATACTGCTTTTGCAGCTGTCGTTCCCCAAGTAAACGGCGCGTGATTTCCAACAAGTATCATACCTACTTCGTTGTAATCTAAATTACGCTCATTAATACAATCTATAATTTGATACCCGGTCATGTGCTCATAATCACCCGCAATATACTCATCTTTCATTGGCGGAGCACATGGAATATCAGAAATTAGATGATCGGCATGTGTGGTTCCAAAAATCGGAATATCCTTGATAGCCTGAGCCCAAGCAGTACCATAGGTTGAGTGTGTATGTACTACACCTCCAATTTTATCCCACTCTTTATATAAAACGGCATGTGTTTTAGTATCTGAAGACGGACGCATAGATCCTTCAACAATCTTAGCATCGAAGTCACAAATTACCATATCTTCAGGTTTTAATTCCGAATATGGTACACCACTTGGTTTAATAGCAAACACGCCTTTATCACGATCTACAGCACTGGCATTACCAAATGTAAATAGCACTAAGCCTAACTCCGGAAGTTGCATATTTGCTTCGTAAGCTTCTTCTTTTAATGATTTATAGCTACTCATAATCTTATTTTTTCATTATGTGGTTTTCCATAGCAACACAAAGTTCACTATAGTCGTTATATACTTTTTTATAAGCCTCTACATTTTCCTGAATTGGCTCATACACTTTCTCAAACGGACTTGCCATTGCATCCATAGCTGCTTCTGTATTAGCATGAACTCCTGCAGCAACAGCTCCAAATACTGAAGCACCTAAAGCACAAGCCTGCTCTGACTTAGCTACTTTAATTGGTGCATCTAAAACATCGGCCATGATTTGCATCACTAAATCTGATTTTTTAGAGATACCCCCAATAGCAATTACACCGTTAATAGCGATACCTTCTTCAACAAAACGATCAGCGATTTTTTTAGCTCCGAAACAAGATGCTTCTACCAATGCTCTGAATACTTTTGGAGATGTACTTCCTAAGTTAATTCCAGAAATGACACCTTTTAAATTCTGATTGGCATCTGGTGTTCTTCTACCATTCATCCAATCTAAAGCCAACTCACCTGAAGCACCAATTGGTTCTTTTGCCGCAGCTTCGCTTAATTTTGGTAAAATATTAGCTAAGGCTTCTTCTACTAATTGTGCTTTAACTTCTTCTGAAATTAAATTTGTACCACCAATAAGTTCTTTAATTGGCCAGGCAATTAAACGCTCATACCACGCGTAAATATCTCCAAAAGCTGACTGACCAGCCTCAAGACCTAACATACCCGGAATAACAGAACCATCTACTTGTCCGCAAATACCTTTTACCAAATGTTCTTCATCCTGCATTGGTGTTACCACGATATCACAGGTAGACGTTCCCATTACTTTAGTTAAGTGATAAGGTTCGATATTCACCCCAACAGCACCCATATGGCAATCGAAAGCTCCAACAGCAACTTCTACATTGGCAGGTAAACCTAAACGGTTTGCCCACTCTTCTGAAATGGTTCCAACAGACACATCAGAGGTGTAGGTATCTTTAAACAATCTATCGGTTAATCCATCTAAAACAGGATCTAAAGCCACAAAGAAATCGTTTGGTGGTAATCCACCGAAAGACTCATGCCATAATGCTTTATGACCGGCAGCACAACGGCTGCGTTTCATTTGTGTTACATCGTCTCCTCCTGTTAATAAAAAAGGAACCCAATCACAATGTTCTACCCATGAATAGGCTGCTTCATGAACGGCTTTATCTGCTCTTGAAACATGTAATATTTTAGACCAAAACCACTCTGAAGAATAAATTCCGCCTTCATATTTAGAATAATCAATATCCCATTTTGCACAAAGGGCATTAATTTCGTCTGCTTCTTTAATTCCTGTGTGATCTTTCCAAAGTACGAACATCGCATTCGGGTTTTCTTCAAAACCTTCCAACAATGCTAATGGCGTACCAGTTTTATCAACAGCTACTGGCGTAGAACCTGTAGTATCTACTCCAATACCTACAATGTTATTTACAACATCTTCACTAACCTGAGCTACTACCGATTTAATGGTAGCCTCTATACCTTCAACATAATCTAAGGGATGTTGTCTAAACTGACTTTCCGATGGAACGCAATATTTCCCTTCTTTCCATCGTGCATAATAATGAACTGCTGTAGCCAACTCTTCACCGGTAACCGTGTTAACAATTAACGCTCTAACCGAATCTGACCCGAAGTCCATTCCTATGGTGTATTTTACATTATTCATAATATGAATATAACAATTTTAATTATTCTTCTTTTCTAAAGAAATAAGCATTGCAATATAACATTTATTTTAAAAGTGTAACACTCACACTTTTAAAAATTTAGTCAAAAAAAATAACTTATTAAAAGTTATTTTTTTCGTTGTTATAAATTGAAGTTCAATTCTTTGTTATAAAGTTCTTCGTCAAACTGATAGAAATAAGCACCTTTTCTGGATTCAGACATGTCTTTTTCTTCTAATCTAACCAAGTAATCCATCTGTGATACTTTCCTTCTGAAGTTTCTTTTATCAAGTTGCTCACTTAAAATACCTTCATACAGCATTTGTAACTGTGGTAAAGTAAATTTAGCCGGTAATAAATTAAACGCTATAGGGAAATTTCTAACACGACGTCTCAAACGTCGAATTGCGGATCCTACCATCTCACTGTGATCGAAAATAAGCTCTGGTAATTCTTCAATTGGAAACCACTTCGCATCGTATTTTCCTATACGCTCCTCGTTATACTCCGATTTTAAAATCATCGCACTATACGTGGTAGATACTACGCGCCCTGAAGGGTCTCTATCTGCCTTACCAAAGGTTCGTACCTGTTCCATATAGATGTTTTCCAATCCGGATAAATCATACAGAACACGATTAGCAGCATCGTCAATATCTTCATCGTTACCAACAAAACCACCAATTAAAGACCATTTACCTTTTTCGGGTTCAAAACCACGATGTACCAGAAGCAATTCCAGCCTGTTGTTATTAAACCCGAAAATGATACAATCTACAGCGAGCTTAATTTGTTGTTTTTGTTCCAATATCTTATTCACAACAAATTAGTCTTACTATTATTGATTTCCTTTTTTGTAATCCTCTAAGAACTTAGCTAAACCAATATCTGTTAAAGGGTGTTTTAATAATCCTGTAATAGACGATAAAGGTCCTGTCATCACATCACTACCAATTTTAGCACAGTCGATAACGTGCATTGTGTGACGGATTGAAGCCGATAAAATTTGTGTTTCGAAACCGTAGTTATCATAAATCTGTCTGATTTCAGCGATTAAGTTTAATCCATCAGTAGAGATATCATCTAAACGTCCTAAGAAAGGAGATACATAAGTTGCCCCTGCTTTAGCAGCTAATAAGGCCTGCCCAGCGGAGAATACTAATGTCACGTTTGTTCTGATGCCTTTATCCGAAAAATATTTACATGCTTTAATACCATCAGCAATTAAAGGTAATTTAACCACGATTTGTGGGTGAAGTGCAGCTAAAGCCTCACCTTCTTTTACCATACCTTCAAAGTCTGTAGAAATTACCTCAGCACTAACATCACCATCAACAATATCACATATCTTTTGGTAGTGTGCTAAAATATTTGCTTCACCAGTAATGCCTTCCTTAGCCATTAAAGATGGGTTAGTTGTAACACCATCTAATACCCCTAAAGCCTGTGCTTCTGCAATTTCGTCTAGGTTTGCTGTATCAATAAAAAATTTCATTTTATATCCTATTTTATTAGTTGTTATATGCTTTTAAATACTCTAAAACCTGTTGGCTTACCTGTGGTCCTGTAAATCCGAATTTCTCATCAAGAACACCTGCAGGGGCAGAATATCCGAAGTGATCTAATCCGAATACTTTACCAGCATCACCTACTAAACCTTCTAAGTTAACTGGCAACCCAGCTGTTAAACCAAATAATGGTTTATTTTTAGGAATCACGCTGTTTTGGTACTCTTTAGATTGTAATCTGAATACACCTTCTGAAATTACTGAAGCAATATTCACTTTTAATCCGTTTTCGTTTTCTAAAATTTCAGCAGCAGCTAGTAAAGTTGATACTTCCGATCCGTTGGCGATTAACACCACGTCTGGATTTTCAACTTCTTTCACTAAATAACCACCTTTTTCAGCAGCTAAAGCTTCGTTATATCTTGAATCGCCCTGTGCAGGAACATCTTTAATATTTTGTCTAGACAAGATTAAACCTGAAGGTGTCGTTGTATTTTCTAAAGCCATTTTCCAAGCTACAGAAGTCTCAGCAGCATCAGCAGGACGTAAAGCTAAGAAACTTGGTTTTCCGCTGTGATTTTTAAGCTTTTCTAATAAACGAATTTGAGCTTCCTGCTCGATTGGCTGGTGCGTTGGACCATCCTCTCCTACACGAAACGCATCGTGTGTCCAAACATACTTAACCGGTAATTCCTGAATACCACTTAAACGAATGGCTGGTTTCATGTAATCTGAGAATACAAAGAAGGTTGCCACAACCGGGATAATACCACCATGTAACGCAATACCGTTAGCGATAGAAGCCATAGTTAACTCGGCAACACCAGCTTGTAAGAAACCTCCAGAGAAATCACCTTTTTTAAGTGCGTGTGATTTCTTTAAGAAACCATCTGTTTTATCTGAATTTGATAAATCGGCAGAAGACACGATCATGTTTTCAACGTTTTCAGCTAAGTAACCTAAAACTGTTGAAGACGCCACACGTGACGCTACACCTGGTTTTTGCTCGATAGCTGAGAAATCTAATTCTGGTAATTGACCAGATAAGAAGAAGTCTAGTTTTTCAGCTAGTGCAGGGTTTGCAGATTTCCAAGCCTCGATTTCAGCTTTTTTCTCTGCAGCCTGAGCTGTTTTTTGAGCAAGAATATCTTTATAAAATGCTTCAACTTCCGGATAAATATCAAACGGATTTTCTGTATCTGCACCTAAGTTTTCCATCGTTTTAGCGTAATCTGCACCGGTGTGTCCAATTGGCTGACCGTGTAATTCACAGTGACCTTCAAACATACTACCATCGGCAGCTACACAACCTTTACCCATAATTGTTTTACCAATAATTAAGGTTGGTTTTTCTGTTTCAGCGTTAGCATCTTGTAATGCTTTACGAATTTCGTCGTGGTTGTGACCGTCGATGGTTACAACTTTCCATCCCCAAGCTTCATATTTCATTGCAGTATCTTCAGTTGTTACCTCATCTGTTGAAGTTGATAACTGAATATCGTTAGAATCGAAGAACATGATAAAATTACTTAATCCTAAGTGACCTGCAATACGACCAGCACCTTGAGAAATCTCTTCCTGAATACCACCATCTGAAATAAATCCGTAGATTTTGTGGTTCATCCAGTCTCCAAATCGTGCCTGTAAAAATTTAGCAGCGATTGCAGCTCCAACTCCCATAGTGTGTCCCTGACCTAATGGTCCAGATGTATTTTCAATACCTCTTTTAACATCTACCTCTGGGTGACCTGGTGTAATAGAACCCCATTGTCTAAAATTAGCTACATCATCCTTTGCATAATTCCCTAATAGATAATACTGAGCATACATTAATGTAGATAAGTGCCCTGCATCCATGAAAAAGCGGTCTCTAAACGGCCACTCCATATCGGTTGGATCGAAGTTAAAGAACTCTGAATAAAGAATGTGCATGAAATCTGCACCTCCCATTGGTCCTCCAGGGTGTCCTGAATTTGCCTTTTCTACCATCGCTACAGCCAATGCTCTGATATTATCTGCTGCCTGCTGATCTAATTTTTTGTTCATTTTAATTTAGTTAATTTAATAGTCAACGTTTTAGTTTGTTGAACGCATTTAAAATAATTGTGCAAAAATAAAAAAACATTTTACCTAAAGCCTATTTTAAACGCATTAGAATTTGATATTCACAAATATATAACATTTATTTATAAGTGTACAAAAAACACTTGTAAATTTTTTGACTGGTTTTTAAAAAAACTAAATTTTGGTTTGAAAGTTATTAAATGAAGGAATCTGCTAAAGCTTGAAAATACTATCGAGAAGCATCCATTTTTCACCGGGTTTTGCCATAGGTAATTCCTGCTGAAATTTCCACATAAAATTTTCCCATTCCTGAACTTTAAGATTATTAGCATCCATTTCGGCTTTTCTTTCAAATGAAAATGAATCGTTCACTTCCATAATCATGAACAATCTATTTTCAATATTATAGATTTCCATGTCCTCTATACCGGCTGCCTTTATACTTTCTAATATTTCAGGCCATACGTTTTTGTGAAGCTTAATATATTCAGCTATTAATTCAGGATTGTCCTTTAAATCACAGGCGAGTGCGTATCGTTTTGTTCTCATTGCTTAGAAATTCTTTTTATATACCATAATACCATAATAACCAATAATGAGGAAACATGAAGCTGGCAATATAAATGAAAAATTAACTTCAGGCACTCCTAAAATTTTAATATCGGTATAACCAACGCCACCCAAATCTAAGATTAACCCTTGCAACGTAGGCATTAAAGCACCACCAACAATAGCCATAACCAAGAAAGCTGCACCAAACTTAGCGTCTTCTCCTTGCCCTTCAAGTGCAATACCATAAATGGTTGGGAACATTATAGACATGAAGAATGAAATTCCTACTAAGGCATAAAGTCCGATCATGCCTGGAACAAAAATTGTAGTTAAAGTACAAATCAATGCACCTATTGAAAAATAAAACAACAGCCTTCCACTATTAATATATTTTAAAAGGGCTGTACCAACCCATCTACCGGTCAAAAATATCACTAAGGCACTTATACCATAAGTCACTGCCGATTGATTATCGATACCGATAGACTCCGCATATTGGTACAAGTATGTCCAGCACATGATTTGTGCACCCACATAAAACGCTTGGGCAATAACACCCCAAACAAACTTCTTTGAAGAAAATAAACGTTTTATAGAACCGACTACAGACACTTTGGTTTCCTGCTCTTTATTTTGAGGCATTTTCATCATGGCAATCAGAATAAAAAAGCCAATAACAACCACACCTAATAATACATACGGATTACGAATAACCTGTAAATCGGCAGTTCTAATCACTGACTTGGAAGCTTCATCTAAAGTTTCAAAAACGGAGGTTCCATCAGCATTTAAATCATCCGATTGAAGCGAACCTAAAATAAACTTTTGAGCTACAATTAATCCGCCTAACGCTCCCATTGGGTTAAATGCCTGTGCCAGATTTAAACGCTGAGTAGCTGTTTCCTCCGCTCCCATAGAAAGAATATACGGATTCGCAGTGGTTTCTAAAAACGCCAATCCGAAAGTTAAAATATATAGCGCAGCTAAGAAGAATCCAAAAGCTTCAAATTCGGCTGCCGGGTAAAACAAAAGTGCACCAATAGCGTACAATGCTAAACCGAGTAAAACTCCTTTTTTATAAGAATATTTATTTACGAAAATTGCCGCAGGAAGCGCCATGGTAAAATACCCGCCATAAAATGCCATTTGAACCAAAGAAGCCTTAAAATTATCGAGTTCTAATACTTTTTTAAATGCCGAAACCATGGGGTTTGTAATATCGTTTGCAAATCCCCAAAGGGCAAATAAAGAAGTAATTAATATAAACGGAACGATAACAGTTTTCGCTACCACTGGTACTTTAGCCATAATGTCTTATTTAGTTTTGTTGAATTTTTAATTATTCGGTTAATAACGATCGGTCTAAATGAACATAACCACCATCTACAAAAATGAATTGTCCTGTAGTATGCGACGATCTGTCTGAAATGGTAAATAAACAGGTATCTGCAATTTCTTCAGGCGTTGTCATACGGTGTTCTAAAGGAATCTTCTTCACGATAGACTGCAATTTCTCCTCACCGTTTTCAAGGGTTTTAATCCAGGTGTCGTAAGCCGGTGTCCAGCTTTCTGCAATAACAATCGCGTTTACACGGATGTTTTCTTTAATTAAATCGACAGCCCACTCGCGTGTTAAACCAAGTACGCCTCCTTTTGAAGCTGCGTAACCCGATGTTCCACCTTGTCCCGTCATGCCAACTTTAGAACCGATATTTAAGATATTTCCTTTAGACGCTTTAATGTATGGTAAACAATACTTCGTCATTGCAAAGAAACTAACTAAATTAAGTTTCAACGACCACATAAAATCGTCGATTGACGCATCTAATCCTGCACCGTCATTAACCCCAACGTTGTTAATCAGAGCATCAATTCGTCCGTATTTTTCAGCAATGGTTTTTACTGCCGATTCAATTTGAACAGGATCGGTTAAATCGGTTTTCACAAAAATCGAATCGACACCACGTTCCTGTAATTCCTTTTCGTAACCAAAACCACGATCGTTTCTACAAACAATCACTGGAATAGCGCCTTCATCAGCTAAACGCTGAACAATAGTTTCACCAATACTACCTTTAACTCCGGCAGCACCAGTAACTACAACTACTTTGTCTTTTAAATGTAAATCCATGTCTTATAGTTTATAAAATTTCACCGCATTAGTACCCATAATTTGCTGTTGCTCACTGGTACTTAATGTTGCAATAAAATTTGTTGTTAATTCTTTTACTTTTGTGTAGTTACCTGCTACCAAACAAACTGGCCAGTCTGAACCATACATTACACGATTTGAACCAAAAGCTTCTAAAACCAGCTCCATATATGGTTGAATTTGCTCAGGCGTCCAGGTGTGATAATCGGCTTCCGTAATGATACCAGACATTTTACAATACACGTTTTCATACTTTGCTATTTCCGTCATTAAAGCAGCCCAACCATCGTAAAAACCATCTTTAATATAAGGTTTCGCGATATGATCGACAACGAAATTCATGTTAGGAAAACACTTAACAAACTCTAAAGCTGCTCCTAATTGATGCGGAAAAATTAAAATATCGTAAGTGTAATTGTTTTTCTGAAGTACCTCAATACCTCTTAAAAAATCAGGGCGTAACAAAAAGTTATGATCTGGCTCGCCCTGAACCACATGCCTGAACCCTTTTAATTTATTGGCTTCGATGTATTTTTCCAGTGTCGTTTCTAAATTATCGGCTCTTAAATCTACCCAACCTACAACGCCTTTTATAAAACTGTTGTCTTTTGAAAGCTGAAGTAAAAAATCGGTTTCTTCAAGGGTTTGATCGGCTTGAACCGCCACACAACCGTCAACACCGTTGTCCTGATAAACAGACTGTAAATCGGAAGGCATAAAGTCCTTACGAATTACAGCCATATCATCATCAATCCATGCATGTTTTACGGGTTCGTATTTCCAAAAATGTTGATGACTATCTATTATCATTTTCCTGGGTATGCGATAACATTTTGTTTTGATATTCCTAAACCTTCAATACCTAATTCCATAACATCGCCAGGTTTTAAATAAAGTGGAGGCGTTAAACCTAAACCAACACCGAATGGCGTTCCTGTTGAAATGACATCTCCAGGAAGTAACGTCATAAACTGACTGATATAACTGATAGATTCCTGAATATTGAAAATGAAATCTGAAGTAGAACTATCCTGCATCATTTCACCGTTTAACTTTAGCCATAAGTGTAAGTTATTCGGATCTTTAATTTCGTCTTTAGTTGCTAAGAATGGTCCAAGTGGCGCAAACGTATCGCAGCCCTTTCCTTTACACCATTGTCCTTCTTTTTCAATCTGGAAAGCACGCTCACTTACATCGTTATGTAATACATAACCAGCGATATGGTCCATAACCTCGTCTTGTGAAATATAAGATGCCTTTTTACCAATAACCACAGCTAACTCTACTTCCCAGTCGGTTTTTTCACTACCTTTAGGAATGATAACATCGTCGTTAGGACCAACAATAGCTGTTGTTGATTTGAAAAACAATACAGGCTCACTTGGTATTTTCATACCTGCTTCAGCGGCGTGTTTTGCATAATTTAATCCGATGCAAACTAACTTTGAAGGACGACAGATTGGCGATCCTAGTCGTACATCTTCCCCAACTACTTCGCATTTCGACTGATTAATTTTTAACCATTCCTCTAAACGCGCTAATCCGTTTGTTTCAAAAAAGCGTTCTGTATAATCTTCAGCGAAAGCTGATACATCTATTTTTGTTCCGTCTGGTAATTGAACTCCTGGTTTTTCTTTACCAGCTTCTCCAAATCGTATTAATTTCATCTTTTATAGTTTATTAGTTCTTTTACTTTTAAATTCTCTTCTTTTTAAATTTCCTCTATTGGTATAAAAATACTGAAAGATTCATCGCCTTGTTTTACAGCAAGCCCCAAAACTTTAGGACTGCCGTTTTCCTGATATATAAACGGACGTTCTAAACGCCCGGGTATTAACAAGTTTCCATCTTCCTGTTTTACCTTCTTAGGCATCAACTCATAATTTTGAGCTTTCTCCCAATGAATTCCATCTGCCGAGGTCACCATTCCTATAAAACCTTCAGCATGGAACACACCATAAAAGCGGTCTCTGTCCTCATCGTACCACATAGACATATCTTCGGTATCAATATAATCGATAACAGGTTTTTCCTGAATTTCAAAAGGACCTGTTGGCGATTTAGAAATGGCCATAGCCTGATTTCTGATAAAACGCTTTTCGTTAGGTTTATCACCTTTAACTATAAGATAATAATTTCCATTCTTAGCTTGAGTTATCGCCGGATTTACCGTTAGCGTTGTTATAGGCCCCGAAGGTTCTATTAACGGTTTATCGGAACGTTTCCATGGACCATTAACAGAATTTGACACTGCAACACCCACACGCTGATTTGGTCTTAAAATTTTCCAATTTGGATGACTATAACCTATATGCGCTGTCTCTATCAATTCTTCTTCTGAAAAATTCTTATCACCTAAATTGGTCCCCACATAATACAGATAATATTTTCCGTCGAAATATTTAATTTTAGGATTATGTGCCGTTATCGCATCCCATCGGTTTTCCCGAGGACCTTGTAAAGCTGTTTCCAAATAAATCCATGGTCCTGCTGGATGGTCTGAAACTGCATGTGCGATTTCAGAGTGCGTTAGCCAACCATAAAATCCGTAGTCTTTTTTCCAACGGGAATAAAACATATGATATTTACCATCATCCCCTTTTAAAATGGATGTTCCCCAATTGTAATAGCCTTCTGTTTTAAAAATATTTTCAGCTGAAATGGGTTTTAAATGGTTTGTTAAATCTAAATTATCGGGAGCATTTTGTGCACCACTAGAAGCATAAACCAAAGCAACCATTATAATAATAAAAGGACGAATCAGTTTAATCATCTTATCCGTTTAATTTTATAAATCCGCCATCGATAGGGAAATCTGTTCCAGTAATGAATGACGCTTCATCTGAACATAAAAACAGTGCTAAATCGGCAATCTCCTGAGGTTTACCCATACGACCGATTGGTTGTGTTTGAGATAATTTCTCGAACATTTCAGCTTCTCTTCCCGGATAATTATTTTTTAAGAATCCGTCAACAAATGGTGTATGTACACGTGCTGGAGAAATACAGTTACAACGAATACCGTCGTTAATATAATCTTTAGCCACAGAATAGGTCATGGTTAAAGCCGCTCCTTTAGACATCGAGTAAGCAAAACGATCGTTTAGTCCAACAGACGATGCAATTGATGCCATATTAATAATCACACCACCTTTAGCTTTCATGTGAGGAACCGATGCAAAAATACAGTTATAAACACCTTTTACATTCACACTATACACGCGATCTAAATCGGCCTCTGGTGTGTTTTCAACATTACCAATATGTGCGATTCCTGCATTATTGATTAAAATATCAAGTCCGCTTTCTTCAGCAATTTTATTAATGACTTCAACAACGTCGGCTTGATTTACCACATTACATTGGTGTACCGCTGCTTTTCCGCCATCGGCTTCGATCTCAGATTTTGTTACTTCGGCATTTTCAACATTCAATTCTAAAATATGAACAAAAGCGCCTTGACCAGCTAATGTTTTAGAAATAGCTTTACCTATTCCGCTACCGCCTCCGGTAACTATAGCTGTTTTGTTTTCTAAACTAAATTTCATTTTTCTATGTTTTACTCTGCACTAAAATTAACCATCGCTTTAATCACCCCGTTCTTTGGATCTAGCCAAGAATCGAAGTTAGCAATCATTTCGGTATAAGGCACCTGATGTGTTACAAATTTATCTGTCGGAAACTGTGGAAGGTTATCAATAACAAATTGAAAATCTTCTAAAGTCGCATTTCTACTACACATAATCGTAGACTCTTTAGCGTGAATTCCCGGGTGACTAAACACCAACTCGCCTTTTGAAAGTCCTACCAATACGTAACGTCCGCCATGAGACATGTAAGCAATACCACCTTCAAGCGCTCGTTTGTTTCCTGTACAATCGAAAACCGCAGTAGCTAAGTCGCCATTGGTAATTTTAGACACTTCTTCGGCTGCTGTTTCTGAAACTTTCACCACATGTTTTACACCAATTTCATTTTTTACAAACGCTAAACGCGACTCGTCAACATCGATAGCAATCACTTCAGCACCTTTAATTTGTGCCAGTTTCATTAAACCAATTCCGATTGGTCCACAACCAACAACTACAATAAATTCACCAACTTCAACATCGGCTCTACGAATGGCATGTGCACCAATAGCTAAAGGCTCTACGATAGCCATTTCTTCATAAGACAACGTATTTGCCGGAATTAATAAATCGGTTCTTACCGCAACCACTTCCTGCATTCCGCCATCGGCGTGAACACCTAAAACCTTAATATTACTGCAACAGTTTGTTTTACCTTTTCTACAGGCAATACACTCACCACAACTTACGTAAGGCATCACAATAACCTTATCGCCTACTTTTAAGTTCTGATTGTTTTCTCCAACCTCTAAAATTTCAGCAGCCAACTCGTGCCCTAAAATTCTTGGGTAGGTAAAAAATGCCTGATTTCCTGAATAGGCATGCAAATCGGTACCGCAAATACCAACGCGGTGAATTTTAATTAACGCCTGATTCGCCTCGCGAACCGGTTGTTCTTTTTCTTTTAACGCGAATTTTGTTGGTTCTTCGCAAACTATATAGTTCATTATTTCTGAATACTTAATTATACTAACTCTCTTTTCTCTATAACGACATGCCTCGTTTCCAAGGAATGAAATCGTTCTGCTCTAATGTTCTTGCTTTAACCTGTTTTCCACTGGCAACTTCTATTACAAATTCCAGTAATTGTTCACCTGTTTCTTCAATAGTCGCTTCGCCATCAATAACACCACCTGTATTAAAATCGATGATATCGTTCATTCTATTGAATAATTTTGTGTTTGACGACACTTTAATGACCGGTGTAATCGGGTTTCCTGTTGGCGTTCCCAAACCAGTTGTAAATAAAATAATATTGGTTCCTGAACCTGCCAATCCGGTAGTCGACTCAACATCGTTACCCGGTGTACATAACAAATTCAGTCCCGGTTTAACCACTTGTTCAGTATAATCCAAAACGTCTTCAACTGGCGATGTTCCGCCTTTTTTTGCAGCACCCGCCGACTTTATCGCGTCGGTGATTAATCCATCTTTTATATTTCCTGGTGAAGGATTTGCTGAAAATCCGCCGCCTAACAACGTCGCCTTTTCATTATAAACAGCCATGATATTTGAAAACTTATCGGCTTTCTCTTTCGACTGACATCTATTGATTAATTCCTGTTCAACTCCGTTCAACTCCGGAAACTCAGCTAAAACAGTTGCACCTCCAAGTCCGACTAATAAATCGGACACATAACCTAAAACAGGATTCGCTGAAATACCTGAAAACCCATCAGAACCTCCACATTCCAGACCGATAACCAGTTTATCTAATGTCGCTGGTTGACGCTCCACTTTATTTGCTTCGATTAATCCGACAAAGGTTTTCTTTACAGCTTCAGCCAATAGTTCTTTTTCAGAATTCATGTGCTGCTGCTCTAAAAAGTAAACCGGCTTATCGGTATTTGGTGCCATTTTACCTAGGGCATCCTGCAAAATTTTCGATTGCGCGTGCTGGCAACCTAAACTTAATACCGTAGCTCCAGCCACATTCGGATTGTTAATATAACCGGCCAATAAATGACATAAGGCAATGGCGTCAGATGTTGAACCGCCACAACCTCCATCGTGGGTTAAAAAGCGAATGCCATCAACATTTGGAAATAACGGATTTTTATAAACATCGTCGGCTTCCTTTAAAATATCTTGTTCTAAAATCGCTTCCGCAGAACCACCTGATTTATACGTTTCAATTAAAGTATCGACATTTAAACCTAAATGCTGTTGTTTACCAAAACCTAACTTATCGACTAAGGCACTTTTTAACACCTCAACATTTCTGTTCTGACAAAATACCAGAGGAATGATTAGCCAGTTATTTTCGGTGCCCACAGTTCCGTTGGTTCTGTGATAACCTAAAAAGGTTTTATCTTTAAACTTTGAAATATCGGGTGCCTGCCATTGTACTTTTTCAACAACATGATCGGCACTGTAATGCTCGGTGTCATGTTCTAAATTTTCGGTAGTAATAAGCCCGCCTTCAGGTATATCGATTTTAGCTCTTCCTACTAAAACGCCATACATGTAAATTGGATCGCCAACCTTAAAGTTTTCGGTTGAAAATTTATGTTTGGCAGGGATAGCATCTACCAACGTGTATGATTGATTTTCAAACGAAAGTTCGGTGCCCTTTACCAAATCGGTTAAAGCCACTAATACATTATCTTTCGAATGTATTTTTAGTATTTCTTGTCTATTTCCTATCATTTATAAATAAGATTAATAATTGCAATACTATAAATATTAAATCATCAAATCTTCCTAAATCATGACTAAACATGATATTATTTTTGCTTAAAATCTCACCAAGTTGATTTAAAAGCAATAAATATACCTCTAAACCAGTTCATTCTCTTGATAAGAATTAACATGTTGTTTTATATATTCTGATGGATTACAGTCCATTACAATTTTAAATTGTCGGTTAAAATTTGAAATATTATTGAATCCTACTTCATAACAAACCTGAGAAATATTCACCTTCTGCTCCAACAACAACTTACAGGCATACCCTATTCGAATCTCGGACACATAACGTGAAAATGGCTTACCATTAACACGTTTGAACAAGCGACTAAACGCTGTCGCATTCATATTGGCAATCTTAGCGACTTCATCTAAAGAAATATCTCTATTAAAATTCTTAAAGATATAGGCATATACCTTATCGAGTGTTTTATTTGTTTTTACTTTAAAGGTTTTCATATATCCCGAACTTGCCAATAGCTTAAAGTTTTTATGACTTGAAAGCTTATTCAGGATATTTAAAAACGTAATGGTTTTATGAAATCCGTTAAGATTTAACATGTTTTGAACCGTTTCTATGAGTTCTCCTTTTAGATTTAAAAACTTGATACCAAAACGCGCTCTATCAAACAACTCAGACAGATGATGCATCTCGGGGGTTTCAAAAAAATGTTCTCCTAAAAAATCCTTTTTAAAGTGAATAGCTATGGACTTGGCAACCAACTCTGAATCGTCTGCGAAATAGGCCTCCTGATTAAGCCACATGTGAGGTGTGTTCTTTCCTATTAAAAACACATCGCCGGGTTCAAACTTTTCAATACCATCCCCAACAAAACAATTGCCGTTGCTTTTTAAAATAACGACCAGTTCCAGCTCGGGATGGTAATGCCAGAGTTTTAAAAAATTAGAATCTTCATGTACTTTAGCCGTAAACGAGGTATCGCTTGGTGTACTCCTATCAAGTAAATGAAGTTTCATTATTTTTAATATTTACTTTTATTCTACATCAATTTGAACAGATGCCTCTTTTAAGCCTTCAGAAGTGGCTTTTAACTGAATATTTTCAGCTTTACCATTCGATTGAATAATAACCACACATTTTCCGTTATACGCTTTACGGTAGTTGGCTTTAAACGATTCTAAACTCGCCGGATAACCGTTATCAACACCTACTATTTTTCCACCACCTGTAACTTTAAAATGAATTAAATTATTGGCTCTTGGCACTAAGTTACCTTCCTCATCATTCACATTCACAGTTACATAAACTAAATCGTAATTATCGTTTATAATCACTTTTTTATCTGCTTCCAATTCTAATTTTGAAGTAGCTCCTGCGGTATGTACTTCTTTCTCTAAAACCACTTGTCCGGCTTTTCGAGAGACCACTTTAATGGTTCCTGGTTCGTATTTTACCTTCCAAGACACATGCAACTCTTCATCTTGTTTAGACTTTACGCCTTGCGATGTTCCGTTAACAAAAAGTTCTACCTCATCAGCGTTATTATAATAGGCCCAAACATCAACATCCTGACCTGAATTCCAGTTCCAGTGTGGTAAAACGTGTAACACATTTTTATCGCTCCACTCACTTTGATACATGTAATACACATCTTTTGGTAAACCTGCTAAATCAACAATTCCGAAATATGAACTGCGTGCCGGATAGGGATACGGAATAGGCTCACCGATATAATCAAAACCTGTCCAAATAAATGTTCCTGCGATATAGTCTAATTTCTTAACGGTTTTCCAGTTTTCTTCGTGGGTAGTTCCCCAGTAAGCCGCTACATTATCGTAAGCTGAAACAGTATAATCATCGTTACCATCAAACGGTTCGTTATGAGCCGGAGGCCAGAATTTAATTTCCGACGAGGTGGCATCGTAATGTCCACGTGTTTCTAAAGCCGATACACTTTCGGAAGCTATTATTTTTTGACCTTTAAAATTTTCAGGGAAAGTACCGTAATCTTCATGTTTGTAATTAAATCCTAAAAGATCTAAAGCACCTGACTGATAGATAAAATTTTTCTCTGGAATGTTCTCTGTTAAGGCACAGGTTACCGGTCTGGTTTGGTCTAAACTTTTAACAATTTTCACTAAATCTTTGGTCATCGCGATTCCGGTACTATCGAACTGCTCACGAATTTCATTACCTATACTCCACATCATCACCGACGGATTGTTACGATCACGACGTATTAAATCCTGTAAATCGCGTTTATACCATTCGTCCCATTCTACATTATAATCAAACTTTACTTTACGTTTTTTCCAAACATCGAAAGCTTCCACCTGAACAATCAATCCCATTTCATCACACAATTGTAATAACTCTAACGACGACGGATTATGCGCTACGCGGATGGCATTAACCCCCATATCTTTCATGATTTGAAGTTTTCTTTTTATAGCCGATTTATTTGCAACTGCTCCCAAAGCGCCGTTATCGTGATGCAAACAAACACCATGAATTTTAGTTGGAACGCCGTTTAATGAAAAACCTTTTTTAGAATTGAAGCTGAAATAACGAATACCCAGTGGTGTTTCGTAATTATCAACCAACATCTCGTCTTCATAAATTTTGGTTTTCACAGTATACAAATACGGGTTTTCAACACTCCACAACACAGGATTTACAACTTCCATTTGTTGTCTAGTGACATAAGATGTATGTGGTTGAATGGTATCTATTTTCTCTGAAACGGCAACTTCTAAATTATCGGCATCTAAAATGGTATTTACTAACTTAAACACTCGTTTTGACGTGCTATCGTTTTTAATCGTGGTTTCGAAAGCTACAGTTGCTTTATCCTTTAAAACTTTTGGTGTGGTAACATAAGTCCCCCAGTGGTCTATATATAAATTTTCGGTAGCTACTAAACGTACATTTCTGTAAATTCCAGAACCGGAATACCAACGCGAATTCGGCTGTTCGCTATTATCAACTTTTACAGCAATAACATTTTCCTTTGTTCCAAAATTTAAATAATCGGTCAGATTATAAGCGAAAGAAATGTAACCATACGGACGTTTACCTAAATAATGCCCATTAATCCAAACCTCACTATTTCTGTACACGCCATCAAACTCAACAGAAACCGATTTGCCATTCCAATCTGCTGGCAAAGTGAATGTTTTTCTGTACCAACCTGTTCCTGTTGGCAACGCGCCACCTTCTGGTTTTGCAGGATGTTCTTCACTAAATTCACCTTCAATACTCCAATCGTGCGGTAAGTTAAGTGTTCTCCAATCGGTAGTATTAAAATTGGCTTGAGTCGCTTCAGGAACATCTCCTAATTTAAAATTCCAGTTGAAATTAAAATCTTCAACAATACGCGCATCTTTTTCAACAATTTCTTCGGTTTTACTACATGAAAAAATTAAGCTGACTAACAGCAACAGACTAAAGATTTTTGTTTGGTTTAATGTCTTGTTCATTATCTATACTCGTAATTAATAATCGCTTTTATTGAAATTCGAAGGATTCAATTCGAAGTCCTTTCATATTGTCTGATTCTAACTGAATTTTATAGGTTCCAGCATTAATATACCCGCCCGATGTGGTGTTTAAAACCTTCCACTTATCGTTTCTAACAGGAAATTCGATATCGTCATTTCGCAATAAAATACCGTTAGCATCTTCAATTTTTAACCGCACTTTTAATGGTCCGTCGGTCATATTCATATACCTGAAACGCATCAAATAAATATTGGCAACGCCCGGCGTGACTGTAAAAGTAATACTGTTTTTTGTGTTTTCGGTAAACTCTACATAATCACTTTTCTTAAAGAAGGCTTTTTTAACGCCCGACCCTGTAGTTTGAGCATCGCTTTCGGCTTCCAGCTTTACAATTACTCGGTCGTCTTTCTCTTCCATGGAGTAAGTTGGCACAACGGCTATGGTTGCTATTCCTTCTTCGGAACTAAAGGCTATATTTTCACCTTTCTTAGCTACTCGCTTATAAACGATGAAAGTTTGATTTAAACTATTTTCAGCAGATTCTTCCATCGCTTCATAGCCTTCTAATTGTTTTATTTCTGAATTTACAAACGCGTAAATCGTGGCATCGGTCTTCAAGGTAAAATGTCCTGAAACGGTTTTATTTGCTTCTGAAATCGGGAATTTTAAATAATCGGCCCCATAAACTTCGGAAGGCAATTTGGTAAAACTAATCTTTGAATTTACAAACTGTTTATCGGTGATATTTAACCAGGTTGATACTATCACTTCGGCATTCGTTGAAAGATTTAAAATATTCTTATCGGAAGGGTTTGCCGGATTTACATTATAGTCTTTTGAAGCAATAGCAATTGCCGAAATTACCGCCTCACCGGAAGCGACATTCGGGAATAAAATGATTAATTTTCCATTGTCACTTTTTGCTGAATATACTTTTTTCAAAGCCGCATCATGACCAACAGTTTTCCAGATATCTAAATTCTTTTCAACAATATTATTGTTAATTGCGATATCAAAAACACGCCAATCTTCGCAATCCATACCGCCTCCAGTACCGTACCAAGCCTCATTAAAATACAATTCTACCTGATAATCACCATCTGGAACAGGAAATTCGTATTGTAACTTATCGGAACCGTATCTAAAATCCTGAAACAACTTCCAGTCTTGCGTTCCTGCTATAGGGTCGTAAGTGGTACGCTGACTCGCATAATACGCCGGAAGGTTTTCAAAAGTATCGGTCCATGATAACGAGCCCCATGAATTTTCATTAGTTTTATGCACATCGGCTAGCCAGGTATTTCCGAAAGTATCGATATAATCTGACCCACCGCTATTCACGCGATATAAGTAATTAAAACCTTCGGCTGGTTTTAAAATATCGTTTGTTTCGCTCACCAAGGCATCAAAATGTGGTGCTTCTGGTAAATTATTCAATACGATATAATCTTTAGCTACAGGTTTTCCATCAACATAACCAATCGCGTAAAGTACATTATATTTCACATCGACATTATTAAACTGAAAATGTTTACCTAATCCCGGATTTTTCAATTTTCCTAATGATGCTTCATTAACATCGTTAAACAATTCAACTTCATCACAATTGGAATAAATATCGATACCATTTTTCGTTCCGGCATCATTCCAACGGGTCGGCCACGAATGAGACACAATGTACACCATCGGTTCTTTTTTATTCGACACATAATTGGCGCGGTACATATAAAATGCATCTAAAGGTTCACCCCATATCGTGAAAATACCTTTGTAATTTACCGGCCCTACTTTATCAATGTCGCGGTAACCTTCGCCATTTTGCGAACGCCCCGGGTTTTCGTGAGAATATAATAACCAATGGTATTGCCCTACGATTTTATCGCTTACCGATTCGGCTTCAGCAACCTTAATTTCCATTAATTGTGAAAAACGATTTTCGCTAAGCTCTCCTTTTTGGTCGAATTCCCCTTCAGTATGTAAATCGGCCGAACGCCATGCGCCATATTCACCGTTTAGTAAATGTTCGGTCATTTCTTCGCCGTAATTATAAGGATCGCCGCCGTAGGTTCCCGACCAGTTTTGAATAACGTTCCAGTCACTACCTTCCCCTCCGTTACAGGTCGTTACTAAACGCTGCGTTGCAGTTGGGTCTAATTCCCGGATTATTTGCGTACATTCTACTGCAAAATCCTTCGGAATGGTGCTTTCGTTTTGTAAGCCCCACATAACAACCGACGGATTGTTTCGACGTTCTTTAATCCATTCCTTCAATAAGGTTTTAAAATTGGCTTTAAACTCAGGGGTATCATACCAGATATGCGCTGAAAATTGACTCCAGAATAAAATACCATCTTCGTCTAAATGCTGCTGATATCTTAAATTATGTGGCTGGTGACCTTCACGGAAGGCATTATAACCAGCGGATTTAATTTGACCAATTCTGGCTTTTACATCTTTATCTGAAAACGAATGACTTCTGCCAATAAGGTGCTCGTATTCACAAGTACCGTTAATAAAAATTGGTTCATCATTTAAAAAGAAGCGATTATCTTCACCTTCACGATTAATTGGCCAACTTACCCAACGAATTCCATAAGGTGTGGTTAATGCATCTTTTAAATCGCCATTTTCGTAAACTTTAGTTACCAGTTGATACAAATACGGATCTTCAGGCGACCATAATTTAGGATTTGAAAATTCCGGTAATATTTGTTTGATTTCCTTTAAACCGGAAACATTTTCAACATCAGTTTTCACTGAAACAACCTGTTTTCCGTTAGTATCTAACAATATATTTTCAACAGTGATTTTCTTTGCTGAATCGCTATAATTTTTAACCTCAGTAGTGGTATGAAGCAGCGCGTTTTCTTTATTAGTTGATGCATCATTCCACACATGAACTCCGAAAGGTTCAATACGTAATTTATCGGTAACAACTAAAGATACCGGTCTAAAGATTCCCATAGGCTGAGAGCCTTCCGAGAATCCCCATTCACCAGAACAACCACCGCATACCCAAGGTAAATCGGCGATAAATGCCGGATGTGCCGCTTTCACTACAATGTTGTTTTCAGTATTAAAATCAACCACATCGGTAATATCTAAAGTAAATGTGGTTCTTCCGCCTTTGTGAGCGCCCACTTCTTTGCCATTTACCCAAACGGTCCCATAAGAACCGACACCTTCAAAAAACAAAAAGTGTTGCTTGCCTTGGTCTTCTGCGTTCAATTTTAAAGTCCTATGATACCAGGCAGTGCCGTGTAAATTACCATGTTTCATACGACGAAAACCATAATACTGATCCCAGTTGTGCGGCACAGAAACAGCTTTCCAATTGTCGTTAATATTTATGTTTTTAACAAAATCGGCTTCCGACTGATTCAAACTATCTAAATGAATCGTGTACCAATTGTCATTTAAACTGATTTCTTTTCGAATAGCATCAACCTTCACATCTTTTCCACATGATATAAACATTAAAATGCTTGCTAAAACTATGTATTGTAACTTTTTCATCAAACAATGATTCTAATAAAATTCTAAATTTAGAGACTCTGAAACAAGTTCAGGATGACAAGACATGTCTTGTTAATAAAATAACCAATCTATGGCTTTACCTTCTTCCTTATTGGTAATGCCTGCATCGTGAATTACGATTTTTTCGTTTCCATCGATAAATCCTAAAATTAATACACGCCCTTTTCCCAACTTCAATTTATGTTCACCAGGGTCATAACGATAACTATAAATATTTACCGGATACAAACCTGAAACCAACATGGCATTGGCTATTTTAATATCGGCTTGACCCCGGTTGTTAGCTTGCGCATTGGTTTCTAAAGTTGGCGGTGCCAAAACAGTAAAACTGTTGGTACTGAAATACCCCACCAAAATTTTAACAGCTTTGTCCGTTTTAAAATGTAAAACGCTGCCGTTTTCCTGTTGGTCTTTATCTGAAAATTGTACACCCGACAGATGTCTTAATTCTCTAGCAACCTCATCAATTTCAGCTTCATTATCGGTATAAACTTTTTGTCCTTTTTTTAATAAAAAACTGGTAGCGTCTTCATTTAGAATATCAACTTTAACCGGCTCTAACGTCTTGAACGTTTTTATAATTTCTCCACCATTATCTGGTTTCAACATTTCAATATTATGCTTAAATACCTCGAGCTCTTTTTGAAAATGTGGCAACAACTCTTCCCATGTTTTATTTTTGCCATCGTTACCTCTAATAGGAATTCGGCGTAGCTCGGTTTGCATGCTATTAGCGTATAAATATGTATCTTTTGTTCGGTTGACCAACTCCTGATAATAAGCAACACTTTTTTCTAAATGTGGCAAGGCCTGGTCTAAATCTTCAATAGTATTGGAATAACTATAACGCAATATCAACAGGGCTGCTTTTACCTTTTCGGAAAAGAAATTTGCAAACAAGTTGTAGCAATACATATCATTTTTTAAACGGTTGAACTCCGTAACATCTTTAGTAACATGAGGTGTTGCAGCATCAATAGCCTCAACCGCCGCTTTACCGTGATTAACAATCTCGTTGATGATTTGAAGCGGTGTTTCTCCAATATGAGGTTCGCCTTCCCATTCCTTTTTAGCATATTCCAGAAGAATTTCACCTTCGGGACCACAAGATTCGTAAAATCCAGGATACACACGATATTTATATGGATTTACTAACTGACTTGCGAACATGCCCAATAATAAGGTTTGTCGGTTACCTTCGGTAATTCCAAATCGGCGTAAGGTTTTAGGAGCAATTTCGCCAACTTCTTCGTAAGCCTTCAAAATCCCTGCTCCTGAACCTACACCATATTTATGACTTAACTGATCTTGCCAAAAACCGATTTCTTCGGTTCTATCACGTTGACTATTCCAGGCATAGCGCGCCCAGGCTTTATACCAAATCCAGTCGCGTTCCATTTCCAGTAAACGCGGTTCAGTATTATCAGGGGCATACGGCCAATCCCAATACGAGGTCTGCGGAAATAAGTGCAGCGCATTAGCGCCATGAACATTGCGCATGGCTTTTACACTTTTCTGAATAAAGTCTGGCGAGCCATATCTAAAAGGTTCCAAATTTGCTAAAATATGTACGTTAGAAATATGCGTTGACCCCGCTTCGCTTAACTTTCTGTGTGTTTCTGCCCATGGACCTCGTGGTTCGTAAGTGGTTAACGATTCGCCGTTGTATTTATTCATAGTGTACAGGTTCTTATACAACGGTAAGGCTTTTTTCATCACTAAAGGCGCGTCGGTATCGTGACCACGAAGAATGATGGGTGGCTCGTTAGTTTCGCCAATGGCCTGTAAACCGTCCTGAACTCCGGGAATAATCACTTTAGTAAACCATTCCACATCGTCATCTATAATATTCATAGCTTCACCTAAAGTGGTTAACAAACCAACGTTCGGGTATTTTTCAATAAAAGCCGCAATCGATTTTCTGGTATAATCGGCTAAAAGCGGAGTGATAGGTCGAGAACGTTCCTGAGTTTTTATTCCGTAATGTTCAGCAAATGGTTTTGATACCAGAACATTATAAAACATTTGAATGACCCAAATGCCACGCTTATTGGCTTCTTCGGTAACGAATTTGAAAATCTCCTCGTTCTTTTTAAAATCTTCGTCACTAACCTCAACCGCAAACGGATAATCGTCTAACTTGACTAACGACGCAAACGGATGGCCATTCCACAGATAAAGTGAATTAAAACGGTTATCGACCATCATGTCCAGATACTCAATCCAAAGGTCTTTATCGTAAAACCAAGGGAAATTTTCTGGTGTATAGGGGTATTCGTAAACTGTTCTTCCCGGTAAATATTCTGGTTTTTGAATGCCAATTACGGTACCTCGCAACACCATTTCCGGAGCATCTTTTTTATTAATACTATCTGGTAATACTTTGGTTTCTGAAATTCGATCTACCAAATCCAAAGTGCCGTATAAAACACCTGAAGCATCCGTACCTTCAATATAGGTTACCTGCCCAAAAGACGTGATTTGAAAACCTTCTTTTTCTGTAAGACCTGAATCATCTATATTTAAATCTGAAGTATTTAAGTTCCAGTTTTCACTTCCTTTTTCACCAATAATAATGGTTCTATCTGTACTATTTTCGGGTAATCTATCGGAAATGGTTACGTGGTAATTATTCTCCAGTAATACGCCTGAAAGCTTATCCATAGCGTAAGCCAATCTTGGCGAATCCAAATCGCCCACAATAACCACATGCTTGGTTTTAGCACAGGATACTACCAGAAAAAGAAAACATAAACTTAAATACTTCATCTTATTTTTTATTCACCCTGAAACACTTTTTTAAGGTATGCGACATTCGCTCCGTAGTTTTTCACCACGTTATGAACATCGGTAGTATCGCGAGAACGCTCTACAATTAACCAACCTTTCCAATGCATGTTATCAAGCGTTTCTTTTATCTTCGGAAGATCGATTGCCGAGTCGTTTTCAATCCAGTGCCCATCGGTATTCGAAGCATGAATTTCTCCAATATTATCGCGACCAAGCGTTTTTAATTCCTTTGAAATATCCCGTCCGTTTTTAATGGCATTAGCGAAATTGAAGGCAATTTTAATGTTTCTGTTACCAATTTCTTCTAACAATTTCTTTTCTTCTTCGGCTGATAACGATGTTTCAACAGCAATAATCCCGTTAATTTTATCGACCTGCTCACCTGCCCAACGTAAACGCTCGACAATAGCTGGACGCAATTCCGGATATTTTACCAAATCGCATTTCGTTCCTAACGGTAAATAAGCCACTTGTACATCGAAGGTTTTCATCACTTCAATACAATCTGTCACCATTTTTTTATAAGTTGGACGCTCGGCAAACGATTGCCCGTAGAATCCAGACATGGCAATAGAACTGATACGTACACCAGTTTCAGCCATTTTTTCATTCCAAACCCTTACGCTTGCTGTATCGCCATTAACAAATTTGCTATCAAAAGTTTCACGGTCTCCTAAACCGCCCATATCCATTTCAACGGCATCAGCACCAATTTCTTTAGCACGTTCGAATTCGCCTAATTTCTGACGTTTTAAAATCATCCAATCGCAAACGGCAATTTCGTAACGCTCCTTTGTTGGACCCGGCCAAACACCATCAACAATTGGAAAAGTTACCAACTTTGACGGATCGATTTTTACATATTTAATTTTTTGACGTCTCCACGTATATACACAATGTAACATACCATCGGATCCCTCAATAATTGAAGGATACGAATACTGACTGATTTTAGAATCTTCTAAAACCAATGCCGCGTCCCAGTTTACACCATCTTTAGAAATGGCAATATTTAAAGGACTTCTATAACTTTTAAACATGTCTTTATTTGGCCAAACATGGTTATAAATTAATGCGTGCTCACCATTTTTCATAGTAACCGCATCGGTCCCTGAATTGTTATTTGGCATATTTAACAACTCTAAAGGCGACCAGGTTTGACCGTTATCTTCAGACCAAGTTGTAAACAAATGACTGTTTTTCGTTCTTCCTATTTGCTGTAATTTTCCATTGTCATGAAATAAAATACTTGGCTGAATAGCGTTAATATCATTTGGACCTTTTGGCAAGGTATCCTGCATATTCCATGTTTTTCCGAAATCTGATGTTGATTCCATTCGTAAATGCCAACCACTGTCGCCTTCAATACTAGACGGCAATAACAAGTTACCGTTATCTAATAATTCTGGTTTGTTTTTAATTGGCCCTAAAAAACCTTCCGGCAATTTTTCGGCTTCAGACCAAGTTTCACCACCATCTGATGAACGTTTTAACATACCCCACCACGTTGATGGATGCGGCCCGATTTTGTAAAATAACATTAAATCGCCATCAGGGATTTGATATAATACCGGGTTCCACGTTGGGTAACGTAAGGTATCGTTTTGTATGCCGTTTGCTACCTCAACACCTTCTGTCCACTTTCCGTTTTTGCGTTTGCTCACATAAATACAAACATCGGGGTTGCGTTCGTGTGTTCCGCCAAACCAAGATGCGACCAATTCTCCATTGGTATTTTCAACAATAGTTGCAGCATGTGCAGACAGGTATGGTGCTTTATCGTAAATAAACTCATCGACAACAATACCTTCACGCCAGGTTTTATCTTCTAAAGCTATTTTCTTTTCAACAGGTTGTTTACAACTTCCTAAAAAAATGCTTCCTAAAAGCATCATAGCTATTTGAAACTTTTTCATTTTATCTCTTTTATCTATTATTCAATTGGTTTTCTCTTATTTATAGCTTCGCTGAAATGGTATAAGTTCCTGATTCTAGCGTTAAAACCACATAATTATTTTCGGTTTTATAAACTTTTGAATTCAGCTCTTTTCCATCTAAATTTACTTTTGAAGCATCGGTGGTTGGAATATAAACTTTAGCTGACGTGTTTACTGGAACAGTTAATTCCCAATAAAGCTTATTTCTGTTTAATTTCCAGTGACTTTTAATCTCTCCGTGAATCGACTTATAAGATGCGTTTACATAACTTAACCCAGCTTTAAAATCGGGTTTCATGATGATTTCTTTAAACCCAGGCTTTTCAGGATTGCTCTTAATGCCTGCCATGTTTTCGTAATACCAAATCATTAAATCCCCCAAGAGCATCACGTGGTTTTGAGAATTCATTTTTGGGTCGGCTGTATTACCATTCCACAATTCCCAAATGGTAGTTGCGCCGTTTTCAACCATGTAGCCCCAGCTTGGGTAGGTTTTATTCGATGCCAGTTTAAAGGCTAAATCGCCACGACCGAAATTGGTTAAGGTTCGCATTAAAAACTGCGTTCCTACAACCCCGGTACTAATATGACCTTCTTTAACCACTTCAATCTGGTGTACCATATTTTCAAACACCTTCTGTTGAAGATTATCAGGAACCATATTAAAAGCTAAAGGCAACACATTTGCGGTTACCGTATTGTTGGCATAGCTATAATTTTCTCTGTTGAAATACTTCGCATTGAATACTTTTTTAATACGTTCGGCTAAAGCGTCGTAATATGGTATATCGGCATCACTGTTACCTTCAATTTTCGCGAACTTTTTCATGATTTGAAGCAAGTGATAATAAAACGCACTCGACAACAATTCGCCATCGGTTAAACGCGTTGGATCGCTGGAACGGATAATTTCCAAAGATTCCGGTGGCACACACCAATCGCCGTATTTATCTTTGGTCATTAAATCATCCTTAAGGTAATTGGCTTCCATATACAACAACCATTTTTTCATATATGGATAATGATCTTTTATCACTTTTTCGTCGCCAAACTGTGTGTATAACATATCGGCTACTTTCATATATGCCCCCTGCCAGGTAACGCCATCGCCGTAATAACGCCAGAACGCTGGTGCAACATCGGGAATACCGCCATCTAGAGTTTGTGAATATTTTATATCGTCCAGCCATTTTGCATAAAGCGTTTGATTGTCGAAAATAAAACTCTCGCCATAAGCTCCTGTTGTACGATCGCCCAACCATGGCTGGCGTTCGTTACGTTGCGGACAATCGATAGGCATGCCTTTGTAATTTCCGCTAATGCCCCAAAACGCATTTTTAAAAATCTGATTCATGGTTTCGTTAGAACACTCGAACGTTCCCGTAGTTTCCATGTTATCGTAAACCACTTTTCCTAAAAACTGATCTAACGATGGTTTCGATTTGAAACCGGTAAGCTCAACAAATCTAAACCCGTGAAACACAAATGTTGGTTCCCATACTTCTTCGCCGTCCCCTTTTAAAATGTATTCATCAGTAGTTCGGGCATCACGTAAATTGGCAATGTAAAGCGAACCATCATCTTGCAGTGATTCGGCGAATTTCATTGTGATTTTATCGCCACGATTACCTTTCACTTTTATTTGTAACCAGCCCACCATATTCTGTCCCATATCCAGAATATAAGTTCCTCTGTTAGTTGCTGAAATAGAAACCGGTTTTACGGCATCCATGATTTTCATGTTGGGTGTCATTTGTGCTTCGAAGAATCCGCCAGGTTCTTGAACCCACGTCATGTTTAGCCAATCGCTATCATCAAACCCAACTTTGTTCCAGTTTGGTATTTCCTTTCGCGCATCATACACTTCACCATCATATTCATTATTGCTTCTAATTGGTCCGTATGGTGTAAACTTCCAGCTTTCATCGGTTTTAATGGTTTCTTTGCTACCGTCTTCATATTCCACATCTAACTGCAATGCCATTTTTGGAAAACCAAAACTTTTAATTTTATATGGTTTGTATTCCTGACGCATCGCAAAAAAGCGTCCGTTTCCTAAAATGGTTCCTAACACATTATCGCCTTCCTGTAACTGAGACGTTACATCGAATACATTATATTTTACATTTTGAGTATAATCGGTAGGCACCGGTGCCAACACTTGATCACCAATTTTTTCACCATTAATGTAGAACTCATATAAACCCATTCCCATAATGTAAACCTTGGCATTTTTAACCTTGCTTTTTAAGTTGATGGGCTTTCTAACATATCGAGCTGACAATTTTGCAAACTGACTTACGCTATCTCCTGGAAATAATTGGTTGTAGCCTATCCATCGTGTTGATTTCCATTCGGCATAGGTTAAAATTCCCATGCTCCACAATGCTGTTTCACTCCAGTTACTTACCCCTTTATTGGTCCAGACTTTTACTTTCCAATAGGCTTCGTCTTTACTGTCTAATGTTTTCCCTGTATACACGACATTAACAGAAGCATCACTGTTCACCTTGCCGCTATCCCATAAATCGCCTTCATTATTCGTCAATTTTTCAGGTGAAGATGCCACCAAAATATGATATGCCATTTGTTCAACCTGAGATGCACCGGTATCTAATTGCCAGCTTAATCGAGGTTGTACCACATCAATCCCTAACGGATTTGTTAACATTTCGCATTGAAGGTTTGTTAACTTAATTTCATTTTGAGCCAAAGCCGACAATGAAATTAAAAAGGCGAATGCCAATGAAATCGCTTTTTGAATTCTATTTGATTCTATCTTTTTTAGAATTTGCATTTCTTTCAGATATAATAATTAGTTCTTTGCTAATGTGAACCTGAAATACCCTTCGACTCCGCTCAGGGTGACAGTTCAGGTTAACAAATGTTGGATTTATTCAGAAATCACCTTCTCCAACTTACTTGAAGATGCCACTTCTTTTCCGTTTCTAAATACTCTTAGTCCTTGACCTTTATGGTATTTTTCTCCGGTTTTATCCCAAAGGATGGTAATAATATCACCGTGATATAACACGTTATCTAAACAAAACCAATCCCATTTATCTTGCGGAATTAACGGATTTACTTCAATTTTTTCATCGGCACGCGGACGTAAACCAACCAAACCGGTAATCATTAAATCGTTAAATGTTGAATGGTTGTAGTAGTAACTACGCTCGCGGTCTCCCATAAGCCAGTATCCGGTTACTTCATCTAAATACTCACCGATATAAGGACGCCCTCTGTGGTATTGCGACTCCACATATAAATTCATTTGGTTGAAATAATCGCCTTTACCAACAACTTCCTGGTTGTAATTGTTTAAAAGATTGGCCATAGCTGTTAAGGTTTGTGCTGAGGCAAATGGCCAAACTGCACCATCCCACTCACAGGTTCCTGTACCATGTGTTCTGAATCGCGGATGTCTGCGTTCGGCAGTTGTTAATCCATAAGGTGCTAAAAAACCTCCTTCGTCTTTAACCTGTTCCCAAGCCACTTCAAAACCTTTATTTTCTGATGGTAAATTGAAATACCAAGGAATAAACCCGATAGCTTCACGAACTTGTGAAGAGGTGTCTTTTTCGGTTAAAGTTTCGAAAAATTCATGATCTGTATTCCATAATTTGGTTTCAACCAAACCTTTTAAAGTCTTCGCTTTTTTATCGAAATACACCGATTTTTCGCTGTCGCCTTTCATTCTTGCCATAGTTGATAAGGCCTTAGCATTAGCATACATATAACTGTTAATGGTTGGACGCATATTTTGCACTCGACGCCCCCCACTTAACGATTCTTCCATACCATCTTTAACATCGTGCTGCCAAAACAAACCGTTAGGATTTTGGCGTTCATTCTCCCAGGCGGCATAATCGGAAACCATATCAGGGAACATGTCTAAAAGATAATTTTCATCTTTATTTACCAAATACATATTGTACAAAGCATCGGCCGTCCAGCTACTAAATTTATGCAGTTTCCCCATGGGTTTACCCTCATTTCCTCTATACCAAACATGCACATTCTGCTCGATATATTTCGGATCGTGAGCCCAACGGAATTCATAAATATGATGCCCTAGGGCGCAGGCTATTAAATTGTATTTATCAGCATACGAACGGTCTACCAAAAACTCAGTAATAGCATAACCTACCGGTGTATCGGTGATGTGTTTACGCAAACTCCACCAACGGAAATAGTACATTTCTTGAAAGTTATCCTGCGGACATTCAAACAACGGAATGTTGGTTTTCATCCACGACCAAGAACTATCATTTGGCACAGCCTTGGCAATGTTTTCTTTTTCCATTCGGTTGAAATAATCAGCGTAATGTTTAAAATCATCAGCCTGTAACACCGTTTTTGACTCCGTAGTTTTTACTTCTGAAACCGGCTCTGAAGATTTACAACCTGCGATTAAAACAGGTAATACCAGTAATAAAGATTTTATCTTGTTCATGTTCATCTGTCTATATTTTATTTACCGAAAAACGTATAGGTTTCCCCGGCTTTCATCGGTACATCGTATTCGTAATATTTCGGAAGTTTTAACTTTTCCAGTTTTGCCGAATTATTAACAATCGGTTCTTTAACCATTACTTCATAAAAGAATGGATTGTTATTTTCTCCTTTCGCTTTGCTTAAGCCCGCTCCACGTAAAGGCGACTCTAATCGTAATCGGCAATTACCATCTTTTGATGCTGTAATTTTCAATTTGGATACTTTGTTGTTTTTCCAGCTCATATCCAATTCGTAACCACCTCTGGTTTTTAAACCTTTAATAACCCCCTCTTTCCAAACGGAAGGCAAGGCAGGTAATAACTGAATAGCGCCTTCGTGACTTTGCATTAACATTTCGGCAATACCAGCGGTACACCCAAAGTTTCCATCAATCTGGAATGGTTGGTGTGCATCTAACATATTCGGATAGGTTCCTCCCCCTTTTCTTTGTTCAGGTGTTACTAAGTGTAACTGATCTTGTAATAACTTGTAGGCATGGTCGCCATCTAACAAACGCGCCCATAAATTCACTTTCCAACCCATAGACCAACCTGTAGATTCGTCGCCTCTGAACTCTAATGAGGTTTTAGCCGCCTGAAATAATTCTGGTGTTCTAATTGGTGAAATTTGATTACTTGGAAATAATCCGTATAAATGTGATACGTGACGGTGATTATCTTCCGGGTCGTCCCAATCGATTAACCATTCCTGTAATTGCCCGTGTTGCCCAATTTGCATCGGTGCCATTTTATCTAAAGCAATTTGAAGTTCTTTGGCAAACCCTTTATCTTCTGAAAGAATATCGGTGGCACGCATAATATTTGTAAACAAATCGAAAATTAACTGATTATCCATAGTTGTTCCTCCAGTAATAGTCGATTTTCCATCTTCACCAGCATGTGTGTTTTCAGGAGAATTTGATGGCACAACCACTAAATATCCAGAATTCGGATCGGTAATCATGAAATCTAAAAAGAACTGCGCTGCGCCTTTCATAATCGGGAAAATCTCCTTTAAATATTCGGTGTCTCCCGTGTACAGATAGCGCTCCCATAAATCCTGACATAACCAGGCACCACCTGTTGGCCACATACCTGATGCCGCCATATCGATTGGTCCTGTTATACGCCAGATATCGGTGTTGTGATGCAATACCCAACCGTTAGCGTTGTACATGATTTTTGCGGTTTCTTTACCAGTTTCGGCAACTTCTCTTGCCAGCTGAATAAACGGCTCGTGCATTTCCGAAAGGTTCGTTAATTCCGAAGGCCAGTAATTCATTTCGGCATTAATATTCATGGTGTATTTACTTTCCCATGGCGGAAATAACATATCGTTCCAAATGCCTTGTAAGTTCGCCGGTTGTCCTCCCGGTTGTGAACATGATATTAACAAATAACGTCCAAATTGAAAATATAACGCCGCCAATTCCGGATCGAACTGACTGTCGAATTTCTTAATCCTGATTTCAGTCGGGTCGTTATCAACATGACTTTTTCCTAAATCTAAAGACACACGATTAAAAAACTTCTGGTAGTATTTTACATGTGCATCTTTTATGGTTTGAAAATCTTTAGTGATGGCTTTATCTAAAAACTCTTTGCTTTTCGCAATATAATCGGCTGAAATATCTTTGTAGTTTACAAAATTGGTCGCGATAGAAATGTAAAGCGTTACTTCATTAGCCTTTTCAACGCTAATGATACCATTTTTAACTGAAACCTGTCCGCCATCATGCTTGGCAGTCATGCGCCCCTGAAACTTCACTTTTCCTCTGGTGCCTTCAACCGTACTTGTTTCTCCGGCTAAAGTGATTTGATTATCTTCAGTCGTTGTTAAGGTTTTATCGAACGGGCTGTTCATAAACGTGTTGAAGGTAATCATACCCGGTTTGTTTGCCGTTAACTTTACCGCAATAACATCATCTTGAAAAGCGGTTAAAATTTCACGCGTATACTCAACACCATCTACCGTATATTTCACTTTGGCTGTGGCGTTTTCAATATTTAAATCGCGGTAATAATTGGTATAATTCTGATGGCCCGGAAATGATACATACACACTTCCGAAAGTCTGATACGGCATCCCGTTATTGGTTTGCGATCGGATATCGGATGTTGCTAAATCCTGAGCTTCTTTATAGCGCCCTTCAAAAATTAACTGACGTACTTTTGGCAAAGCCACCAACGCTTTTTCGTGTGCATTACTGTTTGGCGAACCTGCCCAAATGGTCTCTTCGTTTAACTGTAAACGCTCCACCGCAGGGTCTCCAAAAACCATGGCACCTAAACGGCCATTCCCTAATGGCAAAGCTTCGTTCCAGATTTCGGCTGGCTTATCGTACCAAAGTTTCAATTTATTTTGTGCCGACACTTTTAGCATTCCAAAAAGGAAAACCAACACAAGACTTTTTAATATTATGTTATTTCGATTCATAAACTCTTTCATTTTTTTCTCCAAACAATTCATACAATGCTTCAATATCTTTTATGGCGTTTTTTGGTAAGTTTTCAGGGTTATTTCCAAACACATAAAGGTTTTCATAAGGCTCAACAGTTACCGTTGATTCATCAATGTCTCCGTTTTTATCGGATACTTTTTTCAAATTCAATTTCAAATGTTTCGCCATAAACGGATACATCGCCATACGTTTTGACTCCTTGTAATTATGCCCTTCTTTTGGAAAATGTGCATTTTCAACCAAATGGTTTTTCCCGTAAAATTCATAAATACGTTGAACAAAAGGATACTCCAATTCCGGTGTATGATTCGTCCAGTCTCCACCATCGGAAACTATTAATTGCGGTTTTGGTGCAGCCATGGCTGCGATTTCCACATTATTGGTTCCGTTACCGCATAAATGAATACCACGACCACTTTCACAAGGACAACCACCAGAATGGTAAGACGATACCATAACCACAGGAACCGACACTGTAATTCTATCGTCAAGCGCCGCTAAAAATACCGTTTGCGATCCGCCACCCGAACCTCCGGTAACACCTACGCGAGACATATCGGCTTGTTTTAAAGTAGACACATAATCTAACAAGCGCATACCTGTTAGCACCTGAACGGTTGAGGCGATACTGTTTCTATGATATTTTGAATCGAATTGCAACTGCGATTCATCCCAGGCAAACAAATCGTAATTCACTACAATGGCACCCATTTTTGCCAACAGGGCACAACGAATTTGCTCGCTTTCGCGGAAACGACCATCACCAAAATGTCCGTTAGGCGACAAAACTACAGCTGCCTTTTTTGGCATAGGATTTGGCTTGTAAATCGATCCGGTAGCATAAACACCCGGTAATATTTCTAAACCAATGTTTTCAACCGTGTAACCTTTATACTTTCTTTTTTTTGTTAAAACGGGTTTAGAATCAGGCATGGCTGGTGCTTTATCCAATCCGAAAGCTGAAAACATGCAAGTTTTTAATTCGGCTTTACGTGCTTCCCAAGATTCTAAATCAGGACTTAAAGATTCTAAATACTGAAGACGCTCTGCCCCTTTTTCTTCGGTTAACTTATGATATTGAAACTTCTTTATTTTATACGTACCGTTGCTTTGCTTTACAGCGGAAAGATTAAACGGACTCAACACATTGGCGAAAGTCACTTCAAGATTGGTGGCATCAATTTTCCATTGGCCATAATCAAGTTCTTTATCTTTTAACAATCCGTCGTTATCTATAATATCAATATGAAATACCGATTGAATGGTTTTTACTGTTTCGGTTAAAGCTTGTTTAAAATTCGTATCAGAAGTTTGCGCATGCCCTTTCGGCAACATGAAACATGCTACAAAAAACAGAACAAACGCTATGTTTTTTAATTTCATCATTATTTTTTGCAAACTATATTATACACCCCAGAACCGACTAAATAAGTTGGTCTGTTGTGCTCTACATTCGACTTTTCAAAATCCTTTCCGTTCACTTGAATGTGCATTGACAAATCAACCGGTAATGTAATGGTTGCAGTGGTATTTGCAGGTACTTCTACTTTAAAAGTAATCGAATCATCTGACACCTGCCATTCTGAAATAATCGTTCCGTAAAGTGACTCGTAACTTGCCTTTACAAAGGTCATATCACCTACAATTTCTGGCTCAATAAAGAAATGTTTAAATCCAGGATGCTCCATATCTGGTGTAATTCCAGCTAAACTGGTATAAAACCATTCTTCAATTTGTCCCATCATAAAATGGTTCCATGAATTCCCTTTTCTTGGATCCCATTGCTCGGTTAATGTCGTTAATCCGAATTTTATCTGGAATCCATAACCAGGAGTATCATAGTGGTTATTCATTTGGTACATGGTTTCATTTTCACCATTTCTCGCCAAAGCTTCAAATAAATAGCGGTTACCAACATCACCGGTAGTTAAGCGGTAGCCTCTGTTTTTGATATCAGCCAATAAATTATCCATCACCGATTGTTTATACTGTGGATCTACAATATCCATAAACACAGAAACGGCATTACTAAACTGACTCCCCGTGCCGTATTGTTTGGTTTCTGCATTGAAAAATTCATTGTTGTAAGCCGTTTTGATATCCTGAGTTAAGGCTTCATATTTAGCAATGTCCTCAGTTTTATTCAAATGCTTAGCTGCTTTTGCAAACAAGTACGCCGCATAGTAATAGTGGCTTGTCGCCGAAAGTGCTATCGGGCTGTTTTTAGAGTAACCGGCAGCATGCTCGCCATAATCGTACCAATCTCCTAAACCATGAGACACAATGTAATTATCGGATGTACTTGTTAGGTAATCGACGTACTTTTTCATCACGTCGTAGTACTCACGAATTAAGGAATCGTCGCCATAATATTCGTAATACATCCATGGTAAAATCACACCAGACACACCCCATTCCGGTGAATCGGTAAAATCGCCACCAAACACCACATATTCCGGTGCGATAGTTGGAATTAACCCATTATCACGTTGTGCATCTTCAATATTTCGCATGATGGTTGGGAAATAGGCTTTCATATTGTAATTAAACATTAATCCCGGTCCGTTAAGGTGCGCCTCTTCCAACCAACCTAATTTTTCACGGTGTGGACAATCGGTTAATACCGCCTGAAAATTACTTTTTATAGCATTGTTAATCAATTCGTGTGCTTTATTGAAAATCTCGTTTGAACTTTCGAACGAACCAATTTCCCCTGCCGAATTATAAATAAAATTCGATTTTAAATCGACCAAAGTAGGTAAACTATCCACTCTGGTTTCTTTGTAATTGATATTTTCAATTTGAATATACTGATACCCGTAATAACTAAACTTAGGCTGCCAGGTTTCAGTCCCTTCACCCTTCAGCGTATAATCATAATAATAAGGCTTTCCTGAACGTCCCTGACTTATAGTGCCATCTTCCTTTAAACCTTCACCAACCCAAACACGAACGGTTTGCCCCTGTTTTCCTTTTACAGAAATGGTTGGAAAACCAGACAAGTTTTGCCCCATGTTAAACACATAGGTGTTTGGAGCAACTTCATTAAATTCTTTAACGTCGTATTGTTTTTGAACAGTAATAGGCGGCGCAATCTGTGCTTTTAATGCGCCTTTTGGTGCTTCCTGAATAACAACCGGATTCCAGTTAGAAGCATCGAAGTTTGGCGTGTTCCATCCGTCCTGCTCTAAATTTGCATCGTAATCTTCGCCACCAAACATACCGTTATAAGTAATCGGGCTTAGACTATATTTCCATGTTTCATCTGAACTTACAATGCTTTCAGAACCATCTTCAAAAGTCAGCTTCATTTTAAAGAATAAAGTCGGAGGACCAAAACTCACAAAAAACTTGGTATAGCGTCCTTGTACTGTATTGTACATTCCGTTTCCTAATAAAACCCCTACAACATTTTCGCCTTTATTTAACGACTCTAAAGGAATTTCGTATGTATTATAATTTACGGTTTTATCGTAATCTGTCCATAATGGCGCAAACTCACTATTACCAATTTTTTTGCCGTTGATACTTAACTCGTAATGACCAAGTCCAGATACGTAAACCACAGCCTCTTTAATAGCTTTATCAACATTGAAAGGCTTGCGAAGCATGATACTTTTACGCGCTAAAGAATCGGACGCGCTAATGATGCTATCGCGTCTAGATTTTTTAATTATAGCGGTATGATAATGTCTACCTTCCGGCAAATGGCTATCAGCCTTTGTAACCGCACCAATCCATGTTGGATTTAATCTTGAAGCTTCAGGCACAGTTCTAAAAAATGCGATAGGACTCCAATCGGTTGTCTTATTATTGTTAGCCCAAACCTTTACTTTCCAATAGTATTTCGTTTCAGTATTTAAGGTTTTTGCTATAGTTACCAACTGACTTTGATCTGAATCTACCTTTCCGCTATCCCAGATATCGGCGACATTATTATTTAAATTTTCTTCAGAAGACGCCACTAAAACCTGATAAGCCTGTTGAGTTACATTGCGTAATTCAGGAGCCTTAATCTGCCAGCTTAAACGTGGTGTAGTCGATTCAACCGCCAATGGATTTTCGGCCATTTCACAGGTTAAATCAGACAAAAATACGGATGCATTGTTTGATGGTTTACACGCTGTAAACACCAAAACAAATAAAACTATAGCTTTTAATACCTTCAATTTATTGCTTTTTAGTAATTAATGATTGTATATGAAATACCGCTTCTTTAATTGGTAAACCGGTATTTGGTAAATCGTCGTAATCTTCTCTATCGGCTGGTGTGTCCGGATTTGGAAAATGACGTTGCTCACCAGTACGGAACATGATGCGTTCGATACCATCGGCAGGCGCATAAAATATCTGGCGAGATTCTTTGCCTCCATTTACACTTACCGTATATGATCTCAACGTAGTGTCTAAAATCACTTTAACTGTATAGGTTTTTCCAGCTTCATATTCTGAAATCGTTCTGAAACGTGATCCTGCTTTAGTTTTTAAAATACCGTCGTTATCGAATACCAAACGAATAGATGGCAATCCGGTTTTATTCTGAAATTCAACCTGTAATAATCCGTGATCGTCTTGTTCTGGTGTTACCGTAAACTCGGCTTCCATTTTTTGCGCAAACGGAATCACACGATCAACACGCGCATAATCAAACGGATCGTGGTCACGAAGGGTTAACGTTTTTTGGTTATTTGCTTTTTCAATTTCGGCTGAAGCCCAAGATAAATTATACACATTCCAAAGGTCTAATTCTTTACCGTCTTCTAAATTGTTAAACACGTCTTTAACATCGCTATCAACAGAACTTTTAACAGGTACCGGAACCGAAGCTACCCAGATATCTTCTTTGTTCACACTATAACTCACCCATAATTTACCATCGTCAGGTGTTCCGTTATTTTCAGTAATACCGCGAACATACTGAGGACCATACGACTTATAATTTCCACCATAACGCATTGGTGTAATTTCACCGTGAACCAATAATAAATCGGTATAATTTAAACCATCATCACTGGTTGAAACCGCTAATGGCCAACGGTATTCTGAAGGATTATAAACGGTTGCGTATCGTCCGTCTGTTGTTTTTTGACCCCAGATTTTAGCATTGCTATTAACAAAACCAGGTGCTCTTAAAGGCATGTATTCCCATGTTTTTCCTTCGTCTTTACTCATTGAAGTTAAAGCATGTTTCCAAAGCCCAACCACATTTCCGTTTGGTAAATGATAATAGCTAAAGGCTTTGTATTGTTTTTGAAGCGGAATTAAAGGATCGTCTCTATCGGCCTCTTCAACCCATTGCTGCATTTGTAATGGTTGCGATAATAATTCTTCACAAGCTTTTTTGAAGCCTCTGTCTTTACTCTTCTTATAGAATGGAAAGTTAGTATTCGATTCATTCCATCCGTGGTTATAACGAATAAAATAAACAGGTCCTAAACTACCGTCTTTGTAAATTTCACGAATCACACGACCAATCCCTTTTCCGTCGTTCGGACTATCTTTTTCATCCATAGAAACGCCGTAAAACGCTAAAGTAAAAAAGCGATTATCCGACGAGGTAAAAAAGCCCATGCGCTGGTGCATGGTCGCCGTTAAATTTTTAGCCACACCTTCTACACCTTCCTTCGTATAACCATCAGGAATGTTGTAAATAGGAAAAACGACTTCAGGAAAACTCCAGTTGTGGCCATCTTCAGAATGCATTAATAAGGTTTGACTTGGCGGAATATGCTCCCCCACAGGGTCACTTAAATAATTTAAGTAAAACTTACCATTCCAATATGCCATATTGGTGGCGTGATTATAGGTCCAACCAAAACCATCGGCTTTCTCTGGGTGCTCACGGCTGGCACGCATAATTTGCGTGGCATGCACGCCAACAGCCAGAGGCAATTGTCCATGATGATAATCAACATTCGATAATGTTTTCCCTACATAACGTATGGTGTCTTGCTGTGCCGAAACGGTTGCCGCCCCACCTGCAATCAACAAAGCCACTGCTAAAAATATATTACGCTTCATGTGTTTGTTTTCTATTTTATGAGATGCTGAAATCTATTCAGCATGACACTAATTTTTATTTTTTATTCTTTTCTTCAATTAAACCATTCAATACTTTTTGAGAAATAGTTGTAATGGTTCCGTGTTTGTGTCCTTCTGGTAAGCTGATTTCTAATGACACATCTTCAAAGGTTTTAAAATCTGAAGTCTTTACGGCTTTATAATTTTTCTCTCCGTAATTATCGTAATAAATCAACCACTCATTTTTTAATTTTAAAACGGTTGGCCCTTCTGATAAATGTCCTGAAAATGGCTCCGTAATGTCTGTAAATGGTCCGATTGGTGAGGTTCCAAAACCAACTTCAATATCGCGTCTTGGTCTGGTATTATCTTTAATGATTAAGGCATAATCATCTTTACCTTTCTTCACAATCACACAATCTATCACACTAAAACCAGGATCTAAAAACAACTTCGTATCTGAATAGGTTTTGAAATCTTTAGTGGTTACATAATACATACGGTGATTGTTATCTTCCGCCTCTACTCCTTTCTCAAAACGATACGGAATGGTCGATGCCCAGATAATGATATACTGATCCTGTTCATCGTCATAAAAAATTTCAGGCGCCCAAACATTCACAACTGTTGGTTCATGTTTCATTACCGGAACGTATTGTTGCTCACTCCAATGGATTAAATCTTTTGAACTGGCGTAACCAAATCCATTACCACCTTTCCAGTCGGTGGTCCAAACCATGTGATACGTATCATCTTTGCCACGAACAATAGAAGGATCGCGCATAATTTTACTATCGCCTGCTTCCGGTTTTAAGTAAGGCCCTTTTAGGTCTGTCCAATGGTAGCCATCTTCGCTGTAGGTTAAATACAAACCTTCGGTTGCCGGTTCTCTAAACGAAGTAAACAGATAAATGTCTTTTTTTGGCGCACAGTTAAATACAGTGGCTAAAAGCAGTATTATCAGGAATTTTTGCATCTTTTAGTTTTAGTGGGTTACATCATGGTTTAAAAGTCATTTTAGCTGAATGAGATTTCTCGACTCCACTCGACATGACAAACAACTATTTTAAACCTATTATTTACCAGAAATTACTCAACAGTAATTTTAGCTTTTACTTCTTTTCCTTTTTTTAAAGGTGTCTTCACGTTTTCAAAAACATTATTTTTCATGAATACACCTTTGGTATTCTCTCCTTCAACTTCAACATACACATCGGTTGGTTGCATTGGAAAATTATTATTTAACAACACATTTGAAACGTTATTAATCTTTACCACCGGCGTATCTTTAATTGGCGTTTGCGTAGACACGTGATCTAGAATAATATTGCTGGACTCTTCAACTTTAAAAGCCGAACCAATAGAGGCATTTACTTTTACATCGTGAAACTCAATATCGCGAGCCGTAGTTACCGAAAACCCTTGCTCTGCCTCGATGTTGATATTGGTAAATGATAAATTATGAATTGGCATTTCAGGAATTCCTATCACGCGGCCAGCCGTATTTACGTTGGTTGCCGTTACATTACTGATATGAATATTTCTAAAAATTGGCGTACGCTCTGAAACAGGTTCTTCAACCGTATTTTTATCATAGAATAAGTTGAACATAAACGCCTCCTTTTGAATGTTGTTCATCACCACATTCGATACGCGAATATCTTCAACTACACCACCACGACCACGAGCTGCTTTTAATCGGATACCTCTGTCTGTTCCATCGAACACGCAATTTGCAATCGTAATTTTTTTGATACTTCCAGACATTTCACTTCCAATAACCACACCACCGTGACCACTTAACATAGTACAGTTTGTAATGGTAACGTTTTCGGTTGGTGTTGCCCATTTTCTACCATCGGCATCACGCCCCGATTTAATGGTAATACAATCGTCTCCAACACTAATATGGCAGTTGGAAATGCGCACATTTTTACATGACGTTGGATTGATTCCATCGGTATTTGGTGAATACGGATTGTAAATTGACACATTATCTATGGTGATGTTATTACAAAACGCAGGATTGATCGTCCAGAATGGGGAATTTTGAATGGTTACACCTTGGATAGTGATATCTTCACATTTAAACGCCTGAAATAATGGCGGACGGTGAAACAGGTAACTTCTTGTTCTTTTGTAATAATCAGCCGTTTGAATATGGCCGTTAGCTTCTTCAGTCATTTTTTGATATTTCGTCGGTTCTAATTTTTCTTTAGCCGACTCAATACGCCAGATTTCCTCCCACCAGGCACGACCTTGCCCATCAATAGTTCCACGACCGGTGATGGTAATGTTTTTTGCATCGCGTGCGTGTAATAAGGGCTTAAATGTCTGAATTACCGTACCTTCCCAACGCACTTCCATAAATGGTAAATAGTGGTCGAAATTGGTTGAAAATTTTATTAAAGCGCCAGCTTCAACATGTAAAACAATATTGCTTTTTAAGGTTAAAGCTCCGGTTAAATATTCACCCGCAGGAAAATAAACGGTTCCGCCACCAAATTCTGAAGCTTTATCTATCGCCCCTTGAATGGCTTCTGTACATAATTCTCCTTTGTTATTTCCGCCGAGTTCTAAAATATTAAACCAGCCGTTATTAGCCCAACCCAATGCTGAAACTAAAACACAAAATATTAAAGCTAATTTTCTCATAATATCTCTTATTTTTTAGTCGTTAAAACCAATACCCAATCGTTTCCTTCCTCTTGTTCTCCAGGCGCATCAAAATCTAAAACACCTTCATTTTTAAACGTTCCAACCGAAGTTGTTTCTCCAGTTGAAGGATTATACCAAGACGCCTCAATTTCTCCACCTTCAATAATGCCCATATTTGCTTTTATAGTTCGTCCGGTATAGGTATAAAACAAAGCGTAATCGTTACCACGTGTTGCAGCAATATAATCGTATTTTTCACCTTGATTGGCTACTAAAGCACTATCAGGAATACGGTTGAAATAATCGAATTTTAACATTAAATCCTTTAAATGAACCATTTGTCCTGCTCCCGGATCGTTTAAAGCATCAACCCAATAGGTTTTACTTCCGTAAGCTTCAGGAATTTTGTGATTGGCATGCATTTGCATGATGTGGTTGTTTCCGTAGGTGAATCCTGCTGCACCTGCAAAAACAGACCAATAACCGTAACGACGTAGGTCTTTAGCTTTCCAATGTGGTTGTAAGGTATCGTGTAACCCTTGAGGAATTCCTTCGTATGAAGGCTCACCATCTAAGGTTGGTTTTGTTGGTTTTAAGTTGAAATCGACATTAACAAATTTGTAGTTATCTTCGCCGTAATTACGTTCGGTATCATCCTGATCGTAACGACGGTGACCCGATTGAAACATATTAAAATCTAACCAGCTTACGTTATGAAAATCATCAGAGGAATCGGTACGACCACGTGGGTGAAAGGTTACCATGCGCTTTGGATTTTTTGCTTTTAAAATGCTTCCGATAGCATTCCAAAGTTCGGTATTTTGATTACCAAAGGTATCCCCTCCAACTAGCCAAATAATGTTATCGCGATCTTGAAAACGCTCTGCTAAAAAGTTAGCGTAAGCCTTAGCCTGCTCGATGCTCACCTCTCCTGCGGTTACCGGAGAACCCCAGATTGGCACCATGCCTAAATATAAATCGTTTTCTTTAGCAACATCTAAAGCATAATCAACATGATCCCAGAAATCGTAAGCTTCCTCATTATTGAAATCGTTCCCTTCGGTTACTAAGGGTTTCGACAAGTCTTTATTTACTAAAGCCGAATCACCATACACGTTCGCCGCATTTAACGAATGAATGGTCATGATTTGAATAACGTTATACCCTTTGTCCTTACGGTCTTTAAAGTAAACACCTAATTCCTCTCTATTCAATTTGTTAAAAGCTAACCAACCTGTATCTCCTAAATAGAAAAACGGTTTTCCATCTTCGGTTTGAAAATAATGTCCATTTTCTGAAACCTCAATATTCGGCATATTTGCCTCTGCTATGACTACTTCTTCTACTTTCTTTTCCTGATTTCCTTTACAAGAAACCATGACCGCTATCATTCCTAAAATAGATAACCCCCTAAATAGTTTTGTTGTTCGCTTTTTCATCTTTTATAAATAATTATTTCTTTCTAATGTAAACTACTAATTCTGCTTTGTTGGTTTGTGGCTTTTTTAACTGGTGCCTCGATTTACCTTTTATACTGGTTGTTGAAATAACTTCGCCGTTACCGGAATCGATCCAGAACACGTCAAACTTTCCGCTGTAACTGGTTAAGTCGATTTCTACGGTTTCAACATGTCTTAGATAAAATAAATATGCTTTTCCAGCATCTTCTAAAGACCAGATATCACTATTTAAATCCTGAGTTTCATTAACAGTCATGTTGGTTAAATCCTGATAAAACCCATCGATATTTATAAATGGAATATTTGGCAACGACCCCCCAGCCATAAGAACAGGCCAGCCAAAACGAGGTGAAGCCATAGTAGAATACAAAACCGCTTTATTTGGGTATGCTTCGCGATACTCACTAACGGCACGATAAATTTGCTCTTCAGTTTCTTTACCGGTTTTCATTTTACGCGCATGCTGACGTGGTGCTAAATTTTTACCACCTTCGGGAGCATAAGCTGTTCCGTCTTGTCTGTAATGCCAGTAACGGATATCAATTAAGTCGACAATATTAACTCTAGATGCATCTTTTAAAATAGCATCCTGAACATCTTTAGTCGCGCTTAATCCTATAATACCGGTTTTTCCGGTTTCGTGTTCCCATTTTTTAACTTCATCCAACCAGAATTCCATGAAATGAAGTGGTCCGGTATATTCAGCACTTGTAAACTGAATAACATTGCTGTTATCAGCGAAATTTTCTAAAGATTTTCTAATGAAGCCTTCGTGAAGTTTTCTTCGGTTTTCATTAGTGACATCGTAGAACTGTTCTGCCATAAAAATACGCTTATCGCCTGCATAAGGTGGTGGTTCAGGGAATCCTGTTCCGTTTACGTTGTTAATAGAACGCCAAGGCGAACTCGACCAATGCGCTCCGGCTTCGATAATGTTATGCTGAAAATACTGCTGATTAATTAGCAACTGGCCATTAGCTTCCGCTAAATCGGCAAAACGGTCTAAACGATTCCAGTACCAATCGTTGAATTTTGTTAAGTCGTATTTACTTAAGCCATCCCAAGCTAAACCTTGCCCAGTTCTTGCAAAAGGCTGCTCGTAAAACGGTGGCCACACATCGGCATCTATTCTGCGTGTACGCTCATGGTCGTCCATACGACGTTCATACCATAAACCATAGTTGTGCTCTAAAGCAATAATGTTATTCTGGTTAAAGTAATCAACAACCTCATTTAAATTGTCGGTAAAACCTGTTCCTGTTCTTCCCGGAACAAAACGCGTCACATGAGGTCTTGAATTATTTAAATCATGATTACGTAAACTACCACGCCACCATTCAACCGTTTGTTGATTTCCGGCAATAAATTTCCCGTTAAAGGTTAGTTTTCCATTTACGATTTTTACAGTGCCTTTTTCTGAGGTTTTATCTTCAGATTTTAATTTTAAATCGGTTACCGATTTTAATTTTGAAGCATTTACCGGTATCGGATTGGCTTCTGAAGATTGTTGAATCCATTGCGGCATGCTCATTACCGGAATTAAAGCCTCCTGAGTTAACACCTGAGCTTCATCTACCGTCGGACTTGAGGTTGGCTCTGAACCCATATCGTATACAAACGGATGCATTGGTAGTTTTTCCAGTCGGTTTTCTAACTGCGCATAGAATAAACTTCTTGGCGTAATATGGTTATTTACATCTTTCCAATGCCCATTTCCGCCCATAATGCCTCCCCAGACACCAAATGCCCAATTCTGTGCTGTTGGAGGACTATAGTTTAATATTTTTGAAGCTGAAGTTTCCCAAAATACACTATTAGCTGCCGTCCAACCAGCACCACGACCAGTTTGTTCTCTATTGTTATAATTAATGCCCTGACCATCGACGTAAGACACATCGAACAAAACTCCTGTTGCCCAGGATCCAATAGCACCACTGTTACTGTATGGCAAATACGAATGACATTGCACGAAAGCATTTGGTCCGGTAGTTCCTAAACCTCCAACAGCAAAATCGTTATATCCGTATTCGGAATAACAACGCTGAAATAAGGTTTGTTGTCCTTCTGTGTAAAATGTATGCCTTCTAAAAGCTGCAATTTCTGAAACAGGTTCGGTAGCGATACAATCTTCAACAGTGATTTGTTGTGCTGTTTTTAAAATGGCTACGGCTCCACCTGCAAAATATTTAAAGCTTACCTGACGTACCCAGGCATTTTTCACATTCGCCAAACTAATACCAAACCAGCGGTGTTCTTCGTCCTTCTCGTTCTCCGGATTGAAGGTTGACTGCATGTTAATATTTTCGACACCTACGTTTTCAATTCGACCTGTCCAGCTATATTTTATAACTTCCGGTTTTCCGTAAGTATCATCTAAAGTCATGGTTAGCGGTGCACTTAACGTTACCTCGCTACCATTAATTTGTTTTACAACACGGTTCCAGGTGATGTCGAAATCCCGGGTTTTCCATCCTATCCAACCGGTTTCAGCTCCAAAGAAATCCATGCCTAAAGTCTTAATCCATTTATCGGTTAAAGGCTGGCGAATGATAATCTCGTCGGAAGCTTTTAATTTTGAAGTATTCTGTAATTGAATTTTTTGAGCACCAAGCGGTGTATATGTTGTTTTAAATGCTAACGTATCGGCGTAAGTACGGTTATCAATACCTAAAACGCTCACCAAAGCTTCACGTTTTAAACCAGTTCCTAACAATACGGTCTGATTGTCTTCGTTTCCGCTTCCGCGAAGCACAACACCCGATGTTTTTAAATATAGAGTTCCGCTAAGTTTAAAAGTGCCTTTGTCTAAAAGTACGGCTCCACGGAAACCGTTAGCATCAGGTTTTAACTGACTCACATAATCAATCGCTGCCTGAATGGTTTTGGTAGCATCTTCAGTTTGATTAGGTACAAAAATTTTAGCATCGACCATTGGAATCGCTTTTTCAGACGCCATATAACCAGCATAAGAAAAATCAGGAATCTGATTCCCTAAGCTATCGGCAATATGCTGAACCTTTCCATTTTTATCTTTTATGATATCTGGAAAAGACGCCTGAGCAACTGCAACATTAGACACTAAACATATCGCTAAACTCGACAAAAGGACTTTACCCTGAAGATAAAGCCCTGTATTTTTTAACCCAATAAAACTCATTATGAATCTGCTATTTTATTGTAATAATCGTTCTGATAAAGTATCGCCGTTATTTTCAGATTTTGTCCAATCTACTTTTTTAGTAGGGTCGATACCGTTAATGTATTTTTCAATATTTGTATAACCATCACCGTTTAAATCCTGATTTGCATCAGAAGGATCCTTCGGATTTAAACCATATTTTTTCTCCCATTTATCTGAAATTCCATCGCCATCTGAATCTTTGTAAGCTTTTCCTTTATACTCAGGATATCCACCAACCTGATCTGGATGTGTGATGATGCCTTTTTTATAAGAATCGGCAGGTAAACGTCTTTTAATAAATTCTTTTCCAATGGTATTTTCAAGACCATCTTTGTATTCAACTTTTCCAGTTCTAACCGTTTTAATCACACGCTCGTCAACCGCATCACGTTTTGGTAATGTTGCTCCCACATGGTCTAACACATATTCGTAAGCTTCATCAGCTTCCATCATAGTTATATGCGCCATCGGGAATGGTTTATCTTGTTTGATAAATTCTAAATCATCTTGAGCCTCATTTAACGAACGATTTTCTAACTGAATACCACCATTCCAGTTGTTTTTTGTCACTTCCGGTGAACCTTCTGTGATATTACCAGCTACATAAGCACGCCCATAACCTTTTGGCACTTTATACCCAGATTCTGGTTTTAAAATTCTGTAACGGATAGGCTCATCGGTTGGAGTTATTGGTCCTGGTTTGAAATAGTTGTTAACGATATTGAACATAGATCGGTAATCTCCACCATCTAAAGAGCGATTCCACCAGTTAAATAATACGTTGTTAACAAAGTTGAAACTACCATACATACCAATTGAAGGATTTCTGGAAATATTATTAGCCCACAAGTTACGAATAAATGTGCTATTCAACCCACCAATAGTACTACCAAATGCGTGGTTATACGTATCTAAACCTTCCGATGAAATGGTATTTTGAATGGTTACATTTACGGCTGGTAATTTTTCCAACTTCGACTTTTCATTCGCTTGAAACTGGTGTCTGTACAATGAAATATTTTCGTCTAATCCCCAGCTCACCGAACAGTGATCGACAATAACATTTCCTATTACATTTCCGCCTAAACCATCATCTCTACGAGTGACATCGGTAGCACCACGACGGAAACGCATGTAGCGGATAATGATATCGTGTGTATCTAAAAGGATAGATTCACCAGCAACACAAATACCATCGCCAGGTGCAGTTTGTCCGGCAATTGTAATGTAAGGTGCGCGAACGCTGATAGGTTTTTCTAACTGAATAATTCCAGCCACATTAAACACAACGGTTCTTGAACCCACTGCTTCTAAAGCTTCACGTAAGGTTCCAGGTCCGCTATCGGCTAAACTGGTAACCACAAATACTTTTCCTCCGCGGCCACCTTGCGTGAAAGCACCACCACCTTCGGCTCCGGGGAATGCAGGAATTTCGGCCTGAACTAAATCTGCCGGATAAGCAGCCCACGGAATATAAGGCTTTCCTTGTTTAGCTTCAGATTCAATAATGTGATAATTTTTCTGCCAAATATCGTTGAGTCTTTTTTCTTCTAAAGCTAAAACAGAATCGGTTTTTGCCTGAAGTTCATGAGGTATATCAGGATACTGTGCCTGTGCCGTTTGAACCAGTGAACAAAAAGACACTACTGTAAGTGCATATTTTAGTGCCTTATTTTTAGTTATGCTATACATATTGATATTTAGTTTTTGGTTTAATATTTAAAGAAAAAAATTACTTTTTCTTTGCTTCTTCAATGCGTTGGTACCATCCATCACGCTCCTTTTCAAGGTCGTAGCCTCTCGCTGATAAATAATTGTTTATTCTTCCTTTGTATTTACCAAACCAAGCGTGTTTTTCTTTTGAAGAACCACCGTCCATGGCATGCTCTCTCGCTTCCTTAAGATTGTTATAAATGTAATCCTGCTCTTCTTTTGATAAAGTAGGAATCATTTCAAGAAACGCTTTGTAGGTTTTTGGTAACACACCGTAAGTCATGCCATCTTTAACCCCATCAACCTGCTCTTCGGTTAACTGAGATGACAATTGCTTCACATAAGATTTATGTAATTTATCTATTGATTTTTCTGATTTAGCTTTCGCTTTTTCAATCTTTTTATCTTGCTTGTCTTTTGCTAAGTCGCTCTTTTTAATGTCTTCAATTTTAGCATCACGTTCGTCTTGAAGCTTGCTTAAATTCTGATATTGTTTCGCGATAATTTCAGTAACAGCTTCTTCTTTAGCCGGATCATTTAACTCTAATCCATCAACTATTTTAGCCCCACGTTCTTTAGTTACTTTAATATATTCCGGATCTAGATATTGTTGAGCAGATGCTGTTCCAAAAGCTAATGCAACAAACAATACTCCTATGCTTAATCGTTTAATCAACATATGTTTTTAGTTTAATTTTTTTGAACTTTTTAAGAAGTAACGAAGCCTATTTTAATAAAGGCTCCGTTAATGTTTCTTTATTGTTTTTAAGATCTTTCCAATCTGCTTTTTTCTTAGGATTAATGCCGTTGATGTAAGACTCAATGTTAGTGTAACCATCGTTATTTAAATCTCCTTTAGCATCAGAATAGTCATTTGGATTTAATCCGTATTTTTTCTCCCAAGCATCTGGCATACCATCTTTATCGGTATCAACATAAGGTGTTCCTTTGTATTCAGGGTAACCACCTACCTGAGCGATATCGGTAATGATACCGTGTTTATATGAATCTTTTGCTAAACGACGGTGCTTGAATTGATAAAACGAATCTGGGTCTAAACCTTCAACATATTCAGGTTTTCCTGTCTTAACCGTTCTAACAATTCTTTGATCTACAACATCACGAATAGGAAGCGTTGCCCCAACGTGTTCTGTTACGTAATCAAAGGCTTTATCGGCATCCATAATTTCACGAAACCAAGGCATCGGGAATGGTCTACTGGCATTCATATAATCGAAATATGGTTTTGCTCCTTGGTAATCTAAAAGCTCACCATCTTTACCTTCAATTTGCACACCACCTGCCCAGTTATCTGCAGTAATTTTTGCATTATTTTCTACAATATTTCCTTTTACATATGCACGACCGTAAACCATAGTATCTAACTTACTTCTACCCGCTTCTGGTTTTAAAATACGGTAACTTATCGGTTCATCTTTTGGCGTTAACGGTCCTGGTTTGTAGTAGTTGTTAATGATGTTGTATTTTGCTGTGTAATCTCCACCATCAATAGAACGGTGTACCCAGTTAAACATCACATTATTTACAAAATTAAAAATTCCATTCCATCCAATTGAAGGGTTTCTTCCTGCATTGTTCGCCCACATATTTCTCATAAACGAACAGTTTTCACCTCCTAAAGTACTACCAAACGCATGGTTATATGTATCTAAAGCTTCACCAAATAAACTGTTTTGTATGGTAATATTTACGGTAGGCTTTTTCTCATCTTTATAATCGGCTCCTGGACTATACATGTGTCTGTAAATAGACATATTTTCATCTAATCCCCAGGTTGCTGAGATGTGATCTAACATGATATTTCCGACAGGATTTCCTCCGATGGCATCATCACGACGCCCCACAAAAGTTTCTCCTCTGCGAAAACGCATATGACGAATAATTACATCGTGGGTATCAATCCAAACTGACTCACCGGCCACACAAATACCATCACCTGGTGCTGTTTGCCCAGCAATAGTGATATATGGCGCACGAATAATTAAAGGCGTTTCTAGTTTAATAATCCCTGCTACATTAAAAACAATGGTTCTTGCTCCACCTTTTTCACAAGCTTCTCTTAGGGAACCTGGCCCATCGTCAGCAAGACTTGTTACCGTGTAAACTTCACCACCACGACCACCGTAAGTGTACATACCTCCACCCTCGGCTCCTGGGAAAGCAGGAATTTCTGCTTGTGGCAAATCGGTTGGTCTACCCGCCCACGGAATATAAGGTTTACCTTCTCTGGCTTCTTTTTGAACTATAATTTTTGCCTTTTCCCAAGCTTCATCAGAATGCTTATAGGCTTCCGCTTTTATAGCTTCTTCTTTGGCTTTATCGTCATCTGTAAGTTTAGGGTATTGTGCATACGCATTCCCCACTAACAATGATAAAGCTACTAATAGGATATTACTCTTTTTCATCATCTATTTTCTTTGTTATTGTTGTACAATATTCTGTTTAAAGGTTATGTGTTTTTAAGACACTTATATTGCACAAAGGTTTAATTGATTTTGAAAAAAAATACCTGTATTTACTAGAAAAAACACAGGTATTTAATTTAATTCATTAAAACAAACGGTTTAAAAAGAAATGCTCGATAAATAACGAGCATTTCTTCTAAAATTAATTTTGATAATCGAAAGTTCCTTCAGAACCTGTAGCATCTTTCCATCCTATGGTTTGTTCCAACCAAGGGTTTTGACTCAACACACTCGTTTGAAGTCCCATGATGTAATAATTTTGTTTCCAATCGATTTGAACCGCAGTTCCATTAACATTATCCATTGGATTTTCTAATTCTGCTAGCACAAAATTATTTGTATAAATCGTTGCTAAATTTTGAATCTGAGTATCGAAGTCTGCAGCATCTGGATCAACAAAAATAGCATCAATCGTACCAGCTAAAGGATTGTCGCTAGTTGCAACTGCGTTATATTCTAAATAATGACCTGTACGTTGAGTTCCATTTAATGGTGTTACACCTAAAGTTGCACAAGTAGTATTGTTTGCTGAAGCATCATCATTGTATAACATCCAACGTTGTACATCCCAGAAACGTTTACCTTCATAAGCTAATTCGATTTGACGCTCATACAGACACGCATTAATAGCCGCATATTTATCTGCTAAAGTTCCTATTCCGTAGTTATTTGTTGATGGAATACCTACACGATTTCTAACTTTACCTAAATAAGTTAAACAGTTTGCTGTATCTCCTAAACCCGCATAAGCTTCAGCTATATTTAATAATAACTCTGCGTAACGGTATTCAAAAATATCTGTTCCTGAATACTGGAAATTATCGTTACTCTCATTAACATCTGACATTTTACGTACGAATGCCGGACTAGATACTTGATTATTATCGCTATAGTATACTGTTTCAGCATCATCTAACCAACGGTAAGCCCAAACTGTTTGATCTGCATTATCTTTATATCCCCATTTACTTCCTGAGAAAGCAAATGTTCTATAAAATCTAGGATCACGATTAACAAAGAATAAAAGCTCATCATAACCATTAGCAGAAGTAGGTTTAGAACCATCAGCCATTGGAAATAAATCAATCATTTCTTTTGGAGCTGCTAATCCACCACTACCTGCTTGACTCGTTAAACGAATGCTGTTTTCCCAAGAATTATTTAAAATACTTGTATTATTTCCATTTCCTAACATTTGAACAGTAATAGCTTCTGAACAAAATGAGTTATCGATTAGGAACATATCCTGCCAGTCTTTAGCAGAAGTTCCATATAAGCCATAACCATCTGCAGATAACTGTGTTTCTGCAGCTAAACCAGCTTCTAAAGCGGCCTGCCAACGCTCTGTTGAACTATCCCAAGCTGTATTAAATAATGGGCTCGCATAAGTTAATAACACTCTTGCTTTTTGAGCCAACGCTGCACCACGAGTAAAACGTCCATAATCTGAAGCATCCCAGTTTCCTGGTAATAAGCTAGCAGCCATATCGAAATCTTCAACGATTTGAGCCACTACTTCTGAAACACTTGCTCGAGGTAATTTAATACTCTCATCTGTCGCTGATGCATCCTGTACTGTTGTTACAACAGGTACACCACCATAAACTCGCATTAAATCGAAATACTGAAGAGCTCTTAAATAATACATTTGCCCTTTAGCTTGATCACGATAATCTTCATCTAATCCACCTCCTAAAACATCAATTTCTTCTAAAAATGTATTAATGTCTCTAATTCTGTGGTAAGGCTCATTTTTAACCTTATTCTCTAATTTACTACCATAGTAACCTGAACCATCATCGGCATTTACCAAAGTTATTGTTGGATTAATTAAATCTTGTACTCCTCCTATTTCCTCAGTTAAACGTGAATTTGTTTGAGAATAAGATCCTACAATAGTTGATAAAGGGCTCGTATACCCAGCGAAATAATCGTAGTACACGTTATTTATATACCAATCTACGCGTTCCTGACTTTCGTAAAATGTATCGTCATATTTTCCGAACTGTCTTTTTTCTTCCAAAAAATTGTCGCTACATGAAGCACCTACTACTAATAAAAGTGCTAAGGCTATATATCTATTTATTTTTGTTTTCATAATTCTTCGCATATTTTTATTAGAATGACACACTTAAGTTAACTGTCCAAGTTCTAAGTGTCGGGTATCTCTCATATGAGTTATCATACATGTTACGGTACTTTTTCGGATACGGATTGTAGAAATCCCAAAGGTTATTACCTGTAATACCAATCGTAGCCTTAGAAATACTCATTTGAGACATGATATCCTTTGGTAACTCATATCCTACAGTTAAGTTTTTAACAAAACAACGGAACGTATCTAATTTCCAGAAATCTGATGGAGCCGAGATTTGATCGTAGAATACTAAACTAGGATATTTACCATCTACATTATCTGTTTCATCATACATGTCTGTCCAGTAACTTTCGTGAGCCCACATATTGTGCGAAGACGATGTTCCTTGTTTAACAATGTCAATCATACGAAGACCACCCCAAGTTGTGCTAATTTGAGATCTTAAGTACAAGCCTTTATATCTTGCTCCTAAATTAGTTGTGAAACCGTAACTTCTGTTCTTGTTTACTAATTTTACGTAATCTAAGTTGCGATCAATTCTTCCGTTAGGTCCTTCTTGAGTTCCGTCTTCACTATTGAACGCTCCTCCTATATCCTGGTAAGCTAACATCCCTTTTCTAATACCATCTACAGTGTTAATTCCTAAGTAACTAGGATCTGTACCGGCAGCGGTAGCTAATCCTGTTAAATAATCCCAGTAGTTAGCAATATCTTCGTCCGTTCTTAAAATACCATCTCCTGTAGATGTTCCTTTCCAGGTTTTGAAACCCCAAGCCGGGAAAATCAATGAAGATCCTTCCTGAGTGATATTGTTTGAAGGATGAACAAGAGCTTGTTCCGGATACTTTTTAACTTCATTATTATTAAATCCGAAGTTAACCCCTACGTTATAACTAAAGTCTTCTTTGATGTTATCGCTCCAGTTTAAACTAAACTCAGCACCCCAAGCATTAACTGCAGCATAATTTTGCTCGGCAAAACCACCACCAACTGAAATTGGTACACCAGCAGAACTCGCCATATTAGTTAACATGTCTGTAGTCTTATCGTAATAATAATCCATTGTTAAACGTAATCTGTTATCTAAAACATTAGCATCGAAACCGATATTATGTTTTATAGTTGTATCCCATTTTACGTTTCTGTTCGGGTTAACCTGAGGTGTTAAACCTCCACCTAAAGTACCTCCGTCAGATCCAAACTGCCATCCTTTATTGGTATAAATATCGTAGTACTGTGCCCATCTCCAAGCTTTGATATTATCTTTACCTGTTTTACCAACAGAGTAACGTACTTTAAAATAATCTACCCATGGTAAGGCATCTTCAAACCAGTTTTCTCTAGACATGATCCAACCAACCTGAGCTGATGGGAAAAAGCCCCAGTAGTTTTCTGGTGCGAACTTCGTAGAAGCATCACTACGGAATAATAATTGTAATAAGTATTTATCTTTATAGCTATAGTTAACACGACCTAAATAAGATAAAGTTCCAGATTCCCCTTTTAACGCGGTTGAGTTATCACTAATCTCACCTGCAGTTTGGTAAGTTCCTAAATAATCTCCTGAAGTTCCTTCAAAAGCTAAACGAGTACTTTTGTATTCAGACTCAGAACGTTCTACACCAAACATAGCACTTACATCGTGATCACCAAACTTTTTGGCATAGTTCACAAAGAAGTTCGCTTGTGTGCTTTTACTGTTATTATTGTTATAATATACTCTTGATCTTTGAGTATTTGTTTGAATAGTGTAATCATTATCCTCAGCAGCACTTGCTAAGTGATTACCTTCACTATTGTAATTTTTAATTCTAGCTAACTCATATGGCAACTGAATTTGCTCTGTATAAGATGAACTTTGATTTCTAGAGAACGTTCCTTTTAAAGATAATCCGTCAATAAACGGTACTTTATAATTTATCGACATATTTACGTTAAACGTATTATCGTCTTCAATTTGTTTAGATCCATTATCTAAAGTTGCAAAATAGTTCCATCCTGCAATTGTACGGTTTGTATTGGCACTACCCAAGTTACGATCTGTTCTTGGGAATGGAGACATCCAATAAGTCTCTCCATTAACTGTAGTATCCCATGGCACATATTTAGGCATGTGTAATAATACACCATAATCTGCTTGTTCTCCACTGGTTAAAGACCCGTAACTTCCATCATTTAATGAAATCGATTTGGTAAACGATTTTTCAACCGAACCAATATTTCCTGATACCGAAGCTGATAAATCTAGGTTATCTGTAATCTTAGCATTCACTCCGGTTCTGAAATTCCATTTATTAAAATCCTGATTACCTAAGTTGGCATCCTGCGTAAAATAAGTTGCTCCAGCAAAATAAGTCGCTTTATCATTACCACCACTAACTGTAAGTGAATGTCTTTGCTGACTTGCACTAGACCATGCTTTATCTAACCAATCGTAATCTAAAGATTTCATTTCTTCTAACTCATCAGCAGAGAAAAGGTTTCTTCCATCGCTATCTCTATTATCTGTTCTTAAATAACGATTCATCCATACTCCATAATCGTAAGCATTCATCGTTTTAGAATGACTTACAGCATCGTTAAACGCGAACTGACTGTTATAGCTAAAACTAGTTTTACCTGCTTTTCCGCGTTTTGTCTTAACAACAATTGCTCCCTGAGAAGCACGAGAACCATAAATCGCAGCAGAAGCATCCTTTAACACTGTAATACTTTCAATCTCTGATGGATCTAATCTATTAAAGGTCTCTAATGTAGGTAACCCTGAATCTGGATCAACCTGTACCATATCATCTATCACTACCAAAGGCAACGTTGTGTTTCCGTCTTTAGAAAAACCAAATGTCTGACGAATTTGAATCGTTGCAGCTTCTCCAGGACGCGAAGAACCACCAGAAACATTAACCCCAGGAACCTGACCAACTAAAGCTTCTGCTAAGTTTGATACTGGTAAATCCTGTACGTCTTCCGGTTTAATTGTAGCAATAGCTCCTGTTAAATTTTCCCTTTTTTGAGCACCGTACCCAACAACAACAACCTCATCTAAAGAAGCAGTATCTTCTTGTAAGGTTACATTAACTGTAGTTGTGCCTTTTACAGAAATCTCAGATGTTTTCATTCCTACAAATGAAAGCACCAGTGTAGCTTCTTCATTAACAGAGATTACAAATTCCCCATCAAAATTAGTTACCACACCATTAGTAGTTCCTTTTTCCACGATGTTTACCCCTGGTAAAGGCACACCCATCGGATCTACTACTGTTCCTGTAACAGCTTTTTTACTATTAGTATCCTGAGCAAATGAAGCTGACATAAATGCCAAACTAAATAGCAACAACATACATAAATTTGTAAATGTTTTTTTCATACTTGTTTAGTTTAATTTATTATTTAATTCGTTTGGCTTATCGAGAGAATCGACCTTAACAATAATTGCGCTAATATTATGATTTTAACAATATTTAACTGTTATTTTTGAACGTCGGCCGATTTTATAAATCATTTTTTATGTATTTGATGATTTAAAATCGTAAATAACTATAAAACAACACACTACACAAACACTTGAATATTAAAGAAAATAAGGTTACTTAAATTACACCTAATTTTTATTATAAAATACATCGCTCGAAGGCGTTTAACAACACTAAAACCGTCTGATTATGCATTGTTCGACCACTAAAATTACAAGATTATGGTAATTTTAAACAAGTCCTGTCAATTATATCAACACATTAAATTTGAAGCATTTCTATTTCTAGGCACAGCCTTTAAATGAAACCAAATAAAGATAAAAAGAAAAAGGCTAAAAACATATATTTTTAGCCTTTTTCGTTAATTAATTAAAGATTTTACTTACTTGTAAATTTTATCAGTATGGCAACCAAACTGTCATTTCTTCCTTTTTACGATTTCCCCAAGCATAATATGGAATTAAAGTGATATCCATTTTCATTTTATCTTTTGATATAGGACGATACAATGTATTCTTCCAATCATCATTTTCAACAAAAGCTTTCGCGGAAATACCAACAACTTCTCTTGAATTGATATTTACTTTTTTGACACCGAAATCTGAATTAACATCCAAAACAATGGAATTAATTTCGGCTTTTTCAGATAAGTCATCAGATTCTAAGCAATATACCAGAGGGCCACGTTTTACGGCTACCTGATTTTTAGTTTCTTCAACCAAAGGATTGGCTTGCATTAATTCGACAGGCATAGGCAGATTTAATTCGATAACATCGCCTTTTTTCCAATTTTGAGTTAATACTGCATAACTTTCTGAATCGATTTTTCCTGTAAAGGCAACGCCGTTTATTTTTATTTCAGCATTTTGACTCCATCCTGGAATTCTAACAAAAATTGAAAAGTCTTTTTTAGGGGCTTTGCTTATTTTTAAAGTCACTTTTCCCTCCCAAGGGTAATTGGTTTCCTGTTCGATTTCTAATTTATCTCCTTTGGATGTTGTTGTTTTTAATTGATTACTACCAAAAAGATTAACGTACAACCCATTATCTGACAAGTTATAGGCATAATTTCCAATTTCGGCCAAAGTACGCGTTACGTTAGGCGCACAACAATTAGACAACGCGATATACCCTACTCGCTTACTTCCCCAGCGTTGTTGAAATGGTAAATCTGCCGATACATTTAACGGATTATTGTAACAAAACTCAGTCCCTTCTAAACTCACGCCAGACAATACGCTGTTGTAAAGTGCCAACTCAACAATATCGGCATACTTGGCATCGCCAGTAATTTGTAACATACGCCAGTTCCAAAGTACATTACCTATGTTCGCACAGGTTTCGTTATGCGCTGTTGCATTTGGTAATTGAAACGGACGCCCATAAGCCTGATGTATTTTTTGAACTACTGCCGGATCGTAAGCAGTTCCGTCAGGAGAAGTGCCATCGTACAACGCGCCACAGGCACCTGTGATATACATTTTTCTATAGACCACATCTTCCCAGATTGACTCTAAATTTTCAAGTAATTTTTCTTCGCCTGTTTCAGCATACAAATCGGCTACACCGGCATATAAGTAATTGGCTCTTACGGCATGTCCCATAGCTTTGGTTTGCTCTCTAAATGGCACACGATCCTGATTATCGTCTGTACCATCATCAGTTGTGCCGCGAATATCAATCAGGTTATTAGCTAACTCTAAATAACGGGGATCATTCACCGTGCGATACATTTCAACAATGCCCATATAGTGCGACGGACAAATAGCATTTCGCGCTAATTCCGGCGATGCTTTTTTATAAAAATCGTATAAAAAATCGGCAACACCTTTAGCCACCTCCATAAAATTTGTTTTTCCGGTGGCGCGATAATGTACACAAGCGGCGGTCATTAAATGCCCCATGTTATACTTCTCAAAACCTAATTGCTTCTGTAATTCTTCAGGCCCTAATGTCCCCCAACGTTCTTCAATTAAAACCGGCGTATTAATGTAACCATCTTGACGTTGTGCCTTTGCAAACATGGCAATAGCAACATCCATTTCTTTATCTAATTCTGGGTCTTTAGAAACTGCATAAGCCGCTGCCATACCTTCCAGAATTTTATAAAAATCGCCATCGTGAAATGAAGGCCCACTGTGTTTTCCTTTTTCTAAACCTGCTGCAATTTTAAAATTGGCGTAGGCGTGGGTAATGGAATCGTTATGATACAAATCCCACATGTAAGGCAAGGTGATTTTAACACCAACATCGTACTGTTCTTTCCAAAAACCGTCTGTCCATTGCACATCCTGTAAATTGACGCTATGCAATTTTGTATGCGGACTATCGGCGTTTGCCACCAAACCTTTGTCCTGAGAAAAAGACAAAGCACTCGCTGCAAATAAACCGAGTAAAACTATTTTATTTTTCATTTGTTAATATGTTTTATTTCACAAATACATTTATCAATCGTATCATCGAATCGCCATCAGCATCTTTAACTGAAATAATGAATGAAGCAAAACCTTTTTCTAAAGGGGTTAAAATGATTTTTCTATCTTCCAATTGGACTTCACCATTAATCACTTGAGAAAACCGAAATTCTGGTTTGTTTTCGTAACCTTTAAAATAATCGGTTGCATTGAATTCTAAGGTTTCGTTTTTAGATATAAAATAATGCGGTTGTGCCATCCAGTTAAGATATTGCTCTAATTCTGTAAAGCCATCTTTATTTTCATCATTATTTGCTTCTGAAAAATCTCCTGCTACTGAATTCACATTGAAACCTTTAGCGTTCTCCCACCAGTTTGGTAAACCATCGTGATCGGTGTCCCAATCGGCAGTTCTGGTTTCATTACCATAATCTGGGAATCCGCCAGCATCGAGTTCGGTATCAATCATACCCGGCAACCCACTTTTACTTCCTTTAAAACTATAGGTTCCTTTTAGGGTTTCATCAATAATTCGTTGGTCATGTCTATCGAAATACGGTTGCATAGCGCCAACATCGGACAACACGTTTTTATAAGCTGCTTTAGCTGATTGCGTGTTTACGAACGATTCAAAAAACGGCTCATCAACGAAGGTTTCGTAATCGACTATTTCATTGTTTTTAATACGCGAACGTCTTCCTTTTTCCTGACTGTTTTCATCAAAATATCCAGGCATCACATTACCTTCAAAATAATAACGCTGACTTCCTTTTCCAACACCTTCGTGATCGGCGGTTAAAGCCACAAAAATATCGGTGGCTGCTCCAGGCTTATAGTAGTTATTAACAAAATTAACTTCATTAGCTCCACCATCGGTTGTGCGGTGCCCCCAGTTATACACCACATTATTACGAATATCTAAACGCCCTGAGTAAAACCCGTCGCCATTTAATCCGCCTCCCATACTCCAGTTTCTTCCGTAGTTATGCGCTAATAAATTATGATGAAAACTTCCAATATCGCCGCCAATAGTCGCTGCGTAACCATGCATTTTACCAGCTTCATATTTATCATGACCAGCAACGTTTAAAGCTTCTGAAATTAAGGTGCGTTGCAGTGTAATATGATGCGCTCCACGAGAGCTAAACGATTCATCAATAGTCCAACTAATAGAACAATGATCAATTATACTATTGTTTGCTCCGGTAAGCCCCATACCATCAAAGGTTGTTCCAGACCCTATACGCACACGTAAAAAACGAACAATACCTTCATCACCAGTTAAACCAACAGGTGCTCTACTTATAGTAATACCATCGCCAGGGGCGGTTTGCCCTGCTACAGTTATATATGGATGACTGATAACTAAACGAGATTTCAATTTAATATTTCCAGACACGTTAAACACTATAGTTCTAGGACCAATATCCTGAGTTACTGCCTCACGGAAACTTCCTGGTCCATTATCGTTTAAGTTGGTTACCTCAACTACTTTTCCTCCGCGACCTCCAATAGCAAAACGCCCGTAACCTTCGGCTCCCGGAAACGCCAATTGTGCCGGTCTGAATGCCCAAACATTACCTTGAGTTATATCTCCATTGGAATCAATCGCATCAACACGCCAGTAATAGGTGCTCATGCTGTATAAATCACCAACTTCATAACTATTGGTCGTTAATTGACCTTTAAATAATTCCGAAGATTCATCTGCATTTAAAACGGCATCTTTATTATCTCCGAAATATAATTGATACGACTTTGTGCCTTTTGGTGATTGCCATTGTAATTGCAACTCATTTTTAACCACAACATGTTCATCTAAATTTTCTGGATAAGGCGTATTCGCTTGCTTTTTAATATCCGGGGTATCAATTTCAAATCCATTAATCACTATTTCCGATGCATCCGAATTATTTTCACTTTCAAAACGAACAACAACATCCTTATTAGCTTCGGCAATAAACTTTAAATAGGCTGTACCAGCATCAACTTTTGAAAACGCACGGTTACTTGGGGTTATCGTTTCAACTAATTGGCCATTTACAGATATTTTAAGATTCGATATCCCTTTATTTTCAAGTTTGTCGAAGGTATTATGAAATGTTAATAAGCTATGTTTTCCCGGTTTTAATCCTGAAATAACAACTTCAACTGGTTCATTTGAAATTAAACCGTCACTTACCAATTGCGCATAATGCGGCGCACTCATGCCAATTTTAACCCAATTAGACTTAAAATTGCCTTGCAGTTTTACAGTAACTTCTTCAAAATTTTTCTCATCTAAAGTTCCTTCATTAATCACCCATTCTTTATACAACGGATCATGAACCTCCGATAAGCGTCTGCCCGAGAAATCGAAATCAACTTTAACGGTTTGCTTTTCGACTTTTTTATTAGGTTGACATTGCACATTAAAAAGCACTGCTCCTAAAAGCAAAAAACTGCCTAATGTGTATTTTAGTTTTTCCATTTTTAGTTTAAGTTTAATTTTTCGGTTAATGTAAAATCTAACAGATTTTGAATATCGTTTCTCCTGCTTTCAGGAATAACTTTTATAATTTCTACCTCTCCATTTTCTAGTTTCACTTCAACAGTAGTATTTTGCGTAGCATGTAATTTAAAATGCACATCCCAGTCTTTTGGCCATGCCGGAAACAATAAAATTTTTCCATTAACTTCCTGCATGAGCATTTCCTGCATACCAATCATACCCGAACCTCCCCAATTGTGGTCTGGCACCCAATCGAAACCAGGTCCCCAGAATGTTGGAAATCGGGGTTCCGCATTCGCCATTTTTAACAAGATGTATTTTGAAGCTTCACTGGTTAGCCCAAGTCTAGCTGCCATGATATTAGTCTGCTTCCAACCTACATGACTTCGGAATTTTATTAAATCTTCATCGAACTTATAAGTATTCTGCGCCACCTCTAAATCAGGTTGCCCAATGCCGTACAATTTCCATGGATACACCGGATACAATTGTGCAGCCTCGGTATTATTAATACGTTCCCAAGTTTTCGCTGGAGATAATACCTTTTGATGATTAATCTCTCTGAAATTTAACGGCGGAATGCGGGTTTGAAAGGCTTTTAAATATTCAATCTCTTCAGCAGATAAATCTTCTGAAGACCATTTTAATAATTTTTCACTTATCACTTTTAATGCTGAAATCGTACTGTTGGCATTATTCGCCATTTTATACGTCTCTACTGCCGACCCAGGAAACAAGACTAAATGCCCGTTGGCATCTAAAGCTTTGCGCCCACGATTCTTGGCTAAATACTGATAATGTTCATCAAAAAACCGAAGACAGCTTAAGATAAATCCATTGTATTTTTTTATATCGATATTGGCGTATTCCTTTTGCTCGAGCATCATTTTACAGAACTCAAAAACGGTATCCCATTGATACTCTAACCAAGCGTTGTATTGCAATCCCGGATCGTAATCTGCAGGACGTTTCCAATCGTATTCTGCTGGATTTGGCAAACCAAAATTTTCTAACTGCTCGGTAAACGTTGCACCATTGTGATTCCAATAGACTTTACTACGTAATTCAGCATTTTTTTGAAGTGTTAAATAATAATCTAACTGCGATTCCATCATATCGAAATCGCCACTTTTTAGCATCGGAAAATAAACCAAACGCTGATTTTGTTGCGTCATGGTACCTCCGCCCCAATTTCTAAAATCAGGCGTAAACGTATGGTCTTCCTTAGTGTACACTGGGTCGTAAGTAAACAAACCACCGTTGAATTTTGTTGGGTATTTTCCGTAAGCATTACAACCTAACATATAACGAAATAACTGATAATTCTGACCTATTTGATAAACAGAATCTTTCTGAGTTTTGTTATCAGTTTTTGTATAAATAAAACTACGATTCCAGAAATTGTTCCACCAAAGTTTCGCTTCTTTTTCTTTTGGTTTATATGAAGCTAATAAATTTTGTAACTCTTTTTTCCAAACTGAAATATCTTCATTTTTAACCGTGTGCAGATACAACTCTAAATTGTGTTTTTTACTTGGTTTTCGACTAACCAGACTATAGCCCTGAAAATCGGTATTCACATATTTTCCAGTATAAACACCTTTAGATTTCATATCTCTTCCTTTCATAACACCCCCAAACGTAAGGTGTTTTAAAGGATTCATCATATCCTCTTTAACCGATTCCATTTTTTGCTGCTTTACCGCAACATCAAACACGGTATGTTCTCTGTTTTTATGATAAAACTGAACACTATTATCTTCAAACGAAATGGAATCTTTATAAGTAATAATATCGCCTTGCGGTGCCCATTTATAAGAATTGGCGTTATTCGCGCGGCCTTCAACTTTTCTGTTTTTGTAACGCCAGCTTTCGTAAGACGCTTGCATGATTAAAGCCTCTTTACTCTTTACATCCACATGAATAACCGGATTAAACACATCGACCCAAAGTTTAACTTCGGTATTATTTTGTGAAACCGTAATATATCCATCTTTTAAAACGAATTCCTGATGAAAACCTTCATTATTTTTAAAAGGATTCGGTATTAATTCTACTTTTACACGTCCTAATTTTAATAAAGTATTATGCTCGTCGAAGGTGCCACTTTTTGAAAAATAGAAATACAAATTACCTTGTTCAACCCAAACATTCACACCAATATCACCTCCTCCTAAAGGCATAGATTCAGATGCATTTTTACTTTGGGTCGTCCAAACCTGATTGTAATTTTCAAGCGTGGGGATTTGTGCCTTTACTGAAAAGAACATCAGAAAAAACAAACTTAATGAACTGTATTTTTTTAGTGTTAATAGCACTTTCCTTTTTATTAATTGAATTTAATTACTTCAAAATGGACTTCGACAAGCTCAGTCTGACAATAGTAGAACAGAACAAGATGTCACGCTGAGCCTGTCGAAGCGCATATTTAACTACCAATTATCGGTTCTAAACGAAGACATTGGTAAACCACCGGTACTGAAAATTTCAGCTTTAGTGAAATCTTTAAATAAGTATCGAACAGCAACTGGTTTTTCAACGTGTGGTGACGATAACAATACCGACTTTCTTCTTAAAACAGCTTGTGCCGGATAGAACACTTTATTCTCTCCTGCAATTTCGAAACCAACTACTTCTTTGTCGTAAGACGTTACGCCGTTCGGTACATTATTAAACGAAACGGTTACTGTACTTCCTTTAACTTCCATAGCATTAAACTCCGGACTTTCAAACTCGAAACCCTCAAAACCATAAGTTTTGGCTAATGCCTGATATGCCAGACGCTCACCACCCTTATTTTTTTGTGCCGGATGAATATTACCAAACTCACCAACATCTAATAACACCGCCATTCCTGAATTAGGAATTTCCTTTGAAGCCTTTAACTGTGCTTCTCTTAAGTAAGCCGAATTGAATTCTTCTATATTATCATTTGGATGAAAACGTGCATAGTCGAACGGAGCTATTTGTGCAAAATAGAACGGAAATTCTCCCTGATTCCATAATTCGCGCCATGACGTTACCATTTTTTTAAATAGATCTTTATACTGAAACGGACGTTCGTAATTCGATTCCCCCTGATACCAGATCGCACCTTTGATACCATAACCAATTACAGGAGATAACATGCCGTTGAACAACGTGGTTGGTACACGATTAGGGTTGCTTTTTAAATCAGCCTCACTCTTTGGCAACTCTAAAGCTAAATCGAAATCTTTAAGCATTTCTTCGTTCATCCAGGCTTCAACATTCGAACCGCCATACGATACTACAATCATACCCACGGGCACATCTAAAACGTCTTGTAATAACGACCCAAAATACCATGCTGTCGCACTAAAATCGCCAGTTGTTTTTGGCGAAGCCACTTGCCAGCCCCCTTCAAAATCTTGTTTTGGCTCTAAAACCGTTGCTCGTGGTACGGTTATAAAATGAATATTTTTATTGTTTGAACGCACAATCGCTTCATTACCGCCTTGCACCGGCTGACCAGGAAAACCTTTTAAAGGCATTTCCATATTAGACTGCCCAGAACACAACCAAACTTCACCTATCAACACGTTATTAACCGTTTTAGTTTCGCTCCCGTTAGAAACCGAAATCGTATACGGCCCGCCTGCCGCAGGAGTTTGTAAACTGGTTTTCCATTTTCCGGTTTTATCGGCTTTTATATCATATATTTTACCATCCCAAGACGTCGTAATTTTTAAGCTTTCATTTTTCGAAGCCCAGCCCCAAATAGGCGCATTGCCCTGTTGTTGCAACATCATATTATCGGTAAATAATGCCGGCAATTTTATTTGGGCTTGCAAAGTGAATACGCTAAAAACACAAGCTATTACTAATACTATTTTATTTTTCATGAATTACGTTTAGTTTTTCTTAATAATTTTTATTTCTCCCAATAGGCCAGATTTCACCATCATGGTATCATCGAGTCTAAACGGTGCCGTTGTCCATGTTAGGCGTTGGTCTTTTGGTAATTTCTCATCGCCAATTAATCGGTTAGCCCAAGTGTTTGTAACTTTTACAGTCAACGTATTCTCTCCTGTTTTTAAGACTTCAGAAATATTTATTCTAAAAGGATACGTCCAGACAACACCACAAGCTCTGTTATTTAAAATCACCTCGGCAATGCAATTAACCTCATCAAACTGCAACCAAAAATCGTTAGACTTACTTTCATTCCAATTGAATGTTTTCGTGTATGTCGCCGTTCCTGAATAAAATTTAATACTATCATTAGCTGAAGTTGTCCAGTCGAATAATTGATTAATTTGAAGAGCCTCTGAAGGTCCGTTGTAAGCTGCATCAAACTGAAGCGTCCAATCTTCATTTAAAGTTTCAACCATTTTAAAACTTTCCCAGTTTGGCGTTCCCGTTGAAACGGTTTTATCGGTTTCATCTTCAAAAATGATAAAATACGCTTCGTTAGGCTGAAATTGTAACGGAATAATAGTTCTGCCGTTATCAACCGTCCAGTTTTCTAATACTATCGTTTCATCTGAAATGGGATGATATAACACCGGGATCTTGCCACTAATTCTAAACGACACCTCTAACTGACGTGTTTCTTCTAATTGATTAGATAAGAAATAAATCGATTCATCAGTAGATTGACGTTGTGTCCAGGCGATATCTTTATCAACCAAAACATTAGGTTCAACACCTAATTCTGAAAACGTAGCTCCCAAATATGGCAATTGAATCACTTTTCCTTTACCTAAAGCCCATTGTTTTTGTCCGTTGCCCGACCAAAGTTCATCAACTAAAGTTTGCCATTCAGTTTGGCTCGACATCAACTCGGCTTTTTCATTAGGCTTTTCACCTACTAAAATAGTCGCTCCGGCTTTTACCAAATCAACTAATTTTTGAGCAACTTGCAAAGACATGATGTTACTCGGCATCATTTTTCGGTGATCCGGAAACACTAATAACTTATAAGTTAAAGCATCTTTAAAAACGACTTGACCATTTTTTACTTCAGCATTTAACAACACATCGCTGTTAAACGAATCGTATTTATAACCGTTTAAAGCATTCACCCATTCCGATAAATCGGTGCTGTTTTTCGTGTATTTTACTTCCTTTGGCATTCTTGCCGTTGGCTGCCCTTCATTTTTTAATCGAATAGCTTCTGAAGCCACGCGTTCTGCTCCAAAAATATTCGGCAAAAACGGCACCAAACGGTCTGGTAATACCGAGCGCGACGGAATATCTTCACCCGTAAACACCGCAAAATCGATGACCGGTTGTCCTTTTTGAAGCTGAAACTGTACATTTTTACAATATTCGAAAAATGCACTTCCCGGTTCCCACCAGGTTTGGTCGCGCTGAAAAAAGGTTCCGATAGGATCTAAAGTCATGCCTGGTTTTCTATCTACCCACGGATTGTGCATAAACACGTGGTAGAAAAAGCGATTAATACCCAAAGCATAATTTCTATCGGCCATGGTTTTTAAATTCCCTGGATGCTCATCCCAATCCATTCGCAATTGGGTAAAGGCTTCCGCCTGAATAATATCACGACCGTAAATATGTCCGCCATTAATGGCATCGAGCATATCGTTTGGTTTATCGTGCGTGGGGCTTCTAAACCAGAATTCACCACTCGGATAATCAACATATTTAAAATGCAACAGCCCATCACTTGTCATGGTTGGTGCCACATTCTCTGTACTGAACTTCACTCCTGTTTTTATCGCTTCTTCTTTTAAAGTTCCGAAGAAATTATCAGCCGTTAATTCGGCAATCGTTTTTCTAATATCGTAAAGAATTTGTTCCGATTTTTCAATATCGTCTAACGGAATTCCGGCCATAACCGGTAAATATTGAACGATATCGTAACCGCGACGCATTTTAAACTCATCTCTGAACACCGGCGACCAATTCTGGCTACCACATTCCCAGCTGTCCATGTGAAGAATTTCAACCACTTTTGAAGCAAGTTCTTCACCTGCTGTGCGACGCATTTCGCCATACCAATGGTCTAACTGAAACTGAACCGCTTCTTTATTAAATTTATCGACTTCCAGTCCACGGCCACCACCTGCGGTTGCATTTTCATGTCCGGTTGATGTATGCCCGAAACGCATAATACGCCAGTTTCCTTTTGGCGCTTCCCAGTTTAAAACGCCATTGGCATCAATAAACTCTGAAACATTCACCATATTTTCAGCTTTCACACACTCCGATTTTGGAATTTCGGCTTCGGTATTTCTGGAACTTAAACGCCAAACGGCACCCGATTTTCCTTGATAATTATCAATTAAAGGTTCTTCTGAAAGAATTATTTTTGTGACTTTAAACGGCGAATTCCATTTCGCCATATCTATATCTTCGGCACCCGGTTCTGAACCTTCAGGATTATAAACAAACCTGAAATATTTTGCTTTCGCGAAAAGGCTGTGCGTATAAAACGCATCGGTATCCTGCCAACCCGAACGTGGGGTTTCTAAACGACCAAGGCTTTTAAAGGTTTTGCCGTCGTTGCCTATTTCAACAAGCATACGATGCGCCTGATAATTATTCCCTTTAGTCTCCACCTGAAGCGATTTACAATCGAAAGGCATATCAAATTCATATTGAATATAGCCCGGCTCTCCTAATCTAAATTGTGTTTGTTCGGTTGAATTATCGCTTAAAAATGAAGCGTCAACACCATCTAAAGTGGTGGTAATTTTAGGTTGAATATTCACCGATGTTTTAAACACCTTATTAACAGGAATGGCAAACGTAACAATGTCCTGATAATAATCTTTATATTGTTCCGGCACAGGTAATTTTAATCCTTTAGTTTGTTCTGAACTCACCATTGTGTCTGCCCAAACTACTTTTTGCATGGATAATTCAGGGGTAATCCAAGGGCCTCCGGCTACTGCAAAACCATCTGCGGGATGGAAAGCGATTTTTAAGCATAATCGGTCGGCTTCTGTTAATGCCCAGCGCACCAAATCCCAGAATTCTTTGCTCAATTGTACCACTGGCGGATTCATTAAAGGTTCTTCATCCGGACCTTTAATAGTCATTAAATAAGCCCCTCGAATCCCGGCTTGTTTCATCGCTTCTAAATCGGCAGTAATGCCTTCTTTAGAGTAAGCACTACGCATCCAATACCAGTATACCCAAGGTTTCGAAGAATCTTCAGTTGGTTCAAAATAAGTCAACTTTTGTGTTTCTTCTTGCTTGCAAGACACTAAAAGCAGCACCAGAATCAGGCAAATATGTTTAAAAGATAAGGTCATTAATACTGAAATTTATCTAATGTTTTGTTTAATCCGTCTTTCCCTTTAAAAGGCAATACATAGAAACTGTACTCGTAATCTTTCGACGGAATCTGATATTTTTCCAATGGGGCACTAACCGGCGACCAGCTATCGTTACCACCAATACCCATTTGAATTAAATCGATATTTATGGTTAAGTATCCCGATTCTACTAAATCGTAAGTATGTTTCGCTTCATTGATGTTTTCTTCGGTATACGGCCAGACACTCATACTTAAGGGTTGTTGATTGGCAACAACCAATAGTCCTTCATTTTTAGTTGAAGTTGTACCTGCCATCCAGCGTACATCGGTTCGGTTACCGTTTTCCTGTGGCCTAACATACGGCTCCATAAACTCATCTAACGGCAAACTGTAACGTTCTATAAAAAAGCCATAATTACGATCGATGTAATTTTCCAACTCCCCTTTTCCGTACCATGAAATTTGTCTGAAATCGTCTTTTATTCCCATTTGCATGCCCACTTTTGGAATATTCGGTAAATCGGTTGAAGCGCTAAGTTTATAATCCACTTTAATTAATCCAGACGGTTTAATATTATAAGTTACAGAAACACTGGCGCTATCTTTAATCATCTCGTAATTTGAAATAACCAGCACATCATTTCCAGATTGTTCCGTTTTCACGGAAGTTAACACAGGCTTGTTATCGTACCATTGTTTTAAAACTTTATGTGGTTTCCATCCTTTGCTGTCGTTATCGGTAAACGGACGAGTGAAATTTGGCAGCAATGGGGCAAACACCTGTTCTTCGTTATTAAACACATACGAACTTAAAGCCCCGTTTTCTTTATTAAATTTAATGTTGAAATTTTCCCCTGAAACTTCAATATCGTCATTATTTTCAGCAGCTGAAATACTTCCTTTTTCTTTTGAAAACAAATAAGATTTGTCTCTTAATTGTTTAGGGGCGAATTGATCTTTTGCTACTACAAATCCTTTTTTAGCCCAAGGTGTATCTTCCGAAAGTTGAAACTCAATCTCAAGAAGAATTTCTGCATTCGTTTTAAACATAGGCACGTATTTACCCAAATCTAAAACAGTACTATCACCTGCTTTCAGATTAAAAGGTTCTAAAACCACTTCTTTAAAAACTTTCCCATTTAACACTATCTTTAACACGGGAATTAAATCGTCCAGTGATTTTTCTGCTCGTCGGTTTTTCACTTTTAATTGATGATGTCCTTTAAAACTTGAAGTCACTGGTTGATACACCCACTTGTTTTCGTACATGGCTGCTTTTGGTCGTCCATCGGAAGCAACAATACCATTGATACAGAAATTACCATCATGGCGCACTTCGCCAAAATCGCCACCGTAGGCATAAAATTCCTGACCTGTTTTTTCATCAACTTTTAATAAGCCCTGATCTTTATAATCCCAGATACAACCACCAATCATTCTTGGCAAGCGTCTAAACTCGTCCCAGAATTCTTTCATATTTCCGGTAGAATTCCCCATAGAGTGTGAATATTCCACAAACAAAATTGGTCTCATATCAGACTTATTTTGAAGTAAAAATTCAGGCGTATATACTCCCGGATAAAAACGACTTACCATATCGACATACCAATCGTCCTGCGGATTTTCAAATCGGTGTGAATGGTCGTTTGTCGCTGGATATCTCGGATCACGCTCATCAATATAACCATCCAGTCTTGGATTTCCCTGAGCTGGCTCGTAATGTATTGGTCTGGTAATATCGAAATCGCGTGTCCAGGCTGCCATTGTTGCATGGTTTGGACCTTTCCCCGCTTCATTACCTAAACTCCAGATAATAACACTTGGGTGATTTTTATCGCGCTCTACCATACGGCTCATACGCTCCACAAAAGCATGAGTCCACTTAGAGTCGTTACTTAATTGCCCGCCAATACCGTGAGTTTCCAGATTCGCTTCATCCATCACCATAATCCCGTATTCGTCGCATAATTCGTAGAAATACGGATCGTTTGGATAGTGACTTGTTCGAATAGTATTAAAATTAAACTGCTTAATCGTTTTAACATCTTCCTCAATATCGGCACGCGTTAAGGCTTTACCTCGAACCGGATGATGGTCGTGACGATTCACACCGTAAATGTAAGTTTCCTTACCGTTTATCAGCATTTTACCGTTTTCTTTCGAAAATTCAATAGAACGGAAGCCGACTTTACAAGATTTTACTTCGGTAATTGTACCGTTATCATCTTTTAAGGTCATGACCAACGTGTACAGATTAGGATCTTCTGAACTCCATTTCTTCGGATTTTCAATTTTTCTTTCAAACAAACCAAAACGGACATTATCTAAACGAGGATAACTTTCGTTAAGCATATCTATCGCTAAAGTATCTACAGGTTTTTCAAAAAGGGCTTCGTTTTTATCGTTATACAACTGAAACTCGAAACTCGCTTTTCTAATGGTATCACCAGTAAGATTTTCCAGTTTCGGGCGCAATTGAAACACCGCATCTTTATATTGTTTATCTAATTTGGTTTGATAGAAGAAATTCTGAATGCGTAATTTAGGTTCGGCCATAATGAAAACGTCACGCTGAATACCGCTCATACGCCAGTGATCCTGATCTTCTAAATACGCGCCATCGCTGTAACGCATCACCTGAACCGACAATACATTGTCGCCTTCTTTTATGTAAGGTGAAATATTAAATTCTGAAGGCAAGAAACTATCTTCACCATAACCCAAAAACTCACCATTTAACCACACTTGAAAAGCAGAACTTACCCCTCCAAAATGAAGCGTTACAGTCATATCTTTTTGCCAGTCTTTAGGTACTTTAAATTTATGCTGATATGATCCAATGCCATTGGTGTCTTTCGGCACGTATGGCGGATTCACTGGTCTAAATGGGTATACGGCACTTTTATAAATAGGAATGTCGTAGCCTTTTAATTCCCAGTTAGAAGGCACTTCAATTTTATCCCAACCTTCAACTTCGGTTTTGTAAAAATCTTTTGGCGCCTGATCTAAATTCACTGAATATTTAAAATCCCATTCGCCGTTAAGCATGACCAATCGGCTTTTCTCGCGGTTGCCTTCTAAAGCATCTTCAACCGTTTTATACGAATAAGCCGTCGCCCTAGCTGGTTGACGGTTTATACTGGTTACCAACGGATCTTCCCATGGTGTGTAGCTATACTTTTTTGGAATTTCAGGAATGCCTGCTGGCTCTCCTGTTACTGTTTGTGCCTGAGCAAACCAAGTACTACTTATTAAAAACAATATGACACTAATTCTTTTCCTCATCGATACATCTTTTTTATCATGCCGAATTTATTTCGGCTTCTTGAAATTTGCAACCTAACTTAATGAGACCCTGAAATACACTTCGACTCCGCTCAGTGAGACAATTCAGGGTGACACATCGTTATTCAGCTTTATTTTCTTCATTTGGTGGTGCCACAAAATGTAAATCGCTTGTTCCAATATCTTTAGACGTTGCTAAAGCAATACCTCGTTGTCCGGCTTTATTCACCGCACAGTAATAATGATACACAACGCCATCATGTTTCACTACAAAAGATTTATGTGCAAACATATCGTCGTAAGGCTCGGTTGAATTAACTAAATCTTCACCTTCCCAGTCTTTCCAGTGAATTAAATCGTTAGACACTGCGAAACGGTTAAAAGCACCCTGATCCCAACCGGTCCAAAAAGCACCAAAATAAAACATCACCCAGGTATCGTTAATACGTTGAATATAAGCATCACCCGAAATTCCTCTGTGGTGATTAATTAAAGGCGCATCGCCGTAACGTTTCCAGTTTTTCATATCGTCTGAAACTGCCATTGCAATACGTTCAGCACCTTTCGCCGGATTAATACTATCGCCACGGGCATTGTAATACATGATAAATTCATGACCTGTTTCTTTCTCCACATCACGAATCACCGAGCTTTTATACATGGTACTGTTATCCCACCATCTCGCTTTATCGTCGTTTGGTCGTAATACGGGTTCCGGCAAACGCTTAAATTCTTTAGGCGTGGTTGGCAACTCATCGGCGTAAGCCATTCCCATAGACAAAATACCAGCCTCATAACCTGTGGTATTTCCTCCAAAATAACTTACCCAGTATTTACCATCGTAAGGTTCCCAGGCATACGAGCCGCCCCAGGTTGGGTCTTGTAAAGCGATATAACCCGCTTTTTGATTCACGTCCCATTCGGTGGTATCTTTTGAAAACGACATGACTTTCCCTAAGTGATTCCAGTGTAATAAATCGTCACTTTCGGCCAACCAGGTTTCGTAGCCACGACCTTCAAAAATCAAGTAAGTCATATACCACTTACCATCCTTTCTATAAATACTCGGACAATCCATTTTATAAGAGTTATCCGTTGGCACCATCACCATACCGTATTTATATGGCGTTTTAATTTCGTTATAAATCTCTTCCATTACAGCATCGGTAATTTCGCGTTTCTTCAACTTTTCAGGTTTTGAAACACAGGAAATTACTGAAACTAGAATACCGATTATTGCAGCAAATTGTAAAATACCTTTTGATTTCATTTTCACTTTTTATTTTAACTGAAAACCTGAAACTACACTTCTACTCCGCTTAGTGTGACATTTCAGGTTGACAACTATTATTTATCAAACTTTAAATATACCGTACGTTTTTGTAGTCCGCTTAACCATTTTGGTTGTGATGATGGTCCACATAAATCGGTTGCATTTACTTTATTCCTCGCTGGAGGAATTACATCTAACAGGGCAATTCCTGTATTTGGAATCGTGTATAATAAAGCATCACGACCATCGCGAGGTGAATACACCCCTAAGTATGTATCGGTTCCTTTGTTTTCGATATATATTTTACCTTCTTCTGTGGTAAACTCAGCCCACTGCCAGTTATTGAAATAGCCTTTAAACTCAGGATAGTTAAATGACTCACCCGGAATTGGATCGTTATAATCGTTTTCCCAGATATCTAAAGTGGTTCCTTTTAAACGGTTTTGCCAAACACGGTAAGGCCCATCACCTAACCATTTTTTATGTTGCATTTTTTCTTCCGGATAATCGAAATACACACCTGCTAAATCAACAACACCATTATACTCGTATTCGTAATCTAACTGAATTAATCCTGATGCATCAACTGTCCAAACTACTTTTTGAAGAATACCGTGATAATTGGCTTCAACAACAACTTTTCCGTCAACTTCTTTAGCTGAAATGTTTAACAAGTTTTCAGAACAGTTTACTTCTTCATCAATACAAGCAAATTCTTTATAAATACGATCTTCTCCTTTTAAGAATTCAGGATTTACAGTTCCGTCTAACGTACGATCACCACGGCGTGCCATAATAATTTTTGGTCCGTTAGCTAAACTGATGGTGCTTCCATTTTGTTTAACTTCAACTAATTTCCCAGAAGTTTTATCGAATTTGACAACTGTTCCTGAAGCTGAAACCGTATAAAACTCATTAGATTCATTTAAATCAACATTTCCTGAAGCTGATGCTTTAGCTTCACTTTCTTTTTTCCAGGTGAAATCCCAAGTCCATAATTCTTCACCCTTGGCATTCATTGCTTTTACATATAATACATCGGCATCTTTCCAGTTAACTGGCAAGTTTATTTTTAACTCCCCTTTTCCGTGAGGTTCAATACTTGGAGCTTTAATTGTTGCTTTATTAACTGTTTTACGCCCAGCTTTTCCGTTTAACGGCGAGGTAAATTTCACTAATTCGTATTCGAATGTACAAGTGTTTGAATTGGTAAAATCGTAACGGTTTTCAATTGAAAATGTGCCATTGAAATCACTTGGTAATTCGGGTTTGTTCATAATCATAACCGGCGACCACACTTCTTTTACAGTGAAGAAACTACCTTCTTTTTCGTGATGTGGCCCAACAATTCCATCGGCACCATAGTTACCCTGGTTATCGATACGACCATCCTGATCGGTACGTGCAATACCTTCGTCGGCAAAAACCCAAAGGTAACCTCCTCCACTTCTTGGGTGCTTGCGCATTACTTCCCAGTAATCGTCGAAACCTGCACCGTGACCACCGTCGTATAATCCGTGAAGGTATTCGGTTGGCATAAAAATATTATCGTCTCTAAAATATTCTAAAGTCTCTCCGTAAGAACGGTAATGCATCGTTTCTACACCATTGTGCTCTTGTTGCGGGTGTAATACCGGGCGTTTTTGTAAGTCCCAGATATCGAATTGGTCATCTAAATTGGTATTCCAGCCTCCTTCATTTCCGTTAGACCAGAAAATAATACTCACGTGATTTAAATCGCGGGTTACCATTTCTTTTACTAACTTTTTACCAACAGCATCGTCGTAATGTCCGTGCCATCCCCCTAGTTCATTCATAACATACAATCCTAACTCGTCACAAGCTTTTAAGAAGTCTGGATCTGGGGGATAGTGTGATAAACGTACGGCGTTCATGTTCATTTCTTTAATTAAACGTACATCGGCATAGTTTAATTCGGTATTTAAGGTTCTCCCTGATTCCGGCCAGAAACTGTGACGATTTACCCCTTTCATTAACACACGTTGTCCGTTAACGTAGATTCCATCGCCTTTTCTAATTTCAATGGTTCTGAAACCAATGGTTTCTTTGATTTCGTGAACGACTTTACCGTCTTTTAACAACTTGATTTCAGCAGTGTAAAGATTTGGTGTTTCGGCTGTCCATTGTTTTACATTTTCAAACTGACCCTCTAAATGCAATTTATCGGCGCCATTAACGGCTTCAGCTTTCATAGTAGGGCCTACTTTTTTACCTTTTTCATCTAAAATGGTAATTTCAGCAGATACATTTTGACCTGCTTTTCCTAAAAATACATTCGCTTCAAAGCTTCCGTCTGCTTCCGCTTTTAAAGATGTATAATCGATATGTGTTGCTGGAAGCGCTTCTAAGAACACCGGACGGAAAATCCCTCCGAAGTTCCAGTAATCGGCACGTCTTTCCGCAAGGTTTACACTCGCGTTTTTCGATTCCTTACTAACGGTAACTTCCAGTACGTTTTCTTTTCCGAATTTTAATAAATCGGTGATATCGTATTTGAATCTGTAGAACGCACCTTGGTGTGTATCATCGCTCGCCGAACGCCCGTTGATACGCACCTTGGTATCAGTCATCGAGCCATCGAAAACTATTTTTACAATTTTGTTTTCCCATGCTTTAGGTACAGTAAACTTGTATTTGTACTCACCAACCTCGTCGGCAATACCTTTAGGAAATGGCTTTCCGTAGAAACGGATACCGTACTGATATTTTCCAAAACCTTCCTGTTCCCAAACAGAAGGCACATTAATAGTAGACCATTCGCCACTTTTACGTCCATCGGAAATTTTAAATTCCCATTCTTTCGTGTCTTGATATCCTGTACCAGATAAATATTGAATTTCGGTGTTTTGTGCCACAGCCGACAACCCAGCTAAAGCCAAAACAAAAGATAACTTGTTAATAAATTTAATCATTATAGAGAATTATAGTGCTTTGTATTTGATTGAATATTGAGTGTTAGGTTTAATCGTTAACTGATATTTATTTTTACCTAACGATTTCACCTCTCCCGCATTTGTTGAAGGTTTACTTTTACTTTCTATGATTAGAGTTCCTTCGCCTTCTGAAGCTTTTACGTTTATCTCACGTGTGCTACAGTAAAGATCGACCGTTCCATTTGGTGTAGGCACTTTACCTTCCATCCATTTCAGTCCGCCTAAATTTGGTTTCACTGTATAGGTTTCATATCCTGCTGCCGTTGGTTCAACACCTAAATAATATCTACCAAATAAATATATTGGGCTTGCTCCCCAAGCATGACAAAGGCTTTTTCCGTAAGGTCTGCCATACATTTCTAAGTGCTCCTCACCATTTTGATTTGGGTCGTACTTTTCCCAGAACGAGGTGGCTCCAAGATTTAACATACCTCCCCAATAATCACGGATTTCATCCAAAACAAATTCTTGTTCTCCCATAGCACAAAGCGCTTCCAACTCGTAAAAACGCATGTATGGAGTTGTGATTTTAAGAATATCGTCATTCAACAAGACTTTATCTTTAACACTTTGTTTTTGGGTATCATCAAAATAGTTAAAGAATATACCAAACATATTCGCGTAACGTGTTACAATATCCTGCATTTCGCCATCAACACGTTGGTGTTTCATGACGCCTTGCTCTTCATCCCAGAAGACATCAAACAACTTCGCTTTTAAATCTTCGGCAAGGGTTTGATACTTTTTAAAATCTTCCTGTTCACCTGCAATTTCAGCACTAACCGCCATAGCCTCTAAACTTCTTGCCAAAAGCATTTGCTCGAAACTAGTCTCGCCTGTTTTTGGCAAACCATCTGCCCAGTCGATAAACACCCAATCCCCCTCCAACGGTTCAAGGAATCCATTTTCGTTTCGTCTTCCTAAACAGAATTCCATTAAGGATTTCATTCTTGGATAAAACGTTTGAATAAACTTGGTGTCTCCGGTATATAAATAGTAATCGTAAATCCCCACAAACCAGTACAGCGAATAATCCATAATGGTATTGATGTGTGCCGTTACGGGATCTTTTCCACGAAGCGCTAATAATGTACGCTCTACCGATGGCGAGTCGAAAAACAAATAGTAATTCATTAAATAACTCTGATAAGCATCACCAGACCACACCCAGCGGTCGCGTTTAATGCCATCGATAAAAAACTCACGAGAGGTTAAATGCATAGTATATGCCGATACATCCCAGATTTGATTTAGTAAATCATCAGACGATTTAAAGTTTCCGCGATAGTCTAACGGTAAATATTCATAAAGCATCGTAATAGAATCGTATTGAACAGAAGCTTCAGCTTGAACCTGCACATATCTAAAGGCTTTTGACCCTTCAAGCGTATAGGTTTCAGTTTGTTTTCCGTCGAAAGACAAATGGTCTAAAGTTTCACACTTGGCAGAATCTAAAGCTTCTTCACGAGATTCGCCGTAATACATGGCTAACTTTCCTTTTCCTTTTAAACCGTGAATTTGAATGTAACCGAAGGTTTCTTTTCCGAAATCGACCAATTTTCCACCATCAATATTCTCAACCTCTTTAGCGATCCAGGATTCGGTGGCTAATTGAAATTCTGAAGGTTTGTTATTTGGCGTATTAAAATTCCATGATCCTACAGGCACCCACGGTGTTCCTGATTGTTGTGCATTTCCGGCTTCATCAATCCACAATTTATCTTCGTTTGTTACCTGCCAACTCGCATTGGAGTTTACATATGTTCCGTCAATAAAAATAGCCGGCAATACTTCCTGATTGTAAACTTTTAAAGATATTTTATGCTTCCCTGATGGAATTTTTATCGATTTTGGCTGTCCGTGGATTTGAGCACCATCGACTATTAACTGAAAAGGACCTTCTGAAAAGATTTTCACTTCATCTTCTTCAGGAATATCCACTTCGGTTTGAAAAGTCACCAAAGCATACGGACTGTAATATTGCCAAAGCGGTGGAAAAACAGCTTCACGCTCTGTACGTCTTACCTGCATTTTATTGCTTAACCAAACCTCAAAATCGCCAGGATACCATATCCAGGTCGCTTCACTGTTAGTTTCTTGAGCAGACAAAGTGCTTCCCGAAATGAAAAGCACTAATAATGAACATATAATTTTTGACGTTAACGACTTATAATACATGTTAGTTGTTTATATTTTTAGCGAACTGGAAACCCAATTCATCATGGTTTAATGACCGTTGAAAAAGATGTATAACAAAACCATTACAATGGTTAACAGTACCCACAACAATTTCACCTGTTTATCTGGTCGTGCCTTTGGATTGATGGTTAATAACTCATCATGATTTTCCTGAACGGTTTTATCGGCTAATGAAATAGCCACAACCATAACACAAAGGGCTACAAATATGTAAAAAGACAACAGTAAAAAGTGAGGCCAAGGATATTCACCATTTGGGAACACCCATAAATACAGTACCCCAACACCAAGACTAAGTACTGTCCCTAAAGTCAACACTAAATTTACAGCTTTTGTACTGGTTTTTTTCCATAAAACTCCAAAAAGAAATACTACAGACATTGGAGGCGCAATAAATCCTAAAATAGATTGAAAAATATCGAAAAGATTCAACCCTTTGATACTGTTGATAGCCAAGGTGATTAAAACTGCTAAAATCGATCCGAATAAGGTAACTAATCGACCGGTTTTAACTATTCTTTTCTGCGCTGCATCTGGTCTGTATTTTTTAACGTATACATCCATAGTAAACACGGTACTTAATGAGTTTAATGCCGAACCAATGGTACTGATTAATGCCGCGATTAACACTACTATAATCAACCCTCTTAATCCTACAGGAAATAGCTGCGTTACCATAGTCATATAGGCTTCATCAGGATTTTGCAATTCCGGAAATAACACAAAACATACAATACCCGGCAAGATAAATAACGGTACATCTAATATCTTCAGCCAACCAATAAAGTTAGCACCTAATTGTCCCTGTTTTAAATTTTTTGCACCTAAGATGGATTGTACCATAGATTGATCGGTACACCAAAACCACACTCCCATAATAGGATACCCTAGTATGATTGCCGTCCATGGGTAATTACTATCATCGGCAGGTAAAAACAAATTCCAATACGAACCTGGCGTACTGTTATAAATATGTTCGATTCCACCGGCTTTATTAATTCCTAAGATCACTAATAAAAGAGAAACACCTATAAGCAATAGCATTTGAAATACATTGGTATAAGCAATGGCTTTTAGTCCACCCGCTGCAGCAAAGAATCCAGATAAAATTACCATTAAAATTACCGATAAATACATTGGCATATCTAACAGCTGTTGCACCAGAATTCCACCTGCGAATAAGGTTAAAGATAACCACGAAATTAGAATGGTAATTAAGGTATACCATGCTAAAATATTTCTTGTGGAATCGCCAAAGCGTTTCCCCATAAATTCAGGCAATGTAACTACATTAGCCCCAAGATAACGCGGTGAAAACACCACAGCCAGTAACAGAATGAACACAAAAGCATACCAGGCAAAATTACCTGCTACAATTCCTGTTGTAAACCCAATACTCGCTGAAGCAATTAGCATTGAAGGCCCCACATTGGTTCCCCACATATTAAGACCTATACTGGTCCACCCCAAAGTATTACCAGCTACAAAGTAACTGGCATCTGTTTTTTTATTTTTTATGAATGAAATATAATATCCGAAACCAACTAAAAGAATAAGGTACCCTATGATAACCCCATAGTCTATTGGTTCTAAAAAACTACTGATTTGCCCCATAATTAAACAGCCTCTGATTTAACAAGATTATACTCTGCTAAAATATCAGAAATTTTAACAGGAACTCCCGTTTTTAACGTTCTGTCCATGGCAATTAACAAGGCAACCGTTCCAATACCTTCTTTCATGTCTGGGTAGGCCGTAAATCCTTGCTCAATACTATCTACAAAATATTCCAAGTAGTTTTGATATTCTCCGGCATGGTGAGTTTGTCCCGAAAATCTGAAGTAATATTTCAGTTTCTCATCTCCCCAGTGAATAATTTTTTCTTCACCTTCTTTGGTTGTTACCGAATAACGCAATTCATGATAATCGGCCTGACTTGCACCTTCCGTTCCTCTTAAAATACAACTCATCCCACTATCGCGTTTTGTTGGTTGTGTTGGTGAAGTATACACACCACTTACGCGAGCTACGCGACCATCTTGAGCTTTAAAAATAAAGTGCATGGTATCTTCGTTCTTCAATCCGGCTTTCTTAGCATTGCTACTGATCATACCATAGCCCATAACTTCTTCAATATTTGGCAAATACCATCTAATGAAATCGACCGGGTGACTTAATCCACCATACAACCATTTGAAAGAATCTAAAAGTGCCCAGCCTTTCTCCAAGAACCAGCGGTGATCGGCATGGTAGTGTGCTTCGATAGTAATTAAATCACCAATAACACCTTCGGTGAAATCTTTATGCTGGCGTTTCATTGGCTCGAAAAACCTTGAACTCTGACCAACAAACACCTTTTTACCGGTACGTCCACTAATTTCAAGCAACTCGTTTGCTTTCGACAAATCGTCGATAAATGGTTTTGTACACACCACGTGTTTTCCAGCTAATAAAGCCTGTTTCACATGTTCGGCATGCAAATAATCGGGCGTGTAAATGGCTATAATATCAATCGATTCATCGTTTAATAAATCGTCGTATTCTGTTGTATAATTTTTAAAATCGAATTCTGTTGCTCTTTGCCTACACAGCTCTTCATTCTTATCACAAATAGTAACTAACTCTAATTTTTTACTTTCCAATGCAGCCGACATGGTGCTGCGTCCTTCTCCTAGACCTAGAATTGCAATTCTTAACATGTTGATTATTCGTTTAATTTTTTTAAAAACACCCAGGTCTCACCAGATTTGGTTCCTTTAATTCCTGTTTGGTATCGTTTCATTATTTCATTCCACTCGTCTACACGTGGATTGTTTTCTGTTGTTTTTGGATTTAACTCATCTAAATTGGCTCCCTTAGGAATACTGATAACCAGCATTAACTGTCGCCCGTTTTTAAAGACCTGCAACTGCTGAAAATTGGCGTTACAAAAACCCTGAGCCACTTCTGGCCATTTTTCAAACTGCGTATCGTGATACTCTAAATATTCTTCCTGAAGTTTTACATCATCAACCAAATTGGCAGTTAATAGAATATGCTCCCATTCTGCTGCCATCGCCGTATCCTCACATCTCTCAAACTTGTTAAAATCATAAACCGGCGTATCGTATGTTTTAATTTCAGCTTTCGGATATTCTAATGCCAGTTGCTGCTTTAAATATTCAATATGATTCATTTTAGCATATAAAACCGTGTGCTTTTTCCATTGATACAATTGCGCATCAATCACCCCATTGGTTTTGGCTATTTTTTTAATTGTTTCAGCATCGAATCCTTTACCTATTAATTCAACTACAGCAAAATGAGGAATCTCCTGCATTGGCCAGTTCGTATCAACTACAACTTCTTTTAACAGGTATTTATATGGCTCACGGATTCCCGCATTGGTTTTAACACTTTCATCTACGTAAGCATTATTGTTTTCCCAAATATTATCTGGTCCGTTGGCGTTTTGAAGAAATTTTTCAGCCGGAACCCAGTTATTTTTAACATCGAAATACGCAGAGCCTTCATCGGTATACAAATAAAACCAGTGGTAAGGATCATGAGCATAAGGATTGAAATAAATGTCGTAAACATAATTTTCTTCAATCACGCTTTCAGGTTGTGCCGAAAGCGTATAAATCCCGGCAGTATCGTACAAATGTTTTCCGTAATGGTGAATTTTATTCGCAATCACTTTATTATTACGCATGGCATTAACGGTTTTTGTCCAGCCCCAGCCTAAACCAATTCCGGTATAAGCAACATCACTAATCTCGTTATGCGCAATCGTAATATTTTTAACAAAACCAGCACTAATACCCACGCAACCCCAGTCTTCATTAGTTACATCAGTAATAAGATTATCGATTACGGTTTCGTTTGAGCAAACCTCTCTTTCATCCGAAGGATTGTACGGCAAATGCGTTTCGAAGGCTTCATCTGAAAATACTCCAAGATTAATGGCACTACCGCCAATATCTTTAAATAAATTTCCCTGAACCGTATTGTTATTGGTTCCTTTATGAAAATCTAAACCTGTTGAAGACAAATGCTGAAACGAGCAACCTTCAAACAAAATATTATTAGCAAAATTAACCTCGACAGCCGACCTTGGTCTACCCAGCCAAGCCTGATTTTCTAAACCTGCTTTATCTGGCGTTCCTGGTTCCTTCAACTTATAAGCATCCAACATATACATTCCGGCTTGCAAAGGCACATGACCTTGCTCTGACGGACGTAACCAATTACTATATTCGAAGGCTATATTTTTAAAATACACATATTGAACAGGTGTATCAACGGTACCTTTAACTTCAACTAAACTTTCTAAAATCGGAGCCGTAACCTTTGCCGAATTCATATTTTCTCCAGGTTTTGGATAGTAATATATTTTACCATTTAAGCGATCTAAATACCACTCGCCCGGCTCGTCTAATAAACACAACGCGTTATTTAAAAAGTAAGCCGAATTTCCTGTTTTTTCTGAAATCCAAGGTGCTGGCCAAGGGTGTTCGCTTTGAATGCGGCTTTCAGGTTGCTCGAAATACAATTTAGCGCTGTCGCCTTTTACCTCCATATCTTTAATACGAAGCGTAGCTATAGCCCACCACTGCATAATAAACATTTCCATACCCGGTTCGAAAACAACCGATTTATCGTTATAAGGAATCCAACAGGTTTCAGAAGTTTTGTCCCAAGACAAAATGCGATCCATTTTATCGCCTTTCGTACTTTTAGCTCTTGTTGCTTTATTTCCGTTAACCCAAAGCTGCCTGTAATTTAAAACCGAACCTGCTTTTTTAGGGGCATCAGCCACCCAAACCGTTCCGGCTGACAATCCGTTTATCGCTTCAGCTTTTTTCCAATTTAAAATTTGAATACCTCCACTTAACACGGGAATTGCATTTTTTGCTGCTTCAATAATTGTCGGACTTTCGTCAGTCCCAGCATCTTCAGGACGAATAAAAACCGGTTCTTCCAAACTAAACACGCCATCCATCAAAATAATTCGAGCACCTTCTTTAACCTCAGGATTATTTAACCTACGTAAATCTCGCACCTTCCTCAAGGCCATATTTAACGTTGCTAATGGCTGTTCTTTAGTTCCTGGATTTGAATCTTTACCCATATTACTTACCCATAATTCGGTAGCATTAACAGAATAAACGGTTAAAAAAGCTATAACTAAGATTAAGATTTTGCTATTTTTCAAATTCAATTTCATTCGTGTTTTCAACATTTTTTACAGCTTTATTGGTTACTAATTTCCTTTCCTGATTTCAAAAAATACAAACTTCAACATTTAAGAAAGTTTGTATTTTTGCAATCGATTTTTATGTTTTTATCTGATTTTTAAAACATTATATTTACAACGTTCAAAAAAGACTAACTACGAAATTAGTATAAACGTAGCAATATTGTCATTTTAACAAAAATAAAATGCTATTTTTAAACGATGGTCAATTTTATAAGTCTATTTTAAGGACATTATCAATAACCAACTAAGTTCACATAACAGACATTACATTAATTACTAATCAATTAACGTCACAGGTATTGGAAAATTCAAGCAAAAAAAACAAAACGGGAAATCAAGGTGTTTGGTGGTACGATGAAAATTTAGGCCCATTAGCTAAACTACCTTATATCAGACATTTTGGAAGCATGAAATTTTCGAAAGTCAAAATGGACGAAAACATGTTGCCTCACCTTAATGACGGTATTGAAATCCATTTTGTACATAGCGGAAAATACAACTGGGTTATTGATGATAAAGAAATTGAATTATTACCCGATAACTTATCTATTTCTGCTCCCTGGCAATTAAATGGGAGCCCGACAGGGAAAATGGACATTGGCCAAATAAACTGGCTGGTCATCAAACCCGAAGTTTATACAGATAAAATACCTTTAAAGCTTGGTAAATGGACAAAACTACCTGCCGATTTTCAGGAAAGTTTCGGCACTCTATTAGCAAACGACAAAGAGTTCGTTATAAAAAAGGCCAAGATTTTTAAAAAATACTTTGTTGACCTTGAAAAGGAACTAACAAATCAGGAAGAAGGCTACGAAATTATGGTTGGCAACATTATTGAAAACCTATTTATAGATATTCATCGCCATTTATATCTAAGAAAACAAAAATCGCATCGAGAAGATACATTTATAGATCAACTAACTCAAGTTATCCACAGTGATTTAAGCAAGAAATGGATAATTGATGAATTGGCCTATCAATTTGGTATGGGAAAAACGAAATTTACATACGAAGTAAAAAACCTTACCGGTTATCCGCCTAACAGTTTCATCATTAATTTAAAAATACAAAAAGCTATAGATTTAATTGAAGAAGAAAACGACATGACCATGTCTGAAATTGCTTTTGCCTGCGGATTTTCGTCTCTTCAACATTTTACATCAACATTTTCACAACGTATAGGTATTAGTCCCGGAAAATATAAAAAGCAGTAATCTGTTTAGAGTTCAGACATTCACTTATTATTCTTAATTTTAAGAAAGTCTAAAAACAACCCTATGCAACCTATCAATACAGCTTTATGCTCTTACGGCATGAGTGGCCATGTGTTTCATGCACCATTCATTTCGACAAATCCCAACTTCAATTTATATGGTGTATTTGAACGCACTAAGAACGAAGCTGAAAAGCATTACCCGAATATAAAAACATTTATATCTTTGGAAACCATGTTGTCTGATGACAATATTGAATTGGTTGTTGTAAACACCCCTAACGTCACGCATTTTGAATTTGCTAAAAAAGTTATTGAAGCGGGCAAACATATTGTAGTTGAAAAACCATTCACCACGACTGTTGCTGAAGCCGAAGAGCTTATTAATTTAGCTAAAGAGAAAAACGTTACTCTATCAGTATACCATAACAGACGCTACGATAGTGACTTTTTAACGATAAAGCAGGTACTTTCTGAAAATTTAATTGGAGAGTTGGTTGAAGCTGAATTTCATTTCGACCGTTTCGATCCACAGCTTAGTTATAAAACCCATAAAGAAACACCAACTGCCGGTGTTGGTAGTCTATACGATTTAGGTTCTCATTTAATCGATCAAGCTCTACAGCTTTTTGGAATGCCCGAAGCTCTTTTTGCGGACTTAGACAGTTACCGACCGAATTCTAAAGTTGGCGATTATTTCGACGTCAAGCTTTTCTACCCTACACATCGAGTTATTTTAAAATCAAGTTACTTTGTTCGCGAACCTTTACCGGGAAGTATTTTACATGGTAGAAAAGGATCTTTTATTAAAAGCAGAGCTGACGTCCAGGAAAAAAATTTACAAGCTGAAAAAAAACCGAATAGTAATCATTGGGGAATAGAACCTAAAACCGAACGCGGACTTTTACACACTGAAAAAGATGGTAAAATTACAAAAGAACACATTCCTACGGCTATCGGAAATTACATGATTTATTACGACGGTATTTTCGATGCTATTAGAAATAACAAAGCCGTTCCTGTAACTGCAGAAGATGGGATGCTCGTTATAAAAATCATAGAAGCTGCTATAAAAAGTAATGAAGAAAAAAAAAGTGGTTAACCTATAAAATCAACCACTTTCGTTACTTTCACTTCAATGAAATTATTTTAGATATTTCACCATACTCGGTGCTTTCTTTTTTAATTCTGCAACAGCCAGTTTAGCGACCTCGTTTGCTCCCAAATTAGATAAATGCGTATCATCATTTTTACCATCTTTATAAAATGGATTTTCTCCCGGCTCAAAATGAAGATGTAACTTTTTAGAGCCTTCAACACCATAAGTCTCCTCTAAATGTTCTGTGAAATATTGTAAATCTATAAATGGCACATCAAATTCTAAAGCCACCAAACGCGTCTCCAAAGGATATTCTCCATGCGTATCAATCAATGTTCCATGCTCATTAAAATTACGTCTTACAATAGAAGAAAACAAGATTGGCGTTGCACCTTTTGATCGTGTTTCTTCAACGAACTTAATTAAATTATAGCGGTATGTTGTATGCGGATTAGTATATCGGTCTGGCGATTTAAACTTTTGATCGTTATGTCCAAACTGAATAAATACAAAGTCACCTGCCTTTAATGTCTCCAACACAGAATCCCAACGACCCTCACCTATAAAACTACGACTACTTCTACCATTAACGGCTCTGTTATCTACAAGAACACCATCTGCTACATAATTTGGTAAGACTTGTCCCCAACCATGCTCGGGATTGGTTTCAGAATTCTTTTTATTTGCCATAGTTGAATCGCCAATCATATAAATTGTGGTTTGCGCCATACAACTCGACGTTATTAACAATAGAATAATTAGATTTAAACTCAATATACGTTTCATATTCATTTTTAATTCTTTTATAAGTTTTGATACCATTTAGTTGTTGATTTTAGGATGTTTTCTTTAGTATATTTTTTTGCCTGCGATTTTTTTAACTGATGTGACCAAGGCACACGACTCTCCGGTTTATAACCTTCGCCAAAACAATTATACTCGGCATAAAATGAAAATTTTTCGGCTTCAGCCTTTTTCCAATTATGCCATCCTTCGGGCTTAATATGTTTTCCCATTTGGCATTCTATGTATACAGTTTTAGCATAAAAGCGCCAGGGTCTACCTAAATAAACGTCTGTCACATTTTTATCAGCTGTTAGATTACAATTTTTAAACACATAACCGTATTCCTGACTTTGTGGTGTTGAAGCTGCCGTGATATAGGAATTCGATTTATTATGAATCTGGCAATTTTCAAAAAGTACTGTAGCTTCACCAAAAATAAAATCGGTTGTGCCTTCAATATAACAGTTTTTAAAATACTGCTTAAAACCTTCTCCTGCCGTATAAACCGTATCCTGATTTCCTATGAAAGCACAATTTTCGAAATAACAGCGATTCGCGTTTACAGAAAGTGCAATGGCCTGCCCAACTGCTCCAGCTGTATTTTTAACAGTAAGGTTTTTTGCAATAAAATCGTCGCCCTCTACAAGTAACGTTGACGTGTGAAACGTACTATTCCTTCCTAAATCAATCTTCTTAAAATAATCATCAAAGGTAATTATGGTTCCCTCTTTGCTTTCCCCAATTAAAGACACATGGGTGTTCCATGAATAAATATATACTTTCTCGTTATACACACCATTTTTAACATTGATAACTACACGCTCATAAGGAAAAGATTTTGCCGCATACATAGCTTCCTGAATTGTGGTAAAATCGCCCGTACCGTCTTTTGCAACCACCATGTTATAAGGATCTTTAGGCTCTTGCTTCTTTTTAGGTGTATTATATTTTGCCTTCCATTCCGGATAACGTTTTAAAACCAGATTAGGGTCGGTACTATACCAGGCATATCCATTTCTGCGTTCTTCTCCAATATCAGCTAAATGCGCTTTTTTAATACCATCGCGATCGCTAAAAAACGGCGTATTATCATCCAATTCACTAAAACGCGCCCATAACGGATAACCATTTTCATCCGGAACAACAACAGTATTTCGTTTACCTGTTTCTTTATCTATTTCGCGCTTTATTTTTACACCTTCTATTTTTGTTTTTTCGAACCATGCTACAGCACTATCAATGGCATTAATTACTTCTGGTGAAGGATTTTTTAAAGACATTAACAACAGTACAATATTTGCCGATTCAGCACCACTTAAAGATGGCAACTCATAACTTCTTGCTTTTGCAGGTTGAAGGGTCTTTTCATCATGCTGAGCACACCAAACTGTTAAAACACCATTTTGCTTATACTGCGTTTTTAAGATACATTCTATTCCCATATTGAAAGCTTTCTCAACCTCTTCAAACTTTTCCTTTGGTAGTTGAATGGCATATTTCCCAGTATTATCTTTTAAATCCTGTAACACTTTTAAGATGTTTACCATAGAATTATCGTTGTAGGTTATGTGCGTATAATATCCTTTTTTTAACGGATAAAACTGTGGCCATCCCCCATTATCATATTGCGCTTCTAAAAGATAGTCGACACCTTTTAAAAACGCTTGTTTATAATTCTCATTAGCCGTTGCCTGATACATTTTAGATAAGAAATACAACTCTTGTGTAGTAGCTCCATTATCGGTAGTTGCCTCGATATTGCTGTTTTTAAGACTTTTAAGCTGTGCTTTTTCCCTTGAACTTAAAGGGTTTTGCATTTGCGTATTCTTAGGCCAGCCACCAATGGCTCTTTGATACAGCAACACATTTTCTGCAATGGTTTTCGCTTCTTCTGTAGCAAACCAATTATCCTCACTTTGATAGATAATACGGCGCCACGACGGGTCATGAACTTGACTAAACGCCAAAGCTTCAAAGGTTAGTACAAATATTAATGCAAGGGTTATTTGCTTTAAAATTTTCATTCTTTTTTTATTATTTAGTTGAATTTATTTCTCTTTTTAAATGGTTAGTTCCTCCATTCTATTTTTAAGTCCTTAATTAAAGTCGCACCACTACCAACACTCCCCGTGTGCTGGATGCTTACTCCTCCATATTCATTCGGTTCAATTTCGGCTTGTAAATTAACTTTATTAACTACTGCATCATCAATATGTTTAACAAAATACTGGGCATTTTCGGCATGAGCTGTTAATTGATTACCTTTAATTTCGATAGTAATTTTACAATTTGGTCTGTAGCAAGATGTTGAAACCGGTTTGCAAATCGCATGCGCAACGCCATTTTCATATTTCATTAAAATAAAATCTGTAGCATCACTGTATTTTGTAGTTCTAATTAAACGTAATGCATAACCATTCATTTTTTTTACATCCATTTTGATACCAATATCCATATACTGAGCGCGCGCACTGCTAAAACCTTGTCCCGAAGTTTTTGACGGAAATGCAATAAAACTAATCTTCATATCGCCAAAAGATTCACCAACTGGCAGATAACGCATACGAGCACCTTTTGTATTTTGTACAAACCCTTTTACTCCTGCCGCTCCGTTAATACCTTCTCCATAATACCAAGGGTCTTTACTATTGTCGGCTTGCCAATTATGCTCATAAGTATCAGCTGGCGCGTATGAATCTAAACTCCAAAAACCAGGTAATATTTCCGGTTGATATTTAGTTGACATAGTTTCAAAATCAGGCATCAATACCTTCTGATTTTCCGATATATCGTTAGGCTTTATCTTCTTTTTAAAAATAACATTTCTTGCTTCTCCGGGATGACATCGCAAATGCTTTGGTTGTATAGTTGCCATAATATAATAACCAATATCACCTTCTGAAAGTTTAAATGTTTTTAAAGGTTTATTTTCACGAGAGACTGAAATTTCGATGGGCAGATTGCCTTTTTCATCTATACAACGGTACCACGAAATCAAGGACTGATCTTCAAAATCCATGTCCAGCTTATAATCTAATGTCAATGCCCCTTTGTTTTTCTTTATGTTTGGCTGGACAATAAATTCAGGTGGACTTATAAACGAAGGTGCAATATACAATACACTTGCCGATTCCAAACCAGAAGCTGTTTCCGCCTTAACAATGATTTCTTTGGTTTCATTTTCATAATTTTTAGGAATAACCAAACAGCTTTGATCCTCATTTACAACCAATGTCACATAGGATTTATAGTCGTCTGTAACCGACCATTTAATCTGATTTGATTTAACCTGAATATTTCCAAATAGGTATAACTTTGAAATTAATAACAAACTATCCTTTTCGGTTTCTAATGTTTTTTGGCTCGGGGTTATTTCTAATAAAGTTGGCACATTAGAAAAGTCCTTTCCTGTCTCCCTTTCAACAACCTCTAAAAATGGTTTTACGCCCATTGGATCCCAATCGTCATGCCCTCGAAGCAAATTAAAAGTATTGTAAACCATTTGATTTTTATACTGAAATCTGTAAGCATTCAAAACGTCCTTATAAGTCATATCAACCGTAGCAAATGCATCATTCTCCCCAACAAATACAGGATGATTATTTAAACTTACATTATACTGATAATACCTCGCTTCCTTAGCGGGAATATCTCGCCACCCGATGTAATTTAATTCTCTTGCTGTAAAGCGCGTATCTACCAAAGTTACCGGCCCACCACTTTTACAAAAATACTGTGCATGACGGGTAAAGGCTCTTATATCGCAATTTAGAAAAACCGATCCCGTTCCATCTGTTCTGTAAAATGGCTTAGAGGAATAAAAATCGAACGTACAATTTAAATATACGGCGCTACCATTTAACGCATCGTCTGTCATTTCAAAGTGACAATTATCAAATAATGTACGATGACTTCCCCAAAATGGAGCTAGATTTAAACGACTTACAAATCGAGTATTCTTGGCAACAACTTTATCTCCGTTCGAAAAAATAAGTTGTCCCTGCACAATTGCCGAACCTCTCTTTTTTCTATTCAACTTGGGATATAAAGGATAAACCAGATCTATATTACAGTAATTCCCAAAAGTTATATTTTCAGCAGAAGTGCCATCGCCTTTTATGTTTAACATCGTAAAATTACCTTTTGCTCCCATGGTTTGCCCACGATTACTAGCAATAACAACATTCTCCGGATTATCTGTTAAACCTTGAAACCGTAACCATTCGCATGAAATTTCTAAACCAAAAGGTACTGAATTCCCTAGTTTAGGCACTCTAACTTCAGGATTATCAGGATTATCTACCCAATACACCCAAGGAGCTAAATACAACACCATGGGATTGGCTTCTGAACCGTTCGTAACATGTTTTGCAGCTTCAATGACCGAATTAAAAACAAAAGGATATTTCGCAATCTCCTCATCGGTAAGCTGTCCATCAATAAAAAAAGCATGAGGGCCTAATTGTAATTTCTTTCCCTTATAGATAATGTAATCCGCATTAAACTCAAGGTCCTGGTACAAACCTCCCTTATAAGACTGGGCATTTGCAAATAGTGAAATTCCTAAAAAGAACAGTATTGGTAAAAAACGGTACATGTGGTTTAGTTTAGTGGTTTAATTGGCTTCTATTTAAAAGACAAAAAATCTTTAGGCTTGAGAGGCTTTGGGGTTACCCTAATTCTATAAATATCTCCTTTAAAAAATGATTTTTTATTTAAACGAACACCTATAGACGTCTTCCCTGTTTGTATGGGTTTAAACTTAAACGACTCATACAATTCCTGCTTGCCATTAACATATGTAGTTAACCCATCCTTTTCAACAATAAAAGCAACATGATACCAATTTCCAAGTTTATGTAACATAGTTTCATCAACCAATGCCTTTTTATTTTCGCCAGATTTCACAAATCCATCAAAATACCAATCACCGTTTAAAACTCTTATTTCCAGTAACATTCTATCACTAGAAACTTCCCCCATATGTAACACACGCTGCTCGAAATCTCCATCTATTTCAGGTTTAAAAATCATTTCTACGGTAAATGATTTTAAATTAGTTAATGGCATTTCTTCCAAAAACAAAGCCTCATCTACTCCATTAAATTTAAGTACCTCACCAAACGGAGCCCTTACAACTTTGGGACTAGCATTAATAGTTTCTAAAACAAAATCTTTATTTACTAAAGATGATACAACCCAATCTGTAGTTTCCTGGCTATTACTTTTATTACAACAAAGAAATAGAGTAATAGTCAAAATACCCCTTATTATTAGATGTGTTTTGTTATTCATCATTATTTTAATAATACAATCGATTACCAAATATATTCAAAATTGCAAATCATTATTAATGATTAATCTCATTTTCATTAAAAAAATCAAGATTTAAGACTAGAGTTGTCAAAAAAGGTTTAAAAAATTACTAAAAATATAATTTTACTAAAAATTTATTTTCACAAAAAACATATGAATCCAAGCAAATTCAATTAAAAACCATTGATTTATTGATCTAAAATTCTCCAAAATAGATAAACTTCACCATTTCATATAAAAATCTTGGTTTAAATCATAATTATTAAGAATCCCTATAAATACAAAATAAACAAAAGCACCACTACATAATTTAATTTTCAATAATTTGACCTATACTTAGTTAAATAGTCAATAATTATTTGTTGAAAAAAAAATAATATTTATATTTGGGACAATCGATTACATTTTTTATTGCCACAAATCAAAACTCAAATCACGTGAGCCCCGTATTTTAAAGCACTAAAGACCTTTTTCTAACCAAAAAAGAACAATCGATTACCACCACTATCAATTAAAACCAACTAAAAATGACATAAACTATACTCTCTTTCTTCCCGATTATTACACTAAACACAAATAATTAACAATTAAACAAACTATTTATGACAAACTATTCCTTTTTTAAACATCAATTTTTCTTACTCAAAGTGAGACAAAAAACACCACCGTTCGAAAAGGTATTTCAAACTCTTTTGGTGGGTGTTTTCGTTATATTTTCAGGAGTATTACATGCGCAAAATATAACTATTAGCGGAACTATTACAGACGGAGGAGACTTAGGAGGTCCTCTGCCAGGGGTTACTGTAATTGTTAAAGGCACATCCAATGGAACCTCTACGGACTTCGATGGTAATTATTCCTTAAACAATGTTCCTTCAAATGCCGTACTACTTTTTTCTTATGTTGGCTATAAATCGCAGGAATTAGCCGTTAATAATCAATCTACAATAAATGTTACACTGCAAGTTGACGTAAGCCAGCTTGATGAAATTGTAATAGTTGACTACGGTTACGGTAAAGTAAAAAAAACCGATATGACTGGTTCTACTGCAAGTATAAGCAGTAAAGAACTGTCTACAATCCCTATTTCTAATGCTGCCGAGGCATTAACCGGACGACTTCCAGGTGTTAATGTTACTTCTGCCGATGGTGAACCTGGTGCCGAAATTAGAATTCGTGTGAGGGGTGGTACTTCTTTATCTCAAGATAATAGTCCCCTTTATGTGGTAGATGGATTTATTGTGGGTAGTATTGATAATATTCCAGTAAACGACATTGCCAGCATCGATGTTTTAAAAGATGCCGCTGCTACTGCTGTATATGGAGCTCAAGCTTCTAACGGTGTAATTGTCGTTACAACTAAAAACCCTGTTGCTGGAAAAACCTCTATTTCATACAACAACTTCTTCCAGTTTAACGAATTACCTCAAGATAGAAAATATGACGTTTTGAGTCCTTATGAATTTGTTTTAGCAAATTACGAATATCAGGCTTTAAGAGGCCAAACCGCTATTGAGGGTTTTGAAAAATATTTTGGTAAATATGAGGATTTAGAACTTTATAAAGAGCGTAAACCTACCGATTGGCAGGATGAGCTGTTTGGAGGCTCGAGATTATCTCAATATCACAACTTATCAGTTGGTGGTGGTACAGAAATGACTAAAATGAACTTAAGTATCTCACATAATGCTGATGAAGGATTATTAACTGGTTCTGCTTATGAAAGAACAGCTGTTAATTTTAAATTAAATCAAAAAATATCAGATCGCTTATCATTCGATGCTCAAGCAAGAATTACAAACTCTATTAGAGATGGAGCTGGTACTTCTAGTGGACAATTAAGTATAAAAGATGCTGTACAAACACGACCTGTAAATGGTATTGCCGATGAATTAGATATCGATTTAAATCAGGTAAATGAAGATGATGATTTTCAACAATTCCTTTTAGGTTTAATTAACCCTAACGATTTAGTTGAACAAGACTGGAGAAAAAGAACAGATTACGATTATGTTTTTAACGCGGCATTAACCTGGAAAATCACAGACAATATAACAGCTAAATCTTCTTTCTCCCGAAATAAAGGTTTCCAGGAAGATTTAAGATTCTATGGCCCATTAACAAGTGAATCATTCAACAATGGAGGTAGCTTACCTTTAGGTCAACGCTCTAATAGAAATGATCACAGTTACAGATGGATTAATACCTTAAATTATAAAAAGGACTGGGGAGATTCAAGACTTGATGTTTTGGTTGGTCATGAAGTATCTTCAAGTGGAGGCCACAGTGATTTCTTAAGAGCCGAAAACTTCCGTTTATCAATAACTCCTGAAGAGTTATTTGCAAATATGCAATTTGGTGATGCTGATAGATTTTCAACCTCAGAATTTACTGAAAGTAATAGAAAATCATTATTTGGACGTTTCGATTTTAATCTTCAGGAAAAATTTATTTTCACTCTTACAGCCAGAGCAGATCAATCTAGTAAATTTAGTAAAGATAACAACTTAGGAATCTTCCCTGCATTAGCTTTTGCATGGAAACTGGAAGAAGAAAACTTCTTAAAAGATTCAAAATGGATTGATCAATTAAAATTAAGAATTTCTTATGGAGAAACAGGTAACGATCGTATTGGCACAGGCCTAAACCAGTTTTTATTTAGTGCAACAACAAATAGAGGACCTGGTTTCGGAAACGTAGATAACATTTATTACGAACCTGAAAGTTCATCGCTTTATAATCCTGACTTAAAATGGGAAACTACTGTTACAAGTAACTACGGTTTAGATTTCACATTTTTTAATAAACGTCTAAACGGTAGTTTAGATTATTATAAAAATGAAACCCGCGATTTACTATATACTCAAGCCATCCCTACCAATACTGGATTTAACGAGCAATATGCAAATATTGGTAGTACAGCAAATAAGGGAGTGGAACTAGGATTAACCGGTTACATTGTAGACAATAAAGACTTTACGCTATCTGCCAACTTCAATATTGGACATAACGTTCTTACAATTGAAAAACTTGATGGAACACAATCTAGATTTGCTCAATCAAACTGGGCAAGTACCGATTTAAGAAACCGAAATGATTACATTTTAGAACTTGGAGGTAAAATTGGTAATATGTATGGTTTTGTTACCGATGGTTTTTATTCTGTAGATGATTTTGATAGCTATAACGAAGTTAGCAACACGTATGCATTAAAAGATGACATTGCCGATGCCTCAGGAACAGTTGGTGGCGCTTTAAGACCTGGTAGTTTAAAACTTAAAGATTTAAATGATGATGGTGTTATTAATGACTTAGACCGAAGAATAATCGGTAATGCGCTACCTGATTTCCAAGGTGGTTTTGGAGTAAACCTACGTTGGAAAAACTTCGATTTATCAACATTCTTTAACTACCAGGTAGGAAATGATGTTTACAATACAGGAAAAATACAATTCAATCAATTAAGAAGGGTAACCAATGGTAACCTATTGCAAACAATGAGCCTTGAAAATAGATTCACCTATCTAGATATCGACGGGTCTATTACAGGAACACCAGGTGGTATAGTAACTAATCTGGAAGACTTACGAACACTTAACGAAGGTAAGAACATTTGGTCTCACGCCAGCCATGGTATAGCTGCTGCTGTAATTCATGATTGGGCTATTGAAGACGGTTCTTTTTTAAGATTAAATAACTTAACTTTAGGGTATAGTCTACCAGAAAAACTAATTTCTAAAGTAGGTTTATCTAAATTCAGAGTATTTGCTACGGGAAGAAACTTAGCCATTTGGACAAAATACTCAGGATATGACCCAGAAGTTAACTCTAGTAGTAATCCATTTACTCCTGGTTTAGACCGATCTTCTTTCCCAAGAGCCCGCTCGTACACCTTTGGAGTTAACTTAACATTCTAATTAAAAAAATTGATTGATATGAAACTTAAATATTTATTAGCTTTTATACCAGCTTTAATGATATCGTCTTGTAGTAAAGACTTTTTAGAACCCGATTCTATTTCAACATTCGACCTTGATTATATATATTCTAATGTCGACGATGCCAGAAATGGAGTTAACGCCGTTTATTCCTATTTCAACCAAGATGCATTTAGATCCAGATTATCTAATAACATGACTGGAATTACAGATATTGAAATTGGTTACCATAACGGAGAATACGATAATGGTCGTCGTGAAATTTGGAATGCTGATGCACTTTCATCAAACAACGACTTAAATATTGTTTGGACATATGCCTATCGTGCCATTAGAGACGCAAATATTGCTATCGAAGGAATTACGAATAGTGGCAATTTAGATTCTGATGACGCCAATATTAAAACAACTTTTAATCAGTTGTTAGGAGAAGCTTATACATTAAGAGCTTACTGGTATAGTATGTTAACTTTCTATTTTGGAGACGTACCTTACGTAACCGAGGCTCCTGTTGCCGGCGCCGATTTCTTTTTTCCTAAAACAAATAGAAACACTATTCTATCTAATGAAATTGAAGCTTTAATGGCTGTGGAGGAAAACATGCAATGGGCAGATGCTTTACCATATGGTATTGAACAAGTAAACCGTGAATATACCATTGGTATGATTGCGAGATTAGCTCTGCAACGTGGTGGGTATTATTTAAAACCAGATTTAAGTATGGTTAGAGACAGTGATTACTTAGACTACTACCAAATTGCTAAAACCTACTCTCAAAAATTGATAAACTTAAAAGATCGTGAATTATCATCAGATTTCAGACAGATATTTTACAATCAAAATATTTTCTTATCACCTGTAAATCAAGATATTTTATTTGAAGTTCCTTTTGCTAAAGGCGGTGGTGATGTAGGCTGGAACATTGGTATTAACGTTATCGGTGGAACAGATGCAAAACACGATTATGGATCTGGAGGAAACTATATGGCCATGCCTGCAACCTATTATATGTCTTTCGATAGTAAAGATTTACGCCGCGAAGTTACTTGTGGTTTATTTAAAGTAACCATGCAAGATACCTTAGATCATGTTGGTGTTGGTAATATCTCTCAAGGAAAATGGAACAGACGTTTATTACCAGAGCCTCCTGGACGCGAATCTGCAAAAGGAACAGGAATTAACTGGCCAATGATGCGTTATGCCGATGTACTATTAATGTTTGCTGAAGCTGAAAACGAATTAAATGGTCCGACTATGGAAGCGCAAAATGCATTCAAAAGAGTTCGTCAACGTGCATTCGATGCGGCAGACTGGAGCACTAAAGTTGATACTTACATGTCACAAGTATCAACCTCTAAGCAAACCTTTTTTGATGCCATCGTAGATGAGCGCGCCTGGGAATTTGGTGGTGAAATGATTAGAAAATATGAGTTAATACGTTGGGGTAATTATTCAGAGAAAATTCAGGAAACAGTTGACGGTCTTAAAAAACTGGCAGACGAAGCTTTTGCTGGTGTTGGTACAGGACCAGACTATATGTTTTGGAAAACCGATGATGATGGAAACTTCCTTGTACTTAATCCGGATAATAAAATTGCAGTGGCACCAGATAACACTTGGATAAGACAACCATTCTTAATAGCCTTACACAACGACACTACCACCTATTCTGAATTTATTTTAAATGATTTCGAGAATTATATTAACGGACCAAAACCAGGAGTCGTAAGATACATCTTTCCAATTCCTGTAACTGCTATAGATAATAGCCAAGGAACTTTGGCTAATGATGGCTACCAATTCACTAACTAAACTAGACTAAGAAACATGAAAAATAAAAGTAATATATTTAATATAAGAACACTCTTATTTTTATCCTTAATCGTTACCATGTTTAACGCTTGTGATAAAGATGATGAGGGAAGTTATGACAAAACCCGTCTGTTTCGCCCTGTTCTAAACCAGCCACTTTTCGCTGAAGGCAATTCAATTGTGGTAAACATGGCTAAGCTTAAAGGAGCTGTTGGCTATACTATAGAAGTTAGTCGCGACACTTTTCAGACCATAGAGTACACAATTCCTTCCGACACAAATTATGTTGAAATCAATGCAAATAATGTTGGAGAAGAATTATTTTGGAATACTATTTATCAGGTAAGAGCAACAGCTCATGAAGCAGATCCTCAATATGATAGTAAAATATCTGATTTTGGTGGCGTTCGTACAGAACGTTTCCCTTCAATTCTTAAAGTACCGGCTTCTTACGATGTTACCGACGTTGCTGCAAGGGTTACTTGGGAACCTTTAGGAGATGCCATTACAGGAATAAAAGCATTCTCTTCAGACGATTTAAGGCTTACAACACCTTTAGCGGAAGCTTCGGTTACATCAGAAGAATTTTTGGCTGGAGAAGGATTTATTAGTGGTCTAGATCCGGACACTAAATATCAAATTGCTATTTATAGCGGAACTGAATTAAGAGGTTGGGTAAACTATTCCACTTTAATCGCAGAACCTGATTATACAAGTATTCCTAATTTAATTGATGTTAGAGATAATGAAAGTGCTTCAGCTGTAAAAGATGCTGTAGCATCGGCTGCAGATGGAGGAACCATTCTTGTTAAAAGGGGAGTTACTTACGATTTACCTTCTACTGCACTTGATAAATCTATAACAATTAGAGCTGCTTATGGTTTTGGTGAACAGCAAGCAAAATTATATACTACAGGTAACTGGAATATTGCCTCTGGCTCTAACATTAATCATATTCGATTCATAGATATAGAAATTAGAGGAGAAGATTACGGTGGAGATTATGTTTTTAACCCTTCAAGTGGAAATACCAACGTCACAGAATTACTTTTCGATAACTGTAAAATCGGAACGTTAAGAGGTATTGTAAGATTAAGAGGTACAAACGCCCTTATAGAAACATATGAGATAAGAAACACTGTTGTAGACAGCATTGGTGGTTATGGGCTTCTAACCTGTGATACAAACCCTGGGGACCCTCAAACAGCTACTGTTAATAACATTAAGTTTATTAATAGTACTTTCAATAAAATCCAAATGGGAATTCAATCTAGAAATTCGTCGCAGTCTATAGTTATTGATGGATGCACCATGGCTAATATTAATACCCTTTTCAGATACAGAGGTGGAGATGGCAATAATGATGTTGCTCAGGGAATTAGTATTACAAATACAATTATAGGGCATAATTGGGATCCTACAGGCACAAAAGAAGGTGATGATCTTGCTGTTAAAGGTACCGATAGTGGAGGATTAGGTGGTACTAATTTTACTGTACTTAACACTTATACCACTACTGATTTCGTTTTTAGTTCTGGAACTGAAATTGGAGAAATAACTGTCGGTAATGCAGGTGCTTCTCAAGATATTTTATGGGTAGATCCTGAAAATAATAATTTCAATTTCTTAACTCCTGCCTTTATAGGGCAATACACAGCAGGTGACCCAAGATGGCGTGCTAAATTATAGGTTTAATTTCTAACCAATTTTAAAGTGGGTATCTTATCGGCAATATGCTTTTAGATATCCACTTTTTAATATCATTTAAACACTTTACAATGAAATTATACTTTAAAATAATTTTATTTACGCTTCCCTACCTATTATCGTGCAATTCATCACAAGAAGAACCTGTAGAATACGTTGAAATTATCGATTCTGTTACAGATGAGGAAGAATCCAATACAGTCAAGCCAACACCTATCAACGAGGAAGCATTTGCCTTTCCTGGAGCTGAAGGTTTTGGCCAAAACACTACTGGTGGTCGCGGAGGTAAAGTTTTATTTGTAACTACACTTAACGATTACGGTTCAGGAAGTTTAAGAGAAGCTGTTAATACACAAGGGGCACGTTATATTTTGTTTAAGGTTTCAGGAACCATAAGGCTACTCTCTGAATTAAAAATAAACAATGGAGACGTAACCATCGCAGGACAAACAGCTCCAGGAGATGGGATTTGCTTAAAAAATTACCCTGTAACCATCAATGCAGATAATGTTATTATTCGATACCTGCGTTTTAGAATGGGTGACGAAGCTAAACAAGAAGGCGATGCCATTGGCAGCCGATTTCATAAAAATATAATCATAGATCATTGTTCCTTTAGCTGGTCTACAGATGAAACCGTTTCTATATATAACAACGAAAACACAACCCTACAATGGTGTTTTATAACAGAAAGCTTAAGAAACTCTGTTCACGATAAAGGGTCGCACGGCTATGGTGGTATCTGGGGTGGAAAAAACGCATCTTTCCATCATAACTTATTGGCTCATCACGATAGTCGAAACCCGCGTTTAGGTGAATATGCCGGCTCAGCATTCGCATTAACAGATCTTGTTGATTTAAGAAACAATGTGATTTACAACTGGCAAGGTAATAGCGCTTACGGCGGTGAAGCTATGAATGTCAACATTGTTAATTGCTATTATAAACCCGGACCTGCAACAACAAAAACAACGCGTATCATGTCTATTGACAAAAACAAAGTTGAAGGTACCGAAGTTTACAATATATGGGGGAAATTTTTTATTGACGGCAACTATGTAGAAGGAAGTTCACAAACAACAAACGACAATTGGACATACGGGGTATACAATCAATTTCACAGCAGTTATGGTACCGTTTCTGATGAAGACAAAATTGCTATGAAAATGCAAGAACCACATAATATCAACAATAATGTAACAACGCATTCAGCACAGACGGCTTATGAACGTGTTTTAAATTACGGGGGCGCTTCATTTAAACGTGATATCATTGATACCCGGATTGTAAACGATGTAAAAAATAAAATTTACTCATTTGAAGGTTCAAACGGGAGCACAAATGGCATTATTGACACACAAAGCGATGTTGGCGGATGGTCTGAACTAGTATCGGAAACACCTCCTACAGATACTTCGGGCGACGGTATGCCAGACGCTTGGAAAGAAACTATGAAACTAAAAATAACAGACAACAATCCTAATGGTCACGAATTAAGTACCGGTTATGAAAACATAGAAGTATACATAAACAGTCTTGTTGCTTCAATTACCGAAAATCAAAACAAATAAACATGTCCAATAAAAACCAATTCTTTATTTTAATTTTTCTTTTTACAACCTTTCTTACTCATGCCCAAGAATTGGCCTTTCCTTCCGCTGAAGGTTTTGGCAAATATGCCTCAGGAGGTCGAGGCGGATTAATTTATACTGTAACAAATTTAAATGATGACGGAGAAGGTAGTTTAAGAAAAGGAATTCTCAAAAAAGGACCTCGAATTATTGTCTTTGCGGTGTCTGGAACTATTGAATTAAAGTCTGATTTAGATGTTAACAGAGGTGACTTAAGCATTTTAGGACAAACCGCTCCCGGTGATGGCATTACCTTAAAAGGCTATCCATTTACAGTAAAAGCAGACAATGTTATTATTCGGTATTTAAGATTCAGAATGGGCGATGTCCAAAAAGTTGAAGGCGATGCCTTAGGCTGTCGAGATGCAAACAACGTTATCATAGATCACTGCTCTGTAAGTTGGGCAACCGATGAAAATGCTTCTTTCTATAACAATTCAAATTTCACATTACAATACTGTATCATTTCTGAAGCTTTAAATAATTCTGTGCATCATAAAGGAGCTCACGGATATGGCGGAATCTGGGGTGGCGTAAATGCTTCCTTTCATCATAACTTAATAGCCTCGAACAATAGTAGAAACCCAAGATTTAGTGGTTCTTCGACAACTGAAAATTCAAAAAATGAATTTGTTGACTTTAGAAACAATGTGATTTACAACTGGGGAGAAAACAATATTTACGGTGGCGAAAAAGGCACGTACAACGTGGTTAACAACTACTTTAAATCTGGGCCTGCCACACCTAAATCGAAACAAGATAGAATAATAAACCCTTCTGAACCTTACGGAAAATTCTATGTTGATGGAAATTATGTGGAAGGATTTGATGCCGTTTCCAACAATAACTGGAATGGTGGTGTTCAGTGTGATCATCCATTAGAAACAAAACAAGATTCTGAAATCGATATTGCTGATAATACTTCCACTCAAAGTGCTAAAGAAGCTTATGAAGAAGTTCTTAAAAAAGCAGGAAACAGTCTTTCAAGAGATGCTGTAGATGCCAGAATTGTACATAATACCCGTGAAGGCAGTGCGAATTATAAGAATGGTATCATAGATTCGCAAAACAATGTTGGTGGATGGCCAAAATTAAAATTAGGAACTCCAAAAACAGATACCGATGAAGATGGTATGCCTGACGATTGGGAAAAGGAAAACAAACTAAATCCAAATCTAAACGACAGTAACCTTTTTACACTCGATAAAAGTTTTACCAATATTGAAGTTTATGCAAATTCATTAGTTAATGGGTTTGCAAAAAAAAATCTAATTAATGGTAAATACTTTCATTTTGTCGTAGACGCTAATAACAATGGTGATTTCTCTGCTGTACAGGCTGCAATTAACGCAGTGCCCGACTTTAGAAAAAATGAAACCCGAATTTTTATAAAAAACGGAATTTATAAAGAAAAATTGGTGCTTCCAGCTTCAAAAACAAATATCACTTTTGTAGGTGAAGATAAGTTCAAAACCATTTTAACCTACGACGACTTTGCCCAAAAACACAACAGCTTTGGAGAAGAAATGGGTACTACTGGGTCAACGTCCTTTTTCATTTTTGGTGATAATTTTAAAGCTGAAAACCTAACTTTCGAAAATAGTGCCGGTTCTCTTGGTCAAGCTGTAGCCGTAAGAGTTGATGGCGACAAAGTCATATTTAACAATTGTCGCTTTTTAGGAAATCAGGACACCCTATATTGCCATGGAAACGATAGTCGTCAGTATTATAAAAACTGCTATATCGAAGGTACAGTTGATTTTATTTTTGGCTGGTCTACAGCTTATTTCGACAATTGCGAAATTTTCTGTAAAAATTCCGGTTACGTAACAGCTGCTTCAACCAATGAAGACACTGCTTATGGATTCGTATTCAAAAATTGTAAAATAACAGGAAGCGCTCAAGAAAACACCTTTTATTTAGGAAGACCCTGGCGCGACTATGCCAAAACCGTTTGGATTGATTGTTATATGGATAAACATATTAAACCTGAAGGCTGGCACAACTGGGGAAAACCTCAAGCAGAACAAACCACGTTTTATGCCGAATACGGTTCTACCGGACCAGGAGCATCATCAAAACGAGTAACATGGGCTAAACAACTTTCTAAAAAAGAAGCTGAAGTATTCAGTTTAGATAATGTTTTAAGAGGGAATGACGATTGGAAGCCTAAACTATAAGCTATTTAAAAACAAAATTTTATCAATTTTAACATTTGATAATTCAATATTAATTATGTCAACCAAGACTTCTTTAGTATTTTTAACAATCGATTACAACTAAATTAAAAATCATATGAAAATTACACGTAACCATTTAAAGCGTTATGCTTTAATATCTTTTTCATTAGTTGCTTTAACGTTTAACTCGTGTAAAGAAAAACCTAAACAAGAAGAAAAAACACAACCCGATGCTTTTGCAGCTGCAGATAAAATTGTTGAAAGCATTAAAGTTTTAAAATTTCCGGATCGAACCTTTAATATCCTAGATTTTGGAGCTGTTCCTGACGGTACAACATTAAACTCTGATGCTATTAAAACAGCAATTGACAGCTGTAGTCAATTAGGTGGTGGCAAAGTAATTATTCCGGCCGGCGATTTTTTAACCGGACCAATTGTTTTAAAAAGCAATGTAAATTTACATTTAGAAGAAGGTGCTAACGTACTGTTTTCAACTAACCATGACGATTACCTACCGGTTGTTCATACATCCTACGAAGGTGTAGAACTTATGAACTACTCCCCTCTTATTCGTGCTTATAAACAAAATAACATTGCTGTTACCGGTAAAGGTGTACTTAACGGGCAAGCCAGTAATACCAATTGGTGGCCCTGGTGTGGTAAAGATTCTTATGGTTGGGTTGAAGGTGCTCCTAAACAACATGATTCTATCAATTTACCTTCTTTACGTGAAATGAACGACAAACAAACACCTGTTTCAGAACGTGTATTTGGTAAAGGTCACCACTTACGTCCTACGTTTTTTGAACCTTTTGAATGTGAAAATGTATTGCTTGAAGGTGTAACCATTACTAATGCTCCATTTTGGGTTATTCACCCGTTAAAATGTGATTATGTTCGCATTGATGGTGTTACGGTTAGCAGCCACGGACCAAATAACGATGGTTGCGACCCAGAATATTCTAAAAATGTTCATATCACCAATTGTACTTTCGATACGGGTGATGATTGTATTGCCATTAAGGCCGGAAGAAATAACGATGGTAGACGCGTAAACATTCCTAGTGAAAATATTGTCATAGAAAATTGCTACATGAAAGATGGTCACGGTGGTGTGGTTTTAGGTAGCGAAATTTCAGCTGGTGTTAGAAATGTTTATGCCAGAAATTGTAAAATGGATAGCCCGAATTTAGATCGTGCCGTACGTATAAAAACCAATACACTACGCGGCGGCTTTGTTGAAAACCTATTCGTAAAAGACATTCAGGTGGGTCAGGTAAAAGAAGCTTTATTAAGAATTAACCTTCACTACGCAATTTATGCTAATCAGGAAGGTGAATTTATGCCAAAAGTAAATAACATTCATTTAGAAAACATCACAGTTGAAAACAGTGGTAAATACGGTATTTTAATCAAAGGACGTGAAGAAGAAATGGCTATCAAAAATGTGTCACTTAAAAATGTTCATATTAAAAATGCAAAAACGCCACTTTCGGTTGAATTCTCAGAACCTGTTATCTTCGAAAACACAACTATAAATGGTGAACAATATTAAATCATTCAAACAACATTCAATCATGAAAAAAATAGCAATTTTACCAATTGTCTTATTAAGCCTTATCTCTTGTAAAGAAAACAAATCTCAACAAAAAAATGAAAAAGAGGTCGTAACTGAAGTAAAATCAATACCTAAAACATATGCTGAAATTTCAATTGCACAAGGCGGAACATGGGTTGATGGACCAAACGGGCATGAAGAATATAAAGGAGGTACTTCTTTTAAAAATGTAGATGAACTGCAACTTCCTGAACAGCACACCGACCACACGTGGTATATTCGTTACGAAGGACCGGGTTGGGAAAACGCTCAGGTAGGCTACCGTTTATATTTAGACTGGCGAAATGCTATTGACATTTATGGGAAAAAAACCGATTCTTTAGTATTACCTTATGTTGGTCAGGATGGATTTGATTCTTATCATCATGATGCGCCTTGGGGACAAGATATTTTAAAAGCAGGAAAATCTATGGGTATTGGTGGTTATGGTCGCGTTGTGGCCGACACTATGGTACATTTCCAAAAAGTACAGGATACCAAGGCTAAAATTACAAATTCAGATACTAACTCAACTATTGATATTATGTACACAGGTTGGGAATCAGGAGAAGACAACATAGATTTAAAATCGAAGTTAACCATCTACCCTGAAGACCGATACACAAAAGCCGAATTAACACCATCAAAAGCTATCGAAGGCCTATGTACAGGAATTGTAGACCATAATGTAAATTTCCATAAAAAAGAAGGTGAAACTTGGGCATACATTGCAACTTATGGCGTTCAAACTTTGGCCGAACCAGCCGATAAATTAGGTATGGCTTTATTCTACAAATTAAATGAAGTTGCCGAACAGAAAAAAGGAGATTACGAACACTTGGTTATCTTCAAGCCAACAACCGAAACAGTTACCTATTACTTTTTAGCTGCCTGGGAACAAGAACTAAACGGTATTAAAACCGAAGAAGATTTCGTAAAAGATTTAGACAGCAAATTAGCGGCATTAAACACCACAAATTCGATAAAATAATTATCATGAAAACAACAAAATACATTGCGCTTTTTACATTAGCATTAGGCTTATCAGCCACCTCTTGTAAAGATGCAAAAAAAGAAACCTCTCAAGAAGAAGCTACAGCAACTGTTGAAAAAATAGTTCCTGAGAATCTAAAATGGTCTGAACGTATGATGCTTTCTGAAATTCACCGTTTTCCGGAAGCTACCAAATTAGACTTCGCCACTCGTGCTCGATGGACGTATACTCCTGGTTTGGTTTTAAGTGCTTGTGCACGTGTATATGAAGCTACACAAAAACAAGAATACTACGATTACATTTACGATTATGCCGATACTTTAATCGATAGTACTGGAACCATCGACACCTACAGTCTTGAAAAACAAAATCTGGACATGATTAAGTCTGGTGATGTTTTACTGTTCTTATACCCAATTACAAAAGAAGAGCGTTTCTTAAAAGCTATGGAAACTTTAGATAGCCAGTTAGAATCGCAACCAACAACTTCTGATGGTGGTTACTGGCATAAAAAAATCTATCCTTACCAAATGTGGTTGGACGGACTTTATATGGCGGAGCCTTTCCATACAAAATACGCTAACGATTACATTCAGGATGAAGCAAAAAAAGAAGAAATCTATAACCATGTGGTACTTCAATTCGATCTAATTCAAAAACATAGTCGTGATGAAAAAAGTGGTCTTTTATACCACGGTTGGGACGAAAGCAAAGAACAACAATGGGCAAACAAAGAAACAGGGAACTCACAACATTTCTGGTCTCGTGGTATGGGATGGTACGGTATGGCCATGGTTGATGTGTTAGATCTTTTACCTGAAAATCATCAAGGACGCGAAAAAATCATCAAATACTTAAATCAATATGCTGAAGCTGTAACTAAAGTTCAGGATGAATCTGGCTTATGGTGGCAAGTGCTTGACCAAGGAGACAGAGAAGGTAACTATTTAGAAGCAACAGGAACAGCGATGTTTACCTATACATTCGCGAAGGGTGCACGTAAAGGCTACTTACCGGAAAAATATTTAGAGATTGCGAACAAAGCTTATAACGGACTTTTAGAAAATCTAGTTACTGTTGAGGAAAACGGTGTAGTTAATTTAAACCAATGTTGCGCAGTTGCTGGATTAGGAGGAAACCCTTACCGCGATGGTTCGTTTGAATATTACATCGGCGAAAAAATCCGTGCCAACGACCCGAAAGGAACAGGCCCTTTTATTATGGCGAGCTTAGAACTAAACAAATAAACCTATAACACTAAACTAATTTTAATGAAACTACCCATAATTGCATTTTCTTTATTTTGCTCATCATTATTGGTGGCACAAACCGAAAAACCTTATGTTTCTCAGGTTTGGGTTGCCGATAATGGTAATGGCACTTATAAAAATCCAATAATATATTCTGATTATTCAGATCCTGATGTGGTAAGAGTTGGAGACGATTATTTTATGACCGCCTCCAGCTTTAACGCCACGCCAGGTTTACCAATTTTGCATTCCAAAGACATGGTAAACTGGAAATTAATAAACCATGCTTTACCATTGCAAGTACCTTTGGACATCTTCAGCATTCCGCAACATGGCAATGGTGTTTGGGCGCCTTCTATTCGCTATCATAAAGGTGAAATTTATATCTATTGGGGCGACCCCGATTTCGGAATTTACATGGTTAAAACCAAAGATCCGTATGGCAAATGGGACGACCCTGTGCTGGTTATGGAAGGCAAAGGTTTAATTGATGCCTGTCCCCTTTTCGATGATAATGGTGATGCCTATTTAGTTCACGCTTACGCGGGAAGTCGTTCCGGAGTGAAAAGTTTGTTATCCGTTAACAAAATGAATCCTGAAGGTACAAAAGTACTAGACCCTGGTATTCATGTGTTCGATGGTCATGAAAACCATGATACCGTAGAAGGATCTAAATTTTATAAACGAAACGGCTATTACTATATTTTCGCTCCAGCTGGTGGTGTAGCTACGGGATGGCAATTAGTGTTACGCTCGAAAAACATCTATGGTCCTTACGAGGAAAAAGTGGTTCTAGAACAAGGAAAAACTGAGATTAACGGTCCGCATCAAGGGGCATGGGTTGATACACCTGATGGTGAATCCTGGTTTTACCACTTTCAGGATGTTGGCCCCGTTGGTCGAATTGTTCACCTGCAGCCTATGACTTGGGAAAACGACTGGCCGGTTATGGGGAAAGACTTAGACGGTAATGGTATTGGCGAACCGGTAATGTCTTATAAAAAACCAAACGTTGGCAAAACCTACCCTATTGAAACCCCTGTGGAAACTGATGATTTTACAGGCTTCAATATTGGTTTGCAATGGCAATGGAGTGCGAACAATAATGTGGTTTGGCATGCTAAATTACCTGGTAACACCTACCTAAGGTTGTTCTCTATTAAAGTCCCTGAAAACGAACCAAATTTATGGATGGTTCCAAACCTGTTACTTCAAAAATTTCCTGCTCCCGATTTTTCAGCTGAAACTAAAATTACACTGCACCCCGAAGAAGCCGAAAGCGGAAAAACTGCAGGTTTAATTGTTATGGGAATGGATTATGCTACCCTTAGCATTTCTCACGACGAAAAAGGATTTTTCATAAAACAAACTGAAGCTATCAATGCGGTTAAGGGCAGTGAGGAAAAGGTTAACGACCAAAATCGTATCAAATCCAATTCAGCATATTTTAAAGTTGAAGTATCAGGACCAGATAGTACATGCCAGTTTTACTATTCTGAAAATGGTAAGAAATTCAAAAAAATTGGCAAGCCTTTTAAGGCTAGAGAAGGTAAATGGATAGGCGCAAAAGTAGGTCTGTTTAGTATAAGTACGCAAGAAGCAAAACGCGGTGGTTATGCCGATGTAGATTATTTCAATATTACCAAATAATGATAAACTTATCAATAACTAAAAAAGGGTTAATTTGTTTAACCCTTTTTTGTGCTTCCCTTTTAAAAGCACAACAGGCCAATACAATTACAGAGCAAAACATTTACAACGGCATAGAATTTAATATGCCAAAAGTAAAAACAACTCAATTTCCAGATTATAGTGTTAATATCGCTAATTTCGGAGCTGTTAATGATGGGATTACAAAAAACACCAAAGCTTTTGAAGAAGCTATAAGTACAATTAATAACAACGGCGGAGGTTCGGTAATTGTACCACGAGGTATTTGGCTTACAGGACCTATTATTTTTAAAAGTAACGTTAACTTGCATTTAGATACCGGAGCCGTAATTGTTTTTAGCAAAGATTTCGACGATTTCCCACTTGTAAAAACCAGTTTTGAAGGCCTTGAAACGGTAAGATGCATCTCCCCTATCACCGCAAATAATGTTGAAAATATTGCCATTACTGGCGAAGGTATTATTGACGGAAGTGGAGATGCCTGGCGCCCGGTTAAAGCTTCAAAAATGACCGAAAACCAATGGAAAAAACTTGTGAATTCTGGGGGTGTGCTTTCAAAAGATAAACGCATATGGTTTCCTTCGGAAGGCGCTCGAAAAGGTTATGAAGGGACTACAAACTTTAATGTTCCGGATTTAATCAACGATGCCGAATTTCAATCTATTAAAGATTATTTACGTCCTGTAATGGTAAGTTTAGTAAATAGTAAGCGTATCCTTCTTGACGGACCAACGTTTCAAAATTCACCCGCATGGAATATTCATCCGTTAATGAGCGAAGATTTAATTATTAGAAACCTAAAGGTTAGAAACCCTTGGTATTCCCAAAACGGAGATGGTTTAGATTTAGAATCGTGCAAGAATGTGTTAATTTACAATAATACTTTTGATGTTGGCGACGATGCTATTTGCTTTAAATCAGGAAAAGATAAAGATGGGCGTGACCGTGGCATACCAACCGAAAATGTTATTGTTAAAAACAACGTGGTGTATCACGCACACGGCGGATTTGTTATTGGAAGTGAAATGTCTGGCGGTGTAAAAAATGTTCATGTGTCTGATTGTACTTTTTTAGGAACCGATGTTGGGCTGCGTTTTAAAAGCACACGTGGTCGTGGTGGTATTGTGGAAAACATTTATATTTCCAATATCGATATGATGCATATTCCAACAGAAGCTATCCGCTTCAACATGTTTTATGGCGGCAACTCTCCTGTTCTTGAAGAAGACCAGAATGCCGACGATGAAAAACGCGATGAAACCCTGGTTCCTGTAACCGAAGAAACACCTTCGTTCAGAAATATATTCATGAAAAACATTAAGGTTTCAGATTCTGAAACTGCCGTATTTTTTATGGGATTACCTGAAATGAATCTTAAAAATGTATCGATTGAAAACGCTGTTTTCGAAACTAAAAAGGGGATTACTGCCATAGACTCAGACGGTATCACTTTAAAAAATATTACTGTAAAAGCTTCAAAAGATTACGCACTAACCATCTACAACAGTAAAAATATAAATGTGGAAGGTTTGTCGTTTTCAGAAAGCCTGTCTAACATTAAAATATTAGGTAATAAAACTGAAAAAATTCAGTTTAACAAAAACAATATATCAAACCCGGAACAGCAAATAATTCAAGGGAAAGAAGTAGATAAAAAAGCTGTAAAACTAAAATAATTGAAATGGAAAAAAGAATGTTTTTTTATAGTGTTTTATTAACGAGTTGTATGATTTATGCACAGGAAAGCATGAATTTATGGCCAAAAGGCAAAATGCCCAATTCTAAAGGATTAACCTTAGAACACATAGAAGAACGTGAACGCATTACTCAGGTTTCAGAACCTAAACTTCTCATGTTTTTCCCGCCTAAGGAAGAACAAAACGGTACTAGCGTTTTAATTCTGCCATCTGGTGGCTATCAAAAATTAACTTATAATCTTGGAGGTATACAGCTAGCGAAATGGTATAATACACAAGGTATTACGGCTTTTGTTTTATTGTACCGCTTACCAAATTCGCCGGACTTAATTGTTAGTGAACAAGGTCCGGTACAGGATGCTCAACGCGCCATGAAAATCATTCGTCATAATGCCAAAGAATGGAATTTAGATTCTAACAAGGTGGGCGTTTTTGGTTCATCGGCTGGAGGTCATTTGGCTTCAACCATTGCGACACACATTACCGATTTCTCAGCAATTGGCGACGACATGGATAACGAAAGATTTATTCCTAATTTTATGGTATTAGTCTCTCCGGTTATCAGTTTAGAGACCTACACTCATGAAGGTAGTAAAACCAATTTTTTAGGAAAACACTGTACATGGATAAACATTCATTATTATTCTAACGAGCATCAGGTTACAGCTAACACACCGCCAACCATTTTATTTCACGCCCAAAACGATGAAGCCGTAAACCCTATGAATAGCATTCTGTTTTACCAGGCCATGTTAAAAAACAATGTAAAAGGCTCCCTTCATATTTTTCCGAAAGGCGGCCATAGTATTGGTATTTATAACGCCTCGGACTTAACCGATGAATGGAAAACGATTTCAACCAAATGGCTGAAAGAAATGGAATTTATAAAATAACAACAACACTAAACGATGATGACTATAGCTAAAAACTACATTTTTAAAACATGTATAGGTTTATTAACCTTTTCCTGTTTTATGTCTTGTAATACTGAAGTAGCGATTACTAAACCGTCGGAAAACATACTTTGGTACGACAAGCCGGCAAACAATTGGAATGAAGCTTTACCTATTGGAAATGGTAGAATTGGCGGTATGCTATTTGGTGGTATTGAAAACGATAGAATACAACTTAATGAAGAAACGGTTTGGGCCGGAGAACCCGGAAATAACATAACGAAAGATTACTATCAGGATGTTGAAAACATTAGAAAGTTACTTTTTGACGGTAAATATGAAGAAGCTCAAAAAACCGCACTTGAAGTATTTCCAAAAAGCACTCCAGAGGACAATAATTATGGTGTTCCTTATCAAACCGTTGGTAATTTAAACATCTTGTTCAATAACCTAAATAACCCAACAAATTACAGACGAGATTTAGATATTGAAAATGCTGTTTCCTCAGTAAGTTACACCTCTAATGGCGTAAACTTTAAAAGAGAGTACTTTGTGTCTTTTCCTGACCAGGTTATGGTTATTCACTTAACCGCCGATAAGCCAAAACAACTAAACTTTAGTTTAGGTTTAGATTCTCCTCAAAAAACACATATTGTAAAAACTGAAAATGGCGCTTTAAAATTAACCGGAACGGGAGGTGATTACGAAAATAAAACGGGAAAAATAAAGTTCTCTACTTTGGTTTATCCTAAACTTACTGGAGGCGATCTTATTACCAACGAAAACACATTGAGCATTAAAAATGCAGATGAAGTAACTTTATTAGTAAGCATCGGAACAAACTTTAAAAACTATAAAGACCTTAGCAATCTTCCTGATAAAATAGCTAACGACTACTTAGAAAAAAGCACAAAGAAAAGCTTCAAAGACTTGAAGGAAGATCATATTGAAGATTATCAGAATCTGTTTCATCGTGTATCACTTAAATTAAGCGAACAGGTTAACGATTCTATTCCGACAAACAAACGTCTTGAACAGTTTGCCACACAGGAAGATTTGTCATTAGTCTCTCTTTATTTCCAATTTGGACGCTACCTTTTAATTTCAAGTTCAAGACCAGGCGGACAACCTGCAAACTTACAGGGTATCTGGAACGACCGTTTGTCTCCCCCATGGGACAGCAAATACACGGTTAATATTAATACTGAAATGAACTATTGGCCTGCCGAAGTGACCAACTTGTCTGAGCTCCATGAACCTCTATTCTCCATGTTAGAAGATTTAGCCGTTACCGGACAGGAAAGTGCTCAAAAAATGTATCATGCTAAAGGTTGGAATATGCACCACAACACAGATATCTGGCGTGTAACAGGCATGATTGATGGCGGATTTTATGGCTTTTGGCCAATGGGAGGCGCTTGGTTAAGTCAGCATTTATGGCAACATTATTTATTTACAGGCGATAAAAAGTTTTTAGAAAAATACTATCCAATTTTAAAATCGAATGCCCAATTTTATGTAGATGTATTACAACGCGAACCGGAAAATAACTGGTTAGTGGTCGCGCCATCTATGTCTCCTGAAAACAAATACATGGGAGGTGTCGGCATTTCCTATGGGACCACTATGGATAATCAGTTGGTTTTTGATGTATTTAGTAATGCTATAAAAGCTTCGGAAGTATTAGAAATTGATTCCGAATTTACAGATTCGCTTAAAGTTATGAAAGCGCAACTACCTCCTATGCAAATTGGCAAATACGGACAGTTACAGGAATGGATAAAAGACTGGGATAGACCTGGAGACAAACACCGTCACATTTCGCATCTATATGGCCTGCACCCTTCTGCGCAAATCTCGCCATTTAAAAATCCAGATTTATTTAAAGCCGCCGAACAAACTTTAGAGTTTAGAGGAGATATTTCAACGGGATGGTCTATGGGTTGGAAAGTGAATTTTTGGGCGCGTATGCTTAACGGAAACCGCGCTTACCAGCTCATTAAAACGCAGCTTACTTTGGTGGAAGATGGTACGGAATCAGGAGGCACATACCCAAATCTTTTTGATGCGCATCCTCCGTTTCAAATTGATGGAAACTTTGGTTGCACCGCCGGAATTGCAGAAATGCTTATCCAATCGCACGATGAAGCATTACACCTGTTACCTGCACTACCTGATAACTGGAGTGAAGGCCAAGTAAAAGGTTTGAAAGCAAGAGGCGGATTTGAAGTCGATTTGACCTGGAATGCTAATCGTGTAGAATCGGTTAAAATCACATCTACATTAGGAGGTAATCTAAGATTAAGAACCACTGAAACTCTGGTGAATGACGATGGTAATGAATTAACTATCGCTGCTGGTGAAAACCCGAATTCATTCTACCAGACACCAGATATTAAGCAGCCTTTAATTTCTGAGGAAGCCGAAATAAAGCCATTGGAATTAGCTACATATCATATGTATGATATTCCAACTAAAAAAGGAAAAGCGTACGAGTTTCATATTAAAAATTAAATCGGATGAAGTCTTCTGTTTTATTTAGCATCTTATTTCTTTTGGTTGTATTTAATTCAATGGCTCAAAAAAAAGAGGATTATAAACCATACACCATAGAGAATACAGTTGTAAAACTAAAAAAGGATTATCCGGATATTACACCAATAACGCCTTTGATTTCTAATGATGTCGTTTATTGTGAAAATGTAACCTATAAAAAAACAGAGACTTCAAAATTAAAGCTGGATGTATACAGACCAAAATCTAATAATAAAAAAGAAATCTATCCGGCTGTTTTACTCATTCACGGTGGTGGCTGGCTGGTAGGCAGTAAGGAAAATCAGCGTATTATGGGGCAGCACCTGGCTTTAAATGGTTATGTTGGTATTCCCGTAAGCTACCGTTTAGGTTTTGAAGCTCCTTATCCGGCAGCTGTTAATGATTTAAAAGATGCCATTATATGGGTTAAAAAACATGCAAAAAAGTATCACATTAACCCTGATAAAATTGTAGTTCTAGGAACATCAGCTGGGGCACAGCTAGCAACGCTTATTGGTGTTACGCCCAATACTTCATTGTATCATTCAAATTCTAAAATTTCAAATGAAGTAAAGGCCATTGTGAATATCGATGGTGTTGTGTCATTTATTCATCCTGAAGCTGCCGCCGAATCAAAACCCGGAAAACAATCCATGGCAGGTATTTGGTTAAATGGTGAAAAAGATGAAAATTTCAACCTTTGGAAAGAAGCCTCACCTTTAGAATATATTGGAAAGAACACCCCTCCTACACTTTTTATAAACAGTTCACATCCTAGATTTCACGCTGGAAGAGACGATATGCTTCATATCCTGAACCAGCATAATATTTATAACGAAACCCATACCTTATCAGGCAGTCCCCACTCCTTTTGGCTGGTAAACCCTTGGTTTGAAACCACACTAAACCACACTGTGAACTTTTTAAACAAAGTATTAAATCATGAAAACAAATAATCTAATTTCTAAATTCACAGCTTTACTCATTCTATCGTTTAGTTTTACGTTAATACTGAACGCCCAAAAGAGAACTACTACAGTTTTCCTTATTGGAGACTCAACCATGTGCTTATATGATGAAAGCAGATTTCCGCAAATGGGTTGGGGCATGCCTTTTCAATATTTTTTCGATGAAACTGTAACCATTGAAAATCATGCTAAGGGCGGAAGAAGTTCCCGATCATTTCTTGAAGAAAACCGCTGGCAACCCGTTTTATATTCCTTACAGGAAGGTGATTATGTGCTTATTCAATTTGGACATAATGACGCCCAAAATTCGAAAGACCATCCCGACAGAAAAACAACTCCTGAAGAATACAAAATTTACATAGGTAACTATATTTCTGAAACCAGATTGAAAGGCGCAACACCAATTATTATTAGTCCAGTAACACGTTGGATTTTTGATGATGAAGGCAAAGCTAGTGAATGCCACGAACCGTATTTAAAAGCCTTAAAAGAGATTTCTGAAGAACAAAAAGTTTCATTGATTGATTTAGATTCAAAAAGTCGAAATCTATTAGATTCCATGGGAAAAGCATGTTCCAGATATTTGTATATGTATTTTGAGCCTGGCGAGTACTTTCGTTTCCCTGATGGATATCCAGACAACACACATTTTACAGAATTTGGTGCCAGAAAAATGGCCGAACTGGTCCTTCAGGGCATCATGGAACAAAATTTAGATTTGACTAATCACATTATTCAACCTCACCGTAGAAAATAAAATGAAGACATTCATCAATTTATATAGTTTCATCATTATAATTTTCGTGGGAGTTTATGGCTTCGCCCAACAAAATAGATTCCCAAAAGACACCTCGTACCAAGTAGCCAACGAGTATAAAAAATATTTAAAATATTTCCCTTACATCACGCCTGCAACAGATTATTTACCCTCAAACGTCAACGAATTTCGTAATGCTATTTATACCACTTTAAGCGATACACCATACGGTAAAAGAAACTTACATGCCGATGTGTTTTCTCCAAAACAACTAGGTAAATATCCTGCCTTAATTATGATTCATGGTGGTGGGTGGCGCTCCGGTGATAAATCACTGCAAATTCCGATGGCACAAAAACTAGCTACCAGAGGCTTTGTTACTGTTTGTGTGGAATATCAGTTATCACTCGAAGCTAAATACCCTGCCGCAGTATTTAATATAAAAAGTGCTATTAGGTGGCTACGAGCCAATGCTGAAAAATATAATATTAACCCGGACAAAATTGCTATTTCCGGCTGTTCGGCTGGTGGACAATTAGCCATGCTAGTTGGTCTAACCAATAACGTTCAGGAAAAAGAAGGCGACCACGGAAACCTTGGTTTTTCAAGCGATATTCAAGCCATTATAGATATTGATGGGGTTGTCGATTTTATGGCGCCAAACTCTTTAAATTTAAACCGAAGACCAGATTCTCCAGATATTGAATGGCTAGGTGGTTCATTTTACGAAAAACCAGAAATATGGAAAGATGCTTCAGGTATTTTCTGGGCTAATGAAAAGTCCTGTCCTATTATGTTTATAAATAGCGGATTTCCACGTTTTCATGCCGGACAAGACGAACTCATTGGTATGATGGACCATTGGGGAATTTACAATGAAGTTCATAAATTCGATTATAAAATACATACCTTTTGGTTATTCAATCCTTGGGTTAATCAAACGGTTAATTATATAGATAATTTCTTAACTAAAGTATTTCATCCATAATATCATATATATTCATATGTTTAATCCCCTTAAATTTATTCTTACGATATGTTTACTCATCGTCTTTCAAAACATATCGGCACAAACATCTAACCCTGACAAATACAAATACGATTTTGTTGTTGCTAAAGATGGAAGTGGCGACTATAAATATATTCAAGAAGCCATTGATGCCATGCGAGTTTTCCCTTTAAGACCTATAAAGCTTTATATTAAAAAAGGCGTTTATACTGAAAAAATTGAACTTCCGCGTTACAATGTCGATGTTAGTTTTATTGGAGAGGATGTGGATAATACCATTATAACCTTTAATGACTATTCTGGTCGAGGACCTCACATTGGAACCTTTAATTCGTACACCGTAAAAATATCGGGAAATCGCTTTAAAGCCGAAAATATAACCTTCGAAAATTCTTCTGGAACTGTTGGTCAAGCTGTGGCTTTGTATGTTGATGCAGATAAAGCAGTATTTAAAAACTGTAAATTCCTTGGAAATCAAGACACCATTTATCATGGTGGTGAGTATTCCAGACAACTTTTTGAAAACTGCTATATTGAGGGCACAACCGATTTTATTTTCGGTCCGGCTACGGCAGTTTTTAAAAACTGCACTATTCACTGTAAATCCGATTCTTATATTACAGCGCCTAATACCCCTAAAGATAAGACTTATGGTTTTGTGTTTCTTGATTGTAAAATTACCACAGCGCAGAACGTAACTAAACTGTATTTAGGAAGACCGTGGCGTTACTATGCCAAATCGGTTTTTGTGAGATGTGAATTACCTGAAGGCATTAGATCTGAAGGATGGCATAACTGGGGAAACCCTGAAAATGAAGAAACAGCATTTTTTGCTGAATACAATTGTTACGGAGCAGGTAGTAAAATAAATGAAAGAGTCTCTTAGTCTCATCAATTAACCAAGAAAGAAGCTGATAATTATACTATTGAAACAATATTTAACTCTTGTAATCCTTGGATATTTGAATAAAAAAAGTCGCTTTTCTACAAAGCGACTTTTTTTGACTAACTCAAACAAAACTTAAATACCGTGCTTCGCTTTCCAAGCACTATATTCTGTACTTATTAAATTTTTTGCCCAGGTACCATACCAGGCATAACCATTCCTTCTTTCATATGATATCTCAGCGATTGTTTTTCTTGGGCCACCTCCTTGAGGATCAGTATCTCTACTGCAGAAAAATGGCTCGTTAGGATTGAATGCATTAAACATGGATTCATACTGATCTCCTGTGTAATCATCTAAGGTGTAGAATCTTGCCCACATCACATTTCCTGGAGATTCAACTAAAACTTTATCGCCATTTACATCCTGTAAAGCATAACCAACAATTTTAACTGATTCAAACCAGGCTACCGCACCATTGATGGCGTTAATAACTTCCGCTGATGGACTTTCTAAAGTCATAAGTAATTTTACAACGCCCACAGACTCCGACCCACTATTTGATGCCAATTCATACGATCTCGCCATCTTTGGTTTTAAGGTCACCGCATCATGTTGGGCGCACCATGCCGTTTTTATTCCGTTTATAACCACCTGACTTTGTAAAATAACATCAATACCTTTATCAAAAGCGGTTTGTGCTTTACTGATGTAACTATTATCGATTAAATCCAGATTATTTTGCTCTAGGAAGATATCACGCATTAAATTCATTACATTACCCATAGCATTGTCATTATAGGTAATATATCTACTATAACCTGATTCTAACGGATAAACCTGAGGCCATCCACCGTTGTCATATTGCGCCTCAAAAACCCAATCAATACCTCTTACTGCAGCTTCCAAATAGTCGTTATTAGCGGAGGCTTGGTAAGCATTTAATAATATTCTTATCTCGCCTATTGTATGGTTATTATCAATGGTTGTATCTACTTTGTCTTTCTTAGATGCTTCCGTTAAATCCGCAGACGTTTGTTCTCTATCGTATCCTGAAAAATCATTATGGTATTTTGGCCATCCTCCATTATTACGTTGAAATAACAGGACATTTTCAGCTTTTGCTATTTTTATTGAAACTCCGGAAATATTTACATTTAGTTCTCCTTTAATGCCACTACCATCAATGGCTGTAGCTATTACATTAACCGTTCCGTTTTTTTTAGGGGTAAGAAGCCCTTCTGCATTAATTTCAGCCATTGACGTGTCGGAAACAGACCAGACAACAACTTTATTAGTTGCATCATTTGGTAATACAGTAACGGAAAATTGTTTTGCCTGACCATCGGTAATATCGCTACCTGAAATGCTAATGCTTTCAACTAATACAACCGGACCGGCAACCCCCGAAATTTTAACTGTTTTTTGTGCAGATAAGCCAGAAGCATCATTGGCTGTAGCAGTAATCTGAACTGTACCATTGTCAAGTGGTGTTAAAATACCATTCTCAGAAATTAAAGCGATAGATTCATCAGATACTGACCAGGTTACCGTTCTGTTGGTAGCATTGTTGGGTAAAACAACGGTGGTAAATTGTTTAGCTTGACCATCGGTAATATCACTTCCGTTAACTATTACAGATGTTACAAGAATAGTTTTATTCTCATCTACAGCTTCGCTTTCACTACTACATGCGTTTAGGGCAAAAAATCCTAAAGACAAAACTAATAGTCTCTTTAGTTTTCTCATTAATATGTGGCTTATTTAGTTTAGTTGATAATCGAATACAATCGATTACACAATATTAAATAATAAATATTACTAATAAAAATTTTTTAACTAAAACTTTCTCAAAGTGTTATAGAAATTCTAGTGAAATGTTTTTTAGTATAACCAATTCCTGGGCTTCAATAATATTCACAAGATTATAGTTCTCCATTTACAACACAACAGCACTCCAAATCGAGTGCATGTATGCGTCGTTTAAATTAAATAATCCATTTTTAAAACATAGGTTGTAGCCCTTCCCATTTCACGTTCCATTGTCCATTTTTAGGAAACCCAGGGTTTTCAATAGTACTTCCTTCAAAACCAGCACACATCAATGCAACTGCAGAAAGGACACCGCCATTGCCAGGTAAATACAAAGTTAATCTTGGTGTTTGGTAATTATGTCCGGCCGGCAAATATGTATTGGTTACCTCATCACGAAGTAATGCTTTTACAGCATCTTCCGGTCTGTTAAGTCTGGTTGCTGTCATGGCTTCCATAGGAAAGTCCCATCCCCATGTATGATCCCAGTGCCAAACCTCATCAACCTTATCGAAGGTTTTGTTCATCACGGCAACATCAACAAAACCAGTATCTGGCACAAACCCTAAAGCCCCTAAAACAGCTGGATGATCGATGGTATGTTCGCTTGTTGCTGAATAGGAATTTGGTACGCTTTCGGCTGCAAGATATACACCTTCACTTTGAGCCAATGGCGATAATTTATCAATTACTTTTTGCCATTCCGGGTCTCTTCCCATATCTAAACGTTCACGCCATTGTTGTGCCTTTTCTAAAGCCCATTTCCAATACGCCAGTTCAAACGGAGGATTATAGGTTTCTATTTTATTAAAACATTCCTGAGCTGGAATAACACCTTTTCCTAAAATATAGCGGTCGTTTTCCTCATCGTAATTAGGGTACGACGCCATAAAATCGGCTGTTGAAAATATCAATTTCTGATATTTCTCTAAGTTTTCCTTTATTGGATTATTTCTATAAATCAACTCCGCCAGATAAATCACATGCGGTTGTTGCCAGATTAAAAACGACCCGACATTAGACGGCGCTTCATCGGCATCATGATCAGTCATTTTTTGCCAACGCACGCCTTTATAACCTTGTCGTTCAGCAATAAGTTTGGCTTTATTATAAGCATCAAAATACCAGCCTATGCTTTTCTCCAAAAATTCAGTTCTTCCCCATAAGGGATAATGCGCACTGTGCCACCAATACATTTCCATATGTGGTTTCCCAAACCAACTGTTATAGGTTAACCCTGTTTCCTGAACCGGATAATGCCCCGCACATTGCGAGCGCGTTAAATATTGTGAAAGTACTACGCGTCGCTCAATTTCAAAAGCTCTTGGATCGGTACACTCCGAAAAATCGACTGCGCCTCCCGATTGCCAAAATGTCTCCCAAACCGCAATACTATGCGTTTGAACTTCAGTAAAATTTAAAGTCTCTTTTGGCTCTTCCGAATTAAACTCAACAGCTACCTCAAAACTATCTTCAGCTTGTGGTTGAATGGTAAAATAATGGGGAGCAACCTCAGTTACACTTCCTTCTGCATTTAATGAAGCCTGCACCGAATAGACATCATTGTCTAACTTTCTGCTAAATGTAAAACTCTTATCAGACTCTTTGTATACTGTTGTTTCATGTAAATCGTTATGTTCGTAATTCGTTCCTCGATCGGCAAATTCGTTGGTTGGGTATGGAAATCTGAATTTCAATCTAATTCGTCCTTCTGAAATTAAAGGAGACTCAATTTTTGCAGCAATAGCATCTTTTTCACCATCACCATAGGTTATCACTTTAACCGGAATGCCTTCAATGGTAAACTTGCTCTCAATTTTCCCTTCCCATAAATTCAACTCCTGATTGATATCTTTTAAATCTTCTGGAGAAGCTAAAGTTCCATCAGTCTTTAATATTTCCAGACCTACATTCCCTAACTGTAAACGATGAGGATTTGCTCTGAAATAATCGGCAGCATCATTCTTACGCTCATCTTCTCTATTTTGGATTGCATAAAGCGCATCCGGATTTCCGTTAAAATTGTAGCCTTTTAACGTTTCATTAAACTCATAGTTTTCAGTATTTGGAGACGTATGCCAACCCCACTCTGATTGCGTTCCTAAAGGTACCCCGTTTTGATAATATTCTGGAAAAGACTGCAATCCTGTAACATCTACTGTAAAAGCAAACTCTCCATTTCCAACGTTTAAAGATCCTAAAGTATCTACTTTCGTTATTTTAACATTATGCCTTGTTACAAGCGCCTTACGGTCTATTTTTTCTACTAATGACTCTGCTTTTTCTTTGCATGAATACATTATTATACAAACAAAAGTTAAGAGGTAAATCCAGTTGTGTTTTTTCATTCTATATTTTGGTTTAGTTGATTTTAAAAATAAAAGCTGAAGCTGTTTCATATTTCCCTCCTTGTGAAGCCGTAAACAAATAAGTCGGTTTCCCATTTTGAAATAATACTTGCGGACGCTCAGCTCTACCATACCGATTTAAATGTTTTGGAGCTGGTGGTTGCTGAATATATTTACTTAACTCCTGATAGCCTATTTGAGGTTCAGACCAATGTTTTCCATCTCGAGAACTCATATAAAGTCCCTTATCAATACCATACACACCTAAATCTCGAGCCAGCATATGAAACATATTTCCATCATACCAAGTAAAAGCATCTTCGCATTGTTCATTATTGCCCATAGTATGAAAATCTATAACTGGATTTCCTTCATATTTCTCATAAGGTCCTTCAAGCGATTTAGAAATGGTTAATCCATATTTTCTGTTGCCTCTAATTTTAAACTTAGGATGAATGTAGCCTTCCGTATCAAAAGATTTATAATATAGCCAATATTCTCCATTTGGATGTTTAAAAAATGATGGATTGGTAGTACAATGGTCATCCCACTCACCTTCATTTCCAGGCAACAAAAGCGGTTCATCAGGTCGTTTCCAGGGTCCATAAAGCGAATCGGCCGTAGCCAATCCAATGCGTTGTGTATCTAACTTTCCATTAGAATTCCCCATAAAAAAAAGGGCATACTTACCATCTACAAAATGAACACTAGGGTTATGGCACGTTGTAGCATCCCAAAATCCTTCGCCACGTGGAGCTAAAACTGTACTTACATACGTATACGGCCCTTCTGGCTTATCGGCGACCGCATGTGCAATTTCCGAAGCATGTGTCCAGCCGCTCATACTTTTAGCTTTTGGCCATCGAGAAAAAAACACATGAATTTTACCGTTTGGTGCTTCAATAGGGCTGTTGCACCAAACGTAATAATCTTCGAACTCTAAGGCTCTGCCAACCGGGGACAATCGCTTTTCAAAATCTGATAATTTGGGTTCCTGATTCAACCATTTTAAATCATCTCCAAACGCAGGAAGGCAACTTCCTAAAGACGCTAAAATGCCTGTCGCTAAAAACTCCTTCCTTTTCATTTTATTGACGTATTAAAGTGATACTCATTAACCCAATAACAACATCGTTGGCAACAGCTTTCAATTCTAAGCTTTTTAAAGTCTTGGAATCATCTAAAGGTAAATCTAAAATGGTTCCGGCCCCACCATCTACACCATAATCACTAAACCCTTTTATGGGGGTGAAATTTTTAAAATCTCGGGTAATTTCACCAGTTTTAAAATACACTCGCGGAGGTTTTGGGGCATCGGTTGTGAAAGCCAAACCGTCTACAAAATAATCCTGCTCGATAGGCCACCAATTCTCTGGGTTTTTTAAAAGAAGAGTTTCCGAAGTGCCATCGGTATAATTTACAATCACTTCTCCATTTGTAAATCGGCTTTGCATCGGGTTGGTGGTTCCGGCCATCATAAAATAGGCATGAGAAGCTTGTCCGCCAAGCGGAATTTCAATTTGTTTTGGAAAATTATCCCATTGAGACACAAAAGCAATATTGTTTAGATTGACATTTGATGGTGTTAAAAATGGAATGTTCTGCGGACTAATAATCGTGTTGTTTTCGCCTGCATTTTTACGCAAACCTGAATCATCAATTTCCGGTTTTAGGTATGGATAACACCAATTTCCAATACCCTGTGTTGGTAACTGTAAGGTTGGCGATGTAGGTCGCGGACTTAAATATTTCTCTTCAAAAATATCGATGACTTTACTATTGAAAACACCCTGTAAATCTATCGTTTCAAAATTGGTGTCTTTAGAAAATTTTTCATCCCAATTCTGGAATCTGGATTCAGTTTCATTCTTAGAAACATTCAAATGAACAGGTTGCCACCAAACGAGGTCGTTTTGTTTTAATTGAACAAATAAAGTTATATTGCCTTCTTCTGATTCAATTTTAAACTTCAACTGATGTTGACTTTTACTCACTTCTGAAATGGCCTGCTGCGGATTAAATATCTGAAGGATTTCTGCTGTTTCAGTTTTAAACAATTTAATATCACCCTGCTTTCCTGAGAACTCAAAAACAGGTTGTTCCAAAGTACCTGATTTCCATTTAATTTTTATGTGATAACTTTTTTGGTGCGGACTTTCAATGATTAATTTAGGTGTTCCAATGGCATTTTCATTGAATTTCCAATCAAGCTTCTCTCCATTAATTTCAACATATTCTACACCTGAGTTATAAACATTAACTTCCAAATTCAATTTCATTTCTTTAACAAACTTGGAATCGATTTTAAACTCTGAGACCTCATCGTTTTTATCAAAATCTATACTGATATCCGGAATTTGTAAAGACGCATTATCCCAAGATTTTGGAAGTCCCGGTTTTATAAACAGGGTATTCTGAATAGCGTCAGGATTTATTCCAAACAAGCCTTCCACTAACGAACGTGCTGCCATACCAATGGGATCGGCAAAATCGCGATATAATTCACCTCGAATAGCATCGTAATACGATAATTGTTGAAATCCACCTGGTGAAGCCCCAAGATACATGCTTTCAATTAAGGCACTTTCCCAAAGCTTATAAGCTTCTTCAGATCTTCCTCCCTGCCAATATGCTAATGCAGCATGTAAATTTTCCGCCAAAGCCACATTGTTAACAGACCACGTATATGGTTGCCAATTGGTAGTTGAAATCAATTCTAAATCGGTTTGGGGTAAGCCTTCAGCTTTTACGGGAATATGCGGAATTTCAGTATCGATATAACGCAAGGATTGGTAAGACTGAAACTCATTGGCAATGCCTTCATCTAAACCATGATAAATGGTCCAGATACCCGGATAATCATGAAGCAATTGATTTCCTAATAAATCTTTATATTCGGCAAAAACGCCCTTTTCAGAAACCCATAACTTTTTATCTATCGCCTGTTTTATATGCTTTGCTTCAGTCATATAAGCGGTTTCATCTTCTCCTAAAAGTTTGGCAATATTCCCTGCCAACAAATTTGCCGAATAATTATAAGCCGATGCATACGTAACGCCACCGCCCATATATTGCAAAGCATCGCTTGCCCAAATGGTCGCGTAAGCATCGTAAAGTCCGTCGTTATCGGCATCGAAATTACGTTTTTCCCAAGCCAAATGACGCTGAACTACCGGCCACATTTTCCTCATAAAATCTAAATCGCCCGTCCATTGATAACCGCGTAACAACTGATTTATAAACACCGAATTCATATCGTAATGATGCGCTATGGTATTATTATTTGGTCTACGACTTATATAACCACGACTGAACATGGCCGTACCCAATACCTCTTTTTGTCTGGCAAAATTTCTGGAACTATCTAGGACCACAGGACCTGTTTCCGGTTCTAAAACCTGGGAATTTCCGTAGCTTTCAAAATGTGATTTGGCGCGATCGTGCCATCCCAACGGATTCGCTACATAAGCACCCCGCCAGGCATTTAAATGCATACGCCAGGCCACTGCGCCGTGCAAATAGGCTGGAGCTTCCCAAATACCGTCAGCTGCAACTGCTAAAGCCCTACCAAGGGTGTTAATGAATGGATCCGGCGTTTTTAAAATTACTCGCGAACGTAACTGTTCAACTTTATTTAAAGCTTCAATAAAAGCTGTTGCAATTTGTTTTTGACTTGTTTTGGTTGTTACCGAATCATTCTCCAGTTTCCAATATAAAGTATTGCTCTTTTTTAAAGGCATGCGACCAATAATAACCGGTAATTCTTTTACTGAAGATTGCCATAACTCTTTAGGATTTGCGCTTAAATTGGCCTCAACAAGTTTTAATTCTGACTCTGGAAAATAACCTGTAATTGTTCTGTTATTGCCCGTTTTCTGCTTGTTGCTTTCAGAACCGTAATGCAATAAAAACGCATCATCTTTAAATTCATACTGATTATTAACGCAATACTCCGGATGCATATAAAATACCGATTCGGGATCAGCTCCTATATCGCCATCACGATGAAACTTTTTTCCTGTCGCTCCTCCAAATGCCCAAACCAATTGTATGCTTTCAGGAATATTTTCAGTTTCAACTTTAAGCAACATGCCTTCATTTTCCGCATGAGCAGCAACTTCTAATTTAATTATTCCATTATGAAGCCATTCATCTCGAACTTCATAAATCATAGTGCCCGGAATATATTTTGAAACAATAGAATCGCTTTCGGTAAGCCACTTACCGGATGTTTCTGAAATAATTCCTAATCTAAAATTACCTCCCATACCTAGCATATACATGGCAAACTCCGGCAAATCGCCTGCCTCTACCCTAAAACCTGTGTTGGTTCCATAGAGGGCCCTGTTAAATTTTCTGGTTCCATTTTTTAAGATGAAATTTTCACCTTCAGGGAGATAGTGAATTTTTCTTGAGGTTGATTGGTAACTACTATTTTCTTGAGCTGATAATTGACTTAATACACCAACAAAAAAACATAAACCAACATGGATTATTTTAGATTTGAATACATTCATTTAATGTCTTACCTGGTTTTGGTTTAGTTGAAATTATTCCTGATTTGCCTGATAAACCGAAGGTGATAAATCTACGCTTGTCGTATGTTCTAATTCAACATGCGCCCCTCCATCAGCCATAATTTTCACGTTATTAATTGTCCAATTCGAACTGTAATTAATTTTGCCTGCCTTTTGTGCCTGAATAAATACATTATTTAAGGTGATATTATCAATTACTGACTGTTCTAAACCATTAACGTTGATTGCAGTTCCTGCTCCTTCAACATGAATATCATTTAAAGTAATATTTCTAAAAGTTGGTATTCCCTTTTCCGGATCTACTTTTTCTAACATTTTTTTCCAGTGCTCTGGTATCGAATCCTTATTGAATCCTTCAGGTAATTTTGAATAGCTGTAATTAGGATTCCAGTTCATACCTACTTGCATAAAGGTACGAACGCTATCCATTTTAATATGCTCTAAATAAATATCTTCAACAGTACCACCTCTATTAGTTGCCGACTTAATATTCAATCCATTCTTTGTTCCCAAACCTTTTATATTGGAAACATATACATGACGGATACTTCCTGAAGTTTCACTTCCTAAAGTAAACAACCCTGCTCCTTGTCGGGCAATACAATCTTTAATCACTACATATTCGGTTGGCTTATTAACACGTTGTCCGTCCCAGTCGCGACCTGCTTTTAAACAAAAATTATCATCATTACAATCAATATCACAATTCTGCACTAAAATCCATTTTGACGAATCGATATCAATGCCATCGGTACTTGGGCCATGACCTCCGATATTATTTCTAATTTTCAATCCATCAACGGTAATATATTCAGAATACAACACCTGAACCGTCCAGAATCCAGCGCGTTGTAAATTCAAATCTTTTACAAATACATTTTTAGAATTTTGAACCAATACAGTTCGCGGGCGTTTGGCATCGTAATCGACTATCCATCTTAGCCCTCGGGGTTCGTAATTGTTTTTTCTTAAATCCCAGTAGTAATCCCAGAACACTCTTCCTTGTCCGTCGATAACACCTTCACCTCCAAGAACAACATTACTCTCATTTTCAATATTGATTAAAGCTGCAGGCCAGACCATTTCAATACCAGCCACACGCGTATCAATTTCTATGTAATCCTTAATATTTTCGCTTCCTTTTATGATAGCACCTTTTGGTACGATAAAATCTATTCCACTTTTAATAAAAACAGAACCAGATAAGTATTCACCGGGTTTAAACGTTACTATACCTCCACCGGCTTGAGCACAAGCATCAATAGTTTTTTGGATGGCTTGAGTGTTTAGTGTTTCGCCATCATTAATTGCCCCATAATCATTAACATAAAATAGTTCCTTTTTATTCTCAAAAGGTGTGGCTCCTACCTTATTTACCCAATCAGGAATAAAGCTTTCTGAAGAGGTTAATTCCTTATTTTCCGATGTTTCTTTTTGACGACAGGAAATAGTGAAGATGCTTAATAAAATAAGCACTTTAAGTCTAATGTGGTTCATAGTTTAGTTAAGTTGTGAAACGTAAATATAATCGATTACAAAAAGTTTAGTGTCCTGTACTTACACGAAATTATTCTTGCATATTTTATAACTTATGATTTACTATCTTTTTGAACTTCATAATATATAAACACAAAACCTTGTAAATCCTTAAAAAACCCGGCAGAACACTACTTCAATTATATTTTTATGCTAATTTTGCTATCAACCCTTTCAAACAGAGTTTTAATTTATAGCAATTCATTTTATGTCTCAACAAATTGAAATAAAAATTAATGAATCGTCTCGTGTACCAAAGTACAAGCAAATTGTCGATTCCATTATTAATGATATTTCAAAGGGTAAATTAAAAGTTGGAGAAAAAATCCCTTCTATCAATGAACTTAGTGAATCCTGCTATCTATCTCGCGACACCGTCGAGAAAGCCTATAAACAACTAAAAGAACAAAAGGTTATTATCTCAGTAAAGGGAAAAGGCTATTACACCGCAAAAACAGATTTGATTTCTAAAAAGCAAATCTTCTTCATGATTAACAAGCTAAGCTCATACAAAATGATGATATACAATTCTTTTGTAAACAGCCTGGGCATGAACAGTATTGTTACCTTGTCGGTCTACCACTGTGAAGAAACCATCTTTGCTAAAACCTTGGAGCGTAACCTTGGTGCTTACGATTATTATGTGATCATGCCTCACTTTAAAACAGATGATTCTAACCATATTAGTGCTACCAATATGGTTCAGGATGTTTTAAACAAAGTGCCAAAAGACAAGCTTATTATTTTAGACAACAACAAACTGGAAATTAAAGGTAATTACGGCGCCGTTTATCAGGATTTTCAGGAGGATATTTATGAAGCCTTAAAAAAAGGAGTCGATAAACTAAAAAAATACGATAAACTTGTATTGGTATACCCTTCAAAATCGGTGTATCCCTATCCACAACGTATTGTTCATGGCTTTAGAAAATTCTGTTCGAAGTTTAATTTTGATTTTGAGATTTTAAATGAAATTTATGATGATATGGATTTGGATAGTCGAGATACCTACATCATTATTGAAGAGCACGACTTAGTAAATTTAGTACGTCAGGTACGAGCCAAAAATCTAACTTTAGGTAAGGATATAGGAATCATTTCTTACAACGATACCCCGCTTAAAGATCTTTTAGGAATTAATGTGGTTAGCACGCATTTTAAAGCTATGGGAGAGACAGCTGCTTATCTTGTTTTGAATGATAAAAAGGAAAAAGTAAAAAACGTTTTTGAATATATTGAACGAAATTCTGTATAAAAAGATTCGTTTTCAGAATAGTACATGATGGATCTTTACGATAGGACTAATATTTTAGTCAAAAAATATTTTTAATGATTCACCACAAAACCAACTTACTAAACCTTCTGTTTTTAGTAACAACACTTTATGTTACTGCACAATCTAATCTCAATAAGTCTTTTAATTATATAAATAAGCTATATCCGAATAGAGAAATTACTTCAAAATACCATAATAATTGGACTCAAGAACACTATAAACAACGCATAAAGCATTTTAAAAGCAATCCTCTGAAATTTGGCAACATTGTTTTTTTAGGAAATAGCATTACTGAACAAGGTAGAGATTGGAATGAGAAATTTAATAGCGTTGGTATCAATAATCGTGGTATCGCCGGCGATGTTACCGATGGCGTTTTAAAGCGTTTAGATGAAATCACTTACTATAAACCTAAAACTGTTTTTATTCTTATTGGCATAAACGATTTATTCAGTCTTCATTATGAAGATACCGATAAAAGATTCAAATACATAAAAATGGTACCCTCAACCAAATACATAGCAAAAAATATTCTAAAAATTTCTAAAGAAATCCGTAGAAAATCATCCGAAACAATTATTTATGTTCGAACCATTTTACCTACACGACGCTCATTTTTAAAAGATGATATTATCACGACTAACAACTTTATAAAGGCTTTTGAAAGTAAAGGCGTTTACAAGGTTATCGATTTATATTCTGAATTTGTTGATAGCAATGGTGATTTAATTAAAGAATTGACTACTGACGGGGTACACCTAAACGAAGATGGGTATGAGAAATGGTCTGCTTTTGAAAAAACTTTAATTAATACGTTTAAATAATATTTATAAAAAAACTCTAAGACTAAAAAGCCTTAGAGTTTAAACTCAAATATTAATAAAACAATTAAAATTCTATTCGTCTTCCTTCCAAACAAATGGTAAATACCAATTATCGGTACTCATAAGTTTACTTCTAACTTCGGCAGCTTTTGGGTTACCATCTTTATATAACTTATCGTAAACTTTGTCTGCTAAAAACGCAGGATCGTTACGACGTAAAGCTACACGTACTAAATCCCCCCAACGGTTTCCTTCGTAAGCCAGTTCTAAAGCACTTTCTTTTATTAAATTATTTTCAATTGATGTTAAACTATCTCCCATAACTTGGGCACGTTCAACATAGGCTCTTCCACGTAATCCTGTATTACGATACCAGTTTCCTCTGAAAAATGGAAAATCTCCTTGTCTAGCATCAAAATCGTAAGGAAATGGCTGATGCGTTTGTTCAATATCTGTAACATCGGTCACCCCTGCAACGGTATAAGCATTTTGTATACCAAAATTAAGAAGTGCATCGGCTATTTTGTGTTGGTTATCACGGTTAGCTGCTTCGGCATATCTTAAATGTAATGTTGCTGCACGGTATAAAAACCAGTCTCCTCCTGTTTGAAACACATCGAATGGTAATTGTGAATCTGTATCAATGTATTTAAATAGATATTTCATAATTACCGGTTGTCCATTAATCATATTGTATGAAAACTTTGGACCACGGGCATCATATGTAAATCCATTTCTTTGAACTTGATCTTCCCATTTTTGCATTGCACTTTGAGAAGGTTTTACAAGATACTCTCCACCTTGATTAGAGAATAAATCTATAAACGGATTTTCTGGCGCAAAATTACTATCAAACGGTAAAGACCAGATCCACTCTGTATTCCACAAAGCATCTTTTTCTCTGGCGAACATAGAGCGCCATCCTAAGCTATTACTATTTACCAATGATCTGGCATCCTGTTCTGAATATCTAATATATCCTACAGCTAAATCTTGGTTACTTGCAATTTCAGCCCATTTAACACGATAAACATCATATCTCTCTGAATCACTTCCGCTAGTGCTAGCTGTTTCCATTACTGTTTTATAATGTGAAGCCGCAGCCGTATAATTATTAGCCCAAAGTTGTAAATCACCTAATAAACATTCTTTATTGATAAAGAATTTAGCAGTGTTATAACCGTCTACATCAATCACTAAAGTACTATTAGCACTGTAAGGGCTGGTGTATGGTAAGCCTTCGGTAAAATCTACTAACTCATTAATAAGTTCTGTAAGCGATAATCTGGGATACAGATTTTCATTCTGAACATCATCTATACTAGATATCGGTTCGGTAATATAAGGCACTTCACCATAATGCAGCCCTAACTGAAGGTATAACCAGCTACGAAGTGTTCCAATATCTGAATAACGTTCGTTAAACTCACCTTGATCCATTTTGTTTTCATCGGCCATGATCTTAAAGTTTTTAAGGGCGTCATTACAGTTATTAATAACTTCATAAAAATCTTTAGGATTTGCATACGGATTATCGGCTGTTACCGCATGCTCACTTATTTGTTGCAGATACATATCGGCATTATCTGTCGGGCTCATTAAATCGGCTCTAAGCTCATTAAGAATAATATGCTTTTTAGCCAGTCCCATAAATTTACCGTAAATCCCAACTACTGCAGCATCGGCATCAAAAACGTCACGATACACTTGATCGCTGTTTAATTTATCTTTAGGTTCTACATCTAGATAATCTTGACAAGAGGTGAAGCTTATAAGCGCCGCTAAAGCTCCTATTGCGACTCTGTTTCTAGTTATATTTATCATTGTCTTCATGTTTTTCTCTAAAATTAATTTCATTACAATCCTAAGCGTAATCCTAGTTGAACAGTCGTAAATTGTGGAATAAGCCCTATATCTGCTCCTTGTCCGAAAATTGAAGACGTAGCACTAAACTCTGGATCGAATCCTAAATAATCGGTAATGGTAAACAAGTTGTTTCCACTGGCATATAATTTTAAATACCTCACAAAGTTTGAGTCTAGCTCTACATCATAAGACACCATTAGGGTTTTTAATCTTAAATAAGAACCATCTTCAATCCATCGGCTTGAGAATGAAGCATTACCCATTGGGTCTCCCCAGGTTGCCTTTGGAATATTAGTAACCTGACCTTCAGCTACCCAACGGTTATTCACCGCAATACTCTGGTTATCGTAACCACTCATAGATTCTAAGCTACGACGAACTCCATTGTATAAATCATTACCTACAGAGAAGTTAAATAAACCAGATATGGTAAATCTTTTAAAAGTTAAATTGGCATTAACACTACCTGTTAAATCCGGGTTTGGATTTCCAATAATCTTACGGTCTTTTTCGTCAATAATTTTATCACCATTTAAATCTTCAAAAATCACATCTCCACCTCCAAAAGGCACTAAAGTTCCGTTGTCTAAACGACGTGATAATCCAGCAGCGTTAGCTTCTGCTGTTGTGCTATAGACTCCGTTAGCCTGATACCCGTAAAATAAATTAGCATCCAATCCTTCATGAGTGATATAAGTTGCACCTCCAAAGTTTGTAATGATACGCTCGTTAGGAATGTTTAAAACTTTGTTTTCATAAGCGCCTACATTCACCCCTAAATCAAACTGTACGTTTGGTGAATTGATTAATCGGCTGTTTAAACCTAAATCAAACCCTTGCGTACGCATGCTTCCACTGTTGCTTACCATATAATCGAAACCAGAAGTGGTGTTTGTGGTTTCATAGGTAATCATATCGGTGGTTTTATTTGAATACACATCGAATGTTGCGTTTAATCGTTCGTTAAATAAAGCCACATCCAATCCTAAATCATACTTGGTTACCGTTTCGTGTTTTAAATCCGGATTACCAATATTGCCTCTTACTAAACCTTGCATCCCTAATAAATTTTGAGATACATACAGTTGTTGAGCGGTATAGTTTCCTATGTCATCATTTCCACTAACACCTGCTGAAGCTCTTAATTTTAAAAGATTGATAAGTTTAGAATCTTTCAAGAAGCCTTCTGAAGAAATTAACCAGGCTGCCGATGCCGATCCCATTGGTGCAAAATGCACGGTTTCCCCAAAACGGCTTGAGCCATCATAAGCTGTGTTTAAGGTGAAAAAGTATTTATTTACGTAGTTATAGTTGAAGCTTAGATAGTTGTTTACCCATTTCCAGTCGCCTAACTGCCCACCAACATAACGTAACAGGTTACTACCTGAACCTACCGTTGTAAAGTCATCGGTTGCCGAGTTATAACCTAACCCTAAGTCGCTTTCAGACTCATTAGACTGGGTACGCGAACCTAAACGCACATCGAAATTATGTTTAAAATCGATGCTTTTGTTGTACGATAAATACGCGTCGGTAAATAATGAATAGTAACGCTGTACCTCACTACCACTGCGGTTTCCTGCGATGGCTGTAGGCAAAGTAATATCGGCCACACCAAAATCTGGAATAAAGAAACGCTCACGCTCTTTGTTGTAATTTAACCCGATAATTAAATTCGCTTTCAGGTTGTTACTTATTACATAATCGAAGTTTAAATTACCGAAGAAACGGTAGTTTTTATTGATACCGATACCATTTTCAATAATCGATAAAGGGTTACCAATATTAAACATATCCACATCTGATAAGTTAGGAGACTCATCTCCCTGAGCATCGAATACATTAGTTGCTGTAAATGGCGACTTGGTAAGCGCTAAGTGTAAAGGACTGGTTTTATAAGCTGGTCCCTGATCGTATTGGTTTTCTTCATTAAAGATGAACGACAGGTTCGCATCTACCGACAATTTATCGGTTAAACGTAAGGCGGCATTTAATCGTGTACTGTAACGTTTTAAATCAGATTCTCCTAAAACACCTTCGTTGTTAAGAAACCCTATCGAGATACCATACTTAGCAATATCATCCCCACCGCGAATCTTTAAAAAGTAGTTCTGGTTAGTACTGCTTTTAAACACCTGATCCTGCCAGTTGGTATTATTATGATAGGCATAATAATTTCCGCTTTGCGGATTATCATTCATCCATGGCATACTGGCTATTTGCCCTTGGCTATCACCACGAGATGCCATAAGTTGTGATAAATACGGTCTGAATTCCCAAGGACGCATTACTGGCATTTGCTTAGGATCTTCGTTCATCCCACTGTACATGGTAAAATCGATTTTTGTGGTTACCTCAGTTGGACGTGTGGTTGTAATGATAATTACCCCATTAGCACCTTTTACCCCATAAATTGATGATCCGTCTTTTAAGACCGTGATATCCTCGATATCCTTAACATCAATCATTGCTAAAGGCGACGAACTGTTATATTGAAGGATTCCTGAACCGTAATCTTCATCGTCGTATACCATGCCATCAACAACAATTAAGGGTTGATTGGTGGCATACAGCGAATTAAAACCTCTAAGGGTTAAATAAGCACCCGCTCCAGGAACACCAGATTTACCTACACTGTTAAGACCTGCTATTCTTCCTTGTAAAAAGTTACCAACAGACTGGTTTACCGGGTTACCCCACTGGTCCTTTTCAAAGTCTAAAACATTTGCAGCCTGAGTATTTTCAAACTGTACGTTTTTACCTTTAGGGATATTTGCTGTTTGATAAAACTGAGAATAATTTTCTTCGAAAAGATTAATTTCCACACCACTTTCTCGGTTGTTTAAAGGCACTACTTTGGTTTGATACCCTTCGCCACTTAACAATAATAAAGCGTTTAAATGCGGTACATTAATAGAGAAGTTCCCTTGATCATCAGAAATAGCCGCTGAAAAATCCTTTACAGCAATATTGATACCTGGAATTCCTTCCCCTGTTTTTGCGTTTTTAATAAGGCCTTTTATTTCGATACCTTTGCTGGTCTGGGCACTGGCCGCATTAGATTCTGCATCCTGCGCATATACATGACCCATAGTCCCACCCAATAGAAGTACACAAAGTAGACCGGTTAGTTTAAATATTTTGAGCATAATAGTTGGTTTAAAAGACATTATTTAATAACTGGTACTAGTTTTATATAATCTAAGGTTAGTGTGTTTACCCCATTAGAAGCCGAGTTGGCAGCAATCAGTGAAATCAATTCATTGTTTATACTGCCTAACTGATCGATATAAAATTCACCTACATAAACTTCATCATAAACATTAGGAGCCACATCGGTATAATTAAGCGTTGCTATTTCGTCTACAAATTCTCCCAATTCATTAAATCCACCTCCAATACGTACACGTTGCTGAAACGTATTAGACTGAATATCGTTTATCGCTCTCCAATACACTTTATAGGTTGTACTGTACAAATCGGGTGCCCTATAATAGATCGTGAATAATGGTACACCGTGATTTTGCACCATAATATCTTCGAAAGCTACTCCATCTAAGTCTTCTTTTTCTCTGTAAAATGTATTACCTCGCTTATCGCCCTGACTAAATCCTACAGGACGTTCGCCTTCAATTTGTGTGGTTAACAATCGCGTTTCAAGAGGTACATCCATCGAACTCATAACGTATAACACACCGTTACTTAAGTTAACCTGTTCAATGATATTGTCTTTATCAATCGGTACTTTTACTCCAAACCGAGAGACCAATGTATCTGGAAGATTTTCCTGTGATACTGATTTATGAAACGCAAAATCTCTAACGTTAAAATAACTTGCATAAGTTGTTGTAGAATCGGCGTTACTTTTGGTTAAATAAGGCTCTAACTTTGTAACTTCAGCATTATAGGCATCATCTTCCAATAAAAAGAAGGTGTATTTATTCTTTTCATTATTCAGATTATAGACATTCCTTAAATAAGAATTTGTTAGTGAATCTGAATATATAATAGCTGGTGATATTGCTTCAGCTGTAGCTTTTGCCGTACTATCTGACGGGTAAATATTAAACTCATTAAGAGAAACCAAATACGTACTCATGGCGTTGCTACCATTCATACTTTTTATGTATTCCCAAATGTTTGATCTTGGCACCAAAGCATCACTTACAATATGGTAAAGTCCGTTAGAGGTATACTGATCAGGCGTAACCACCGGTGCCCCATCCATTACCTCTCCGCCAATAAATTCAAGATATTTATTAGACATCATCTGTACTGTTACCGTGTCCTGAGTAGACACAGAACCTACAGATGTAAGCGCAATGTGATTACTAACAAATAGTTTTTTACTTTCTAAGTTCGCTAATTCACTGGCTGGCACTGCTGCCATAGCAGCGTTGGTTGGTGCCCAGACTGTATAAGTTTTAGTACCTGTTAAAACTCTATCGTAGCCCGTTTCGGTTAACAGCTTACCAAATTCTGAAGTTTCAGAAATACTCGTCAGGCGTTCTCCTAAATTCTGTTTTAAGTTATCGTCTGAACTTTTAGCATGGTCGTCCCATGGATCGGAACATGACACTACGGCTAAAAGCGATAAACTTGCTAATATAGCTTTTGAATATTTATTTATAATGATCTTCATCCTTATTGGATTAGTTTAGTTAATAGTTTTCTTTTTATTCGTAGATTAATCCATCGCCTCCTGCTTCAAACTTTGGATATAACTGATCCATATCTACCGGTCTGAATTCCACAACATCTAGCCAGCTATTCCCTCCAGCGTATGCTAAAGACTGAAACATAATTTTATGTCTACCTGTCGTTTCAACATTTATCACACCTACCAGTCTACAGTTATATCTTGACGTGAATGGTGAAATATGGCGCTTGTACCCTTGCGATTCTAATACACGCTCTGGTGTACCACTATCTCCATATTCCTGCATATTAAAAGTTCTGGCTAACTGTGTATCGTTAAAATAAGTACGAACGGCATTAGGAGCTCTACTATTTTGACGCCAGGATACCCAAACTTTATACTGCCCTTTAATAATGACAGGCGTTGTAAATTCAATGTTATTGATATAACCATCACGTAGACGTAAAATATCAAGAAAATCGCCGTGCCATCCCGGCCTGCTTGAACTTCCTAAACTATTACACACGTATGTAACACTAGGCGATCCTTCCCAGGTTACATCTGCTAATTCGGCATTTGAAAGTGAAGCAGACATACCAGGCACTCTAAACACAGAACTTAATTGTCTGAATTCAGGCTGATCAGCCAAATCAAAGTATACTGGTGCAGGTAAACGTTTCTTTATAAAATAATTTGCTTTTACCTGATGTACAACACCATTTGTTGCAGTTTCATCACTAGGATCTCTATCTATTTGCACACCTTTTTCTAGAATACCATTAAAAGTTTCTTCATTTATCAATAAACTATCTGCAGCCAACTTTATACTTATAACCTCTAAAGGAGCTTTTGTTAATAATGCCGGTGTAACGGCTAAATCGGCCAAATAATTTAAACCTGGAGAGATTCTATAAGCCACAAATAAGTTTAAACTATCCTCAGGATTCATAGGATCATCCAAATGGCTATAACGTGCTTTTAAATCATCTAAATTATTAAAACCAGCCTCTTCGAAAACCGCATTCGTTTGTGCAATAACACTTAAGTAAGAAGGCACACTATCTACATAAGTAATTGGACGATCTAACTCTTCGAACCAACCTGTAGCTTTAAGAGCTTCAGTGAATAGTGATAACGAAGGGTCACTTTCTATGGTTTCTGCAACTGTTTTTGTTGCTACAAGAAGCACCTTATCAATCTCATGGATGATACCATTTCCAACCTCTATATTAGACGTCGATATTTTAGCCGATTTATTAACGGTAATACTTGATCCATCGGCGCTATTTACAGCTCCTGTAATTAAAAACTGCCCCTGCATACTTGGCGTCGCTATCTTACCATCTGTAAAGGTGGTGGTTTCTATTTTTTGTTCCAGAATATGCAATTTGGCTAATTCCTGTAAATCTTTTAAAGGAATACTTGCTAAAGAACTCACACCTAAATCGGCCATGTAAGCCTCTACAGCTTCATTTGTTGGCAGAAATAAAGTATATGTTCCATACGTATTCATAAAAGAAGCATAATCTGTGATATCTAAAATTTCAAGGAATAGTGAATAATCCTCGGTATTGGCTCTTAAAAATTCTGTGATATTCAAGGTCTCATCAGTGGACTCTTTAAACTTTTCTTCCGAGCAGTTAAATAAAACTACCGCCGCAAAAAGGGTCACACACACAAATCTTAACACACTGGGTAATTTGAATATATTTTTCATGACACAATTTTTTATTTGTAAAACGGATTTTGCACTAGGGCTTTATTAGTATACAGCTCATATTGATTAATTGGTAAATAATGGCTGTTCGGATCCTTAAGCTTAGCTACAATACTTTGTTGTTGATTTGCAGGAGCTGTTTCAATAGCAATACCAATAATAATATCGATATTGGCATAGTTATCTTTTCTGGCATTACGAAGTACATCAAACCAACGCTTGCCTTCGAAAGCGAATTCTCTGGCACGTTCAGCTAATATATACATGCGTACACCATTCTTATCATCTCCTGTAACCTGTTCCTTGGTTAAATCGATGGCTAAACGCGATTCGCGAATTTCATTAACAATCTCTAAGGCTTCTTCTCCTCTATCAAGTTCATTAAGGGCTTCTGCTTTCATTAATAAAACATCGGCATAACGATAAACAAACCAGTGTGTGTCGGACTCTTGATTAGATTTACGTTGATCCTGATTTAAACCTGTAAACTTATAAATCTCATTGGTTCCTGGTACTAACGAAGCTCGCTCACCACGAACATCTTTATTTTCTGGATCTTCAAAATCTAAACCAAAAACGTCTTCTAAAACACTAGCTTCAGCTAAATACTCGGGACGGTTTAAAAATATCTCATTGAAAGGCCCTCTGTTTTCAGGCGTGTATTGAAATTCGAAAATACTTTCTGTAGAATTTCCTCTAGCAAACACCGTTGTAAACCACGATGTACTTCCAGGAATTAATTCGTAACCCAAGCCTTCATCTATTACTCGATTTGTAGCTGCTAAAGCGTTTACATAATCTTCCTGCCATAAGTACACATCGGCCAACATCGCATTAATAGCGTCTTTAGTTACACGACCTTTGTTAGAGGCATTATCGCCATAATCTTCTACTGCTGCATTTAAAGCGGTTGTTAAATCGGTAACCACCTGAGCAAAAACAACTTCCTGAGTTGATGTTGGTATCTGAAAATTATCGTCATCTGATAAGGTAGCTTCCAGTTTTAAAGGCACATCTCTAAAGGTTCTTGCCAAAGTAAAATACAAATAGGCTCTGATGGCTAAAGCTTCAGATAGATACTGATTTAATTGTGTTTGTGTAAACGTTGGGTCTAAAGCCAATACATCCGGTGCTAAATCAATAACCGTGTTACAATAGTTAATTACCGTATAAAATGCGGCCCATGAAGATACGCTATTTGATGATAAAATATTAGAAGTTACAATATCACGTTGATCATCACTTGAATAGGCGCCTGGACCTACCATACCTCCTCGAAGCTCACCATACATAAAACTGTATTCTGCAATTGTGGTTCCTGATCCAGGTGTGTTTAATAATCCTGAATAAATACCTATAACGGCGGCCTGAACATCTTCTTTTGTTTGCCAGAATTCTTCACGAGTCGTTCCGTTTTCCGGTCTTAAATCCAGATAACTGTCGCACGACTGAGTCAGTAATGCTACAAGTAATACTAGGTTATATATTATATGTTTTCTCATGTTGAATTAGTTTTTAAAATCTGGTTCTTAGTCCTAAAGTGAAACGTCTTGTTGGTGGAGTACGTGAATTATCGATGGCAATTCCAAAAGGATCGCCGCCTCGCATATTCACTTCTGGATCCTGACCACGGTACGTCGTAAACGTCATGATATTATCTGCTGTGAAATACAGATTCAAGTCATCTAATTTTAAAGCTTTTAAAAAGTTCTTTCCAAAATTATAACTGAATGTAGCCGAACGGAATCTTAAAAATGAGGCATCCTCAACATAACGGCTAGATCCTAACCAGTTATAGCCTCCCCTATAAACTGCACGAGGCATATCGGTAACATCACCAGGATTTCTCCAACGTGACAACACCGCTGTACTTTGGTTATCGAAACCATACATATTCGTGGTTATCATATCGGTACCGTTGATGATATCGTAATCTAAACGGTAAGTAAAGAACAACTGTAATTTAAATTGCTTGTTATATGAGAATGACGGTCCAAAACCTCCTGTGAACTTAGGGTTACTGTTTCCTAAATACACAATATCTCTACTATCAATGTTTCCGTCTTTATTAATATCCTCATAAATGGCATCTCCTGGCTGGAAGGTGTAATCGATATTAGGATAATTAAAGCGCATATAAACCTCCTGACCATTTGGTCCAACAATTACATTACCGTTTGCATCTAAGGCTTTTGTAGATTCTAAATCAGGGTAAACACCTTTAAATCTATATCCATAGAATGAACCAAATGGGTTATCAACCTGTAAGAAACGCTTGTATTCACCATTACGATCTATGTTTCCGCTTTCGTTTGGATAGAATTCTGAAATTTCACGAATAATATTCTGGTTTCTCGATATGTTAAAATTGAAGTCTATCGTCCATTTATCATTTTTAAATGGTGTTGTATATAAACCAATTTCCCATCCCTGATTATCTAAAATCCCTACGTTTTGATCTGATAAACTTGAGTACCCAGAAATAGTTGTGATATCAATGTTTGTAAACAAAAGATCTTTAGTTCTGTTTTTATACAAATCGATATCCATCATGACACGCTTATCGAACAATTGAATATTAAACCCTAAGTTTTTACCTGTAAGTGTTTCCCAACGCAAATTGTTTAACTGAATATTAGATGGGTAAATACCATTTAATCCTAAATATTGTGCATCATAATTGCTATAAATATTGAAGTAACGGTAGTCGTAACGTGGTGCACGACCAGATTGTCCTAAACTGGCACGCACACTAAAATCGTCTACCCAATCCAAACTTTCCATAAACTTCTCGGCAGACACTCTCCAACGTGTAGATACCGATGGAAAAAGAGCATATCGGTTATCCGGACCAAATTTAGAGTTACCATCGGCACGAAGACCAACATTAATTAAATAACGATCGTCGTAACCATATTGTGCATTAATTAAAGCCGCTACGTTTCTCGACTGACTATTATTCGTATATAATTGTAAATCTGAATTTTGCGTTCTTGAAGGCACCGAAGGATCGGTTAATAGCGATGACGCTGTATTAGACGTCAAGGCTTGATGTGACTCATACCGATAGTCGTTAGACTGTAATGACAAAATAGATTGAAAACTATGTTTTTCGCCTAAACTTGGTGTGTAAATAAAATTTGTTTTTGTTGTAATACTAGTGGCATCAACATCAGCATCTGAAGCGCGATTTACGACTGTTTCTGTAAATGGTCTACCTGTTGCATTTTGTGGTAAAAACGATTTCGCTTTGGTACTGTTAAAATCGTACTGAATATCAAAGGTTGATATTAAACGATCTGGAACCAAATCAACTTTTAAATTAAAGTGTGGTACAATACGTTCCCCAATCTGGTTATTAGTAGCAAATTCTGCCATAGCTACCGGGTTATAGGTTCCCGAATATTGCCCTTGAATATTTGATGCTGGAGAAAAATAATTTGGTGTAATATCTCCCAAATCATCATATTCATAAATACTCATATTAGGCATTTTCACATAAGCTACACTTCTTATACGGTCAGCACCGTTACTCGTTCCATTAACATAGTTTCTATCAGTATCGGTATGCGTATAAGAAATATCGGCTTTAAATCGGATACGGTCTGACACAACATAATCTAAATTCAAACGTCCGTTAATACGCTCATAAGCAGTTCCTTTCGTTACACCTTTAGAGTTATAATATCCAACAGAAGAATAATAACGAGCTCTTTCTCCTCCACCTTGAAGTGATATATTATGCTCTCCAGTAAGTCCAGTTTGTGAAATGGCATCTACCCAATCGGTATTGTTTCCGTAATTTTTGTAATAATATACTTCCTGCGGATCATACTGAAACTCTTTTACTGTCAATGTATTAAGTGGTGTTCCTGTGCGATTCATATAAGCTTCAGGAATTAATTGGGAATACTGATCACCATTTAACATTGGAATGGTATTAGGCATTTTTTGAACAGTTCCAGTAAAGGAGTAACCAATTTTTGGAGCTCCAACTGAACCACGTTTGGTATTAATAATTAAAACCCCTGCTGCTGCTCGCGCACCCCACATAGCAGTTGCCGCGGCATCTTTTAAAATGGTAATACTTTCAATATCGGCTGGCGCTACGTTTAAAAGCGCTGCATAGCCCTGCTGATCGGCGGTACCGAAGTTAAAATCTTCAGGAATAGATGTTTCATAAGGCATCCCGTCCACCACAATTAAGGGATCTGAAGATCCTGTAATAGAAGATGTCCCCCTGATTCTAATTTGCATCCCTGCACCAGGATCACCAGAATTTGCGGTAATATCTACACCCGGAACACGCCCTTGAAGCGCTTCATCAATCGATGCTGCCTGCGTGTTTTGTATATCGGTTGCTTTTACCGTTACCACACTGGTGGTTAAATTTCTGTCGGCGATATTTAAAAGTCCGTCATCCGATCCTTTAGAACCCGTGATAACAATTTCATCAAGGCCTTCTACCTTTTCAACTAATTGAACATTAAATTCTCTTATAGCTCCAATTTCAAGTGCTTGTGTAGTATATCCAATAGTTGAAATTACTAATTTGTTGCTCGTGCTTTTTATACGGATAGCGAAGTTCCCATCAAAATCGGTAACAACACCCGTTACGGTTCTATTCTCGACATCCTGTTCAATAACAGTTGCCCCTAAAATTGGTTCTTTTGTTCCGGCATCGATAACCTGACCTCGTACCACCTGTTCCTGAGCAGACAATTGGAATGAAGTAAAGAAAATCAATACCATTGAAAAACTATATAGTAAGTTGGTTATATTATATTTCATTTTATTCCGTGTATAAAAGATAATTATCTACTAAGTGAATAAGTGTACGGTCTGCCAAATGATTACTCTCTAAAGGAATATAATCTGCAATACGATTACCTGCATCAATAAAACTTAAATCACCTGGTACTGAAACGATATTTACATAGGTTTTCTCTCCTAACTCTGTTTTAAACAAGGTTTCTGTTAATCCGTTGATTAACCCATCATCTGAAGCTGTACGGGTTGCAAGGAAATGGTATTTCACAAATGCAGCAATTCCTTCTTTTTCTGTATCGTTAGCTGGTGTAAAGTTTGGTGCTCCAGTTGTGGTATCTCCTGGTAAAACACCATCTATAACAGCCTGCATAATAGCTGTGTTACTAGGAATAACAAAGGTGTAAGGCGTTCCTAATTCTATGCCTTCAATTGAACCTGCAGCTGCATCATAAAGTCCTGAACTTTTAAGAAATTCAAAGAAATAAGCATATTGAGAATCAGTTTCAGCCGCCAATGCAGCTAAATCTACTCCTTGAAATTCTTCACTAAATTCCAAAACATTATCGATATAATAGGTACGCCCATTTTGCTGATCTTCATAACCTAAAATATTCACTTTATTATCTAACACCTCATTACCAGCCGCAAACACTTGTCCATTCTCCCATTTAATGTATTCTCCTGGTAAATCGAAATCTCCAGAACGAATAATTCCTGAACCAGACAAATCGTTCATTTCCATATTTGGTGTAGGAACAATACCGTTATATAATAATCTGGCAATTCGAGCACGTGCTAAACTACCTCGCACTTCATTACCTGTTGCAGGTGACACGTATACCCATTCTGAGCGGTTAATATCATAATCGAAACCTAGATTCATTAACACTTCATCCGATGGCAAGAACAGCGTATAGTTACTATATATATTACTCGCTATCTCACGATAACCCGAACCATCATTGAATAATCGTGTGGCCAATGTAAAATCTGGATCTAGATAAGCAGAAGTATACACACTATAAAACAGATTCGATTCCTGAATTTTACTGGTTCCGTAAAAGAATCCATTACTTAATAGCTTAGCTTCAATCACGTCGGCATCCATATCAATACGAATATCTTCTTCTAAAGCATTACTGTATCCCGATTTTTTTGAAGGCCAAACAGCAGCCTGAATCATGTGAGCATTAATAAAATCTTCAAAAATGTATTTTGGTAATTTATCTAAAGACGAATAATTTTTAAGTAATACCTCATCAACAAACTCTTGTAAAACCGCATTTTCCGGCACAATTAAAGTATAAGCATCGCTTTGCCCATCATTATCTGTTACTTTTAAGAAGTTTTCGTTATTTGGAGAAAAGGATAATGCCGGATCATAAACCTTAACATAAACATCATCAGAATTACGCGTAAAGTTTTGATAGGTAGTAGTTGCTTCCTGGTCGAACACATAACTTACTAAATTATTCTCTAATAAAGACCTAAACAAACTATAATTAGGACTTGCTTCTAATTTTTGATCGATATTTAACGGCGGTAAAGATACCTTGCTTACTTCATGAATAATACCGTTTTCTGCTACGATATCAGCCTGAACTGTTTCTGCACTTAAAACATTAAATCCTGTGTAGGTTGAATTCGGGAAGAAGAAATTATAATCGTAGCTACCAAGTGAAGCTGCATTCATATATTCTTCAGTAAAATAAGAGATGTATTTATTATTATTATCTCCCGGAATATAAGGATCTCCCCCCGCAGCATTATTTCGATTAGACCCTACAACAATCATAGGGGTTCCATTTACAACTTTCTCCTGAAAACCATCATAATATGCTGTTCTACGTCTAAATGCCAAATCTTCTTCCCAGCCTATATTAGATTGATAATCTGAAAGACGTTCGGTTCGAAAGGCATTATAAATTAAAGCATACTTAACAATTTTAGAAGCAGTTAACGAATCAATACTTGAAACATCTGAAATGCCCTGGTCTTGAAAGTAATCTTCAAAAGCGGCATCATTTGGAGCCATCATGGTCCAGTAACCTGCTTTTCCAAGTATATCTTTATAACCTGCAATTTCGATAAGTTTGATTAAATTCTGGAAATTACCCTGAGCTTCAAGCTGCTGGTAAATAGGAGGTTCAAGATCATCAGGTCTTGCATAATACTCATCTACTTCTTTTTTACTACAATTAGTAAGAAAAAGGATAAGTGGTGAAAATAGCAAATAATAGCGTATTATTTTCTTCATTATAGTTTGACTTATTTTAGGTGGTTAAAAAATAAAATTGCGGGGGTTGAACCGAATTTTAGGGAATAGGAATGTCTTCTAGAAAATAGATAATTAGTTTTTGGTTAATAATTTAGTTAGTTGTCGTTTTTTAAGGTTATCGATTGCATAAACCTTAAAAAGGTTAAATGTAATAGCTACATTTATTAATCAAATTAAAAGTTAAAATTCTGTTAATCCATCCTGCACTATCCTGTATATATATTGACTAAGATGGATTATTAGAATCATTTAGAATAATATTATTTTAGTTCAATAAAGTGATTAGTAATTTTAATAAATTCAGTCAGCTTCTATTTTTTGATAAAAGAAACATTATTTCACTGCAATTAATGACATTAATTAGCTAATCCTAAATACCATGAGGTTATATTACAGAATAGATTTCCATTCATGGTAGCCACCTCTCCTATGCATATTTCTGAAGTTTCATCTAAAACAAAATCTACAGTGTACGTTCCTGCCACACCAATTCTCTGGTATCCTATAACTTCAGGTGCTGTTTCTACGTCTGCCACATTGGGCAATCCAACATTTCCTTTTGTTATTACAAAATAAGCACCGTCTGCGTTGGTATTATGATTTGTACTAAGAATTTCAACGGTTAACCTATAATTTGCTGGCTCCGCCTCTACTACCTGATAAATTTTTCCATTTTCAATATAAGGAGATCCCCAACCAGATTCTAAATTAAAAATATTTCCATTCCATTCATCCCAGCCACCTAGACCACCGTGATTTTTAGCGGCATCGTTGGTAATCCATGGCTCTGCTAATGTTCCCCAACGTCCACTTACTACTTCTGCAATAAACGGAACTGCTGAATTACCTAAAACAGGTAAAACAAATGGTTTGTGTGTTGTATATTCGGTATAAATAGTATCTAAACTAAGAGGAGAATAAACATAATATGAACGATGCTTCAATGCTGAACCACTTGTAAAATCAGAAATATTCAATACATTACTATTCGGGCTTATCGTTAACTCTACATCTTCACCATTAGTATTTTCATATATTAACTCAGTACCTAAAATTCCTTTTGAAAATTCTGCTACTTCAAAAGTAATATTCAAATCACTATCTACTAAATTACTTGAAGAAATGATTCGATTTTCTAAACTTTCCACATAAGTAGAGCCATAAACTTCAGTTCCTGCTGATATCAACTCTGAACTTTTACCATTAGAATCTAAGGTCATTGCTTCAAATACATAAAGTTTTTCCTGAAGATTATCGATTTGAACCGAAATACTTCCATTTACGACTGGAACAGTAACAGATTCAGATTGATCATTCCAATAAATAACAACTTCTGAAATATTAGGGTCATCGATTACACCTTCGATTAAAACCATGTTTAATCCTGGCCTAATAACAAAGGATTGTAATGTCCCCAAAGAAGAATCATAACTATTAACATCTGGATAGTCCTGCGAGCCACAAGATAAAACTCCTAAAACAACGGATAAAAAGAGTAAAGTTATTGTATAATTTAGTTTGAATTTCATTTTTATTAGTTTAGTTATTTGGTTATAGTTGATTTAATATTGATAAATGTAGTATATACACTTAAAACCACTATCCTGTAGTATCCTGTAATCGATATTATTACATAGATTTTTATATGATTATTAAAATAAGATGGCGCATTAATTAGTATAAAACCTACGATAAATGCAAAATCAGAATAGTACAGGATGGATCTTTACGGTAAGACTAATATTTTAGTCAAAAATATATTTTCATGATCCACCACAAAACCAACTTACTAAACCTTCTGTTTTTAGTAACAACACTTTATGTTACTGCACAATCTAATCTCAATAAGTCTTTTAACTTCGGAACAAATAGCAAAGCTTTAAACATAATAAACATAACTGAAGCCATTGCTTACGCTGAAACGACTGGTTATGGTTTTGATTTTGACACAGCCGAGAATATTAAATTTACCAAACAAGCTTTAACTTCTAAAAGTTCTGTTTACTTTTCGGTAAAACTACCTGAAGGATTTTATAAAATCGATTTGGTTTTAGGCGATAAAAAATGCTCTGAAACTACTGTAAAAGCAGAATCTAGACGATTAATGCTAAAAGAATCCAAAATCAACAAAAAAGACACTATTCATTATTCCTTTATGGTAAATGTAAGAACACCTAAAATAGACGAGAATTCTTCTATTGCCATTAAAGACCGTGATAAAAATCAACTAAACTGGGATAATAAATTAACCTTGGAATTTTCAGGTTCTCCAGCTATTCAAAGTCTAAACATTACTTCTGTCCCCAATATTACGACTATTTTCCTTGCAGGTGATTCTACAGTAACGGATCAGGATGTAGAACCTTGGGCTTCATGGGGCCAATTTTTTACTAACTATGTAACTAACGACGCAGTAGTAGCAAACTACGCCGAATCCGGGTCCTCGTTAAGCGCCTTTAAATCGGCTAAACGACTAGACAAAATTTTGTCTCTAATGAAACCTGGCGATTATCTGTTTATAGAATTTGCTCATAACGACGAAAAACAAAAAGGAGAAGGTATTGGTCCATGGCAATCGTATTCCAACTATTTAAAAGAATACATTACCAAAGCCCGTGAAAAAGGCGGCATTCCTATTTTGTTTACACCAACTCAGCGCAGAGCATTCAACACAGATGGTACTTTAAGAGAAACTCACGGCGACTTCCCTGCTGCCATGCGAAAAGTTGCTAAAGATTTGAACGTTCCTCTTATTGATATTACCAAAATGACAACAGATATGTATGAAGCCTGGGGGGATGAACCTTCTAGACATGCTTTTGTGCAGTATCCTGCCAATACTTTTCCGGGGCAATCTGAAAAACTGGAAGACAATACCCATTTTAATAGTTTTGGCGCTAATGAAATTGCCAAATGTGTGGTTCAGGGCATTAAAGATTTAAACTTAGATTTGGTAAAATTCCTAAGACCAAATATTCCAGAGTATAACCCTAAAACCCCTGACCTGATTAGCAATTGGACTTTGCCTATGAGTACCCGATTTGAGATTGAAAAACCAGACGGCAATTAAATAAAACTAAAATAATCCTGCATTTTAAACATGATACCACAGGATAGTTCTCATAAATGTATAAAGTACATTTACAAGATGCGTTTTATTTAAAAACGCTAACAAGATATCAACGCCACTAAACAAAATGAGAATAAATACCTTACACAAACTTTTTGCTCTATTTGCAATCGCTTTCTACGGTCACGCACAGGAAACCCAAAAAATCTACCTTTCAGGAACAGATTTTAAACACCCCATAAAATGGGAGTTTATGTGTACCGATGGGCATAATAGTAACATCTGGACTACCATAAATGTGCCTTCAAACTGGGAACTGGAAGGTTTTGGCGAGTACACTTATGGCCGCTGGTATAAAGAATTAGAACAAGACGAACCCAGCAAAGAAGAAGGCTTTTACAAATACAAATTCAGCGTTCCTGAAACTTATAAAAATCAGAATATCACCATTGTTTTTGGTGGCGCCATGACCGATACCGAAGTTAAAATTAACGGAACATTAGCAGGGCCTATCCACCAAGGTGGGTTTTATGAGTTTAAATACGATATCGCGTCACTGGTAAAATATGGTGCAGACAACTTGCTAGAAGTTCATGTGTCTAAACACTCCAGCAATAATTCGGTTAATAACGCCGAACGCAAAACCGACTGGTGGTTATTTGGCGGTATTTACAGACCAGTTTGGTTAGAAGTTTCGCCTAATTCGTATATCGAACACGTTGCTGTTGATGCTAAAATGGATGGTTCGCTTAACGCGGATTTAGATCTTATTAATCTTCCGAAGAACGCTAAAATTGAAGCGTCAATAAGCCCGATTGGAAGTGATGAATCTTTCAAAACCATTTCAATTCCGCTGAAAAATGATAACAACCATCAAACTATTTCAGCAAAGTGGGATAATGTAAAAACCTGGGATCCGGAATCGCCTAACATGTACACCTTAACTTTGGAGTTGAAAGTCAGTGGAAAAACTCTTCATACTTCAAAAACCAAAATCGGTTTCAGAACATTAGAATTTCTTAAAAAAGATGGTATTTACGTTAACGGCAAAAAGATAATCATGAAGGGCATTAACCGCCATACCATTTGGCCGGAATCTGGCCGAAGCACCGATAAAGCCATTAGCATTTTAGATGTTAACCTGATTAAAGACATGAATATGAATGCCGTACGTGGGCATTATCCGCCAGATACGCATTTCCTTGAAGTTTGCGATTCGCTTGGTTTGTTTGTGCTAAACGAAGTTGCCGGATGGCAAAACGGTTACGACACTAAAACCGGAACGCAACTTATAAAAGAAACTATTCAGCGTGATGTTAATCACCCATCGGTAATTATCTGGGATCATGGTAACGAAGGGGGTTGGAACACCGAGATTGATTATGTTTTCCATGAATACGACCCTCAAAAACGTATCGTTATTCACCCTTGGTCTGATTTCGATGGTTGGGATACGCACCACTACCCGACCTATTTAACGGGCATGCACCGTTTTAATAACGGCGAAAATGTATTTTTCCCTACCGAATTTATGCACGGTACTTACGACAACGGTATTGGCGCTGGGCTTGAAGATTTCTGGATCCGCTATAAACAAAGTCCGTTATTCGCTGGTGGTTTCATGTGGGCGATGCTCGATGAAGCCGTGTTGCGTACCGACTGGACGGGAGACCAAAAATTCGACTCTAAAGGCAACCTTGCTGCCGATGGCGTTTTAGGGCCTCATCGCGAAAAAGAAGGTAGTTTCTTCACCGTTAAAGAAGTTTGGGCTCCTATTCAGTTTGCTCCAAAACAGATTACTCAAAAATTCGACGGTTCTTTCTTAGTGACTAACGATTATATCTACACAAACCTAAACACCTGCAAATTAGAATATCGTGTTTTAAAAGCAAACAACAACATTTTATACACCAATGACAAAGCTGAAGTCATCGCTTCAAAACCAATAAACATTGAAAGCATAGCACCAGGAGAAACCAGAACGCTTCATTTTAATGTCCCAACAAACTTTTTTGATGGTGACTGGTTAGAAATCACAGCAACAGACAAACACGGTCGAGACATTTATACCTGGTCATGGCCTATACATAAAGCATCCCATTTAGCCAACAAGCTTATTGTAAAATATGATATTAAAAAGGAAGCTAAAGCTGAAAAAACAGACAGCGAAATTACTTTATCAAGTAAAGAACTTTCACTGAAACTCAATGCTAAAACCGGGCAAATCATCAATATTAAAAATAAAAAAGGTGATGTACCATTTACAAACGGACCAAAACCTATTGGTATGAAAGCTGAAGTTGAAGACGTGTCTATAAATCAAACTAAAGACGCTGCTATTTGTATTTTTAAATATGCCGGCGGAATTGAAACTGCAACCTGGACATTGTTTAACGATGGACGTTTAAAATTAGATTTCATATTTCTTAAAAATGCAGGTAGAAACAGTGGTTTTGACGGGGCATTTTTTGAAGGAGCCATCGATCAGTTTGGCGTTAGTTTCGACTTCCCTGAAGAAGGTGTTGAAAGTATGAAATGGATGGGTAATGGTCCTTACCACGTTTGGAAAAACCGAATTAAAGGAACCACTATGGGACTTTGGGAGAAAGATTACAACACCACTGTTACAGGTGAAAGTTTTGAAAACCTGGTATATCCCGAATTTAAAGGTTACCATGCGAATTTCATTGGTGGAAACCTTAAAACCAATCATGGTGATTATAAATTCTTTAGTGAAAATGATAAACTCTTTTTCAGATTATTCACACCTGATTTACCAAAACATGCGGTTTCTCAAGTATCCCCGCAACCGAAATTCCCGGCAGGAAACATTTCATTTATGTATGAAATCCCGGGAATGCGTGCTTTTAAACCTCTAGAACAACAGGGACCTGAAAGTCAGCCAACCAATATTAGAATAAAAAGTGGCGACGAAGGGATTCCAATGACTTTATGGTTCGATTTTAGATCCGACAACTAAATAAAACATAATGAAAAAAATTAAGTTACTATCACTTTTATGCCTTTGCATCGCTCTAACAAGTTGTGCACAGCAAAACAATATAAAACCTACTGTTTATACCGTTGGAGATTCTACAGTAAAAAATGGTCGTGGCGATGGTTCTGGCGGACTTTGGGGCTGGGGCGATTTTATTGGTCAGTTTTTAGACAGTACCAAAGTTAAGGTTGAAAATCATGCTTTAGGAGGAACAAGTAGCCGTACCTTTCAAAATTTAGGTCTTTGGGATTCTGTTCAAAAACAACTGAAACGTGGCGATTATGTGATGATTCAGTTCGGACATAATGATAACGGCCCCGTTAATGACACCATTAGAGCCCGTGGAACTATAAAAGGTATTGGTGATGAAACCGAAGAAATAATCAATATGATTACCGGAGAACATGAAATTGTTCACTCTTACGGCTGGTATATAGAAAAAGTAGTTAAGGAAACGCAAGCTAAAGGAGCTATTCCTATTATTATGTCTCCAATTCCAAGAAACGACTGGGAGCATGGTAAAGTACCAAGAAACGACAAATCTTATGGCTTATGGGCGAAGCAAATTGCAGAAAAAACAGGAGCTACATTCATTAATTTAAATGAAAAAATGGCTGAAAAGCTTGAAGGTTTTGGCGAAAATAAAGTGACAGGAACCTATTTCTACAAACGCGACCATACCCATCCTTCGGCAAGAGGAGCAGCGATGGCAGCTTCCATCATTATTAATGAATTAAAACAAACCGATAATTCAATTAAAAATTATATACTTAGCGATGTTAAAGTTGTTCTTCCAAAAAAGAAAAATATCTTTTTAATCGGCGATTCCACCATGGCAAGTAGCAGCAATCCGAACACCATTGGTTGGGGTGTGCCTTTTCCGCAATTTTGCGATACAACGCAAGTCAATGTGATTAATAAAGCACGAGGCGGAAGAAGCACCAGAACGTTTATCTATGAAGGCTTATGGGACGCCGCTAAAAGTGAATTTCAGGAAGGTGATTATGTTGTTATTCAATTTGGACATAATGATGCCGGAAATATTGATAAAAAGAAATTTAGAGGGTCTTTAAAAGGTATTGGCGACGAAACACAGGAAGTAATGCGTGACAGCACCGGACTTGAAACGGTACACACCTACGGTTGGTATTTAAAAAAGATGATTAACGACACGAAAGAAAAAGGTGCAAACCCTATTATTTTAAGCCTAACCCCACGTAACGAATGGCCAAATGGTAAAGCCGAAAGACGTACCGATAGCTATGTAAAATGGGCTAAAGAAGTCGCTGAAGCTGAACATGTACCGTTTTTCGATTTAAATGATATTGTAGCCACAAAATACGAAGCTTTAGGAAAAGAGTATGTAAAACCTTTTTTCCCTCAAGACCATACTCACACTAATTTGGAAGGCGCTACATTTACAGCTAAAACCGTAGCTGAACTCTTTAAAAAATCTAGAACCCTTGGATTAAGAAGTTATATTTATTTTGATTAGAAAATACCCTATTTCACATTAATAAAAATGCTTCGAATAATTTCGAAGCATTTTTATTATATATCCATTTCAATAATTATCAACATAGCTCATTCAACATTTCTACCAAAGTCAACAAAAATAGATTTCACTTTAATTTTTAAGTTGAGGAAAAACAGATTTCAGCATTACCTGTCCTGTTTTCAATCCTTTTCCACTGACTTTTAACTGAATATCGCCAGCCTCTTTAGTAGTTTGCACAAGTACAACTAATTTTCCACTAAACAGCTTCATTGTAGGTAAATGGAATAACTCTAGCGAAGTGGCATCACCGTTACAAGCCGCCCGATAAGTTCCTTTTCCAGTCACTTTAAATTCTAATTGATTAGTCGCCGTCGGACAAGGAACTCCATTTTTATCAACCACAGAAACTCTAACAAATGCCAAATCTTCGCCATTTGCTTTTATCTGTTGTTCTTCAAGTTGCAATAAAATTTTATAAGGAGCCCCAGCAGTGTGAATCTCTTTTTCTTCAGCCGGATTCCCATGATCATCGAAAGCCACAACTTTAAGTGTTCCTGGTTCATAATTAACATCCATCCACATTAAACGGTAACGGTTTTGAGGGGTTTCATTATTTTTTTTCTGAATCCCCATGCTTTTTCCGTTTACAAATAATTCGGCGCTGTTATAACTCGTGTACACAAATACCGGAGTGGTTTCGCCTTCGCGTCCTTCCCAGTTCCAGTGGGGTAAAACATGAAGGGTTTCATCTTCTGTATTCCATCGGCTACGGTATAAATAAAAACGGTCTTTAGGTAGTCCTGCCAAATCATTAATTCCGAAATACGAACTTCGCGACGGCCATTTATCATCGTAAGGTGTTGGCTCTCCTAAATAATCAAAACCTGTCCAAACAAACTCCCCGATGACCCAGGGTTTATCATCCTGAAGCACAAAATCGTCATCCGGAACATTAGACCAGCTACAGTATTCTAAATCGTAAGATGAACATTGAAAATCGTTGTATTGTCTCATACTTGCTTTTTCAACAGGAAACTTATAAACCCCTCTTGAACTCACAGTTGAAGACGTTTCAGACCCCAAAATAAATCCTTGTGGAAACATCTCAAAAGCTTCTTCATACAAATGCAGACGATAGTTTAATCCCGGCACATCCAACAAAGCTCCAAAACCAGATTTCATGGTTTGTGCAACGCGATCCATACCAACAGTTACGGGGCGTGTGGGATCTTCACGATGAAAAATATCCTGTAAGCGCTTCGCGCGTTTTACACCTTCGGCACCAAACTGATCAGGTACTTCGTTTCCTGAACTCCACATCACAATACACGGATGATTACGCGTGGCATGAATCAAGTTTACTAAATCCTTCTCCAAATCAGCTTCAAAAAACTGATGATAGCCATTTTTCACTTTCGCTTTTGCCCATTCGTCAAAACTTTCAGCTAAAAACATAAAGCCCATTTCATCACACAATTCCAATTGTTCCAGCGACGGCATATTATGCGAACTTCGAATGGCATCAACCCCCAAATCTTTTAAAATACGAAGTTGTCTTCGCAAAGCTGATGTATTTATTGCTGCTCCAATGGGGCCTAAATCATGATGAAGACAAACACCCTTAAACTTTCGGACTTTACCATTTAAAATATAGCCTTTATTCGCTTCGTAAGCAATGGTTCGAATACCAAATTTAGTCGACACCTCATCGATTAACTTTTCATCCTTATACAACTTTAAAACAGCCGTGTACAAATATGGTGACTCCGGACTCCATAATTTAGGATTGCTTACCGGAATGTTTTGTTCGAATTGATTATCAAACAAAGTGATTGTTTGATTTGAAACCACCTCATTTCCATCGGCATCAAAAACAGTCGTCACTAACTTTAAATCGCTTCCAGTTACATTAGTTTTCACATTTACTTTAGCAACATCTTCAGAAACCAAAGGTGTCGTGATAAACGTTCCCCAATGGTTGATACTTTCTTTATTTTTTACAATCAGTTGTACTTTTCTGTACAATCCAGCTCCTGGATACCACCGGGAAGATTCACCCTGATTTGATAAATGCACGGCTAAAACATTGTCTTCTTCAAGAACATCTGTGATATCGAAATAAAAATAATTATAGCCATAATTCCACTCACCTACTTTCTTGCCGTTCACATAAACTTTAGGCTGACTCATAGCTCCATCAAAAGTTAATAACACTTTTTGGCTTGCTTTAACATCAGAAAGTTTGAATGTTTTGCGATACCAGCCATCACCAATGTATGGCAAGGCTCCGGTACGTCCAGTTTTTTCAGTTGGTATTTTTTCTCCGTTTTGTTCAATAGCAACAGTTTGTTTATCGATTTCCTTATCAAAAGGACCGTAAATTGCCCAGTCGTGAGGAACATTTACCGCTTCCCATTTCGTATCGTCGAAGCCTTTTTGAGAAGCTGCTTGAATATTTCCTTTAGAGAATTTCCAGTCTTCTTTTAAATCTATTACCTTTCTATTTTGACCGGAAAATTGAAGTGTAAATAAAGTAACGAATGAAAAAATGAAATATGAGAAACGCATGAGAAATTATTTAAAACTACTAATCTAAATGAAAAACTTCTTTTAATGCTATGGCTACCGGAGAATTATCAGGATTTGTATCCATTATGTCCGCCATATATGCCCACCACTTTTTTACAATAGAGTGATTAGGCAACAAATCGTGATCAAAATCTTCACTAATTTTTTGAACTGCAAAAAGGGTTAAAGTTTCTTCATCTAAAAAAATACTGTAATCCTGAATTCCGGTTTCTGAAAGTAATGCTGAAAGTTCCGGCCAAATCTCATCATGACGCTTTTTATATTCGGCTTCAAAACCCGGTTTCAATTTCATTTTAAAAGCATTTCTAATGGTGTTTTTTTTCATTTTAATTGACTATTTAATATTTAAATTAATCTGAACAGGTTGATTACGATTGCAAACAATTTCACCATCTACATATTTTAATTCAGCCACTTGAATAGAAGTCCGTCTGGTGTTATACGAGTCTTTTCCTTTATTTTCAGGTGTACGACCGGGATGGGTAAAATAAAATACATACGCCTTATCGCCGCTCACCACAATATCGGGATGCCCCCCGATAACTTTATCGTCTGCTCCGGTTCCCGGAACTTGTAGAATATTATTTTTTTGACGGTTCCAGTGTTCAAAATCATCAGACCAATACACACCCAGACCACGCCAGGCATCGTTAACCATCCAGTTTTTGTCTTTCCAACGAAACACATTTGGTCCTTCACCCCGATCTTTAACAACTTTTTTACCGCTGTCTACCCAATGGTATAAATCGTCACTATCGGCATAATAAATCGATTTTCCATCATTCTCATTATTATAATACATACGCCAGGTCCCGTTTGGTAATTGAAAAACATCGGCATCGATGCAACGTTCGGAAGCCAGTTCCAACTTAGACTGAAATGCCCAATCTACCATGTTTTGACTGGTTAAATGCACAATGTAACGCGGATGATACCAGCCTTCAAAAATGCCCGGCACAATAGTTAAATACATGTGATAAATGCCATCATGCTCTAAAACATCGGGCGCCCAATTGGTAATATTTTCAATGTCGTAATCTATATTACAAGTACCTTTGTACGTCCAGTGGGCACCATCTTTAGATTCGGCTATACCAATTTTAGTACCGTGAACCCAAGCCACGCCACTTAGCGTTGTATCTTTTGCACGACGATTCGTATAATACATGTACCAAACTTTATCATTTTCATTCCATAAAATAGAAGGATCGGCTGCACCATCAAAAATCGGGTCTCGAAATAAGGGTTTATCGGCGATGTTGGTTTGATTTGTTTTCGCTTTTTGAGTTCTACATGCTGAAAAAAGAATCAACAATAGAATGAAGTAAAGTAATTTGAATTTCATGAATAAGAATCTATTTTAGTTCGACGTTTACCGTCTTGTCGTCTTTTTTAAACTGGTTTTGCAGCAACTCTTTCATCATTTCAGCAATTTCATTTTCCTCATCTATCAAATTATGTTTTTCTTCAGGGTCAGTTTCAATATTATAAAGTTGATATATAGCCGGCGAACCATCTTTATGACGATTTCTAATCATTTTCCAAGGCTTATGAATTAAACTTTCCTGAATATGACCTCGTACATAAATATCGTGATTAGTTTCAACTTCACTATTTTCAATAGACAGCCAAACATTTTTACCTTCTACATACTTTGGAATGGCTTCTCCTATCATACTTAAAACTGTTGGCATAACATCACTAATCGCTATATAATTTGAATTCTCTTCAGGCTGTAACTTCCCTTTAAAATAAGCTATCGCAGGCACTCGAATGGCGCCTTCGTAATTAGAGGTTTTCCAATCTCGCAATGGAAAATTGCTTCCTAAAACATCGTTCCCTTTATTAAACTTTCCGTCGTACTGAAATGTTGGATACCAGTTTTCCATGGCGCCGTTATCACTTATAAAAAGCACCAATGTATTTTCTTCCAGATGTTGTGCTTTTAAGGTTTCCAGAACTTTCCCAATGGCATCATCCATATGTGTCATGGCAGCAGCAAAGTCCACGCGACTACTATCTTTTATGGTTTTGTAATACGGTTGCTTCCATTTTTCTTCTTCCTGTAAGGGAAAATGCGGTGCACTATAAGCCAATTGTATGTAGAAATTCTTAGCTGTATCTCGTTTTTTGGTCAACCACTCGATGGCTTCTTTAGTCACTAAATCGGTGGTGTGACCTTCTTCTTCAATCATTTTATCGTTTCGATACCAACTGGCATCTCCGTTTTTATAACGGTGTGTGTATTGATCGATTTGCCCATGTAAAAACCCATAAGAATAATCGAAACCAAAGGCATTTGGTCCGTTAGAAATATCTAAACCTAAATGCCATTTTCCGAATAGAGCATTCTGATAGTTTTTCTTTTTTAAAGCCTGAGGTAAAGTCGTAATCGAATCGGGCAGGGTTTTATTGCTTTTGCCGCTAATAGGAGCAACAACACCAATACGACTGGAAGGCATTCCTGTTAACAACGATACGCGTGATGGCGAACAGGTTGGGTTGGCATAAAATCTGTTAAGTTTTACTCCTTTATTAGCCAAACTATCAATATTAGGTGTATGGATTTCAGAGCCGTTATACCCGACGTCGTTCCACCCGGCATCATCGGCGATAATGACTAAAATGTTAAGTCCTTTATCCGTTTTCTCTACAATCTCCTTTTGATATGATTTGTTTTTACAAGAGGTAAACAAAAGAAAAGCGCAACTCAGTAAGGCAAATGGTAATAACCGAATACTCATGAATATTAATTATGTTTAAAAAAGTTAGTTGGACAATAAAGATATTTTATTGGAAACGAAATAGTATCCTGTGCTATACTGTTTAAATAAAAAAGCGCCACAATAATAAACTGCAGCGCCTTTAAACATATTTAAACAAACTAATTCTTTAATTATCGTAACCTGGATTTTGATCATATAAATCTGGTGCCGCTAACATTTCTTGCAATGGAATAGGATACAAAAGTGAATTTTCATTAATCGTCCCAATACTATTCGATGTGTCTTCTAAATTTTTCCATGCATTCATTGTTGTTACAGCATTTCCGCTTCTTATTAAATCAAACCATCGTGTTCCTTCTCCAAAAAATTCTTTTCTACGTTCTGCAAACAACTGATCTAAGGTTATATTACTTGCATCTCTGGCTAATCCAGCACGTTCTCTCACATCGTTAACAATATCATCAACATCTGCCTGAGAACCACCGCCGCCATGTAAAGTACATTCTGCCATTAACATAAGAACATCTGTATATCTCATAACAATAAAATCTACTCCCCAATCTTCTCTTCCATTTCCATATCTAGATACATCTATGTATTTAATAGAAGTTGGTCTGTCGAAATAATCGCCTGCCAAGGTACCTGAAGCCACTGTAAAATCTTCTACAATACCGAAGTTTCTACGTTCATCGGTCTCATCGAATGTACTTAAAAAAGAACTTGAAATAGGACGATACTCTAAAGATCCTTGCTGCGAAAGCCCTAAAGAAGCAAAATACGGTTCGTAACCCAATTCTACCATAAAATTACTTCCAACGCCATTACCTGTATTTTGAGTATAAGGAACTACTAATACATTTTCTTTATTACTACTCCCTTCAACTCTAAAAATAGCCTCATAATTATCTGAAAACGCATATTTACCACTGGCTTTTATATCATTCAACTGCTGATATGCTTTCGACCACTCATCTAACCCTAGAGTTGATCCCTGAATTCCGTAATCTGCACTAGATCTGGTCATATAAACCAGAGCTAAAATCCCTTTTGCCCCATATTTACTTACTCTACCATAATCTGCAGCAGCAATTGCATCAGGTTCCGGAAGATTAGCTACTGCAAACTCTAAATCTGAAATAATTAAATTATAAACCTCAGTAACCGCTGTACGCTCTACCGTAGCCACCTCCTGAGGAGACAGGGTTTTATCTATTAATGGCACTCGGCCATACCATCTTAACAAATCGAAATAACAAAATGCTCTAAGAAAATGAGCTTCTGCTTCCATAGCTGTACGTTCTGCATCTACAGGAATTACTTCGTTTCCTTTAAGAGCAATTTGCTCAATAAACTGATTTGCTTTATAAATTGCATTATAATTACTTACATAAGCCTCTCTAACTAGTCCATTAGAACTTAATGAGGTAAAGAAATTGTTAATCCCTTCCCAATCTCTTGATGCTTGAGTTGTAGCATAATAATTATCAGATCTTGTTTCACTTAAATTAAGAACTCTGTTTCCATAACCATAAGTACCACTACCGTGGAAAGCTATGGAATACGTTGCATTTAAAGCCTGCTCAAAATCATTTTGAGTAGAATAAAAATTCTCTGTTGTTCCTTGTGACAAGGGTATCTGGTTCAAATCATCCTCACAAGACGTAAACATAGAAACCAAAACTATGTTTGCAATGATATATATATACTTTTTCATCTTAATTCTAGTTAAAATTAATATTTAAACCTACCACTAGCGATCTAGCCAAAGGTGCTCCACCATAATCTGCAGGCACTGGATATCTGCTATCGTTACTTCCTGACACATTGTTTGCTTCAGGATTAAATCCACCATCATACTTATCCTTATAGAACCAATTTTCTAAAGTCATATAAAGTCTGGCATTGTCAATTCTGTTGAAGGATTTTAAAGCTTTAGACAGGTCATAACCTAAGGTTACATTTCTAACACTTATGTAGTCTGATTTATATAACCAGTCTGTATTAGGAACATATCCAAAATTGGTTTTCCAGTTTCCTCTAACAGCCGGATCAACATCTAAAGTATTTTCAACTGCACCCATACCGGTTCTGTTTAAAGCACGACCTAATAATCCGTAAATATATCCTCCATTTTGTCCTTCAACTAAAATATTTAAATCGAAGTTTTTATACTTAAATGAATTGGTAATACCCCAGGTATATTTAGGCGTTGGGTTACCTACATCAACACGATCATCAGTCGTAATTTTCCCATCACCATTTTGATCAACATATCTAGGATCGCCTAATACCAATGCTCTACCTCCCCAGGTTGTTCCTCCTCCGTCAATATCTTCCTGAGTTACTACACCATCCTGTACAATTGTGAATATGGTATACATTGGTTTACCTACTTCTAATTTGTAAAAAGGTACACCACCACCCCAGCTTGAATTAATTTCAATTTTATCCTGATCCGGACCTAAAGCCAATACTTTGTTTTCGTTATGACTTATGTTTGCTGTAGTTTTCCACTGAAAATTACTATTGCTAACATTTATGGTAGTTAACTCTAATTCCCATCCTTGATTTTCTACCTTACCAATGTTAGAAAGATAACTTGTAAATCCTGAAGCTGCTAAAGCCGGAACCTGTAGTAATAAATCACTATTTGTTTTCTTATAATAATCAAAAACCCCTGTAATTCTATTTTTAAAGAATCCAAAATCTAATCCAACATCAGTACTTTCAGATTCTTCCCAATGCAAATAAGGATTAGGTATACCCGATACTCCTTGTCCAAAAGCAGTTCCTCCTCCAAGCGTATAATTGTAAGATCCTAAAGTTGAAAAAGCTGCATAATTACCTATATTGTTGTTTCCATTTACACCCCAGCTACCTCTAAGTTTTAAGGCACTTAACCAATCTACATTTTTCATAAAATCTTCTTCTGTAATTCGCCATCCAACAGAAGCTGATGGGAAAGTACCCCATCTTTGAGCAAAACCAAATTTAGAAGACCCATCGCGTCTTATACTTGCAGAAAGAATATATTTCTCTTTATAGTTGTATTGCAACCTTCCAAAATACGACACCTGTACATTTTTCTCTGCATTTGTACTTCCTGTAGATCCACTTGGTAATGTTTCTATAGAATAACTGTTGTATAAGTTTCCTGAAGACAAAAATGATCGCATAATTTTGTATGAACTGTATGACTGACCAGCTAATAAGGTTAAATTATGTGTATCGTTGAAAGATTTATCAAAAGTTAAAGTATTCTCGTTTACAAAGTTCTGTCTTCTATATGTATTATAGTTTCCTCTAATACTTGATAAATTATCACTTGGTCTGTAAACCTCATTAGTATTATCTGCATTATCAAAGTTTAGCGTCGTTTTTGCTGTTAAACCGTCTAAAATATTATAGCTAACATATGAAGACATTAAATTTCTGAACATTGTATTTCTTCCAATTCTGTTTAAAAGCGGAAGTTGATTTGTTGTACTACTACCCCAGGCATATCTAGTTGTATATTTTTCACCACTTTCGTTGGTAGAACTTTCAAAAACTGGAGTCGCTCCGGTTGTTCGGTGTAAAATTTGATCTTTACCTTCTACTCCCGGGTCGTTTTTAATAGAATACGACGGCGCAATGTTTAAACCTATTTTTAATCGCTCTGATAAATTGATATCGACATTAGCTCTTGCAGAATACAATGTGTAATCTGTTCCTACAATATATCCCTTATTCTTATTATAATTAGCAGACACATAATAGTTAACCACATTTGTAGCCCCTGAAGCCGATAGTTGGTAGTTATTGAACTCTCCTCTTTTAAAGATAAGGTCTTGCCAATCGATGTAGTCTAAACCTGGATGACCAGGAATATCCCATCTTGGATCGTACATATATCCTGTATTGAATTGATCTGGTCCTAAATCCGGATCTCTGTTCAGGTTGTACAAATCACGTCTTTCATCAACGGTTTGATCTGCCGATGCCCCTGGAATTCCAGATGCTTCCCATTGCGTATCGATCATAATTTTAGCTCTCTCAATCCACTCTTCCGAAGTTAACATATCCATTCTTTTAACCTCTTTGGATACTCCTGAATACATATTAAAAGTAAACTTAGGTTTTCCTGATTTACCTCTCTTTGTTGTTACTATTACAACACCATTTGAAGCTCTTGATCCATAAATTGCAGCTGCAGCCGCATCTTTTAAAACTTCTATGGAAGCAATGTCATTCGGATTGATATTGTCTAATGGACTTCCATTTGAAAACCCTCCACTGCTCGTTGTTCCCTCTGTATGGATAGGAAACCCATCGATTACATACAATGGCTCATTACCCGCAGAAATAGACCCCGTTCCTCGGATATTAATACTGAATGGTTGCCCTGGCATACCTGAAGTTTGTTTAACACGAACCCCTGCAATTTGTCCGATTAAACCTTGATCTACCCTAGAAATTGGTCGTTCAACAAAATTTTCAGTTTTAATGGAAGACAAAGCTCCAGTAGTCATAGCGCGTTTTTGTGTACCATACCCAACGACTACAACTTCCTCTAGTTGTGCATTGTCTGTTTCAAGCGATAAACTATAGGTATTCTCACTACCTACAACTCGCTCTGTAGATTTAAAACCCACATAGGAAAAAACTAAAGTTTCGCCTACTGAAACATCAATACTAAAATTACCGTCAAAATCTGTACTAGTCCCTCGGTTAGCTCCCTTAACTAATACATTCACCCCAGGAAGAGGAAGATTAGAAACATCTGTAACAGTTCCTGTAACTGTCTTTTCTTGAGCATAACTTGTTGTATACATAATTGTAAATACAAGTAAACTCAATAAATGAGTTAATTTGTTTTTCATAGATTATTTAGTTTAGTTGTTTTTTTTATTTGTTAAATAAAAAAAGATTATTTTCTATTTAACTGGTATTCAAATTAAATCTTAATTTTTTGTTAAAGCATCCTGCTCTTACCTGTATTTACTCAAAAATATAACACAATACCTATCAAAAACAAAATAATACATCCGTATTATTAAACATATCGCATAGCTAAAAAACTCATTATTGCAATTTGTAACCCCACTAAAAACAGGATGCTACAGGATACTATTCATAAATGTAAAAAATACCTTTACTATCCAATTAAACAAATAACCACTACTAATGCTTAAAACCGCTCAAGCTTTTTTAATAGCTACGATTTTTCTTAATCTATCTTGTAAAGAAGAATTTAATCCTGTTGAAACTTCTAGAATAGAAGTTCACACGCCTTTTGAAATGCCTGCTATTAAAATTCCAAATTTCAAAAACTGCAAACAATTTAATATTATAGATTTTGGAGCTAAACAAGAGAACAAGGAACTAACCTCCATAGCTATTGCTGATGCCATTACTGAAGCTAACGCCATTGGAGGAGGTATTGTAGTTATTCCTGAAGGTGAATGGATTACAAAAACCATACATTTAAAAAGTAATGTCAATCTGCATTTAAATAAAGATGCCGTTTTATTGTTCTCTGAAGCTCCTGAAGATTATCTTCCTGCTGTGCATTCAACCTGGGAAGGCATGGAATGTTATAATTATTCTCCTTTAATTTATGCTTATAAATGTAAAAATATTGCCATTACCGGCGAAGGCAAATTAAAGGCTAAAATGGATATTTGGAAAACCTGGTTTCCACGTCCGGAGCCTCATATGAATAGTTTAAAACAACTTTACAATCTGGCGTCTTATAACAAACCTGTTGAGGAGCGTCAAATGGTAAATGACACCGCACATTTCCGACCGCAGTTTATTCAGTTTAATCGAAGTGAAAACATTTTACTGGAAGATGTTTCTATTGAAAACAGTCCGTTTTGGACCATTCACCCTTATCTTTCAAAAGATGTAGTAATCAGAAATTTAAATGTGTACGCTCGCGGACATAACAATGATGGTGTTGATCCTGAAATGAGCGAAAATGTACTTATTGAAAACTGTATATTCGACCAAGGTGATGATGCTATTGCCATAAAGTCTGGTAGAAATCAGGATGCCTGGCGATTAAATACACCTTCAAAAAACATTGTCATGCGCAACTGTACCATGAAAAACGGACATCAGTTAGTCGCTATTGGCAGTGAGCTTTCCGGTGGTATTGAGAATGTTTTTGTAGACAACTGTAACGTGGTTGATGGTGCCAAAATGTATCATTTAGTATTTATAAAAACCAACGAACGTCGTGGTGGTTATGTAAAAAACATTTTTGTTGAAAATATAAAAGCGGGTAAAATAGCTAATGGAGTTTTAGGAATAGAAACCGATGTGCTTTACCAATGGCGTGATTTAGTGCCAACAATAGAAAGAAAACTAACCCCAATTAGCGACGTACACCTTAAAAATGTATCGGCTACGGAAACCGAATATCTATCAAAAATATTTGGTCAGGCAGAGCTTCCTATCGAGAATGTTTTTCTTAAAAATGTATCGGTAGATAATATCCTAAAGGAAAAACATATTCATGAAAACGTTATTAATTTCATGGAAAACTAACTATTGATTTGAAGAACATATGACAACCTAAAAAACTTCAATTAAAACTAAACCAATGAGACCTTTAACATATTTATTAACCCTTTCACTAATTATTTCTGTTTCATGTAAATCGAATAATTCAAAAGCAGAACACCAAATTCCAGTGATAGAAACAGGCAAAGCAAGTTCTGTTGCAAAAATCTGGATCGATTCTATTACAGGCCATAAAGTTGAAAAATTAGTCAACAGACCCGGAGACAACCGAAGTTTTTACTTTCATAATAACCCGTTTTTAAAATCGGAAGACGGGACTGAAGATTTAATGATTTTTTCCGGTTCTTCTGAAACTGGAAATCAGTTTTTCACTGTAAACCTAACCACAAAGGAAGTTCAACAAATTACCCACAAAAAAGGGAATAAACGTGGTGAAATTTTGGGACGCAAAACCCGCAAAGTCTTTTACATGATTAAAGACAGTGTATTTGCTACACATATCGACACCCATAAAACCGAATTCATCTATAAATTTAGTGATGATGTTATTGGTTCTGTAACCACTTTAAATGCAGATGAAACCTTACTCGGCGGTGCTTTAATTACCAAAGAAGAAAACGAAATCTTTAAAAAGAACCCTAAAAAATCAAGTTATTTTGATAAGATTTACGAAGCCAAATTAGAACGAAGCCTTATTACCATTAATGTAAACACTAAAAAATTTAAGAATATATACTCTGAAAATGCTTGGTTAAATCACATTCAGTTTTCACCCACAGATCCCGACAATTTAATGTACTGCCATGAAGGCCCTTGGCATAAAGTTGACCGCATCTGGAACATCAACATAAAAACAAAAGACACAACTTTAATTCACAAAAGAACCGTTGAACGTGAAATTGCAGGACATGAATTTTTTAGTCCTGATGGAGAAACCATTTGGTTCGATTTACAAATACCGCGAAGCGTTACCTTTTACCTTGCTGGAAAAAATTTGGAGACAGGTAAAGAAACGCGCTACGGACTAAAAAGAGATGAATGGTCTATTCACTACAACATCTCTCCCGACCAAAAAACATTTGCTGGCGATGGCGGCGATCCTGGTCAAGTAGCGCGTGCCAAAGACGGCATGTGGTTATACCATTTCACCCCAAAAGAAGACAGTTTAGTTTCTGAAAAACTAGTGAACATGAAAAACCATAACTACGATTTAGAGCCAAATGTGCATTTTTCTCCCAACGGAAAACAAATTATCTTTAGAGCTAACTTTGAAGGAACTACGCAAATTTACGCGGTCGATATCGAAAAACATCAACATTAAACTAAATACATTCAATTCTTTTAAATGAAAATTCAATACACATATATCTTATTACTGTTAGCTTGCGTTACGCTTGTTAACTGTAAAGAAATAGACACCGATTCAGAGTCGCCATGGCCGGAACAAACCAACACGACAAAGCCTTGGACACGCTGGTGGTGGATGGGAAGTGCAGTCGATAAACCAAACATTAAATCGCACTTAATAGCTTTTGAAAAAGCAGGATTAGGCGGTGTAGAAATTACGCCGATTTATGGTGTTAAAGGCGAAGAAGAAAATTTCATAGACTTCCTGTCTCCTAAATACATGGATATTCTGGATTATACCATTGATGTAGCTGATAGTTTGAATATGGGTGTCGATATGGTTTTAGGAACAGGCTGGCCTTATGGCGGACCACAAGTCACTCCCGAACATGCTGCGACACAACTTTTAGTTGAAAAATACGAAGTAAAAAAAGGCGCAACTATCAATACAACCATTGAACCTAAGGATAAAAAACAACATGGTTTAGCAAGCCTATTACATGTTATTGCTTTTGATACTGATGGAAATGCAACCGAGATAACAGACAAACTAGAAAACGAAAAGCTAAACTGGCAAGCAAACAACTCCGATTACACCATTTATGCAGTATTTAGCGGAAAAACACGCCAGCAAGTAAAACGTGCGGCACCGGGTGGTAAAGGTTATACTTTAGACCACTACTCTACCGATGCTCTAAACGAATACGTTATACCTTTCAATGAAGCCTTATCCGGATTCGCCGGAAAAATTCGTGCTATTTTTAACGACAGTTATGAAGTTTACGGCACCACATTTACACCTCAATTCCTTGATGAATTTAAAACGCGTCGTGGTTACGATTTATTACCACATTTACAACAATTGCTAGACACTACCGATAACGACATTAGCAACCGTATTAAAAGCGATTATCGCGAAACCTTATCGGATTTATTACTGAATAAATTCGATATTCCGTGGACAGACTGGGCAAATTCAAAACAATTTAAAACAAAATTGCAAGCGCATGGCTCGCCTGGAAACCTGATTGATTTATACGCTTCAGCCGATATTCCGGAATGTGAAACCTTTGGCTCTATGCCTTACGATATTCCTGGGTTTAGACGTGAATTAGAAGACATTCGTGAAGGTGATGCCGATCCTGTTATGTTAAAATTTTCGTCATCGGCAGCGCATATTGCAGGAAAACCATTAACCTCATCTGAGACCTTCACATGGCTTCGCGACCATTTTAAAACGGCTTTATCGCAATGTAAACCGGAAGTTGAAGATTTATTGCTTAACGGTATTAACCACGTATTTTTACACGGCTCAACCTACTCACCGGAACGTGCTGCATGGCCGGGATGGAAATTCTATGCATCGGTTAATTTCAATCCTAATAACACCATTTGGGAAGATGTCCCATCGTTATTTTCATATATTTCAAACTGCCAATCGATGCTCCAATCGGGGCAACCAGACAACGAAACGTTACTCTATTGGCCCATTTACGATACCTGGGGTAAAAACTTAAAAAATTCATTATTCTTTCAGTTTAAAATCCACTCGTTAGACGAATGGCTTCACGACACACCGTTTTACGAAACCTGTAAAAATTTAATGGCCAAAGGCTATAACACCGATTTTATTTCAGATCAATTTATTGCTGAAGCTTCGGTTAAAGATGGCTTGATTGTTTTACCTGGCGGAACTTATAAATCTTTAGTGGTTCCAGACTCAGAATTTATGCCTCTTGAAACCTTGAAAAAATTACTAGAGTTAAAACAAGCAGGTGCGCATATTATTTTTGAAGGTTTACCCGAATCAGTTCCCGGATATCACGATTATGAAGCTCAAAACAAAGAATTATTAGATTTGATATCTTCTAATGAATCTTTATTTAAAACAACAACAGATTTATACAACGATTTAAAAACTGCCAATGTAAACCCTGAAACTCTGGTGGAAAGTGGGTTGAAATTCATTCGTCGTGATATTGATGGGGAAAAAATTTATTATTTGGTAAATCATACATCTAAAACTATAGACGATTTCCTTCCTATTGCTATTGGCAATAAAGAAGTCATTATTTTAGATCCGTTGACGCTCAACGTTGGAAATGCTATAGTTAAAAAAGAAGACGATAGAACTTTGGTAAAACTTCAAATTGAGCCGGGCAAATCTTATATTCTTAAAACCGAAAACAGCAAGTCTCAAAAAGACTGGGGTTATTTTGAAACATCAGCAGAAGCTATACCTTTAACAGGAACCTGGAATTTCGACTTTGAAAAAGGCGGTCCCCAACTTCCTGCTTCCGTTACAATAGATTCATTACAGTCATGGACAACTTTAAGTCCAGAAGCTGAAGCATTTTCTGGAACAGCTTCTTATACGATAGAATTTAATGCACCTGAAATTGTTGTCGATAACTGGAAGCTCAACTTAGGTGATGTTAGAGAAAGCGCCAAAATTTGGTTAAACGGCACCTATATTGGAGACGTGTGGTCGGCACCTTTCAATATTCAATTAAGGAAACTAAAAAAAGGAACCAACGAATTAAAAATACAGGTTACCAATTTGCCTGCAAACAGAATACGTGCTAAAGAATTAAGAGGTGAAGAATGGAAAATCTTTTACGAGATTAACATGGTAAATAAAGATTATCAAAAATTTGATGCCACCCTTTGGAACCCGATGCCGTCTGGACTTTTAGGTCCTGTAACTATAACTCCTCTAAAAAAGACATTACAATAACAATTATCTTATGAAAAAGCATTTTTTATCATTCAGCTTAGGACTTTTAATTTCAGGATTAAGTTTTGCTCAGCAACCTTTCAACAAAAAAGAAGTCTTAGAAGACATGCAACTTGCCAACAAATATTTCATGGAAAAATGGGAAGATGTAGGTAAAACGATTATCACAAATAAAGAACGTCCAAGTAACATCTGGACGCGTGGTGTGTACTACGAAGGATTAATGGCTTTATACGAAATATATCCTGAAGAAAGCTATTATAAATATGCTTACGATTGGGCGGAATTCCATAACTGGGGTTTTAGAAATGGTAATGCTAACCGAAATGCCGATGATTATTGTGCGGCGCAAACCTATATTGACTTATACAATTTAGAACCCGATTCAAAGAAACTAAGAAACACGAAGGCTTGTATAAACATGCTTATGAATACCCCTCAATTGGACGACTGGTCTTGGATTGATGCCATTCAAATGGGGATGCCTGTATTTGCTAAGTTAGGTGTTTTAGAAAACGATACACGCTACTTCGAAAAAATGTACGAGATGTACATGTATACCAGAAATAAACATGGCGACAACGGACTTTACAACCCAAAAGATGGATTATGGTGGCGCGATGCCGATTTCGATCCGCCGTACACCGAACCTAACGGAGAAGATTGCTACTGGAGTCGTGGTAATGGTTGGGTTATTGGTGCTTTAGCAAAAGTTTTATCAATCATCCCGGAAGATGCGCCACACCGCGATCAGTACATTAAAGATTTAAAAGCTATGGCTGAGGCCCTAGTTCCTATCCAGCGTAATGATGGGTTCTGGAATGTAAGTTTACACGATCCTTCACATTTTGGAGGTAAAGAAACTTCGGGAACTGCCTTATTTATTTACGGCATGGCCTACGGGGTTAACAATGGTATTTTAAGCAAAGACAAGTATTTGCCTGTAATTGAAAAAGGATGGAATGGTATTATTCACGAAGCTTTAAACGACAACGGGTTCCTTGGTTATTTACAATCTACTGGAAAAGAACCTAAAGATGGTATGCCTTTATCGTACACCAAAGTACCAGATTTTGAAGATTATGGTTTAGGTTGTTTTCTTTTAGCTGGTGCCGAAATTTATAGAATGAAGTAATTAAAACACTTCCTTTATAATGTTGAAATTTGAATCCATTCTTTTAAAAAGACAATTAAGTTCATCGATCATATTGATGAACTTAATTGTATATGCTCAATTCAACAACATTAAAAACGATGTATTTTGGAACACCGTTAACGGTAAACCAATTTACAGTCAAGGTGGTGGTATTTTCACTTTCCCAAACCCGAAAACAGGAGAAGACACCTATTACTGGTATGGTACTCATTACAAGGAAGCCGAATTATACCGCGAAGACCCTTCATTTACACAACCCAAGGATAATTTTATTGCTGTTACTTGTTATAGTTCTACAGACTTAGTAAACTGGAGGTTTGAAAATAACATATTCGAAAAATCGGAAGCCTTAACCCATGATAAAAACACAGGTTGGATGGGCAGACTGGGTGTTGTTTATGTTTCAGAAATAAAACAATATGCTTTATTCATTCAGCATAACGATGGTGTTTTAATTGCCTTATCCGATACACCTACCGAGACCTTTAAATGGCACCATCGTCTCGATATGACCGAAATGATTGGCACACCAAACACAGGCGACCAAACCGTTTTCACTGATTACAATACCGGAAAATCGTATCTGGTGTATTCCTATGGCCGCGGACGAAACAAAATATACATTTCAGAAATTGGTATAAAAAATGGCAAAGTCGATTTGCTGGATTGCACGCAAATTTACAAAGGCAAAGGTCGTGAAGGTAACTGCATGTTTAAATACAACAACAAATATTACGTTTTTGCTTCTAACCTCTACGGCTGGGATTCGTCTTTTGCATATTATTTGGTTGCCGATGATATTAAAGGCCCATACACACCTACCAATGAAATGCTTGTAACACCAGGATGCATGGATGATTTCGCCCATATTACTCAAACCGGATTTTTTGTAAACGTTAAAGGTAGCAAGACGGAAACCGTAATGTATTGTGGAGATCGTTGGGCAAATTTTGCCGGCAATGGTCTTGGTTATAACCAATGGATGCCTATGTCTTTTGATGGAGACACTCCGTTTTTCAACTCACTAAATTCATGGAATTTAAATGAAACTACTGGAGAATGGCGAGTTGCCAGCGATAATAATTATGTAAAAAATTCAAGTTTTGAAGCCGACCGTCGAGCTATTCCTTCACCTGTAAAACCTATTCAGGAACACCTTACAGGGTGGATGACTCAGGTGTATCAAGGTAATGCTGTTCTTGTTGGTGATTCAGAGTCGCCGCAACTTAATTATTTCAATTCGCAAGAAGACCGAAAACAGGTTATTGGTGAAAAAAGCCTGAATATTGAAGATAAAGTCCCTTTCAAACGAAAAGTATATCAAATTATACAGTCGACACCTTTTGTTGAACTACCTACTGGAACTTACACTTTGTCTGCAAAAATTAAAACTCAAGGCCATTTTAAAATGTTAAACATTTATGCTGAAAGCGCTGGTGTTGAAAAACGTTTTACTGTTACCAACAAAACAGAAAATTGGTCAACCATAACGCTTAACAATATCGAAGTAAAAAACGGAAAAGTAGAAATCGGTTTTTATACCAGTGGCGAAGCTGGTTCAAATTGTCAAATTGATGATGTTGTATTTCAAATAAATAAACTATAAATGAAGGTGTTTTTTAAATTCATATTACCATTTTTAAGTCTTATTATTCTTATGGCATGCGGTACTTCAACGGCATCAACAAACCAACAGAATCAAACATTTGAAATCTATACTTCATTACATCAAACCGTTATTCTATACGATAAAACCGCATCTCCTTTAGATTCTATTACCTCACATTTATTAGCTGAAGACATCTTTAAAGTCACTAATTACAAGCCCAAAATCATAACAAATATAGACGATGCTAAAGGTCATGTTATTGTTATTGGAGCGTTAGAATCTAAATTGATTAATAAGTTTTTATACCCTTCTGACTATACTTCAGAATTTAAAAACCAATGGGAAAGTTATCTCTACAAAACCGTTTCAAATCCTAATAAAAATATAAACAAAGCTTTCGTTATAGCTGGCACCCAGCCGCGCGGAACAGCTTATGGCGTGTTTAACCTTTCGAAACAAATAGGTGTAAATCCGTGGTATTGGTGGGCCGATGTTCCTGCAAAAAAACAAAACGAACTGATATTAAACCAAACGGAATTTTACAGTAAAGCACCTTCAGTAAAATTCAGAGGTATTTTTTTAAATGATGAAGATTGGGGCTTACAACCCTGGGCAGCGAAAACATTCGAACCCGAAACAGGCGACATCGGTCCGAAAACCTATTCTAAAATATTTGAACTGCTACTTCGACTTAATGCCAATGCCATCTGGCCAGCCATGCATCCTAGCACCAAAGCCTTTTTTCACTATCCTGGCAATGCAAAAATGGCCAAATTATACAACATAGTCATTGGCACATCACATGCCGAACCCATGTTAAGAAATAACGTAGACGAATGGAACAAAACAGAATTAGGGCGCTTTGATTACAAAAACAATAAAAACTCGGTTTATAACTATTGGGAAAACCGTGTAAAAGCTGCAAAAAATATCGATGCCATTTATACTATGGGGATGCGAGGCGTACACGACAGTGGTATGGAAGGTGTGAAAAGTAAAGACGAAGCTGTAGATTTATTAGACGGCATTATAAAAGACCAGCGTGGCTTACTTGAAAAACATATTAATCCTGATGCTACTCAAGTTCCTCAAGCTTTTACCGTTTATAAAGAAGTTCTGGACTTATATAAAAACGGACTTGAAGTTCCTGAAGATATTACCTTAGTCTGGACAGACGACAACTACGGTTATATAAGATCTTTAAGCGATACCGAAGAACAAAAACGTTCCGGCGGAGCTGGTGTGTATTTTCATGCATCGTATTGGGGCCGACCTCATGATTATTTATGGTTAAGCACCACAAGTCCTTACTTGATTTGGGAAGAAATGATGAAAGCTTACACCCTGAACAATAAAACTATCTGGATTTTAAATGTTGGCGATATTAAACCTGCCGAATACAATACCCAGCTATTTTTAGATATAGCTTATGACGCTTCTAAATTTGAAGATATTGAAGCCATACCCCAACATCAAGAAGACTTTTTTACAGATATTTTTGGAGAAGATAATGGAAAAACGATTGCCAATATAAAAACCAAATATTACCATTTGGCTTTCGAACGTAAACCCGAATTTATGGGCTGGAGTCAAACCGAACCAACCACGCAAATTAACACTACAAATTACAACCCATTCAGTTATGGTGACGAGATTTCAAATCGCATTAAGGATTATGAAACCATAGAAAAGGAAGTCAAGGAAATAGAACAATCGTTACCTGAAAATTTAAAATCTTCATTTGTTCAATTGGTAAGTTATCCTGTTGAAGCGGCTGCGAAAATGAATCAGAAATTTTTGTATCGGGATAAAGCACTCACTTACGTTAAACAAGGCAGAAAAAGTGCTGAAACATATAAATTATTAGCCAATCAGGCTTATAAGAATATTGTTTCGTTAACCGAAAAATACAATGCGTTGTCGAACGGAAAATGGAACGGCATTATGCATATGAAGCCTAGAAATCTTCCTGTTTACCAAAATCCAGAAATTGAACTTTATGAAAATGCTTCAGAAGATGTTATAGGGGTTTCAGTTGAAGACACTTTAAAAACATCTGAGAAAATAAGTAAGCTACCAACCTTCTATGTGAATGATTTGGCATCATATTTTATTGATGTGTATTTAAAATCAAAAGAAAATGCTAACTGGACATTCAAAAATGTTCCTGAATGGCTTAATATTTCAGAATCATCAGGGTTTCTAAATTTTGAAAATTCACTGGAAGAAAGAATTCTTGTCTCCATTGATTGGGAATTATGGAAGCAAAGCGGTAAACCGCTTTCAGAAGTAATTACAATTGAGGCCGAAAATTTCAAAAAGGATATTCAAATTAATATTTCCGAAAGTTATTTAAATCTAACCAAAAACAGCATTATCGAAAAGAATGGATTAGCCATTTGGTATGCCAGTAGTTTTAGTAACGATGTTGATAAAAACGGTACTTTTTGGAAACCGTTACAAGGTTTAGGCCATTCAAAACATGCAATACAGTCCTGGCCTTTAACGTCAGAATCCTTTTCAGACTACAAAAACGAACCAGTTTTAGAATATCATATTTACACCGAAACCATAACCAAGGAGGCTACTTTAACGTTCAGCGCAATTCCAACGCATCCGTTAACGACTAATGGTAATGTTAGTATCGCTGTGCAATGGAATGATGAACCTATTGAAATTTTAGATTTTAAAACCGAAGGACGTAGCAATGAATGGAAGCAAAACGTTTTGAGCAATACGGCCAAAAAGCAACTACAATTTACTATTAAAACCAAAGGAAAACAGACTTTAAAAATTTATATGATTGATGCCGGTACGACTTTAGATTATTTCGTTTTAAATACAACCAAAAACAAAAGCAATCCATATCGCTTAAGAGCTGAAACTAAACTATAAAACAAATGAAGCTTAGATTATTACTAATATCACTAATAACATATTCCTGGACCTTGTTTTCTCAGGAATTTATAAGAACCAAATACAATTTTAATTCAGACTGGAAATTAAAAAACGGCGATATTAAAAATGCTCTTATCAATGATTTTAATGATACTGATTGGGAACGAGTTACATTACCTTATGCCTATAACCAAAGGGAAGCATTTTTAAAAGATATTGAAGAACTAACCACCGGCATTGTATGGTATCGTAAATCGTTTAAACTTCCTGAAAATGCAATCGATAAGAAAGTGTTTATTGAGTTTGAAGGTATCCGTCAAGGCGGAACAATTTACGTTAACGGAAAAAAAGTCGGCATGCACGAAAACGGAGTCATGGCCTTTGGTTTCGATATTTCTGAATATGTAAAACCTTTCCCTTTCAATAATGTTATTGCGCTTCGTATTGACAACGACTGGCATTATCGCGAAACAACTACAAATGCAACATACCGTTGGAATAATATTAACTTCAATGCTAATTACGGCGGGATTCCTAAAAATGTGTTTTTACATATTACCGACAAAATTTATCAAACTCTTCCGCTGTATTCTAATCTAAAAACCACAGGAGTTTACGTCTATGCGAAAGACATAGATATTGCAAATAAAAGTGCCAATATTAGCGTTGAAGCTGAAATAAAAAATGAATTTTCTTCCGATAAAAACACAGAATTATTTGTTGAAATATTTGATAACGATAATCATAAAATAGCTGAATTTACTTCGGAAGCTTCTACAATAAATTCCGGTGCAACAAAAACTCTAAAAGCGAATAAAAATCTTAATGATTTACACTTCTGGAGTTGGGGTTATGGCTATTTGTACACCGTAAACAGCTACCTGAAAATTGACGGCAACATCACCGATAAAGTTGAAACAAAAACCGGTTTCCGTAAAACAGCTTTCCGAAATGGTGAAGTGGTTTTAAACGACCGCGTTCTTCAAATAAAAGGATACGCCCAGCGTACCAGCAACGAATGGCCAGCCATTGGTATGTCGGTACCTGCATGGTTGAGTGATTTTAGCAACCGTTTGATTGTTGAAGGCAACGGAAACACCGTGCGCTGGATGCACGTTACCCCTTGGAAACAGGATATTGAATCCTGCGACCGCGTCGGACTTATACAAGCCATGCCCGCTGGCGATGCTGAAAAAGATTCGCAAGGTGACCATTGGAAACAACGTGTTAACCTGATGCGCGATGCGATTATTTATAACCGAAACAACCCAAGTATCATTTTTTACGAATGTGGTAACGAAGTGATTAGCGAACCACACATGCACGAAATGAAAAGCCTCAGAAACACCTTCGATCCTTACGGTGGTCGTGCCATTGGTTCTCGAGAAATGCTGGATAGTCGCGAAGCTGAATATGGTGGCGAAATGCTTTACATAAATAAAAGTGCCGGCAAGCCACTTTGGGCTACCGAATATTCAAGAGATGAAGGCTTAAGAAAATACTGGGATGAATTTAGTCCGCCATACCACAAAGAAGGCGAAGGGCCTTTATATCGTGGAAAACCAGCCAACGATTACAACCACAATCAGGATGCACATACCATCGAAAACGTGACACGCTGGTATGATTACTATGTTGAGCGTTCAGGCACTGGACATCGCGTAAGTTCTGGTGGTGTAAACATTGTTTTTTCCGACACAAATACCCATCACCGTGGCGAATCGAATTACAGAACCAGTGGCGAGGTGGACCCGATGCGCATTCCTAAAGACGGCTTTTTTGCACATCAGGTGATGTGGGATGGTTGGGTTGATATTGAAAACTACCGAACTCATATTTTAGGCCATTGGAATTACGCAGATACCGTTACAAAAAATATTTACGTCGTATCTTCTGCCGATAAAGTTGAATTGTTTATTAACGGAAAATCAAAAGGATTCGGCTCTCAAAGCAAACGGTTTTTATTCACTTTTGAAAACATTAAATTTGAAAAAGGTTCTATAAAAGCCATCGGTTACGATACTAACAGGAAGGTGTTAAGCGAAGATGAAAAAATAACGGCTGGCAAAGCGCATGCCATCAAATTAACACCAATTATAAACCCCACTGGGTTTAAAGCCAACGGTGCCGATGTGGCTCTTGTTAATGTTGAGGTTATTGATAAAAATGGTAACCGCTGCCCTATTGATAATAGCATGATTAACTTCTCCTTGAAAGGTGATGGCATCTGGTTAGGTGGTATTGCTCAGGGTCCTAATAATTATGTGCTTTCTAATTCACTTCCAGTTGAAAACGGCATCAATCGCATAATGATTCGTTCAGGATTCAACCCTGACAAGATTAAAATTGAAGCCACATCAAAAGGTTTAAAATCGGCTAAAATCACATTGGAAACGCTTCCTTTTGAAACCTCTAACGGACTTTCCACAGCACTTCCAAATGCCGATTTAGAATCTTATTTAGACCGAGGCCCAACGCCTTCAACACCTTCGTATACCATTAAAAGGCAACCTGTATTTATTAAATATGCGGAGACCGAATCGAATGCAGAAAATGCGTATAACAGTTATGATGATAACGAATTAACCGAGTGGCGAAACGATGGTAGAATGAACACAGGAAAAATCACTTATACTTTAGCCAAACCTTCGATAGTTAATGAATGTGTAGCTAAATTTACTGGTTGGCGCTCTAAAAGCTATCCAATTCGTATTTTAGCTGATGACACCGAAGTTTTCAAAGGAGACACACAGCAAAGTCTTGGATATATTACCATTCCTTTAAAACCCGCTTTAGCTGAAAAAATAACCATTGAACTTATGGGGTTAAACACAGAAAACGACGCCTTCAATGAAATTGTAGAGGTAGACCCAAATAAAGAACTTGATTTATACAAAAATAAAGATGCTGCAAACCGTAAAGGCGATTTGCGAATTGTTGAAATAGAATTTTATGAAAGCCCATAATGGGCATTTATTAAAATATATTTTCAACATAAAACAAACAAATTATAGAAATTAAATTCATTCAAATGAAATCACTTAAATCAATTTATACTACTATTTTCTTATTAATATTTACAGGACTTACGACGAATAGTTTCGCTCAACATGAAGAAATTCCGCTTTGGAATAACATTCCTGGAGCCATAGAAAATAAAGATTATAAAGAAGAATTCCGATTAGATTCCAACGGAACCCCAAATGCCATTCGTTTGGTTTCCGTTCCCACGCTTAAACCTTTTTTAGTAGAAAACTCTAATGAGAAAACACCTGCTGTTGTTGTTTGCCCTGGTGGCGGATACAGTGTTTTAGCCCATATTAAAGAAGGCGATAAAATAGCGGAATGGTTAAATTCATTAGGTATTTCGGCTTTTGTTTTAAAATATCGTTTGCCAAGTGATGCTATTATGAAAGATAAAACTGTGGGTCCGTTACAGGACGCACAGGAAGCCATTAGAACTCTACGGAGAAACGCCGAAAAATGGCATCTTGACGTTAATAAAATAGGCATTATAGGCTTTTCAGCTGGTGGACATTTAGCCTCAACGGCTTCTACACATTTTAACGATACCGTTTATAAAGCTGATAATATTAGTGCACGACCAGATTTTTCGATGCTGATTTATCCTGTAATTTCGATGGAAGACGGTATTACACACAATGGCTCGAAAGTAAGTTTATTAGGAAAAAATGCTCCAAAGGACCTAGTTGAAAAGTATTCAAACGAAAAACAAATCAACGAAAACACACCGCCTACCATTTTAATTCATGCCACAGACGACGGTGCCGTACCGGTTGAAAATAGCATCAACTATTATATGGCTTTAAAAGCACATAAAGTATCGGCAGAAATGCATATTTACGAAGACGGTGGTCACGGATTTGGTCTAGGCAGAACAGGTACTCATACCCAATGGCCAAAAGCTTGCGAAAATTGGTTGAGAGTTAATAAAATTATCCCTGAAAAACTGGTATATATGTTTTCGTATTTTAAAGGAAACGGGCAAGATGGTTTACATTTAGCTTACAGTGAAGATGGTTATAAATGGAACGCTTTGAAAAACGATCAATCTTTTTTAACACCTGAAGTCGGAAAAGACAAACTCATGCGCGACCCTTGTATTATTAAAGGTGGCGACGGACTTTACCATATGGTTTGGACGGTTAGCTGGACCGATAAAGGTATTGGTTACGCCTCTTCAAAGGATTTAATTAACTGGTCTGAACAAAAATTTATTCCAGTGATGGCGCACGAAGAAGGTGCCAGAAATACCTGGGCTCCAGAGATAACTTATAATGATAGAACCAAAGAATACATCATCTACTGGGCGACAACCATTATTGGCAAATTTCCAGAAACGCAATCTACTGAAGACAATGGTTATAATCATAGAATGTATTATACCAAAACCAAAGATTTCAAAGACTTTACACTTACAAAACTATTTTACGAACCAGGATTTAATGTTATTGATGCCACCATTCAAAAAGTTAATGGTGATAAATTCGTGATGTTCTTAAAAGATGAAACCAAAAAGCCAGTTCAAAAGAACTTAAAAGTTGCCTTTAGCGATAATTTAGATGGCCCATATTCTGAAGCTAGCGCGCCTATTACCGGAAAATATTGGGCTGAAGGACCTACTGCCATTAAAATTGACGGAAAATGGATCATTTATTTCGATAAATACACCGACCATAAATACGGAGCTGTTCAATCAACAGATTTAAAACAATGGGAAGATATTTCTGACAAAATTGAATTTCCCTCAGGAACAAGACACGGAACTATATTTACCATCTCTCAAGAAGAATTTCAAAAACTAAAAAACCAATAGGCACACACAAAAACTCTGAAAAACAATATATTATACAGGTAAGTACAGGATACCTTTCTCTTAATTAGGATTTACTTTAGAATAAAATTTAATAAATGTAAAAATTACACTAATTAAATTTTAACAACTAAACAAAACCACTAAACTAATTATGAGAAAAACTTTACTCAAAAAAGGTTACAGAACCTTTTTAGGGCTTGCTATGGCCCTTATTTCGATTAACTTACAAGCACAAACAACTTGGACCGGTAGCACTGATACTAATTTTGTTGAAGCTAGTAATTGGGATACATCATTAATTCCTACCGGATCTGATGATGTTATTATTGCAGAAGCCAGTAATTCCCCTATTTTAAGCACAGATATACCCGGCGGCTATATTCAATCATTAGCCATAAATGCTAATGCCGAACTTACGGTTTCTGCCAAAATGTGGGTTTGGAGACTTTCTTATGTAGGTGGCACACTTACACTTAATGGGAATGCTGACCTTAATTGCAGAAATCAAACACGATTCGGTCTTGCCGGAAATCCATCCACTGTTAATGTTAATGGTGGAAAACTGGAAAGTAAATATTCTATGATAATAGGCGAATCTGGTGATGGTACACTTAACCTTAATAATGGAACCATAAATGCGGCACAAGAACTTAAAGTTGGAGGATATACAGGTATTGGCATTGTAAATATAAATGGAGGTGCAATCTACACTCCTTTTGTTAATTTAGGAGCTAATGGAACCATTAATATTTCTGGTTTAGGAACGTTACATGTCACTGGAAACCAAACATCTGAAATTCAAACACATATTTCTAATGGGAAAATTAAAGCAGGCGATGGCTCTTCAACTTTAGATGTATCCTATAACGGTACACATACTATCGTTTCCATTGCACAAGACCCGAACCGAATGATACAGGAATTTTCAACTTATATCATTTTAAAAAATGAATTTTTAGAAGCTAAAATTGAAAAATCGACAAGTAACATACAGTCCTTAAAAGTTAATGGTGTTGAAACTCTGGCGACTTACAATGCCGCCAATAACAGTCGCATAGGAACCTATTACGATTTTACTGGCTCTTATGGTTTCGATAAAATTTCGGGTACTGTTTTTTCTATTAAGGAAGAAACCGAAGACTATATTGATGTTTCCTTTAAAAGAACTTACGCCGACGGCAGTTATTTAGCTCCCTGTGATGCCGATATTCATTATGTTTTAAAAAAGAACGATACAGGTATATACACTTACTCTATATTAACTCATAAAGCAGAATATCCTGCTTTCGATTTAGGATCATGGCGACAAGTCGTATGGATTGGCAATGATGGAACAGATTATTTAGCTGAAAAAATTTATGTTACCGAACAGAAAGGCTGGGAAATGCCATCAGTGTATGACTTTAGTCAAGCTTCCGGAACTACAATTCCTGAAATTATAAAACTAAACACAGGAGTTAGAGCAGGTAAATACGATGGAAAATATGAATATTGTGAAAACCTTATTGATATTCCTGCATACGGACATGCCAGCGATAAAAATAACATTGGGTCTTGGGCTGTATTTGGTAATCATGAGTTTTTTAACGCAGGACCAACCAACCATGATTTAAACGCTGCCGCAGGAATTATTCATATCGATATGAATACTGTACATTATAACTGTAGAGGCTTTTCAATCCCTCAAGGCGAAGAATGGTCTAAAATTTATGGCCCTTATTTAATTTATACCTCGACAGTAACTGGTAACGGTGATGCACAATGGGCAGATGCCAAGGCAAGAGCAGCCCAAGACAAAGCCGAATGGCCTTTTTCATGGCTTACCAACACTCCCGAATACCCTTTGGCGGATGGCCGCGGAAATATCACAGGAAATTTTTCAATAACCGATTCTGAAAAACCAGAATTAGATGGCAGTAACGCATGGATAGGTGTTACGCAATTAACAGCTGCTTCTGACGGAGATTGGCAATTTGAAGATAAAAATTATCAGTATTGGGTAAAAACCGATGCTTTAGGAAATTTCGACATTAAACATGTACGTCCTGGAACCTACACTCTGTTTGCTTTTAAAAACGGAGCCATAGATGAATATAGAATGGAAAACGTAACCGTTACTGCTGCAGGGACTACCAATTTAGGGAACATTAACTGGACCATTCCACGAAACAATGGAAAACTATTATGGGAAATAGGAATTCCAGACCGAACAGCGGCTGAATATAAATTCGGAGATTTTGATTTCTGTGAGGGTTTTGTTGAAGATAAATTTGAAACCACTTTCGCCAATCCTATTGAGTATAATATAGAAGACAACAACTGGGCCTCTGTTTTACCATATGTACACACCAAATACATAAAATCAGATGGAAGTCGAGATGCCTGGAATTGGAATATTAATTTTACAGTAAACGGAACAATCCCAACTACAGGAAATGCAAAATTAACTGTTGCGTTTGCTAGTGTTGATCATGCTCAATTTTGGTTATACCTAAACGGGAATAACATCTTCCTAAATTATCCGTCTGCGCCTTCAGGAGGAAACGCCTGGATTAGACAATCCAACAGAAGTAAGTATGGCATACAAACATTTGATATACCTTATAGCAATTTAGTTCAGGGCAAAAACACACTAACTTTCCTAATGCCCTCAAATCAATCTAATAGTCATGTAATGTATGATTATATTAGCCTGGAAGGAAGCAATATTTCTGTTCAAAATTCGTCATTATCTACTGAGGATTTTGATTCTAAGAACAAAATAAAAATGTATCCTAATCCAACAAACGGTAAAATTAAAATTGACCTACCATACAGCTCAACTAATCTTGCTATAGAATTATACTCAATTAGTGGAACTTTAATTTCAAGACAGAACCATAAATCAAATACCAAAAGTTTAGAACTAGACCTTTCAAATAATCCAGCAGGGGTTTATTTTCTAAAAATAGTATCAGATAATCCAATAACTTTAAAAATTGTAAAGAATTAACCGAATATAAAAAAGAAGTTTTTACTTTGCTGAACATTAATCCTTTATGAGAAAATGACATTAAAGCCTTTTAATAAACATTGTTTTAATGTCATTTTTAAAAATATACTTTGCTAGTATATCCACATGAAATCATGCCAAAAAAAACAACTATATACGACATAGCGAAGGCTTTAGACATTACTGCTGCTACGGTTTCGAGAGCATTAAATGATAGTCCGAGAGTTAAAAAAGCAACTAAAGAATTAATTCTTGAAACCGCTAAACAAATGAACTATGAGCAAAACAAACTTGCTCAGGCCTTAAAAAGTGGTAAAAGCTATAACGTTGGTGTTATAGTTCCTTATATAAACAGCAACTTTTTTGCTTCTGTTATTCGAGGTATTGAAGAAGAATTATATCCTAAGGGGTACCACGTAATTATCTGTCAAACCCACGATCAGGAAAATCTCGAGATTGAAAATATTAATTCGCTACTTAATGCTCAGGTTGATGGTGTTTTAATGTCAATTTCAAATTCAAATATTGAAAATAATCCTGCTTTTAAAAACCTTGTACGAAAACATGTGCCTCTAATATTTTTCGACAGAAAAAAAGACATAAAAGGGGTTAGTTCTGTAACTATAGATGACTTTAAAGGCGCTTATTTAGCGACGCAACATCTAATTGATCAAGGTTGCAAGCGCATCGCTCATCTTAGCAACGACAGATCTTTAGAAATTTTCCAGAATCGTTTTTTAGGTTACAAACAAGCTATTTTAGATGCAGGTTTAGAATTTGATGACCGTTTGGTTGTTGAAACCACTAGTAAGGTTGAAGCAGGCAGAAAGAGTACTGAAATACTGTTAAGACTAAATAATCCTCCGGATGGCATTTTTGCTTCATGTGATTTTTCGGCTTTAGGAGCCATTAAAGAAATAAAAGCACAGGGGTTTAGTATCCCCAATGACATTTGTATTACAGGTTTTAGTAACGAACCTTTTTCTCAGTTCATGGAACTTTCTATTACATCTGTAGACCAGTCACCCATGGAAATGGGACGCATTGCTGCGAATGTATTTTTAGATGAAGTACATAATAATGCAAAGATTAAATCCGAAAAACAAGTCATTTTAGCCCCAGAATTAATTATTCGCCAATCTTCATTAAAGGAATCCTTTTTAGAAGCTAATTAACTTCACTAAACAAAACCTCAATTTATTTGACGGCACTCGGAACACCTTGTTTTTCACCGATAACAATTTCATTAAAATTAATATTTGTAGTATTTGTTAATGTTATTCCATTTTTAGCCTTTTTAACAAATATTTCATTTAAATAAACATTTTCAACTTTAAAATCTGGATAGCCTTCAATAACTATCGCTGCATTAGAGGCTTCATTAAAACTGAGCTTAGACAAATGGATATTTGATATTTTTGATGGATGCAAACCACTTCCTTCACCATGATAATTTGAAGTCATATAAATAGCATCTTCGACATCTTTAAACTTAATATTCTCAACATAAACATTATTTATAAATCCACCACGATCTGAATTTGTTTTGAGGTAAACCCCTCGTTTTAAGGAACCGCTTGCTTCACTATTGTAAACGAATACATTTTTAACGCCAGCTGACATTTCACTACCAATAACCATAGCATGCAATCCTTTAAATCTACAGTTTCTTACAATTATATTTTCTGAAGGCATATTACTGTTTCTACCATCATCGTCTCTACCGGCTTTAATTGCAATATTATCGTCTGCATTATCGAAATCAATATCCTCAATTAAAACATTTTTAGAATGTTCTATATCAATTCCATCATTATTCTTGTTATGGGCATTATACTTTAAACCACGAATGGTTATACTTTCACTTTTTAATAAATGAAGCGTCCAAAAAGGTGAATCTTCCAATGTCACTCCTTCAATAAGAATATTTTTAGAATTCAAAAATTGAATAAGCTGCGGTCTTAAAAAGTATCCTTCACCAAAAACACGCGCTGTAACAGGTTGTTGATTATGATTCATTTCTCGACTCAAAGATTTACCAGGCTGTTCTTTAGGCTTCCATGAAGCCCACACCCCATGGCCTTCTCCATCTATAACACCCTGTCCCGTGATAGATACATCCTGGAGGTTTATGCCATAAATTAGCGGACTATAATTATATAACATGGTTCCTTCCCAACTTGTTAAAACAACAGGATAGTCTTGAGGATTGTTTCCAAAAACTAATTTTGCTCCTTTTTCTAAATGTAAATTCACATAGCTAACAAAGTGAATTGGCCCATTTAACAGGTATGTTCCTTTTGGAACAACAATTGTTCCTCCTTTTCGCCTTTCGCAAGCTTTCATTGCCTTTTCAAAAGCCTGTCTACAGTCAGTAACCCCGTCTGGATTAGCTCCAAATCTAAGCACTGAGGTATGAAAATCTGGAACAGCGGGTAATACAATTCTTGATTCTATATCCTTAATTTTGGAGTCATTTATTACGGATTGTTGTGCTAAACAAAACTGCACAATAAATACCGAAAATAATACAATGCGCTTTTTCATTAAAATATTATAAATTAATTACAAATCTAGTTGAAGGGCGGCTAAAACAAAAGGCCCTAAAGCATGAGAGTTATCTGTTAAAACAGGTTCACTCATGTAATAATCAAACGATCCATCCCGAAAAGGGTCCCCTCCTAACCCGGCACTTTTACACACCTGATTAATATGCAATTCTCCATCGGAATCTATAGATATTAATTCTTTTATTACACCATTAAACCCATTATTTGCGGCCATTTTAAAATGCAATGGTAAGTAGCCTTTTTTAACACCTTTAGCTAATGTATAAATAAGCATTAAAGATCCCGACGCTTCCAAATAATTTTTTGTTTTTTCCTGCATATTTGGCACTTGAAACCATAGTCCTGTTTTATCCTGATACTTAACAACGGCCTCTGCCAATTCGTTTAAATAGCCAACCAATTGTTGATGACCTGAATGATGTTCTGGCATATAATCTAAAACATCAACCAGAGCCATTCCATACCATCCCAATGCTCTTAACCAAAAATTAGGAGCGGTTCCTGATTCTTTATTTGCCCAGGCCATTTCCTTACTTTCATCCCATGCGTGATAATATAATCCTGTTTGTTGGTCTTTGGTATGATCATGTAACAATTGAAACTGTAGAACAATATCATTAAGTCTATCGCCTCCCTCAAATGTTGAATTGTAACGTGCATAAAATGGTTCGCCCATATACAAGCCATCTAACCACATTTGATTTGGATAAATCCGTTTGTGCCAAAACCCTTTTGATGGCGTTCGCAAATGTGTTTTTAATTGGCTTCTTAAGGTTTCAATTGCTAAATGGTACTTTTCAATTTTGGTCTTTTCATAAATATCGAATAAAATTTTACCAGCATTTATATTATCTATATTATAATCTTCCAAATTGTAATTTTTAATTTCTCCTTGAGCATTTATCAAGGTATCTGCATATTTCTCTCCATATTTAAAATACAAACTATTCCCGGTTTCATCGTACAGCTTTTGCAAGGCCATACAAAACATCCCAATTTTATAATCCCATTTGGTTTCTGTTTTTCCATCTATATTCCATGCTTTTGGGTAACGCTTCATTACAGAAAGTGCCATTCTTTCAGACCATTTTAAAGTATCCGAAATGTCCTTCACTTCTGTAGATATAACTTCCAAATTTTGTGATTTTTCATTTTTACAACTCAAATTCAGAGCTATTAAAACAACCATAAATAATGCTTTTTTCATGCGTTTAGATTAAAGAATTATTAAAAAATAAGCCTGATATAAACCAGGCTTATTTCAATTAAATTAAAATAATGCTAAAATGTTTTTAACCATTATTCATATGCTGGATTTTGTGGAAAATCTCTGTTTTGATTTAAGTCTATGGCATCCTGAGGTATTGGCCTTAATATTTTTAGGTTCCCTCCAACCCCAACAAAATTACTTTCATCAACTAAACGATTGTACATAGATGCTCTTTCAACCAACTTTCCAGTACGCTTTAAATCAAACCATCTATGATATTCTCCTAATAATTCACGCGCTCTTTCATCTAAAATGTAATCAATATCGAACTCAGATATATCGGCTGGCATAACACCTGCTCGCCTTCTTACTTCATTTAACCTAGCCAAGCCTGTTGTTGGATTGGTTGACAAATAAGCTTCGGCCGCTATCAAATATGTTTCTGATAAACGCGATAAAATAATATCTCTCGTACTAACATTTCCACTACTAAACGGTGTTGAAGGATCTGGATCATCAAACTTTTTCACTGGAATTGTTTCGTAATCTAAAGATTGAATTTCGGTGTACTCCGAAGAAAATTCTCCCCAATTATGATATACAAAATCTGGTGCTAAATTTTTTGTTGCCAAATAATTAGCTTTATCAGTTGCAGTAAACCATTGTGGTTCATAAAAATCTGTTATTAATAAATTATCATGATCTGCTTTGTCTACCCTAAAATAATCATAATACGCTTGAAAAACTTCAGTCATAAATGTAGCTTCCCAACGGGTATCGTCTTGCGTGTATAAACCTAAAGCAAAATCAGACGGGCATAGGGTATAACTTCTATTCGGCGCATCTCCAGCAACCTCACTTCCTCCTAGATAAGAGCTAAAATAATAAAACTGTCTGCTACCTAATGTTGTAGGACTGGTACTAACTGAACCTTTACTAAACTGTACTGAAAATATAACTTCTTCATTAATGTCGTTTCCTGGAGTAAAAACGTCCTCATAATCTAAGTCCAAGGTTTGTCCTGCAATTACCTCATCTGCTAAACTCGCTGCCATTACAAAATCATTTGCCTCTGCGAAATCCTCATATGCACGTGTTAAATATACTTTAGCTAATAAATTTTGAGCTGCTCTTTTATTTACTTTTCCGGTGTAAGGACTTGTACCTAAACTTCCAATAGCTTCATTCAAATCTGTAACAATTTGACTATAAACTTCTTCTGCTGAATTTCTATCAAAACTCAACACAGCTGAATCTATATAATCTGTAATTGCCACACCTCCATAAGTTTGCACTAAAAGAAAATAAGCATTGGCCCTTAAGTATTTTAATTCACCTACTAATTCGTTTAAATTATCTGTTTGTTCTGTTATTTCTGAATAATGCAAAGCACGATTAGCTAACTGAATGGCTTTATAACACTCATTATACAAATGACCAACGCCACTGGAAGATGGTATTAATTGTGTATACTCAGCAAGCCCATCAGGCTCATTACCTCTACCCTCGGCATATAAGTCTGTTCCGGCACAAAATAAATAGGGTTCGTTACCGTAAATATCCTTTAACTGCGCATAATTTGCATTTACTAACGATTGAAATCCTTCTGCTGTAACATAAAAACTTTCTGCTGTAACGTTGGAAAGGTTTTCTTCATCTATAAAATCACTACATGAAAATGTAGCTAATACTATTCCTAAAATTAAAATTCTTTTCATCTCGTTTATTTTTATAGTTGTAAACTAATTCCTAATTGATACGTTATAGAACTTGGACGACCAGTTCCTAAACCTGCCGACGCCCATTCTGGGTCCCAACCATCGTAATCGGTAAATACAAACGGATTCAAAATATTAGCATAAACTCTACATTTCTTAATTTTTAATTTATCGATGGTTTTACGGTTTAAAGTATAACCAAGAGCTATATTTTTAATTTTCACAAACGAGGCATCTCTATAGAATGCAAAATTAGTTCCCCAATACGCACCTTCTCCTCTTGGTCTTGGGTTTGTATTAGAATATTGTACTGGTAATCCAGCCCCATTTTCAGGAACATAATAACTATCAAAAGCAATTTTTTGACGCCCTCTATCTGAAGTATCAGCGAAATTATCATGGAAGCTACTTAATGCTAAAACACCTTGACTTGTAATTGCCGAAATTGACAAATCAAAATTACCCACTCTTAAATTCGAAGTAAAGCCTCCAGACCAATCAGGTTGATTTGTTCCTAAAATAACACGATCACCATCAGCAGTAATTTTACCGTCACCATTTATATCTTTTGGTCTGGCTTGTCCTTCTTTCATATTATATGACGCTGCCTCGTCGGCTTCATCTGCTTGCCATACACCATCAAACACATAATTGTAATGTGGATTTAATGGTTGACCAATAAAAAACCCGTTTCCTATATCGTCAACTTCACTTTGATTGTAAACAGATTCTAATGCATTTTTATTTTTTGTAAAGGTGAAACTTGTTTCCCATGACACTTTCTCTGTACTTATATTTCTGGTTGTTAAACTAACCTCAATCCCTTTATTGCTAATAGATCCAACATTGGCTTTTGTTGTTCCTGCACCAGATTCTATTGGTAAAACCTGATCTGCTATTAAGTCTTCAGATAATCTGTCATAAATATCTAATGTTCCAATTATTCTGCTATTTAAAAACCCAAAATCAATACCAAAATTCAATTCTCTGGTTTTTTCCCAACCTAAATTTTTATTAGCTAATTGATTTGAAATAAACCCATTTGCTGGCACCCCATTATAATCGTAATAAGTTTGTGTTGGAATACCATTCAGAGAAGAATAAGCGCCTACGTTATCATTTCCTGTGTATCCCAAACTGATTCTAGCCTTTAAATTAGAGACAAAACTACTTTGGTTTAAAAATGACTCTTCCGACAATTTCCAGGCCAATGCCACCGACGGGAAAGAGTTCCATTTATTACCTTCTGCCAGAACCGATGAACCATCCCATCTGTTGGAAACCGTTAATAAATACTTATCCATTAATGAATAATTTAAACGAACGGCATAAGAACTTAAAGTATTTTTAACAAAGTTGGATCGCGCATTAAAGGTTGATTGCGAACCTGAACCTATGTTATACCAATCTGTTTCAAATGGCTGTTCAAATGATGATAAAAATGACGTTTCTGTTCGGTTGGAATACAAACTTTGTAACCCTAAAAAGTTAAAGACATGAACATCATTTAGTGTATAATTAATATTAAACTGGTTATCCCATGTATAATTAAAGTTTTGGTAGTTATTAATTTCAGAAGAAGGTAAACCTCCTCTACTATTTCCAACATTCGATTCTCCTCCGTAAGCCTCTCCAGTTCTGTAATTTGCCATACCTGCAGAATATGCTGTTTTAAAAGACAACCACTCCAGTGGTCGGTATTCTAAGAAAATATTACCAATAGTTTTCCATCGTCTTACCTCTTGTGAAGAATTTGCAATTTCCACTAAAGGGTTTATGGTACTTGTTTTATTAAAGGCCCAGGAACCATCGGGATAAGTTAATTTACCTGGTTGAAAAAACAACTCTCCAACTAATTGATTTCCATCCTGATCTATTGCCCATGGAGATGTTAATGGATTTAACCTCAAGGCTTCCTGCATAGCTCTATCACTACCTAGCTGATCTATTTGATGAGATATTGTTATATTTACCCCTGTTGAAAATTTATCATTAATCCTATGATTTACAGCTCCTTTAAAAGTATACTTATCAATTGATTCCTTTTCTAAAAGTCCTTCATCATTTTGCATACCTAAACCCAAATTATAAGCTAATCCATTGTCGGCACGACCAGCTATTGACACATAATTATTTTGGATTACACCGTCTTTAATTACAGCATCTCCCCAATCAAATTGATAACCTGCATTTGCTCTTTTAATTAATTCTGGACTTGCATTTCCTGCCAGTGCTAAATTGTTCTCTGGTGTATCTCCTAACGGATTCGATTGATTCAAATAAGCCACTTGATGATAAGCCCACCATTCTTCGCCACTCATAAAATCAGGCATTCTGGCGGCTTGGACAATTCCATACGAACTTTCTACATTCACAGTTACTCCTGGTTTTGCTGATGAGCCTCCCTTGGTCGTTACAATAATAACCCCACTAGCCCCTCGAGATCCGTAAATAGCAGCAGATGAAGCATCCTTAAGTACATCTATTCTTTCAATATCCTGCGGATTTAAAAAATCTATACCTCCTGTCGGAATCCCATCAACTATATAAAGTGGTTCCGTAGAATTAAAAGAATTTGTTCCTCTAATATTTACACTAAAACCATCTCCTAAACGTCCAGTATTATTTGATATGGTTACACCTGGCAAGTTTCCTTGTATGGCTTCGACGGGATTATTAACATTTCTTTCGGTTATTTGCTCTGTAGCTATACTTGTTACCGACCCCGTTAAATCAGATTTCTTAACAGATCCATAACCTACAACTACCACCTCGTCTAATTGACCAGCTTCCTCAATCATAACAATGGACATAACTTTCTTACCATTAAGGGTTATTTCCTGTTTTTTGTAGCCCAAATAACTAAAAATAAGTGTTGCTGTAGGATTCGAATTTAAAGTGAAATTTCCATCAAAATCTGTTGCTGTTCCTGTTGAAGTTCCTTTAACAATTACAGAAACCCCTGGTAACGGAATACCCGACTCATCCGAAACATTTCCACTTATTTGATCTTGTTGTGCATAAATAGGTAGATAAAATAATATTCCTAGTAAAAAGGAATAATACCTCATACTTTTTCTTGAATTCATATGTGTTTGTTTAGTTTAGTTGTTGTTTGCTTCAAAGCGAAGCATAAATAATTAGTTTGGTTTTGAAGATTGTTTAATCCATAGGCTTATATCTATTTAGTTATTAGTTAGTTTATTAATTAAAATCTGGTTAGGATTTATACATATTTCGACAACTTCATCTTACAATTTCCATGTCCAAAATTTTTTTTCAAAAAAATCGCATCAAATCTGCAATCGATTACACAAAAATAAAAAAATATTTATATATTGCAACATATTCTTAAAAAAGCATTGTTTTAAATAACATCTAACTAAATATCAATAAAAATTATTGCAACATTGATAATTTTCGATTTAAATATGAATAGTACATAACTGTTACAACCAAAAGCACATACTTGTACTTCTGCCAGTCAAAATCAACATAACCACCACAAACACTATTATTTAGTGTACTTTTACCAACTCAACCAAATAAGTGCATGAAGAAAAAGACCACCATTTACGATATAGCAAAAAGGCTTAACATAACTGCCGCTACAGTATCGAGAGCTTTAAATGGGAATTCTAAAATAAGCGAAGCAACTCGCAAATTAGTAAGAGAAACAGCAAAAGAAATGAACTACGAGCAAAACAAACTTGCTCAGGCCCTAAAAAGCGGAAAAAGTTATAATGTTGGAGTTATTGTGCCTCGTATAGATAGCAACTTTTTTGCATCAGTCATCAGGGGAATTGAAGAAGAACTTTACCCGCAAGGCTATCATGTTATCATTTGTCAAACACATGATCAAAAGGATTTAGAAACAGAAAACATCAATTCTCTACTAAATGCTCAGGTTGATGGTATCTTGATGTCTATTTCTAATGCACAAAATGGAAATGATGATAGTTTTAATGCCCTTATCAAAAAAAATGTACCCCTTATATTTTTCGATAGAAAAAAAGATATTAAAGGTATCAGTTCGGTGACAATAGACGATTTTAAAGGAGCCTATGATGCAACTAAACATTTAATCGATCAAGGCTATAAACGAATAGCACATTTGTCTAACGACCGATCAATTTTAATTTTTAAAAATCGTTATTTAGGGTACAAACAAGCTATTTTAGATAGTGGACTTGACTTTGATGAGAGTTTAGTTATAGAAACTCACAGTAAGGTACTGGAAGGCAGAAAAACGATGAAGAAATTATTGGAAATAAAACAGAGGCCGGATGCAGTGTTCTCTTCAAGTGACTTTACAGCATTAGGTGCTATCCAGGAAATTAAGGAACATGGCTTAAGAATTCCGGAAGATATTAGTGTTGTTGGTTTCAGTAATGAGCCGTTTACCCGATTTATGGAACTCTCTATTACATCAGTAGATCAGTCTCCAATAGAAATGGGGCGTCTTACTGCTCAGGTATTTTTAGAAGAAGTTAATAATGATAAACGTATAAAGTCTGAAAAACAAGTGGTACTAACACCGGAACTTATCGTTAGAAAATCATCACTTAAAACTCAGATACCAGACAAAGCTTAATTATCTAAAATCCTTATAAACCATAAAAAAAGCCACACTTAAAGTGTGGCTTTTTTTACACTAGAAACTGAAATAAATCAGGTTTATTATTTAAATAATCTCCAAAGAAATTACGTTGTTTCATTTTGGTAATTAAAGGTTCCAAATCGTCGGATGATTTTAATTGAATACCTACCACAGCAAAACCATTTTCCCGATTAGTTTTCTTGGCATACTGAAAAAAGGTAATATCGTCGCTAGGTCCTAAAATATCAACCACAAATTCTCGTAAAGCTCCTGCACGTTGCGGGAATTTCACAATAAAATAATGCTTTAAGTTAGCATATAATAATGCACGTTCCTTAATTTCGGCGGTTCGGGTAATATCGTTATTACTACCACTAACCACACAAACCACATTCTTCCCTTTAATTTCATCTGCGTAAAAATCTAATGCCGAAATACTCAAGGCTCCTGCAGGTTCAACTACAATAGCATCTTTATTATAAAGTTCTAAAATAGTTTCACAGACTTTACCTTCGGGTACCGTAATCACATCATGTAAATTAGCTTTACAGATTTCAAAAGTTAAATCCCCCACACGCTTTACTGCAGCGCCATCAATAAACTTTTCTATCTCGTCCAATTCGGTATTAACCCCATTCTCAATTGAAACTTTCATCGAAGGTGCACCTTCCGGCTCAACTCCTATAATTTTAGTATCTGGAGACAAAGTCTTAAAAACCGTTGATAACCCAGAAGCCAGTCCGCCACCGCCAATGGCAATAAAAACATAATCAATAGACTCGGTTGCTTGCTCTAAAATTTCAAGACCAATGGTGGCCTGACCTTCAATTACTTTCTCATCATTAAAAGGATGTATAAATGTCTTTTTCTGCTCCACACACTCTTTCATGGCAGCATTATTCGCATCATCAAATGTATCACCAATCAGTTTGATTTCAATATAATCTTCACCAAACATTTTTACCTGCTCTACCTTTTGGTTTGGTGTTGGTGCAGGCATATAAATACTCCCCTTAATTTTTAATAATTTACAAGATAATGCCACACCCTGCGCATGATTTCCAGCACTGGCACAAACCACTCCATTCGCCGACTCTTCCTTGGTTAGCGAACTTATTTTGTTATAAGCTCCACGAATTTTATATGAGCGCACCTGTTGTAAATCTTCTCGTTTTAAAAAGATGTTAGCATCAAATTGTTTAGAATACCTTAAGCTAGGGCCTAAAGGCGTAACTGCCGATACTTTTTTAATGGTATCGGCAGCTACTTTAACTTTATCTATGCTAGGAAAATATGTCGTTTTCCCTTTTTCCATAAATGCTTTTTTTTAGATTTCCACCTTCGTGGAAACACATATTAAACGATTGGCTTCATAGCCGTCATAGATGCTCTTAAGAACGCTCCAACCTTTTCAACAGGATGATTTCTTAACGCTTTATTAACTGCTATTAACTTCGCATTATCAACACCTTTACCGTTATCTTTAGCATACGCTTTACCAATAACATCGGTATCGATTTTTGTCATAAAATCTGCTAATAATGGTTTACAAGCATGGTCGAATAAGTAACAACCGTACTCAGCAGTATCAGAGATTACAGAGTTCATTTCATATAATTTACGTCTTGCAATCGTGTTAGCAATAAGTGGTGTTTCGTGTAACGACTCGTAGTAAGCAGAAGCATCGATGATACCTGAATCGGTCATTGCTTCGAAAGCTAATTCTACACCTGCTCTTACCATAGCCACCATTAACACACCGTTATCGTAAAACTCTTGCTCAGAAATTTCAACATCACCAGCAGGTGTTTTTTCAAATGCTGTTTCGGCTGTAGCTGCTCTCCAAGTTAATAAGTCTTTATCACCATTTGCCCAATCAGCCATCATACCTGCAGAGAAACGACCTTCCATAATGTCATCCATATGTTTTTGGAATAACGGACGCATAATGTCTTTTAGTTCTTCTGAAAGTTCAAATGCTTTAATTTTAGCAGGATTTGAAAGTCTGTCCATCATGTTAGTGATACCACCATACTTAAGACCTTCGGTAATGGTTTCCCATCCGTACTGGATTAATTTTGAAGCGTAACCAGCATCGATTCCCTTTTCAATCATTTTATCGAAACAAAGAATAGATCCTGTTTGTAACAAGCCACATAAAATGGTTTGCTCACCCATTAAATCTGATTTTACCTCAGCTACAAATGATGATTCTAATACACCTGCTCTATCTCCTCCAGTTGCTGCTGCATAAGCTTTAGCTTGTGCCCATCCTTTTCCTTCCGGATCGTTTTCAGGGTGAACGGCGATTAATGTTGGTACACCGAAACCTCTTTTATACTCTTCGCGAACCTCAGAACCAGGACACTTAGGAGCCACCATGATTACAGTTAAATCTTCACGAATTTGAGTTCCTTCTTCAACAATGTTGAATCCGTGAGAATATGATAATGTTGCTCCTTTTTTCATTAAAGGCATTACCGCATTTACAACACTGGTATGTTGCTTATCTGGAGTTAAGTTTAATACTAAATCTGCTGTTGGAATTAACTCTTCGTATGTTCCTACATTAAATCCGTTATCTGTTGCATTTACAAACGATTTGCGTTTTTCAGCAATCGCCTCAGCACGTAAAGCATAAGAAATATCTAATCCTGAATCTCTCATGTTTAACCCTTGGTTAAGTCCTTGCGCACCACATCCTACGATAACAATTTTTTTGCCTTTTAATGCATTTACACCATCTTCAAATTCTGAAGAGTCCATAAATCTACACTTCGATAATTGGTCTAATTTATCTCTTAACGAAAGTGTGTTAAAATAATTTCCCATTTTTAATTTCTAGTTATTATGATTATTGAATGCCATAAGCATATCGGTTACTCTCATTTCGTCTTTTGTTACTGCAATACGTCCGGCGCGCACAAACTGCATGATACCGAATACATTTAAATCTCTCCTCAAAGACTCTATTTCATGTCTTCTTCCAGATTTCTCTAAAACAAAAAACTCTCGGTTTACGGTAACAATTCTTGAATTGCTATCCTTAATAATGTTTTGAATTTGCGGCTCTTCGAATAATAAAGCCGACTTGATTTTAAACATACAAGACTCCGTATAAATCGTTTGTTCATCGGTATGATAATACGCACGAATCACCTCTACTTGTTTTTCAAACTGCTTAACTATTTTAGCGGCCTGAGCTTCTGTAATATTGACAACAATAACAAATCGGAACACATCATCTATTTCAGATTGTGATGTTGTTAAACTTTCAATATTTATATGTCTACGCTGAAAAATTGCCGAAACACGGTTTAGTAAACCAATGTTATTTTCGGTGTAAAGCGAGATTGTAAATGTTTTTATTTCTTCGTTCATTTTTTCTGATTATTTAGCTTAAACGCACATCTGAAACCGAAGCTCCTGTTGGCACCATAGGGAATACATTATCCTCTTTTTCTACACACACTTCAAGGAAATAAGCGTCTTTTGAAGCAATCATTTCTTTAACAGCATCTGCCAGTTCCTCTCTCTTCTTCACACGTTTTGCATCAATGTGATAGCCTTTTGCAATCGTTACAAAATCAGGATTAGTCATTTCGGTAGACGCATAACGCTTATCGAAGAATAACTGTTGCCACTGACGCACCATTCCAAGGAATTCATTGTTTAGTACCACAATCTTAACAGGTACTTTAGTCTGGAAAATAGTTCCTAACTCCTGAATATTCATTTGGAAACCACCGTCACCAATTATCGCAACCACTTCGCGGTCTGGCGCCGCCATCTTCGCTCCAATAGCTGCTGGTAACGCAAACCCCATAGTTCCTAAACCACCCGAAGTAATATTACTTTTTGAAACTTTAAAATCGGCGTAACGGCAAGCAATCATCTGGTGCTGACCAACATCGGAAACTACCGCTGCATTACCTTTAGTTTCTTCATTAATTTGTCTTAACACCTCGCCCATCGTTAAACCTTCCTTAACCGGATGTAGATCACCTTTTATAACTTTTTCGAACTCTATAGCATATAAATCTTTGAATTCTTGTAACCAGGCATCATGAGATTTTGCCTCTAAAAGCGGTAATAACTGCGCTAAACTATCTTTAGAATCGCCTATTACAGCAACATCGGTTTTTACGTTTTTATCAACCTCTGCCGGGTCAATATCAAAGTGAATGATTTTTGCCTGCTTTGCGTAAGAATCTAATTTTCCAGTAACACGATCATCAAATCGCATCCCTATAGCAATTAACACATCACACTCGTTAGTTAATTTATTTGGCGCATAATTTCCGTGCATTCCCACCATTCCAATATTTAATGGATGAGAGGTTGGAATTGCCGAAGCCCCTAAAATGGTCCAGGCTGCAGGAATACCAGCCTTTTCAATAACCGCTTTTAGTTCTTCTTCTGCTTTACCTAAAATAACGCCTTGTCCCCAAACAATCATAGGTTTTTTAGCTGCGTTAATTAAATCGGCTGCAGCCTGAACATCGGCAGGATTGGTTTTAGGCACTGGAATATAACTACGCACACCTTTACATGGCGTGTATTCAAAATCTAATTCACCCACTTGCGCATCTTTAGTAATATCGACAAGCACAGGTCCTGGACGACCACTTTTAGCTATATAAAATGCTTTAGCTAAAGCCTTAGGAATATCGGCAGCTTTAGTTACCTGACAATTCCATTTAGTCACCGGTGTAGAAATACCAACAATATCGGTTTCCTGAAACGCATCACTTCCTAACAGATGAGAAAACACCTGGCCAGTAATACAAACTATTGGTGTAGAATCGATTTGTGCATCAGCAATACCCGTAATTAAATTGGTTGCTCCCGGCCCTGATGTTGCCATCGCGACCCCGACTTTACCAGAAATACGAGCATAACCTTGAGCTGCGTGAGCCGCTCCTTGTTCGTGCCTTGTTAAGACGTGATGAATCTGGTCTTGGAACTTGAACAATTCATCGTAAACAGGCATAATGGCTCCTCCCGGATATCCGTAAAGGATATCTACACCTTCTGCAATTAAGCTTCGTACCACAGCTTCGCTTCCTGAAATACGCATTGTTTTACTTGCCACTTCTTGTGTTTTGTTTTCAGTTTGTGTATTCATAATTCACAATTTATATATGTGAGATTTCCGCTTTCGCGGAAACGAAATTTCTAATTAAAATGCGTCAGTTACACAGCCTTTTGAAGCTGAAGCCACCGATTTCGCATATTTATATAATATTCCTTTTTTGTGTTTTAATTCCGGAGCAACCCAAGCCGCTTTACGCTTAGCCAGTTCTTCTTCAGAAATTAATACATTAATAGAATTATCTTCCGCACTAATTCTGATGCGATCTCCGGTTTCAACCAAACCAATAGCTCCACCGGTTTGCGCTTCAGGAGTAATGTGTCCAACCACAAAGCCGTGTGTACCACCAGAGAAACGCCCATCGGTAATCAAAGCCACCGATTTTCCTAAACCAGCACCCATAATTAAAGAGGTTGGTTTTAACATTTCCGGCATACCAGGTCCACCTTTAGGACCTACATAACGAATAACAACTACATCGCCTTTTGCTACTTCTCCGTTAGAAATTCCTGTATTCGCTGCCTGCTCACCATCGTAAACCACCGCTTTACCTTCAAATACCAATCCTTCTTTTCCTGAGATTTTAGCAACAGCACCTTCTTCAGCTAAGTTTCCGTAAAGGATTTGTAAATTTCCTGAAGATTTTAAGGCTTTATCTGTTGGGTAAATAACATCTTGCTCATCATCAAACTGAAGCGGCTCAACATCTTTTAAGTTTTCAGCTAACGTTTTACCGGTAACGGTCATACAATCGCCATGTAAATAGCCGTTATCCAATAAATACTTCATAACAGCTGGTGTACCTCCAATACCGTGAACATCTTCCATTAAGTATTTACCACTCGGTTTTAAGTCGGCTATTAAAGGAGTTCTATCACTAACACGTTGAAAATCCTCTAAAGTAAATTCTATATCTGCAGCATGAGCAATTGCCAAGAAGTGTAATACCGCATTGGTAGAACCACCAAGGGCATTTACAATAGCGATAGCATTTTCAATAGATTTTTTAGAAATGATATCTAGAGGTTTTAAATCTAATTCCAATAGATTTTTAATAGCGATTGCTGTTCTTTCGCTTTCCGATAATTTATTCGGATTTTCGGCCGGAATAGATGAGTTATACGGTAAAGCAAACCCCATACATTCAATAGCCGAAGCCATCGTATTTGCAGTATACATACCTCCGCAAGCTCCTGCTCCAGGAATAGCACTTTTTATAATTTCTCGGTATTCTTCCTCATCAATCTCTCCTGCTACTTTTTGCCCTAAAGCTTCAAATGCCGAAACAATATTTAATTTTCTTCCCTTATAGTTTCCTGATGCTATAGTACCTCCGTACATCATGATTGACGGACGGTTTAAACGTAACATAGCAATTACAGCTCCCGGCATATTTTTATCACACCCTACCACAGAAATAAGTGCATCGTAACTTTGAGCATTCATAACCGTTTCAATAGAATCTGCTATGATATCACGAGAAGCCAAAGAATAATTCATTCCGGAGGTTCCCATAGAAATACCATCACTTACACCAATAGTATTAAACCCTAAACCGACTAATCCCGCAATATTACACTCAACCTTAACCTCATCTTTAAGGCTGTTTAAGTGCATATTACAAGGGTTACCATCGTAACCTGTACTAGCAATACCCACCTGAGCTTTTTTCATATCCTCATCGGTTAACCCAACCGCATATAGCATAGCCTGTGATGCTGGCTGAGATTCATCTTGCGTAAGTCGTTTACTGTGTTTATTAAGTTCTTTCATTTTTATTAAAGATATTCTACAATCTATCCTTTATTTTATTTAATACTTTATCTTTTTAAGATTTACTTTATAAATAGTCTAACTTTTCGAATTGAAGTTCGAAATTAAACCTTTAGGTTTTTTAATTCTTATTTCCTTTAATTTTCAAGGTTAAATCCATTACCCTAAAAAACTATTCAAACATCTGATTATCAATAATTTAATTAGATATTTTTATGATGTCCAAAAATTAAAATAATTACATAAAAAAAGCCTCCCAAATTGGAAGGCTTAATATTTTCTTATACAAAAGTTTTAACAATAGCCTCCCAGTCCCTGTGAAATAATCACAATAACAATAATAGAAATGCTAATTAAAATCTGGTTTCTCATAATTCTTGAACAACAAATATTTAAAATATTTATTTAAACTCCAATTAAATCCTTAAAAAAATCAAAACTAATTCTCTATTCCTTATTATTTTTTTACTTTTGCCCTCGAAAAATAACAGAGGAAAGATTTGACTGATTGCAACCTCTTTGTATAACCTTATTTTTTTAAACAATTAAAAATGAGATTAATGCAAGCAAAAATGCTAAAGGCAGTGTAAACTTCCTTCGACGTTATCCGTCAAATCTTAGTATAAAAATAGTTTTATGGCATATTTATTTACTTCGGAAAGTGTTTCTGAAGGCCACCCAGATAAGGTTGCTGACCAAATTAGCGACGCTTTAATTGACAATTTTTTAGCTTTTGATAAAGAGTCGAAAGTAGCATGTGAAACGCTTGTAACTACAGGTCAGGTTGTTCTTGCCGGTGAGGTTAAGTCACACACCTATCTTGACGTTCAAAAAATTGCAAGAGATACAATTAACAAAATTGGATACACCAAAGGCGAATATATGTTCGACGGAAACTCTTGTGGTGTATTTTCTGCAATTCATGAACAGTCTGACGATATTAATCGTGGTGTAGACAGAGCTTCAAAAGAAGACCAAGGTGCAGGAGACCAGGGAATGATGTTTGGTTACGCAACAAACGAAACCGAAAACTTCATGCCTTTGGCTCTAGATTTATCACACTTACTTTTAACTGAATTAGCAGCTCTAAGACGTGAAAACAAAGACATTACTTATTTAAGACCAGATTCTAAAAGCCAGGTAACGATTGAATATAGCGATGATAATGTTCCACTACGCATCGATGCGATTGTAATCTCAACGCAACACGACGATTTCGCTGATGACGATACCATGTTAGCTAAAATTAGAAAAGACATTGTAGAGATTTTAATTCCTCGTGTTATCGCTAAATTACCAGAGCAAATTCAGGCATTATTTAACGATGATATCAAATATCACATTAACCCGACTGGAAAATTCGTAATTGGTGGACCACACGGTGACACAGGACTTACAGGTCGTAAAATTATTGTAGATACTTATGGAGGAAAAGGTGCACACGGTGGTGGTGCTTTCTCTGGAAAAGACCCAAGTAAAGTAGACCGTAGTGCTGCTTACGCGACGCGCCATATTGCTAAAAACTTAGTTGCTGCTGGTGTAGCCGACGAAGTTTTAGTACAGGTAAGTTATGCGATTGGTGTAGTTGAACCAATGGGTATTTTTATTAATACGTATGGAACTTGTCCGTTTAACATGACCGATGGTGAAATCGCTGAAAAAGTTTCTGAAATATTCGACATGCGACCATTTGCTATCGAAGAGCGTTTAAAACTAAGAAACCCTATTTATAGTGAAACTGCGGCTTACGGACACATGGGACGCACTAATGAAATCGTAACAAAAACCTTCACCCAACCTACAGGTGAAAGTGTTACTTTAGATGTGGAATTATTCACATGGGAAAAATTAGACTATGTAGATCAAGTGAAAGCAGCTTTCAACTTATAATCTGCAATTCCTTATAAAAATTAAAAAACTCCGTAACTTTAAACTTACGGAGTTTTTTATTCCTATACATTTCATCATGCTACACAAATTAACCCTTCTACTTATTTTAGCAATCACCTTAAACTCATGCACCACAAAAAAAACATGGTTGAGTAATACTGCACAAAGTAAGATTACCTATAAAACACATGAATCTAAAACTCCTGTTCAAGATGTTAATGGAAACTATCTAACCATTGTTTACCTTGAAAATTTAGGATTTAAAAAGCTTGGCGGTTACACAAATTCTGAAAACGTAAAATGGCTGCTAAACCAAGGATATCGCGTTATTGAATTAAACTACAAGAACAATCCAAACGCTATTGCCTCAAAAATCAACCAAGATATTATTGTTATAAATAACGCTTTAGCGGAAGGTAATTTTTGCGGATTTAGCGATTGCTCAAAAATTCAATCATATATATTATTTGAAGGCTACCGAATAAAACGAAATATACCTTATTTTAAAGATGACCCAACGGTTTATAACCGACCTGACCAATACACTGAAGGTGATATGCTAAATATGGATATTTTATACCCGGCTAATCCTTCAAAAGAATTGCCGACTATTTTATCCTTTTCGTATAGTAACAGCTATGCTACGTTCGACAAAGAGAAAAACACTTTAACCGACGACCATAAAAACCTGAGAACCTTTTTACCGTATACATTTTCCGGTTTTAACGATTCATTTCTACAAGGCGCCCCTGCTCATGGTTTGGCATGGGCTATTGCCGATCACCCAAAATACTGTTCATGGGGAAGCGGCAAACCCAAAGATGGACCAAACGACACCTACAAATCGTATGAGACGAACCCGGATACGGCACAAAAAGTTAAATCGGCTATTCGTACATTAAGAAGTATGACTAATGATTTAGGTCTTTCAGGAGATATTGGTATTTACGGCTTCTCACGAGGTTCTACCGCAGGTTCCATGGCTATTGGTGATAAATCGGTTCCCTTGTTTGAAAATGCTGGTTTTAATATTGGTGTTTCAGACGATGTACAAGTCGCTGCACTTGGACCAGGCGTATTCGACTATACTCAAATATACAACACGCTTGATGATGGCGATGGCAATTTAGAACTTCGCTGTCCGTGGGCCTGGGGTGCTTTAGAAGACAATTATGATTTATGGAAAACTATGGGTTCGGAATATCTTGTTGAAACTTCAGAAACAGCTCCAGTTTTATTCTTCTATAATACTACTGATGATGCTTACTACCAAGACCAAATATTACACTTAAAAAACAAACTTGACAAACTCAATGTACCTAACCAAACTCTTGTAGATTACGGCACAGGTCATGCCGTTCCTCAAACAGAAAAAGATTTAGATACTCTGTATACATTCTTCAAAAAGTATTTAAATCCTCCGACTGTAGAGCTTAAAAATTAAATGAAAGTATTTGAAATAAAAAAGCCTGCTTGATGCAGGCTTTTCAGTTTTGTGGGAAGAGCAGGATTCGAACCTGCGAAGACTTAGTCAGCAGATTTACAGTCTGCCCTCGTTGGCCGCTTGAGTATCTTCCCAAAACCGGGTGCAAATATATCATAGATTATTAAACTACACAACATAAAAATGCTCGTTTTTTTGAAAAAATATTCAAAACCATAATTAACAAGCTTTTACAAATAACTTTTTTTCAAAAAAAATCTATAATCTATCGTTTTCAGATTAAAATCTGCGGTCTCCGGCACGCTCACTAAACTGAGAACGCATTTCTTCCATTTTCTTTTTTACCAAATCATCGTAATCTGCTCTACTAATCTCCTTTCCTTTTGAAGGTGCTTCAATCGCAACTTTTTCAGCTGGATTCATCACAATTTTTGAACAGTATAACGTGGTTCTATCTACAGTAACCTCTAAAATTAATCCCGGAAGTCCCCAATAATCTCCAGGTCCCTGATTAATTGGAATTTGTAATGTATACCACGCTTCAACCTCTACCTCCTTGGTTGGAGCTGGTTCTTCCATTTGACCATCGGCATTTGGGCGTCTTCTAAAATTTCCAGGCCCTACGTTAGGAACCGTTCTTTTAGCTGTTGCTTTTAAACACATATATTCGCCAATCTTTTTGGACTCGTTGGTCATCTTCCAATCTAAATTTGGCAATTCATCTTTTATTAAAAACTGCTTACCAAAAAACTCCTGATCTTGTATTAACTGCTTTGCCTTTATATTTTTATACTGAGGACCATTAGAAAAGCTATTCATCATACCTCTCCATCTACCGCCGCCGCCACCTGAATTCTCAGTTTCTTCTACTTTATAAAAAGATTCAATTTGATTAAACGTTAAGGTATAGGTTTTATCTAGCATTTCTTTCATACGCTCTACCATACGCTTTTGGCGCTCCGGATCCATATCTCCACCACCAAAACCTTGTGTATCGACATTGGTATTAGACTGATAGTAGGCAATACCTTGAAAATCTTTTTGAGCAAAGCCCATTATCGAGACAAACAAAGCCGATGCTAAAACTAATTCTTTAATGTATTTCATTTTCATACGTTGATTTTTGTTTTAAAAAGTTAACAATACTCTTTCAGAAAAGTTGATTTCATTGTAGTTAGATATCAAAAATATGATTAAGTTTAATTGCTATATGTTAAAATATAAATAAAACAAGAAATTGCCTTTTTAATATATGTTTAAAAGACAAGGATATAAAGACATCAAAAACTGTTTTATTAGTAAAAACATTAAGGCTTTTTTGTATTTTTGATTTCTACATGAAACATTTAATATATCTAATTACTTTTTTATCAATCTCGGTACATTCTCAGGAATTTATTGAGACCTCGTTTATTAAAGATACCAAACTGGAAGCTGATAGGTTTGTAAGCGTTTCAAGCTTCGAAGCAACGTTTTATATTTTCGACAATGTTTTATTTAAAAAAGAGAAAAACTCTAAAGGCATTGATATTGGATATAATAACTTTCAATTAGGAGACATTACTTCTGTAAACACCTTCAATCCGTTAAAGATTAATTTGTTTTATAAAGATTTCAACACGGTTGTTATTTTAGATAATCGCATGGCCGAAATCACAAAAATAGATTTCAACGCCTTAGAAGAACAAAAATATGTAACGCACGTTTCAACAGGGTACGATAATACCATTTGGGTATTTAATGAAAACAACCAGCAACTCGAACTTTACGACTACAAAACGAAAACTACTCGTGCAAAATCAATGCCTATTCAAAATAATGTTCTGGATATTAAAAGTAATTACAATACCTGTTGGGTACTTACTGAAAAGTACTTGTACATCTACAATTACTTTGGGAGTCTGATTAAAAAAATAAAAAATAAAGGCTTTACAGCATTCGAGCAGAGTAACGAAAATATTATCCTGAAAAAGGAGAATACACTATTCTTTTTAAAAAATGAATCTGATAAAATTATCCCTATAAAATTACCAAATTTATTGATAGATGCGTTTTTTGTAACCAAGGAAACCTTGTATATTTACGACAATGAAACCCTACATGAATACCAAATAAAAACCATCTAACACTATGCATATTGCTATTGCCGGAAATATTGGCGCAGGAAAAACCACTCTAACAAAACTACTTGCAAAACATTATCACTGGGAAGCGCAGCTCGAAGATGTTGTCGATAATCCGTATTTAGATGATTTTTATAACCAGATGGAACGTTGGAGTTTCAACCTTCAGGTATACTTTTTAAATAGCCGTTTTCGCCAGATTTTACAAATTCGCGAAAGCGGAAAAGATATCATTCAGGATCGCACCATTTATGAAGATGCTCATATTTTTGCTCCCAATTTACATGCTATGGGACTTATGACAAATCGCGATTTTGAGAATTACCGTTCCCTTTTTGATTTAATGGAATCCTTAGTACAGGGTCCCGATATCCTAATCTATTTACGAAGCTCTATTCCTAATCTGGTATCTCAAATTCAAAAACGTGGTCGAGAATATGAAAACTCTATAAGTATTGACTACTTAAGCCGACTTAATGAACGTTACGAAGCATGGATTCATGGTTATAATAAAGGGAAGTTACTAATTATTGATGTCGATAAATTAGATTTTGTATCAAATCCTGAAGATTTAGGCTATGTTATTAACACCATCGATGCAGAAATAAACGGCTTATTTTAGTACTTTTGCGGCCTTAATTTTTATCAACGATAATGACGGCGACAAAATATTTAGCACTTACCGTTACACTTATATGCAGTGTATTCATCAGCAACGCTCAAACAGCAACTGACTCCTTATCTACAACTAAGGAAAAAGGTCATATTTGGAGAAATCTTAAATACGATGGAGGGTTTGTACTTAAAAGCGTAGGTAATGGATTTACACAACCTTTACGTTGGCAAAAAAAGGACTTTCTAACTGCAGCTGGAATTGTGGCTGGAACTGGTTTATTATATGCTGCCGATACAGATGCTCACACCTATTTTCTTGAACAAGGAGAAAATGCCCCACAGGTTTTAAAAGAATTTGGCTGGTACTTTGGAAGCCCACAAAACTTCTTTATGATTTCGGCTGGAATTTATGGTTTTGGACTTATAACAGATAACGAAAAGGTTCGTGAAACAGGGGTTTTAATTATAGGTTCGGCAGTCACTTCAGGCATTATTCAAACGCTCTCAAAAAACATAATAGGAAGAGCACGCCCAACCGATGGAGATAGAAATGATTTCGATATGTTTTCTAAAGAAGCTGGATACCACTCGTTCCCTTCTGGTCACACGATTTTATCGGTTTCTATGGCTCACGCGATTGCCAAACAATTTGAAAATATCTGGGTTAAAGCCGGTATTTATGCTGTTGGTTCTATTGCGCCAATTTCAAGATTATGGGCCGGAGCACATTGGTTAAGCGATGTAGGACTGGGTTATGCTATTGCTATTGTAACTGTAGATGGTGTTGATAATTTCATGAAGAAAAAAGGGGCCTACTCCTATGCTCAACCAAATAAAATTAGCTGGCAGTTTAAAGCGGGCTATGGTACTTTAGGTGTCGTTGGTACGTTTTAATTTCATCCTGTTTATTTTTATTGTTTTTTAAATTAATCACATCATTTCAATCAAATTATAACATTTTTATTAAGGTTTTTAACATTTAATTACCATTTATTACTGGTATGAATGTATATTTTCGTGGCTTCATAAAAATTTTTCGATCATAACCCATGAAAAAAATTACCTTATTTTTCTTGTTAGCTTTACTGAATAACATATCCTTTTCACAGGAAAATCAGGAAAACCTGACCCCAACACCCAATTACAGGTTGGCCACAAAGTTTTCACCATACAACATTTCAAAAATGGTGCATTCCACTACTGTTGATCCCCACTGGCTGGAGAGTGGCAACCGTTTTTGGTATCAATACAAAACCACTGAAGGCTCTAACTACTACATTGTAGATGCCGATAAAAGAACCAAAAAGAAACTGTTCGACAATGCAAAAATGGCGAAGTGGTTAACTGAAATCACTAAAGACCCATACGACGCCAAACATCTACCTAGGTTCGATTTCGAATTTGTTGATAACGATACAGCCATACGTTTCAAATTAACGTCAAATGAAGAAGTTGAAGTGGTTGATGAAAAAACAGAAAAAGATACAGATTCAATACAAACCGATTCTACCAAAACTAAAAAGGAGAAAAAGAAAGCTCCTAAAATGGAGAAGAAAAAGTACTTTCTTGAATACAAATTAGGTGCTAATGGGTTAACCATTCTCGAAAACGAAAAAGAGAAAAAAGAGCCTTGGAAAAAATGGGCCAATGTATCTCCTGACAGTACAGTAGTTTTATTCTCTAAGAACCACAACCTGTATTGGATGGATAAAGAAAACTTCCTGAAAATTGTAAAAGACGAAAAAGACACCACCGTTGTTGAAAACCAATGGACAAAAGACGGTGAACGTTATTTTGGGTATGGTGGCAGTGACAAGGAAGAAAGTAACACGACTAAACCTGCCGATACTACAAAACGGGAAGCCATCTACGGTTACTGGTCTCACGACTCTAAAAAATTCGTATTTGCTAAAAGGGATTCTCGTCATATTAAAGATTTATGGGTTATCAACTCGGTTGCAAAAGGGCGTCCTGAACTTGAAACTTATAAGTATCATATGGCTGGTGAGCCGGAGTTTTATAAGACAAGTGTATTAATCTTCGACATGCCTTCTAAAGAAATTAAAACGGTTCAATTAGATAGCACTGTTCAACAGACTATTGCAATCTATGCACATGAATACAAAAAGACCGATAAAAGAGAACACAAACCACGCCTTTTACTTTCTGAAAAAGACAAAATCTATTTCAGTACGGTTAGTCGCGACCGTAAACGATTAGACATTCATGTTGCCGACATCAATACAGGTGAAGTAAAAACCCTAATAGAAGATCACTTCAATACATTTGTAGACAAGAAGAACATTGTTTTGTTAAACAATGAAACCGAAATTCTACACTGGTCTGAACGCGATGGCTGGGGGCATTTCTACTTATATGATGCTAACGGAACATTAAAAAATCAGGTGACTTCAGGTGAATTCCACGTTGATGATTTTAAAGGTATAGACGAAAAAACACGTAGCGTTTATTTCGTAGCTACCGGAGTAAATAAAAATGAAGACCCTTACTACGAGCATTTATACAAAGTAAACTTAAATGGAAGCGGGTTTAAATGTTTAAATGAAGGCGACTTCAATAACAGTATCGATTTATCAGATTCTAATCTTTTCTTTGTTAACAACTTTTCAAGAGTTAACACCGTACCTAAATCGGAACTTCGAAACAGCAACGGATCAGTAATTTTAGAATTAGAAGAAGCCGATTTGTCACAACTTATGGCGGCCGGATATAAATTCCCGGAACCGTTTAAATTAAAAGCTGCCGACGGTATCACCGATTTATACGGAGTCATGTACAAACCTTACGATTTCGATGAAACTAAAAAGTATCCGATTTTAGAATACGTATACCCTGGCCCGCAAACAGAAGCCGTAAATAAATCGTTCTCGGTAAGCATGCACAACACCGACCGTATGGCTCAGGTAGGCTTTATTGTAGTAACTGTTGGTAACCGCGGTGGTCATCCGGCGCGTTCTAAATGGTATCACACTTATGGTTACGGAAACCTTAGAGATTATGGTTTAGAAGACAAAAAATATGTTGCCGAGCAATTAGCCGATAAATACAATTATATAGATATTGATAAAGTTGGAATTTATGGTCACTCGGGTGGCGGATTCATGTCTACCGCAGCCATGTTAGTCTATCCAGATTTCTTTAAAGTCGCTGTATCTTCTGCAGGAAATCATGACAACACCATTTACAACAGTTGGTGGAGTGAAACCCACCATGGAATTAAAGAAGTTATTGGAGCTGAAGACAAAATTTCATTTCAGTATAACATTGATAAAAACCAGTCTTTGGTGAAGAACTTAAAAGGAAAACTAATGCTTGTTACAGGAGACATTGACAACAACGTTCATCCTGCTTCAACCATTCGAGTTGCCGATGCGTTAATTAAAGCAAACAAACGTTTCGACTTTATGGTTATGCCTGGTCAACGCCATGGCTTTGGTCAAATGTATGAGTATTTCTTCTGGCTAAAAGCTGATTATTTCAGCAAATACTTATTGGGTGTTGAAGCCACAAGTACCGATATTACAGAAATGAATATTGACGTGCCGAGAAAATATTAGGATTATTATTATCTCATAAAAAAAGCCACACTTAAAGTGTGGCTTTTTTATAGTTTATAAATTTAAAATATCCATTACAAAGATACTCCTCTTCGCCAAGGAATAAAATCGTTTTGATTTAATAATTTGGCTTTTGTTTGAATTCTTCCACTGGCAACTTCAATAATGAAATCTAACATCTCTTCTGCCATTTCATCAATCGTTTTTTCACCACGAATAACAGCTCCGGTTTCAATATCGATAATATCCGGCATTTTTTCTTTAAGCTCTGTATTAGACGATACTTTAATGATTGGAGCAATTGGGTTACCTGTAGGCGTTCCTAAACCTGTAGTGAATAATACCACATTAGCTCCAGAACCTACAAGACCTGTTGTACTCTCTACATCATTGCCAGGGGTACATAATAAGTTTAATCCTGGTTTAGAAATATATTCTCCGTAATCTAAAACGTCTTTTACTGGAGAGGTTCCTCCTTTTTTAGCTGCTCCAGCCGATTTCATAGCATCTGTAATTAAACCATCTTTAATGTTACCTGGCGACGGATTCATATCGAAACCTGAACCAGCATCAACAACCGATTTCTCGTAAGCTTTCATTAAGTCTAAGAACTTCTCTCCATCGGCATCATCAACACAACGGTTTACTAATTCCTGCTCTACACCACATAGCTCCGGGAATTCAGCTAAAACAGCAGTTCCGTTAAGAGCCACTAATAAATCTGAAACCGCTCCTAAAGTCGGGTTTGCAGAAATACCAGAGAAACCATCAGATCCACCACACTCTAAACCAACTCTTAATTTCGATAACGGTGCTGGTTTACGTTCAATTTTATTAGCCTCTTTAATAGCTTCAAAAGAATCTTTAACTATAGCTGTTAACATCTCATCTACCGTACCCATTTGTTGCTGTTCGTAAATTAAAACAGGTTTGTTTAAATTTGGGTTTATAGCATCTAAAGCAGCCTTAAATACACTAATTTGAAGGTTTTGACATCCTAAACTCAAAACAGTACATCCAGCCACGTTAGGGTTATTAACATAACCTGCTAATAACTTCGCTAAACTCTCAGAATCCTGACGAATTCCACCACAACCACCCGGGTGTGTGATGAATTTTACATCGATATTATCGAAAACATCTGTGCTTTGTTCTGCAACCGCTGTTTGGTCTTCGCCACTCACTAAAGAGCGTAATAACATCTGGTGCGGATTGACCTTTTGCTTTAATAACTCGCGTTCGAAAACGTCTTTTAAGATTTCGATATTACGGTTTTCACAAAATACTAATGGGAAAAACAACCATACATTTTCTGTTCCAACTTGCCCATCTTCGCGGTGATACCCCATAAAGGTTTTATCCTGCCATTTCTCTACGTTAGGAGCTGTCCACTGAACAGTTTCTGTTCTTCCTGATACTTTCTCGCTTTGGTGTTTTACGTTTTCAGTGGTTAATACATCACCTTTTTCAATAACACCATTCGCCGAACCTACTAATACGCTATACATGATGATGCGGTCTCCCGGCTCAAAACGTTGTAAAGCAATTTTGTGCTTCGATTTTGTATCTGAAAGTACTTTTATATCTTCTCCTTCAAAAGAAACAACGTCTCCAGCCTTTAAATCCACCAATGCTACCGCAACATTATCGGGCGCATTTACTTTTATGATTTTCTTTTGCATTTTAAAAAATGTATTTCGTTAACCTTTAATAATTAAAGTTTCGCGCTGTAATTTGCGTAACCAGCTTCAATACCGTTAGCTTCAATTTCTTCTAAAGCTAAAGCAACAGCATTGGTTAAATTTTCAACTTTTGTTAAATCTTGTCCCCAGTATTCTTCAATAGACAATACATCGTTTGCCACCTGAGTATAATCGTTAGATTTCCAGATTTCAGCAAATTTAGCTACGATATCTGCACTATCCTGTACTGGTAATTCTTCTCCATTCCAAGTACCTTTATAGAAACGAATTAAAGATGCAAATGCAAATGTTAAGTTTGCTGGCACTTTTCCGTGAACATCTACATACCCTAATAAACTTGGCAATACACGTACTGTAAATTTAGAAATTGAATTTAAAGCAATGCTTGATAAGTTATGAATAATGAATGGATTTCTAAAACGATCGAAAATCTCTTCAGCGAAGCTATTTAACTCCTCGCGATCCATTTCTAAAGTATCGATAATTTCGTTGAAAACGGCTTTGTTAATAAACTCACCAGTAAAATCATTATCTACAGATTGTTTTACTGTTCTGTTTCCGTAAAGGTAAGAGAACGGTACCATTGCTGTATGCGCCCCGTTTAAGATACGTACTTTACGTGTACGGTAAGGCTGCATATCATCAACAATCTTAACATCAAGATTTGTTTTATCGAATGGTAATTTAGCTTTTAAGTCGTCACCACCTTCAATAACCCATAATAGGAATACCTCAGCAGCAACAATTAAATTATCTGCATAATCTAACTGTGCATTGTATGTTTCAATTTCATCTTTTGGATATCCTGGTACAATTCTATCTACTAAGGTACTGTGGAAAGCGTTATGTTCTAAAATCCAGTTTTTAAAGTCGTCACCTAAATTCCAGTCTGCGATGTATTTTAAGATGATTTCTTTTAAAGTTTCGGAGTTATGGTTGATTAATTCACAAGGAATAATGGTTAATCCTTTGCTTGCATCACCATTAAAATGCTTAAATCTTTCGTGTAATAAAACGGTTAATTTAGCAGGGAACGAACTTGGTGGTTGCATTTCGGCAGTATCGCTTTCAACGTAAGCAATACCAGCTTCAGTAGTATTAGAAATGATAAATTCTAACGTCTCTTCTTTTGCTAAACTTAAATACTCACCAAAATTAGAGTAAGGATCTACCCCTTTTACAATATTATCGATTAATTCAACTTCCTGAATTTCTTCACCTTTTTTAATACCCTTCATGAAAAGCGTATATAGTCCATCCTGATCGTTTAGCATGTTTACTAAACCTCTGTCGATAGGTTGTACAACGGCAATTCCGGCATTAAAATCTGCTTTCTTATTCAACTCTTGAATCGCGTAACCAATGAAGGCTCTTAAAAAGTTCCCTTCACCAAACTGTACTATTTTAATCGGACGTTTTTCTTCAAGTCCAACGTTTGCTCTATTTAATTTTTTTATTGTTGACATATTTAATTAATAATTATTCATTGAAATTATTTGTTACATATCTGTAATAGGGCTGTATTTTGGAACCAATGTTTTCATTACACTCCACCCTATTAAGTAACAAACAGCACATATTGAGAAAATGATAAAATATCCTGCTTCTATGCCTTTAAATCCAAAGAAAGACATATTGGTATTAGCACTAAAATCGAACAAAAGACCAGATCCTTTATTAATAAGAGTTGAACCAATACCACCAGCTAAACCACCAATTCCGGTAACGGTTGCAATGGCTTTTTTAGGGAACATATCTCCTACTGTTGTAAAAATGTTCGCAGACCAAGCCTGGTGAGCTGCACCAGCTATACCAATAATGATAACAGGAATCCAGTATGTGTAATGTCCTAGAGGTTGTGCCACTAAAGCTAATAATGGGAAAAATGCAAAAATTAACATCGCTCTCATTCTACCCGCATAAGGATTCATTCCTTTTTTCTCAACGAAATACGTTGGTAACCACCCCCCGATAATTGAAAGTAGTGTTATGGCGTATAAAATAAATAACGGGAAGGCTGCTTCGGTAGAATCCATGCCGTAAACCGAACTTAAATACGCCGGTGTCCAGAATAAGAAAAACCACCAAACACCATCGGTCATAAATTTACCAAAGGCAAAAGCCCATGTTTGTTTGTATTTGAAACAATCTGCTAACGATATTTTCTTTGTGTTTTCAGGAACATAACCTTCAATTTTACTATCCTCAAGATCATCTTGCTGAATATATTCTAACTCGGCTGCATTTACATGTTTACTTTTCTCTGGTTTATCATACATAAACACCCAGAAGCCCATCCATACAAAACCTAAAGCACCAATAATAATAAAGGCCATTTCCCAACCATAAGCTTCAGCAATAAAAGGAATTGAAATTGGCGCAGCTAAAGCACCAACTGTTGCTCCTGCATTAAAAATACTTGTTGAGAACGCTCGGTCTTTCTTCGGGAAATATTCTGCAGTTGTTTTAATAGCTGCCGGAAAGTTTCCTGCTTCACCTAATGCTAAAACAAATCGAGCAAAAATAAACAAGGTTACACTAACAGAAATTACTAAACCTGTATCGTTAATTGTACCAATAATTTCCTTTGCTTCTTCAAAACCTACAAACCAATGTCCGGTTATATATCCAGAAGTAGCAATACCTGCAAAAGCATGCAAACAAGCACCAACAGACCAAACTCCGATAGCCCATAAAAATCCTTTTTTGGTATCTAAAATATCAACAAAACGACCTGCGAATATTAAAGAAATGGCATAAAAAATAGAGAATAACGCCGTTATGTTTCCATAATCGTTGTTAGTCCAGTTAAATTCAGGAGCTATAAAATCTTTCCATGTTAGGGAAAGTACTTGCCTGTCTAAATAATTTATAGTGGTTGCCATGAATAGAAGTCCGCAGATGGTCCATCTATACTTCGTTGCTTTTACTTTTGTGTTTTCATTCATAATAAATTAGTTTATTTGGTATTTAAATAAATTTAAAATTTTCATTTGAACTTATTTAGCTTAAAAGCTCTTTATTCTATTTAAAATTTGAAATATTCTTTTGCGTTGAAATAACTAATATCCGCAACCATTTTACCAATCCATTCCATATCGTTTGGTAATTCGCCGCGTTGTATTTCATCTCCTAAAAGATTACATAAAATACGTCTGAAATATTCGTGTCTTGGGAACGATAAGAAACTTCTTGAATCTGTTAACATACCAACAAAACAACTAATAAGTCCCATATTAGATAAGGCATTTAACTGCTTGGTCATTCCGTCTTTCTGGTCTAAGAACCACCATCCGGAACCAAACTGCACCTTACCTCTTACACTACCATCGTTAAAGTTACCAATCATGGTTGCCATAACTTCATTATCGGCAGGGTTTAAGTTATAAATAATCGTTTTAGTTAATTTATCTTTACTATCTAAAGCATTTAAGAATGCAGATAATTTTTGTGCTTGCGGATAATCACCGATAGAATCCCAACCAGTATCAGGACCTAAAATGCGGTGCATACGTGCATTGTTATTTCTTAATGCACCTAAATGGAATTGCTGTACCCAACCAAACTCATGGTACGTTTCACATAAGTACACAAGTAAGGCACTTTGGAATTTTAAAGCTTCCTCGTTTGCTAGAACTTTTCCTTCTCTTTTCTTCGCAAAAATGGCTTTAACTTCAGCTTCAGTATAAGCTTCGAAATAGATTTGATCTAATCCGTGGTCACATAAAGAACACCCGTTTGCATTAAAATATTCAATACGTTTTCTTAAAGCGCTAAGTAAATCATCATAAGAATTGATTTCAACTTCAGCTGATTTACCTAAGGCGTTTACATACTCATTGTACCCGTCGGCATTGATTAAAATAGCTTTATCAGGACGGAATGCCGTACTTACCTTTACGTTATAATCAGACTTAGCTAATGCTTGATGATGCTCTAAAGTATCTATAGGATCTTCGGTGGTACAAACTACTTCTGTATTTACCTTATTTAATAACTGACGACAGCTGTAACTTCCTGAAGTTAACTGCTCCTGAGTTTGATCCCATACTTTTTCAGCTGTTTTCTCACTTAATAAATCGGTGATACCAAAATATCTTGTTAACTCTAAATGCGTCCAGTGGTATAACGGATTACGCATGGTGTAAGGTACCGTTTTAGCCCAGTTTAAAAACTTGTCTTTATCTGAACCGTCTCCAGTTATAAACTTTTCGTTTACACCTAAAGTTCGCATAGCTCTCCATTTGTAATGGTCGCCATTAATCCAAACATTTGTAATATTGTTAAACGTCTTATCCTCTGCTATTTGTTGTGGTGGCAGGTGATTGTGATAATCGATAATAGGCTGATTTTTTGAGTACTCGTGGTATAACTCTTCAGCATACTTATTTTCTAATAGAAAATTGTCGTGAATGAATGTTTTGCTCATTTTAATCTCTTAATAATAATTTGTCTTTTATTTAGTCTTCATTTGATGGCTTTCCAATAGTAGCAAGAATACCACCATCAACATAAACGACCTGGCCGTTTACAAAATCACTAGCCTTAGAAGCTAAAAAGATAGCTGCTCCAGCTAAATCTTCAGGATCTCCCCAACGTGCAGCAGGTGTCCTGTTTATAATAAATTCATTGAATGGGTGACCATCAACACGAATAGGTTCTGTTTGACTGGTTGCAAAATAACCAGGTCCAATACCATTTACTTGTATATTGTGCTTAGCCCACTCGGTAGCTAAGTTTTGGGTTAACATTTTTAAGCCGCCTTTTGCTGCTGCATAAGCAGAAACGCTATTTCTACCAAGTTCACTCATCATAGAGCAGATATTGATAATTTTTCCTTCTTTACGCTCAATCATTTGCTTAGCAACCAACTGCGACATGATAAAAGGTCCTACCAAATCCACATCTATTACACGTCTGAAATCTTCAACCGGCATAGTAATTGCCAACTCTCTTTTAATGATTCCGGCATTATTAACCAAAATATGAATATCACCAATTTCTTTTGCGATAATATCCATATGCTTTTTAGCATCTTCTTCGTTTGTAACGTCAAATAAATATCCTGAAGCAGTAAACCCTTGACCTCTGTAGTGATTTAGAGCGTCTTCCATCTTAGATGGGGTTGTTCCCGTTATAACAAGCTCGGCACCAGCACTTGCAAGTCCATCGGCCATAGCCATTCCTAAACCATGAGTACCTCCTGTAATAAGTGCTCTTTTTCCTTTTAAATTAAATAAATTCATTGTCTTATATTAATTTGTTTCCTTTAGTAAAAATCCTTTATAATTTTAGGCTTTAATCTATTAAAAAACAAAGCGTTCAGTTTAGTTAATCGTTTAAGCTAAAAATTCTAACGTAATCGATTACGCAAAAATAATTAATTTAGGGATTACTCACTACCTAAATTAACATTATCACTAAAAAAAAGCATTATTTTCAAAGATTAGTCTGTAAATATATAAATTATTGAGTGATTTGTTAATCTCATCAAGCAAATTGTAATGACAAAAGGTTTAAAAATTACCTTAATAGAATATTAAACCAATACAATTACTTAAAACTCAAATAATACCTAAAAATATATAAGCTAAAAAAGGTTGACTGTAAAACATAATTTGCTAAAATACAGACAACCTTTCAAAGGTATTAAAACCCTTTTTATTTCCTTTACAACTTTGGTTTTTATTCGATTTTATAACTATTAATGCCTAAAGCATCCCATCCTTTTTTAACTTCAGTAAGTGCTATTTTAAAACTTTCAAAGTCTTTATTTTCTAAAGCTGTCCAACCTACCTCTGCATAAGCGGCTATTCTTGGAAAAGTTTGATATTCTATATCTTTATTTGTAGGCGTCCATTCACTCCACATCTGACACCCTAATCCGTAAATATTTTTATGATATTTTTCATCCAGTCCTTCCGGAATCGGATTAAAACGATAAGCCTTTTCTAAAGGAATACCTTTATACTTATAATCCAGGTAAGTAAATTTATGCCAAGAATTAACTATGCCGTAACCTTTACTTGCTGCCTCGGTTAAAAGATTTATATCTCCTTTCCAGAAATGCACCACGACATTCTTAGCCAACTCAGTTTCCGCTTCCTCATCATCTTTTTTCTCTTCAAAATCGAAGTGCAGTTTTTTACCCATAATCTCATTCCATCCCATCATTCTTCTACCGTGCTCCTGCATAAATATCGAAATCTTATTAACAAAATCGATTTGCAAATCGGCAGGTGTGTTAATGCCATGTTCTTTCATGTATTGTTGTACTCTTGAAGACTTTTCCCAAACTTCATAAGGTACTTCATCACCACCAATATGAATAACATCCGACGGAAATAAATCAAATAATTCTAACAAAACATCTTTAACAAACTGAATGGTGTCCGGTTTTGTAACATCATAATTATCATAATGACGTCCAAATTTAACCGGCACATCAATATCTTCTCCTTTAGTTCCTAACCAGGTATATGCTGCAATGGCCGCACTGGAATGCCCTGGCATTTCAAATTCCGGTATAATTTTAATATTTCTCTCAGCCGCATAAGCCACAATATCCCTTATTTGCTCTTGCGTATAAAACCCTCCGTGAGGCTCACCCGAGGTTTTACCACTTTTCCATGTTTCTATTTCGCTATCGGTTCTAAAAGCTCCTACTTTTGTTAATAAAGGGTATTTTTTTATTTCTATTCGCCATCCGGCATCATCGGTTAAATGCCAGTGAAACACATTCATTTTTAAAGCCGCCATTTGGTCAAGCATTTGTTTCACAAAAGCTTCACCATGAAAGTAACGCGCTTCATCTAACATATAGGCACGCCATTTAAAACGCGGTGCGTCTCTAACTTCAATAGAAGGAATTAACCACTTAACCTTATCGTCACCTTCTCCACCATCTTCCGACAGTAATTGATTCAATGTCTGAACAGCATAAAATGCCCCTGCTCTACTATTTGACTTTATTATAATAGTTTCTGGAGTCACTAATAAAGTGTATGCTTCATCTTGAAGCGTATTGTCTGTTTTAAATTCAATATCTGCTTTTCGACCATCAACTAGTTTAGATTGATTCCTTGTTTTAGATTTTAACAAATTACTTAAGTAATTAGCTGTTTGTTTTTGATCATCATTTTCAAAAGAAATCTTTATACCTTTTTTAATCGAAAATGAAGATTTTCCCAACACCATATTTAAAGGTTTAGGCAATAAGGTAACCTCTGAAGCTGTAAAAGTTTTGTTCTTTTCGGAAGCACTTAAAAGTGTTACAAAAAACAAACAAAGTAAGTAACGCATTGATTGTAAGTATTAATTATTTTAAAATTGTGTTCGTACACAAACATAATTAAATTTAACAATATTATACTGCAAATTATTATCCTATTTAATTTTGAAATAGAATAGAACTTGATCTCGACTTTTTAAAACACTTTTCTTAACAACCTAATCAAGGCAAAAATTTTCACATATTTATTAGAAAAAACTGAAGACACTAAATTAGAAGGCATACTTATAACTTCTTTCAACTCATAGCCACTTTGTTTCATTTTTTCGAGTGCGATTTGCCGCTCTAAAGCGTGTACTTTTAAATCGAACCGTACTTCTTCTATATTGTTATATTTCCTTTTCATCTTTATCTGAATTAAAAAAATTATCTGATACGTTACTAATTACCGTGTTGTCAATTCGTCGCCTAAACGCGAAAGCCAACCCCATTAACAAAATAAGCGTAATTCCGATAATTAAACACGCTAAAGGCAAGCTATTTAACCATTCTCCTAAGGCTATTGCACCTGCTACAGAAACGAAAAAGAGACCAGCAAAACCCAAACCCAGAATAATAAAAAATTTAATCAAAAAACTTAAGGTTAACGACAACTGCTCAAAAATCTTAAGTTTAATATATTTTTCTGAAGACTTTAAATACTCGTCGCCATGCTGAAAGGTATCTTGAGCTTTCGCGTTCAATGCATCTAAAATTTTCATATTACGATTTTTGATACTTTTTATTTTTAGCTTTAAGTTCGGCTAATTTTTTTTCCAGTAAACTGATGGCATCATCAGCTTTGTAACTTGCGTTAGACATGAGTTGTTCTAACTCCTCTTCTAACGAAGCTTGTTTTTGCTTAACGGTATTCGAGATATTTTCAGCCGTTTCATGTATATTCTCAGACATTTTGTCTTTTACACTCTGCGCTTCATCTACAATTTTTTTTCGAGTTACTGTGCCTTTATCCGGAGCAAATAAAACACCTAAAACGGTTCCAACGGCTGTTCCTACTAAAAAACCTAAAACGGCTCCACTACCTTTTCCCATAATATAATGTATTAAAGTTATGACTTTCATAAATTTAATAAATTAAAATCTTACAATAGCCTGATTTGTTTAATATTCACAGAACTACATTACTTGATATCTCACACAGTAAGCTTCAACAAAAAAAAATGATAAACCAAAAATTATATAATAATTTGAGAAGAAATAAAAGGTCTAAAAATAAAAAAAGCTCCTCAAAATTGAGAAGCTTACCCTTTGTTGTGCGGGCGGGGAGACTCGAACTCCCACACCTCGCGGCACTAGATCCTAAGTCTAGCGTGTCTACCAATTCCACCACGCCCGCAAAGAGGTTGCAAATATAAACAAGATTTTGAAATTGCAAACACCTATCTCAAAAAAAAATATTCTTTTTTTATACTTTTGTTTCCAAATCTAGATAACTACATGAAAAACACCACTTCTTATATAGAAAATAATAAAGACAGATTTTTATCTGAACTAGTCGAACTTTTAAAAATTCCTTCTATAAGCGCCGATTCTGCTTATAAGGCAGACGTTTTAAGAACTGCTGAAGCTGTAAAAGAACGTCTTGAACAAGCTGGTTGCGATACTGTAGAAATTTGTCCGACGGCAGGTTACCCTATTGTTTACGGTGAAAAAATAATCAATAAAGACTTACCTACTGTTTTAGTATACGGACATTATGATGTACAACCAGCAGATCCATTAGAATTATGGGACTCTGCACCTTTTGAGCCAGTAATTAAAACAACAGAACTTCATCCTGAAGGAGCAATTTTTGCTCGTGGCGCTTGCGACGATAAAGGCCAAATGTACATGCACGTTAAGGCTTTAGAGTTTATGACTTCTACAGACCAGTTACCTTGTAACGTAAAATTCATGATTGAAGGTGAAGAAGAAGTTGGCAGTGTTAACTTATCAACTTTCGTTAAAGAAAATCGTGAAAAACTAAGCAACGATGTTATTCTTATTTCAGATACCGGAATGATTGCTAAAGACACACCATCAATCACGACAGGGCTAAGAGGTTTAAGCTACGTTGAAGTTGAAGTTACAGGACCTAACCGCGATTTACACTCTGGTTTATACGGTGGCGCTGTAGCGAATCCTATTAATGTGCTTACTAAAATGATTGCGTCTTTACATGACGAAAATAATCATATTACCATTCCTGGATTTTACGATAAAGTAGAAGAATTATCTCAGGAAGAACGTGCCGAAATGGCAAAAGCACCATTCAGCTTAGACGACTACAAAAAAGCATTAGATATCGATGATGTTTATGGTGAAGCAGGTTACACCACTAACGAGCGTAATTCCATCCGTCCAACTCTAGATGTTAACGGTATTTGGGGTGGTTATATTGGCGAAGGTGCCAAAACCGTTATTGCCAGCAAAGCATACGCTAAAATATCTATGCGTTTAGTTCCTGGTCAGGAATGGGAAGAAATCACTGAATTATTCAAAAACCATTTCGAAAGTATTGCGCCTAAAGCCGTTAAAGTTAAAGTTAAACCTCATCACGGCGGACAAGGGTATGTAACGCCAACCGATAATATTGGTTATCAGGCCGCTGCAAAAGCATATACCGATACTTTTGGAAAAGCTCCAATTCCACAACGCGGCGGAGGTAGTATTCCTATTGTAGCCCTTTTCGAAAAAGAATTAGACAGCAAAATTATTTTAATGGGCTTTGGTTTAGACAGCGACGCCATTCACTCGCCTAACGAGCATTTTGGTGTATTCAATTACTTAAAAGGCATTGAAACCATTCCGTTATTCTACAAATATTTCACAGAATTATCTAAATAATATTCAGGGTGTTACCCAGTGGTATTTTGATTAAAACACCACTGGGTCGCGCTTTACGCACTACATGGTAGTTAGCTTCAATCGCTAACACGGCAACCACTACTTAATGAAAAACCAACACTCCACACACCTTCTTCAACTTACTTTAGCCACCTTTTTTATAAGTACATCGGGCGCTTTAGGAAAGTATATCGATTTACCCATTCCGGTAATTATCTGGTGGCGTTGTATTATTGCCGGTGTTGCATTATTTGCGTTTTGCAACTATAAAAAATTCAATCTTAAACTAAATTCTAAAACCGATGTTGTCACGGTAATTATAAGTGCTTTACTCATGGGTGGTCACTGGATTACCTATTTCTTAGCCTTAAAACTTTCAAATGTAGCACTAGGAATGTTATCGCTTTTTACATTTCCTATTTTAACGGCCTTTTTAGAGCCTCTTTTTATAAAAACAAAATTCGATCCGTTTTACATTATTTTAGGTGTCTTAGTATTGTTAGGGCTTTACATTTTAGCCCCCGAATTTAATTTAGAAAGCGCCCAGTTAAAAGGCTTCCTTTTCGGATTACTATCGGCTGTATTTTATGCCTTACGTAATATTCTGTCTAAAAAACTAACCGCCAAATACAACGGCTCCAGCGTTATGTTTTATCAAAGCTTGGTGGTCGGTTTAATTTTATCGCCAGCTTTATTTATCTTAGAAAGCAACGGACTAAAAGAACAGTTTCCTTATATCCTTTTTCTTGGTTTAATTACCACTGCTGTTGGACATTCTATGTTAGTAAACAGTTTAAAACATTTTACCGTTAGCACCGCAAGCATAATTAATAGTATTCAGCCTATTTTCGGAATCATTCTTGCCTTCTTCTTTTTAAACGAAATACCAACTCTAAACACCTTTATTGGCGGATCACTAATTCTAGCCACCGTAATTATTGAGAGTGTAAGATCGAGAAATAGGTAAAACATATACCATAAAAAGCTTAATAAACATTTTAAGTCCTTAATAATACTGTATAACCAACCTCTATATCCTGTATTCAATTTCACATAATAAATTAGAAACCAACAATTAAACTCATAATTATGTAACAAAATCTTGCTTTTAACGTTTTATAGATTATCAATCAAAATCATCAATCATTATGTTAAAGCAATTTTTTATTATCTGCTCGGGTGCCGACACCGATATTTTAAACTCCTGTTCAAAAGGCGAACAAAATAAATACGCTGGTATTGGAGCTACCGTATTCTTCACAGCTGTTATGGCATTTATCGCAGCAAGCTATGCCTTATATACCGTTTTCGATAATTATTACACGGCGGTGTTCTTCGGACTCATCTGGGGATTACTTATTTTTAATCTGGACCGCTATATAGTTTCAACCATTAAAAAGACTGGGAATTTTGCAGACGAAGTAATTCAGGCATCTCCACGAATCCTTCTGGCAGTTATCATAGCTGTAGTGATATCAAAACCTTTAGAACTTAAGATTTTTGAAAAAGAAATAGATCGCGTGCTTTTGGAGCAAAAAAATGAATTCACGCTGGCCAATAAAAACCAGATTGCAGAACAATACGCCCCTCAAATTAAAGAACTGGAAGCCTCAATTTCTAGTCTACAAAATGAAATTACAACTAAAGAAACCGAAGTTAATGCGCTTTACGACACCTATATTTCTGAAGCCGAAGGTACAGCTGGAACAAAACTATTAGGCAAAGGACCTGTTTATAAAGAGAAACGCGACAAACACGACGCTGCTTTAGCCGAATTACAACAACTGAAAACTGATAATGCTGAAAAAATTAAAGCTATTGAATCTGAAATAGCCAATTTAAAAAGCGATTACGACAATCAGGTAACAACATCACAACCTGTCATTTCAAATTTCGACGGACTCATGGCTAGAGTTGACGCCTTAAATAAATTACCTTGGTTGCCGTCTTTCTTTATTTTCCTGTTGTTTTTAGCCATTGAAACCTCCCCTATTTTCGCGAAGCTACTATCTCCAAAAGGCGCTTACGATTTTAAACTGGAAAATGAAGAAACTGCCATCAAAACACATGTACTTCAAAACAAAAATCAGCGGGAAGCCTTGCTGAAAACTGAATTCGCTATTAACGATCGTGTATATAAAGACATTGAACAAGAAGACGAATTATACAATTATAAACGTAAAAAAGCAAGAGAATTACTCCAATTACAAGCCGATGCCTTTTTCAACCAACAAAAGAATATATTGTAGTTAAATACTAATTTTAAGTGAGTTTGTTTATTTTTACAACAACTCCCATAGAAGCGTAACTATAATATTATGAAAAAACTTATTCTTTTACTTTGCCTGATGTGTGCCTGCACCGTATTTTCTCAAAATAATGAAGAAAAAGACATTAATGACATTCAGGCGGTTTTAAAGGCGCAACGTTTGGCGTGGTCTAAAAATAACATTGAAGAATTTATGGAAGGCTACTGGAAAAGTGACTCTCTTAAATTCTACGGGAGTAATGGTGTTACCTATGGATGGGAGAATACTTTAAAGCGTTACAAAAAAGCGTACCCGAGCAAAGACCACACGGGTAAATTAAGTTTTAAAATAAATGATATCTCTAAAATTACTGATGACGCCTATTATGTATTGGGTGAATTTCACTTAAAACGTGAAGTAGGTAATGCCAGCGGATTTTTTATGTTGGTATTTAAGAAGATAAACGGCGAATGGAAAATTATCGCCGATACCTCTGCTTAAAACTATCTTATTAGGTTTTCTTAACGTATTTCGTAATAATTACGATTTGCTGTCCGTCAACCTTTCCTTCAATATATTCTGCATTGTCGCGATCTAAACGAATGTTTCTAACTGCCGTTCCTTGTTTCGCGACCATGCTCGATCCTTTTACTTTTAAATCTTTAACTAAAACAACCGAATCACCGTTTTCTAAAATAACACCATTTACATCGCGGTGTATTACTTTTTCACTTTCGTCTTTATCTTCACCTGTTGCACGTGCTAAAGCTAAAGCTTCATCATCTAAATACATCATATCCAATAAGTCTTTAGGCCATCCTTCACCTCTTAAACGTTGTAACATTCTCCATGATAAAATTTGCACAGCCACGAACTCACTCCACATACTGTCATTTAAACAACGCCAGTGGTTAGCATCCATTTCTGTTTCGCCTTCAATCTGACTTAAACAGGTACCACAAACCAACAAACTGTTATCAACACTTTCGTTTAATGAGGGTGGCAAGGTATATTGACTTAATCCTTTATCCGATTTACATATTTCGCAAGTGTTATTGCTTCTGTCTTTTAACGTTTGTAGTATACTCATAATTTGTATTTTAAGATTGCAATAATACGCCTAAATTAAAGCATCCGCAAGCTACAAAAGAAAAGGCATCTAAATTAGATGCCTCTTCCCACTAATTAAGCTACCTATTTTGATAACTCTGCTACTAACTTATATACGGCATCACCATGTACAGGTGTAAAATACTTATCTATCTTTTTACCACGTGCTTTACGGTCTGCCTCATTAGGCCATTTTTTCTTAGCCATTTCTGTAAAACCATCGAACATTTTATCCAAATCACCTAAGGAATCTAAAAAGAAGGCTTCCACCATTTGAGAAGAATCACTTCCCCAGGCGTGTCTGTGTGGATAATACCCTTTAATTAATGCATTATCTTTAATAAATACTTCGAAGTTTTCTTTCATTAAAGCTTCAATTTCATCACCATCATAATCTTTTGGAAAAGCCCAATGTGTGGTTCTTACATAAAGAATTAAATCCTTCTTGTTGTTCTCCGGAATATACTTAGCTAAAGGCATGGTATAATAAATCTCATCGGAATGAATTGGCGAATAATATGCCCTTTGCTTTTTAAAGAAAGCCTCTCTAGCGTCTTTATCAGGCCACGCTGCTTCAGCTAATTCACCATCTTTTTCATTGGCTTTTACTATGTCTTCCCAGGTTTTGTAAACATTTACAAAAAGGATTTCACTGTTATCTGGTGTCATTTGATGTAAATACACCGATGATGCCACACGTAAATCATTTTTTTTGACAACTTTTTCCAGATATTCCTTTTCTACAGACTTCCAGGTATCCATATCAAAATCTTCCTTGTCCATATTCCAGTGGGCCTTCGTTACTGTAATATACATAGGGCGTGAATCGTCTTGAGCTAAGACTGAAGATATACTGAATAATAATAGCAAAGTTAGCATTGCTGCTAATAGTTGATTAGTTGTTTTCATAATTGTAATTAATTAAGGTTAGTATATTAGTTTTAAACGTTAAATACTAAATCTTTAATCGGGGCAATTGAAAACCTGGGGTAAAAAAAATTTGGGGAAGTAAAATTTAATTTTTGCTATTATTATTTCCAAGAGGGTAGTGAAATAACATTACTAATTTACAAAAATTAATTTATTAACAATCAATTATTTAATTTAATTGCTCTTTTAATTTTTTAGGCATTCCTTTTACAACCATCTCGTAAGAATGGTCAATAAGAGTCAATAACAATGAGGATGAAATCTCAGCATCATGAAGTTTAACGGTATTCCAATGCGTCTTACTCATATGGTAACCCGAATCGATATTCTCATATTCTGCACGTAGTTCTAGTGCATATTCCGGGTCGCATTTCAAATTAATAGCTTTCTCTCCAGTTTCCCATCGATCGAGAGCAATAAGCGCATACATTTTCCCCATCACCTTAAAAACTAAAGTATCAGGATTAAAAGGAAATTCTTCGGTTGTTCCTTTCTTTTTTAAGCAGTAATCTCGTATTTGCTCGATGTTCATTCTATAGCTTTTGATTTGATTTGCTCTTCTATTTTTAAAGCGTTATAATCTAAACTCCAGCCAATGGTTTGCACTATATTTTCTATAAGTGAAATCGCCTCCAAAGCTTCCTGCTGCGCGGCATTAAACAATCCGCTTTCGGGTATTTTATCTAAAATATGTTTCTTGGCATCGTTATGAAGTTCGGTTAAATCGGATGCTGCAAACTTATTAAACATACCATCCTTTTTATCATAGTAGTTTAAATTGGTTTCAATAGTTAACACCTCTGGCTGCGGAAACTTATGAATAATTATGGTTTTATTTTTAGTATCGGCTTCCAGAATAACTTTAGAAAAATCGAAACCTACGTGTGCTTTGGCATTAACAATAACCAAAGCTTTTTTGGTACTTGAAATAAGTTTTAAGAAGCGCTCCTTAACATCTTCGTAATGGTAAATCTCGGCAAAATCGCCTTCAACAGTTATGAATTTATAGACTTTTTTAATCTTATCAAGTAAGATTACCGACTGCGAATTCACACGTTTTTTCTGTGCCTGAATTTTTAAATAGGTAACCACCGCCATCGTGATAAGTCCGCCTAATATTAAACCAAAAAGAATATCCATTACTCTATAATTTTGTATAAAACCGGTTTACTTGGTGTGGCATCGTTTTCAAAAGATGCTATTTGTAAATTTAACATATACTCGCCATCTTTTACCTTATTGGGCACATAAATAAATTCGGTAATCGTGGCATCTAAACGCAACTTACCTTGAGTATTCCAAAAGGCATTATGAGACAACAACTTACCTTCATCTCGTTCTTTATCGACACTTGGTAAATCGATAAGCAAATGCTTGATACCTTTTTCACGAAGATATATAGCCGCTTCCTCCAATAGATAGGTAGGATTAGTTTTAGAATACCGTTTTGTGAGCTTCTCTTTTAAATTAGGTATAGTGCGAATTACCACAGCATCTCGTTTTTTATTCCCTAAGGCGAATTGAATTTGCTTTTTAGATATTACAAAATCATCGTCTAACTTTTCAGGTGCTACGGTAATTACTTCAGCTAAAAAGAAAAATTGCTTTAGATTTTTATTGACAGAATAAACTGTTTCAGTAATATGCCCAACACATTCGGTATGCGTACCATGCGCATGCGGATTGAAGATAATTGTATTAAAATTAACCGCCGAACCTTTTACTACACTCCCAACCCAATCTTCTTCTTCAATCACAACCGGTTCAATTTCAGGATTTCCAATATACCAGGCATTTACATTCTCCTGACCCGACCGAATGGCTATAGAAATATCAAGCGGTTTGGTTAGATCTATTTGTAATTTTCTGGAATTATATTGAATGGTTGCAAGCATATTTTTAGTCTATTTTAAATAAATCTGAAGCAATACCGTCACTTAAAAACTTTCCCTTTTTTGTGACGATGAGTTTATCATCTTCAATATACAACAATTGTTGATTTCTATGTTTTTCAGACTGCTTTAAAATATAAGTTCTGTAAGTCTCACCAAAATCCTGAGCTACTTTTTCTAAAGACACGCCCCAAATGGTGCGCAAACCCGTCATAACATATTCGTTATACTGATCTGTTTTAGTTAAAGTTTCAACTTCCATTGGCAACTCCCCTTTTTCAATAGCCTGAATGTATTTTGAATTGTTTTTCACATTCCAGCTTCTGGATTTACCATCAAACGAATGTGCCGATGGACCAATTCCTATATATCGTTTCCCTTGCCAATAAGCTGTATTATTTTTACTAAAAAACTCAGGTTTCCCAAAATTAGACAACTCGTAATGCACAAAACCGGCTGCTTCCAGCTTTTCAATTAACATATGAAATTGCTCCTGTGCTACGGCATCGTCAAGTGCTTGTACTTTTCCTTTTTCTATAAAAACATCAAGTGCTGTTTTAGGCTCTACCGTTAAAGCATAACTGGAAATATGCGGAATATTAAACGATAACGCCGTATCAATGTTCTCCATCCAGTCTTCATGACTTAATCCCGGAATACCATAAATTAAATCGAGTGAAATATTATCGAAATATTGTGTAGCGACTTCTAAACACGTTTTTGCTTCCACTGCATTATGTGCGCGGTTCATCAGCTTTAAATCTCTTTCAAAAAACGATTGAATACCAATAGAAAGTCTATTAATACCAATCGCTTTGTAACCATGAAAAACAGTATGTACATCACCATTTCCAGTAGTTAAATCATCCGGATTAGCTTCTAAAGTAATTTCAGGGTCACTTACAACTTTATAATTTAAATATACAGCTTGAATTATCGATTTTAACTCCTCGCTATTCAACAATGAAGGTGTTCCGCCTCCAAAATAAATGGTTTGAACCACCTGATCTTGAAACTCAGCTTTTCTAAGTTCCAATTCCTTAATTAAACAGTAAACCAATTCCGGCTTCTTCTTTAAAGATGTTGAGAAGTGAAAATCGCAATAATGGCAAGCCTGCTTACAAAATGGTATGTGAATATATATTCCACTCATGTTTTAAGTGATCTTTTAGCAATGCCTTTCAGAAAATCTGTAAAGCATATAAAACTATTTTTTTACGCGATCTTCGTTTTGTTTTACAAAACTCGACCAACCCGAATAACTTTTTCCTACCTCTACACGACCATCATTATAAAAATGACAAACCGCAGCCGCTAAACCATCGGTCGCATCTAAATTTTTAGGAAGCGTTTTCAAGCCTAACAGACTTTGTAACATTTTTGCCACCTGTTCCTTACTGGCATTTCCGTTTCCTGTAATTGCCATTTTAATTTTCTTCGGCGAGTATTCGGTAATAGGTACTTCGCGACTTAAACCAGCCGCCATTGCAACACCTTGCGCTCGCCCTAATTTCAGCATACTTTGCACGTTCTTCCCAAAGAAAGGCGCTTCAATGGCTATTTCATCAGGGTGATGCGTGTCAATCAATTCAATGGTACGTTCAAAAATTAATTTCAGCTTTAAATAATGATCGTCATATTTCTTTAAATCGAGCTCATTCAACTGTAAAAACGACATAGTTTTCCCAACAACTTTTATCAATCCGAAACCCATAACCGTGGTTCCCGGATCGATTCCTAAAATAATTCTTTCCTTCGGCATATTAATTACAGTAATAGCATCCACTTAAAGATAACGAAAGTCCCACAGTAAAGGTTAGTACATTGCCGTTAAAAGAACCGTAACCTTCTGAAACCGGATTAAATTCTTTTGCAAACCCGTGAATATATGATGCATCAAAATACAACGACATGGTATCTGAAAGTCCGTAATGAATCTCCAAACCAGCCATTGCGTTTAAATAAGACGTTTCATTTTCTCCGTAATTATTCAAAGGTTTTACCATGGAATAACCAGGTCCCGCATGTACAAAAATTCCAGTTCTGCTAGATATATAAATAATATTAGACAGATTATAAACGCCTTGCAGATTAATGCGTGAATAATTTAATTTGAATTCCTGAGCATCACTGTCGTTCGCCATTCTACTGAACCCATAATCCAACTTAGCACCTAAATTCGGATTAAACATATATTGCAAACCCAGATTTACTGTAGGTAAGTTTAACGACTTCCCTTCGAAACCAGAAACAAAACCATCACTCGATGGATTATTAACACCTAATGCTATTTGTCCTTTTAGCGTACTTGTATCGTTTTGTGAAAATCCCGAAAACACACAAAAAAGAAAGATAAAAAATGGAGTTAAGCGCTTATTACTGCTTAAAAATAAAATCATACGCGATTATTGATTTAATTTGCAACATATGTACGCGTTGCCATACAAAACTAAACAATTCTTTTTTGTGCTTATTAAATTAAGCCTTGTTATTGCTGCATTTTGTTTTATCTACTTCAAGTTGAGTACCAACAATACATTAGTATTTTCTAAATTTTTAGAGCTGACGTCAAAACCTGAACTGATTTCTTGGAAACCTATTACTTTTCTGCTTTTATTAACTACCCTAAATTGGCTTCTCGAAATTTTAAAATGGCAAACACTTATTAAACCTTTAAAACCAATTTCTTTTTTTGAAGCGACAACACAAAGTTTAGGTAGCTTAACAGTGTCGTTATTTACACCGAATCGCATTGGCGAATATGGAGCAAAAGCCTTATTCTATAACAAAACGGAAATCTCAAAAATTGTTTCCATCAATGGTTTACACAACCTTTTACAACTAATAGCTACTCTTATTTTTGGAATTGCAGGACTCCTGTTTTTCTCTAAAAATTTCCATTTAGAACTTAACCACACAAAACTCTCTATGGGAGTTTTAGTATTTACCTCTCTCATCCTTTCAGCTTGTTTTTTACTCTATAAAACAGACCTCAAAAAAAACATCAGGATTAATAAACTACTGAATTTTATACAAACCTACCCAAAATCTAAAATTGGTTTATCGTTTTGTTTCTCAATTACACGCTACCTTGTCTTTTCCTTTCAGTTTTACTTTTTACTTTTAACTTTAAATACTGATATAAGTTACCTTAATGCGATGATGGGTATTTCATCTATGTATTTATTAGCTTCAGTAATCCCATCAATAGCTATTTTCGACTTTGCTATTAAAGGTAGTATTGCTGTATATCTGTTTTCATTTTTATCAATAGACCCTATTATCATCATTTATACAACAACTATAATGTGGTTGCTTAATTTTGCTTTACCAAGCCTTATTGGGAGTTACTTTGTTTTGAATTTTAAATGGCCTAAATCACCTGTTTCAGCATGACCTTAATTTCATTTTTCATTATCTTAATTTATGTTATTCTAATTGGAAGTTTTGTTGTCGGATTTAATAAAGTAAATCATTTTAAGAGTCAGAATATCGCTCCGAGCACCTCATTTTCTGTAGTTATTCCGTTTAGAAATGAAGCTAATAACCTTCCTAAATTACTGGAATCCATCAAGCAACTCCAATATCCGCCCAATTTATTTGAAATCCTTTTAGTTGATGACGCTTCGGAAGATGATTCCGTTAACATTATTAAAGAATTCATGAAATCCTCTTCTGCTTCAATTAACATTTTAAATAATAACAGACTAAGTTCTTCGCCCAAAAAAGACGCTATTAGCACTGCCATTAAAGAAGCAAATTATAATTGGATCATCACCACCGACGCCGACTGTATTCTACCCGAATTATGGTTAGACACTTTTAATGCATTTATTCTGAAAAACCATGTAGATTGCATTGTGGCTCCCGTGAAATACATTGACGAAAACAACTTTTTAAACACCTTTCAAATTTTAGATTTATTAAGTCTACAAGGAGCAACAATTGGTGCATTTGGTATAAACAAACCGTTTTTGTGTAACGGCGCAAACTTCGCCTACGCCAAACATTTATTCAACAAGGTAAATGGTTTTGAAGGCAATACACAAACTGCAAGTGGCGATGATATTTTCCTTTTAGAAAAAGCCATAAAACACAATACTAAAACCATTCACTACTTAAAAAGTGAAACTGCTATTGTTAGCACCAATGCACAAACCACATGGAACGGCTTAATCTCGCAGCGCATACGATGGGCAGCAAAAACCAGCAAATACAACAACTGGTTTAGCAAACTTACTGGAAGTATTGTTTTGTCAGCCAACTTACTAATTATAATAGCTTGCCTTCTCACTTTTTTTGGGTTTATAACTTCTAAAACTTTAATTTATATGCTGATGATTAAATTCAGTATCGATTTATATCTGATTAACAAAAGTGCCCGGTTTTTTAATCAGAAGCATGTGATGAAATTTTACATCTTCGGATTTCTTGTTTATCCACTTTTCAGTGTTTATGTTGCAATGGCTTCAATGGTTTCAACCTACCAATGGAAAGGACGAACGTTTAAAAGGTAAATTATTCTACGTTTATAATGATTGGTAAATTGAATGCCGTTTTTACCTGCTGACCGTGTTTACTTGCAGGAAATATTTTTGGTAAAGAGTCTAAACTTTGTGAAATTAACTGTTGTAAATTGGGGATTTCGGCAATAGTTAAACTATCAATTTTAGCATCAACTAAAGTTAATGCGCCTTGTTCTGATAATTTAAATTCCAGGTTAATCGTGTCGTTAACATCTTTAGTTACAATAATCATTTCACGTTGTAAAAAACCTAAAATATGAGACGTTAACACCTCCGAAAAACACGCCTGCTTTTCACTATTTGACACGAGTGAATCACAAACTGAAAATGACGGATATTCATCAACATCGTTCCAGTTAAAGGTTTTTAATTCCTCTTTTAAAATAGCTTCAGAAGATGTTTTTTTCACATTAAAATAGTCGCAAGACACGACCAATGAAAAAATTAAAAACACACTAATTAGCCTCATAGATTTTACTCGATAATCGAGATTTAAGTTTCCGAAACTTACTCCGAAATCAAACTTTTCTCCTTTTAACCCCTCACATGCATTTCACCGAGGATTTTATTAAAACTGAAATGTACAATTTTTTTGGTTTCTAAGCACTTAAAACTAAAAAAACCGAAGTTATCACTTCGGTTTATATTTCATAATAATGTATTAGTTACTTTTTATCGGCAACCTGAAATATTATTGGTAGCGAATAAGGCACCATTACAACTTTTCCTTTTTGTCTACCGGGTTGCATTTGTGGTAATAATTGAATAACACGTTTTGCTTCTTCCTCCAAGGCTGGATGCGGCGCTCTTGATCTTACGTCTACAACATTTCCTTCTTCATTTATTTTAAATATAACATTAATGCGTTGTTTTCCCTCTAAACCTAAACTATTGGCTAAATCGGTATTAAAATTTTGACCTACAAATTTTGTTATGGCGAAAGACATACAATTTTTACGTTCTTCATTGGTTTCTAAAGATTCACAACCTGGAAATAAAGGAACTTCATCAACAACTCCGAACGGCACTTCAATAAGCTCATTTTGAGAATTTCTTTCTAAATTATCTGTAAATTCTAATGACACCTGTCCGTCTGTAATCACAAGCTTTTTATATTTTTCTTCACTATATAACAATTTTGTCATTCTAGCCCTCTGTTCCTTTTCTTCTTCTGTAAGATTTTTTAAATCTTTAACAATTAATCTCAATACACTATCGTCCTTAGCCTTTGCCAATGGTTTGTCTTTGCCAAAAAAATTAGTGTAATAAAAATAAGCAATCCCATCGCTATCTACCTTTGATATCTTTTCATAGTCATCAGGTACTTGTTCTCCTATTGAATGCACTGTAAATGTAGCATTCAGATTAGTGGCATCTAATTCACCCCAACTAACATATTTATCTCTGTTTGCTTTTATAAATTCATCATGTCTTCTTTGTGCAGCCAAATCCTCTTCTAAATTTCCACCATTAATATGAAAAGTATAAGTGTATTGCGATAAATCTAAATCTTCATCTGAAGCTAATTTTTGAACCTCACAAGACGTATACACCAACATGGTAATAACGGCCGGAATGAGAAATGCATACTTTAAGAGTTTAATGTGTTTTGATCTCGATTTTTGTAACATAATAATTCGTTTTTTGATTAATGATTGATTAAAAAATGGATTGATGAATGATATGCTCTTGGTTTGAAATACCTGAGCTAATAAATTTTGATAATAGTGCTGTTTACTTTGATTTTTTACAGCTTCGGCATCGGCCAGATACTCATGTAATTCGGTGATTCGGTTTTGGTACATATACACCAACGGATTAAACCAGAATACCACACGAAGCACTTCGAAAAACAACAAATCTAAACTGTGGTATTGCTTTACGTGAACCTCCTCATGACTTAAAATGAGTGCTTTTTCGTCGTCTTTTAAAAACTCACCTAAAAACACATATTTAAAAAATGAAAATGCCGAATTACTATTTAACAGTTTTACGATAACAAATCTATCTGAATTTGCTTTTGGACTGTTTTTAATCAGTTTCAGAATTTTAAATAATTTAAACCCAAAAGCAATTATTGCTATTGTAAAGCCAACATAGAACAATAGATATAAATAGTATATCGGGTTTAAAACCTCGCTGGCGTTAACTTGATTTGCACCTTGAACAACACCATTAGGCAAATCTCCAATGATAACCGCTGGTAATTGAATAACATACTCCTGAGGAATAACGCCTTTAAAGGATTCTAACTTCACAAAAGGTAATAGTATTGACAAAATTGCGGTAGCAATTAGATATAATCTATTCCAGCTAAAAAAAGTTTCTCTTTTTAAAAACACATCGTAAATCAATAAAAAGAATAACTGAAAAGCTATGGTTTGTATAACGTAGTGTATCATTTATTCTCATTTTTATTGATTTCCTTTAAAACCGATTCTAATTCGTTTAAACTGATATCGTTCTTCTTCATAAAAAAAGACACCATATTTTTAAACGACCCTTGAAAATACCCATCAACCAATTTGTTTATTGATTGGTTACTATATTCGTTTTTAGCAATGATTGGGAAATAAACATGTCCTTTGCCTTCCTTTTCGTAATCTACAAAACCTTTATTCTCTAAAATTCTGACAATGGTAGACACCGTATTATATGCAGGTTTTGGCTTTGGCAACTCTTCTATTATAGACTTGACATTTGCTTTTTCCAGTTTCCATAGAATTTGCATGATGTCCTCTTCTGCTTTGGTTAATTGTTTCATTTTTAAAGAATTTTAAATCAGATTTTTAATTAAACTAAAAACTTAGTTCAAAACAAATATAACTAAAATTTTAGTTCAAACTAATTTTTTAGTTACAAATGTTAAAAGGAAAATATATAAAAAGAAGAAGCCCTGTGGGTCTCTCACCTCCACAGGGCCTGTAAATTGCTATTATCAACAAAAAAATTGAGGGATTAATTAATTTTTTGAAGTGTTGATGAGACAAATTTAAGTATTACTTTTTATTTCTAGCTGCGGGAAACCCGTACATAGCAACAAAAAAATACCGTAATCTGTTATAAATTAAGGTTTCATTAGATTTTTAAAAAGTTGATTTTAATCGAATTTTAACATATGTTAACCTGAAATAAAATCTTTTTCCTACACAAAACCTCTTTTTCGTGCTTCTTCAATAAGTGTTTCATCCTGCCCATCCTGCACATCAAAGATTTCACGAAGCTGTTTTTTTCGCTTTTCAACAGCACTTAACGATATATCTAAATGAGGCGCCAGGTTTTTTGTTTTAACCCCTTGTGATAGTAAATGAAGAATTTTTCTATTCTTCTCATCAATTACAATATCACTGGAATCAACTTTTCTGATGTAACTATTTACCGTACCGCTGTAAAATGGCGGATTATGCAGAACGGCTTGAAATGCGCTGGCCAACTCACTGGAAGTTAGGTCACTTTTTATTAAAAACCCTTCGGGATTAATGGTTTTTATAATATTATGAATTCTAAACGATTCATTGAACATGGTAAGGATAATAACTTTGGCTTTGGGTAATATTTCACGTGCATATATGGCCAAATCTTCACCACTGGTCATTTTACCATCAGACGATGGTGGCAAACTAATATCGACAAACAATAAATTATATGGATTATCCTGTTGAATAGATTTATCCATTAATTTTACTGCTTCATCGCAATTATTCGCAATATCAATGCTCAACTCCTGATGCTCTTTTTTTGTATAAAGAATCGTGTTTTGATACCCTTCAATAATCATCGGGTGATCGTCAATCATTAATATTCTAATTTTTTCGGTATTCATTTTAATTTTAAGCTATGGGGACTTCTATAATTACTTGTGTTCCTTTATTTTTTTCAGATGATATGTCTATAGTTCCATTAATATCATTAATTCTGGATTTCATGTTTTTCAATCCAATTCCAGATTTCAATTTATTTACATCGAATCCTGAACCATCATCTTTAATTTCTAGGCAAATTACATTATTTTTTAATGTAAAGCTAATATCAACACAAGTCGCATTAGCATGCTTATAGATGTTATGAAGTGACTCCTGAACAATTCTGTAAATGTGAATTTTAGTTTTGTTGGAAAGCTCATCCCAATCAATTACACTATCATGATCTAATTTATAATCCAGTTTATACAGAAGAGTTTGAGTTTCTACTAAAGTTTTAATGATATCTATGAATCCAGACCCAGAAACAAAATCGGTATTTAATTCATGAGAAACCTTTCTAATATCCTGTTCTATATTTTTTAACTCATCGATATATTGACCTCGGGTCGTCACGGCCTCTGGTGTATTGTTAAAGTTCAAACTATCCAGACTTAATCGCGTACCAAATAAGCGTCCTAATACCCCATCATGCAACTCTTGAGAAATCCGTTTTTTCTCCAAAGCTCTTGCTTCCTCTATTTTTTCATTTTGAGAAAGCATCAGGTTATAAATTTCTTCATTAGCTTCCTGCTGCTTTTGAACAAGTTGTAAGCGTCTGTTTTTATTGCGCTGGGCAATAACCAAATACAATAAAAATGAAGTTATTATTAGAGTTATAGATATGACAAACAACCACATGCGTTCTTTTGCAATCTGAACATTTTCACGTTCAATCTGTTCTGTCTCAAACTGAATTCTTGCAAATTTATTCCTTAATCCTCTTTCGTTCTTTTGTAAACTATCGCTTAACTTGATATACGACTTTAAATAATTTGCCGCCTTTTCCCCTGTTTCGATTTGAGACAACAGCAACAAAGAACTTAACAACTCATCGTTATGATACTGTTCTGCAATATCTTTAGCCTGATTAGCATAATATCGTGCTAAATTCATACTATTTTTATTTTTATAAAATTCAGCCAAATGCTGATTTATAGAAATAGAATTATACCCCTTAGGATTAACGCTATCTGTTATTTGTAAAGCTCTAAAATATAAATCGGGAAGTTCATTGTATTCTTTAGACAAATACAAAGTATGTGCATAATTATCAGTAACTAAAGCATAAAAATCTGGTTTGATCTCAAATAAATTATTATTACTCAAAATTTCTCGATAAAGTTTTAAGGCTAAATCATAGTGGCCCGATTTTTTATAAGAAAGGGCTAAATTATTCTTTGAATAATAGATACTCAACCTATAATCTCCTTTTAACTCCTCTTTCAGCAAAATGGCCTTCTTATAATAAGATATAGACTCTTCATATTGTTCCAATTCACCAAAAAGCAACCCCAAGTTATTGTATAAAAATGATTGTGTCTCTTTTACATCATTGGTTTGCTTTAAAGATTCTAATATTGTAATAGCCTGAATTGAAACCAGTTCACTAGCAGTCAAGTCTTTTTCATTCTTCAATATAACTGCAAGACCATACAAGGTTTTCGCTAATTTATAATCTTCCTTTTTTAGTTTAAATATCTTTTGTGCCTGATGATAATGATAATAAGCACTATCTGGAATAAAGCTATACCTGTAAAGTTCTCCAATATTAAAATGAGCATTAGCTACTAAAGATGAGTCTTGGAGTTTAAAATTGGAAACACTAGCCCTTATAGAATCTATTAAAAAAATATTATTCCTATTTTGGGCATAAGATGTAAAAAAAATAAAAACTAGAAGTATTTTAAAGATATATTTCAAAAACTGGGTATTTAGCTAGGTATTTCTTCAAATGTATTTATATTTTTTAAATTTATTCAAATAAAAAACTCTTTACAAATTGTAAAGAGTTCATTTTATATCTATTAAGTCATAGCTGATTAATCATCTACTCCACCACCAGTAATTGGCATTTCTATCGTAGTATCTTTTGAAGCATCTATTAGTACATCATCTTCATTTAAATCTTGTTTAGTACATGAAGTTAAGGTTGCGAAAATTGCTGCAGCGATAAAGGTAATTCTAAGGGCTTTCATAATATTTGATTTTAAGGTTAATTATTTTATTATTTCTCTAAATTTTTAAATACAAAACGTAAACCACAATCTCGATAAACTCGAAATTCTAGCTGAGGGAATAATGGAATAATTAATTTAAAACCAAATGGATACAATAACCATATGGGTATATACTACTTTTTTTGAGGGAATCGTTAACCTTTTCAGGTCAACTTAAAAATGGATTAATCAAGCACTTTATAAATCTGAGGGTATAATGATTTATGCGCTTACTCAAAAGTATAATAAAGAGTAAGAATAAAAACAAAATAATCGATAAAATGTATTATTTTATCGACAAAAAACACTTTTGTAAGTAAAGTATGTGTTTTTAAACGGTAGATTTGCACTTTACAATGCTGGTTTTCACGATAATAGTTTTAACATCTTCCTCTAACACCTTGCTTTGAAGCCTATTAATTAACAATTGTGCCGCATTCGCTCCTATTTCCTTTGCATGTTGTCTAATAGTCGTTAATCTCGGAAATGTTAAGTTAGAATCTGCCTTGCTGGAAAAACCAATAACAGAAATGTCTTTAGGTACTTTTAAACCTAAATTAATAGCAGCATTTATTGCAATAACACCAGAAGAACTATCGGCAGCGACAACAGCATCTATTCCCGGGTTTTTCTTTAAAAACCCATAGATTTTCTTTTGATTATCGTCTTTCTTTTTAATCTTTAGTACCAACGGCTTAGCGGTTTGCTGCTCTAAAATAGCCTTATTATAACCACGTTCACGAAGCTTGCCAACACTTAAACCATCAATACTACTTATAAATGCAATGTTTTTACGCTTCTTAGCTTGTAAGTTCTTTGTCGCGTTATATATCGCTTCAAAATCATCAACTATAACCTTATCACACATCACATCATGCGCAACGCGATCAAACATGACAATTGGTAACCCTTGAGCCATGGTTTTTTTAAAATGCTCCACTTCATTTTTCATTTGAGTTTCTTCGGCCAATGACAGTATAAAACCATCAACGCTACCATTAGCTAAGAATTGCATACTCTCCTTTTCTTTATCAAGCGATTCATTTGAAATACATGTAATAATATTATAACCGTATTTTGCAGCTTCACGCTCAATTCCAAAAAGCACTTTGGCTAAAAAGTGATTTAAAATATCAGGGATAATAACCCCAATAGTTTTAGTTTTATTTTGCTTTAAACTTAAAGCTACTTTGTTAGGCTTATAATTATAAAGTTCGGCAAGTTCTTTAACACGTCTTACAGTTTCTTCTCCAATTTCTTCACTATTATTTAATGCTTTAGAAACTGTTGAAATTGAAACATTCAACTCTTTTGCCAATTGTTTTAATGTTACCATAGGGGTGTTAAAGAATAAAATTTAGTTTACGCAATTTACAAAAATAGATTTTTCAAAATACCAATTCAAAAAAAATAGATTTCATAAAAACCACCCAAAAATACGGAGTTTAATGCATAATTAACATATTAGGAATTAAATAATTGTATTTTTGCCCTTTAAAATTGTCTATGAATTTATCTCAAGTAAAATTGGTGGTGTCTGATATGGACGGCACTCTATTAAATCCAGAAAACCAGGTTAGCAATCGTTTTTTTAATCAGTTTAACGAACTAAAAAAGCAAAACATTCATTTTGTTGCTGCCAGCGGTCGCCAATACCAAAGTATTTTAGACAAACTTAATCTTATTAAAGATGATATTTCAATTATTGCTGAAAACGGCGGCATTATGAAATACAATAGTGAAGAGCACATTTTACTTCAACTTACTCCTGAAGATATTGAAACTTCGGTAAGCCTATTACGTCAGGTAGATGGCGCTAATATTGTGTTATGCGGAAGAAAGGCTGCATATATAGAAACTTCAAATCCCGATTTTATTTCAAAATTTGAAGCATATTATGCCGAATACAGAATTGTAGAAGATCTTACACAAGTTACAGACGACGTGTTTTTAAAAATTGCGGTATATCACAACGAATCTTCAGAACATTACATTCTACCACAAGCTGAAGCCTTAAGCAGCAAACTTCAGGTTATTGTTTCAGGTCAAAACTGGTTAGACATTTCACATATTGAAGCCAACAAAGCCTACGCTTTAAAAATTCTTCAACAACAATTAGGTATTACAGAAGAGGAAACCATGGTTTTTGGCGATTACAATAATGATTTACAAATGTTAGGGCTTGCCTACTTTAGCTATGCTATGCAAAATGCACACAACGATGTTAAAAAAATAGCGCGTTTTCAAACTAAAAGTAATTCTGAAGAAGGTGTAGAAGCTATTATTGATGAGTTACTAAATAGCAAGCAAATTTAAGGTTACGATTAAAAAAGAATAAAGGTTACTCGGACTGAGCAACCTTTATTAACCATTAAACTAACCAAAAAAATATTAAATATGAAAAACTGTAATTAGAACTGTTGTAGTGCTTTGCTCTAATTACATAACAAAGATACGCTCACTTTACAGATTACTTCACGACATTGCATGTCCGGTTAAAATCAAATATGTATTAAAAAGAAAAGAGCAGCACTTTCGTACTGCTCCTTCAAAGAATCAATCTAAACTTGCTATTAATCAATCCCCGTAAAACATGATATGTTTTACTACAAGTTTTTGTCGACCTGTGAGTTCTCTACCATTAACATCTTCTAAAACTTCAACCACTTTTTCAAAAGAAAATTCCGGTAGAATTTCATTTTTATAATCAATTTTCAAAAACAGCATTTTTAAAGCACTTACAGCTTTCTTCATTTTTTCATCTGGTCGTAATTGCTTTTCAAAAGCACACTCTAATTCTTTCAACTTAAAAAGTAACATGTTTTGTTATATCCTGTTTTCTTAAGCAAAATTAATAAGGGTATACGTTTTAGAATACGACACAAGATGTCAGCAACCAATCATTTTAATTATATTTACCTTATAACTAACTCATAAGCATGAAAAAATATAATTCCATAGGTGAACTTTTTACAGATTACAGGGAGTTTTACAATTTATCGCAATCTGATTTTGCATCTGAATTAAATGTCGATTTAAGAACGGTTCAGCGCTGGGAAAAAGACTTAACATTAATCAAGTCTGAAAAAGAAGAAGACATCGTATTAAACACGCTTATGCCCTATCAGCTTATTCATAATTTAAATGCTGCTGTACCCATTCCGACATTTTACGACTTTAAAACCCGAAAATATTCACTTTCAGCTCAAACCAACGACTTACCTAAATTAGAATGGTATCTCGATCAAATTAATGTCGTTTCGAACAACTTAAGAACCATAGATTTTGATTTCGACATTAAATACTTAGAACACTTTATTGACTCACAGAAAAAAGATGACACCTTCCTAAATCATGAATTAATAAAAGAGGCTATAAGGTTACTACCAGAACTTAATTTTGTTTTTACAGGAAAAAGTGGCTACTACGCCGGACACAGCATAGTACTCCCCTTAAAAAAAGAGACATATTTAAAACTTAAAAACAAGGAGATTAACGTAAAGCAATTAAGAGCAAACGATTTAACAAATTATAAAAATTTAGAACAACCCATTTTCTTTAGATATGACATAACGGGTGACTGTAACGACTCTCTTTTTTATGTTATGGCCCAGTTTTTTAGGTTTTTTAAAAATATTGAAAATAAAAACTATATTATGTCATCGTACACAGAACGTGACGATACCTACGATTTAAATTTACAAATAGGGTTTAACATTTTATGGGAAGATAAAGAATTACAAAACCAATTAAATTTAGATCATCCTCCTCGATTTATGGAAGGTAGCTTTGAAGAATTCTTTTCTAAACTGGAATAATTTATCGCAAAACGAAGAAAGGCCACAGTAGCACCCTTCAATACCAAACTGCAGCCTTAAACTAACCAAACCAACTATGAAAAAACTTTTACTACGTTTTTACACTACAAATTTACGTTAGAAATCCATGGTAATTTACGACATAAGATGTCATCATCCTTTTAGTCCCCATTCCCTTTATTATATCCATAAAAAAAGCCATTAAAAAAGTGTAGTTGTGTTTATATGGGAAAACATTATTTCAAGAAATTGGTTTAAATAGACACGTGCGACAAAACGCTTTAAAATGAAGAAAGGCCACAGTAGCACCCTAATACGCTTACTGTAGCCTTAAACTAACCAAACCAACTTATGAAAAACTTTTTACTACGTTTTTACATTACAAATTTACGTTAGAAATCCATGATGGTTTACGACATAAGATGTCATCATCTTTTTAATAATTATTCACTTAATTCTATTGCACAAAAAAAGCTCCTATTTCTAAGAGCTCTATATTCTATAATTTATTTCCATTATTAACTATTCTGAAAAACCGCTAGCAACCCATTTTTTTAACATGGTAATTTCTTCAGCAGTTAAAGCCGGCTTTTTACTTTTAAAAGGCATATACTTTTTTTCTGTAACAGGTAACTCCACACGAGTTATTATATCCTCAATATTATTCTTTACAGCACCATAAGTATCTAAATACTTCTTTTTACCGTTTTCCGGAAAATGGCAAGGTGTACAGCTGCGCTCCATAACAGGAGCAATATGCTTAGCGTAACTCACAGCAGGCTCTTCCTGTTTTACTGTTGTTTCTTTTGAAGATTTACAATATTGTAATGTTGAAACTGTTAAGGTTAAAAGAGCTAAAGGAATTAATTTATTGGTTAATAGCTTAAATTTCATAAAAAAGGTTGATTTGAATGTTTACACAGCAATATATGAAATAAAAAAATTACTATAATAAAAAAGCTACAGTAAAGCACCCTAATACGCTTACCTGTAGCTTTAAACTAACCAAACCAACTTATGAAAAACTTTTTACTACGTTTTTACATTACAAATTTACGGTAGAAATCCATGTTGGTTTACGACATTAAATGTCATAACTAATCTGTTAGAGAGTTATACATTTAACGTATTAATATGATATAACTAAGATTAAAATTCTTCTCTTGACCAATCCGCCTTTTTAACTAAATCTGGATGACCAGGGACATAGTCAAGTCCTTTAGAAAATATATGATAAGACTTTGGATAATTATTCTTAAAATAATAATAGTTTCCTGCCTTTAAATATAATTCAGATATTAAATATTTGTTTACATCATTTAATATATCGTTTCCATCCATTACCTCTTCAAATTTACTTAAATACTCTGCAGCCAATGAAATCTCCTTATTCTTATAATTCATTAGTGACATATTACCATAAAAATGAGCCAGACTTATAAAATACCTCTTATTCGATTTTAAAAACTCATATTTATCAGTCATTACAAGAAAATTTTCAAGAGATCTCAAATCATACATAGAAAGCATTACTTTTTTAAAGCAAGCATATTCAATTATTTCCTTTGATATTTTACTATTCTTATTAATATTTAATATGTTATCACAATAACGCAACGCATTATCAAGTTCCTCATCTGTAGCAGCCTGTCTTGCTAAATATTCATATAAATATTCAACAGCTTCATTTCTCACCTTATCATTAGAAACAGCATTAAACTTAACAATCACTTCTTCAATAAAATTTACATCATTTTCATCATATTGAGTAATTTTAAATAAACTTGATTTTAATTGGTGCAAGGAATAATCTTCAGGGTATTTGGAAATTTTTATTAATTCAATTAAATAGTCTACATCTTCTTGAGTTTTAAATTCAAGATCGTTAACTTTTGTATACATTATTGTTTTAAGAATAGGCTTAATTAAAGGTGACGAATAAAAAACCTTCGCTTTTATAAGATTATTAGAAGCTTCATCATATTTCAACTCGTTTAAATGAGTCAATCCCTTATTATAATATTGCATCCCTATCAATACACTTTTTTCAAGAAATTCTTTTCCATAATAATATTCTTCATAAAAACTCATATATCCTTTTTCTGAAACCTCTTCCTGAGTCACTAACTTATAAGCAATAAGCTCATCTACGATTGTTTTTACTTCAGTTTCTTTTGGCACACTATAACCATAAGCCCCAGGAGCTGTAGTCTCTAAATATATTTTATATGAATCGGGATACGCTATTAAAAACACATGGGAGGGTGTTTCTTTAACATGATAAGGTATATTTAAATTATCGAAAACAAATACATATAGCGCAGTAGCGGTAACACAATTGTAAGTACCATCTTTAAAAATATTATGAAAATAAGAATCCAGATTATACTTTTTTAAAAATTTATCATGTATTACATCATAAATAACCTTAACACGCTTAATTTCTTTTTTATCTTTATCTTCTTTTTGAGGAAGATTTTTTATTACAGCAAGTAGTTCTTCTCTATAGGCGATTACCTTTTCCTTATTCATTACAGAATCTATAGCAAAAAGACTTTCTAAAAAATTATAGTTAATGGAATCTGCTTTAAACTCTTTGAATATTGACTCTTCAAAATCAGAAATATAAGTTTGACTATATAAATTACTAAAGCCAAATAAAAAAACAAAAAACCTAAATACGTGCAAACCTTTCACTTTAAACATAATAAACTTAAATTAGCAAATTAACTAAATGTAAGCAAAACAACACATTTTAATAAAAAATATCACCGAAATATTTCTAAAAAGATTAAAGCTTTAGTTGATAAAAATACAAAAGCTACAGTGAAGCACCCTAATACGCTTAACTGTAGCTTTAAACTAACCAAACCAACTTATGAAAAAACTTTTACTACGTTTTTACATTACAAATTTACGTTAGAAATCCATGTTGGTATACGACAGTGCATGTCATAAGATAATTTACCAAAACTTTTGTTCACTTTAGAGCATAAAAAAAGCCCTTATTTCTAAGGGCTTTTGCAATTTTGCGGTCTGGACGGGACTCGAACCCGCGACCTTCGCCGTGACAGGGCGACATTCTAACCAACTGAACTACCAGACCGTTGCGTATTGCGGGTGCAAATATACAATACTTTTTAATATATAATAATATTTTTTACTTTTTTTTGAAAAACTTTAAAACAAGCTATAAATCCAACCAAAAGGAATAGTCCTAAAACAAAAAAGCATCCCGATTTTCTGTTAAGAAAAAAGGAAAGCCTTTCATTGGAACACCAAAAAACTTTGGTAATCACTACTACTCCCAATTTACATTGGGACAACACAACTTCTTTATAGTGCCAAAAAAAGCCCTAATCACTTAGAGCTTCTCTGCAATTTTGCGGTCTGGACGGGACTCGAACCCGCGACCTTCGCCGTGACAGGGCGACATTCTAACCAACTGAACTACCAGACCGTTGCTGTATTGCGGTTGCAAATATACACCCCTTTTTGTTTACCGCAAACATTTTTTTAAGTTTTTTTCTGTTTTTTATCTAAGCGAACTTTTTCCGTTCAACCATATAAGTTAAAAGTATATTATTGAAATCACTATTCACATCAACCTCAACATATTTAATATTGTATTTCAAACAATTATATTGAACATCTTTAAAAAATGCACTTACAGCTTCATTATAATTGTGCTTAATAGTATCGGCATATAAATTTATAAACTCACCGGTTTCAACATCTACGAAGCGTTTGGGCTTATTATCGAAATCGAATAACAACTCTTTTTCTTTATCAAAAACATGAAACAAAACAACTTCATGTTTATTGTATTTTAAATGGCGAAGCGCTTCAAACAACTTATTCGGGTCTTCCATAGCCTGAAACATATCGGTAAATAGAAATATTAACGAACGTCGGTGTATTTTTTCAGCGATTTGATGCAAATAAGTATAGGTATCTGTCTGTCTGTTTACAGGCTTTTGAGTAACCATATTAGACAACTGACTTAATAACATTTGATGATGACGCTCGCTACCCTTTTCTGGAGCATAATAGTCGTAAGCATCGCTATAAATACTTAAACCTACAGCATCACGCTGCTTTTTTAAGATTCCCATTAAAGAAGCCGAAGCTAAAGCTGAAAAGGCTATTTTATTTAAATGATGAATAGAAAAATTATTCATACTTGGGTAGTGCATCGAACTACTGTTATCGATAATAATATGACACCTTAAATTGGTTTCATCGTCGTAACGTTTAGTATATAACTTATCTGTTTTCGCAAAGAGTTTCCAATCGATATGACGTGTACTTTCGCCTTGATTATATATTTTATGTTCGGCAAACTCGGCCGAAAATCCATGAAACGGACTTTTATGCATTCCGGCAATAAATCCTTCAACCACTTGCTTTGCCAGCAATTCTAAGTTTTTAAAACCTTCAGCTTTATTAAGTTCGTTTTGTAAATTCATGTTTAACTCTTATTCTATTTAAAAGATGTATCTAAAATAAAAAAGGTTTACTATTACTAGCAAACCTTTTTACATAATCTTTATGTTTTACAGACTATAAAAGCGAATCGATCGCATCTGTATAAGCGTTTTTAGGCGCTACACCTACTTGTCTTCCTACTACTTCTCCGTTTTGGAATACTAATACTGTTGGAATATTACGAACACCGTATTTAGCAGCAAATTCTTGGTTAGCATCAACATCAACTTTTCCTACTACCGCTTTACCTTCGTACTCTTCGCTAATTTGCTCGATGATTGGTCCTACCATTCTACATGGTCCACACCAAGCAGCCCAAAAATCAACCATAACTGGTTTATCACTTTTTAATACCGTTTCTTCAAACGTTGCATCTGTTATTTCTAATGCCATAATATTTATGTTTTAATTGTAATACTATTTTAATGTTACAAAATTAGTCAAAAAAACTCCTAAAGCTTACAAAGTAACAATTTGTTTTATTTATAACTCGATTGTTTAAGCTTATTTTAAGATTTTTTTACGTTTTAGACTCATAACAACCTTCTTACTTTTTTACAGGCAACAAAAAAAGCTTCCGCATTTTGCGAAAGCTTTTATCTATTTTAATCTTTAAATAAAATTAATGATGTCTTTTTCTTCCTAAGGTAATTTCAGTAACATTACCTTCCACATCTGTTTTTGTTGCTACATCATCACAAGTACCATCACCATAATCTACAGTAATTGTTCCTTCTGCAGTTGTATAGGTCTTAACACCTGAAGCAATAAAGCGGCAATCTGCAGGTTTAACAAGAGGTGTTGTAATTTCTACAGTAAATATTGCTCCTGAAGCATCAGTGAATGTTGAAGATCCGGTAATAGTTTTTTCATCATCGAAACAAGAATATGTATCGCCTCCTGCTGTAATTTCAACAGTTTTTGTTCCCACTTTAGAAATGGTGCCTTCATCGGTTACAATACTAATATCAGTGGTACTGGTGAACTCTGGATTTCCGTTAGCGTTTGCTATTACATAGCTATAGGTTTGTGTACCGTTAACTAAATAACCATTAATTGATAAATCCTGAAAAGTGATTGTTCTTTCCTTACCTGCATCAGAAATAGATCTTACTTTAGTAATGGTTCCGGTAATAACGTTACCATCGTGGTCTTCGCACTCACCATTAAATACAATTGTTGTTGTAAGTGTTTCATCTACTAATTCTACGGTCACATCTACACAATCGTTAAAGTATTGAGATTCACCGCGGTGATCACCTTTACCAAACGTTGATGTTTTAGATACTGACGAAACACCAAAAGAAGCATCTGAATAGATAGAAATATTATCTAAAACAGATTCTACATCTTCAATAACAATTTCTGAATTTACGCTTTCTGAAGTCGCTAAGTTGTCGTTGGTAGTTTCGCTGTCGTTGTTACAGGCCACAAAGCCTAAACTTACTAATGCTAATAAAATTTTTACTTTTTTCATAATAGGTATTTTTGTTATGTATAACACGAAATGGTGATATATAGTATAACAGGAACCGATTAAAAATTCCTACCCTATTATTTGAAAAAAATCACAAATTAATTCAATTTAAATTTAACATGCTCAGTTTCAAGCTCGCTGATTAATTCCTGACACACTTTTACTTTCTGGCGTCGGCTTGGCATATGTAATTTTATTTGCTCTTTATTATCGTAAACCACAAAATTCAAGCTTTGGTTTCCAGGATGCATATCAATTAATTCCTTCAATCTAAAAATAGTACTTTCCTTTAAATCGCCAATCTCAAGTTGAATCGACAACTTTTTAGCATAACTCTCCATCACATCATGCAGCAGTTGAAAGTTATTGAATTGTAAACGTGGTTCACTTTTCTTTCCGGTATCTTTATTTACCCAGCCTTCTCTGACAAAAGTTTTAACAAACACAAAATTGTTATGCATCAGGAAATGCCTGAATTTTAAATATTCTTCGCCAAAGATTCTGAATTCATAACTATCGGTATAATCTTCAACAGTAAACATCGCCCAGCCTTTCCCCTGCTTGCTTACGCGGTGTTGCACATCGGTAACCACACCACCAAACACGAGTTCACGATTCACATAAGGCTCTAATGTATTAAAGAAACTTAAATTGGCATTACAAAAGGTTTTCATCTCTATTCTAAAATCATCCAGCGGGTGTCCCGAAATGTAGATACCAACCACTTCACGTTCTTTGGCCAGCTTCTCCATGGTTCCCCACTCTTCGCATGGTGGCACTTGCGGCTCTTCTATCTGCACTTCACTGGCTTCCCCAAACAAACTTACCTGCGCCGAGTTTTCATTCTCCTGGTGTTTACTTCCGTATTTAATGGCTTTTTCTAAAAAGGTAATCCCATCTCCTTCATCGTGAAAATACTGCGCTCTGTGTGTTTTCCCAAAACAATCGAAACCGCCTGCTAAGGCAAGGTTTTCAAAGGCCTTTTTATTCGCCGCACGTAAATCAATGCGTTTAGCAAAATCGAAAATAGATTTATAATGTCCGTCTTTCTTTCTGTTTTCAACGATAGTCATTACCGCACCATGACCAACACCTTTAATAGCTCCCATCCCGAAACGCACCGCATTATCTTTATTTACCGAAAACTTGTAAAACGATTCGTTTACATCCGGTCCCAATACATCTAGTTTCATACGTTTACATTCTTCCATAAAGAAGGTTACCTGCTTAATATCATTCATATTGTTGGACAGTACGGCCGCCATGTATTCAGCAGGATAATGCGCCTTTAAATATGCGGTTTGATAAGCAATCCAGGCATAACACGTCGAGTGCGATTTATTGAAGGCATAACTCGCAAAGGCTTCCCAGTCTTTCCACACTTTTTCAAGTACTTTGGCATCATGACCATTAGCACTCGCCTGATCGATAAACTTAGGTTTCATTTTATCCAGTACGGCGATCTGCTTTTTACCCATCGCCTTACGAAGCATATCGGCTTCACCTTTTGTGAAGTCCGCTAACTTTTGAGATAGCAGCATTACCTGCTCCTGATACACGGTAATACCATAAGTTTCCTTCAAGTATTCTTCCATTGCCGGTAAATCGTACTCAATTTCCTCATCACCATGTTTTCTTCTCACGAAAGAAGGAATGTACTCCATTGGTCCCGGACGATACAAGGCATTCATCGCAATTAAATCTTCGAATACCGTTGGCTTTAAATCGCGAAGGTGTTTTTGCATCCCAGGGGATTCGTATTGGAAGACCCCAACGGTTTCTCCTCTCTGGAATAACGCATAGGTTTCTTCATCATCTAACGGAAAATTTTCCGGATCTAAAACAATACCGTGCTTCGCCTTTACAATCTTAACCGTATCCTTAATCAGGGTTAATGTTTTTAACCCCAGGAAATCCATTTTTAACAGTCCGGCCTCCTCTACAACCGAGTTATCAAACTGGGTAACATATAAATCGGAGTCTTTTGCCACCGAAACCGGAACGAACTTGGTAATATCGTCGGGTGTGATAATTACCCCACAGGCGTGAATACCTGTATTACGCACCGAACCTTCCAATACTTTTGCCAGATTTACGGTTTCGGAATCTAAACCTTCACCATCGGCAATATTTAAAAGTTCGTTTACTTTTTCTAATTCTTCAGCCCTGAATTTGTCGGCGAGTCCTTTTTCATCTAAAGCAAAAATTTTATTCAGCTTAGACATATTCGGAATTAACTTCGCAATCCTATCGGCATCAAATAACGGTAAATCCAATACACGCGCCGTATCACGAATGGAAGACTTCGCCGCCATGGTACCGTAGGTAATAATTTGCGCTACCTGATTGGCGCCGTATTTTTTGATTACATAATCCATAACACGACTTCGACCTTCATCATCGAAGTCGATATCGATATCGGGCATGCTAATACGATCTGGATTTAAGAAACGCTCAAAAAGGAGATCGTACTTCATCGGGTCGATGTTGGTAATCCACAAACAGTAGGCCACTACCGAACCTGCTGCCGAACCACGCCCCGGCCCCACCGACACATCCATATTTCGGGCTTCCCGGATAAAATCTTCAACAATCAAGAAATATCCCGGATACCCAGTATTTTCAATTACCGATAATTCGAAGTCCAGACGCTCGGTAACTTCTTCCGATAACGGCTCACCATAACGTTTTTTAGCACCTTCATAAGTTAAATGACGTAAATAAGCATTTTCTCCTCGCTTACCACCATCAACTAAATCTTCATCATGCTTAAATTCATCAGGAATTCCGAAGGCAGGAAGTAAGACATCACGAGCCAACTCGAAAGGTTCAACCTTATCAATCACTTCCTGAATATTACTAATCGCATCAGGTATATCCTTAAAAATAGTCTTCATTTCTTCCGAAGACTTAAAATAATACTCCTGATTTGGCATACCATAACGATACCCTCGACCACGCCCAATTGGTGTCGACTGCTTTTCACCATCTTTTACACACAACAAAATATCGTGTGCATTGGCATCATCCTTTTCACAATAATAGGTGTTATTGGTCGCAATTAATTTGACATCATGCTTTCTAGCAAAATCAACAAGAACCGTATTGACACGGTTTTCATCTTCCTGATTATGGCGCATCAATTCGATATACAAATCGTCGCCAAACTGCTCTTTCCACCAAAGCAAAGCTTCCTCGGCCTGATTTTCACCAACATTCAAGACTTTACTTGGCACCTCACCATAAAGGTTTCCGGTAAGTACCATGATATCATCCTTGTACTGCTCAATCAGTTTTTTATCAATACGCGGCACATAATAAAATCCGTCAACAAAGGCATGCGACGACAACTTGGCCATATTATGATAGCCATTTTTATTTTTAGCCAGTAAAACCACCTGATACCCATTGTCTTTTCTGGTTTTATCTTTATGATCTTCACAAACAAAAAACTCACAACCAATAATCGGTTTTATCTCTTTTACGTTTGTGGTTTCTCCTTTTTCCTGCGCTTCGGCAATTTTAGCCTGCGCAGATTTGTTATGTGCACTTACCGCCTTAACAAAGTGAAAGGCTCCCATCATATTTCCGTGATCGGTAAGCGCAACGGCAGGCATATTATGCTTTGCTGCTTCGGCCACCAATGCCGGAATACTTATGGTAGATTGTAAAATAGAAAATTGTGAGTGGTTATGTAAATGAGCAAACTCAACATCCTTTAAATCGGAAATATTTTGTTTAATTTTTTCAGAAGAAATCTGAGTCCCTTCAGCCTTTTTTATGCGCCCACGAATTTTAGCACTTTCCTGTTTCAGGTTAATGTGCTTTAATCCGATAAGTTCAATCTCCTTCGGATTGGCCTCTTTAAAGTTTTGGAAGTAATCGTCCTCGACATCTAATTCTTCCTTTGTAAATTCCTCTAAACGAATTAACTCCAAAAAACAACGCGTGGTTGCCTCAACATCGGCTGTTGCGTTATGTGCTTCGGCGAAGGGTTGTTTGAATAAAAACTCGTGTAACTCGGTAAGCGTAGGCAACTTAAATTTACCACCTCGTCCTCCGGTAATCTGACATAATTCTGCTGTATGCTCGGTACAGGTATCTAAAACAGGAAGTTCCTGCAATATGTTTGCCATATCGCCACGAACAAACTCGGCACCCATAATATTCAAGTCGAACTTTACATTTTGTCCGACAATGAATTTGGTTTTCCCCAACACCTCGTTAAACTTTTCAAGTACTTCAACCAAAGGCACTCCTTGTTCCTGAGCCAACTCGGTTGAAATACCGTGTACTTTTTCGGCATCATAAGGAATGTTGAAGCCTTCCGGTTGCACCAGATAATCCTGATGATCGATACAATTCCCCATACTGTCATGTAACTGCCATGCAATTTGTATACAACGTGGCCAGTTATCGGTATCGGTAATGGGTGCGTCCCATCGTTTTGGCAAACCTGTGGTTTCTGTATCGAAAATTAAGTACATTCTTAAAGTTTAATTTATTGTGATTAAGCCGGTTACAAAAACCGATCTTAGTGGATAAAAATACACAGAAATTCATCCAAATTAAAACGAAATTATCACGAGTTGTAAACAACAAAATCAAGAATCGTGTATCTTATTTATTTTCATTTGAATAACGTTGATTTAAACCCTATTTTTGAAATTAAAAAACCCTAACCATGAAACTTAACTTTACACTATTTATTATTATTTTTTCCGCATTATCTGGCTATTCGCAAAACATTGACATGTATCTTGGCACCTTTACAGATGGCGACAGCGAAGGCATTTACAAACTGCAATTCGATACTATTCAAGGTGTTTTAAGCAATACAAAACTAATCGCTCAAGCCGAAAGCCCATCATTTTTAGCCTTTTCTCCCGACAGAAACTATTTGTACGCCACCTGCCGGGAAAACGACGGTATCATTTCAGCTTTTAAGATCAATAACAACGAGGATTTAGAACTTATAAACAGTGTTGACAGCCACGGTGGCAGCCCCTGTCATGTTGCCGTGAATAACGAAGGCACAAAACTTGTTGTTTCCAACTATGGCGGGGGTACCATGGCTTTGTTTAACATAAATTCAGACGGAAGTCTCACTGAAGCCTTACAGGTTTTCAAGCAAAGTACAGACGAAGAGGTATCGCATGCGCATTCTGCACAATTTATTGACCACTATTTATTTGTTGCCGACTTGGGCAGAAACTCCGTTTTTAAATATCAAAAAAGCGATGTTGGTGACGGCTACAAACTAAAGACCGTATCTATTGTAAACATGCAACCTAAAGCCGGACCACGACATTTCACAGTAACCAAAGACCATAAGTACTTCTATATTATTAACGAATTAAACAGTACCGTAACGGTAGCCAAAAACACCAATAATGGTTTCAAATTAATTGAACACATATCAACTTTGGACGATGACTTTAAAGGAGAAAGCTACTGTGCCGATATTCACTTAAGTCCGGACGAACAATTTTTATACGGCTCAAATAGAGGAGAAAATTCCATAGTCGTTTTTAAAAGACACCATGTAACCGGCAAATTAAAAAAGATCCAAAACATTTCAACAGAGGGCGACTGGCCAAGAAATTTCACTATAGACCCAACAGGTAATTTCCTATTAGTAGGCAATAGAAGAACCAACAATATCAGCATCTTTTCAATAAATAAGAAGACCGGAAAACTTAAATTTTCAAATTCGTTTGATGCACCAAGCCCTGTTTGCTTTTTATTCTAAAAACACACTGAAAAACAACCGTTTAAAAAAACAAATAAAGTGTTGCTTTTTCAAAAAATGTAGTATCTTTGCACCCTCATTAATAACCGAGGTCGAGAACCTCAAATAATTAATTATTATGCCAGTAAAAATTAGATTACAAAGACACGGTAAAAAGGGGAAACCTTTTTATTGGATCGTAGCCGCTGATTCGCGTGCAAAAAGAGATGGTAAATACTTAGAAAAATTAGGTACTTACAATCCAAACACTAACCCTGCAACTATCGATTTAAATGTTGACGGTGCTGTAACTTGGTTACAAAATGGTGCACAACCAACCGATACTGCTAAAGCTATCTTATCTTACAAAGGAGCTTTATTAAAAAATCACTTAGCTGGTGGTGTTAGAAAAGGCGCTTTAACTGAAGAGCAAGCAGAAGCTAAATTCCAAGCATGGGTTGAAGCTAAAACTGCTAAAGTTGGTGCTAAAACTGAAGGTTTAGCTCAAGCTGACGCTGAAGCTAAAGCTAAAGCATTAGAAGCTGAGAAAGCTGCAAACGAAGCTCGTATTGCTGCTAAAGCTCCTGTTGCTGAAGAAGCTCCAGCTGAAGAAGTAGAAGCTTCAAACGAAGAAGAATAAAAAACTATTTTTTTATACTTTTAAACTCCGATAGCTTCTATCGGAGTTTTTTATTTCCATGAAAATGGAAATCTTGAAAATACACATCTGTTTAAAATTATAAGATCCTGAAACAAGTTCAGGATGACAAAATAATTGTCATGAAAAAAGAAGACTGCTTTTATTTAGGTAAAATTGTAAAAAAGTACAGTTTTAAAGGTGAATTATTAATAAAATTAGACACCGATCAACCGGAGCTTTACGAGAACTTAGATGCTATGTTCCTCGACATAAACCACAATTTAATTCCGTTTTTTATTGAACACTCACAGCTTCACAAATCCGATTTATTACGAGTACAGTTTGAAGATGTAGAAACAGAAGCAGATGCCGATGCTTTAATTAAAACCGAAGTGTATTTACCCCTTGATTTATTACCTAAACTGGATGGTAATAAATTCTATTTTCATGAAATTATAGGATACACTATGGAGGACAAAAATTACGGAACCGTAGGAACAGTAGTTGCAGTAAATGACACAACGGCTCAAGCTTTGTTTGAAGTAGAAAACAACGGTAAAGAAATTCTAATCCCTATGAACGACGAGTTTATTGTAAAAGTAGACCGCGACAATAAAATCATTCTTGTCGATACACCTGAAGGATTAATTGATTTATACTTAGAATAAACATATTGAAAACATAAAAAAGCGCGACCAAATTAAATTTGATCGCGCTTTTTTATTTAAAGTTACTTTACTTAACTACAATTAGTAAACTAAAGTAAGATCACGTTTCATTGTGTTCATTGCTGCTTGAATGCTGTCGCGTTGTTTTCCTAATAGCTTACAAACCGACAATGGTAAGTTCGGTTCCATAAGTAATTGGTTATACATTTCAACACTTACTTCCTTTAAACGGTACACTTCATTTAGCAGTCCGCTTTCATTATCCATTAAAATTAAATTTCTGAAATTTCTCCAAATCTCATAGAAATTAGTACTAAGTCCTGCTGGCTGTGACGACTTATCTTCAATGTTTTCCATCTCAGTTTTTAAATCCTTCGAAAACTGATTTCTTTCAAAAGCTCGTTCATTAAAAAAAGCTTTTAACTCTTCATTTTCAACCGAATCATAAGCCTCTAAATATACTTTTTCAACGCCACTATTAAACACCAACAACTCATTAACCTTATAAAAAACTCTTCCTGAATTCATAACAATCTTTTTCTTTTTCATTATAAACACCCCAAAAAAACAAGAGTGTCTACTCTACACTTAACAAGCAAAATTACTACTTAAATAAAAATTAACTTATTATTTTAACACAGTTTAGTATTTTTGGCTGCATTTTATCCGATTTCAATCGCTTACTTCTTAATTTTTTAACATTTCACCATGTCTAATAAGCCATTCAAATTCAAAGAGTTTACTATTAATCAAGACCAATGCGCCATGAAGGTTGGCACCGACGGTGTCCTTTTAGGTGCCTGGGCCTCAATAGAAAACATTCCGTTTTCGGTTTTAGACATTGGTGCAGGTACGGGTATTATTTCTCTAATGTTAGCGCAACGTAGTTATGCTGAAGTTATTGATGCCTTAGAAATTGATGATCTTGCTTATGAACAATGTGTTGATAATTTTGAACAATCGCCCTGGGGAGACCGCCTATTTTGCTACCACGCTTCATTGGAAGAATTTGCAGATGAAATTGAAGATAAATACGATTTGATTTTATCGAATCCGCCTTTTTATTCTGAAGATTATAAATCTGAAAATGAACAGCGTGATTTAGCGCGATTCAGTGATGCTATGCCTTTCGAGCATTTAATTGAAAGTGCGTCTAAATTACTTTCTGAAAACGGTGAATTTTGCGTCATCATTCCTTTTAAAGAAGAAGAACAATTTACAGCACTAGCTTCAAATTACAATTTATATCCAAATAAAATTCTGAATGTAAAAGGCAACCCTAATTCTGATTTTAAACGTAGCCTTTTAAACTTTTCATTTGGCAATGACAATGCTAAAACCGTAGAAAAATCGGTTTTAACTATTGAAACACAGCGCCACCAATACACTGAAGATTATATTAATCTGACAAAAGATTTCTACTTAAAAATGTAGTTATCTAAATTAGATTTATTTAAATTTGAGAGCATAAAATGATAAATTCTTAAAAAAAGAAGGGTATCATTAAAAATTTTCTTTTGAAAATCTTTTAAAACTCAAATTTAATGAAGCCAGATTTATTTGAAGCTCCCGATTATTACAACTTAGACGAGCTATTAACCGATGAGCATAAATTAGTTCGCGATGCTGCCAGAGCCTGGGTAAAACGAGAAGTCTCTCCCATAATTGAAGAATACGCTCAAAAGGCAGAATTCCCAAAACAAATTATAAATGGTCTCGCCGAAATAGGTGCCTTCGGTCCTTACATACCCGTTGAATATGGCGGCGCTGGTTTAGATCAGATTTCATATGGTTTAATTATGCAGGAAATAGAACGCGGTGATTCTGGTGTGCGCAGTACGGCTTCAGTTCAATCGAGTTTAGTGATGTATCCCATCTGGAAATATGGAAACGAAACACAACGTGAAAAATACCTACCTAAACTGGCCAGTGGTGAATGGATAGGTTGCTTTGGTCTTACCGAGCCGGATCATGGAAGCAATCCGGGAGGCATGGTTACCAACTTTAAAGATATGGGAGACCATTATTTACTAAATGGCGCCAAAATGTGGATAAGCAACGCTCCTTTTGCACAAATTGCAGTCGTTTGGGCAAAAGATGAAAGCGGACGTATACATGGTTTAATTGTTGAGCGCGGTATGGCAGGTTTTACTACTCCGGAAACTCATAATAAATGGTCGCTTCGGGCCAGTGCTACCGGAGAGCTTATTTTTGATAATGTTAAAGTTCCTAAAGAAAATTTACTTCCTAACAAATCCGGATTAGGCGCGCCACTTGGCTGTCTGGATTCGGCAAGATACGGTATTGCATGGGGTGCTATTGGCGCGGCTATGGATTGCTATGACACTGCTTTGCGTTACAGTAAAGAACGCATGCAATTTGGCAAACCTATTGGTCAGTTTCAATTACAACAAAAGAAATTAGCCGAGATGATTACAGAAATAACAAAAGCACAATTACTCACCTGGCGATTAGGTGTTCTGCGTAATGAAGGAAAAGCTACGTCGGCACAAATATCTATGGCCAAGCGTAACAATGTGGAAATGGCTATTACCATTGCACGCGAAGCCCGACAAATGTTAGGTGGTATGGGTATAACCGGTGAATATTCAATCATGAGGCACTCTATGAATTTAGAAAGTGTTATTACTTATGAAGGAACGCACGACATTCACCTTCTTATAACCGGATTGGATATTACAGGGCTAAATGCATTTAAATAAAACAATCATGCTTTAAGTATCTAAAACGCTTAAAGCATGACAAATATCATATTACCCCCAAATATAACTTAGTAAGTTTGACTGAATTTCTATCACAGTACGTGCAATTGATTACTTAAGTTATAATGAAAACCAATAAAACCAACTCTTCAAACCAATTTCAGAGTAGAAAAGACACTGTTCAATACATCAACTTACAACTGGCCGCTTTAGGGCAACCTTTATTTAAAGATAAGGAAGGGGCTTCACAAAAGTTTTGCAACCCTAAACTTCAGGCTCTAACCAAAGCTTTTACTCAAGGTTTTAAAGAAAAATCAAGACTCTTATCCAACCACCTTGCTCCTGTAGACCAAAGAATACAGGACTTTATAAACGACTATTTAAAAGACATTCCTTTTATAAAAACAATTTCAATTCCAAACGACACTTTGGTCTTGAATCAAAAAGGACACGCCAGAGAAATTAGTTTACCTCCCGACGAAAATTCATTTTCAAGTGAAAATGTAAAGTCGTATCGCATAAAACAAGGTATTCTTAACAATCCGTTACATGATAAACGAACTACCAAAGGTACCTTTCATATTGTAGAAAGTAATTTACCAGTTCCGTTAGACAAAAAGGAAGTTTCTAAACTTACGTTTGCTCATTTTTTAAAAGCTGCATTTTCCCCTTCTGATGCCCTGAATACATTACCGCTTACTGCAAGTCAGGAAGATAAAGCCAAGGTTATGGTTTCTTTGCTTTTACGACCTACAGTTTGTCCGGAAGTTAAAGGCGTTATTGCTCAAAAAAGCATGGAAGTTAGATTCTTTGCTCCCGGTAGCTTAGTGAGCAATCTGGACTTTGTAGAGTCCATTTTTGGTAATGCCGGAGATCCTAACCTAGCGCATAATGATGCCGCACTTGACACCGAACACTGGACAGGACACACAGGATGTATTATTCTGGCACCGCAGCTTAAAACTTTAAAGAAAAAAGACGTTGGCTTGCCACATTGGGATCATGCTACCGAACGCCAAAGAAGCGAAGGCATGTGCTGGAAAAACGAAAATGAAATCTATAATGACGGTGGTGCTTTTAAAGTAACTTGTCGTGACGATCGTGGCGTTGTAGTAACAATTATCGCCGACAACTATTATGGATATTCAAAAAAAGAAATTAAAACGCAAATTAGTTATTCAGCCAATTTATATGGCTTAGTTGAAGAAGAACACTCAGGTGGAGCCATTGCTTTCCCTAGAGGTGTAATGGGCGATATTGTAGATGGCACCGCATTTTCTAACAAAGCAGATAATAAGTTTTCATTTAAAGACACAAAAAAACTATTAGGGGATCGTATTGATGTAAAACCAGAAAATTATGCCATTGATAAAAATTATCCGAACTTAATATACATCCCTGAAGATGCCTATATAAATACGAATACCAATAGCATAACCTGGAATTATAAAGGTGCAGAACAAAAACTGGTTTTATCGCCATATAAAACCTACATTCATCCAACGGGAAATAAATTTAAGTTAGAAAAACATAAAGCTGTCTCTCTGTGGCGTATTGTTAACACAGCGCCTGAAGGCATTTTTTGTCATAAACCTTGTACTGTTTCCGGAGGTGGGAAATCTGAAATTTCAAAATCAATGTTAAATGCCATAACATATAGCACTTTTAACATTGTTGATATTGACGAAGATTTTAAAAAAGCTGATGAAATTATTGAATACGACTATTCAAAACGCTGGAAAGATTACGACCCAACCTTACCGCCTTCTGAGCCCTTTTTAAGCTCAAAACGAACATTAGGATCGGCCGTTAGGTTACTTACACCGCTTCCGGTGTTTAAAGACGAATACAACGAATTTGTATCTAACATTCCACCACATATTCGATCTTTGGTTCTGTTTGTAAAAAGGCTTTACCGTCAGGATCATGGTGATTTGAATTGGAAAGATTGTATATCTGTAGATATTATTAACGGTAAAAATGGTACAGGATTAAAATACCATAACACACCGGTTATTGGTAGTTATGTTAGAATTGGGTTCAATCAAAACGGACAATGGCTATTAAACAAACTACGATCTGATTTTTCTGCCTGCCATAAAATTCAGCTGGAAGACGACATCTCAGCTACTATAACTTTACCAAAAGAACAGTTTAAAAACCTAAACCCGGAATTCACAAATAAAAGCTTAAAAGTTGTTGCAAACTGTGAAAGTCATTTGTTTCAAAGACCGGATGAAGCGGTTGTAAGAGGGTATGATGAAAACGCCGAACGCGATATTGTTTCACCAAATACCTTCCTCACAAACTACGAACTTTTAACAAAAAAGGATGCTATTGAAATATATGAAGATACCATAAATTTCGACAAGTATACACAACCTGTAAAAGACCTGGTTTTAAGTATTGTGAACAGCGAGAATAATGAAGAATACTTCGTGCTACCTTCACATACAAGAATAGTTGATGGTGAGCCCACTAAAAATCCGCGTTATCTAGAATATAACAAATTTATTAATGAAACCGAGGAAAGCTATTTAGGTGAAATTGGGGTTCGTCTATACCGTAAAATTAAATCTGAAGATCCGGTTATTAATGTTGTTAATGCCGTTTTACCTGGCAGACGAAACAATCCTGTCGATAAAAAAGCGGGCATACGTCCTTTGGCAGTATACAACCCGATTCACTATCAGGAAACTCCTGAATTGTTTATGGATTTCATTTGCAGTCTTACTGGAAAATCGCCTTCTACAACAGGAGCAGGTTCTGAGGGCGCCTTAACAAAAGGACCTTTTAACATGCTTACGCCTACCTCAGATTTAAACAATGCTCTGCTTTCGCATATTTTAACAGAATCTAATGCCTTTAGTACAGCAGCAGGTTATGTAGGTGCCGAGAATAAAGTCGACCACGACATCAGTATTTTAATTCCTGAAATCTGGGCCAGACTAGAACCTCAGGATCGCGATCCTAATTTCTTAATTAATGATGGCGCTCTTGAGAAAATTGATGATTTTGAATATAACGGACAAAAAGTGTTAGCCAGCCGATTAGGTTATCGAATTACCAAACAATTCTCATTAAGATGTTTAAACCGATTGTTTGACGAACCTAATATTGTATTTGATGAAAGAATGCTGAAACCAGAATTACAAGGCATGGAAGATTATGTAGATGGTATTAATAATATTGTTGAAGCTCAGAAAAAAGTAGCGCTTCGCTATTTTGAAGACGGTAGTATTGAAGCTGCCATACCGCCATTAAAAATATTACTACATATCATGGCTTATGGCACCTACGAAGGAAAAGAAATCAGCAATCCTGAACTTAGAAAATATTTCGAAAGAGATTATGTTATAAAAAGCGATTGGTATTTGGAACGTTTGAAATTAAAACAAAAGAAAGACATCGCCTTTTACCAAAAACAACAAACATATCTCACAAATTTTGCCTCTATTGACCATAATATAGTACTGGTTAAAGAGCTAAACATTTTAGAAAAACTGCAACAAATAAAGGATAAACTTTACCATGCAAGTAACGATTCTTATTTAAACAGTTTAATGGGAACCATAGGAGCAGATCCTCTGTTCAGAAAATAACAAACCAACTAATTATTAATTAACTTGAAAAAGTGTTTCAATACATATTGAAACACTTTTTTATTTACATTTACTGTAATGTTTTCAAGTAAAAAAAGATTAGACAATGCCTATAACAAAGCTAAAATCATCAACTTCGATGATGATAGTAAGTTTATTCTTTTTAGTGACTGCCATCGAGGCGACAATAGCTTTGCCGACGACTTCGCAAATAACCGCAACATATACTTCCATGCTTTAAAACATTATTTTGCTCAAGGTTTTCAGTATTGCGAACTAGGCGACGGCGACGAACTCTGGGAAAACCTGTCTTTCGAACCTATTTTTGAAGCCCATAAAAATGTATATATGTTGATGAAGCAATTTCATGAACAACAACGTCTGCATATGATATGGGGTAACCACGATATGGTTTACAGGAACCCGAATTATGTTAAAAAACATTTAGAGACGTATTTTGATGCCGAAGCAGGAGATGACAAACCCCTGCTTAACGATTTAACATACCACGAAGGTATTATCCTAAAACATATTAAAACCGGGCAGGAATTATTTTTAACTCACGGCCATCAAGCCGACCCTTGGAATTACAGTTTTTGGAAATGGAGTCGTTTTTTAGTTCGCATCCTATGGAAACCACTTAACGTTATAGGTATTTCAGATCCCACCCGTCCCGCAAAAAATCACAAAGAGCTCATTAAAGTTGAACGTCGAACAAAAAAGTGGATTACAGAAAATAATAATCGTATTACTATAGCAGGACATACCCACAGACCACGATTTCCGGAACCAGGAGACATTCCATTCTTCAACGATGGCAGCTGTGTACATCCAAGATGCATTACTGGTATTGAAATTGAAAACGGTAACATCACCCTAATAAAATGGCTTGTCGACACCAATGACGATGGTGTTCTTCAAATTGTTCGTGTTGTTCTTGAAGGGCCAAGAAAACTAACAGACTACTCTTACAAATAACTGACAATCTAAATTTCCCACTCAACTTATTGATTTATCATTGTTTAATACATTAGTAATTTCACTAACTTTACTATAATCACCAACCAACTTTTAAACTATGAAATCAAAAATTTTACTATTCGCCGTAGTGAGCATGCTCGCTTACTCCTGTAATTCTCGTACTGATAAAAAAACGACAGAAATGGAAGTTGAAACCATAGAGCAAGAACCTATTAATCTTGTTGAACGTGGCGAATACCTTGTCGATTTAGGAGGATGCCACCATTGTCACTCACCAAAGGTTATGACAGATCATGGCCCTGTTCCAGATTCTAATCGTTTACTATCAGGTCACCCGTCCGATGAAGTCTTGCCTCCATATGATAAGGAAACCGCTAAAGGTTACGCACTCTTCTCTATGGGATTAACATCTACAACCGGTCCTTGGGGCACATCTTTTGCGGCTAATTTAACACCTGATGCAAGTGGTATTGGTACATGGAGTGAAGCGCAATTTTTCAAAGCTATACGTGAAGGTAAATCAAAAGGTCTGGATGGTGGCAGAATGCTGTTACCACCAATGCCATGGCAGGATTTTGCAAAACTTAACGATGAAGACATCAGGGCGATTTTCACGTACTTAAAAAGTCTACCAGCAGTTGAAAATGTGGTTCCTGCGCCAATTCCTCCCGGTATGTAAGTCATAAACATAAAAAAAAACGCTTCTTTTTAAAGAAGCGTTTTTTTTTATGTTTTAGAATTGTAAAGGACTATTCCGTTGGAATTCTTTCGTCTATCATTTTTAATGGCATCCCTTCCATTAGTCCAAAAATATCTAAGATACTTCTAAACGTATCTTCCTCTTCGGCTTGTTCAGAAATAAACCATTGTAAAAATACTTCAGTTATAAAATCATCAGCATTTCTCGCAGCTTTAAATATTTTAAAAATAGATTGTGTTACGCTTATTTCTTGTTCTAATGCCGTTTCGTAAATAGAGATAAGACTTTCAAAATCATTATTTACATTGGTAACATTAGGCGAAATAGCAGCACCTCCATTATCATTTATAAATTCGAAAATCTTCATAGCATGTTCTCTTTCTTCTTCGGCTTGCTTGTAAAAAAGAGCTTTACTATTTAACAATTCGCGTTGATCGCACCAAGATGCCATAGCCAGATATGAAGCAGAAGCTTTCATTTCCATCGCTATTTGATTATTTAATAAGTCCATCACGTCCGGGTGGATAGACATTTGTTTTCTAACTATTGTGTTCATAATTGCGCTTTTACACAAAGTTACAATAAAATGAAAACGTTAAAACGAATGCATAAAATTTAAAAAAAGTCTAAATAAGCTTAAAATTTTATACTAAAACGAAGGAAGGTGTGTGAAAAAGTAAGTCTAATTCCTCCTTTAATTCTAATAATTGAGGAATTTCTAAAAAGATTAAATGTTCTTTACCGGCTACAAAAAGTAATACAAAATTCTCGTTATTAACAATTCTAGTCAGCGAACTATAAGTTGTTAATTCGTTTATTTTACGGCGTAATTCCAAAACTTGCGGAAAACTTAAGCTAATGGTTTTGTTAGGAGTAATTAACTCATACTTACAAAACGTAAGGTGCTTAATCTGGTAGCCTGTATTTATATCTATCTCTAAATTCACGAGGGCAAATATAGAATTTATTTAGAATAAATAAAAATTAACTTTCAGGAGCTAATTCCACTTCAAGACCATCCATTTCCGGGGTCATTTGAATCTGGCAACCTAAGCGGCTATTATCTTTAACATCGAAAGCTTCAGACAACATAGCTTCCTCATCATCGCTCATTTCAGGCAATTCTGTATCGCTAAGTACATAACATTGACAAGAGGCACACATAGCCATACCACCACAAATTCCAATAGTCCCTTCCGGAGCTAATTCGTAGCTGCGTACAACTTCCATTAAATTCATGGCCATATCTGTTGGTGCTACTACATCATGTGTTACACCATCTCTGTCTGTTATTTTTATATTAATGTCGCTCATCTTCTTTCTCTAATAAAAACCGAAAAATTATTTTTGCAAATGTAATGCTTAAAATTAATTTGCAAATCTTTTTCCTATTAATTTGATAGGAAAAACAAAAAAAATAAAGAATTACTAAAATTCTTTATTTTTTTCTGTTCCTTTATTATATAAATGGAGCTATAATTGAACGTTTTCTATGAAACTCTTCAATTAAACCGCAATATTGACTACTTTTTCAATCTGCGGAACGTGCTTTTTAATAGTCATTTCCACACCCGATTTTAAAGTCATTTGATTTACACTACAGCCCACACAAGCACCTTGCAACTGAACTTTTACCAGTGTATCGTTATCTTCAATAGATAACAAAGAAATATCGCCACCATCACTTTGTAAAAATGGACGAATCTCTTCTAACGCTTTCTCGACATTAAGTCTAACTTCTTCTGATGTCATTTATTTAGTTTTAACTGCTGAACATCCAGCCATCGTTGTTATTTTAATAGCTTCTGTAGGTGGCAAATCTTCATTACGCTTTACTACTTCCTGAACCACATTTTGTGTGATTTTTTCAAAAGCTTTTTCTAAAGGTGTTGCCGTTTGTAACGCTGCCGGACGACCAACATCACCAGCTTCACGAATACTTTGTACCAATGGCAATTCTCCTAAAAACGGTACCTCTAAATCTTCAGCTAAATTTTTAGCACCTTCCTGACCAAAGATATAATATTTATTATTTGGTAACTCTTCAGGTGTAAAATAAGCCATATTCTCAATAATTCCTAATACAGGTACGCTAATGCTATCTTGTTGGAACATTGCCACACCTTTTTTAGCATCGGCTAAAGCCACATTTTGAGGCGTACTTACCACAACCGCACCAGTAATTGGAAGCGATTGCATGATACTTAAATGAATATCTCCTGTTCCTGGAGGTAAGTCTAATAATAAGAAATCTAATTCTCCCCAATGTGCATCAAAAATCATCTGATTTAACGCTTTTGCTGCCATTGGTCCTCGCCAAACTACTGCCTGGTTAGGTTGGGTAAAGAATCCGATGGATAATACTTTTACGCCGTAATTTTCAATAGGCTTCATTTTCGATTTTCCATCAACATTTACCGCTAAAGGTCTACCTGCTTCAACATCGAACATAATTGGAATAGACGGTCCGTAAATATCGGCATCTAAAACTCCAACTTTGAAGCCCATTTTAGCCAATGTTACTGCTAAATTTGCTGTTACTGTAGATTTCCCTACTCCTCCTTTTCCAGAAGCTACAGCTACAATGTTCTGAATTCCTGGAATAGGGTTTCCTTTTATTACATTTGCTTTAGGCTTTTCTGGTGCATCAACCTTTACATTCACTTTAATTTTAGCTTTTTCGTAAACCTGTTCGTGAATGGTTTTTAAAATATCAACCTCGGTACGCTTTTTAGCTTGTAAACTCGGATTTTTTATCGTGATATCTACAACAACCTCATCGCCAAAAACAACAACATTGGTTACAGCTCCGCTTTCAACCATATTTTGTCCTTCGCCAGGTACTGTTATAGATTCTAATGCTTTAAGTATGTCTTTTTTATTAAGCTTCATGCTCTATTTAGATTTATTCTAAGGCTACAAATATACTGTGAATTGTTCAGAATATAAAGCCTAAGGTATTGAAATGATTTATGGATGAATTTTATTTAATGATTATACGATGAATTCTGAATAAAACCTCATTTTATCTGTTAAACAAGTGGTTATATTGAAGAATTACAACTCTTCTGAAGGATTCCAAAATACCTCTTCAAAATCCTGAATTTGATTATCAATCACTTTTATGCCTTCGCTTTCCAAAAGTTGTTGCATTAAATTGGTGCCATCAAAATGTTGTTTCCCTGTTAACAGTCCCTTTCTATTCACTACCCGATGAGCCGGGATATCTTTCCCTGCAGAACCATTCATGGCATACCCAACCATTCTTGCACTTCTTGCTGCACCAAGATAATTGGCTATTGCTCCATAACTTGTTACCCTTCCGTAAGGTATTTGCCTGGCAACCTCGTAAACTTTATCGAAAAAATTCAGGGTTTCAGGCATCATATTACAACTCTTTAATAATGTTGATTAGTGTTACTATGGAAATAATTCCGGTAATGCCGCCAATCAAATAGTTCATACTTTTTTGAGAGGTAATAGGTTTATCCTTTATTTTATCGAAGAAAAACATGTAGATATACAGCATCACAAAAGTCCCCATCCCCGTTCCAATGACATAAGTCAGAATATCAATCTGATCGAAAGTTAACCAACCTACAGAAGCCAGAGTAATAGTCATGTACGCCTGATAAGGAATTGGAAATACATTGATTACCGACATAAACATACCCTGAAAAAAGCGACTGCGTTTGCTTCGCATTTCAATCTCTGCCACTTCCTTTGGATCTTTTTTCGCGACAAACAAAAAGTAAATGGTTATTAACACGAAAATTACAAAAGCCACACGCTGAAGAATATCAACCACATCGGTATGCTTACTTAAATATTGAGCAAACACCGAAGCAATATAGGTTTGTACCAAAACAATGACACAAACCCCTACCGAAAACATAATACCTCGTGTATGTCCTTCCTTAAGGCTAATTTTAGCAGCTGTCATATTAAGCAAACCTGGCGGAATCACGCCCACCAACGAAATAATTAAGCCTAAAAAAAAGATAACCGTAATATTCACAACTACTTAATTTTAAATCGAATATAGGTAATTGCTTTATTTTGCTCTAAATATTGTGATTCGTAAAACGTTTGAATACTGGTTACTTCCTCAGGACTTCCTTCCTGTTTGTAAACATTATGGTTGGCATATAATACTTCGTGACCTGCACCATGTAACAAACCAAGTGTGTAACCGTGCATAAATTCACTATCGGTTTTTAAATTTACTACACCTTCTTCCTTTAATATCTTCTTATAACGTGCTAAAAACTCAGCATTCGTCATACGGTGTTTGGTACGCTTGTATTTTATTTGCGGATCCGGGAAAGTAATCCAGATTTCATCGACTTCATTTTCACCAAAAGCATACTCTATAAGTTCTATTTGTGTACGTAAAAAAGCAACATTAGGAATATTTTCCTCCACAGCAGTTTTAGCACCACGCCAAAAGCGCGCGCCTTTAATATCGATTCCTATAAAATTTTTATCAGGATAACGTTGTGCTAACGCTACAGAGTATTCTCCTTTTCCACAACCTAACTCTAATACCAATGGGTTATCATTTTTAAAAACTTTTTGATTCCAGTTCCCCTTTAATTCATACTCCTCATTTACCAATTCGTCACGTGTTGGTTGATACACGTTTGAAAAAGTTTCGTTCTCTCTAAAACGTCTCAGTTTGTTCTTGCTTCCCACAGATAATTACTATTTTTAGTGTTATTAATACCCTTCAATTAAGAAGAAAATAAATATTTGGTAAAATTAAGGAAATATACGAGAGCGTTTATATACATACCTTTGATTTTAATGAAAAAACGAATTTTAGTTGCACCCTTAAACTGGGGTTTGGGTCATGCCACAAGATGCATCCCTATTATAAAGGCTTTGTCTGCTAATGGTTTTGAACCCATTATTGCGAGTGATGGTGTTGCCCTTTCGCTGTTAAAAAAAGAATTCCCGAAGCTTACACACATTGAATTACCATCTTACAATGTGACTTATGCTAAAAACGGAAAATTCTTTAAATTAAAACTTCTGAAAGATTCACCACGATTATTACAGGCCATTTACAATGAGAAAAAAGCGACTGAAACCATTGTAAAAAACCATAACATTTCTGGAATTATTTCAGATAACCGTTTAGGTGTTTACAATAAGGCTGTACCTTCGGTTTTCATTACACATCAATTAAAAGTATTAAGCGGATCTACAACATGGCTTAGCACAAAAATGCATGAAAAATTCATTAAAAAGTTCAATGTATGCTGGGTACCAGACACAAGTGACAAAGTTAATTTAAGTGGGAAGCTGGGCCACGTAGACGCTTTTGAAATACCAACAGAATATATTGGTCCGTTAAGCCGATTTGAAAAAAAGGATATTCCTTTTAAAAATGATTTAATGGTTTTACTGTCGGGTCCGGAACCTCAACGCACTATTCTTGAAGACAAACTACTTTACGAGCTAAAAAACTACCAAGGGAAAGTGGTTTTCATAAAAGGACTCATGCAACCTAAACAAACCAAGAAACAATTCGACAACATCACGGTGTATAACTTTATGACTTCGGAATTATTAGAAAAAACCATAAACGAAAGTGCTTTGGTAATTTCCCGATCAGGTTATACAACGGTTATGGATTTGGCAAAGCTGAACAAAAAAGCCTTTTTTATTCCGACACCCGGTCAATTTGAACAGGAATATTTAGCCACGCGTTTAACCGAAGAAGGCCTGGTACCGAGTTGCATGCAGGAAAAATTTACACTTGAGAAATTAGAAACTATAGCCGAATTCAAAGGCTTAACAGCCTTCAACTTTGAAGCCGACTTTAAGCGTTTATTTAACCTTTTCTAAAGTGAATGAAAACTCACTTCCTACGCCAAATTCACTTTCTACGTATATTTTTTCGTCGTGGGCCTCTATAATATGTTTTACAATAGATAATCCTAAACCAGAACCACCTTCTTTACGCGAGCCACTTTTATCAACTCGATAGAAACGTTCGAATAAACGAGGTAAGTGCATTTTAGCAATACCTTCGCCGTTATCGGTAACGCGAACAATTACTTTATTTTTTATCAGGTTTTCAATACTAATTTCGGTTGTTCCTTTTTCATTTCCGTATTTAATGGAATTTACCACTAAATTAGCTACCACCTGTTGAATGCGTTCCTTATCAGCCTTAACGAAAATAGGTTCTTTATAAACCCGGTCGAAGGTTAAAGTAATTTTCTTTTTAGAGGCTTTCATCTCTAACATATCAAAAACACTTTTTACCAACTCTACAATATCAAAAACCTCGATATTTAAACTTAAATCACCAACCTCAAGTTTGGTAATCATATCTAAGTCCTTAATAATATAGCCTAAACGCTCGACACCTTTACTCGCTCTTTCAAGATATTTTTCACGAAGGTTTTTGTCTTCCATCGCACCATCTAATAAGGTTAAAATATATCCCTGAACAGTAAACAACGGCGTCTTTAATTCGTGTGAAACATTTCCTAAAAACTCTTTTCTGTAATTTTCACGCACCTTAAGCGATTCAATTTCTATTTTCTTATCACGTGCAAACTTATCGATTTCCTCGGTTAATGTCTGCATATCGGTAGTGATGGTACGCTTGGTTAAACTGGTAGATTCTAAAAGCGTTAGATCGTCGTAAATTTTCTTTACACGTTTATAGATTAAACGTTCTATCCTTGACTGAATCATTAGAAACGAAAAAGCATAAGTACATAAGGCTAAAAGCAATATATACCCAAAACTGAAGGTGTTATTAATATATAAAAAAACACTCGTAAAGAGCGTTATAAAACCTGTTATATATAGCGATGTAATTACCGCGAATCTATATGATTTTTTAAATTTTGGTTGCATTAATCTACAAACTTATAGCCTACTCCTTTAATGGTTTTAAAACTATCATCACCAATTTTTTCACGTAATTTACGAATATGAACATCAATAGTTCGTCCGCCAACTACTACTTCATTACCCCAAACCGTATCTAAAATTTCATCACGTTTAAACACCTTTCCAGGCTTTGATGCTAATAAAGATAATAATTCAAATTCTTTTCTAGGCAAAATAATCTCTTTTCCTTTTGAAGTAATTTTATATTCATCTCTGTTAATTACCAAACTACCTAATTTAACCGTATCGGTAGCTTCTTCATCTTTAAATCGACGTAAAAGTGCTTTAACTTTACTTACTAGAACCTTTGGTTTAATTGGTTTGGTAATATAGTCATCGGCACCGGCATCAAAACCTGCTACCTGAGAGTAATCTTCGCCTCTGGCTGTTAAAAATACCACCAGTGTATTCTGTAAATCCGGATGCTTTCTAATAAGCTCACAAGCCTCGATTCCATCCATTTCCGGCATCATAACATCTAAAATGATTAACTGAGGTAATTCTTTTTTAGCTTTTTTTACCCCCTCCTGACCATTCTCAGCAGTAATTACTTGATAACCTTCACTTGATAAGTTGTAACCAACAATTTCTAAAATATCTGGTTCATCATCTACAAGTAGAATTTTGATGTCTTTTTTGTTCATATTATTTAGTATGTAGAATACTGTTTTTTTTGATTTCTGCATCAAAGATATAACTTAAACCAAAACTGTTAACTCTACGTATATTTAATAACACTAAGATAACAAATAGATTACACAATCTTAAAATTTTCGACCAAAAGCGAGTTTCTTTAACGGTTTTTTGGCATCACTTTTGCAATAATTTCTTAAATTTACAATATCGAATAGCACCTATGAAAAAAAACTACGTTTTAATTCTACTTCTTTCTTTAGCATTGTCTACCAGCCAATTAAACTGGGGACAAAATAGTGCTAACGGAAATGCTATTCAACAAACTATCGAAAATCTTTCTATTTATCCTAATCCGGTTAGTAGCGGCAGAACTTTCATTTACATTACCACAAAACAAAACTTAACAAAGAAAATTGAGTTTTTTGATGTTTTAGGAAAGCGCATATTTACTACAACGCTTACCGGCAAAGAATTAAATATCTCAGAATTCAGTAAAGGAGTTTACATCCTAAAAATTACCGAAAATGGCATTAGTGAAACCCGCAAATTAGTGATTAAGTAAACTTATTGTTATATCAAAGTTAAAAATCAACTTTAACATTCTTACTTACAGGTTTTTACATAAATAATACGTATTTTTAGTACATCTTAATGTATAATTAATCTTACGTAACATGAAAAAACTTTACTTTTTATTTATTACACTTTTAATTACTTCACTTTCTTTTGGGCAAATTGAAATTTTCAATGTCGCTGGTGGTGGAACTTTACCAACTGGCTGGACTTCATCTAACCCTATAACTACAAATGACATTGATAGAAGCTCTTATTATTTAGTAGAAACAGACGGAACTGATTATGATATAATTACCACGAATGTAATTGATTTATCAGCATATGCATCAGCTATTTTAAATTTAGACGTTGCTACTTTTGGTTCAGGCACAAATAATCCTGCCAAAATTGAAATTTCTTATGATGGCGGAACTACATTTACTCAAACGGAAGTAACAAACACCCCTTCTTCCTCTACATATATAGAAGGAGGACCTATAAACCTTAGCAGTGTTTCAAATCAAGTGCAAATAAGAATCTCTAACAACGGAATTGCCAACAAAGGGGTTAGACTAAGAAATCTTGTTTTAACGGCATATTCTTCATCACCATATATAGAAGTTACTTCACCTACAAATAACTCCACCTTTGCTTCCGGAACAGCTACTGTCGACGTTAATTTTAACACAGGAAACACTTCTGCAGGCGACCAGGTTAATATCACCATAAATGGTGGTACAACGAATACAAATGTAACTAGTCCTTACTCTATAAATACTACAGATGGCGAATCTTACTCGGTTGTTGTTGAATTAGTAGATTCAAGCGCAAACATTCTTGATTCTCAAACAATAAATTTTGAAGTATTATTTCCTTGTAATTTAGAAGTCGGCGCAATAGAAACTACCTGTGATACCTCTACTTCTGGAACCGATACTTACACCACAACAATAGCTTACACTAGTGGAGCAACTTCTCAATATACTATAGACACAGGTGGTATTGGGGTTGTAGGAGGAGACGATCCGACAAGTGTAGCTTCAGGAACAATAACAATCACAGGAGTAGATGAAGGAACTGATTTCACAGTTACATTTACCGGTAACCCTACTGATAGTAGTTGTGATTTTATTAGAAACATCTCATCACCTACGTGTGTTTCTGTCACTTGTGCAAATGCTGGTGATATTATTTTCACAGAAGTTATGCCTAACCCTAATGCAGTTATTGATCCAGCTGGAGAATATTTCGAACTATACAACACAACTTCTTCCGCTATAGACATACAAGGATGGATTATCAAAGACGATGCTTCTTCATCTGAAACACACACAATATCTTCATCTTTAGTAGTACCGGCTAATGGATACATCATTATAGGAAATGGCGCAACTCCAAACGGAGGAATAACCATGGATTACACTTATGGAAATGACATTTCTTTAGGTAATAGCAGTACTGACGGTTTAATTTTAGAATGTTCTACTACAGTTATAGACGAATTAATTTGGGATGGTAGTTTCCCTTTTTCCGCAGGTATTGCAATGGAATTATCCACAACAGCAATGAACAGTACAGATAATGACAGTAACTCTAATTGGGGTTTGGCTACTTCAACTTTTGGTTCTGGTGATTTAGGAACCCCTGGAGCAGTAAACGATTTTACACTATCAAACAAAAAATTCGAAATTGCTGGTTTCAACATGTTCCCTAACCCAACCTCATTTGGTTATGTAAATGTTACTGCTAAAAGCACTTCTTTAATGGAAATCGCAGTTTTCGACTTATTAGGAAAACAAGTGATTAAGCAATCTGTTTCAAACAAACTTGATGTTTCAAGTTTAAAATCTGGTGTTTATTTCATGAAAATTACTCAGGATGATGCTGTTTCAACAAAAAAATTGGTGATTAAATAATTTTTATTTTTATAAATTTAGGAGCGCTACCATTTGGTAGCGCTTTTTTATGTCATCTACTTTTGCTAAGGTAAGTAAAACACCATAGATACAACAGTAATTTCTATCACGGTAAAAACCCAACTTTAACATACTTATTTACAGGTTTTTATGCGGAATTTCGTAATTTTAATACACTTATTACTTAATTAATCTTACATAACATGAAAAAACTTTACTTTTTATTTGTTACACTCTTAATTGCTTCACTTTCTTTTGGGCAAAAGATGGTTATTACTGGTGTATTTGAAGGTCCCTTACCTGGCGGAAGCCCAAAAGTAATAGAACTTTACGTTAATGAAATCATTACTGATTTAGCTCCTTATGGAATTGGTTCTGCAAACGATGGTGGAGGTACCGACGGAGAAGAATTAGGTTTTCTTGGAACACAGTCTGCAGGAAATTATATGTATATTGCATACGAAGTAACACCTGGTGATTTCAACACTTACTTTGGATTAAACGCCAATTACATAGATGATGTTGCCAACATAGATGGAGGTGATGCTATAGAACTATTTTATAACGGCAACGTTATTGACACTTTTGGAGACATAAACACAGACGGAAGTGGTCAACCTTGGGCCTATGAAGGCGGTTGGGCATATAGGACAAGTGGTACCGGACCTGAAGGAACAACATTTTCAGTAACTAATTGGACATATAGTGGAATTAACGCAACCAACGGGTGTGCAACCAATGGTTCCTGTAGTTCTATGTTTCCAGTTGGCACCTACACCACAGTTGCCACTACCGACCCAGTAATTGAAACAATTGGAACTTCTGGAGACTTATTTTACTATGAGGGCAATGGTCCTTCTGGCGAAGAAAGCTTTTTTGTATACGGTTCTAATTTAACTACCGACATTGTTTTAACTGCACCTACAAATTTTGAAATTTCTTTAACCAGTGGAAGCAATTTTATCAATTCAATTAATATTTCTCCAAGTTCAGGAACTGTAGACCTCACAACTATTTATGTTCAAATGGTATCGGGGTTGGCTGCAAATAATTACAGTGATGATATAACATTATCGTCTACTGGAGTCACAGATAAAACTGTAAGCGTATCTGGAAATGTTTATTCTGCTTCAGTTTGCGCCAATATAGGTGATATTATAATAACAGAAATCATGCAAAACCCAAGTGCTACAGATGATAACGGTGAATATTTTGAAATTTATAATACATCTTTAGGTTCTATCAATCTGAAAGGCTATACCATTTCTGATGCCGGGACAGATTCCCATACCATTAATACGGATTTAATAATAGCTTCAATGGAATATGCTATTCTGGGAAATAACGGAGATTCTGGTACTAACGGAGGAATTACATTAGATTATACTTATTCCGGTTTCATTCTTGACGACATTTCTGATGAAATCATAATATCATGCTCTTCAACTGTAATTGACGAAGTACACTATGATGGTGGAGCAACTTTTCCTTCCCCTACAAATGCGAGTATGGAGTTATCAACTACCGCAATGAATAGTACGGATAATGATGACGGTGCTAATTGGGGAGTTGCTACCTCAACATTTGGCTCAGGTGATTTAGGGACCCCAAGAGCAGCAAATGATTTTACCTTGTCAAACAAAACATTCGATATTGCTGGTTTCAATATATCCCCTAACCCGACATCTTTAGGCTATGTAAATGTTACTGCAAAAAGTACTTCTTTAATGGATATTGCTGTATTTGATTTATTAGGCAAACAAGTGATTAAGCAATTTGTTTCAAATAAACTTGATGTTTCAAGTTTAAAATCTGGTGTTTACATCATGAAAATTACTCAGGATGGCGCTGTATCAACACGAAAATTAGTAATTAAATAAATTATCTTTTTATAAATTTAAGAGCGCTGCCATTTGGTGGCGCTTTTTTATTTTATCTACTTTTGCTAAGGTAATTTAGATATGATAGATACAACAGCCATTTTCAAGATAAAAACCGATCAGGAATTTGAAAACTTAGCTTTAGAGGTTTTCAAATTTCAGTTTAATAACAATCGGGTATATCGATCGTTTTGCGACTTACTTTACATTCATCCCGGTGATGTAAAATCTATAAACGACATTCCCTTTCTACCTATTCATTTTTTTAAATCCCATGAGATTTTAAGCTCTGAAGACGAAATAAAAACCATATTTACCAGTTCGGGGACAACAGGAAGTTTAACCAGTAAACATTTGGTTACCGATTTAAGTATTTATGAAGACAGTTTCTTTAAAGGTTTTGAATCGTTTTACGGCAAGGTTGCAGATTATGTGGTTTTAGCGTTATTACCGTCTTATCTGGAACGCGAAGGCTCTTCGCTAATTTACATGGTTGATGCCATGATTAAAGAATCTAAACACCCTGAAAGCGGCTTTTATTTGAACCACTTATCGGAATTAAAAGACACCCTAATTAACTTAGATGCTTCCGGGAAAAAGATTTTACTTATCGGAGTTTCATTTGCACTTCTCGATTTAGTTGAAGCACATCAGTTTCACCTAAAAAATACAATTGTCATGGAAACCGGAGGTATGAAAGGACGCCGAAAAGAATTAATTCGTGCCGAACTTCATCATATTTTGAAACAAGGGTTTGGTATCGATGCTATCCACAGTGAATACGGTATGACCGAACTATTAAGTCAGGGATATTCAAAGGGACATGGCATTTTTAATTGTCCTACGTGGATGCGTATTTTAACACGTGACACCGAAGATGCCTTAACCATTTTACCAAAAGGAAAAGCCGGTGGCATTAACGTCATTGACCTGGCAAATATTAATTCCTGTTCGTTTATTGCCACACAGGATTTAGGTAAAGTTTACGAGGATAATTCTTTTGAAGTGATTGGTCGTTTTGACAATTCTGATATTCGAGGGTGCAATCTGATGGTTTTATAAAATAACTGTAAGTTTTAATTAAAATATACGACCAAAGTCTTGCTGAGAAAGCAAAACTAAAAGATTAATTATTTTTAGGTTGGTTAATTAAAAAGCCTGATGTAAACATCAGGCTTTTTTCCTTTATACGATACTTAATACAAAGTAATTCTTTTTACCACGTTGCAGCAGCACAAACTTATCATTTATTAAGTCATCTGCAGTAATACTGTAGTCTTCTTTCACCTTTTCTTTATTAACTGAAATAGAGTTTTCTTTTAAAGCACGTCTGGCTTCACTATTCGATTTTAAGAACCCTCCTTTTTCAGCTAAAGCTCCGATAATATCTAATCCGTTTTCAATGTCATCTCTTGAAATTTCTGTTAACGGTACACCTTCAAAAACTTCTAAAAAGGTTTTAGCACTTAAGCCTTTTAAATCATCTCCTGTTGATTGTCCGAAAAGAATTTCACTTGCTTTAATAGCATTATCTAATTCTTCTTTTGAATGCACCATTATGGTGATTTCCTCGGCTAAACGTCTTTGTAAAGCACGTAAATGCGGTGCTTGCTTGTGCTCTTCAATTAAACCTTCAATCTCTTCACGTGACAAGAAAGTGAAAATCTTAATGTATTTTTCAGCATCAACATCACTGGTGTTTAACCAGTACTGATAAAATTTGTACGGTGATGTTCTTTCGGCATCTAACCAAATGTTTCCGCCTTCAGTCTTACCAAACTTCGTTCCATCGGCTTTTGTAATTAACGGCCAGGTTAATGCATACCCTTTACCAGAATCTACACGACGAATTAATTCCGTTCCGGTAGTAATGTTACCCCACTGGTCACTTCCTCCCATTTGTAAGGTACAGTTCTTTTCACGGAATAAGTGTAAAAAGTCATACCCCTGAACTAACTGATACGTAAACTCTGTAAAACTCATCCCTACTGAAGACTCTGAAGACAAACGTTTTTTAACTGAATCTTTAGCCATCATATAGTTAACCGTAATATGCTTACCAACGTCGCGAATAAATTCTAAGAATGAGAACTCTTTCATCCAATCGTAGTTATTCACAATAACAGCAGCATTTTCGGCATCGCTATCAAAATCTAAAAAGCGAGACAATTGCTCCTTAATCGCATTTTGGTTGTGTCTTAAGGTTTCTTCATTTAATAAATTACGTTCTGCAGACTTACCAGATGGATCTCCAATCATTCCTGTTGCTCCTCCTACAAGTGCCACTGGTTTATGTCCTGATAATTGAAAATGTTTCAGTCCCATAACACCTACTAAATGCCCAATATGAAGCGAATCGGCCGTTGGGTCTATACCAACATATGCTAAACGCATAGCTTCCATTAAGTGTTCTTCGGTACCTGGCATACTATCCTGGATCATTCCACGCCAAGTTAATTCTTCAACAAAATTCTTTATCATTACGTATTCATTTTTTATAAAAGTATGGCAAAGATAAAAATCAATGTAGAATTACTTTAGTATAATGAATAATTCTTTACATTAGTTGCATGATTTTAGTAACAGGAGGTACTGGTTTAGTTGGCTCACACTTACTTTATAAGCTTGTAAGTAACAACGAAAAAGTAAGAGCGATTTACAGAACTGAAGCTAAATTGGCTCAGGTAAAGGACGTGTTTTCTACTTACACCGAATCTTACGACAACCTGTTTAACTCCATAGATTGGGTACAAGCCGACCTTTTGGACATTCCTGCCTTAGAAGAAGCATTTATAGACATTGACTATGTTTACCATTGTGCTGCTTTTGTATCGTTCGAACCCGATAAATATCAGCTTCTCCGAAAAACCAATATTGAAGGCACAGCCAACCTTGTTAATATATGCCTGTCTAAAAACATAAAAAAGCTGTGTTATGTAAGCTCTATTGCTACCTTGGGCAAACCCATTAATAATGCTGTTATTAATGAAGAAACGGTTTGGAATCCTGAAGATGACAATAATGTTTACGCCATTACAAAATATGGAGCCGAAATGGAAGTCTGGCGTGGCACTCAGGAAGGCTTAAATGCCGTTATTGTGAATCCCGGTGTTATTCTGGGAGCTGGCATCTGGAAATACGGCACAGGACATTTATTTAAAAGAGCACTAAATGGTCTTAAATATTATACCTCCGGAACTATTGGATTAGTCGATGTAAAAGATGTTATTGAGATTATGACACAGCTTATGAAAAGTGACATCTCAAACGAACGTTTTGTTTTGGTTGCTGAAACCTGGAGCTACAAAAACTTCCTACAAGCTTTAGCAACTTCAGTAGACGGCAAAATACCAGAAAAATTAGCCTCTAAAAGCCTGTTAAGCATGGCATGGCGATTAGACTGGTTAAAACATGTGTTGACAGGAAAACGCAGACAATTAACAAAGCATCTAACAACAACATTATCATCTAACAAGGAATACAGCAGTTCTAAAATAAAAACAGCTCTAAATTTTAAATTTAAAGCTGTTAATACTACAATTACTGAGGTAGGGTATCTTTTTCTAAAAGAGGTTTAGCTAAAACACCTTCAGCTTTTATCTCCTCTTTATCTATTTTCTTTTTTTCAGAATTAATTAAAGAGTCTTTTACTTTCTCTAATTTCCTAATAGAGTCCAACTCTTTACGTCTTCGTATTTTTTGTTCTTCGTCCTGTTTCTTTTCCAGAACTTCTTTTAAACGATCAAGACTATCAATGGCTTTATCGAAAATATCCTGATACTGTTTTATGTGATAAGTATAATAGTCGTTACTTTCGGCAAACTGCAAACTATCAATACCATGCTTTTCAAAAACATAATTTTTCAGATCATATCCTCTATCTTCTAAAAACCGTTTATTAGTTCCATTTACAGAACCTACCAAACGAGCGTCAATTAGAATATTAATCATCTTATCCTTCGGAATTAAATTCTCAGGTTTTTTAGGTCCGCTTAAATTACCGCAAGAAGTCGCAATAAGAATGACACCCAAATATGTTATGAATTGCTTCAACATTATCTATTAAAAGTTAAACGCTTAGCCGCTTTTTCTTTACTGAATTTAGCATTTTGATACACTAAACTACCATTTACAAATGTATGCGTAATTCTGGACTTAAACGTTGTTCCTTCAAATGGAGACCATCCACATTTATATAAAATATTTTCTTTCTTAACCGTCCACGGATTATTCAAATCTACTAATACTAAATCGGCAAAATAACCTTCTTTAACGTAACCACGTTTTTCAATTTCAAATAAAATTGCCGGGTTGTGACACATTTTTTCAACCACTTTTTCTATTGAAATTTTACCACGGTGATACATTTCTAACATGGCCGGTAAAGCATGTTGCACTAATGGTCCACCTGAAGGCGCACTTGTATAAACGTTCTTTTTCTCATCTATAGTATGTGGTGCATGGTCTGTTGCAATAACATCAATACGGTCATCTAATAAAGCTTCCCACAACTGCTCTCGATCTTCCTTGGTTTTCACCGCAGGATTCCACTTGATTAATGTTCCTTTTTTCTCGTAATCTTCATCAGAAAACCACAAGTGATGCACACAAACTTCTGCGGTTATCTTTTTATCCTTTAAAGGAATCTTGTTACTGAATAGCTTAGTTTCTTTTCCTGTTGATAAATGAAACACATGTAAACGTGCTCCAGTTTTCTTTGCTAATTCTATCGCTTTCGATGAAGAAATGTAACACGCATCTTCACTTCTAATGATTGGATGACAGCTTACAGGAATATCCTCTCCATATTTATCTAAATGCTCCTGGAAGTTTTTCTTAATGGTTGCTTCATCTTCACAGTGCACAGAAATAACCATATTCGTGCTTTTGAAGATTTTTTCTAACACCTCAGGATTATCAACCAGCATATTTCCTGTTGAAGACCCTAAAAACAATTTTAATCCGGCAACACTTTTTGGATCTACCTTTAAAATTTCGTCTAAGTTATCGTTAGTACCACCAAACATGAACGAATAGTTGGCCGACGATGTTTCTGCTGCAATAGCAAATTTTTCTTCTAACTTTTCAACTGTTGTGGTTTGCGGATTGGTATTTGGCATTTCAACAAACGATGTGATACCTCCTGCAATGGCAGCTTTAGATTCGGTTTCAATATTTGCCTTATGCGTTAACCCAGGCTCTCTAAAATGCACCTGATCATCAATAGCTCCGGGCAACAAGTATTTACCTTCGGCATCAATAACATGTACATCGGATGATTTTGCACTTATAGAGTCACTTATTTCCTTAATATATTCGCCCTCTATCAATATATCCCCATTAAAAATGGTTCCTTCGTTTACAATGTGAGCGTTTTTTATTAACGTTTGTTTCTTTTTCATTATTTATCTACTTCTTAAATAAGCTTTTCAATTTCATTGAGATGACTCCAAAGATAGCTTCAGAAATTATGCCAGAACTTAATTTCGAATCGCCTCGGGTTCTATCGGTAAAAATGACAGGCACTTCAGCTATTTTAAAATCTTTTAAATAGGCTTTAAACTTCATTTCTATTTGAAATGCATAGCCTATAAATTTAATATTATTTAAATCTATGGTTTCTAAAACCTTCCTTTTATAACATACAAAACCTGCCGTGGTGTCGTGAATTTTCATACCGGTTATAAAACGTACATATTTTGATGCAAAATACGACATCAATACACGACTCATAGGCCAGTTAACCACATTTACACCGGTAACATAACGTGAACCGATAGCCAAATCGGCACCTTCATCATGACAAGCTGCATACAATCTCACCAAATCATCAGGATTATGTGAAAAGTCGGCATCCATTTCAAAAATATACTCGTATGTTCTTTCTAAACACCATTTAAAACCATGAATATAAGCAGTACCAAGTCCGGATTTTTCCTTACGCTGCTCTAAAAACAAACGATTAGGAAATTCCGATTGCAGTGCTTTCACCTTTAAGGCGGTTAGGTCAGGGGAATTATCATCAACTATAAGAACATGAACACCATTAGATTGAGAAAACACCGCTTTAATAATGGCTTCGATATTTTCAATTTCGTTGTAAGTAGGAATGATTACAATAGCGTTTGTCATTCTTTGGTGTTAATGAGACTTTAAAATTAATTTCAGCAAATGTACACTATTACGCGTTTATTTATTTTAAATATTCCTTAATAATTACCTTTTCTTATGAAATTTTTATAATAATTTTACAACATGCTTAGGGAAACGCTATCAAACGATTTATTCACTATTTTTATTATTATTGGCCTAATTACCGTAGCCATCACAAAACTTATTGCCCCTAAACGTTTTAATGATTTCACCTACGTTATTGGAAATTCGAAATACCTGAAAATTTACGCTCGAGAGCAAAAATTTTTAGACAAGTTTGAGGCCTTACTATTTTTCAATCTAATCCTTTCAGTTTCGGTTTTTGTTTACATCATTTACCTTAAAACGACTCACATTACAACCATTTACCTTGATGCCATTATTAAACTAGCAACGGGAATTGCTGTATTCTTTTTAATAAAAGTGCTTATTGAACGTTTGGTTGCCAGTATTTTTGAAATTGAAAAATTAACCGACCTCTATCTGTTTCAAAAGATTACCTACAAAAACTATTTAGGCCTGTTATTATTACCCATAAATGCCATTTTACTTTATAGTTTTACACCAAGTTTAAATTTCATTTATTTTATAATTATCTTTTTATTAATTATCAATGTAGTGGGACTAATTACTTCGTTTAAAGCCCATCAAAGTTTAATAAAACCTAACTTGTTTTATTTTATTTTGTATCTTTGCGCACTTGAAATCGCACCTTATATTATATTGTTCAAGGTGTTTATTTTTAAATGACAATCTAACAACTTGCGCCCATGAAAGTGAAAACCATTTTAGTATCTCAACCAGAACCTAAAATAGAAAACTCGCCTTACTTCGATTTAATTGAGAAACAAAAAGTAAAAATAGACTTTCGCCCTTTTATACATGTTGAAGGAGTTCCTGCTAAGGAAGTTAGACAACAAAAAGTTGATTTAAGCAAATACACTGCTATTATTTTAACCAGTAGAAACGCTGTAGACCATTTCTTTAGAGTAGCTGATGAAATGCGTTTTAAAGTGCCAGATACTATGAAATATTTTTGTCAGTCTGAAGCTGTTGCTTTTTATCTTCAAAAATATGTTGTTTACAGAAAGCGTAAAATCTATGTAGGTAAACGTACTTTCTCCGAACTTTCTCCTTTAATTAAAAAATATAAAGACGAGAAATTTTTATTACCTAACACCGATAAGGTGAAAGATGAAGTGCCAGACACTTTAAATGCTTTAGGAGTAGATTGGAAACAAGCTATTTTCTACAAGACTGTAATTAGTGATCTTTCCGATTTATCTGATGTTTTTTATGATATTTTAGTATTCTTTAGTCCATCAGGAATTGAATCATTATTCCACAATTTCCCGGACTTCAAACAAAACGATACTAGAATTGCGGTCTTTGGAAATACGACCATTCAAGCTGTAGAAGAAAAAGGTTTACGTGTAGATATTGCTGCACCAACTCCTGAAACTCCTTCTATGACTATGGCTTTAGAAAAATACATTGAAAAAGTAAACAAAGGGAAATAATTCTTTTCATAAACAAATAAAAAAGGGCTGATTTAAAAATCAGCCCTTTTCTTTTGGTATTTAGTTTAGTTGATAAAGTTAAAACGCGTAGCGTTGTGGTCCTCCACGACGAATTTCTTCACTACAATGCATTTCAAACTTTTTAAAGTTTTCTCGAAACGCATTACTTAGTTTAAATGCCGTTGTATAATATTTTTCATCATCATTCCATGTTGCTCTAGGACTTAACACCGATGTTGGCACACCAGGACAAGATCTTGGTTGCGCCACTCCGAATACTGAATGAATATGATAATCGTCGTAGTTATATAATCCTAAATCGCCATTTAATACAGCATTAATCATAGCACGTGTATACTTTAATTTCATGCGTGTACCCACACCATAAGGACCACCTGTCCAACCTGTATTTACTAACCATACGTTGACTCCGGATTCTGTCATTTTAGCACTTAACATCTCTGCATATTTTGCAGGATGTAACGGCATAAATGGCGCACCAAAACAAGCTGAAAATGATGGCTGAGGCTCTACAACACCAGCTTCTGTTCCAGCTACTTTTGCGGTGTAACCCGAAATAAAATGGTAAGCGGCCTGAGCCGGTGTTAACTTAGAAATTGGAGGCAATACCCCAAAAGCATCAGCTGTTAAAAAGAATATATTTTTAGGGTTCTTCCCAATTGAAGGCTCCTGAATATTTTCAATATGATTTAACGGGTAACTTACCCTTGTATTTTGAGTGATAGAGGTATCTTCAAAAATGACATTCTTATCTGCATCAAGAATCACGTTTTCAAGAATGGCTCCTTTTTTAATGGCATCGTAAATTTCAGGTTCGTTCTCTCTCGACAGGTTAATGACCTTAGCATAACAACCACCTTCAAAATTAAACACTGTATTTTCAGCGGTCCAACCGTGCTCATCATCTCCAATTAAACTGCGGTTAGGATCTGTAGACAATGTGGTTTTACCTGTACCCGATAATCCAAAGAAAATAGCTGTATCTCCATCTCTTCCAACATTTGCGCTACAGTGCATTGGCAAAGTGTTTTTATAAACCGGAAGGATAAAATTCAGAGCTGAGAAAATTCCCTTTTTAATTTCTCCCGTATACCCCGTACCTCCAATTAATGCAATTTTTCTCGTGAAATTTAAAATGGCAAAATTGTGTTGTCTTGTCCCATCTACTTCCGGATTTGCCATAAAACCTGGCGCATTAACAATCGTCCATTCCGGATCGAAACCAACTAATTCCTCTTCAGTAGGTCTTAAAAACATGTTATAAGCAAACTGGTTGCTCCATGGATACTCATTAATAACACGAATATTTAATTTATAATCTTCATCGGCACAAGCATAACTATCTCTAACAAACACCTCTTTGTTTGATAAATAATCTGTTACCTTATCGTATAAAGCATCAAACTTATCCTCTTCAAATGGAATGTTGATATCACCCCACCAAACGCGATCGCGTGTCACATCGTCTTTAACTATAAATCTGTCCTTAGGTGAGCGTCCTGTAAACTCTCCGGTATTAACAGCCAAAGCTCCTGAAGACGCTTCAATAGCTTGACCTTTCTCAATAGCTATTTCATGCAACTCATCTGGCGTTAATTGATACCTTACATCGGCATTTTTAATTCCATATTTCTCCAACGAAATCGTTTTCGTAATTTGACTATAGTTTTCCATAGTTTAGTTTAAAATTATTTACTTGACAAAACTAATACAATATTTTTTAACTATTCTTGATTTTAAGATCTTTTAATAATTATTTTTTACGAAATTAATAATCATATAAATCCAAGCACTTATTAAGAAAAGTCCTCCTATTGGCGTTACAAATCCAATGGTTTTAAAGTCGAAAGCAGTTAAGGCATTTGTCGCTAAAGCATAAATAGAACCTGAAAATAAAATGACACCAATGAGCACTAAATAAAAGAGGATATTTTTGGCCTTTTCTTGCACTTTTGGAACAATACCTACAAATAGTAATAAAAATGCATGATACATCTGGTAACGTACACCTGTCTCAAAAGTATTTACGGCTTCAACAGAAACCAAAGATTTCAATCCATGAGCACCAAAAGCACCAAGAATAACACTCAACACTCCCAAAACCGCCCCAGTAATTAATATTCGTTTGTTCATATCAAAATTCTATTTTTTAAATAAATACGTTTTGTATTCACTAAATTAGTCCGTACAAAATTACTCAACTAAACTCATTATGCGAAACATATTAATCATTGGTTTAGGTAAATCTACCTCCTATCTACTTAAATATTTATTAGACAAATCGGAAGTTGAAAACCTCCACATTACCATAGGCGATTTAAACACCGAACTTGCAAAAAACATAGTCGGTTCTCATAAAAATGTCGACATAATTGAGTTAGATATTTTCAATGAAGTAGCTCGCAAAGAAGCCATAGAAAATGCAGACATTGTTATTTCCATGCTTCCGGCACGTTTTCATATAGAGGTTGCCAAAGACTGCATTAAAATGAATAAAAATATGGTAACGGCCTCTTACATCAGCCCTGAAATGCAGGCTTTAGATAATGAAGTTAAGCAGAAAGGTCTGATTTTCATGAATGAAATTGGAGTAGATCCTGGTATTGACCATATGAGTGCCATGCAGGTCATTGATCGTATTCGTGCTAAAGGTGGGAAAATGATTTTATTTGAATCCTTCACCGGCGGTTTAGTCGCTCCGGAAAGCGACAATAACCTTTGGAACTATAAGTTTACCTGGAACCCCAGAAATGTAGTAACTGCTGGTCAAGGTGGTGCTGCAAAATTTCTTCAGGAAGGCACCTATAAATATATTCCATATAATCGTTTATTCCGTCGCACCGAATTTATTGATATTGAGAATTTCGGCAGATTTGAAGTTTACGCCAACCGTGATTCCTTAAAATATCAAAGTGTTTATGGTTTAAATGACATTAAAACCTTATACCGAGGCACCATTCGCCGGGTTGGTTTTAGTCGCGCCTGGAATATTTTTGTAGCCTTAGGAATGACCGATGACAGCTACACGATAGACGACAGCGAACATATGAGCTATCGTGATTTTATAAACGCCTTTTTACCTTACAGCCCAACCGATTCGGTAGAATTAAAACTTCGTCATCAATTAAAAATTGATCAGGATGATATTATGTGGGATAAACTTGTTGAATTAGATATTTTCAGTAACACTAAAAAAGTAGAACTGAAAAAATCAACACCTGCCCAAATTCTCCAAAAAATATTAATGGACAGTTGGACCTTAGATCAAGACGACAAAGACATGATTGTCATGTACCACAAATTTGGCTATGAACTAGATGGTGAAAAACACCAGATAGATTCCAGCATGGTTGTTTTAGGTGAAAATCAAACCTATACGGCTATGGCTAAAACCGTTGGCTTACCAGTTGCCATTGCTACATTAGCCATATTGAATGGAAAAATTAAAACACCCGGAGTTCAAATACCTATTACTAAAGAAGTATACACTCCTATTTTAAAAGAACTGGAAGCCTATGGTATTCATTTTAATGAAGAAATCGTTCCTTATTTCGGCTATAACCCTTTAAACATATAAAACAGCTTTATTATTTCATTTTAAAACTAAATAATTACATTTATGTTCTAAACTAAAATGGATGAAAGCAAAAAACAGAACCATTACTATTGACGGTATCGATAAAAAAATTTTAAGAGCTTTAACTACCGATGCCCGAACCCCCATTTTAGAAATTGCACGAAATGTAGGCATTTCTGGAGCCGCTATTCATCAACGGTTACGAAAGTTAGAAAAAGCAAAACTTATTTCAGGTTCAAAGTTTATCCTTAACTCAAAAGTATTAGGATACAACACCATGGCGTTTGTTGGCATTTATTTAGATCACGCCATCAAAAACGAAGCGATTGTAAAAGCCTTAAAGCGCATTCCGGAAGTGCTCGAATGTCATTACACTACCGGTACCTACAACATATTTATAAAATTACTTTGTTTAGATAACGCCCACCTCATGCATTTATTAAACAATGATATACAAACTATTCCCGGAGTTTTGCAAACCGAATCCATGATTTCCCTTGATCAGCAAATCGACCGACAAATACAAATTTAATTTAGGCTTATACCTAACCAATCTTTAATTGTTTTATTAAAACGTTCTCTTTCCGATGTCGTAAAGTTTTTAATACGGGCATTTCCGTGGTGTTTCCCTTTTAAAACAAACCATTGTGAATCTACAGCATCACTTTTAGGCACAGCTGTTGCCGACCAGGTATCATTTCCGCCGTAGATATAGATAAAATGATTGCCTTCAGTTTTTAACCATTCACCAATATCGGTTAACAATTCACCGCCTTTAAAATCAACTTTCATGTGATCTGGAGTAAAAGCCGCATGGGTGTTTTTATCTTTTGGTAAGGCTTTCAGCAACCCTTTAAAATCTTCAATTTCGTACCCGTAATACCCAAATTCTTCAGCAGATTGATAATAATGTGACGCGTATTTTTTCATGGTTTCATCTGAAAAGAACGTCACATCGGCCACTTTTATTAAATGTTTCACCTTGTCTTCAATGGACGCATTTTTCGAGGGAATATCGTCACAATCAGAGCCCCATTGCCAGAATGAAAACGGGTACTCTAAAACCGACAACTCAAAAGCCTGCTCATCATTAACGTAAGTATAATGTACATTTTGCCCTAAACTATAAAATTCAAGTAAAGGCAAAACTTCCTTTCTGTGCTTTAAAATATCTTTTTGAAAGTTCTCAATTTTATTTCGGCATTTGGCGGCACCAATGGTATCGAAAAATTTATAAATACGCTCGTCTTCAAAACTGTTATTAATTGGCGCCACATAAGGCACACTAACAGTAACATCATTTGGATAAAAATAACGATAAAATATAGTGGTCGCGCCACCTTTACTAACACCTGTACTCACCCATTTTCCTTTATAAATTTCTCCTAAAAGTTCTCTAATATGGTGTAAATCGGCCGTGGCTTGTTTTAAATTCAAATAGTCGTAATCTATACTTTCAGGTGAACTATCGCCGAAATAACGATGCTCGACATCAATTTGGTTGGCTTTTAAAATATCAGATAATTCGAAAACACTATTCTTGGCTTTGGTATATCCTTGAGTAATAATAACCGATGGCGCATCAAAACTTAAATGCGATAAATATACTTTTTGCTGAAAATACCCTTTTGATGCATCGGAGTGATCGATGGGCTGCTTCACTTTTAAAACATAAGCCGATTGGTAACCTTCGGGCGTATCAATTTTCTCAAAACTCACATCTGGAAGGTCGAAAAGTTGGGTTTCTAAATCGGCATGTTGTGCCACGACCTGATTAAAAAAGGCTAAACAAAAGGCAAAAACTAAATTGTATATTTTCATTATATAAATTGTTTTGATTGAAATGCTTGCTAAAAATAACTAAAACTCTTGGGCTATCGGCTTACAAATTCATCTAATATGGGGTACAAAAAAAGCCTGAGTAATTACTCAGGCTTTTTGTTTTATAAATTCTGAAGTATTTTCAGATTATTTCATTTTTAATAACCAGTTACGAACATCAACTTCTTTCTTAATGATGTCGCGTAAATCTTCAATTTTAACACGCTCCTGCTCCATAGAATCTCTATGACGAATAGTAACGGTGTTATCTTCTAAAGTATCGTGATCTACAGTGATACAGAATGGTGTTCCGTTAGCATCTTGTCTACGGTAACGACGACCAACAGCATCTTTCTCATCGTAATCTACGTTGAAATCCCACTTTAAGTCGTCTACAATTTTACGAGCTACTTCAGGTAAACCATCCTTTTTAACCAATGGTAAAATCGCTGCTTTTACTGGCGCTAATACACTTGGTAATTTAAGTACGGTTCTGGTTGTTCCGTTTTCTAATTCTTCTTCTTGTAATGAATTAGAGAAAACAGCTAAGAACATACGATCTAAACCAATTGAGGTTTCTAACACGTAAGGCACATAGCTTTTATTTTCTTCCGGGTCGAAATACTGTAATTTTTTACCAGAGAATTTTTCGTGCTGAGATAAATCGAAATCAGTTCTTGAATGAATTCCCTCTAATTCTTTAAATCCGAATGGGAATTTAAACTCGATATCGGCAGCAGCATCAGCATAATGCGCTAATTTCTCATGGTCATGGAAACGGTAGTTATCCTCACCCATTCCTAAACTTAAGTGCCACTTAAGTCTTGTTTCTTTCCAATGCTCGTACCACTCCTGTTGTGTTCCTGGTTTAATGAAAAATTGCATTTCCATTTGCTCGAACTCACGCATTCTAAAAATGAATTGTCTTGCGACAATCTCGTTTCTGAATGCTTTACCAGTTTGAGCAATACCAAACGGTATTTTCATACGTCCGGTTTTTTGAACGTTTAAAAAGTTTACGAAAATACCCTGAGCTGTTTCCGGACGTAAATATAAGTCCATTGCGTTCTCTGCTGAAGCGCCTAACTTGGTTCCGAACATTAAGTTGAATTGCTTTACGTCTGTCCAGTTTTTACTTCCTGTTAACGGATCAGCAATTTCTAACTCTTCTATTAACGCTTTCACATCGGCCAAATCTTCATTTTCTAAAGATTTTGCCATACGAGAAAGAATAGTAGTTATTTGCTCCTGGTATCCTAAAACACGAGCATTTGTAGAAACAAATTCTTCTTTATTGAAAGCATCGCCAAAACGTTTAGCCGCTTTAGCAACTTCTTTATCTATTTTAGCTTCAATTTTAGCACAGTAGTCTTCAATTAAAACATCGGCGCGGTAACGCTTTTTAGAATCTTTATTATCAATTAAGGGATCGTTAAAGGCATCAACGTGACCTGAAGCTTTCCATGTGGTTGGATGCATAAAAATAGCAGCATCAATACCTACTATATTTTCATTCATCTGCACCATAGCTTTCCACCAGTAATCGCGAATGTTTTTCTTTAATTCTGCACCATTTTGTGCGTAGTCATAAACCGCACTTAATCCGTCGTAGATTTCACTACTCTGAAACACGTAACCATACTCCTTTGCGTGAGAGATTACTTTTTTAAATTGATCATCTTGATTTGCCATGCTGCAAAAATAAAAAACCGCTGCTAACTAAGAGAATTCTTCATTAAAAATTAAGCGTGCAATACATTAATTTTTTGTTTAAGTTTATAGAACCCATTTTTTCGCAATCAATGTTTCAATCTGTTATCAATTTATTATTCCCGAAAGTGTGCTATGCATGCCTGAACACTTTGAATGATAACGAGGAAACCATTTGTATAACCTGCAGACACGATTTACCTGTTACTAATTTTCATATCAATAATGCCGATACGGTTAAAAAAGTCCTTTATGGAAGGGCAAATATTGAACACGCTACGGCCCTTTTCAGATTTGAAAAGAAAGGCCCTGTTCAGCATCTCATTCACGGGTTAAAATACAAAGGTTACGAAACTATAGGAATTATTTTAGGTGATTGGCTAGGCGGAGAACTTAAAACACTAAAGCAATATGAAAATATTGATGTCGTTATTCCAGTACCATTACACAAAAAGAAATTAAAAAAGCGCGGTTACAATCAGGTTGCAAAATTCGGACAACATATTGCTGAAGCGTTACATTGCGATTATCATGACGATGTTTTAGTAAAAGTCACCAATACCTCATCTCAAGTCAATAAAATACGGTTTGCCCGATGGAATAACAATAATGAACTTTTTAAACTGAACGATCCCAAACGCATAGAAAACAAACATATTTTACTGGTGGACGACTTGATTACTACCGGTGCAACTTTAGAAGCCTGTATTAACGTCTTGAATCAGGCTAAGAATATAAAAATAAGCATTGCCACCATGGCAATAGCCTAAACAGTTAGTCGTTATATCTTTAAAATTATGTAGGTTTGCTAAAAATTTAAAACAGGTAATGAACAAAACGTTTTCAAATGTTATTTTAATGGCCTTAATAGGCTTGGTGTTGGCTAACTGTGCGAATCGTGGAACTCCCGACGGAGGTCCAAAAGACGAAACACCACCACAAATTATAAAATCTTCACCTGAAAACTATACTACCAATTTTAAAAGCAACGAAATCAAAATTTATTTTGACGAATACATCAAAATAAAAGATTTACAGAAACAGCTTATTATTTCGCCTCCTATGGAATATCAACCAGAGGTAACCCCACAAGGTGGTGCAAGTAAATTCATTACCATAAAAATTAAAGACACTTTAAAAGCCAATACAACCTACGCCTTTAATTTCGGAAATAGTATTACCGATAATAATGAAGGTAACCCATACCCATACTATCGTTATGTATTTTCAACCGGGAGTTATATCGATTCGCTTTCTGTAAAAGGAAATATTATTGATGCTTTGAAAAGTAAACCTGAAACTTTTATTAATGTCGGACTTTATGAAGTAGACTCGACGTTTAACGATTCCATAGTTTATAACAAAGTACCAACATATATCACCAACACTTTAGATAGCGTAACGACTTTCAACATTGAAAATATAAAAGCAGGGAAATATCTTTTAATGGCGCTTAAAGACAATAATGGAGATAATAAATTTCAGCAAAAAACAGATCAAATCGGGTTTTACGACCATATCATAACCGTACCTTCAGATTCAAGTTATACCCTAAAACTATTTAAAGAAACTCTTGATTTTAAAGCGACACGACCATTTATTGCTGCACAGCAAAAAATTGCTTTTGGTTATGAAGGTAAAGTTGAAGGAATGAAAATAAATGTTGCTTCTGAAGTTCCTTCGTACTTTGAACACCGCATTACCAAAGAAGAAAAGACAGACACACTTAACTATTGGTACAGACCTAAGGTTGAAGTTGATTCTATTATTTTTAAAGTGTCGAATACCGATTATTCAAAAGACTATACAGTTAAAATTCGTCCACAGGATAAAGATTCTTTAATTATAAAAAGTATTCCGGCTAATAGCATTTCAGAGACTTTTAAAATTAAAGGAAACATTCCTTTTGTAAATTTTGACACCTCAAAAGTAAACTTGATTGATAAGGATTCTGCCAAAGTAGAGTTCTCTACAAAATTAGATAGCCTAAACAACACCTATGCTATCGATTTTAAGAAAACTGAAGATAACAACTATAAAATTCAGATTCTCCCTGAAGCTTTAACCGATTTCTTCGACAACAAAAACATAGACACCCTAAATTACACGGTGAAAACCAAGAAATCATCAGAATTTGGGTACGTGCGTTTTAATCTTGTTAACGCCAAATTACCGGTTATTATTCAGTTAACCACCGAAAAAGGGGAAGTTAAATACGAACAGGCTATTGCGAAAGCTGGCGCGGTTGATTTTGAAAATTTACCAGCAGGCATCTTTTATATCAGAGTCATTCACGATAGCAATGGCAACGGAATTTTCGATACCGGAAACTATTTAAAGAAATTACAACCTGAAGAAGTAAGCTTCTTTAAAGAAATAGAAATTAGAGCCGATTGGGGATTAGAAGAAACGTTAAATTTTACTGGAGAGTAAACACGTCTTTATCTTCTAAAAACTTAAGCTTATTACGGTAGAAATTAATATGGTTTCGCTCCAGCGTTACCACATCTACCATATCTCTGTTTGGTTTTAATTTAGATATGGCATTCCCCAATACATCGTACACTTCGGAGTTTCCGCAATACTCATTTTGTGCATCATCCATCCCTACCCGATTTACCCCAACGCAGTAACACATGTTCTCTATAGCTCGTGCTTTTAGCAAGGTATCCCAGGCAAAAATTCTCGGTTTTGGCCAGTTGGCAACATAAATTAACACATCGTAATCTTCTACATTTCTTACCCAAACAGGAAAACGCAGATCGTAACACACTTGCGGACAAATTTTCCAGCCTTTATACTCAATAATCACTTTTTTATCGCCTTTAGAAAAGACCTTATCTTCTCCTGCTAACGTAAACGTATGGCGTTTATCATATGACACTACATCTCCAGAAGGTTCAACAAACAACAACCTATTATAGTAGGATTTATTATCTTCTATAATAATACTCCCCATCACCGCCGCATTGGTTTCCTGAGCCACTTTTTGCATCCAGGACACCGTTTTGCCATCCATAGTTTCAGCAACAGCATCAGCATTCATGGTGAAAGCTGTGGTAAACATTTCGGGAAGCACAATAAGATCAACTTCTCCTTTAATCGTTTCAATTTTTTCTCTGAATTGCTTGCGGTTCGCTTTCGGATCTTCCCAAACCAAATCGGATTGAATAAGGGCTAGTTTCAATTGATCTTGCATAATATAAGTGGTTGTTAGTTAAACTAAAGATAGTAACTATTTAATATAATTTTCTAATTAATTTAACGCAACCTTTTCTTACTTTCAACATCTAAAATAAAACTTATAAAATGAAAAATCTATTATTTCTTATCATCATATTTGTTATACAATCATGCTCAAATGATGATAAAACAAATTATACCATTACAGAACAAACAATTAGTATTAACAATTCTGAAAATTTCGAATACGATTTAGGTTATTTTGGCGATGAGGAAGGTGCTAATATTTATACACAAGCTGAGCATTTTGAAATAAGTGAATTAAACAGAAATGAATACCAACAGATAATATACACCTACAAAACGCAAGATGGTTTTACAGGAGCTGATTTTGTTGAAATTAGGAAGTCTGGGTATAATATCAATACCGGTAAAACAATAATTTATGAAGCTATTAAGTTAACTATTAATGTTTCAGAGTAATTTCTAAACAATTTCCATTTTTTTCAATAAAAAAGAGGCGTTCATATTCTGGCAAACACCGCTTTTTAATTTATAGTCGAAATACAGTTCGTCGTTTATAATTTCAGCATCAAAGTAATAGTTCTTGACTGCTTCTAATTCCTGTTCTATATCACACAAACTTAAATCATGCGTTGCTATAATTCCGGTAGCATTGGAAGCCACCAGTTTTTCAACAAATTTTTTAGAACCAATCGCTTTATCGGTACTGTTAGTGCCTTTTAAAATTTCATCTAAAACAATAAAACAACGTTCATTTTTAATGGTATCGACAATATATTTTAAGCGTGTAAGTTCTGAAAAGAAATAGGAACTATCGTCGGTTAACGAATCGGTGGTTCGCATACTGGTAATGAGCTTTATTGGCGAATAGGTACTCGACTTAGCACACACCGGCAACCCCACATTAGCCATTACAATATGTAACGAAATGGTTCGTAAAAAGGTACTTTTACCTGCCATATTTGCACCAGTAACAATAAAAAACTGTTCATTATTAATGGTTACATCGCTATCAACGCGTTTTTCTTTATTCAAAAACGGATGTCCTAACTGTTCTGCCAAAATTGTTGGTCCATTTTCATGAATCTTCGGAAATACAAATTCAGGATGATTAAAAGCAAAATTTCCTAAGGAATTGTAAGCATCAAAAAATGCCACGACCTCAAACCAATCGGTTACTTTATGACCATACTTTTCTATCCATTTTTCAATGCGGTAACTATTTTTTAAATCAGTCAAGAAATAGCCATTTCCGAAAATAGCACCAATTAAATTATTTCGATTATCTAATGCATCTAAAGATCTTGAAAATGCTTTAAAAATAGCTGATGCTTTTTCTTCTCCTAACTGAATTTGCTGCTGTTTTTCTTTTAATAATTCTGAAGTAAATGTTTCCTTTTCTATTAAATCCAATAATAAAGCATATTGACGAAACGTATCTTTTACCCTATCGGTGTTGGACGACAGCACATTAATTTTCTTTAAATAGCCACCACTTACACCTAATCCAACCAAAAGCCAGTATCCCAAATATGCCGCAAATGAAAATTCAAAAAAAGCACCTATACCCAAGCCCAAAGTTACAATTGTGAATACCAACGGTAACCATTTTATAAATTTTGGCAAAAACGATTCATAGCCTTTAAGCCACGATATAATTTGCTTTGCCGGGGTTTCAACATGTACTAAACTTGAGGTTGCCGAATAATATTGACGCCATTGTGGTTTTTCGTTAAGTTCCATTATGGCCTTCTGACGCACTTCAATATTTTCAATATTATTAGCCTTTAACAAATTCGCTAAGGTTTGAGTACCTTCATTATTTGTTGTTCTATTCATAAACTGAAAGAATGAACCCCGACCAAATAAATCGATATCTAAACTGTAAAAATGCTTCGGATCTTGAAATTCTAAACCTTGATTGCGATGGTGGAAATCTCCTGATAAAATTTTAAGTTCTTCTTCATTGAGTTCCTCCAAAGCCTTATTAAAATTTCGTTTGGCTTTAACATCGTTATATTTTGTCAACAAAACAATAAATACAATAATTCCCAACAACCCAATTCCAAGTGCCAGCTGCCATTGCGCAAAGAATGTATAAATTCCACCTGCACTCAACAGAAAAACCAGTAAGCGCAAACTGCTTAACCCTGTCATTTTTCGGTAATACCTCTGAGTTTCAGCAGTATAAATATCTAGGTGTTTTTTATAGTAAAATTCTGGTGATTCCATGGTAATTATTGAAAGATATTTAATTTCAAAGTAAAGAAACAAAAAAGCCCCGAATGACTTCAGGGCTTTATTATTATTTTATGTTTTTATTAATCTCTAGACATAAAAATGCGCAGTATGTACCAAAACAATAGCATTAACGCAGCGAATAAACCTAAGGCTGCAGGTATATATTGATCGTCTGAATATTTATTAACAAGATTTGATGTTTGATATAAAATAGAACCTGCTGCCAATACACACATAGCTACCGAAAACCAAAGTCCTAAATTAAAACCAAAAAGACTTCCTGCAATAACTAAACCTATTGCAATAAAAAATCCGACCGTTAATCCGGCCTTTAAAAACGAGAAATCTTTTTTAGTTACGAATACAATAGCCGACAACCCTGTAAACAGACACAATGTAACTATGGCCGCCTGATTTAATATTTCAGGACCAGACTCCATATAAAACGCAGCAATGTAAATAATAGGAACAAAAATCAAGGCTTCAGCTAATATATAAACCCCATAGGCTAAATACTGCATATTTTTATCGGCTGTTCTTAAAGTCATACTTTCAGCATAATTGGTTACTAACATAAATCCGCCAAGCATAATTAACCAGCTCCAACCTTCTGTCATAGACAACATAAATTCTATTACAGTATCACTTTGAAGCAATAAATATTCAAATAAAACAAAAGCCAACACGCCTCCTGCTACATGAGAATACGTCTTTTTGTAAAATGCGACCTTATCTGCTTCAGATAAATCGGCGACCATTAATTTGTTTTGAATCATGTCTTCCATAAACTATTTTTTATTTAATGTTAGATGATAAATGTAATAAAAAAAGAAACCGAATTCTTACGTAATCGTAAAAATTCGGTTTCAGTACATTTTTCTGTATCAACTAATCTCTTGAGCCTCCTAATACGCGTAAGCCCCAAAATAATAAGTTTGCTAACGCTCCAATTGCTGCTACAAGATAGGTTCTTGCCGCCCATTTAAGTGCATCTTCAGAACCGGCATACTCTTCCTGAGATACCATATTTTTATTCTTTAACCATGCTAAAGCGCGATTACTTGCATCGTATTCTACAGGCAGTGTAATAAAGCTAAATAAAGTTGCCGCTGCCATAAAAACCAAACCAAGAATAGCTACATAAAAGCCCATGCCTGCACTTTCAGCTGCACCAAGAACCAGACCTCCAATAACCAACCATTGCGACATTCCTGAAGTTACACTAACTATTGGCACTAAAGCCGAGCGCATTTGTAACCACTCATAAGCCTGAGCATGTTGCACTGCATGACCACATTCGTGAGCAGCTACAGCTGCCGCTGCGGCATTACGCTGATGGTATACAGCTTCACTTAAATTCACGGTTTTATTTTTGGGGTTATAATGATCGGTTAAACGACCTGGTGTAGAAATAACCTCAACATCGGTAATACCATGATCGGCCAACATTTTCTCAGCTATCTGAGCACCAGTCATCCCATTTCTTAACTGAACCTTTGAGTATTGTTCAAATTTTCGTTTTAACTGATTACTCACTAACCAGCTTACCAGAGCAATACCTCCTATTAATATATAATATCCTATCATTGTTTTTAATTTAAATTCACAATTAAATATAACAAAAATAGCGCCATTTTTTACGGCATGATATTCTGTCAGCACCCAAAATATTGTTAAAATAAGGACATAAAAAAACGGGATATCTATTTCTAAATATCCCGTTTTAAGCTTTATTAAAATAATTTATTAAGACGCTACAAACTCTAAATCGAAAGCTTCAGCGATTTCTTTATAAACGATATCTCCTTTAACAACATTTAATCCTTTTGCTAAAGACGCGTTGTTAGCACAAGCTTGCTCCCATCCTTCGTTAGCTAATCTAATTACGTAAGGTAAAGTTACGTTAGTTAAAGCTACAGTAGAAGTGTAAGGTACAGCACCTGGCATGTTAGCCACACAGTAGTGTACTACATCATCAATGATGTAAGTAGGATCTTGGTGTGTAGTTGCGTGAGTTGTTTCAAAACATCCACCTTGGTCTACAGCAACGTCAACGATTACTGTTCCAGGACGCATATCTTTAAGCATATCTTTAGTGATTAATTTAGGCGCTTTTGCTCCTTTAATTAATACACCACCGATAACTAAATCTGTTTCTGGTAAGTGTTTTCTAATGTTGTACTCACTAGAGAACTCAGTATTTACGTTAGCTGGCATGATATCAGAGATGTAACGTAATTGCTTCATGTTAATATCCATGATAGTTACGTTAGCTCCTAAACCTGCTGCCATTTTAGCTGCCTGGATACCTACGATACCACCACCTAAAACTAATACATTTGCAGGAGGAACACCCGGAACACCACCTAGTAAAATTCCACGTCCTTTAATTGGTTTCTCTAAATATTTAGCACCTTGTTGGATAGACATTCTACCAGCAACCTCAGACATTGGAACTAATAATGGTAAAGACCCGTCAGCATCTTCTACAGTTTCGTAAGCGATACAAACCGCTTTACTTTCGATCATTGCTTTAGTAAGGGTTTCACTTGATGCAAAATGAAAATAAGTAAATACAACCTGATCTTTCTTAATTAAGCTGTACTCCTTCTCGATAGGTTCTTTCACCTTAACAATCATATCCGCTATCTCATAAACCTCTTCAATGGTTTCAAGAATAGTTGCTCCAGCTTTAATATAATCTTGGTCAAGAAATCCACTACCAAAACCTGCATCTTTTTGCACGAATACTTCGTGGTTTCTTTTAGTAAGCTCGAATACACCTGAAGGTGTCATACCTACTCTGTTCTCATTGTTTTTAATTTCTATAGGAACACCAATTTTCATTTTGAATTTATTTAAAATGTTAGTTATAAATTATTTACACCAAATAAGTCCTTTTGGTAATTTTCAGCAAATTTCCGTTTTAAATACATTATTATTAATGGTTTTAACAATAAATTATGAATTAAATAAATACTATCGATTTAGTAGGTTTATATTGAGGATTTTTCAATCAAAATACTCAAACCACTAACACGTAAACCGCTGATTTAAAGTTAGATATAAAAAAAGCATTGTGCAATATTAAAATGCACAATGCTTTAACTTTATAATCAATATTTTAGACTGAAGATTTAGCCTACAATATTTACAATTTTGCCTGGTACAACAATCACCTTTTTAGGGGCTCTTCCCTGTAATTGCTCCTGAGTTTTTTCGTGAGCTAATACGGTTTTCTCGATATCTTCCTTACTCATATCTAACGGTAATTCTAAAGTGAAACGCATTTTACCATTAAATGAAATTGGGTAATTCTTACTGCTTTCTACTAAATGACTCTCGTCGAATTTAGGGAAGGCTGCCGTTGAAATCGATTCGTTATGTCCTAACTGACTCCATAATTCTTCTGCAATGTGAGGTGCGTACGGAGAAATTAAAACCAATAACTGCTCTAAAACAGCTTTCGACGAACACTTTTCTGCTGTTAATTCGTTAACCGCAATCATAAAAGTTGACACCGATGTATTGAACGAGAAGTTCTCGATATCTTCCTGTACTTTCTTAATTGTTTTATGAAGCGTTTTTAAGCTGTCTTTACTTGGCTCGCTATCGTCTATTCGTAATCCGTTATCGTCTACATACAGTTTCCAAAGTTTTTTAAGGAACCCGTGAACACCTGTAATACCAGCCGTATTCCAAGGTTTGTATTGCTCTAACGGCCCAAGGAACATTTCGTATAAACGTAAAGAATCGGCACCGTAATCGATACAAATCTGGTCTGGATTCACCACATTATACTTCGATTTCGACATTTTTTCAACTTCACGACCTACTTTGTAAACGCCATCTTCTAAAACAAATTCGGCATCCTTAAATTCTTCTCGCCAGTTTTTAAAGGCTTCAATATCTAATTCATCTGATGCATTTACAAAAGATACATCTGCATGAATTGGCTGCACTTTTTGTCCTTCGATTAATCCTTTCGATAAAAATTTATTTTCTCCTTCAACACGATAAACAAAAGCACTTGTTCCAAGAATCATCCCTTGGTTAATCAGTTTTTTAGCAAATTCTTCAACCGGCACAACGCCTTTATCGAATAAGAATTTTTGCCAGAAACGCGCATATAATAAATGCCCGGTAGCATGCTCGCTTCCACCGATGTATAAATCGACATCTTTCCAGTAATTCAACGCCTCCTGACTTGCGAAAGCTTCAGTGTTGGTAGAATCCATATAACGGTTAAAATACCATGAACTTCCAGCCCAACCTGGCATGGTGTTTAACTCTAATGGGAAAATCGTGTTATTATCAATTAAATCGTTACTTACTACGCGGTTTTCAACCGTATCCCAGGCCCAAACCGTCGCGTTACCTAATGGTGGCTCACCAGTTTCGGTTGGTAAATACTTTTCTACTTCAGGTAATTGAATTGGCAAATGCGCTGCATCAATCATTTGTGGCATACCATCTACATAATAAACAGGGAATGGTTCTCCCCAGTAACGCTGACGGCTAAATACGGCGTCGCGTAAACGGTAGTTGGTTTTCCCTTCTCCACAACCTAACTTTTCTAACTCGGCAATAACCGTTTTGGTTGCTTCTTTATAATTTAAACCATTTAAAAAGTCGCTGTTAGCGATAATGGTTTTGTCTTTATCGGCAAAGGCTTCTTCCGAAATATCGGCACCTTCAAAAATATTTGGAATGGCAATGTTGAAATGCTTCGCGAAATCGTAATCGCGCTGGTCACCACATGGTACAGACATTACTGCTCCTGTTCCGTAACCTGCTAACACGTAATCGCCAATCCAAACCGGAATGGGTTCTTTAGTAAACGGATGCTCGGCATACGCTCCTGTGAATGCTCCGGTAATGGTTTTAACATCTGCCATACGCTCACGCTCACTACGTTTTGCAGTCGCTTCCATATAAGCTTCAACCTCAGCTTTTTGCTCAGGCGTTGTAATTTTAGACACCAAATCATGCTCAGGTGCCAAGGTCATAAAACTCACCCCGAAAATAGTATCAGGACGTGTGGTGAAGACTTCAATCACGGCATCATGATCTTTCACATTGAACGTTACAGAAGCTCCAACCGATTTACCAATCCAGTTACGCTGACTTTCCTTTAAAGAATCGGTCCAGTCAATGGTATTTAAGCCTTGTAATAAACGCTCGGCATACGCAGAAATACGCATACTCCACTGCGTCATTTTCTTTCTCACCACTAGATGACCACCACGCTCAGAAACCCCATTAACAATCTCGTCATTAGCTAAAACAGTTCCTAAAGCCGGACACCAGTTTACTTCGGTTTCTGCTAAATAGGTTAATCTATATTGTAATAAAATTTCCTGTTGTTCTTTCGATGAAAGCGCGTTCCAGTCTTCTGCTGTGAATGACTCAACAGCATCATCACAAACGGCATTAACTTTAGCATTTCCTTCAGCTTCAAAAATTTTGATTAATTCTGAAATATCTTCAGCTTTCTCAGCGTCGTTGTTGTACCATGAGTTGAATAACTGAATGAAAATCCACTGTGTCCATTTGTAGTAACTTGGATCAGACGTACGAACTTCACGAGACCAGTCGAAGGAAAAACCGATTTGATCTAACTGACGACGATAAGTCGCGATATTAGTTTCAGTTGTAATGGCAGGATGCTGACCTGTTTGAATGGCATACTGTTCTGCCGGTAAACCAAAGCTATCATACCCCTGCGGATGCAATACATTAAATCCTTGATGACGCTTGTAACGTGCATAAATATCAGAGGCAATATAACCCAGAGGATGCCCAACATGTAATCCGGCTCCACTTGGGTAAGGAAACATGTCTAATACATAATATTTAGGTTTGTCTGAATGATTTTCAGCCTTAAACGTTTGATTTTTGGCCCAATATTCTTGCCACTTTTTCTCGATTTGATTGAAATCGTATTTCATCTACTTAATATATTATTCTTTCAACAGGCATTCATCCTATTGTCATTCTGCTTTTTAAAAGCGCAAATTTACGGTTTCTTCAGAAAACAGAAAGCCTTTATACACAATTAATAAAATTGAATTTTAAGCCCGCATTATAACAATCCTTTAAGCATTCGTTTTACAGAGTATTTGTAATTTCGCGACTTAAATAACCTGACCTTGATAAAAGATACTACCAAAGCACACTTAGCGTTATTAGGAGCCAACATTATTTACGGAGCCAATTATATTATTGCCAAAGGCGTGATGCCCAACAAAATTGGTCCGACAGCCTTTGTTTTTATACGATTAGCCTGTTGTGTTTTACTGTTCTGGATTATAAAATTGTTATTTGTTAAAGAAAAAGTTGAAAAGAAAGATTTTCTGCGTTTAGCACTTTGCGGCTTGTTTGGTGGGGCATTAAATCAATCCTTGTTTTTTCACGGTATAAACTTAACCTCACCTATTGATGCCTCTATTATTACCACAGCAACACCGGTAATTGTTTTAGTATTCAGCTATTTTATTCTGAAAGAACGCATCACTAAAAACAAAATTCTTGGCATTACTTTAGGCGCTATTGGTGCTGTTTTATTGATTCTATATGGAAACAAAGCCGTTGGAACCAGTTCGTTTTTAGGAAACTTATTTATTCTATTGAATGCGTGCAGTTACGGACTGTATCTGGTACTAGCAAAAACGTTAATGCACAAATACAATGCGATGACCGTAGTGAGCTGGATTTTCTTCTTCGGATTTTTATATGTCTTCCCGTTTGGCATTAACGCCTTTTTAGAAACTGATTTTGCTGGGTTTGATTTAGACACCTATTTAACTATTGGTTATGTGGTGATTTTTACCACCTTTCTAGCCTACTTTTTCAATATTTATGCACTTAATCATTTAGCGCCATCGGTAACCAGCAGCTATGTTTATTTACAACCTGCGGTAAGCTTCATTATGGTAAGTATCATGGCTTATGTTTTTATGAAAACCCAATATGCGCAAGACATTAATCTGGTAAAAATATTAAGTTGTGGACTTGTTGCTCTTGGAGTTTATCTAGTGAGTAAACCACAAAAAAATAAGGTCTAAATTTTAGACCTTATCCTCTTTATTTTTAATACTGCTTAAAATCTACGTCCGATAGAAAACTGAAATACACTGTTTTGCGCATCCGGATTATCAAAAGCATTAGTCACACCAATATTGTATCGCGCCTGAGCAAACCAATAACGATCCAAATTTAAACTTAAGCCAAAGTTAAAACCTAAATCAAAGGTATTGGCGCCAGCATCGTAATCGTAATAATCGTCACTGTAGTTAGCTCTGTCTTTCACCAAAAATCCTAATTGAGGTCCGAAATCTAAACTCAACTGATCACCTAAATAAAATTTAGCCATCACCGGTACCGAAATATAATCTAAGTAATATCGCGCCTGAAGTCCGTCGGAATACATTTCTTCACCACCAACACGTGAAAACAAAAATTCAGGTTGAATAGCAAAATTTCTGCTGATTCTATTTTCAGCCGTTAAACCTATATGATATCCTAACAAACTATTGCGAGCTATACCATCATTCCCTCCTTGAAACGACGATACATTCAGTCCGGCTTTTAAACCAAACACATAATTATTATTACTACTATACCTCTGATTATAACGTTGCGCCTGAGCTTGATTAAAAAATGCTGCGAATGTGATTAAGGCTAAAATTAAAATGTTCTTCTTCATAATGTTTGTTTTTCAATTTTATTTTCACATTTTCAACAACCATGCCAACAAAAACCAAAAACTATTACTCACTGTCTTGGTGTACATTTCAAAACAGCACTTTCAAAACCCTTAAAATTCGATTGAAAAGACAACAATTTCAGCTTTAAAAAGTTATACAATTAGTAAGGATTTGTATTGCAAATAATTTAATTATAGTATTCCTTTTTCTTTTAGTATTTTTACATCGTTAATCCCACATTTATATGAGTTCATCTTTCGAGAAACACCAAAAACGCCGACTTATATCATCGTACTTTTCAGTAGTTTTAAGTATTGCTTTGGTTTTATTTTTATTAGGATTATTAGGCTTATTGGTTCTTAATGCTAAAAAGGTTTCCGATCACTTTAAAGAACAGGTTGTTGTTACCATTTATTTGAAAGATTCGGCGAAAGATGTGGAGACGAAACAGCTTGAAAAAAGCTTGGCTATGGCCGATTACGTAAAGTCTACCGAATATGTTTCGAAAGAACAGGCGGCAGAATTTATGAAGGCTGAAAACGGTGAAGACTTTATGGATTTTGTAGGCTACAACCCGTTACAAAACTCGATTGATGTACACCTAAAAGCCGATTACGTAACCTCGGAACATTTAGAAAAAATTTCGGAAGAAGCCTTATCTAAAAACTTTGTTGATGAAGTGACTTACGATAACGATTTGGTTAACTTAATGAACGAAAACGTTAAGAAAATCAGTTTTTGGGTATTGGTTTTAAGCAGCATTTTCACATTAATTGCGGTACTTTTAATTAACAGTTCCATAAGATTATCGGTTTACTCCAAACGATTTACCATTAAAACCATGCAAATGGTTGGTGCGACCAAGCAATTTATTCGTCGTCCGTTTGTTTGGAAAAGTGTTCGTTTAGGTGTTATTGGTGCGGTAATAGCTTTAATAGGCATGGGCATTGTGCTGTATTACGTTAACAAAATGTTCCCGGAATTAGGCTTACTTAACACCCCGATTTTAGTGGTTTTACTATTTGCGTTTGTATTTGGATTAGGCATTGTAATTACCTGGATAAGCACCCATTTTGCTACACAACGTTTCTTAAATTTAAAAACCGACGAACTTTATTATTAGATAATTTATAAACCTGTTAACGTTTATTTTTTAAATAAATACGTTAATTTGCGTTACACTTTTAAACACATTATGGGAGAAGAAAAACAAAAAGACGCTAATAAAAGCCAGTTTATTTTCGGAAAGAAGAACTACAAATTCATGTTTATTGGTTTGGCTTGTATTGCTTTAGGCTTTATTTTAATGTCTGGCGGTGGTAGTGACGACCCTAATGTTTTTAACCCAGAAATTTTTCATTGGCGACGTATTCGTTTAGCACCTATGCTGGTGCTTTTAGGTTTTGGTATCGAGATGTATGCCATTTTACTAAACCCTGAAAAGTAATTATTCAAGAAGCGTTTTAGCAAATTTTTTAGTCATTTGGTTCACATAGTCTTTGACATTTTTCATAGCATCATCTGTCGATTTACTATAGTTTAAAACCTTATCGGAGTAATCTGTTCCTAAACCCTGCATCTCCTTTTCAGACAAACGAATATCACCACAAAAAGCAGCAACTTTTATTTGTTTCGCTTTCGCGGATGACAGTACACCCTGAATCGTTTTTCCTGATAAGGTTTGTCCATCTAAACGACCTTCTCCGGTAATAATCCAATCGGCACCCTGAAGTTTATTATCGAAATCGGCTAATTCTTTTATTAATTCTACGCCCGGTTTTAAATCGCCATTTAAAAATATTTTTGAAGCGATTCCCATGCCTCCAGCAGCACCGGCTCCTTCTACTTTTTGCGGATTTATATTGAAAGTTTTTTCTATAATTTTTGAAAAATCTTTCAATCCTTGATCTAACAGTTCAACGTCTTCATCTGTGGCTCCCTTTTGTTTAGCATACACTTGTGCAGCACCATGTTCACCGTATAATGGATTCGCAACGTCACAAGCTACTTTTATTTCAACATCCTTTAATTTTGGATTCACACGAGATGTATCTATTGTTTTTATACGACTTAAATTTGCTCCTATTGGCTTAACACCTTCATCAAAATCATCTAAAAACCGGTATCCTAAGGCTTTAGCCATTCCAATACCGCAATCGTTAGTCGCACTACCGCCAATACCCAATATGATAGTTTTAGCACCTTTATTAATTGCGTCTAAAATCAATTCACCTGTTCCATAGGTGGTTGCATGTTTACAATCGAGTTCTTCAGTTTTCAGAAGCTTATACCCAGAAGCTTCCGCCATTTCAATAAAGGCTGTTTTGGAATGTTCAGCATATAAATATGAGGCCTCGATTAATTTAAAAAACGGATTATGCACCATAACCTTTACGGTTTCTCCGCCTAAATAAAAGTTAATGATATCAATAGTTCCATCCCCTCCATCTGCTAAGGGCAATGCTACAATTTCAGCATCAGGAATCACTTTATGAATACCGGTTTCAACCGCATTACAAAAGCCTAATGCGGAAAGTGAGTTTTTAAATTTATCGGGAGCGATTATGATTTTCATAGAAAAAGAAAAACATGAAAATATTTAAATTTCGATTATCGAACAAATTACTAATTAATCCTTTTAAAGTTTCTATGATTGGCGACCAATTATACGGCTATTTTAATATTTTTGCCCCATGGATATAATAAACGCTATCATTCTTGGTATTATTCAAGGGCTTACCGAATTTTTACCAGTATCGTCAAGTGGACATTTAGAAATAGGAAAAGCCATTTTAGGCGATCAATCTGTCCCGGAAGAAAGTCTGCTTTTCACTGTTGTTTTACACTTCGCTACCGCATTAAGTACTATTGTTGTTTTTCGAAAAGACATTCTAGAACTTATTAAAGGAGCCTTACAGTTTAAATGGAATGAAGATTTACAATTCGTTGCTAAGATTGTTATTTCCATGATTCCCGCGGTGATTGTCGGTTTGTTTTTCGAAGAACAATTAGAAGCCCTTTTTGGAGGCAATATTTTATTAGTTGGAAGCATGCTAATTATAACTGCTGCATTATTATTCTTTGCCGACAAAGCTAAAGACACCAATAAAAAGGTATCATTCTCGAACGCATTGATCATAGGTGTTTCTCAAGCTATTGCGATGCTTCCTGGAATTTCTCGCTCGGGAGCAACCATATCAACTTCAGTTTTACTTGGTAACGATAAAACAAAAGCGGCTCGCTTTTCATTTTTAATGGTGGTGCCGTTAATTTTCGGGAAGATTGCAAAAGACATTTTAAGTGGCGATTTAGCATACAACAGCTCACATATTACTTCATTATCAATCGGGTTTATTACTGCTTTTGTTGCTGGTTTATTTGCCTGTACCTGGATGATTGCGTTAGTAAAGAAAAGTAAACTAACATACTTTGCCATTTACTGTGCTATTGTTGGGTTAATTGCAATTCTATTTTCAATTTTAAACGGCTAATATGAGTTTACAGGAAGAATTTCAGGCTGGTAAAGTTTTACTCATCGATAAACCTTTGAACTGGACCTCGTTTCAAGTGGTTAACAAACTGCGCTGGGAAATAAAGCAAGCCTTCAAACTAAAAAAGATTAAAGTTGGGCATGCCGGAACCTTAGACCCTTTAGCCAGTGGATTATTAGTTATTTGTACAGGTAAAATGACCAAAGAAATCGATTCGTTTCAGGCTCAAATAAAAGAATACACCGGGACTATTGTTTTAGGAAGCACGACGCCATCTTACGATCTTGAAACCGAGATTAATGAAAGCTTTCCTACCGAACATATTACCGAAGATTTAATTAAAGAAACTACCAAACAGTTTATTGGTGATATTGAACAATATCCGCCTGTTTTTTCGGCGTTAAAGAAAGACGGTAAGCGTTTATATGAATTTGCCCGTGCGGGTGAAACGGTTGAAATTAAACCACGAAACATTAATATTGCGGAGTTTGAAATTACAAATATTAGAGACTTAGAAGTTGGCTTTAGAGTGGTTTGCAGCAAAGGCACCTACATTCGTTCTTTAGCCAACGATTTTGGAAAAGCTTTGAATTCCGGTGGCCATCTATCGGCTTTAAGGCGTACGAAAATCGGAGATTTTGATGTTACTAACGGGGTTAGCATTGAAGATTTCATTAGCTCTCTGAACAACCAAATTGAGTAATTTTACGTATATTTCGAGTAGAATCACCCAAAAACAACCCAGATTTGCACCTAACAGATCAACATAAAGCCCTACTCATTACGCTTCTTATTACAGGAACCGTTATCCTTTTTGTTTTTAATTTACACTTAAAACAGCAAAGCGAACAAATAGCTGAAAGCTATTATGAAATGGAACCCGAAAAAGAGCTAAGCAAAGAAGAAATTAAGGTTCTGGAGGCTTTAGAACAACTTCAGGGTAGTAAAGCGGAAACTAATCAAGCATTCAACGAAACAGATAATAGCAAACATTTTGCTCAGGCGTTTAAAACCATTGCTCCTCCTGAAGATTACGTTCCAAAAACAAATACAAGTACAGATTCAGGAGAAAGTGATAATTCGAATGCTTTAGGTGAAAATTTTTCAGAAGATAAAGCGATTAAAGAAGAAGAACTATCTGCCTTTAATAAAGTGAGCGAGCTTTTAAAAAAACAAAAAAGTGAAGGCGTAAATAAGAAGAGTACCATGAGTTACTCCCTTAAAGACAGAACACACAACTTTATGCCTACCCCAATTTATTTATGTGAAGTAGGCGGAAAAATTGTTGTAAATATTACGGTTAATTCTCAAGGCACGGTTACCGACGCCTCTATTAACGGCTCATCGAATTCAGACAATCAATGCCTGAAAGAACACGCTTTAGAATATGCCAGAGAAGCCACTTTTAGCGAAGACGCATCAAAACCTTCTCAAGTTGGAACGATTACCTTTAATTTTATAGGCAAACCTTAGCTTCCAATCCACATAGTATTTCGGTAACATCGTTAATAATATTTAGTCCCTTGTCACTGTTATACCAATGTTGTAAATCTTCTTTAAATTCAGGAGTTAATTTTCCGTTTTTAGCAATAAACCTTTGCACGTAAGTTGTCGCTTCACTTGGTCGTGGGCCATACGTACTTAATACTTCGCCTGTATTATCGTCAATAATAATAACTTTAGGAATTGATCGCGCACCCTTGGTTAAAAAGGCATCCATAAGATCTGGATTTTCATCGCGAAGCACTACCCTGTAGGTTATGTGCGGATTAACCTCAGCAATCTTATTAAGCACTGGCAAAACATGAGCTGCATCACCACACCAACTTTCAGCAATAACCAACCAGGTAATATCCTGCTTAAATTTAGATATTCGTTTTTGTGAAACCTCCGGAATTCTTATGGTTTTATCCCAACGTTTCATGCGTCTTTCATTTAATTTGGTGAAATCCGCCTGATCTTTTGTTTGTTCTGCACCTGTTGTGGAATGTTCTTCGGCTAAACGTTTTACTAAATCTCTATATGCCTCATAAGACATGCTTCGATCTAAACTATCTTTAATTATTGACTTCATGGTTTATGCTATTATCTTGGGCAAAATTAGAGGCTCATACCTTCATTTAAAATGATTTTTGTCATACTTTTACATAAATCCTTACAAAAATTACAATGAGCGAAAAACATAGATGTGGCTGGTGCACTGGCGATTCCTTGTATGAAGCCTACCACGACGAAGAATGGGGTGTTCCGGTTTATGATGATGCAACTCTTTTTGAATTTTTAATTTTAGAAACTTTTCAGGCAGGTTTAAGTTGGATTACCATTTTAAGAAAACGAGAAAACTTCAGAAAAGCTTTTGATAATTTCGACTATAAGAAGATAGCTAACTACGGTGAGGATAAAATAGATTGCCTACTGGAAGATGCCGGCATTATTAGAAACAAACTTAAAGTGAAAGCAACTGTTACCAATGCACTGGCTTTCATGAAAGTACAGGATGAATTTGGTAGTTTTAGTAAGTATATCTGGGATTTTGTGCAAGGTACACCTATTAAAAACAAACTGGAAAATTATAAAAATGCACCAGCAACTACAGCCATTAGTGATGCCTTAAGTAAAGATTTAAAAAAGCGAGGTTTTAAATTTGTAGGATCGACAGTTATTTATGCACACATGCAAGCCACCGGTATGGTTAACGACCATGAAATAAACTGTTTTAGATATAATGAAGTATAAATTTCATATCATTTTTCCTTTTTGTTATAATATCTTTGCTAAAAGCTATAACTGGGATAGTCAACTAAAAATGACCAGTTGATCTGCATTGAACGATTATGAAATTAAAACATGTTTTCCTTTGTATCTTTCTCTCCTGTAACACATTCATTTTAAAAGCGCAGGATCATTCAGGGGTACTTGGTGAAACTTCGTTTGTTCTCAATTATGGTGTTTCCAAAAACTATAGCTTAAGTTTCACCGGGCGCTCTCGTTATTTTTTGTTTGAGAACAAAACATTTAGCTTTCAGCAACAGCAATTAGATATTTTTCACATGTCCACCTTCTCTTTAAGTTCTTCAAATCGTTTAGGAGTCGGACTCTATTACAGACATCGAGACGTTTTTGAATCTGGGAGTGATGAGCTACGGTTTATGCAGCAATTTAAATACCAAAAACATAAAGCTAAAATAAGCTTTGGGCATCGCTTTAGAACAGAACAACGGATATTAGAATCGAAAACTATTTTTAGACAGCGTTATAGATTTTCTGCCAATTTCCCTATTAGCGGACATAATGAAGGCGTTGAAGCGCCTTATGTTTTATGTTATTTTGAAGGATTATTAAGTTTAAGTAAACCCGACGCTCCAGAAATCGATCAGCGTACAGCTGTATATCTGGGATGGCATTTTGGGAAACAACTAAAATTTGAAACGGGTATTGAATACCGATTAGAACGCTTTAACCTCGACTCCAGAAATTACTTTTTCTTCTTAAATACATTAAGCCTTTCCATTTAAAAGACCTATCAATACAGCTTCTCGAATTTATTATAAATATTCTAAAAATTCAGCTCTAGAAATTTCTTCTGCTCCAAGACTTTCGAGATGATTAGTATGCACCTGACAATCTATTAATTTATAATTACTATGCTGAACAAAAGTGATAAACCCAACCTTACTGGCATTACTCACTTTTGAAAACATACTCTCACCACAAAACACACCATTACCTAAATCGACACCATACAAACCACCAACCAGTTTATCATCCTGCCATACCTCTATCGACTTTGCATAGCCTAATTCATATAGTTTAACATAGGCTTCAATCATATTGTTGGTTATCCAAGTCTCGTCCTGTCCTTCCCGTTTTATACTAGAACAGGATTGCATGACCGTTTTAAACTCCTTATTAATGGTAACATTAAACTTTTTATTTCGAAGTACCTGACGCATGCTTTTTGAAACCTTTAATTTTTCAGGAAACAACACAAAACGCGGGTCGGGAGACCACCATAAAATGGGCTCATCCTGACTGTACCAAGGAAAAATACCGTACTCGTAAGCAAACAACAAACGCTCTACCGACAAATCTCCTCCAATAGCTAATAAGCCATCAGCACTGGCTTCGCTATAATCGGGAAACCATAAGTCTTGGGTTAAAAAATGCATAGTCTTTCTATTAAAACAAAAAACCTCAACATTATTTAATATTGAGGTTTCTTAAAATTTATAACAACGACTTAGAACGGTAAATCGTCGTGATCATCTTCATTTAAACTTCCTGCTGGTTCAAAAGCATCCATTGGAGGTACCGGTGGTAAATTATCTCCTGAAGCTCCCGCTTGAACTGCTTCAATTCTCCACCCTTGAATAGTGTTGAAATATTTCGTTTCTCCTTGTGGGTTTACCCATTCTCTACCACGTAAGTTAATACTAACTTTTACCTGTTGTCCAACCTGGTAACTGTTTAATAAATCAGTTTTATCCTGTACGAACTCAACCATAATGTGTTGTGGATACTGCTCTTCAGTAGTTACAACAACTTCTCTTTTTCTAAAACCATTACTTCCAAAAGATTGAGTTTCACCAATCATTTTAATTCTTCCTTGAACTTCCATGTATTACTATTTATTCAGATTTATACTTTATTTACTTAACTTAATAATATTTTCCAGGCACTATCCACATCACCATAACTCAAATATTTCTTAGCCAGTTTATGTTTTTCACGGTGCGAGGCTGTTTTTATATTCGGATAACGCTCGCCTAAATCCGTTACAAACGCCGTCACGTCTTCGTTACTTGGCAAAGCCTCTACATTACCCAACATTCCCAAATCGTTGCCTGTTAAAACCATGCTGTTTTTAATCTCCTCCGGAAAACTATCCACTCCTATTCCTACAGTTGAAATAGGCTTCGGAATTTCAAAAAAACCTTTGTTTGCTCTGGTATAATAACTCCCTCCGGCTCTGGCAACCAAATCTAATTTCTCCTGAATAACGTGTCCGTCTTTATCTAGAACGTCTTCATCAATATGAAGTTTTACAACCTCACAGATAATTAAATTCCCGGCGCCACCTTCAGTTCCCAAAGCGATAATATCGTTCACCTTACATTCCATTTGCACCGGCGATTCGGCTACACGAAATGGTTTAACAATATCAGACTTTAACATGGTTAACCCTGATTTTTCAAATTCGTTAACGCCTTCAGGAAAATCTGAACTCGATAACGACATTTGATGTACCATATCGTAATTAACAGTGTTAATAACAACTTCGCGAGTCGCCTCAATATTCTTTAATGTATGCTTAATCGTATTGTCTTTAACACGACGCGATGGTGAAAAAACAAGTATTGGCGGATTAGAGCTAAATACATTAAAAAAACTAAATGGTGATAAATTTATACGCCCTTCGGCATCAACTGTACTGGCAAAAGCTATAGGTCTTGGCGCTACTGCACTTAACAAATAACCATGTAACAAACTGGTTCTTATTTCTTTGGGATCTATAGACTGCATCTAGTTTTGTTTCAACAAATGTAACTAATCTAAATTGTAACTAAAAACCAATTTACTAACAAGTTAAACAATAATATTAACAGATTTGCATTATATTAGATACTAATTAAAAACGCATGATTTTTACTAAATATAGTAATACACTACGCTGGGTTATTGTAGCCGCTTCTCTTATTATAGTTTCCCTGATTTTGTGGAAAACCTACGAGTTTTTTCAACATTTTAAAGAAGAAGAACGTACCAAAATGGAAAATTGGTCCTTTGCGCAGACCGAATTTATCAATTCTGATGACGATGCTACGAACCTAGACCTCACCCTGAAAATTATGAGCAGCAACGAAACTACACCTATGCTGGTTATTAATGAAGATGGCAGCTTAAACAGTTTTAAAAATTTAGATGAGACCAAAATTCAGGATTCACTATACGTACAAAAATTAATTGCCAAATTTGCTGAAGAAAACCGCCCCATTCCTGTAAAATTAGGCAATACCATTGCCAGCACTATTTACTATGGCAACTCCCCACTTTTAAATAAACTTAAATATTATCCATTAGCTTTATTATTGATTGTGTTTTTATTTGGCGCTGTGATTTTCTTTTTCTACCGAAGCACTAAAAATGCAACTCAAAATAAACTATGGTCGGGTATGGCTAAAGAAACTGCACATCAAATCGGTACGCCATTATCCTCTTTAATAGGATGGACAGAAATATTAAAATCTGAAAATGTAAATCCAAGTTATATCTCTGAAATTGAAAAAGATATAGACCGCTTACAAACTATAACAGAACGCTTTAGCAAAATTGGTTCAATTCCTACCTTAGAATTAGCAGATATTAAAAAAGAGACCCTAGATTCTTACGATTATTTAAAAGCGCGTGCTTCTAAACTAATTGACTTTGAAATTGTTATGCCCGAAAGTGGCATTTTAGTAAATTTGAACAAACAACTTTACAGTTGGGCCATTGAGAACCTGGTTAAAAATGCCATTGACGCCATGAAAGGCAGAGGTAAACTAATTGTTGAGATTGTTGAGATTGATAGCACCGTAAAAATTAATGTTACCGATACCGGAAAAGGTATCGCCAAGAAAGACTTTAATAAAATTTTTGAACCAGGATATACCACTAAAAAACGTGGCTGGGGATTAGGCTTATCGCTAACCAAACGTATTATTGAAGACTTTCATGATGGCAAGATTAAAGTTTTACACTCTGAAAAAGATAAAGGCACAACCATACAAATAACTCTTAAACGCGCTTAGGCTATGGCAGAACACTATATCAAAATTAAAGCTGTTGATCTTAACAACAATTGCCCGGAATGTTACAGTAAAGAAGGCTTAAAACTTACCTTTAAGCAAAAGTTTATAGAAACCAACTTCTATAAAAAAATTACTTCTGATATTAAATACGAAATGGATTGCTTAACTTGTAATACGCATATTTACCCCGTAAAATGGACCGAAGATATTGAGCGTGTGTTTGAATATCACAAAAGAGGATTTAACCCTAAACAAGCCTCGACACATTTTAAAAAGGCGACGTGGCTTGCCATTACTTCAGGTGTATTTATTGCATTGTGTATAACCGCAGTTATAATATATAGCGTATTATAAAGCTGCCTTAATTTTTTCTGCTACAGCCTCAAACTCCTCTTGGGAGTGCGATACTTTTTTAATAAAACGCGCATCTTCCATGGTTGATAATGGTATTAAGTGTACGTGAACGTGAGGCACTTCTAAACCAATAACAGTAACACCTACTCGTTTACAAGGAATAGATTTCTCGATAGCAATCGCTACCTTTCTTGAAAACTGCATTAATCCCGTGTAGGTCGCTTCATCTAAATCGAAAATTTTATCAACTTCCTTTTTAGGAATACAAAGTGTATGTCCTGAAGCATTTGGATTAACATCTAAAAATGCTAAAAACTCATCAGTCTCAGCAATTTTATAACAAGGAATTTCTCCATTAACTATTTTAGTAAAAATTGAAGCCATAATATTAAAAATGAGAGATTATAAATTTAAAAGATTCCTGACTAAGTTAAGACAGGAATCTTTTAAAAACATTGTATTTTATTATTATTTATCTTGAAATTTCGATAATATCAAATTTCATCACGCCATTAGGAACCTGAATTTCAGCAATATCACCAACAGATTTCCCTAATAATCCTTTACCTATAGGTGAATTTACAGAAATTTTACCCGCTGCTAAATTTGCTTCACTTTCAGCCACTAAAGTATATACCACTTCCATACCGTTGGTTTGGTTTTTTATTTTCACTTTAGATAATACCAAAACTTTAGAGGTATCTAATTGCGACTCATCAATAATACGGGCATTAGAAAGTACTTCTTCAAGTTTAGAAATCTTCATTTCCAATAAACCCTGAGCTTCTTTCGCAGCGTCGTATTCTGCATTCTCACTTAAATCTCCTTTATCTCTGGCATCGGCAATAGCCTGTGATGCTTTTGGGCGTTCTATATCTTTTAGTTGTTTTAATTCGTCTCTTAATTTCTTTAATCCTTCCGGTGTATAGTACGATACTTTACTCATAACTTCATTCATTTAATAATTAAAAATGCCGAAAACATGTCTATCGATTTTCTGCATAAAAAAAATCTCGTTTTCACGAGATTGAGTAACAAATATACAAAATATTTATCTCAATTTCCTTTTTGTTGTAAATTGCGGTAGAATATTTTGCGAATTTTATGAAGCCTCTTTTATACATCCTTACCCTTTTTTTAATCGTGTCTTGCAGTAACGACGATATTATAAAAAACCCTTATTTACCGGACTACAAGTTTAACACAAACAACTTTATCGACACCAGATTACCGCAATACAACAAACTTCAACTACCGGGGAATTATGTGATTTTAGAAGGTTATGGCATAAATGGTGTGGTATTGTTTTATGCTGGAGGTGACATTTATAATGCCTTTGAATTATCGGACCCTAATCACGCTTTAAGCACTTGCTCCAAATTAACGATTGATGGGATTATTGCTTCATGCACTTGCAATGATGACAACTCCTATGATATTCTAACAGGAAACATGGCCGAAGGTACTACCGGACAATATACTTTATTACGTTATAATGTTGAAGTTTCCGGGTATATTATTCGAGTATACAACAATTAAAAAACGCCCCAGTTAGGAGCGTTTTCATTTTCTAACTTTTCTCTTTCATTAAAACTTTAAAGTCATTCCTAAAAGGAAATTAATTTTTGCCTGCGGATAATAGAAATTCTCGGTTATAGCATTATCATTACTTCCTTGTGGTCTGTAATAATAGCTATAAGTATATCCATTAGACACATATTCGTTATCGAAAATATTATTCACTAACAGATTAAAAGCTACTTCTTTAATCCAGTTTGGCTGTATCTTAAAAGTCGCATTAAAATTATTTACAAAATATGCCTCCATACTCTTAGCGTCACTTGAAGTATTATCTAAATACTGCTTGCCTACATATTTTGAAATAAACGCCAGATTTAAATTTTCTAAAGGTGTAAAACGAACAGCTCCTCCGGCAACAACGTTTGGTGAAAATGAAATGTCGGTATCTTCATAAGATGTTGTAATAGCATCGTAAGACACGGTTTCCCAAGTATTCGGGTCGTACTGGGCATCGTAAACCACGTAGTCGAAATTTTTAATTTTGTTTTGACTGAAAGTCGCATTGGCATCAACTCGTAGCATATCTGAAAATTTATAACCCGCCTGTAATTCTACACCTGCTCTGAAACTTTCCTTTACATTTTCACGAATGGGGTCTCCAACATTATCTAAATCGCCTGTTAACACCAATTGATCTTTATAATCCATATAATACAGATTAGCAGTCGCATAATACTTTGGTGTTTTTAACTTATAACCAAACTCGTAATCGTATAAACGTTCTGGTTGTGGCAATACAGGATTCTTTGTTAAATCGTCGCGATTTGGTTCTCTATTGGCAATGGCTAACGACCCGTAAACCGAATTATAATTATCAATAGTATATGTTACCCCTGCTTTTGGATTGAAGAAATTATAAGTTTCTGAAACATCAATTGGGATTAAATCTGAACTCAATCCGTTAGACTTATAATCTACACCTCTATACTGTATATCGGCAAATAAAAACCATGTATAATTTAAAGTATATTCAGCTTTTAAATACGCATTGTAATCATTTTTCTCTCCTACACTAGTATAGTAATCTGTTCGAATTGGCACAGAAACCGGAAACGAATCCCATATTAATTCACCAAAATGGTCGCCATCATACTTATTATATCCTCCCCCTAAATATACATTTAGATTATCTTTTTTATAGTTGAAAGAAGACACGATTGCATAAAAATCATTATCTAACCAACGGCGTCTAATAACTTCGCCTTCTTCACTGGCATCGGCACTTTCAGGAAAATAATCACCTACTTCCTCACCATCTTTATATTGTTCAAAATAGCCTTTCCCGCGTGTATAATTCCCCGAAAGGTTTGCTGAAAAATGAGTATTAAACTGATGCGATACATGCAATTGATAATGAGTTTGCTCGTAATGATCAATCTCGTTATCGTAAGTATAATAGTTATACGTACGGCCTGAATTCAATAGATTTTCAGCTTCAGCTTCCGAAGAATAATTTCTATCGACAAAATCCTGAATACCTTGTAAATCACCTTTTACAACGGCTTCTGGCGTACCATACCAAGACTGATACGTTTTTTCTTTTCCTCCAAAAACGATTGCTTTAACCGATGTTTTTTCATCTAAAAATCCTCCTTCAACATAATATGATGATAAATCGGAAGACGCACGATCAATATAACCATCACTCATAATTTTAGATAGTCGACCTTCCGCATAAAACCCATTTTTTAATCCAGATCCTAAACTGATATTATGCTTACGTGTGCCGTAAGATCCTACTACATTTGTGGTTGTTGCGTAACCTTCGGTTGAAGGATTAAGAGTTTTTAAGTTTAAACTTGCTCCAAATGCTCCAGAACCATTGGTACTGGTTCCTACGCCACGTTGCAACTGAATATCTTCAACAGAACTCACAAAATCAGGCATATTTACCCAAAATGTCCCCTGACTTTCAGCATCATTATACGGAATACCGTTTATGGTTACATTTACGCGAGTTGCATCGGTACCTCGAACACGAATACCTGTATACCCTACACCTGCTCCGGCATCAGAAGTTGTAACAACAGATGGCAACTGGTCTAATAAAATAGGTAAATCCTGACCCAAATTGGTCGACTCCAGTTCTTCTTTAGATATGTTAGTGAAGGCAACCGGTGTTTTATCTTTTGCGCGGGTTGCAGAGAGCAAAACTTCATCTAATTTTTCAACCTGAGTTGAATCTTGTTGTTGTTCTTGGGCATTAACCTGAATAGCTAATACCAAAGTAGTTAAAACAATAAATAAATGTTTCATTACGATTATGACTTTATAATCGAATAAAAAGAGGTTATTATTCTTAACTAATTTTGATTAAATAATTTGATAAATAAATTTATCCAAACAGCGATTCTTCGCCTCCCTAAACAGCATTACCTGTTCTAGGTTCAATGGGTATGATCTCAGCCGATATAGGCACCCCTTTATGAGAACGGCGCAAAGGTAATAAGCAATTTCGGATTATTTAGTCTAAATCTGGCTTTTTTCTATTTTCCTTTTTTAAAGACTGATTCCTCTTACTTTTTATGCGTTTTCTAATTACAGATTTAGGAATTTTAGTCGGCACACGCTTCTTTTGAACTATCAAAACGTTTTCCATCATATCAAGAAAACGCTTTATAACAAGTTCTTTATTTTTATGCTGACTTCGGCTTTCTCCACATTGAAGGATTAAAACACCATCGTTAGTCAATCTATTTTGAAGTTTTTTTTCAAGTCTAGTTTTCTGAATATCATCAAAAACAACCGAATCATTAAGACTAAAACTTAACTCAACTTTTGAAGAAACTTTATTGACATGTTGCCCACCAGAACCAGAACTTCTAATTGCTTTGAAATTTAATTCTTGTATTAAAGCTTCTTTATTATACATTACAGTACTTGATGTGCCGGTTTCAACAAATCGTTAACCGTTTTAACCGGGTTAAATGTTGACAAAGGCACTTCTACAAAAATAGAATTCCAATCGGCCATACTTCCATTCCATAAACCAGGTAATTCCAATGCTTTAATATCCGTTCCGTTTTGAGATTTAATAGTTATAAAAGCAGCTTTAGGATCTACAAAATCATGAAGATTAAACTTATTGCCCTTATAATCTTTTGTTCCACAAACCAAATCTGTCGGATTAAAATGCGTGGCATGTTTTACGATAGCTTTTTGAGATTTATCTTCCACGTTAATTTGAGCAAACTCTATAATTTGTAAAGACACATGCCCTTCCGAATCTTTTACCCAAAACGGTCCTCCTCCAGGTTCACCTTCATTTTTAACCATTCCGCAAACACGAATTGGTCGGTTTAATTTTTTATATAAATATGAAACTTTCTCATTAAAACTAAAATCATCGAATTCGGCATCTAATCTTAAATTCATTCTATGCGTTAAAAACATAGCTATTTCCAATAATTTTCTTTCCGAAACCATTTCTTTATCTAATTCATTTAAATACTGAAAAGCTTTTTCCTGAGCATCTAACAAAACTCCTGCTAATAACTTTTTATATTCGCTCTGCTTTCTATTTTGTTCTAAAATAACAATATTATCAATGTTTTTTATAAAAATTAAATCTGCGTCAAGCCTATTTAAATTCTCTAACAAAGCCCCATGACCTGCCGGTCTGAACAATAAATTTCCTTCCGGAGTTCGATATAATTCGTTATTAGATTTTATGGCAATGGTATCGGTCGATTTACTTTGATAAGAAAACGAGACGTTAAATTTAGTGCCGGTTTTATCTTGTACCTTTTGTTGAACATTTTTTAACTCTTCCTGAAATTTTTCAGTATGTCCTTCAGAAATAGTAAAATGCAAATTCGAAATATTATTTGAAGAGGCATACAAGGTAGACTCTAACAAATGCTCATGAAAGGCCGTTAATACCTCATCATTATATTTATGAAACGGCAACAGTCCTTTTGGGCAAGCACTACAATTTAAACCATCATCAGCCAACATAACTTTTACGAAAGCTATATATTTTTCCTCTACTGCTAAATCTGAATAATTTGAAATTCTAGAAACAACATTCTCGAAAAAAGGTAACTTTTCTAAACCATTAACAAATACCCAAAAGTTTTTATGTGTTTTTAAATAATGCCCCAAACGTTCTTCATCCTCATGATAGTCTTTTAAAAACTGATAGATAAATTTAAACATTCGGGTTGCAGCTCCAGATGCCGGCACAAATTTCACGACATTTAAAACATCCAACTTACTGTTGTACAAATCAACGTATTGTTGCATGTCATGTTTATCAAACTTTAAAACACCTTTATTAACGGTAGCAGCTTCAACCAAATTTGAGTACTCCATTCCAGATTTAATACACTCAATTTGGTCAATAACTTTATCTTGGGTAAGACCATGACTTTCAATTTGACGGATATCCTTATCGGTAAACATCACCTCTTTTTCTGCAATCATTAATTTTTCTTTTTCAATAGTTTATCAATATGCTTTACTGCTGTTTCCAAGCGCTCCTTTTTACTACCGCTAAGTAGCACAAAAGGTCGCTTATACTTCACTAAAGCATTATGAAAAGCTTCAAACATTGCCTCCCTGTCGTTTGGCTTATCCCTCAAATCGTCGGCTTCCCACGGAATATCAATATTAGTTAAAAAATATAAACTGTAAGTGTTTTCCAATGCATATTTTTCTAAAACTGGGTCACAATAACCCAAATAATACGCTTCAGAATACACCTTAGTTTCCAGCAAATCAGTATCACAGATTAAGATATCGTCTACTTTTTTAGCTAATTTATTTTCTAATTTTATTTGTCCTTTGGCTATTGGCAATAAATCTTCCGGCTCACAGGTTTTACGTTCGTTATTCCATTTATTTTGCAGATATTCTCTGGCGTATTCAGGTACCCAAACCGAATTATAATACCGAGCCAATTGTCTAGACAAGGTGGTTTTCCCGGTAGATTCAGGACCGAATAAAACTATTTTTATGCAGCTACTTGGCTGTTGCTTAAAGTCTTCTTCCATGCTTTATATCCATAAATGGCAATTACGGTAAATAACAAATATTGAAATGATGTAAAAATGAGTCCTTTATAAAAATACAAAGGCCCCGAAATAATATCACCGATAATCCAATACGTCCAGTTTTCTAATTTCTTTTTAGCCATAAGCCACATTCCCACAAAAAATATGGCTGTTGTAATAGTATCAACATAAGCCGTCCAGTTATCAAATTTATCGCTAATGACATAAACAACAACTACGAACAACATGGTAAACACAAAAATAGCGACACTCCACATATGTTCCTTTTTGGTCATTTTTGTTATAGGAACTTGGTGATTATCTCCATCCTTTCGTGTCCAGTAATACCAGCCATAAATACTCATTAAAAAATAATAAGCATTTATTAGCATATCGCCCAAAAGGCTAAACACCCATAAAATATACACAAAAATCGCGGTACTTACAATCCCGGTTGGATAAACTAGAATGTTTTCCTGCTTGGAATACCAGACACTTAAAAACCCAAAAAAAACACCAAGTAATTCAAGTACAATTAAATGAGTTTCGACACCTTGATATTGCGAAAACAACCAATTAAAAATGTGGCTCATAATCGTGACGATCAGATTTTACAATTTTCATATACAGCAAACCACGCTCTATAAGTTCAAATGCTTCTTTAATTTCTAAAGTTAAAACACGCATCACCTCGTCGTAATCACCATAAACTTGCGTACTTAAAGGATTTTCTAAAACTGTAAGATTTGAAGCTCTTAATTTTTTTATAAAATGAATAATTGCAGGTTCGTAATCGTCGTGTAATGGGGTTATTGTAAGTTCAACTGATATTTTCATAAGTTATTTTTTAAGACCTTAAAAGTAAGACCTTTTATCTCAAGAGAAAAATTACTATTCAGGATACCACAGGACAGACTAATTTTATGTAAAATATAGATTTGATTAAAAGCTAAGTCTAATCATTAAACTATTCTTGATTTATTTAGTCTTAAACAAAAATACAACCAACTATAAACCAAACAACTGACTTAAACAACATATTAAAATGCGGTATTTCCAAAAGCTTAAATTTTTAATTACACTCCCTTATATATTTACCTTTCTTTTATTTAATATTTCCAGTTTTGCGCAAAACCAAATGGAAGATTTAGATCGTGGTACTGTAGCTGTTAAAACCAATGAAAATGAAGTTTTGATAAGTTGGCGCATTTTGGCATCCGAATTTGAAAACGCATCATACAATATTTACCGTGGTTCAAAAAAATTAAACGACACGCCCATCTACGGTGCCAGTAATTTTATTGACAAAACACCCTCTTCTGAAGCCTATAGCATTTCGGCTATAATTAACGGAAAGGAACAAGAAAAATCTAAACCCGTAGCTGCTTGGAACGATATTTACAAAATGATTCCGATAACTGCTCCAAAAGGCGGCATTTCACCTGATGGACGCGAATACAAATACACAGCCAACGACGCCTCTGTTGGCGATTTAGATGGCGATGGCCAATATGAAATTGTATTAAAATGGGAACCCACAAATTCACACGACAATTCCCATCGAGGATACACTGGAAACACCTTTTTACAAGGTATTGAATTTGATGGCACTATTTTATGGACTATTGATTTAGGAAAAAACATTAGATCTGGTGCGCACTACACACAATTTATGGTATATGATTTAGATAGTGATGGAAAAGCTGAAATTGCATGCAAAACCGCTGATGGAACTACAGATGGCAAAGGAAACATATTAGGACAAGCTGATGCCGATTACCGCAACGAAAGAGGCTATATTTTACAAGGCCCAGAATATTTAAGTGTATTTTCAGGCGAAACTGGTGAATTTATTACAACCGAACCTTACATTCCTCCACGTGGTAATATAGCCGAATGGGGCGACCGCTATGGAAATCGTGTGGATCGGTTTTTAGCCTGCGTAGCTTATCTGGATGGGAAACACCCGTCGATAATTTTTACTCGCGGATATTATACGCGCATCGTTATTGCTGCCTACGATTTTAAAAACAAAAAATTAAAAACCCGCTGGATTTTCGACACGAATACTAAAGGCAATGAAGCCTATTTTGGTCAAGGTAATCATAATTTAGCCGTTGGCGATTTAGACGGCGATGGCTTCGATGAAATTCAATTTGGTTCTTGTGCTATAGATCATGATGGCACAGGTTTATACTCTACAGAATTTGGTCATGGTGATGCTGCTCATCTGGGTGATTTCGATCCAACGCGCAAAGGACTTGAATATTTTATGTGTCATGAAGAAGCCAATGGCACAACTATTCCCGCCATCGATTTTAGAGATCCGAAAACCGGAGAAGTATTATGGAGCGTTAAAGGTACAGGCGATTTTGGTCGTGGTGTTACAGCTGATATTGACCCTAATTATTTAGGTACTGAAAGCTGGGCTTCAAATGGTTCGGGAATTCATAATGTGAAAGGCGACGTTATTTATAAAACTTATCCAACCGCCGGACGTCGTGGTGCCAGCTGGAATATGTTTGGTTGGTGGGATGGTGATTTGTTACGTGAAATTGTTGATAAAACAGTCATCACCAAATGGAATTACGAAACTAAAACTACCGATATGCTTCTAAAAGCTTACGATTATGATGGCATGCGTTTAAGAAGTAATAACTGGACCAAATCGAACCCCTGTTTAATTGCCGATATCTTAGGAGACTGGCGTGAAGAAGTCATCTGGAGAAATGAAGATAACACCGAGCTAGTCATCTTTTCAACACCCTTCCCAACGGAGCATCGCATTTTTACCCTAATGCACGACCCGCTGTACCGCGTTAGCATCGCCTGGCAAAATGTAGGCTACAATCAGCCAGCACATACAAGTTTTTATCTGGGTCACGGTATGAAAAAACCAAAAACACCGAATATAGAGATTGTAAAAAGGCCTAAGAAATAGCTACATTATTGAAAAAAGATTCATCTTCTTCTAAAGCGGTACCAATAACAACCATATCGGCTCCTGAGTTGTATGCCAATTGTAATTGTTCTTTGCTTCGAATGCCTCCACCAACGATTAAAGGTATATTCAATTCAGTTTTAACTGAAGTTATAATTTCAGAAGTTATCGGATGCACTGCTCCGCTACCAGCTTCCAGATAGATTAATTTCATTCCGAGAAGCTCACCTGCTTTGGCTGTATCAACAATTTTTTGAATATCAGCTCTGAGCATGGGATTGGTTTCTGTTACGCGTTGAACTGCCGTTTCTTTGCCATTTTCAATAAGTAAATAACCCGTTGGAATGACTTCCAAATCTAAACCATGGAGTTTTGAAACAGATGCGACATGTTTCCCAATAAGGTATTCAGGATTCCTACCTGAAATGAGACTTAAAAACAACAAGGCATCAGCCTTTTCGGTAATTTGTGTGACATCTCCAGGAAATAAAACCACAGGTAATGATGTGTATGTTTTTATAGCTTCAACCAAAATATGAGTCGCGTCATCTTCAACGGCACTTCCACCTACAAAAATATGCGTCGCTACCGAAGCATTTACCTTTGTAATGAACTCCGGAACAGATTCAACAGCAAACTTATCAGGATCAATTAAAACAGCTAATAACTTTTTACCAGAATCAATAGCCGTGATTATGTCTTTATATACCGTTTTCATTTAGGCCATGGCATAAGCACAGGTAAAACCTTCAAACTCTAAAAACTGAACGTTATATCTGTATTTTTTATCTTCATAATCAATCCAGGCAATGGTTTCGCTGGCATTATCAGAAGCTGGAATCATTAAACAGTGTTGTTTAAAACTCAATCCCGGCGTTGCAAAAAGCTTATAAAGTGATTCTTTTACACACCAAATTATAGTAAGCTTATTAATGTAATCTTCGGCGTTTTCATCTAAATAATTGTACTCGTAATCAATAAATTTATGAGCAATCAACTGAATTTTTTCCCTTTGTTTTTCAATATCAATTCCAATAATACCATCACTAACAATCACCGCCGAAAAATTAAAGGAATGCGTAATAGATATTTGTTTACCATCTTTTAAATGCGGCTTGCCATTTTCATCGTAAAACAAATCAGAATCGTTATAACCAAACTCCCTTAAAAGATGCCTCACACTTAAAAATCCGCGCTGATGCAATTCACTTTTCATCCCTAAAACCCGATTCAAACTTTCTGGTTTTAAGGCTAATCCCTGCATTAAATCATCAAAAGACTCTGTTATTTTCCAGATTTTAACAGTAGTTTGTGAATTTGGAGTAATGGTTTTATAAAGAGGCATTTAATATTCTAAAAGTTATGGTTATCTTTGCACCGCCTAAGGCAATTTTACATTCTTGACAGGCGAATTTAACTATTTATGTTTTAACCACAAGAATGTTTAGTTTTAAAAACAAAACAAAGATTAATATGAGTACAAAAACAATTCCTTACGTAGCACATAAAGTAAAAGATATGTCGCTTGCAGACTGGGGTAGAAAAGAAATAGAATTAGCCGAAGCTGAAATGCCGGGATTAATGAGTTTACGTGAGGAGTATGGTGCTTCTCAACCTTTAAAAGGTGCTCGTATTGCCGGATGTTTACACATGACTATTCAAACGGCTGTATTAATTGAAACGTTACAGGCTTTAGGTGCCGAAGTAACCTGGAGTTCTTGTAATATTTTCTCAACTCAAGATCAGGCTGCTGCTGCAATTGCTGCTGCCGGAACTGCTGTTTATGCATGGAAAGGTATGAACGAAGAGGAATTCGACTGGTGTATCGAGCAAACTTTATTCTTTGGTGAAGACAGAAAACCATTAAACATGATTCTTGATGATGGTGGTGATTTAACCAATATGGTTTTAGATAAATACCCAGAGTTAGCTGCTGGAATTAAAGGTTTATCTGAAGAAACCACTACAGGTGTTCACAGACTTTACGAGCGTGTACAAAATGGAACATTACCAATGCCGGCGATTAACGTAAACGATTCGGTTACTAAATCGAAATTCGATAACAAATACGGATGTAAAGAAAGTGCAGTAGATGCTATTCGTCGTGCTACGGATGTGATGCTAGCCGGAAAACGCGTTGTAGTTTGTGGTTATGGCGATGTTGGTAAAGGAACTGCAGCTTCATTTAAAGGTGCAGGGAGTATTGTTACCGTAACAGAAATCGACCCAATTTGTGCATTACAAGCTGCTATGGACGGTTACGAAGTTAAAAAATTAGAAACTGTAGTTGGAAATGCGGATATCATCATCACAACAACAGGAAATAAAGACATCGTTAGAGCTGAGCACTTTAAAGCAATGAAAGATAAAACCATCGTTTGTAACATTGGACACTTCGATAACGAAATCCAAATGGCTTGGTTAAACCAAAACTACGGAAACACGAAAGTAGAAATCAAACCTCAGGTTGATAAATACAACGTTGATGGGAATGATATCATCATCTTAGCTGAAGGTCGTTTAGTAAACTTAGGATGTGCTACAGGTCACCCAAGTTTTGTAATGAGTAACTCATTCACAAACCAGACTTTAGCTCAAATCGAACTTTGGACTAATGCCGAAGCTTACGGAAACGAAGTTTACATGTTACCTAAGCACTTAGACGAAAAAGTTGCCAAATTACACTTAGCTAAAATTGGTGTGGAGCTTACCGAGCTTAGCGATGAACAAGCTAAATACATTGGTGTAACTGTTGAAGGGCCTTACAAACCTGAACACTACAGATACTAAAATTAATTTGTCACACTGAGCTTGTCGAAGTGTGGTTTTATTATATCATTATACACAAAATCCCAAGTTTCAAGGCTTGGGATTTTTTATTTTGGGCAATTGCTAAAGCACCGCGCTTTCCGCTATATCTTTTCTTCGTACTGAATGTATTTCAGCCTCTCAGAAAAGGATGCCGCTGCAATCGCTATTGCGCAACTATTCATCAACCACATCATCTTCGAAATACCACCATAAACTGGAATCTATTGCCTTTTGCATCTTAACTATATCTACATCATCTTTAAGGAATACCGTAATATTTTCATTCGACCGATTTTGCTCAACAGTTTCTCTTATTTCTATAAAATCGATTTCATTAAAATGTTCAAGATGTGTTTTTATCTTTTCATCTAAAGATTCATCACCTAAATAAATTTTAATGGTTTGTTGCTTTGGGGAATTTCTGATTTCAGATCTAAACGGAAGATGCATAAGCTTGAATTTTAAGAGAAATAACTAATTTAACTTGCATTAAATTAATCAATTCTTCCGAAAAAATCAATAAAAAAAGCCTTCCTGTTTAAAGGAAGGCTTTACATTCAAAAAAACTAACTAATCAACTAACTTAAGTAAACCTAAGTCGTGAAATAAAAATGTTTTGTTATCGCTCATAGAAACAAACAGCCCGTTTGGGTACTTGCTCCCTAAAGCTACTGTGGTTACATCGCAACCATCGGTTTCTACTGTTCCTAAATTAATAGCTTTTATAAAAGCGTTGGTTTTTAAATCGAACACGTTAAAGGTATGTGCTTGCTGGTTTGACACAATTAAAAACCCTTTATCCATGTAATTTGCAATAGCAATCCCTTCAATATCTGACTTAAAGTGCTCGCCTCCAAACAAACTGATTTCGGCATTACCATCTTCTGGATTGGCATGGTATTTTCTAATCCCAACACCTTCATCAGAATAATACACATATCCTGAAGCATCATCAACAGCAATGGCTTCAATTTCTTTTTGTCCGCTAAAAGTTCCTACTTTTCTAAGCAAGTTTGCTTTTACACCTAATGAATCAGACAACAATTCGTATTGATATAAATACCCTTCGGTTGGTCCTACTTTTCGACTTACAAAAAAGGAAATAGCTCCACTTTTCGGATTTTTATAAATTGAAACGCCCATTGGTCGTTTCATCTCCACATCAGTTTCATCGGCGAATACTTTAAAACCACCGTTATCTAAAGGGGTCATGTCTGGCACCGAATACACACGAACCTGGTGCTTTTCCCTTTCAGTGAATATCATAATGTCGGTTTGTGTAGAATCGTTTAATTTAAAACCATATTCTACATCCACATTATTCGGGTAACTCACTCCTGTTAGACTTTTCTCTGGAATTATTTTTCCGTCAAGATTAAAGGCATACACACCACCATTAACCTCATCCTTATCGGTACCAAACACAATGCTTTGCTCCGGATTGGCTTTATTCACCCAAATCGCAGGATCATCAGTATCGTGAGGTGTGGTTTCGGTTATTGCTGTTGCTACAATTTCAGGTAGTTTAGGTCCGCAACTTACCATTAAAGCTGCGACACCTAAAACTAAATTTATTTTTAATTTTTTCATTTATATTCTAATCTTACTTCTTTTTAAACAAATCGTATTTTAAACCAAAGTTCAGGCGTTTTTCATAGTATTCCATTTGCATGGTCCTTCCTTTTACTCCTTGGTAATAACGTAATGGTTGATTTGTGATATTATTTAAATTCACATATAAACTCAACTGTTTTGATAAGGCTACATTAGCATTAAAATCTAAGAAAAACTGTTTGTCGTAGTAACGATCTTCGAATGCACGACCACCAATTTCATCAACATACGCATCAGAGAAGTTTCCTGATAAACGTACGCTAAAGTGTTTATCGGCATAGCCCAACGACCCGTTAAACATGTTTGGTGCTGTATTTGGCAAATCTAAATCGGTACGCTCGTCGCCATCTTCGTTGTAAATGCCATCGGTATTCGATGTTAAATACGTGTAGTTTAAATAAATACTGAAGTTTTTAGCAAAGCCTGGTAAGAAATCTAAACGACGTTGTAAAGACACCTCAGCACCAAAAACTGTTGCACCGTTTCCGTTTAATGGTTTGTAAACTTCAAATCCATTGTCGTCTTCAGAAACATTAGTATAGATAAAATCCTGGATGTCTTTATAGAATACACCTCCTGATAATAAACCAACAGATTTAAAATACTGCTCGGCCATAATATCGAAGTTCATCGATGTTGTTGGGTTTAATTCTGAATTACCAAAATAAATCTCTTCATCCTCATTGTTAATTTCCTGATAAGGCACTAAATCTACGTAATTAGGACGCGCCAAAGTGTTTGTCCATGCAAAACGTAACACGGTATTATCGGCCACATTATATTTTAAATGTACACCAGGCAACAGGTTTGTATAGTTGCCTTTATCTTTAACAATTTGCGTCCCGTCGTAGTCACCATCTTCGTTAAACACTAAAGTATTTCCCTCACTATCTATGGTTGTATGCTCTAAACGCACACCCGCTAATAAGGTAAACTTATCTGAAAACTGCTGACTTAACATCGCGTAACCTGCATAAACATTTTCGTTTACATCGAAGTTAGCCGTTAAATATTCATCCGGAAGATCTTCACCTTCAAAAAGGCTACTATCATAAAGGTTTAAACCTCCTAAATAATCTGCTGAAGCAAAACTTCCAATTTGATACTGACTTCCGGCAAGGAAATCGTTATCGGAATAATTTCTGGTTGGAATATCACCTAAAATATCTAAAGCTCCGGTTTCATCGCTATATTCCATAAAGTCATTGGTTCTGTTTTTATTTTTCAAACGACTTTTAAATCCGAATTTTAAAAACCCTTCCTGATCTTCAACCAAAGTTAAAGGCGCTTTTACGTTTACAAAGAAATTAACATCTTCTTCTTCGGTATACTGATTTTCTTCGGTAATTTCATCTAATTCAAATAAGCTAAAATCGGCATCGGCAGCGCTTAAAGGCGTAAACAAAGGCTTATCTCCATTATTATTGAATGCTACTCCGTATTCGCTTTCATATTCTAAATAACGCTCATTTAAACGTTCTTCTGAAGCTTTTGAGTAAGATGCCATCCAATCTAATTTTACACTACCAAATAAGTGATCTCCACCTAAGCTGTAGTTTTGCATACGCTGATCTTCGAGACGTGCATTTTTGTTACGTCCACCAACAATACCACCTTTGGTCTGACGCTTAGCTTCAACAGGGAAACTCGTTAAATTTCCGTTAGCATCAACTGTGAAATCACTTGCACCAATATCTTCACCATCTAAAATTTCGTTTTCTAAACGGAAACGATTCTCACGGTCGTCTCTCCAATTATAAATAGACTTAAAATATAAACTGTTGTTTTGATCTAATTTATAATCGAAGTTAGCCGAAAAACTACGACGCACACGTTGCACTAAATATTCTCTAATTTCAAATACTTTAGCATACGGATTAACAGCTACTTCTTCTAAGTTGTCTTCGTCGCCATTATTGAACTCGAATTCGTCTTCCCATTCGGCTTCAACGTTATCACTACCAAAATCGTTATCGTTGATAGAAGCCGAAACCATCCAACCGAATTTATCATTTTTAGAACGGTTTCCTAATAAGAACGATCCGTTTAAAATACGCTTATCGGTAATAAAGTTAACACCAGAACCGGCAGTAGCCGATAAACGAAAACCTTGAGGTGACGTTCTGGTAATTAAGTTTACCGAACCACCAAGTGCATCTGCATCCATATTTGGCGTTACCGCTTTATTTACCTCAATACTTTGAATCATGTCGGATGGAATTAAATCCATTTGAACATTACGGTTATCACCTTCAGCCGAAGGTATACGACTGCCGTTTAAGGTTACAGAGTTTAATTGTGGTGATAAACCACGAATAATAATGTTTCTCGCCTCCCCTTGATCGACTTGCATGGTAATACCAGGAATACGTTTTACAGCATCACCCACGTTAGCATCCGGGAACTTTCCAATTTGATCAGTAGACACGATATTGGTAATATTTTGCTTGTTCTTTTGCGTATTTAATGCTCTGGCTTGTCCGCCTAAACCATACCCTGTAATAAGGACTTCATCTAAAGTGGTAGATTCAGAACTCATGGTAATATTTAAAGCTACAGTCTGGTTTGCTTTAACAGTAACTTCTTTCTCCACGCTGGCATAACCTAAAAAGCTAACAATTAATTTCTGAAGTCCATCGCGAACTTCAACTAGTGTATACGTACCATCGAAATCGGTAACTGCTCCTTTATTAAAACCTTGAACTGCCACAGTGGCTCCTGGTACCGCAATACCGTTTTCATCGGTAATAACCCCTTGTATATTTCCGGTTTGTGAAAAGCTACTTAAAGTAAATCCAAGCAGCATTAAAAAAACTAAATAGTGTTTCATTTTTGAGTTGATTATTTTTAGTTAAATTCTTGGAGCAAAACTACCAACCAACTCTTTTAAATAGCTAAAGCCTGTGTTAACAAACCGTAACAACCTCCCGTGCACAGGGTATATTACAAAGCAACATTAACATTCAGGTAACATTGCATTAAGTTTCACTATACATTAGCCAGAAACACATCTAACTTCTCTTTGGGCTGAAGCGGTAATTTTTTTCGCATGCGGTAACGTGCAATCCGAACACTATCGGGTGTAATATGAAGAATGGATGCCATATCTTTTGAAGACAAGTTTAATCGTATAAGCATACACAAGCGTAAATCGGAAGTTGAAAGCTCTTCTATAGCTTCTGCTTTTAATTTATCAAAGAATCCTGGATGAATTTGCCCGAAGAAACCTAACAATTCACTCCATTCGTTTTGTTGCGACAGTTCAAAATCGATATCTTTCGCCAGACTTTCTAGTTTACTTTTTATAAACTCGCTATTTCTGTCCTTTATATTAATCAAAGTTCTGGAAACATCAGCAAGCATTTTATTTTTTTGCGCCAGATTTAAACTGTAATTCGTTAATGCCGACACCTGAATGTCGATTTCACGTTTTAATGCTTTTTCTTCTGAAGTTTTCTTTTCTAAATCGGCTTTTAATAATTGCTGTTTAAATTGAAGAATGGTTTTTTCCTGTTTCTTTTTCTTTTTAAAATAGACTAAAATCACAAAAAACAAAACGGTTAAAGCAACAGCTAACAAGACGACAACCAGTTGCCTTTGCTTAATTATTTCATTTTGTTTACTTAAAAGTTCAAGTTGATTTTCACGTTCCTTTACTTCATGTAAAATTTGCAGCGAACTAACCAATTCGGCATTATGGCGCTTTAATTCCTGCTCGTTAGTAATGGTTTGATTACTTAAATTCTGATAGGCTTTTTCAAAATCGCCCATTTCTGCATACGTGCGTGCCATATCTTTTAAAGCACTCTCTTCCTGCGATCCGTTTTTAGTTTGCAGGGCCAAACTTAAAGCTTGCTCCGTATAAAACAATGCCTTATCATATATTCCCGATTTACGATTGGCATCACCAAGATTGTTAAGAATATTGTTTCGAATATCTGAAGTACTATTTTTTGCGTAATCAAATGCTTTTAAAAAATACCTGTAAGCTACATCATACTGTTCAAGATCTTCATAAATACTTCCAATATTTTCATTGGTTATAGCCAATCCCGTGCTGTCTTTTAAGGTTTGATAAAGTTCTAAACTTCTGTTTTGATATTTTAACGCATCATCATATCTCTGCTCCTTTTCAGAAACACTACCTAATAAAGCATTAGCCTTTGCTAATCCTTTTTTATAATCTAGATAATTTGACACCTCTAAGCTTTCTTTTAAAAAAGATTTAGCTTCATCAAATTGTTTAAAACCAAGATGAATTTCGGCTAAACGCGCATTGAGCCATACAAATAATGTATCTTTGTTATTGTCATAATCCTGCGCTAAATGGTATTCTTTAACAGCTTCGCTATCCAGACCTAAATTCAAATAAAAGTCCCCAAGTTTTGTGTAAATTGTCGCTATTACTAGAGAATCTTCTTTAAAACGAGCATCCTTTAATTGCGACTTAAAATTAGTGAATTTTACATCGACCTGAAAAGAAGTGATTGAATCCTGAGCCTGGCCAAAAACCGACAGAATAATAAAACATGAAGTTAAAAGAAATTTTAAGTAATATACCATCGCAAGTTTCCAAATAAAACTTTAAAGAAACATAACTTATATTACTTGAAAATGTATTTAATATTAACTTATAATTATTAAACACGAAAACCCTTCCTGTAAACAGAAAGGGTTTAATATCTTAAAAAGAATTGTTTCTTAAGCTTCGAAAGGCTCGATAGAAACGTAAGACTTGTTGTCTTTCTTTTTAGTGAATTTTACAACGCCATCAACTTGAGCGTGTAAAGTATGATCTTTACCTTGGTAAACATTTTCACCTGGGTGGTGTGTGTTACCTCTTTGTCTAACGATAATGTTTCCAGCTAATGCAGCTTGACCACCAAAAATCTTAACACCTAATCGTTTCGATTCTGATTCTCTACCGTTTTTCGAACTTCCGACTCCTTTTTTATGTGCCATTTTATTTCGATTTTATTTTGTTATTAACTTAAAGCAGCGATTAATTCAGCTTTTTTCATTGTAGAAAATCCTGAAATATCTTTTGCTTTCGCTAGTTCTCTTAATTCAGCAACAGTTAAAGCGCTTAAGTCTTGAGAAGCGTCAGCTTTAGGAGCCTCTACTTTTTTCTCAGCTTTTGCAGCTGGCTTAGCACCTGAAGCAACGATACTTTCAATAACAATCTCTGTTAAAGCTTGTCTGTGACCGTTTTTTACACGGTAACCTTTTCTACGTTTCTTCTTGAAAACTATTACTTTATCACCTTTAAGGTGCTTTAAAACTTTTGCTCCTACTTGAGCTCCGTTTATAGCTGGGGCGCCTACAGTTACATTGTCACCGTCGCTTAAAAGAAGTACATTATCAAAAGATACTGCGTCACCTTCTTCTGTTGCTAAACGATTAACAAAAACTTTCTGGTCTTTTTCAACTTTGAATTGTTGCCCTGCTATCTCTACAATTGCGTACATAGCGTAACGTTTATTAATTAAATTTGTTATAAATACTACTAACCTTATATAAGGCGGGTGCAAATATACTGCTAATTAATTAATTTACAAACGTTTTATTTAGTTTGCGTGCTATTTTTTAAAAATTGCATAACTGCCAGAGTTGCAATAACTGTTGTCGCGAATCCCATGATTAAAACCACAAAGGTAACTAAGCCTGTATCAGCGTCTAAACCTCCTTTTAGGACTTTAAATAATTCTGATAAAAATCCGGCATTGATTTCGGTAATGTAAAACAAAAAGAAAAAAGTAAATAAAATGGCCGCAATAAAACCAGTTATAAGTCCGGTTTTAAAACCCTCACCATACGAAAACGCTTCTGGTTTTTCTAGTTTAGTGAGCTTAATGGCTTCGTAAATACCAAAAGCGGTAATAACGGCATTAAAAAAACTAAACGCCGGATAAATGTGCCTGTGAAACAAAGCCAAAATTAAAAAATACGCAATTAAAACGGCACTGGTAACCAGACCAAATCGGATAGGAAGAGCTATTTTTTTCATTTTTACTAAAAATTTATTCTCTTAAATTTCGTGAAAATTCCTGAAAAAAAATAATTTAAATCAAATTATTACCTACTGAATATCTGAAAGTTATTGTTGTTTGTGTACTAAAAAAACACCTAAAAGAATTACAAAACTAGCCGCACCCTGAACTAAACTAAAGCGCTCACCATCAAGAAACCCCCACATTAAAGCAACGATTGGCATGACATACGTTACCGAAGATGTGAATACCGGCGTACTTATTTTAACCAGTTTATTGAACATAATTTTAGCCATAGCCGTTCCAAAAAACGATAAGGTTGTAATATAAACCATAGACATTTTAAATTCCGGATTTCTAAATGTCTTTTCAGAAAAGAAATCCACAAAAAACAACATAATTATGGCCGGAAAAAAGATAACTGTATAATTACCCGCAGCTATAGTTAAAGGCTTCACATTATGAAGATATCGTTTTATGATATTCACATTTAATCCATACATCAAACCTGAAAGCAAAATAAAACCTGCATACCAGTAATTTTGATTTGGGTTAAGTTCTGCCCCATTCAACATTAAAATACAAGAACCAACAAACCCGATAACCAACCCTAAAAACTGACGCTTAGACGAAGGAATATTAAAAAAGGCCAAGCCTAACCAAAAGGTATGTATAGGCACTAAGGAATTAAGTACCGAGGTTACCGCACTATCAATTTCGGTTTCTGCTATGGCGAATAAAAACGCAGGAATAAAAGAGCCAACCAACCCTGAAATTGCTAACCATTTCCATTCGTTAAGGGTTACACTTTTCAACCCTCTAAACCCTAATGCTAATAAAATTAATGATGTTATTAAGTTCCTCAATACCCCAAGTTGCATTGGAGTTAATCCCAAAAGTGACTTTTTAATTAAAATAAAAGAACTTCCCCAGATTAACGAGAGTACAAATAAATATACCCATTTTAAATTTTGACTTTTCACTCAGCATTTTGTTTATACAACAAAATTAGAGTTCTAAAACCAACAAACCGTATTATTTAGTAATTTTGTGCTTCATAATACCCTTATAAAACCATTGAAAATGAAAAACATATTCTTTATTGCCCTATTATCTCTTCTTGCTTTTAATTGTAAAAATAAAGCTGAAGCTGAAGTAAAAACTGTTGAAGTTGCAACGACCGGCACTCAAGAGTTAGACCCAAATGCAAAATACGCTAAAGCTGAATTTACCGTTGAGGGTATGACTTGCATGATGGGATGCGCTAAAACTATTGAAAACAAATTAGCTAAAATGGAAGGCGTTAAATCTGCTAAAGTAGATTTCGACAAAAAATTAGCCATGGTTGAATACAACGAAGCGCTGGTTACTCCGGAAAATTTAACAGAAACTGTTGCTCTTGTTAGCGACACTTATAAAGTAAGCGACATGAAAACTGTTGATAGTTTTTCAACTGAAAAAGCATGTAATGCCAACTGTGCTAAAGCGTGTTGTACTAACAAAACTGCAGAAGAAAAAGCTGCTTGCGCTAAAGATTGTAAAAAAGCTTGTTGTGCAGAAAAAGCCTAACTTCTATTAATAATACATAAAAAAAGCGTCTCGAAATCGAGACGCTTTTTTTTATTTCCACCTTAAGGTTTCCATAATATGTTGAATATCTTTTTCCAGATAATTTGCGGCAGGTAAAATAGAATCGTAGTTGGGTTTTGCATAAAAATATAACGACCCTGTTAAAAAGTGATTCACACTATCGGTCACGTAAAACTGTGCCGGCGAAGCCACATCGCCTTTCACTTCAGAGAAAACACCATAAACTCTTTCTTTTTTGTTTTCAAAAGGAAACATTGGAGGAACTTCTTCAGCTTTAATCATGTGCTCTATAGTAAGTTTTTCCGCATCACGTAAATACTTTTCCAGTATTTCCTCATCATTATTAACAGCCTTATATGTAATAAAAATTGTCCCTTTCATTGAAGGATATTGCAAATCAACTCCATAACTTTCAACAGACGATTGCATAGGTTTTACATTAACCTCAGTTGCCAACTTGTTGGTTTCAAACGAAAATGGCAAACCTGTAAAATCCGGTTGATTATATTTATGTTCAGGGTAATCTAATCGTAAAAATGCCTTTGGCTTAGGCACATAATCTTCGCCACAAGACACACATAGCAATACAAATAAAAGTAAGTAAATATTATACTTCATCTAGAATGGTAAATTTTACAAGCTTTATACGTTTCTTATCTAAAGCTTCAATTTTAAAAACGAAATTTTTAAAATTTATTTTACTATTTAACTTCGGAAAGCTTTTTGAAATCTCTAACACAAATCCCGCAACGGTTTCGGCTTCCCCTTTGTTTTCTTCAAAAACAGTTTCGTCTTCAATTTTAATAATCTTATAAAAATCTTTCAGTGCTGTTTTGCCTTCAAACACATAATTATGGTCATCAAGCTTTGAATAGGTTAAATCTTCATCATCAAACTCATCGCTGATATCTCCAACAATTTCTTCTATAATATCTTCTAAAGAAATTAAACCGGAGGTTCCCCCATATTCATCAACCACAACTGCCAAATGCACTTTCTTATCCTGAAATTCGGTCATTAAATCATCTAGCTTCTTATTTTCAGGAACAAAAAATGGTTCACGAAGAAGCGTTGTCCAATCGAACTGTTTTCTGTCAATATAAGGCAGTAAATCCTTCACGTAAAGAATCCCTTTAATCGTATCTATATTATCCTGATACACAGGAATACGAGAATATCCGTTTTCAATAATTTCATTTAGAACATCGGCATATTTCTGCTCTATATTTAAAGCAAAAATATCAATACGGGGGCGCATGACCTGTTTGGTATCGGTGTTTCCAAACTGAACAATACCTCTAAGTATTTTATGTTCTTCTTTTGTGGTATCTTCTTCACTGGTTAACTCTAAAGCCTGTGATAATTGATCGACGCTTAAATTAGATTTTTGTTTTCCTAATCTGTCATGAATCGCCAAGGTAACACTTCGCATGGGTAAACTTAACGGCGACAACAACACATCTAAAACCTTTAGCGGATAAGCCATAAAAACAGCAAAGGTTATATTATTACGACTGGCATATATTTTCGGTAGAATTTCTCCGAATAATAAGATTAAGAAAGTTACGATTACCACTTCGATAATAAACTTAATTAACGCCGATGTTATTCCTGAAAACAAAAAACCACTTAAGTAGGCGAATAAAATAACCACCGCAATATTGATAAAGTTATTGGCCACAAGAATAGTTGCCAATAATTTTTTTGGGCGGTCCAATAAATCTGAAATAATTTGAATGCGTTTAGACTTCTCTTCTAAACCTTTTTCTATATCGCTACGCGAAAGTGAGAACATAGCAACTTCGGCACCAGAAATAAGTGCAGAACAACATAGCAGTACAAATAATAACACAAAACCAAATACAATTGAATAATCAACTGCTGCTATTAAACTACTAAAACTGGCGGGCTCAGGGTCCAAATACAAAAATTTAAGTTAAACATAAACGCTACTTGGCGTTTCTTTAAAATGGAAGATCGTCGTCTTCAATAGGGTCGCTGGAAACAGGTTTACTTTCAACAGGTTTAGAAACTTGCGGTGCTGCACTTGGGGTGCTCCCCATTTGCGCTTCACTTTCCTTTTTAGTGGTTAAAAATGTAAAGTCCGTGCATTGAATTTCGGTTGAGTAACGCTCGCTACCTGATTCGTCAGTCCATTTTCTGGTTTTCAGACGACCTTCAATATACACCTTGTCCCCTTTGCTTAAATACTTCTCACAAATTTCGGCTCCTTTATTTCTAACTACAATATTATGCCACTCTGTATTGGTTACACGCTCGTTAGTTTGTTTGCTAACGTAGGTTTCATTTGTTGCCAAAGGAAAACGCCCCACGCAGCCACCACCTTCAAAATAGTGCATTTTCACCTCGTCGCCTAAATGACCAATTAACATCACTTTATTTAAAGTTCCAGACATATATATTTACAGTTTATACAAAAGCAAAATTACAGAATTGCTTTTCATTATTAAGAATCGATTTCCATTTTTTTAAAATTAACAAAAAAATGCGACCGGCAATAAATAACCCAATTAAAAATTAAAAGCCTCTATAAAATTACCTATTAATATAGGTACTGCATAATCGGCTACAGAAGCAATAGAAACACCACTTTTTAATTCGTCTTCAAGCTTTACAATCCAGAATTTGGTATGCAAATGCTGATGTGAAAGTTTATGTACAATAGATTCCTTATTATATAACGACAACTCAAAAGACCTGTCTTTTAATAACTGGTGCTTTTCTGCTAAGCTTTTCATTTCAGTAAAACCGACTTCATTTTTAGTTTCTACTAAAGGAAACTGATACAGGTTTTGCCAAATACCTTTTCCTTGACGCTGCTCTAAAACCGTTTGATTATCATCTGAAAGAATAACCAGAAAATTAAAATGTTTAACCTTGGCTTTATTAGCCTTTAACTTTACCGGAAGGTTTTCAACCTCACTTTTGTTATACGCTATACAACTATTAATAAACGGACAGGTGTCACAATTCGGGTTTTTAGGTTTACAGTGCATTGCCCCAAACTCCATAATGGCCTGATTAAAGGTTGCCGGATCCTTCTTATCGATAAGCTCCTGTGCTAAGGCTTTAAACTCTTTATTCCCTTGCGTAGTATTTATAGGAGTATCGATACCGAAATAACGCGATAGCACACGATAAACATTTCCATCTACTACCGCAGCAACTTCATTAAAACATATTGAAGCTATAGCACTGGCTGTATAATCGCCAACACCTTTTAATTTTAATAAGTCTTTATAGTTATCCGGAAATTTTCCATTTAATTCGTTAGCTACATACTTCGCAGTTGCATGTAAATTCCTAGCTCTGGAATAATATCCTAATCCTTGCCATAATTTTAACACCTGGCTTTCGGATGCGTTAGCCAAATCGAAAACAGACGGAAATTCGGCGACAAATGCGCTGTAATATGGCAGTCCTTGCGCAACTTGTGTCTGCTGTAAAATAATTTCTGATAGCCAAATATAATAGGGATTTGCGGTTTTTCGCCACGGTAATTCACGCTTATTATTTGAATACCAATTATTTAAAGTTTTATAAAATATCATCAACCAAATAAATACAGCGAACAAAAATAAACGTTTATAATCTTAAATTTTAATGAATTAGGTTTGAAATATTGAATATTTAATTCCTATATTTGCATCCCTTTTAAAATTATAGTAATCTAATAAAAATATATTAAAATGACGAAGGCTGATTTAGTAGCAAAAATTTCTGAGAAATTAGGAATTGAAAAAGGTGATGTTCAAGCGACGGTTGAAACATTTATGGAAGAAGTAAAATCATCTTTAGAGGCGGGAGATAATGTTTACTTAAGAGGTTTTGGAAGTTTCATCATCAAAACAAGAGCTGAGAAAACAGGTAGAAATATCTCTAAAAACACTACTATTAAGATACCATCTCACAACATTCCTGCATTTAAGCCTGCTAAAGTATTTGTTGAAGGCGTTAAAACTAATGTAGAGGTTAAATAACAACGAAACATTTAAAAGAAATTATTAATTTAAAAAACAGTATTTATGCCAAGTGGTAAAAAACGTAAGAGACATAAGGTTGCTACGCACAAGCGTAAGAAACGTAGACGCGCTAATCGTCACAAAAAGAAAAAATAGTCAAGAAAAGTAGTTAACAGCTACTTTTTTTGGTTTTTACAAAACAAAACGTTCTTTGAAATGAGTTCAAGAGAATGTGGGTACATTTTGTGCCTTTCCTGAACTCCACGGATTTTAAAAAATCCTGTGAAATCTGTTGCTATTACTGGCATCAGATAAAAAATTAAGTATAATCCATCTGTACAATTAAGTTCTAGTTACTGGTTTTTAGTCTATTAGCATATTGCTAAAAAAACAGAAAATTATAAACTATAGCCTAGAAAGTATGGATAAAAATTAACTAAATGGATAAAGAATTGATCATTAGATCTAGTTCCGATGATGTTGATTTTGCCTTATTAAAAGATGGAAAACTAATTGAATTACAGAAAGATGAAGGTGGTAATAACTTTTCGGTTGGTGATGTGTTTATAGCCAAAATAAGAAAAGCTGTTCCTGGTCTAAATGCTGCATTTGTTAATGTAGGTTATGAGAAAGATGCTTTTTTGCATTATCATGATTTAGGACCAAAACTTCCTTCCCTTCTAAAATTCACAAAAAGTGTAAGCACAGGTAAACTAAAAGATTTTTCTTTAAAAAATTTCCCATTTGAAAAGGATATTGATAAAGACGGTAAAATTGCCGATGTCTTAAAATCAAATCAGTCGCTATTAGTACAAATAGTAAAAGAACCAATTTCTACCAAAGGCCCTAGGATAAGCTCAGAGCTTTCTATTGCCGGTAGATATATTGTTTTAGTTCCTTTTTCTAACCGTATTTCTATTTCTCAAAAAATAGAAGACAAAGAAGAAAAAGAACGACTAAAACGTCTGGTAAAGAGTATTACTCCTGCCGGATTTGGTATTATAGTTCGTACGGTAGCACAAGGCAAAAAGGTAGCTGAACTAGATAAAGATTTGCAAAATTTGTTAAGTCGTTGGACAGCAATGTGCAAAAAGCTACACAAAGCCCATCATCCAAGTAAAGTATTAGGTGAAATGAATAAAGCCTCGTCTATTTTACGAGACATTTTTAACGACACCTTTAATGCAATTCATGTTGATGATGAAGAGCTTTACTTTAAAATTAAAGATTACGTGCACGAAATTGCACCTAACAAAGAATCAATAGTTAAACAGTATCAATCAAATGTTCCAATTTTCGAAAAATATGGAATAGAAAGACAAATTAAAACCTCGTTTGGCAAAACCGTATCTATGGCTAAGGGCGCCTATCTGGTAATAGAACATACCGAAGCCCTGCACGTTATAGATGTAAACAGTGGTAATCGTTCTAACAAAGCCAACAATCAAGAGGAAACCGCATTAGAGGTTAATTTAATAGCCGCTACCGAAATTGCCCGACAACTGCGTTTACGCGATATGGGAGGTATTATTGTAGTCGACTTTATAGATATGACTAATGCAGAAAACAGGCAGAAGCTCTTTAATCATTTCCGTGATGAAATGAAAGATGACAGAGCGAAACACAAAATACTGCCCCCAAGTAAATTTGGATTGATACAAATTACAAGACAACGTGTACGCCCAGAAATGAACATAAAAACCAGGGAACAAAACCCTGATGAACTTATGAACGACTCTGAGGTTGAGGCTCCAATAGGAATTGTGTCTAAAATAACTCACGATCTTGAAAAACTATTAAAAAAAGACTATAAAAAGTTGACTTTAAACACACATCCTTTTATAGCAGCCTTTTTAACAAAAGGTTTTCCATCTATACGTTCAAAATGGTTTTTTGAACATAAGAAATGGGTTAAAATTTTACCAAGAGATGCTTACACATACCTGGAATATCACTTTTTCGATAAAGATGGTAATCAGGTTAAATAACCTTTTAAAACCCCTGCTAGTTCTAGTTTGGGGTTTTCTTTTTTTATAATTATGGCGTTACCTTTCGCTCTGCTTCAGGTCGGGCTATACGCTTCAAGTCTTCGTTCGTAACTCACTGCGAGCTTTACACTACTATCCCTAACGCACTTTTACAAATTAAATTCTAAGGTATTAACTATCTTAGTTACCTTAATTCGTTTTTATGATTACCTTATTAAGAACCACCTCAAAAAACAACGATTTTATTGCATTAGTCAAACATCTCGATGCCGATTTAGCAAGACGTGATGGAGACGACCACGCCTTTTACGCTCAGTTCAATAAAATAGATTCTATTAAACATGTCGTTGTCGCTTACTCCAATAAAACACCCGTGGCTTGCGGAGCTATAAAACCATATAACGAGACTACTATGGAAATAAAACGGATGTATACCACCGAAGATTATCGTAGCCAAGGCATTGCTTCAAAAGTATTGTATGAACTCGAACAATGGGCCACTGAATTAGCATACAAAACATGTATTTTAGAAACCGGAATTAAACAGCCAGAAGCCATTAAACTTTACTCAAAAAATGGTTATCACCTCATCCCAAATTACGGACAATACACAAATGTAGCAGAAAGTAAATGCTTTGAAAAACACTTAAACAACTTCTAAATATGAATACAAATATCGAGCACTTAAAATATCCAATAGGGACGTTTAAATCTTCCGAAATCATTAGTGAAACACAAATAAAGGACTGGATAAAAACAATTCGCAATTTCCCAACACAACTTAAATTAGAAGTCAAAGACCTAAGTGTATCCGATTTAAAAAAAACATACAGACCCAACGGATGGAACATTATGCAAGTGGTTCATCATTGTGCCGACAGTCATATGAATAGCTTTATTAGATGCAAACTTGCACTTACTGAAGAAACCCCAACAATAAAGCCATATCACGAAAATCTCTGGGCGGAATTACCCGACGCCAATAATCCTTCAATAGAAAGCTCACTAATCATTTTAGAGGGTTTGCATCAACGATGGACGTTCCTACTGGACAGCCTAAATGCATCAGATTTAAATAAAAGCTATTTTCATCCCGAATCTCAATCCTATGTAAACCTAAAAACCAATATTGGTATTTATGCCTGGCACTGCGAACACCATTTAGCCCACATTAAAATTGCTAAAAACTCTTAAAAAAACAAGATGTAATCAAATAAAAACCCCTGCTAATTTCTATCAGGGGTTTTCTATTTTATGTTGTAATTAATAATTATAATTAACTCTTCTTCCGTTTAATGGCTGCGCATTACGGTAGTTATTAATCGGCATATTAGACCTCAGCTTCAACACTTCTGCTTCCGAAAGGATTATAGGCTCTTTAAAAACAATCCAATTTACATTTTCTGTACACGGCGGTGTTGTTAAAGACCCCTGATATGAATAATATTGTTTTTCATTTAGCATTAAACTTGACAAATCGACATGCTGATTAATTTCCTTAAAAGCGCCTTCCTTAATTGGTAAAAAGCTCTCAAAAAACTCAAACAAAACACTTCCTTCTCCTTCTTCTCCTAAAACCCCTAATACGGTAACTTCTCCATCACTATTCATATGCACCAAATGCATTTCTATTGGATAAACAATCCCGTTAATTTTATGCTCAGAAGGTTCATGAAAATGAATCTGCTTTAAAAAATAGGTTTTGTTTTTATAATTTATGGAATCTCCTAACTCAAAATCAAATTGAATGGAATGTCCATTATTTTCAACCTTATTTATAAATGTCGTTGGATTATACTGTATTTTCAGGTTTGTTTGTTGTAAAGAATCGACATCCCTATGAATAATATTAATTGGCGATTGAAATGCGCCTCCACAAGAAGAATTCTTTTCAATTTCCTCCCAATGTTCAGGTGAGGTTTCTCCAGAATAACTCCAGTGCCTTTTCTCATGTATATTCAGAGCAAGATCTTTAGACTTTTTAGCTGCTTCTTGACATGAAAACAACATAATAGAAAAACATAAATAACAGATAATTCGAGTATTCATAATTAAAATGAAATGGTTAATATCATCAAAATTACATATCGAATTTCCTATAAAAACTAACTTTTGTCAGCTTATCATATATCTGTAATAAAACTTATTAACTATTTCGTTTTCGGAGGGTTATAATAAATATATCTATTAGATAAATAAAAAGCTTAGACTACCATCTAAGCTTTTTATTAAAACATTTATACAAGGTGAAGATAAACTACAATGAACTCGTACTGAACGTATCTCCCTGCGACAAATCTCCAGTATCGAATCCTTTTTTAAACCATCGCATACGTTGTGCCGATGTACCATGAGTAAAGGAATCTGGAACTACTCTACCTGTCGAATTCTTCTGCAACCTGTCATCGCCAATAGCATTAGCCGCATTAAGAGCTTCTTCTAAATCACCGGTCTCCATCATACGCATCATTTCCTGTGAATGATGTGCCCAGACACCGGCTAAGAAATCGGCTTGAAGTTCTAAACGCACCGAATATTTATTATACTCTGTTTCACTAAGCTGACTTCGCAATCGATTCATCTTATCTGTAATTCCCATTATTTTTTGAATATGATGCCCTACTTCGTGTGCAATAACATAAGCCTGAGCAAAATCTCCAGGAGCATTTAACTGACGCTCCATATCATCAAAAAAACTTAAATCGATATATAATTTTTCATCACCAGGACAATAAAAAGGCCCTGTTGCACTTGATGCCGTGCCACAAGCTGATGATACCGAACCCGTAAACAACACCAAAGTAGGCTCACGGTAATTATCTAATAACTTATTCCAAACATCTTCTGTATTAGCTAAAATAGTCGCACTAAATTGAGCCAATTCTTCATCTTCTGCGGTAGGCTGATAAGACGATGACGATTCGGTTGGAACTCCTCCTCCTAACAATTGACCAATTAAGCTTAATGGATTTTTCCCCATTAAAAAAGAAATCACCAAAAACCCACCAACAATAAACAATCCTACTTTTGAAAACAGGAGTTTAAAAAGTGGTCTAAGCAACAATGGATTAAATCCGCCCCCACTCGAACTTCCTTGCCCTCTGCGATCGTCAACGTTAGAACTTTGTCTTCTACCTTGCCATTTCATTTTAAATCAATTTAATACGTGTAACCAGAACAATTTACATATATTTTCTATATTATAAATTAATCCATTTAAAAGCTATTCAAAATGAAAACATATTGAATAAAACCAACATATATTTTCTAGGTTGCCGGATTTGGAATAACAGCATGTACGGCATTTATTTGCTCTAAAACAGCATCACTCAATGTCACATTAATAGAATTAATATTCTCCTTTAACTGTTCTAAAGACGTTGCTCCAATAATATTACTCGTAACAAATGGTTGCTGATTTACAAACGCCAGACTCATTTCGGCCAAAGTCATATTATTATCTTCAGCTATCTTTAAGTATCGTTTTGTTGCTTCTGTACATTGTTCACTACTGTAACGTGCAAACCTTGGAAACAGCTTTAAACGTGCATTATCGGCAGCTGTACCCTTTATATATTTCCCGGAAAGCACACCAAATGCCATTGGTGAATATGCCAACAAACCAATATCTTCACGCATAGAGATTTCGGCTAAATCGCCTTCGTAAGTTCTGTTTAATAATGAATAAGCATTTTGAATGGTTCGCATTCTTGGCAAACTATGACTTTTCGATTCTTCAAGAAAACGCATCGTTCCCCAGGCTTTTTCGTTTGATAACCCGACATGACGAATTTTTCCCGCTTTAATTTGCTCATCCATTTTATGTAAAACTTCGTTAAAATTGTCGGTCCACTCATCGCTGGGGTTATGCACGTAATCGCGTTTTCCAAATGTATTGGTTTCACGCTCCGGCCAGTGAATCTGATACACATCAATATAATCGGTTTGCAGGCGCTTTAATTCATTATCCACCGCTTCTGCAATAGAGTTTCCTTGCAGACCTGATGTTCTAATATGCGCCGTATAATCGCTTGGTCTTCCAACGATCTTACTGGCTATAATGACTTGCTCTCTATTATTTCTTTTCTTTAACCAGCTACCAATAATTCTACTGGTTTCTCCCTGAGTTTCCGGACTTGCAGGTACCGGATACATTTCGGCAGTATCTATAAAATTTACACCTTGCTCTAAAGCATAATCGAGTTGCTCATGACCTTCTGCCTCGGTGTTTTGATTTCCCCAGGTCATGGTTCCTAGGCAAATTTTACTGACTTTTATATCGGTTTTTGGTATGGTTGTATATTTCATTGTTCTAAATAATTCTTTTAAAAATTTAAACATTAAAGATAAAAAAACCTTTCAGCTTACCGGAAACTGAAAGGCTTAAATCTATGTTAATCTTATAATTGTATTACTCGTTTAAAAGCTTTGATAACTCATCTAACTTAGGCGTTAAAACAACTTCTATTCTTCTGTTTTTAGCACGACCTTCAGGCGTTTCGTTACTTGCAACAGGTGCGAACTCACCTCGACCTGCTGCAGTTAAATTTTCAGGATAAATATCATCGTTTTCAGCTAAAATATTTACGATTGCTGTTGCTCGTTTGGTTGATAAATCCCAGTTATCTATTAATGGTCCGTTTCCAGAATATGGTACGTTATCGGTATGCCCTTCAATTAACACGGCAATATCAGGGTTTTGCCCAAGTACACTACCAAGTTGTTGCACCGCACGACGCCCATCGACACCAACTGCCCAACTTCCTGAGTTGAATAACAATTTATTTTCCATAGATACATACACCTTACCATCGCGTTGTTCTACGGTTAAGCCCTTACCTTCGAAATCGGTTAAAGCTTTAGATATAGCATCTTTTAATGCCGTCATAGCTTCTTCCTTTTCTGAAATCAAACGCTCCAACTCCACTACTCGAGCCGAACGCTCTTCCAACTCTGTTCTTAATTTTGCCAAACGTGCAATTTCAGCATTTAAAGCTTGTTCTTTGGCGTCTAATTCAGCTAGCAACTCACGGTTCTTTTGTGAATTAGCAGCAATCGCTTTAGAACTGTTTTGCTCTAAAGCTTCATAAGAAGCCTGTAGATTTTCTAAATTTGCTTTAGCTGCATTATAGTCGTTCTGTAAACGGTCGCGTTGTTCAACCGCACCCGCATAAGAATCTTTTAGTTTACCAAGTTCGTTTTCACAAACTGTTTTATCTTCTAAAAGCGTATTGTTGTCAATAAGCAGTTTACGATTCTCCTTTTTTAAGTTATTGTATTTATTTTCTAAATCTTTGTACACATTTGGAGATACACACGACGCTAAAAGCGATAAGGTTAATGTGGCTAAAACAAATTTTTTAATCATGTTTAGGTTCTGTTTGATTTGTATTATTAACTAACTTCTATGATTCAATTTCAACTAAAATAGGGCAGTGATCACTGTGCACTGCATCTTTTAGTATAACGGCTCTTTTTATTTTTTCTTGTAATGGCTCTGCAACCATAGCATAATCTAAACGCCAACCTTTATTATTGGCTCTGGAATTGGCACGATAGCTCCACCAGGTGTAATTATCTGCTTCTTTATTTAAATGTCTGAACGAATCGATAAATCCATTATTAATGAAACCTCCAATCCACTCACGCTCGGCTGGTAAAAACCCAGACACTTTACTTAATCCTTTTGGGTTATGGATATCTATTTCTTCGTGACAAATGTTATAATCACCACAAATAACCAGATTAGGAATTTCCTTTTTCAGATTATTTATATACTCCTGAAACATGTCCATGTACTCAAACTTATGATCTAAACGTGCATCATTCGTTCCTGAAGGCAAGTACAAACTCATTACCGAAAGACCGTCAAAATCGGCTCTAAGATTTCTACCTTCGGCATCCATTGAATCAATTCCCGTGCCATACTCAACATGATTAGGTTCAATTTTACTTAAAATTGCAACACCGCTATACCCCTTCTTCTCAGCACTAAACCAATAATTGTATTTATAACCCAATTCATCGAACACATTTAAATCTAATTGCTCCTTTAAAGCCTTGATTTCCTGAAGGCAAATCACATCTGGATTGGCACTTTTTAACCAGTCTAAAAACCCTTTATTAATTGCCGCTCGAATACCATTTACGTTATAAGATATTATCTTCATGTTTATATTTAAAGTTTTACAAATCACTTATTTACCAAATAATGTACTAACGCCAAAGCCAATAAGTTTACCGAATTTCTGCTAAATTAAATAATGCATTACTTTTACACCACAATTTTGCAGTTCATTTAACAAAAACTCAAACAAAATATATTAGACAATTTACTGTTTAAGTATCAAATGAAATCTACTATACGCCTTTTTATGTTTTTTGTTGGTTTTTGGGTTATGGCTCAAGAACAAAACACGAATTACAAAAACAGAAAAGTTGCTGTAAAAGATTCCATACAAATCGATTCTGTAAGTATTAACCCGAACCATTTTTCGATAAAAAGAACAGATGGCTCCATTATTGACACCTCTTATTATACGGTCGATTTCCCAAAAGCGATGTTACACTTCAAAAAAAGTATAGCTTCAGATTCCATCATCATATATTATTTAAAGTTTCCAGATTTTCTAACCAAGACTTACAAACAGTTAGATGAAAACATTATTGTAGAAAACACCGATAACATTCAAAAGTTATACCAGCTATCACAACCTAACACTAATAAAAACTATATTCCGTTTGACGGTTTAACCACTTCGGGAAGTATCTCTCGTGGAGTTACGGTTGGTAACAACCAAAATTCGGTATTGAATAGCGAACTGGATTTACAAATCTCAGGAAAACTGAACGACAAAATTTCGCTTCGTGCCTCAATTCAGGATGCCAACATTCCACTTCAGGAAAGTGGTTACAGCCAACGCTTGGATGAATTCGATCAGATTTTTATTGAATTACTAAGTGACAAGTGGAATATTCGTGCGGGAGATATCGATTTAGAAAATAACAATTCTTACTTTGCCAATTTCTCAAAGCGCGTACAAGGTTTGTTAGTAAATGCCAATTTAGGAAACGACGACAACCAAACCCAACTATTTGCTGCTGGCGCCTTGGTACGCGGACAATTTACCCGCAGTCAGTTTACAGCTCAGGAAGGTAACCAAGGTCCATATAAATTACAGGGACAAAACGGTGAATTGTTTGTGCTTATTGTTTCTGGTAGCGAAACCGTTTATGTTAATGGAAGCGCGTTAAAGCGTGGCGAAAATGAAGATTATATTATTGATTATAATGCCGGCGAAATCATTTTCAACTCTACATTTCCGATGACTTCCGAAATGCGCATCACTGTCGATTATCAATACAGCGAGCGCAATTATTCCAGATTGGTTGCCTATGGTGGCAGTAACTATGAAAGCAAAAAACTAAAACTTGGTGTTTCGGTTTATTCTGAAAACGATGCTAAAAATCAACCTTTACAACAAAACCTTTCGGAAGAACAGGTTGAAATTTTATCGCAAGCCGGAGACGACCGTACACAAATGGTAGCGCCCTCGGAAATTCAGGAAAACTACAACGATAACCGCATTTTATACCGAAAAGAAGTGATCAACGGTATTGAAGCCTTTGTGTTTTCTAACAACCCTGACGATGAATTATACCGGGTAACGTTTTCCCAGGTGGGTGCTAACCAAGGAAATTATATTTTAAGCAGCACCAATGCCATCAGCAATATTTACGAATATGTAGAACCTAATCTTGGTATTCCACAAGGCGATTATGAACCGGTTGTTCAACTGGTGGCGCCAACTAAACTACAAATTGCAGTTTTAAACGGCAGTTACACCCCTACAGAAAAAACAAATATTGCCTTTGAAGTCGCTGGAAGCAAAAAAGATTTAAACTTATTCTCAAATCTGGATGACAACAATAACGATGGCTTCGCCGGAAAACTTAAAATCACCCAAAGTATTATAAAAACAGATAGTCTTTGGAATTTAAACGTTTTTGCCGATGGCGATTATATTCAGAAAAACTTCAATACCATTCAACGTTTGTATAATGCCGAATTTAATCGGGATTGGAATTTAAGCGACCTAAACGGAACGACCATTATAAATGACTATAACAACCAAAATTTATTAAGCTCCGGAATCAACCTGTTTCACTCAGAAAAAGGAGGTATAAATTACCAGTTTGAGCATTTAGGTTACTCTGGATTTTTCAATGGAAACCGTCATTTAGGGCAAGTAAACCTGAATTTAAACAAATTCAATATTCAATCGTATTCCAGTTTTTTAGATGCCAATTCTACTTTAAGTACCTCAACATTTTTAAGGTCATATAATCGTGTTACTTATAGCATGAAACAGAGTTGGCTGGGAACAAAAATGGCTATTGAAGATAATGAACAACGTGAACTTTTAACCGATTCTCTAACACCTTTAAGTCAGAAATTTAAATCTTATGAAGTCTTTTTTGGTGTGGGAGACAGCACGAAGATTTTCACCGAAATAGGGTACAAAAATCGTGTAAACGACAGTATTAGAAATAATCAATTACAAAAAGTAAATACATCGAATACGTTTTACTTAGACACCCGACTCATTCAAAACACAAATACTAATCTGGCATTATACGCCAATTACAGAAACTTAAAAAGTGCGGAAGAAGACATAGCTGATGAACAATCTATAAACTCCAGATTGCAATTCAGTCAAAAGTTATTTAAACAACTTATTTTGTGGAACACCCTTTTTGAAACCAATTCGGGAACCTTACCGCAACAGGATTTTACTTATGTAGAAGTTGAGCCCGGACAAGGCACCTACACTTGGATCGATTATAACAACAATGGTATTCAGGAACTGGAAGAATTTGAGATTGCACAATTTCAAGATCAGGGCAAATACATTCGTGTTCTGCTACCTAATCGCGTGTATATAAAAACACATCAAAATAGGCTAAGTCAAACCGTAACCATTAACCCAGCGCAATGGGCTGTTAGCGACAATGCTTCTAAAAAATTCTGGTCGCATTTTTATAATCAAACCAGTTATTTAATTGACAGAAAGTTGAAGCGTGATGGCAATCGCTTCAATTTAAATCCGTTTGAAAATGATGAAGAAAACCAGCTAGGCCTTCAGCTTAACTTAAGAAATATTTTGTTTTTCAATCGCGGAAAACAACACTATACGACATCGTATACCTTTTTATCAAATCGCACAAGAAATATTCTATCAACAGGATTTATTGAAAATGCGCTGAAAAGTCATCAGCTCAATTTCAATCATAAAATTGCCGAAATCTGGTTAATCACTTTACAATCTGATTTTGAAAACAATGAAAGTTTAAGTGAAAACTTTATAAGTAAAAATTACAATTTTGATGAAACACGTCTAAGTCCGAAACTCTCATATTTATTCAACGACAATTCACGCTTCGACATTTATTACCAATATGCCAACAAGGAAAATACCATTGGTAGTCTGGAAACTTTAAAGCAATCAAAATACGGCACATCCTTTACCCTGGCTAACAGTCAAAAAAGTTCAGTAATTGGAGAATTCAACTTTTTAACCAACGATTTTAGTGGTAGTGCCTCCACACCTGTAGCCTACCAAATGCTTGAAGGTTTACAACCCGGAAAAAACTTTACCTGGAGTTTGTTGGCACAAAAAAAACTAACCACTTTCTTAGATTTAAACCTTAGCTATTACGGTAGAAAAACCGAAACCAGTAAAACGATTCACACTGGAACAGTTCAGCTAAAAGCCTACTTTTAAGCAACTCTTAACATTTAGCATTAATAATTTTTGTAATTTCGGTACTTATGAGCCAGGCTATTAGTATAGTTTATTCCTTTCTGATACTCATACAGAGTTTCAATATTAACTTTGACGATTTTTCAAAGTTCAATGCGTTATTGGAACATGCCAGCTATCACAAAGAAATGTATGGCGATAATTTCCTTCAGTTTTTATCAGAACATTACGGTGGTGAAGTAGCAACACACGGCGATAAGCACGAAGAACACAAAAATCTTCCATTTAAAGAGCATCAACATTTGTTGTGCCATCTAAACGCTACATTTATACTTACTCAACACTTTTCATATAATATTAAACGTGTTGAAATTATAGAAAAACCTGTAAATTTCTTTTACAAAGAACCTGTCTCTTTATTCGAAAAACCTTCTGTTTTTCAGCCACCCAAATTAGCATAATTCTTTAACGACATTATTAAAACTATTTAAACCACTTCGGTTTAAAATAGCTCTATTTAATTATTTGATTACTTTGAATTATGTTAGAAAACATTATAAAATTCAGCTTAAAAAATAAGCTAATCGTTATACTTTTTACCGCATTTATCATCGGTTTTGGTATTTACTCCTTAACACAAATTCCTATCGGGGCAGTACCAGATATTACCAACAACCAGGTGCAGGTGATTACCACATCTCGCAACCTCTCTACTCAGGATGTCGAGCAATTTATTACATACCCTGTAGAGCTGGAGATGGCGAACTTACCGGGTGTTGAAGAAATCCGTTCGGTTTCAAAATTTGGTTTATCAGTTGTTACCATTGTGTTTAACGACAAGATGGGTACCTATCTGCCACGCCAACTTATTGCCGAAAAAATTAAATCCGCTACAGAAAAAATCCCGGAAGGTTTCGGCTCACCTGAAATGGGCCCCATCACCACCGGTTTAGGAGAAATTCATCAATATATTCTGGATGTTAAACCTGAATATAAAGACCAGTACAGCACAACCGATTTAAGAACCATTCAGGATTGGATTGTTAAACGTCAACTTTCAGGAATTCCGGGTGTTGTTGAAATTAATACCTGGGGCGGTTACTTAAAACAATATGAGGTTGCCATTAATCCGGAAAAGCTAAAAGCAATGAATATCAGCTACCTTGATATTTTTAATGCTTTAGAAAAAAACAACAGTATTGCTGGTGGTGGTTACATTGAAAAAAGCAATAAAGCCTATTTTATTCGTGGAGAAGGTTTAGTTAATTCTTTAAGTGATATTGAAAACATTGTTGTTAAAAATGATGGTGTTCCTATTTATATCAAGAATGTTGCGACTGTAGATTTTGGTAGCGCTACTAGATTTGGAGCCATAACCGGAAACGGTGAAGGCGAAAAAGTGCTTGGGCAGGTGATGATGCTTAAAGACGGTAACTCTAAACAAGTTATTGAAGCCGTAAAAGAGCGCATAGCCAATATTCAAACATCGTTACCCGAAGGCGTGTACATCAACGAATTTTTAGAACGCAGTGAACTGATTGGTAAAACCACCTTTACCGTGGCCGAAAACCTAATTTTAGGCTCACTTATTGTTATTTTTGTAGTGGTTTTACTTCTTGGAAATTTCCGTTCGGGCCTTGTTGTTGCTTCGGTAATTCCGTTGTGTTTACTATTTGCCATTTCCTTAATGAACATGTTCGGAATCGATGCCAACCTGATGAGTTTAGGTGCTATCGACTTCGGAATTATTATTGACGGTGCAGTCATTATTGTTGAATTTATAGCGTTCCAAATTACAAGTCAGAGTTCTAAAATTAACGCGTTATCAAAAGATGACCGACAAGATAAAATAGATCAAATCACACAAAAAAGTGCCTCAAAAATGATGAATTCTGCCATTTTCGGACAACTCATCATTCTTATTGTATTTATTCCTATTCTATCTTTAAGTGGCGTTGAAGGTAAAATGTTTAAACCTATGGCCCTTACATTCAGCTTTGCTTTAATAGGTGCCATGTTATTGTGTTTAACTTATGTTCCGGTTATTTCCTCTATGTTCTTAAAACCTGTAAAACACAGTGAGAAGAATATTTCGGTGAAATTGATGAACCGTCTTAACACATTTTATAAACCTTCCATTCACTGGGCTTTGCAACACAAAAAAATAGTGATTGCAGCTTCAGGTTTACTTTTGGCATCCAGCATTTATATTTTCACAACTATGGGTGGCGAATTTGTGCCCACTTTAGATGAAGGTGATTTTGTTATTCAACCAGTTTTAAAAACCGGAACCTCTCTTAAAAAAACTATTGAAATTACTACCAAAATTGAAAAAACACTTTTAGATAATTTCCCGGAAGTCGATCAGGTGGTGAGCCGAATTGGCGCTGCCGAAGTCCCTACCGACCCGATGAGTATGGAAGAAAGCGATGTGATTATTAAATTAAAACCAAAAGACCAGTGGGTGTCTGCCGAAAGTAAAGATGAACTCGCCGATAAATTCAAGGAAGCTTTAAGTATCATTCCTGGCATGGAAGTGGAATTCACACAACCCATTGAAATGCGATTTAATGAACTTATTACCGGAGTTAGAGCTGATGTGGCTATTAAAATTTTCGGTGAAGATTTATCGGTTCTAGCGAGTAAAGCCAACGAAATAAAATCACTGATTCATGATGTTGAAGGTGCTTCCGATATTGTTATTGAAAAAGTTGAAGGTCTTCCGCAAATGACAGTTAATTTTAACCGAAGTAAAATTGCGCGCTACGGACTGAACATTGCCGATGTGAATCAAATTATTACCATGGGCTTTGCAGGCGCCACTGTTGGTAATATTTTTGAAGGTGAAAAACGATTCGATTTGGTGATTCGATTAGACAAAAATAAACGTACCAATATTGAAAACCTTCAAAATTTATACATCGACACCCCAGCCGGAGCTAAAATTCCACTGAGCGAACTTGCCGACATTAAATACACTACCGGCCCAGCTAAAATATCTCGCGATAATACCCAACGTAGAATTGTAATTGGAATAAATGTTAGAAACCGCGATTTACAATCGGTAGTTGATGATGTTCAGCATATAATCGACACTAAAGTCAAACTTCCGGTGGGCTACCGTGTGACTTACGGCGGACAATTTGAAAATTTACAAAGCGCTAAAGACCGTTTAATGGTAGCTGTTCCCGTAGCCTTAATTCTCATTTTTATTATGCTACATTTTGCCTTTGGTTCTATAAAAGAAGCTGCCATGGTGTATTCTGCGATTCCACTTTCGGCTGTTGGAGGGATTTTCCTGTTATGGCTTCGTGACATGCCTTTTAGTATTTCGGCTGGTATTGGGTTTATTGCTCTTTTTGGTATCGCTGTACTTAATGGTATTGTACTAATAGAACATTTTAAAGAACTAAAAGAAGAAGGTGTTCTGGATATTGAAGAACGTATAAAACGAGGTACTATAGAACGTTTACGCCCTGTTTTATTAACCGCTTCGGCGGCGGCCTTAGGTTTTCTTCCTATGGCTATTTCTACGAATGCAGGTGCCGAAGTTCAGCGTCCATTAGCCACAGTTGTTATTGGCGGATTAATTACGGCTACAGTTTTAACCTTAATTGTATTACCTGTACTTTATGCCTGGTTTGAAGAAAAAAAACATATTAAAATGAATAAAAACGGTATCGCTTCGGTTGTCATTCTTTTATTCTGTTTTAAAATGAATGCACAAACAGCACCTTTATCGCTTAATGAAACCATTAATCTGGCGATTGAAAATAACGCAGGTTTAAAAGCGTCGTCGCTAAAAACCGAGGAAAGCAAAGCGCTTATTGGAAGTGCTTTTGATTTCGACAAAACACAAATCTATTACAGCTACGACGAAAATAATATGGCGATAAACGGTGTTCCGTTAAAGGTTTTTGGAGTGAGTCAGGATTTTAAATTCCCAACCTTGTATTTTGCAGACAAAAAAGTAAACAAAGCCAAATACAACCTTCAAAACACAAATTATAATATACAACTGGAAAACTTAAAACGCGATGTTTCTATAGCCTATTATCAATTATGTTATGCTCAAAATAAAGCTGAATCTTACCGTTTTTTAGATAGCTTGTATCAAAATTTTTCGAAAGCTGCCGAACGCCGTTTTGAACTTGGTGAAACCAATTACCTGGAAATGATAAGTGCCAAATCGAAGCAAAAGCAGTTACAAACCAAATACAGACAATCACTTCTTGAAGTGGCTTCGGCCAACGAACAATTAAAAAAAGTGGTTCAGGTGGATACGCTTCTGGAGATTGACACGAATTTTAAAAAACTGGAATTACAAAACATATCTGTCGAGGATAATATTGGCTTAGCATATTACGATTCGTATAACGATTATTACACGGCCTTAAATCAACAAGAAAAACAAAACCTGTTACCCGATTTAAGTGTAGAGTACTTTCAAGGTTCCAACAGTTCCTTAAACGACAACATGATTGGTTATCAATTCGGTATTAAAATCCCTATTCTTTTTAGCGGAAATGCCTCTAAAATAAAAGCTTCTAAATTAGCCCGGGAAGCCTCGGTTGCAGAACAGGAAAATTACAAGGTAACATTAAAAACCGAACACCAAAAACTGTTATCACAATTGGAACAATACAACGAGTCCATTAATTATTACGAAAATGAAGGCAAGGCTTTATCTAAAGAAATTATAAAAACTGCCAACAGAAGTTTCAAGGAAGGTGAAATTGATTTCTTTCAGTACATCCAAAGTATTGAAACCGCTACCGATATTCAATTGAATTATCTGGAAAATTTAAATCATTACAACCAGACCATCATTACCATTAACCACCTTATTGTAAAATAAAGAAAGATGAAAAACTTACATATACTTATTGCGCTATTCACGGTAATGGCCTGTAAAAATTCAGAAAAGAACACAAATTCTGTTACTGAAGAAGTTCTCGAAGAACATCTTACTGTAACACAAAAACAGTTCGAAACCGAAAACATGAAACTCGGCAAATTAGAACAACACACCTTCAACAACACTATTAATGTAAGTGGTATAATTGACGTACCTCCACATAACAAGGCTACAGTAAGTAGTTTCATGGGTGGTTACATAACTAAAACGCCACTTTTAATTGGCGACCAGGTTAAAAAAGGACAACTGTTGGTGAGCATGGAAAATCCTGAATTTATTGAACTACAACAACAGTATTTAGAGATTTCTGAACAATTAAATTATCTAAAATCGGAATACACAAGACAAAAAAGTTTGTTCGATGAGAATATAACGTCCCAAAAAAACTTCCTGAAAGCTGAGAGTACATACAAAAGTGCGCTTGCTGAATACAATGGTTTAAAGAAGAAATTAAGCATGTTAAACATAAGTCCTGCATTGGTTGAACAAGGCCAATTGACATCTACGGTTAATTTATATTCTCCTATTAACGGATATATTACAAAGGTGGAAGTTAGTAATGGCATTTACGTATCGCCTTCCGATATGATTATGGAAATTATAGATACAGACCATATCCATTTAGAATTATCGGTGTTTGAAAAAGACATTTTAAACATTAAAAAAGGACAAAAAATAAACTTTAAAATACCTGAAGCATCCAACCAGATTTTTGAGGCCAAAGTGCATTTAGTAGGCACTACGGTTGATGAAAAAAACCGAGTAATAAAAATACATGCCCATATTTTAAATGAAGAGCAGGCTAACTTTATTGTCGGTATGTTTGTTGAAGCTCATATTATAAGTAACTCCGAAGAAAAATCTGCATTACCCAAAGACGCACTTATTGAATATGAAAATGCCATGTATGTTTTGGTTTTAGAACATGAAGAAAATGGCAAGTATAGCTTTGAGAAAGTTAAGCTAAATATCGGCTTAGAAAATGAAACCTATGCCGAAATTTTAAACTATGAAGATTTAATGAATAAAACCTTGTTAACCCAGGGTGGATTTATGTTGTTAGCCGAAGAAGGTGGTGGGCATGATCATTAAAAAAATAGAAATTCTTAAAGCGATAACTGATCTAATTTTTCAAATACAGAAATAATAACTTTAACCGCATTAGTATAAAAAGCCGGCTGAATATTCTCGTAATCGTCAGTCGGTTCATGATAATCGCTATGATCTTCTACCCCAAAATATAAAAAAGGAATGCCTTGTTTATGAAATGGTGCATGATCGGAAGCATGGGTCCAGTCCTCTTTCCAATTCCCTTCGTCATGCCCCATTGATAGTTTAAAGTTTTCCGGAGTCTTTATACCCTTAATTACCGATCTTAAAAACGGATAATGGGAAGTTCCAACAGCAAAAAGTTCATTTTTATCACTACGGCTTATCATATCCATATTGATGTTAAATACGATTTTTTTTAATGGCACTTTGGAATTATTAACAAAGTATTTCGCCCCTTGTAATCCTAATTCCTCTCCATCAAAAGCCGCTAAAATAATGGAGTATTGTGGCGCGTGATATTTAAAATATTCGGCAAAACTGAATAAAGCTCCAACACCTGAGGCATTATCATCGGCTCCGTTATAAATTACTCCTTGCTTAATACCTTCATGGTCGTAATGGGCACTAACAACAATATATTTATCTGGATACTTTTCGCCTTTTATTAGTCCTAAAACATTTGCAGCTTCATAATATGTACCTTTAAAATCAAAAGAAAATGGCTGTTCATACTTGCTTTTTAACAGCGGCTGAACACCTAATTTTTGAAATTCATGAATGATATATCTTCTAGCTTTGATTCCGCCTCGCGTTCCAGTTCTGCGTCCTTCAAAAGCATCAGAAGACAAATTTTCGACATTCTTCAGCAGCGTTTCCTCGAAAAAAGCGGGTTCATAAATTTGACTTTTCGTCTGAGCGAATCCATCAGCAAACGACAAAAAACAAATTACAGCTATGCAAAATAGTTTATACATCACAAAAAATTAACCTGATAAAGCTAAACAAAAAAACCCAAGCCTAAGCCTGGGTTTTCATTTATATGTTGAAAAAACAATTTTTAGAATTGCGCTTTCATTAACTCTCTGTTCATTCTTGCGATGTTGTCTAAAGAAATACCTTTAGGACACTCAATCTCACAAGCTCCAGTATTTGTACAGTTACCAAAACCTTCTAAATCCATTTGAGCAACCATGTTACGTACACGATCGGCAGCTTCAACCTGACCTTGAGGTAATAAGGCATACTGAGAAACTTTAGCACCAACGAATAACATAGCACTTGAGTTTTTACAAGTTGCCACACAAGCACCACAACCAATACAAGTCGCAGCATCCATAGCCTCATCGGCAGCATGCTTAGAGATTGGAATATTGTTAGCATCCTGAGTATTACCTGAAGTATTAACAGAAATATAACCTCCTGCATGTTGAATACGATCGAAAGCGGTACGGTCTACAACTAAATCTTTAATTACAGGAAATGCAGCAGCTCTAAATGGCTCGATAGTAATAGTATCACCATCTTTAAACATACGCATGTGTAACTGACAAGTAGTTACGCCTCTGTCTGGTCCGTGTGCTTCACCGTTAATATACATAGAACACATCCCACAGATACCTTCACGACAATCGTGATCGAACGCTACAGGCTCTTCTCCACCAGCAATAAGTTGTTCGTTCAAAACATCCATCATTTCTAAAAAAGACATATGCTCTGAAATATCAGTAACTTTATAATCGACCATTTGACCCTTTGCATTCGAGTCTTTTTGTCTCCAAATTTTAAGTGTTAAATTCATAATGTCTTTTTTATTTGTACGAACGTTGTTTTAGTTCTATATCATTAAACTCTAATTCTTCTTTGTGTAAAACAGCATCAGCAGGCTCGCCTTTGTACTCCCAGGCAGCTACATAAGCATACTCTTTATCGTTACGTTTAGCTTCTCCTTTTTGCTCACCATCCAACTCCACAGATTCTTCTCTAAAGTGACCTCCACAAGACTCGTTTCTGTTTAAAGCATCTTTAGCGAATAACTCTCCTAACTCAAGGAAATCTGCAACACGACCCGCTTTTTCTAATTCAGGATTCATTTCGTTAGCACTTCCAGGAACTTTTACATTCTTCCAGAAATCTTCACGCAATTCCTTAATTTCAGCCATCGCTTCTTTTAATCCTTGCTCGTTACGAGACATACCACATTTATCCCACATGATTTGCCCTAATTTCTTGTGGTAGTAGTCTACTGAGTGTTGTCCTTTGTTATTTACGAAGAAATCGATTCTGTCTTTAACTTCTTTTTCTGCTTCATCAAACTCCTTAGTGTCCGTTGGAATTTTTCCGGTTCTAATATCATTTGATAAGTAATCTCCAATGGTGTATGGTAATACGAAATATCCATCAGCTAAACCTTGCATTAAAGCAGAAGCTCCTAAGCGGTTAGCACCGTGATCAGAGAAGTTTGCCTCACCAATACAGTATAAACCATCAACTGTAGTCATTAAGTTATAGTCTACCCAAACACCACCCATGGTATAGTGTGTTGCAGGATAAATCATCATTGGTGTTTTGTATGGATCTTCGTCAACGATTTTCTCATACATCTGGAATAAGTTACCATATTTTGCTTCTACGATAGCTTTTCCTAAATCGTATACTTTTTGAGCTGAAGGGTTTTCAATATTCTGAATTCTAGCCTGCTCTTTTCCGTAACGCTCGATAGCTGAAGCGAAATCTAAATAAACTGCTTCACCAGTTGCATTAACTCCGTAACCAGCATCACAACGCTCTTTTGCAGCACGAGATGCAACGTCACGAGGTACTAAGTTTCCAAACGCTGGGTAACGACGCTCTAAGTAATAATCTCTTTCGTCTTCTGATAAATCGGTTGGTTTTTTACGACCTTCGCGAATAGCCATGACGTCTTCCATGTTTTTAGGAACCCAGATACGACCATCGTTACGTAAAGACTCAGACATTAATGTTAATTTAGACTGATAATCTCCTGAACGTGGAATACATGTTGGGTGAATTTGCGTATAACATGGATTTGCGAAATACGCACCTTTTTTATGTATTTTCCAGGCAGCCGTTGCGTTAGATCCCATAGCATTGGTTGATAAGAAATAAACATTTCCGTATCCTCCTGTTGCTATAACGACAGCGTGCGCTGAATGTCTTTCAATTTCACCTGTAATTAAGTTACGAGCAATAATTCCACGCGCTTTACCATCAACTTTTACGACATCAAGCATTTCGTGACGGTTGTACATTTGAATTTTACCACGAGCAATTTGTCTGTTCATTGCCGAGTAAGCTCCTAATAATAACTGCTGACCAGTTTGTCCTTTAGCGTAAAATGTACGTGATACTAATACACCACCGAACGAACGGTTATCTAATAATCCACCATAATCACGGGCGAAAGGAACCCCTTGAGCCACACATTGGTCGATAATATTTGCTGAAACTTCAGCCAAACGGTAAACGTTAGCCTCACGAGAACGGTAATCTCCACCTTTTACAGTATCGTAAAATAATCTGTAAGTTGAGTCACCATCACCTTGGTAGTTCTTCGCTGCATTAATACCACCTTGTGCCGCAATAGAGTGTGCTCTACGAGGTGAATCCTGGTAGCAAAATGCTTTTACGTTATAACCTAACTCTGCTAAAGTAGCAGCTGCAGATCCTCCTGCTAAACCAGTACCAACAACAATAACATCGATGTGACGTTTGTTAGCCGGGTTAACCAGGTTAATATGATTTTTATACTCTGTCCATTTATCTTTAATTGGACCCTTTGGTACTTTTGAATCTAATGCCATATTATCTAAGATTAATGGATATGATTAAAATGATGGTATAACGCAATAATTACAAATCCTGCTGGGATAATAATTGAATATGCTTTACCAATGTTTTGTAATGTTTTCTTTCTTCCAGCCGTAGCTCCCATAGATTGGAATGCCGATGTAAAACCGTGTAACAAGTGTAATGCTAAAAACACAAACGCAACTACGTAAGCAGCTACTCTTGCCGGGTTAACAAATTTCTCCTGTAATTCATGGAAATATCTGTACCCTTCAACACCTTCGTGTACCCCAGACCAATCGCCTTGAATGTACTTTGTGTTAATTTCCGGAAACCAGAAATCGATAAAGTGAAGTAAGATAAAAGCTAAAATAACCAAACCACTATAAATCATGTTTCTACTAACCCAAGTTGAGTTTGCAGCTCCATTATTTTTAGCATAGGCTACTCCTTGTGCTTTTTTGTTTTTAATTTCTAAGATGAATCCCATGATAAAGTGGAATACCACACCAAAAATTAAAACTGGTTGCATTACAAATTGAATTAACCAGTTAGTTCCCATAAGGTGAGATACTTCATTGAAGATGTCACCACTAAAAACAGATAAAAGGTTTATTACAAAATGTTGAAATAAGAAAATCATTAGGAAGAAAGCCGATAATGCCATCGCTACTTTTCTTCCAATCGAAGATTTAAAAAATCCGCTCATTATTTTGAAGTTAGTTTAATACTGGATGCAAATGTAATGAGGACACCTAATTTAGACAAGTTTTAAGGTCTGTTTTATTACGTATTTAGAATGGTTTTAAAGAAGCAAATACGTAGATTTTCAGCATAAAAACACCTTAATAATCAACCCCTTTAAACCTTAAACAAGTATTCCTAAGTATTTCCTTTAACAAATCTTTAGTATTCGCTTTAGAAGAATCACAAAAAAACTGAAACTCAATTATGTAATCGATTACATAATTTACATGTTACAACTTCTTTAATTTCCTAAATATCAACCTTCTATTTCATTTCCCATTAAACACCTAAGTACCTTATTTCCAATTATAACATTTATTAACATTTGATTTTTTTACTTTTGTGTCAATCACAAAATCTAATATTCCAGAACATGAAATATCATCCAATAGACAACGCTCTATTTATTCACAACAGAAAGAATTTCACAGCTCAAATGAAACCGAATAGTTTGGCTGTTTTCAATTCTAACGATATTTACCCTATAGGTGCCGATAGTACGATGCCGTTTCAACAGGATCGCAATATTTTTTATTTAAGCGGTGTCGATCAGGAATCAAGTATTTTACTTTTATTCCCGGATTGTCCTAACCCAAAACACCGTGAAATACTATTCTTAACAGAAACTAACGAACATATTGCTATTTGGGAAGGTGCCAAACTTGATAAAGAACAGGCTTTTAAAACTTCAGGAATCAAAACCGTATACTGGTTACAGGATTTCAACAAGATTTTCAAAGAAGTAATGTCACAGTGTGATACGGTTTATGTAAACACTAACGAACACTACCGCTCGAATGTGGAAACACAAACACGTGAAGATCGTTTCAACAAATGGTTAAAGGAAACTTTTCCAGCGCACAGCGTAGCGAAAAGCAATCCTATTTTACAACGTCTACGTTCGGTAAAACACCAGATTGAAATTGACTTAATTCAAAACGCCTGTAATATTACCGAAAAAGCATTTCGTCGCGTATTAGGATTTGTAAAACCAGGTGTTTGGGAATACGAGATAGAAGCTGAAATGGCTCACGAATTTTTACGCAACCGCTCAAAAGGATTTGCTTACACCCCAATTATTGCTGCAGGAAATAATGCCAATGTGTTACACTACATTGAAAACAACCAGCAATGTAAAGACGGTGATTTAATTTTATTTGACACTGCAGCCGAATATGCAAACTATGCCAGTGATTTAAGTCGAACAATTCCTGTTTCCGGTCGTTTTAACGACAGACAAAAAGCGGTTTATAATGCTGTATTACGTGTTAAAAACGAAGCTACAAAACTACTTGTGCCAGGAACTATTTGGGCCGACTACCACGTTGAAGTTGGTAAAATGATGACTTCGGAATTATTAGGTTTAGGACTTTTAGACAAAGCCGATGTACAAAACGAAAATCCAGACTGGCCAGCTTATAAAAAATACTTTATGCACGGCACATCTCACCACATGGGATTAGACACGCACGATTACGGTATTTTAACCGAACCAATGCAAGCCAATATGGTATTTACTGTTGAACCTGGTATTTACATTCCTGATGAAGGTTTCGGAATTCGTTTAGAAGACGATGTTGTAGTTCAAGAAAAAGGAGAACCATTAAACTTAATGGCTAACATCCCGATTGAAGTTGAAGAAATTGAAGATTTAATGAACAGTTAATTCATCAATCTAAATACTATAAAAAAAAGAAAGGGTCGTTTTGCAACGACCCTTTTTAACAATACTAAAATTATAATTTACAGAGTGACTAATTCAAATAAATAATCGTTTAGCTTGCTAAGTGTTTTTATTTTATCGTTAGAATTGATTAATAGAGAAATATTATTGTTACTTCCCCCGTATGAAATCATTCTAATTTTTACATCTTGTAAAATCTGGAACAACTTATAAGTATCGTGGTGATTCACCACAGAGTGTCCTACTAAACATACGATACTTTGTCCCTTATCGACCTCAATAGTTGCAATTTTTTCTAATTCAACTAAAATCTTGTCTAAGTTTTTATCATCATCAATGGTTAACGACACAGCAACTTCTGAAGTTGTAATCATATCGATTGACGTTTTATAAACTTCAAATATTTCGAATACTTTCTTTAAGAAACCGTGAGCATTTAACATGCGCGCCGATTTAATCTTAATAGCAGTGATACCATCTTTTGCTGCAATAGCTTTAATACCAACTTCAGAATGATCATTGTTAATTAAAGTACCATGAGCCTCAGGGTTCATTGTATTCTTTAAACGCACCGGAATATTATCTTCTCTTACCGGCGTTACCGTTTGTGGATGTAAAATTTTCGCTCCGAAATACGCTAACTCAGCCGCCTCATCAAACGATAAATTTGAAATTGGCCTCGTATTTTCAACATATCTCGGGTCGTTGTTATGCATACCGTCAATATCGGTCCAGATTTGAACCTCTTCAGCTATAATAGCTGCTCCAATAATAGTCGCAGTATAATCGCTTCCGCCACGTTGCAGGTTAGAAATTTCACCTTCAGCATCTAAACAAATAAATCCTTGAGTGATATAAATCTCAGCATCCTCAGCATTTTCTAAAACCGTTTTTAAATGCGATTTTATATAATTTAAATCCGGATCTTTTTCAGCATCAATACGCATAAAACTTAAAGCCGGCAATAAAGTAGAACTTACACCTTCTTGCTTTAAGTAAGCATTTACCATATAAGTAGATAAAATTTCACCTTGTGCCAAAATTTCATTTTCTAAAACTTGAGTAAAGGCTTTTTCAGTAGCTCCTAACAACAAAGCAAATACTTCAGAAACATAAGCCTGAACATCGGCATTTAATTCTGTATTGGTATTTAACAGGTTATTTACAACTACTTTATATGTTTCATGAAGGCTATTTACTTTATTAGCCGCTTCACTAACATTTCCTTCTTCAATATCCTTGGCTATAGACACTAAATGATTGGTCGTACCAGACATTGCCGATAATACCACAATTTTCTTATCTCCATCATTAATAATGTTTTTCACATTACTAATACTCTCTACCGACCCTACCGAGGTCCCTCCAAATTTTAATACTTTCATATTAATGAATACTTAATGTATTTAGTGTTCTTTACTGGCTAATACTTTTTCACTATGTTGAAAATTCCTATTACCAGCTTCATTTTCATTATTTTGAGTGCTAAACTATAACTCCTTTCTATAAAAAAGATATTTATTAAAAAATATGTTTACTTTTGCACATATTGTTAAATAATTAACATGAAGACTGTATCAAACTGTGTTGAAGACATTTTAATAACACAACCTTATTTAGAGGAAGCGCTTTCGCGGAACATAATAAATTTTAGCGCCTTAGCTATCGAGCTCACCGAACCTATTAGTAAAATGCTAAAGAAAGACGTGAAACCTGGCGCTATTATGATGGCTTTAAGACGTTATAATCCGCCAACAACATTATCCAATTCGGTAAAGATGAAAAAGGTAATGCAAAATTTGGGAGATATTACCGTACGCTCAAACCTAACCGATTTTACAGTTAAAAATTCTGATACGATTATTGATAATCACGCCAAGATTTTAGAACGCATCAATCAGGAACCGAAATTATTCTACACCTTTACCCGCGGTATTCACGAAAGTAATCTGATTGTTTCTAGCAGTTTAGATGGTTTTGTTAAAGAATGTTTAGGTAACGAAACGTTTTTAGCATCGCAAACAGGGTTATCGGCCATTTGTGTTAACCTTCCGGAAGACAACTCTAAAATTGCAGGTTTATACTATCACTTCTTTAAACGTTTAGCCTGGGAAGGCATTGTTTTATATGAAGTGATTTCAACCACAAACGAGTTTACTATATTAGTTGAAGACGAATTTGTAGACAAAGCCTTTGCTGCCATTAAAAAGGTTAAAGCTTAACTCCGTTTATGAATTTAGTTTACAAAAACACTTCAATAAGCTATACCGATAACGGGACAGGCAACGCGATAGTTTTACTTCACGGCTTTTTAGAAAACAAAACCATGTGGGAGCCTTTCCTTCCGGAATTTTCAAAAAAGCATCGTATAATTTGTATAGACCTTTTAGGTCATGGTGAAACCGGATGTCTGGGATATGTTCATTCTATGGAACTTATGGCAGAAACTGTAGAAGCGTTATTAAATCATTTAAATATTGAAAAAGCAACATTTATCGGACATTCTATGGGAGGCTATGTAGCTTTAGCATTCGCTGAGAAACATCCTAAAAGAGTAAATGGTATTTGTTTAATGAATTCTACAGCTAAAGAAGACAACCCTGAAAGGAAATTAGGTAGAGACCGAGCCATTGAAGCGGTAAAACAAAACCATAGAACCTTTATAAGGATTGCCGTTAATAATTTATTCCGACCAAAAAACAGAAAAATATACGCGGAAAAGATAAAAGAGGTTGTCGACAATGCTTTGCTAACACCGCTTCAAGGGATTATTGCAGCTCTGGAAGGGATGAAAATAAGACCAAACCGGGAACATATTCTGGAAGCTCATGAATTTGATAAACTCATGATGATCAGTAAAAAAGACCCTGTTCTTGACTATAATAACCTAATCAGTCAAACCAAACACAGAGATGTAAAAGTTGTTGAATTTCCAGACGGACATATGGCTCATATTGAAAATATGAAAGAATTTTCATCTAACACATTGCATTTCATCGAAAATTTATAGCATTTTGTCGTTTGTTTGCTTTTTTTAACTAAGTTTAAATCAACAAATTAACCACAAAAACCATGAAAACAACTACAAACACCCCAGCATTTATACCGAAAATGTACTGTAGTCTTTTCGGCCATAACTACAAAGTAACGAAGCAAGTGACGTATCATGTTAAAGAATACACCTGTTCACATTGCAAAAAGCAGTTAACTACAAATAGCAACGGCAATTTAATTGAATTAACACCAAAGTTTCAGGAAATCAACGCTATTTTAGAGCGTATTCACCACTCAAGAATGGAACGTAAACAAAGAAAAGTTATCGCCTCTTCTGTATATTAACCTCCTGAATTCCAATTTGCTTTTTATTCCGACAAAATTTAGGGTTCACAACACTCTAAACACATCTCCCTACGCCTCTATTAAAACATCAGGCTTCAAAAAAAAAAAAAAAAAAAATACCTAAAAATTAATTACTCGTTAAAGTTTTTCCAACCCTGAGCTTTAATAGGAATTTTAGTTTCTGCCCTTGTTACCAGATGCATTCCAGCACTTTCCTCGGTCATATAACCAATAATGGTTAAATTAGGATTTGCTTTAATTTTAGGATAATCGTCTTGAGAAATCGTCATTAACAATTCATAATCCTCGCCCCCGTTTAGAGCCACTGTAGTACTATCAATATTAAATTCTTCGCATGTAGAAATCACCTGAGGATCTAAAGGAATTTTAGATTCATATAAATCGCAACCTACCTTACTTTGCTTACAGATATGCATAATTTCAGAAGACAAGCCGTCGCTAATATCAATCATCGATGTTGGCTTCACATCTAAATCGTTAAGCAACTTAACAATATCCTTTCTAGCTTCAGGTTTTAACTGACGCTCGATTAAGTATGTATACTGATCTAAATCCGGTTGAATATTAGGGTTAACTTTAAACACTTCCTTTTCGCGTTCTAACACTTGTAACCCCATGTACGCTGCTCCCAAATCTCCGGTAACCACTAATAAATCGTTAGGTTTTGCTCCACTGCGGTATACCTCATTTTCTACTTCACCTAAAGCCGTTACAGAAATTAAAAGGCCTTTATTTGAAGATGTTGTATCTCCTCCAATAACATCAATATTGTAAATTTTGGCAGCCGTTTCAATACCTGCATAAATTTCTTCTAAAGCCTCTAAAGGAAAACGATTCGAAACTGCAATAGATACGGTAATTTGTGTAGCCGTAGCATTCATAGCATACACATCAGATAGATTCACAATCACCGACTTATAACCTAAGTGTTTTAAAGGCATATAACTTAAATCGAAGTGTACGCCTTCAACTAATAAATCGGTTGTTACAACAACTTTTTTCTTAAAATCAAGCACCGCGGCGTCATCACCAATACCTTTTACGGTCGATTTATGATTTATAACAAAATTCTTAGTCAGGTGGTCTATCAATCCAAACTCTCCTAAAGTACTTAAATCTGTACGCTGCTGGTTTTTATCTTCTATCATGCTGCAAAAATAAGAAGCTTATTTAGATAATGGAATATCAAAAGCCTAATAAAAATTCAAATTATTCGCCTAATAACTAAAAATATACAACAAACACCTGATTTTTCAAACAATAAGAAAAACCTATAAAACTATATACTAATATAATGTTAGGCTCTATGGTAATCCGCGACTTATATTGTATATTTGCAGTCAATTTTGACAATATATATTTTTATATAGATAATTATGATAAAAGTTTCTGAAACAGCTAAGAAAAAAGTTATCGAGCTTATGCAGGAAGATGGCTTTGACCCGACTACCGATTATATCCGTGTTGGGGTAAAAAGTGGCGGTTGTTCTGGGCTATCTTACGATTTAAAGTTTGATAAAGAAAAAGTGGAAGACGATAAAGTTTTTGAAGACAATGGTGTTCAAATTATTGTTGACAAAAAAAGCTTTTTATACCTAATAGGAACGACTCTGGAATATTCCGGAGGTTTAAACGGTACCGGATTTGTATTTAACAACCCGAATGCCAACAGAACTTGTGGTTGTGGTGAATCTTTTTCACTTTAAATCTATAATTGAAGACTGATGAGTAAATATACTGAAGACGATTTAAGAGAAGAACTTAAGACTAAAGAATACGAATACGGATTTTACACCGATATTGAATCTGAAACATTCCCTGTTGGTTTAAATGAAGACATAGTACGTGCTATTTCTGTAAAAAAAGAGGAGCCGGAATGGATGACCGAGTGGCGTTTAGAAGCATTTCGTATCTGGCAAGGTATGACCGAGCCGGAATGGGCTAACGTACACTACGAAAAACCAGATTTCCAAGCTATTTCGTATTATTCAGCACCAAATAAAAAGCCTAAATACGATAGTTTAGACGAGGTTGATCCAGAATTACTGGCAACTTTCGAAAAATTAGGTATCTCTTTAGATGAACAAAAGAAATTAGCTGGTGTAGCTATGGATGTGGTTGTCGATTCTGTATCGGTAGCTACTACCTTCAAGAAAACCTTAGCTGAACAAGGTATTATTTTCTGCTCGATTTCTGAGGCAATTAAAGAACACCCGGAATTAGTTAAAAAATATATCGGAACTGTAGTTCCCAAAACAGATAACTTCTACGCGGCATTAAACAGTGCGGTATTTAGTGATGGAAGTTTCTGTTACATTCCAAAAGGCGTTAGATGCCCGATGGAATTATCAACGTATTTCCGTATCAATCAGGCTGGAACTGGTCAGTTTGAAAGAACTTTAGTGATTGCTGATGAAGGCAGTTACGTAAGTTACCTTGAAGGTTGTACAGCACCAAGTCGTGATGAAAACCAACTACATGCTGCCGTTGTTGAGCTTATTGCTTTAGACGATGCTGAAATTAAATACAGTACCGTACAAAACTGGTTCCCTGGAAATGCAGAAGGTAAAGGTGGGGTTTACAACTTTGTTACCAAACGTGGTTTATGTGAAAAGAACGCAAAAATCTCCTGGACACAGGTAGAAACCGGAAGTGCTGTAACATGGAAATACCCTTCATGTGTATTAAAAGGAGATAATTCGGTTGGTGAGTTTTACTCAATAGCGGTAACTAACAACTTCCAGCAAGCCGATACTGGCACGAAAATGATTCACCTTGGTAAAAACACAAAATCTACCATTATTTCAAAAGGTATTTCAGCAGGTAAATCACAAAACTCATACCGTGGATTAGTACAAATTGCAAGTCGTGCCGAAAACGCTCGTAACTTCTCGCAATGTGACAGTTTACTTATGGGTAACGAGTGTGGTGCACATACCTTCCCGTACATCGAAGCTAAAAATAAAACGGCTCAAATCGAGCACGAGGCTACAACAAGTAAAATTGGTGAAGACCAGATTTTTTATTGTAACCAACGTGGTATTGATACCGAAAAAGCGATTGCGCTTATCGTAAACGGATTCAGTAAAGAGGTACTTAATAAGTTACCTATGGAATTCGCTGTTGAGGCTCAAAAATTATTAGAAATTAGCTTAGAAGGAAGTGTTGGATAAATCTCTATAGCATGAAAAAAACATTTGTTTTACTGTTAACTCTTTCTGTTTTAACGGCGTGTAAAAGCGATAAAAAAACAGAAACTACCGAAGAAACAATCACAGCCGATAGCCCTGAAAGAACCGCGAAACAAAGCGATGGGTTAACCCTTTTAAAAGGTGACTTTGTGTATTTCGATGGTGCAGCCGTAATACAAACACATGCCGATATTTATGGAGTATTTATTACCGATAAAATGAAAGAGCTTAATAAGCTTGCCGAAAAATATAAACAGGAACCTACCGATATGGTTCCGGTAGAAATAAGAGGAAAAATCACAAATAAAAAAGACGATAAAATTCTTTGGGATAATAAAGTTGAAGTGGTTGAAATATTAAACGTTTCTAAACCCAATCCAGAGAGTAACAATGTTGTAAAACTAGGACAAGAATAGTTATGTTAAAAATTGAGAATTTACACGCTCGTGTTGAGGATAAAGCGATTTTAAGAGGTATTAACCTTGAAGTAAAACCAGGTGAAGTACACGCTATAATGGGACCAAACGGTTCAGGTAAAAGTACCTTATCATCTGTAATCGCTGGAAAAGAAGAGTACGAAGTTACCGATGGTAGCATCATTTTTGAAGGTGAAGATATTGACGAATTAGCTGCTGAAGAGCGCGCACACAAAGGTATCTTCTTATCGTTTCAATATCCTGTAGAAATTCCTGGAGTTTCAGTAACAAACTTCATGAAAACTGCTATTAACGAAACTCGTAAAGCTCAAGGATTAGAAGAAATGCCTGCTAAAGACATGCTAAAATTAATCCGTGAGAAATCGGAGCTTTTAGAAATCGATCGTAAATTTTTATCGCGTTCTTTAAATGAAGGTTTCTCTGGTGGTGAAAAGAAACGTAACGAGATTTTCCAAATGGCTATGTTAGATCCTAAATTAGCTATTCTTGATGAAACTGACTCTGGTTTAGATATCGATGCGTTACGTATTGTTGCTAACGGAGTTAATAAATTAAAAAATGAAAATAATGCGGTTGTAGTTATTACACACTACCAACGTTTATTAGATTATATCGTACCGGATTTCGTTCACGTTTTATACAACGGACGTATTGTTAAATCTGGAGGAAAAGAATTAGCTCACGAATTAGAAGAGAAAGGTTACGACTGGATTAAAGAAGAAGTGAACGCTAAATAAACCGAGCAAATGGATTTAAAAGATAAATTAGTATCATCATTTCTAGCCTTCGAAAACCGTGTCGATGTCGATGCGTACGTTCACGATGTTAGAACCGATGCTATCAAAATATTCGAGGAACAAGGTTTTCCATCTAAAAAAGACGAAGCCTGGAAATATACCTCTTTAAACAGTATTTTAAAACAAGACTATAGCATTTTCCCTAAACAGGAAGTTGCTGTAGAATATAGCGATGTAAAAAAATATTTCATTCACGATATCGACAGTTATAAAATTGTTTTTATCGATGGTAAATATTCATCACACCTATCGCAAACTACGCACGATGGTATGGATGTATGTTTAATGTCTGCGGCATTAAGCAAACCTAAATACCGTTTGATTATCGAGAATTACTTTAACAAAGCAGCGAGCAAAGACAGTTTAACATCTTTAAACACAGCATTTTCAAGCGAAGGTGCTTTCATTCACATTCCAAAAAACAAAGTGGTAGAAAAACCAATTCAAATTGTACATTTTTCTACAGGAAGTGAAGCGGCTACTATGCTACAACCTCGTAACTTAATTGTTGTTGACGAGAATTCTCACGTACAAATCATCGAGCGTCACCAAAGTTTAACCGATAACCCGGTTTTAACCAACAGTGTTACTGAAATTTTTGCTAATAAACGCGCTATTGTTGATTATTACAAAATTCAGAATGACAACCTTAATGCGTCATTGATTGATAATACCTTTATCAACCAAAAACGCGAAAGTCATGCTTCTGTGCATACGTTTAGTTTCGGAGGTAAATTAACACGTAACAACCTTAACTTCTTCCAAAACGGAGAACGTATCGATTCTACGCTAAAAGGTGTGACTATTATTGGCGATAAACAACATGTAGATCACAACACTTTAGTACACCATATCGAGCCTAACTGCGAAAGCCACCAGGATTACAAAGGTATTTTCGACGATAATGCCGTTGGCGTATTTAATGGTAAAGTTGTTGTTGAAAAAGAAGCGCAAAAAACCAATGCCTTCCAGGCTAACAATAACATTTTAGTTAGCGATAAAGCGACGATTAACACCAAACCACAATTAGAGATTTTTGCCGACGATGTAAAATGTTCTCACGGTTGTACGATTGGTCAGTTAGACGAAAGCGCTATGTTCTACATGCGTTCACGCGGAATTCCAGAAAAAGAAGCCAAAGGACTTTTAATGTATGCGTTCAGTAATAACGTTTTAAGTTCGGTAAAGATTCCAGAAATAAAACAACGTATCACCAAGCTTATCGCTAACAAATTAGGCGTTAATATCGGATTCGATCTGTAAAATTATTTTGAAGCTTTTCCCGCTATCGGTAGTCGCTTTCCCGACACCTGTCGGGAAGAGCTTCAACAAATACCTCTATCGGGGCTAAACTCACCAACTATGTTTAATGTAGAAACCATACGAAAAGACTTCCCTATTCTTTCACGAAAAGTAAACGGTAAACCTTTAGTATATTTTGATAATGCTGCAACTTCGCAAACACCTCAACAGGTTATTGATGCCATTGTAGACTATTACTCAAACTACAATGCCAACATTCATCGTGGTGTACATACGTTAAGTCAGGAAGCCACCGATAAATACGAGCAGGCCCGACAAAAAATTCAGGCGCATTTCAATGCGAAACATGCGCACGAAATCATTTTCACATCAGGTACTACACATGGTATCAATTTAGTTGCTAACGGATTTTCATCACTATTAACAAAAGACGATGAAATTATCGTTTCAGCTTTAGAGCACCACAGTAATATTGTGCCTTGGCAAATGCTTTGCGAACGCACAGGAGCATCCTTAAAAGTCATCCCAATGAATCAGGATGGTGAATTGGTGATTTCTGAATTCGACAATCTGCTTTCAAATAAAACCAAACTGGTTTTCGTCAATCATATTTCTAATGCTTTAGGAACCATAAATCCTATTGAATATATTATCAAACAAGCGCACTTAGTTGGTGCCGCTGTTTTAATTGATGGTGCACAATCAACACCACATATCAAACCCGACGTACAGGCACTTGATGTTGATTTTTACGTTGCTTCTGCACATAAAATGTGTGGACCAACAGGTCAGGGTATGCTTTATGGTAAAGAAGCATGGTTAAAAAAATTACCACCGTATCAAGGTGGAGGCGAAATGATTGCCGAAGTGACCTTCGAAAAAACCACTTACGCCGATTTACCTCATAAATTCGAAGCTGGAACCCCAAATATTTGTGGTGGTATCGCTTTTGGAGCTGCCGTTGATTATATGAATGCTATTGGATTCGATGCAATAGCAGCCTACGAACACGAACTTTTAGAATACGCGACCAAACAATTGTTAACCATAGAAGGCTTAACCATCTACGGTACTTCAAAACACAAAACATCTGTAATTTCGTTTAATCTGGATGGTATTCATCCATACGATGTAGGAACCATTTTAGACAAATTAGGCATTGCTGTGCGTACGGGTCACCACTGTGCACAACCTATCATGAATTTTTACAGTATTCCTGGTACGGTTAGAGCTTCTTTTGCCTTTTATAACACCAAAGCAGAAATCGATGCTTTAGTTACTGGTGTTAAAAAAGCTAAAATGATGCTTTCTTAAATTCTGAATCATTTTCTTTTTTATTTATTCAACTGATTTTTAAATCAGTAACAATTAGTGCCACACTATTTTTCTTTCATAATTGTTATATAATTAACAAAAACATGTATTTTGTCGAATTATTAACAATAATTTTCTCTATAGAGTGATTAAACTCTAAAAATGTCCTATCTTCAAAGCCGACTAATTCAAATTAAATTTAAAAAATGAAAAAATTAATTTTAAGCATGGCTGCTTTAGGATTACTATTTGTGGCCTGTGAGAGCGAAAAAAACGAACTCACTCAGGAACAAGAAATTGACATGAGTGATTTTTATGTTTACACCGAGTTTGATGATGCCATAGCAAAATCAGCCACTTCAAAAAACACGCTCACCCCTTGCTACACCATGAACGTCCTTAACCGTCAGCTTCAGGAAAATCCGGGTTTAGAACAAAAAATGTACGCTATTGAGTATCATACCCGTAAATTCATAACAGCTAAAGGAAAACCTACCAATCCTGGTGGTGGCGGTGGAGATACCGGAAGCACAGATGTTGATGTAACACTTGTAGAAGACGGCTTAGGTTCAATCAATATTCCTGTATATGTACATATTGTATTGCCAGATGCTAACGCAGTTTCTAATCAGCAGATAAGTTCACAAATCGCAGTATTGAATGATGATTTTAACACCAAAAACACAAACCAACTACCAAGTGGAGCTACGGACTTCATTAACGATGTTACCACAACTGACATTCATTTCACCTTGGCGGGCACCTACAGATATGACGATCCAAAAAGTTCTTGGGGAACCAATGATGCAGTCAAAGCCGCATATCCCCCAACAACTCCAGAAACACATTTAAACATCTGGGTTTGTAATATTGGCGGAGGTATTTTAGGATATGCCCAATTCCCTGGAGGCAATTTAGCAACCGACGGTATTGTTTTATTACATGAAAGTTTACCTGGTGGAAAGGCTGCTCCATATAACGAAGGTAGAACTGCAACTCACGAAGTTGGTCACTACTTAAACCTCAGACATATCTGGGGTGACGGCAGATGTCGTCAAGATGATTTTGTGGAAGATACACCAAGCGCCGGAGGTGCCAACTACGGTTGCCCTACCTACCCTTCAGTTAGTTGTCAAACTCCTGATATGACCATGAATTATATGGATTATACCGACGATGCCTGTATGTATATGTTTACCGATGGTCAAACCAACAGAATGCGTGCCATATTTACCGATGGAGGCTCAAGAGCATCTATGGTTGGAAACTAAATAAAACCCTCATAAAATTATAAAAGACGCCAACTTTGGCGTCTTTTTTGTATTATTAAATAACAAAACTTGAGCTATGAAACTATTAACCTTGATTATCGCTATCACTCTAAATCTAAATGGCTGTAACGACTCAAACATAAACCAGGATACTATTTCTATAGAGTATTCAGCAATATCAAGAGGTACATATAAGAACATCATTATCAATAAAAAAGAAATATCATTTCAAAAAAAAAGAGCCTCCAAAGCTTTAGTAAAACCCTGTTCTGAAGAAAACTGGACTTCCATTTACAACACCTTAAAAACTGTCGATATTCCCTATATTCCAAATTTAAAAGCCCCTTCAGATAAACGTATGTATGATGCTGCTGCCATCGCAAAACTTAAAATCACCTATCAGGATTCGGTTTATGAAAGTCAGCCGTTCGATCATGGTAATCCGCCACAGGAAATCGCCGAACTTGTTAAAGAAATACTATCTATTACAGAAAACATTGAATAGCTAATTTTCTTATTGTATTTTTACATAAAATTTGAGATTGTGACTATAGAAGAAATTCAGAATGAAATTATTGACGAGTTCTCAATGTTTGAAGATTGGGAAGAACGTTACCAATATATGATTGATTTAGGGAAAGACTTACCCCTAATTGACGAGCAATATAAAACCGATAGCAATATTATTAAAGGTTGCCAGAGTAAAGTTTGGGTACATGCCGAAATGCAGGACGATAAAGTAGAATTTACTGCCGATAGTGATGCCATCATTACTAAAGGTATTATTGCTATTTTAATTCGTGTCTTTTCAAACCAGCACCCAAAAGACATTATCGATGCCGATATGAGTTTTATAGACAAAATTGGCTTAAAAGAACACTTATCACCTACCCGAGCCAACGGTTTGGTTAGTATGATAAAACAACTTAAAATGTATGCCATCGCATACCAGACACAAATAAAATAATAATATTCGTTAAGTCGCTTATCGGAATCCGACTAAGCCTTTAAACATTCAAAATATGAGCGAAGCAATTGACACTGCCGATTTAGGCGAAAAAATAGTTAACGTTTTAAAAACCATTTACGACCCGGAAATTCCTGTGGACATCTATGAATTAGGGTTAATCTATGATGTTTTTGTAAATGAAGATTACGATGTTAAAATCTTAATGACTTTAACCACACCTAACTGCCCTGTAGCAGAAACGTTACCTCTTGAGGTTGAAGAAAAAATAAAATCATTAAACGATGTAAACAGTGCCGAGGTAGAAATTACTTTCGATCCGCCATGGACTCAGGATTTAATGAGTGAAGAAGCCAAATTAGAATTGGGCATGCTTTAATAATAAATTTTAGATGGCTAAACGCACACCTAAATCATTAAAAGACGGCGGTAAAAAAACAAATTTAAAGTCGTCTTTTAATGCACTTACATACATTCCGAGGTTCTTTAAAGAAATCTGGAATGTCAATAAAAAACTATTCCTGCTCTCGGCATTTTGCCGACTTATTGGCGCGCTACTCCCCGTTATTGTTTTATGGGTTGGTAAATTAATTATCGACGAAATTATACATCAAATTGCTCTTGATGTTCGCGACTATACCCAACTTTGGACTTACGTTGCCATTGAATTTGCTTTAGTTATTTTATCCGATTTAATAAGTAGAGCCATTTCGTTAACCGACGGATTATTGGGCGACGAATACAATATTGCCACCTCGGTAACCATCATAAAAAAAACGAATCAAATTAATATTAGTTTATTAGAAGATTCTGAATTTTATGATAAACTGGAACGCGCCAGAACACAAACTACAGGCCGTGTTGGCCTTATGAGTAATGTGCTTGGCCAGGCGCAAAGTGCCGTTTCGATAGCCACTTTAATTGCCGGATTGGTGTACTTCGAACCGTATTTAATTTTACTGTTAATCCTGAGTATTATTCCATCGTTTATTAACGAAGTTCGTTTTAGCCAACAAGAATACTCTCTGGCACGAAGCTGGACTGCCGAACGCCGCCAGTTAGACTATTTACGTTTTATTGGCGCCAACGACAAAACCGCTAAAGAAATTAAACTTTTTGGTTTAACCGATTTTATTGTCGATCGCTTTAAAAACCTTTCGGAAGAATATTACGAACTTAACCGAACCTTGGCCGTTAAACGCTCGGCTTTAGGATTTTTATTCAACGTTTTGGGTTCTTTAAGTTATTATGGCGCTTATGTGTTTATTATTTACCGTGTACTTTCAGGTGCCATTTCTATTGGTGAACTTACGTTTTTATCAGGGTCTTTCAACCGTTTAATGAAAAACCTTCAAGAGTTCTTTTCACGTTTCACACGAATTTCTGAAAGTGCTTTATACCTAAAAGATTATTTCGATTTTATTGACATTTCAGTTGCATCGAAAACCGAAGAAGATATGCCGCTTCCGAAGAAAATAAAAGAAGGATTCACATTTAAAAATGTGCATTTCTCATATCCTGGTTCAGATCATGAGATTTTAAAAGACATTAATTTCACCCTTAAAGCTGGAGAAAAATTGGCCTTTGTAGGGCAAAATGGCGCCGGTAAAACCACGTTAACCAAATTGTTATTGCGCTTTTACGAACCAACTTCGGGAGATATTTTGTTAGATGGCATTAACATTAACCGATTTAACAAAGCAGAATACCAAGCCTTTTTTGGGGTGATTTTTCAGGATTTCTTTAGATATGAATTTACTATTAAAGAAAATATTGCAATTGGGGATATCGATGAACTGGATAACCAGACAAAAATTGAAAACGCTGCCGAATTAAGTTTAGCCGATTCGGTGGTGAACGAATTAAAACATGGTTACAATCAGCAATTAGGGAAACGTTTCGCCAACGGACAAGACCTTTCTGGCGGGCAATGGCAAAAGGTTGCTTTGGCCCGTGCCTATATGAAAAATGCCGAAGTGATGATTTTAGATGAACCAACTTCTGCCTTAGATGCCAAAGCGGAAAGCGATGTATTTACACGTTTTATTGGCCTTACCGAAGGCAAAACCAGCATCATTATTTCACACCGTTTTAGTACCGTAAGACAAGCCGATCGCATTCTGGTTTTAGAAGATGGCAAAGTTCTGGAACTCGGCACCCACGAAGAACTTATGAGAAACAACGATTTATATGCGCATTTGTTCTCGCTTCAGGCTGAAGGGTATCAATAAAAAAACAGTGTCAGGTCGAGCGCAGTCGAGACCTACAAATTATTACAATAACTCTTTTTAATTTATTTAAATTTGCATTATGGCAGATGAGATTATAAATCGCGTAGCGAACAGCAAACTGGTAACTATTGACCTTGAAGACTACTATCCAAAAGGGCCACGTATCGTTTTCGATATTAAAGACTGGCTTTTTGAAGGCTTTGTACTTCGTGAAAAAGATTTTAGAGATCAGGTTGCTGCCCATGACTGGTCGAAATACGAAAACTGTTATGTGGCTTTATCTTGCAGTAGCGATGCTATTATTCCGGGTTGGGCTTTTATGCTTATCAGTTTACATTTAGAGCCTTTCGCTAAGCATATTGTTATTGGTTCGTTAGAAGATTTAGAAACCAGTGTTTACCAAAACATCATCAATAATTTAGAGGTAAGTGAATACGCTGATAAGCCGATTATCATTAAAGGCTGTTCTAAAAAACCAGTACCACAAAATGCCTACATCATGCTGGCTTCAAAATTAAAACCAGTAGCAAAATCTATCATGTATGGAGAGGCCTGTTCTTCGGTTCCGCTTTATAAAAACAAATAATTTTAAGTGACCATCGTAAAAAACTAGTGTCTTAAGTCGTAAGATTTACGGTATCTGTTGTAAGTCTTTTAATTTAAAATTATATTTATACTCCATTCATAAACAAACCAATATGAAAAAAACACTTTTACTCTTGGCATTATTTATTGGTATGATATCAGTTAATGCGCAAACAAAAGAAGAACTTGAAGCTCAAAAGAAAGAAAAAAAAGCTGAAGCCGACGCCCTAGCTGCCGAAGTTAAAGCCATACAAGCAAAAATAGATGCCCTACCGGGCTGGAGAAAAGGTGCCTTTGGTACTATTGGGGGAAGTCTCTCGAACTTTAGCAATTGGTATTCACAAGGCACACCAAACAATCAGTCGGGAAATATAGGCTTTACTTTAAATGCTTACGCAAATTTAATTCAGGAGAAATTCTTTTGGAGAAATGCCCTAACTACGAACCTAAACTGGGTAAAATTAGACGATAAAGACGACCCGAATGACGATAGTAGTTTCGACCCAACGACAGATGTGTTTAACATATCGTCGCTTTACGGTAGAAACATTACCAAATCGTTGGCGGCTTCCGGATTAATGGAATACCGCACCACCTTGTTAGACAACTTTAACAATCCGGGATATTTAGATTTGGGTATTGGTGCCACCTGGACACCAATTAACAATTTAGTTGTGGTTATTCACCCGTTAAACTACAACTTTGTGTTTAGCAAAGGAGAAACCATTTACGAATCGTCTCTGGGGGCTAAAATTGTTGCCGATTACACCAGAACTTTTGGTGCTGTAAACTTTAAAACCAACTTATCGATGTTCCAGAGTTATAAGAGTAACGACTACTCAAACTGGACCTGGACCAACTCGTTTAGCTACACGCTATGGAAAATGATTGGTGTTGGTTTCGATTTTGGTTTACGTAACAACAGACAGGAAGCTCTTGATTTTGCTTTAGCACAAGACCCTGCCACAGCTACAGGATTTGACGATTTAGACAATAAATTACAAAGCTATTACACCTTTGGTTTAAGTTATAAGTTCTAAACCAAGAACATATAATATTAAAAAAAAGCGGTTGATTTAAATTTAAATCAACCGCTTTTTTGTAAGAATTAAAATTATATTTGCCGCGCTAAAAACTTAGTCAAATTCTACAATAATAACTGAAATATCTAATGAAAAGATTTATCATTTTGATAATTGCTTGTACATTCCTAACCGGATGCTCTAGAAACTTATTTAACTTTACAATTGTTTCAACGAAGGATATAGAACTTGAGAAATTAGCTTCACTAAAAAAATCTTCTGAGAAAACAGAAGGAGAAGACAAAGCAAGTATCATTATACTTTTTCCTACTAAAAAGGTAAGAATTGATCGAGCCATTAGCAACACTATTGATGCCTTTCCTAGATGTGTCGCTTTAATGAATGGAACTGTTTATTCTAAATTCTGGTATATTCCTTACATATATGGAAAAGAAAAAATTGTTGTCGAAGCTACCCCAGTTATAGACCCTTCAATCGATCAATCATCAAGTCATTTGACTCAGTATACTAAAGTGTTTATTAATAGAGAAGGTAATATCGATTCTATTGAATCAATTTCAGAAGAAAAGTATTTAGATGAAAAAAATAAAATCTAATACTTTAACAAAAAACACTACTTCCTCTTAAACTTACGTTCCTTTTTCTTGTTTCCGAACAATCGTTTTAAGAACCCATCGCGCTTTTCGGGTTCACAATCCAGGTCTTGTAAAACTTCATCTGAAGGTGTTTCAAACTTCGATTTAGTGATTCCATTAAAATTGGAGTCAGCATTTAGTTTTTGATAAAATCTGGCAAAAATGGGCAATGCCGAATTTGCTCCCTGACCAATACCTGTAGTTCGAAACCCAATGCTATGATTATCGTTCCCAACCCAGGTTACTGTAACCAGTTTAGGTGTAATGCCAACAAACCAACCATCTTTATTATTTTGCGTGGTTCCCGTTTTTCCCGCAATGTCGCTTGTTAGATTATAACTTGAACGCAAACGAGTAGCGGTTCCGGTATTAACCGTCGATTGCATAATTTGTAACATCACCTCGCGCGTGTAATCGCTGTAGGCTTGTTCTTCGGCTATATCTGGTTTAAACTCTGCAATAACATGTCCGTTTTTATCGGTTATTTTTGTAATCGCATACGGTTTTACTGGCTTACTATCGTTTACATAGCTGGCGTAAGCTCCGGTTAATTCTTTCAGATTAATTTCAGCAACGCCTAAAGCTAAAGAAGGTTCTTCGGGTAATTCCTTTTGAATGCCCATTTTAGCGGCTTGCTCAACAACCTTTTCAATACCAACTTTATTCAGTACCTTAACGGCAATGGTATTTACCGACTGACTTAAAGCGGTTTCCAGATTGTAATTGAGATACTCATCGTTTTCATCTATTCCTGCATTGGTAGGCGTCCAGTCGTCAAAATCGGTGTAGGTGACTGCCGATAATGAAAAATAAGTGCACGGTTTCATACCGTCTTCAATCGCCGCCGTGTAAACAAAGGGTTTAAACGTCGATCCCACCTGACGCTCACTTTGCGACACGTGATCGTATTTAAAAAATCGGTAATCAATACCACCAATGTAGGTTCTAATGGCTCCAGTTTGTGGCTCAATAGATAGCATACCTGTATTTAAAAATTTTAGGTAATGTTTTAAACTATCAATAGTTGAAACATTTTTTATGGTGTCACCTCTCCATTCGAACAATTCGGTTTTTCGTTTTACCGATAAAGAATCCTGAATCTGCTTATCGGTTAAGCCCTTACTTTTGTACGCTTTATAAGCTGGTAAGGTTTTTATAGCTGCATTAACGACTTTCTTTGTGTTCCAGGGTGCATATTTCCCGTATGACAGCTCATGTGCCTTTTGTAAACTGGTTAAGTGTTCTGTCATGGACGCCTCAGCCAAAGCCTGCATTGTGGAATCTAAAGTAGTATGAACCACCAGCCCGTCTCGATACAAGTCGTAAGGTTCTCCATCCGGTTTCTTCAATGTATCTAATATTGCTTTGAGTTCCTTTTTTACAGTTTCTCTGAAATAAGGAGCAAGACCTACATCGTGATTAAAGGATTTGTAATTTAAAACCAGTTCCTGAGTAGTTAACGAATCAGCTTCGGCTTCTGTTAAATAATCATACTTATACATTTGCTGAAACACCACATCTCTGCGCGATTGCGTGCGGTCTGGATGTAATCTTGGATTATAATAACTGGTGGCTTTTAAAGTTCCTATTAACGCAGCTGCCTCAGAATAATTTAAATCAATGGCTGGCTTATTGAAAAACTTTCGTGAAGCACTTTCAATTCCGTAGGTATTATCAGGAAAGGGTACCGTATTTAAATACATGGTGAGGATATCGTTTTTAGAATAAATATCCTCGATACGTTTAGCAATAATAGACTCCTTAAACTTATTAATGAGCATACTAAATACAACGTAATTTTTCCTTCCGAATAAATTTTTAGCCAATTGAAGGGTTATGGTACTTCCGCCACCTGCAGATTTATCTCGAAGAATAATGTTCTTAACGAATACACGCAGTAAACTCACATTATCGACACCGTCATGCTCATAAAATCGAACATCTTCAGTAGCTACTAAGGCATCAATTATATTTTTTGGAATATCTTCAAATTCCAATGGTTGCCTATCGTAAATGTAATACTTGCCGATAAGCTTACCATCTTTATCAAGTAGCTGCGTTGCTTCGGCTTGTTTAATAGAACTTAAATCTTCCTTTGTTGGTAACTTTCCAAAAACACCTAAAAATACACTCGCATAAATAAGTGCAAAAAAGCCAACAACCGAAACACCTACTATTACCGCCCATCTAATCCACTTTCGCTTTAATAGTAATTTCATTAATCTAACCTTTTTGGGTTCCTGGATTATATACGTTAGGAATCGATATTTTCGTCGTAATCAGGGTAAAGAAAATTATTATAAGGGAAACGGGTGATATGAATTTCACGCACTTCATTATACACTCGCTTTTTAAAATCTTCTAAATTTTCTTTATTTACAGCCGAAATAAATAAGGCATTCTCCCCCATTTTACTCATCCAGGTTTTCTTCCATTCCTCCAGCGAATAGTGTCTTTTAGTGCGTTCGATATCAAGCTCATCATCACTTTCAAATGGTTCTGGCTTATAGGCATCAATTTTATTAAACACCATAATGGTAGGCTTATTGACACTGTCAATCTCTCCCAAAATTTTATTTACTGACTCGATATGTTCTTCAAAATTAGGATGTGAAATATCGACTACATGTAATAATAAATCGGCTTCACGAACCTCATCAAGTGTACTTTTAAAACTCTCTACCAGCTGTGTTGGTAATTTTCGAATGAATCCTACGGTATCACTTAATAAGAACGGTAAATTCTGAATCACCACTTTTCTAACGGTCGTATCAAGCGTAGCGAACAGCTTGTTTTCGGCAAACACTTCACTTTTACTTATTACATTCATTAAAGTCGATTTCCCAACATTGGTATATCCAACAAGGGCCACACGTACCATAGCTCCTCGATTACCGCGTTGCACAGACATTTGCTTATCGATGGTTTTTATACGTTCTTTAAGTAAGGAAATTTTATCACGAACAATACGCCTATCGGTTTCTATCTCGGTTTCACCAGGTCCACGCATTCCAATACCCCCTTTTTGACGCTCAAGGTGGGTCCACATACCTCTTAAACGTGGTAGTAAGTATTCACACTGTGCCAACTCCACCTGTGTACGGGCATAACTGGTTTGCGCTCGCTGCGCAAAAATATCAAGAATTAAATTGGTTCGATCTAATACCTTGCAATTTAATATTTTACTAATGTTACGCTCCTGAGCTGCCGATAATTCGTCATCAAAAATGGCTGTACCTATATCATTTTCTTCAATAAACTCTTTAACATCTTCAATCTTACCTGTACCAATAAAAGTTTTAGAATTTGGCATATCCATTTTCTGAGTAAAGCGTTTTACAACTTCACCACCAGCGGTATAAGTTAAAAACTCTAGCTCATCTAAATACTCTTTAGATTTGGCTTCATCCTGATCTTTAGTTACAATACCAATTAGTACAGCTTTCTCTAAGTTTATATCTTTTTTCTCTAACATACTTATAAATAATATGCAAAGTTACATAATTGCATCCATTTTAATTTTTATATTTTTAGTCCGAAATAAAAGCATACTATGACCGATTTTGATGATGTTGAAGTAAGACCCGAGTTACACACTACGGCATTTTACAATCTTGAAAACCTGTTCGATATTTACGACGATCAATATACCAACGACAACGATTTTTTACCCATTTCTAAAAAAAAGTGGACACCAAAGCGTTATGAAAATAAGCTACGTAAATTAAGTTATGCCATTTCTAATATCGGTCGGAAGGAAACTGGAAAACATCCGGCATTAATTGGAATCGCAGAAGTTGAAAATGCTACCGCCATAAAAGCATTAATAGAATTCAAACACTTACAAGATTATAATTACGGTTATGTACATTATAACTCACCCGACGAGCGCGGTATTGATGTGGCGTTAATTTACGATCGTGATGTATTTGAAGTCACCAATTCTGAAACCTATACCATAACTTTATTTGACGATGATGGATCTCAGGATTATACCCGAGACATTTTACTGGTTTCTGGTTTATTAGATGGGTTACCGGTTCAGATACTTGTTAATCACTGGTCGTCGAGGCGCGAAGGTGAAAAAGAAACAGAGCCTAAACGCATTGTGGCATCAAAACGCTTAAGTGAAGTTATTGATGAATTAAGACAAGTACAACCTGAAGCCAAACTTATTATTATGGGCGATTTTAACGACGATCCATCAAGCATAAGTATTAAATCGTTGGTTGAGGCACAAAACCTGTACAACCCTATGGAAACGCTTCGCTCGTATAGCCGGGGAACAACGTACCATAGCCGCCAATGGAATTTGTTCGACCAGATTATCATTTCTACAAACTTCTTCGAAAACACCCCTAATAGCTTAGAATTTTATTCCGCGAATATTTTCGATGAAGACTTTTTAAAACAATTTGATGGAAAATTTAAAGGCACACCATTCAGAACGTATGTAGGCACTAAATATCACGGTGGTTACAGCGACCATTTTCCGGTATACGCTATTTTTAAGAAAAACTAAGACATAAAAAAAACCGCCTGAAAGGGCGGTTTCTTTTATATGATTTAAATTTCAACAGACTATTCACCAAACACCTGAACATTATCTATTTCATAGGTTGAAGAAGCCGAAGTGGTAGATGTATATTTAAACGCAATAAACAGATTTCCTCCGGCAGCGACCGATACATCGACATCGCCAGAATCGGTCCATGAGGACCAGCTATTTATATTGGTATCGAAATCGGCAGTCAGTTGCACCCAGGTACCATCGGTTGTAGGATCGCCTCCCATATAGTCGGTACACATATACAATTCAATGTCGTTACCGGCATAACGCTTCACCGTCTGGAACGTTAAGGTTGCAGAAGTTACGCTTGATAAATCAATGGCTTTTGAAATTAACCAGTCTTCATTGTCTTTATTACCACTACTATAACCCGACATTGTAGCACTATCGTTTGGATTTCCAAAGGTATTGTAATACCAAACCTGATCTCCAACAACACTGTAGGTTGTCCATTTATTCAAATTTCCGGAAGAGAAAGAATCTTCAAATAACGGATCGCAACGGCTTCCATCGAACATCACATCCTCGGTATCACGAATGAACAGCTGATAATCGGAATTATACTTGCTAAAAACCGCTACAATAGCACCTTGACCCACCGGAAATAATTCATTTTTAAAATCGGCGAAACCACTATTTCTAATAATAGTTTGAGAATTATCATCACAGTTTTTCAAATATCTGTTAACTGTAAACGTATTATCAGCATTGGCATAAGGCTCTCCCACTTCAGAGCTATTTAACTGCATATTATCAATTTGAACCAACATGTTTATATAATTGTCGCTAAACTCAGATGGGGTAATAACTTTTGGAACAATAGTAGCTACTTCAGCAGAACGCACAATATAATCATCGTAATTAAATGCTGAAATTCTGCCAACACTGGTCCCTTCAATCGCTCCAATATGTAATACACTATTTAACTCATCCATACCTAAACCGTTTAACTTCACATAGATTTTTTGACCCGGTTTGTATAAGGCATACAAGGAGGTAACATCTACATCTAACTGAATCGCAGCGGTTGGATCTTCAGGTTTATCCTGAATAATTAGCACTTTATAAAAGTTACCCGCCTCGTCGTTAGACACCACGTAACCTTCAATGATTAATTCTCCACCATTATTAGCTTCGTCGAAATCTACCAAACTCCCTGCATACATATCTTTTACAATAGAAATGGTTGTATTGGCAGTAATATTAGGTTCTTCTATTTCTAAATTAGGAATAGAATAATCGTCGTCGTGCACACAGGAGGTGAAGACTAGCACAAAACTTAATGCTAAGGTTATATATATATTCGTCGTTTTCATGATATTATTTTTTTTATTTGTTTTGAATGCTTCGCAATTCATATACTTTATGTTTTTATACTTTAAAATCTGAAATAAAGATTAAGGAAATAATTTGCACCACGCCCATACCAGTATTTTGGTCCGAATACCCTAGTATCGTTATTTACATCGTCTCTTAACTCTCTGTAATTGGCTGCACGTCCCTGTTCAAAACCACCTGTTTTATATTCTTTATCCAGCACGTTACCAATACTTGCAAAGAACCCAACATAATAATCGTCTATTTTCCAAGATTTACCCCCAATAAGGTTTACTACCATATAATCATCAAACTGTTCTTGTTTTAACAATTCTCTGGCAATGTCCTCATCGTAATCATTAAAAGGTAACCCGTCTACCGGATCTTTATAAAAATTAGCCGTTCTGTTTAACGGACTTATATCTACATAAGTATTTGTGAAAAAATTTGCGGTTGCACCAAACCACCAGTAATCCGGATCGCGATATTCAAACCCAACAGAATACGCTCCTTGCGGACCACCTGCCACTTTATAATCTTTCATACTTGCAGGTCCCTGAGGCGCTGTGGCGGCATCGGCCGTTAAAATTAAATTAGGGTTATTATCGTAAGTATACTGCCCGATAGAAGCCGCACCTTTTAATTTAATCGTTGGTGTTACCTGAGCTTCAATACCGGTTTCAACTCCTAAATGTTTTTTATCAATCCCCTGAAGAATTTCACTCACAAACTCAGAACTTTCTGTAAAGCCTGTTACCCCATCGGCATAATAAAACGAGATTTCGTTGGCATCTTCCGTTTTAATATAGAATCCGGTAACCCGTGCTTTAATCGTTGGGGAACGGAAGATATAACTCGCATCGAACGAAGTGATTTTTTCTTCGGTAATATCAGGCACAATGTTATTATTAACCCGAGCATTAGAAAAGGTGTTTCGTAAGGATGGTGCACGAGTAATATAACCCGCATTGGCATCAAACAAATGCTTCCCGGTAAATTTATAAGTAAATCCACCTTTAGCTCCTATTCCAGTAAAATCTAATTTTTCTCCTTTTCCTAAGGAATTACCTGTATTGGCTTCGTTATCATACAACCCCTCCCGTTGATAATCGGTTTTTGAAATGCTTCCCGCTACATAAAAATCGATTTTATTGTATTTAAACTGTGCCTGAGCATACCCCGATAACACATTTGCATAAAGATTATAGTTGTATTTAAACTTATCGCCTTCAATAGCTATACGGTTCGGGTTTTGTAAATCGAACTGAAAACCATCAAAAGAATCGACATTTAAAAAACCGTTACCTCCTAATAAATCGATGATTTCAGCAAAGTTCTCAGATTTTAGTTTCTTATAATTTACTGAAGCATTTAATACAATGTTTTCATTTAATTCTGAATTTAGAATGGAATTAAATGTCCATTGTTTATCATCGTTTCTGTCTTCGTATAGGGCGTAAGTTGAATAATTACCGATATTTTCTAAATTGGTTTGGTACAAACTGTTCCAGTCAATCTGACCATCGTTTAAAAATTCCTGTTCAGCGAGATAAGCATTTGTATAATTTGGTCCATCATCTAATCCTAACCAAAAACTTGGTAATTTTTGGTAATATGCCGGACTCGGGTTAGAGCCTCCTCCAACAGGAAAACCATCATCATTAAGACGTGTTCCTCCATAATCTAGTCGGCTGTTTCCGGTTTTTCCAAACTGATAACCAATATTTGTATTTAACGTGGTTTTACTTGAAATATCCCAGTAATGATTCAACATTAAAATAGGCTCTTCTACTTCTTTAATACGTGAGTTCCGTTTTTCTCCTTCTTGCCAGCCCCAGTATTCATTGTACTTTATACCTTTTAAATCGAAAACCTCCTGGGTGTTCGGCGCCGATTTTCCACGTCGGTTTGGCGCATAAATTGACGTAAAATTAATACTGTGCTTATCGTTAATAACCTTCTCGATAGAGGCAAAAAGGGAATTAGAGTCGTACAACGTAGCATCCTGATAGCCTTCGTTACCCCAGCGTCTTGACAGCATCACCGTCATAGCCCAACCGCCATCCATTAAGCCAGTTGAATAGCTTGCCATCAATCTGTTGGTATAACTTCGATTAGATGACGAATATGTTAATTGCCCTCCTGGTCTGTAATTTGTGGCTCTGGTATTAATATTTGTTGTTCCCAAAACTCCTCCAAAATTATAGGCCGAAGGTGTTAAACCTGTGGTTAATTCCTGATTTCTAACAACATCATTTAGTCCACCCCAGTTACTCCATTGCGGCCTTCCGTTATACATTTTATTCATTTCGACACCGTTAATCAATACCGAACCATTATCGGAATCCAAGCCCCGAACTCTAAAAAAGGAAGAACTAAATTCAAAAGCTGCCGTACGTTGAAACACATCTAACGACGACATTAACAGTCCAGAAATATTATCAGCACCGCTGGTATCATCATTTAATTCGTCATCAGACAAGGTAATGGTAAATAACCCTTCGGAAGTGGTCATGTCAACATCCAGAGTGATATCTGAAAGGTCGACCGTTCTGTTTTCATTTACAACAATGGGAAATCTCTTGGTGATGTATCCGGGTTTCGATACGTTTAACATTTGTTCCCCAAGCGGAACATTACCCGAAAAAACAAATTTTCCTTTAGCATCAGTTTGTGCCGATAAAATTGTTTTCTCAACTGAAATGGTTACATCGGGTATAGGATTAAAGGAAACACCATCTTTAACACTACCGGTAATAATGGTTTGTTGTGCAAAAGTGATGAAAACTGAAAAAAACCCGAGAAAAGACATGAGTAGTTTTTTTTTCATACTTAATAATAAGAGTTAGTCAATATGCTATTTAACAGCAATTTAATCCTACTAATTTACATTATTTCTAATTAATATTTAAATTTGATAAGAACTTTGTAGCCAAAATAACATTAACGTAACCTTTTTGTAATGAACAAACTTATACTCTTAACTTTCACTTCCATTTTAGTGGCAACAAGCCTAAGTTTTGCACAGTCTAAAAAAAACTTTAAAGTCCATACCATAGCATTTTATAACCTCGAAAATTTGTTTGACACCATAAATGATCCGAATAAATTTGACGAAGCCAGCCCGATGATGGAATTAAAAACGAATCGTTCTGAGGTTTATAAGAAAAAAGTGAGAAATATGGCGAAGGTTATTGCCGATATTGGTAATGAAGTTACTCATAATTCTCCAGCAATTATTGGCGTTTCAGAAGTTGAAAATCGTGAGGTTCTTGAAGACTTAGTTAACGATTCCTTACTGGTAGACAAAGATTACGGTATTGTTCATTACCATTCGCCTGATGCCAGAGGTATTGATGTGGCTTTATTATATCAAAAAAAGTTATTTACACCAACAGCATCAACCAGTAACGAATTAAAAATTTACGACGATCAAAATGGAAAACGCGTTTATACTCGAGATCAATTAGTTGTTAGCGGAAAATTAGAAGACGACCCTATTAGCGTTATTGTAAATCACTGGCCATCGCGAAGCGGTGGTGAAGCACGAAGCAGACCTAAACGTGTGGCAGCGGCAAAACTAACTAAGCATTTGGTAGACTCCCTACAAGTCATTGACCCTTATGCCAAAGTATTTATTATGGGCGATTTAAACGACGACCCTACCAATGCCAGTGTAAAAGATGTTTTAAAAGCTGAAAAAGACCGCGACAAAGTAAAACTAAAAGGCATCTATAATCCTTATGAAACCTATTTTAAAGAAGGTTTAGGAACCACAGCTTATCGTGATGCCTGGAGTTTATTTGATCAGATCATGATGACCAAACCTCTATTAGAAAAAGATTATTCCTCTTTTCGATTGTATAAAGCCGGTATTTTCAACAAAAACTATTTAATAGGTAATAAGGGGCAATACAAAGGCTATCCATTACGCAGTTTTGCCAACGGTGGTTTTACCGATGGTTATAGCGACCATTTTCCTGTATATGTTTATGTGATAAAAGAAGTGGATTAAAAAACAAAAAAGGCAGCTAATAGCTGCCTTTTTTGTTTATGCTTTTTTATCCTATCCAAGCATCCCATGGAATTCTTGATAATAGTAACACTAAACCAATAGAGTAAAAAATGGCAATTGGTTTTAGCTTAGCCTGAGACGTTAATTTCTTTTTATGTTTAGAATAGCCTATGGTAATGGCAGCTATCGCCAAAATATTTACAAAAGGGTGTTCTACCAAATACAAACGAGCAATAGGGTTCTTCATAACTTCACCTCCCAATTGTCCCCACAATTCTAATCTTGGCGAAACCACATACAGAATCATACCGATTAATAATTGAGTGTGTGTTAGAATTAATGTAAAAAGTGCTAATCTGAAATCTTTTGCTTCGTATTCCTTTTTACCTGTTACTTTAATTATAGCATTTACAACCGTAATAATTAAAACAATAAACACTAAATACGCCCAATAAGAGTGCAGACTTTTTACAACTTCGTAGAACATGAATTTTTTATTTTAAATTTTGAATAGCAAATGTACTAATTAAAAACATAAAAAAACCGCTTCAAATGAAGCGGTTTCTAGATTTATTAAGATTAAATCCCATTATTCTGTTGGAAGTTGCCAAACACCATCGGTCTTAATAACCAACAGGCTTTCAGTTCCGCTGGATCCGTTATAAATATCAAAAGTTACAAGATATTTTTGACCTTCCTCCGCTGATGGATCTAATTCATTCAGCACATAATCCATAGCTTCAGCAATCATAGCATCAGTCCATTCTGCAGCATTTCCAGGACGTCTTTCAAAGTTTCCATAATTATCCATACTTGTTGTCGCTGCTGAATATTTACTGCTTAATGATTCCACGATTAAATCATAATCTGAAGGAACCAATGTGTAACGAATAGTATTATCTGGAACCCAAACACCGTCTTCTAGACCAAACTGTAATGTTGTTTCAATAGTAGATTCAGCACCGGTCCAAATACCATCAATTACTGTGTATAAGTTACCGCGTCTTTGAGCACCGCTAGAGCTTGAATAATAATCATAAATTACAAACTTCTCTTCATCCTCTTGACCATAAGGAAACTTTAAGCTCATAAAAGTTGGTAAATAATTGTTTGGAGGAATAGAACTTCCAAAATTGTTATACTGACCCGGCTGACCAGAGCCTTCTCCCATAGAATCGAAATCTTCAGAACTTAAATAATAAACACCTTCCATAAGCTCCCATGCACCGCCAGTATATATAAAATACTCTCCTTTAGAGTTTGCATCTCCAGTAACACCTAAGGTTTTAATTGCTAAACCAGATATTCTCCAACGTCCAACATCTGTACCTAAAGATGAATATTTAAATGCAATATTTATAGTTTGTCCGTCATAAGCTGAAAAATCGTAATCTTCAGATAAGGCTGTATAATCGTCAACCCCTGCTGCCGTTGCCAAACTTATTTCATTCCATGTCGCCGTAGCTACATCTCCAGAATAATCGGTAGAAACTAAAATTTGAAGTAATGATAAATCGCTGGCATATTTTATTGCATGTGCAATTTGGAATTTTAAATCGCTTTCTCCTGATAAATCGATAGATGGAGACACCAACCATTCTGTATTATCTTCGGCACTGCCATAAGCATTTCCTTGTACATAACTGGAATTAGATGTCCAAACTTCATAATTTCCGACTCCTTCCGCAGGCGTCCACCCCTCAAGGCTTCCGGCAAAATCGTAAGCCACGACATCGGCTAATCCTACTTCCGGTGTGGTTAAATATTGGTCGTATTTTGCTAAAACTATTTGCCCTTCTTCAGGACTTGCAATTTGAGCATCTAAAATATCCGGAATCATAGATGTTGCATCAACATTCGGGTAAAACCCAAAAGCATCACTTCCTGCAGATGCATAATCTGTTTTTGACAACTCATAAATATCTGAACCTGTCAAATCGCTTACCCCTTCTGCAGCTCCTACATAAAGCATATAGGCAACGGTAATTGAAGATCCATCTGATAAATATGGATAAAGCTCACCTAAATAGCCTGGTAACAACTCTTTAGCTTCATCTTCGGAATTGAAACTTCCGTAGGCTAAATCCAACTCGTCATAATCGTCGTCCGTTAAAGTAATTGACACTTCTTCAACAACACCGGTTTCTCCCGATTTAGCTTCATTATGAATATCTTCCATAGGATTACAACCAACCATGATTGCTCCTAACAATATCGTGTATAAATAATATATCTTTTTCATCGTTCTTTTTAAAAATTAAGTTTTAAACCAACACTGTAAGTTCTTCCTGCACCATAGTAAACTAGAGCAGTAGATGCTGTACCATCAACATCATTAGCATCAGAAATATATTCAGTATTAAACACGTTATTAATTTTACCGTTTAATACGGCTTCAAACCCACCCATATCAAAAGCATGAGTTAAACCCAGGTCGAAAAGTCCAAAATCAGGTAATTTCCAAACGTCTGGTAAATCGGCACTAGATCTGTTTGTAACGTCGTATGAAGCATAGTTATCTCCGGCAAAGTTATAATCAGCGTAGATTGAAGATTTAGGAGCAAGTTTATATTTAGCACCTAAAGCAAATGTTGTTTGTGCTGCATCACCCACTTTAATACCATCGGCAATTACAACAACTTCATCTATAACAGTACCACCTTGATCTTGCACCTGGGCAGATGTATTACTTTTCCATTTCCAGTCTCCTAATGAAGCCATCCCTGTAAATGATAATTTATCTGTTAATTTATATCTTAAATCTACCTCAATACCTTGGTGTAAAGCATCGATACCTAATAAATTGTAAAAATATAATTCATCGTTTGCGCCTTGAAGCGATCCACTGTAAGCCTTATCTAACCATTTCGTATAATAGATATTTACATTAGCAGATAACTTTTCACTTCTGTATCCATAGCCTAACTCAGCACTAAATACCTTTTCATTTACTGCATCGGCATTAGGAACGTTACCATCTTCATCTAAGAATACATTATCTAAAAATGGGGCTTTTGAGAAGTAACCAATGTTTACGAATACATTGTTATTAATGTCTAAATTGTAGTTACCACCACCTTTTACACCAAAGCCTAAGAAGTCTACATAATCTGAAGAACGACTTCCTGTAAGTTCACTGTTCATAAATTCCTTTTGCTTATAACTGCTGTTAGAAATATCAGCAGCAACGAAGAAATTTAACGCATCTGTTAATTGATATTCTGCCTGTCCAAAAAGTCCAGTTCTCAATACCACACCATCGTAATCTTTATTGTATTTATCACCAACACGTAATGGCTTTCCATACGCAAAAGTATCAGTTTCATTATCTAAAAAGAATTGTCCACCTAATAAATCATCAACTTCATACCAATGAGACCCTATATAATAACGTCCATCTAAACCACCTGAAATGGTTAACTGATCGTTGATTTTATTTTTATAAGTTGACAATAAACCATACCATTCATGAGAGTTTCTGGAAGACGAAATAATATCTGTAGAACCAGCTGCTCCGTTAGCTATATTTTCTTCAATAACTCTATCGAAATCTATAGGTTGTAAGCCTGAACCTCCAATACGATATTCGCTAGATCCAATTTTAGAACCTTCATCTCTACGACCACCCCCTGATCCAAATGATGCGTATAAAGCAGTAGATAAAGCAGAATTCTCATTAATCTCCCATAAATGATTTAAAGAGATTTGTGGCTTATGGTAGAAGTTAAATGATTGATGGTATACTTCTCCATTTTTATAACCCCAGTCTTTATTCGCTTTTTTAGGTCCAGAATCGGTATCTAACAATTCTGCAATTGTTGAACGATTATAACGCTGACCATGTGTTTGCTGTGCTCCAAAAGCAGTAAATGTTAACCTGTGTTGTTCATTTAACTGTTGTGCTAAACTCACAAAATAGTTATATCCTGAAAACTCGGTTCCATCAACATAACCATCACCAGAAATTTTAGAAGCACTAACAGTTGCTGCAAAACCTTTTTCGGTTAATCCGGTTGAATAGGTCATTCCGTATTTTAAATAACCATTATTACCAATACTTGAATATACATTTCCACCTTGTTCTGCATCGGTAGATTTAGTAATGATATTAATGGTACCACCAACGGAAGATACGGCAACTTTCGATGCCCCTAAACCTCTTTGAACCTGCATAGACGATGTAACATCTCCTAAACCAGCCCAGTTAGACCAGTATACAGCTCCGTTTTCCATATCATTAACAGGAACCCCATTAATCATTACAGCGACATTCTCCGAATCAAATCCTCGAAGATTAATTCTACCATCACCATAACCACCACCGGCACGAGTTGCATAAACACCTGGCGTAGCTTTTAAAATTTCAGGGAACTCTTGAGTACTTAATTTTAAGGAAATCTCTTCCGATTTAATTGTAGACACAGCCACAGGTGTTTTTCTATCTACAGCTACAGATGCTATAATTTGAATTTCCTGTAAACCTACCTGACTAGACTCCATAGATATGGTGCCTAAATCTCCGCCTTTAGAGAAAGCTATCGTTTTTGTAGTATACCCCACATAAGTGATTAAAATTTCTCCTGAACTTGATTCCGTTTCTAATGTAAAGTTTCCATCGAAATCTGTTACAACTCCGTTGGTTGTCCCCTTTTCTATAACATTAGCGCCTGGAAGAGGCATGTTTATTCCAGCTTCTACAACTACCCCTTTAATTGTAGTTTGTGCCAAAATAACTGAAGTAAATAATAATGCCACCGCGAGCATTATAAACTGAGTGGTTTTTTTCATAATTAATTATTTGAATTAGTCGACATAAAAATACGGATAATCAGAAAACATTCATTACCAATATGTTAATTATTTTAACGATTGTTGATAAAAAAAACGCGCCAGTATTAAATATACTGACGCGTTTTCATATTTATGATGAGAAATTCTTTGTGTTTTACGAATTTCCTTTATAATAATTCAACAAATTCTGTGTTGAGGAATCATGTTTAGAATCCGCACTATTGTTAAATTCATGTAAAATTTTATTAGCTAATTGTTTACCTAATTCTACCCCAAATTGATCATAGCTAAAGATATTCCAGATAATACCTTGTACAAATATCTTATGCTCATACATGGCTATTAATTTTCCTAAACTCTCTGGTGACAACTTGTTAATAAACACCGTATTTGTAGGCTTATTACCTTCAAACACTTTAAAAGGCACCAAACTACCTGTAGTTCCTTCAGCTAAAACTTCTTCTTTAGTCTTTCCGTTTAACAAAGCTTCGGTTTGTGCTAAAAAGTTGGAGATTAATTTATCCTGGTGATCTTTGTTATTATGTAACGAATGAGTAAAACCAATAAAATCGGAAGGAATCAATTTAGTTCCTTGATGTATTAATTGGAAAAAGGCATGCTGCGCATTGGTTCCTGGCTCTCCCCAGATAATCGTTCCGGTTTGGTAGTCAATCGGGTTTCCATTTCTATCAACACTTTTACCATTACTTTCCATAATACCTTGCTGCAAATAGGTTGCAAACTGATTAAGGTATTGCGAATACGGTATAATAGCTTCGCTTTCAGCTTTAAAAAAGTTGTTATACCACACACTTATTAAAGCTAAAATAACCGGAATGTTTTGGCTGAAATCTTCATTTTTAAAATGCTCATCCATTTTATGAGCACCTTTCAGCAGGTTTTCAAAATTATTATAACCAATAGATAAACTAATAGATAAACCTACCGCACTCCAAAGCGAGAAACGACCACCAACCCAATCCCACATCGGGAAAATATTATTTTCATCAATTCCGAAAGCTTTTACATTCGTAATATTGGTGGATACAGCAACGAAATGTTGAGCAATCGCTGTTTCATCGGCTGATTTTAAAAACCATGTTTTTATGGTATTAGCATTTGAAAGCGTTTCCTGAGTTGTAAAGGTTTTAGATACAATTACAAAAAGAGTAGTTTCAGGATTCAGTTTTTTAATCACCTCATTTACATGATCACCATCCACATTACTCACGAAATGTGTGGTTAAATGATTTTTGTAATACTGAAGCGCATCTACAACCATTGCCGGTCCTAAATCTGATCCCCCAATACCAATATTAACAATATCGGTAAACGTTTTTCCTGTATACCCCGTTAGGTGTCCGTTTACTACATCGTTAGTAAACTTTTCAATTTTCTTTTTTACCTCATAAATTTCAGGCATCACATTTACACCATCTACCTTAAAATCGGCAGACTGAGGCGCACGAAGAGCCATGTGCAATACGGCACGCCCTTCGGTTTGATTGATGGTTTCTCCTGAAAACTGACTGTTTATGGCCTCTTTTAATTTTACCTCATCGGCCAACTCTAACAAATATTTTATAGTTTCTTCGGTTATTCGGTTTTTAGAATAATCGACATAAAAGTCGTCCCATTTAATAGTGAACTTATTTGCTCGCTCGTCATCCTGAGCAAACAAATCTTTCATGTGCACATCATTTATGTTCTCAAAATGATCTTGAAGTTTTTTCCAAGACTTTGTTTCGGTTGGATTAATGTTTGGTAATGCCATAATTAAGAAGTTGCTTGTCTGATTTCTGGTTGTTTTAGTTCGTCTTCCTCAAGTTTTTGAGGTTTAAAGTTTGTATTATCAAGTTGATATTTTATTGGTTTTATAAACTCTAAATATTTGTCTTTTAAACTATCGGCAATAGGTTCTGCTTCCGGCAATTTTTGTCTAAACGGATCGACCTGAACACCATTTTTCCAGAAACGGTAACACACATGAGGCCCCGACGTATTTCCGGTCATACCTACCCAACCAATAACATCGCCCTGTTTCACATAATCACCTGCTTTTACCTTACGTTTCTGCATGTGTAAATACTGCGTTTCATATACCTTGTTATGACGAATCTTTACATAATTACCATTTCCGCCGGTATAACTTGATTTTGTAACCTTTCCACTTGCTGTAGCAACAATTGGAGTTCCAATATTCGCTGCAAAATCAGTTCCTTTATGCGGACGTACTTTATTACCATACAAAGCGATTCTTCTGTTTAAATTATAACGCGAAGAAATTCTTTTATACTCAACTGGTGCTTTTAAAAATGCACGACGTAATGTTTTTGCTTCTTCGTTATAAAAATCGGTTAACCCTTTAACGCTATCGGTTTTAAATCTAAAAGCATAAAAAGGTTCGCTATTATGCTCAAAATAAGCTGCCTTTATTCTATTAATACCTGCATAAATGGTATCATCGATATACTTATCGGTGTAAATAACTTTGAAACGATCGCCTTTTTGAAGTCTTGTAAAATCGATAGTCCATGCATAAATATCAGACATTTTATAGGCTAAAACCAAACTTAAGCCATCGTCATCTAAAGTTTGCGAAATGTTACTATTAATAACACCTGTGTAGACTTTTTCTACATACTTTATTGGCTTTTTACTCTTGTAGGCGTGAATCGAATCTTTAAAACTAACTACAATATACTCCTCTACACTTGGCTGATAAATAAACTTTTCAGGAATCTCTAACGAATCTTTAGAACACAGTAACGTATAAGGCCTCCCTTTTTGAAGATATCTTGCAATATCGTAAGTCTCCTTTGCTGTTTCAGCGATATGAAAAATTTGAGGGTATCCTATTTTATTACGTTCTAAAATCTGGCCAAAACTCTCTCCCGATTTTACTGTATCGCGTTTAACTACATAATCGTTAAAGTTAAATCCGAATTCTATGTGTTCTTTTGGTTCAACTATAGCTATCTCCTTTTGCTCTACTACCGGTTTTTCTTTGTCTTTGCAGCTTACCAACCCTAAGGCCAATAGCGGTATAATTGTTAAATATCTGTTCCCCAATTTTCTTTTTCTTGCTCTGTCCATAACTCTGGAAAAAATATTCTCTTTTGATATTTCGGGTGCATGTATTTTACCCATTCACTCCCTCCTGTTGCTTCGGCGGTCTTTCCGCCAATATTTAAATAATGATTTGCTGTATTATAATGTGCCATAACCCATTTAATATTAACGGTATAATCGTAATGACGCATGGCTTTTATTAACGCTTCATTTTCTTGAGCCTCCTTTGGAAGCGCCTTATATTTCGCGTATAAATTGTTTTTATAATAAAATTTGGTAAATCTAATGAATTCGTCTTTGTATTTTTCTTCAAAAACTGTTAAAGTGTAACTCTTTTTACCTGTTTTATAGTCTTTTCCTGCTGCCTGCCAGTATAAATGTTCAAAAGCATTCTCGTAAGACGAATTTCTGTCAATTGTATCTCTAAAACGCTTGTCGATTAGATTGATTAATTCAGTAGAAGCGAATTCTATTTTTCGGTACTGCGCACTTTGAAATCCGCTGGCTGGCGTTAAGGTTTTTCTAAACTCATTGTACTGCTCTAAATCCATACCGTCTTTCATAATACTGAAAGACGAGGTTAGCATATCGAAATAGCGACTAATACGCATGATTTTTGTAGTATAGAAATCGGCTTCAACTTTTTTAGTTTTAGCTACCTGATCGATTTCCCAAAGTATCATTTTAAACAATAATTCGTTTACCTGATGATACATGATAAATACCATTTCATCTTTAAACGTGGTGCGTTGTACCTGAAGATTTAATAAGGCATCGGTTTGAATATAATCCCAATAGTTTAAAGGCTTACTTTGCAACAAACCTTCCAGATAATCTTCGACATCCTGGTCTATTGCCTCATATTTTTCCTTTAGTTGATTGGTTATTTTTTTATCCAAAGTCTCTAGTTTTTTCCAGCTATAATTTTAAATGAATGTTTCAAGCCTTTGTAAGCTTCTAAGTCTGCTCTCAACGACCCTACAGCAAGGTCTGCTTTGATTCGTAAAGGTACTTTATTTTTATCTTTTGAAACCCAAAGCGTTAAACTTTCTTCCTCTTTAAACACACGACCTGCCATAACATATGGTCTGAATTTTAAAGCAAGAACATTCCCAAAATCGGTTTCAATAACTTCTTCACCTAAATACTTTAATTTAAAACCATAGTTTTCTTCATCGAAAAACATATCAGTTCTAATTTCCTGACCTTTTTTTAAGGATTTAATATCTATATTATCACGTAAGTAATAATACGTCGATACCATATCCTGAACATTCACAGGCGTATCAAAAACCCTTTTGGTATTGTGCTTTTTATTAAACACATGGGCTTTATTCTTAGTTTGATCGAAATTAATTTCAATATCTTTTATGTGGCCACCCTCATCTATTTTACGAATAAATTTATAAGGCTTAATAGCTTCCTTATCGAAGTAACTTTCATAAAGATCTTCTACTCTAAAGAACCATTTAATCATTCCGGTGGTCCAGCCTTTACCTACTACATGATATACGTCCTTACCATCTATCTTTGCGTCTTTAACCGTAAGTGTTGCGTTACCTGCCTTTAAAAATCCACTATAACTCATTTTAAACTTAAACCATTCTCCGGTGCCAAAGGAAGACTCCTGCTGAGCATATGAGAGCGGCATGGTTAGTAAAACGGATAATATAAGTAGTGTTTTTTTCATGTGATTCGGGTGCTTGTAATTAACTTTTCAACTAAGTTTTTATTGCGTTTTAATTATGGAATTACAATTACTATTCCAAAAATATAAAAATTAGTGGTTCGCCCTGTAATATTAAGAAGACCTTTAAGTTAAATTGTTACACCCGAAAACAAAAAAAGCTATCAAATAAATGATAGCTCTTCATCAAACTTAAAATTATAATTAAAGCGTCCCTCTGTTGGCCTGTTCTCTCTCGATAGATTCAAACAAGGCTTTAAAATTTCCTGCTCCGAAACCTTTAGCACCCATACGTTGGATAATTTCGAAAAACAATGTTGGTCGGTCTTCAACCGGTTTAGTAAAAATTTGTAATAAGTACCCTTCTTCGTCGGCATCGATCATGATACCCAGACTTTTTAAAGTTTCAATATCTTCGCGCAATTGATGATCGTGCGCCTGTAATCGTTCTGGTACCGCTGCATAATACGCTTCTGGAGGCGTTGATAAGAACTCTACACCTCTTGCTCTCAAACTTGATACCGTACTAATAATATCATCGGTTGCGACAGCAATATGCTGTACACCTGCACCTTCATAAAAATCAAGATACTCTTCAATCTGTGATTTTTTCTTGCCTTCGGCCGGTTCATTAATCGGGAATTTAATACGTCCGTTGCCATTACTCATCACCTTACTCATAAGGGCAGAATATTCAGTATGAATTTGTTTATCGTCGAACGATAAGAAATTCTCAAACCCCATAACATCTTCATACCATTTTACCCAGGTATTCATTTGTCCCCAGCCTACATTTCCAACCATATGGTCGATGTATTTTAAACCTACCGAATCCGGATTATAATCTGATTTCCACTCACGGAATCCCGGCATAAATGTGCCGGTATAATTTTTACGCTCAACAAACATATGCACGGTTTCACCATAAGTGTAAATTCCTGAACGCACAACCTCTCCATATTCATCGGTCTCAACAGTAGGTTCCATGAAAGATTTTGCTCCTCGACTGGTTGTTTCCTTATACGCCTGTCTTGCATCATCCACCCAAAGGGCTACAACTTTTACACCATCGCCGTGCTTTACAATATGATCGTTAATTGGAGATCTACTATTTAGCGGTGTGGTGAGTACCAACTTGATTTTGTCTTGTTTTAACACATAACTCACAGTTTCTCTCGAACCGGTTTCCAATCCTTTGTAAGCATACGACTGAAAGCCGAATGCTGTTTTGTAAAAATGGGCTGCCTGCTTAGCATTACCCACATAAAATTCGACATAATCTGTTCCTAAAAGCGGAAGAAAATCCTTCGCTCCTTTAAATATTTTTTCTAAACCGTAATCAACGGATTTAATGTCTTTGCTCATTAGTTTAATATTTCTGTTTATGAGTTTAATTTAGTTTTATTCTTATTCCAACCAGGATTTATAATAATCGTCGTCAGCAATTTTCATAGCTTCTTCGGTAACCATAAGCGGTTTAAACGTATCGACCATAACGGCCAGTTCTTCAGTTTCAGTTTTACCAATACTGCGCTCAGTAGCTCCCGGATGCGGACCATGTGGAATACCAGCAGGATGTAATGAAATATGGCCTGCTTCGATATCGTTACGACTCATAAAATCGCCATCTACATAATACAACACCTCATCACTATCAATATTACTATGATTGTATGGTGCCGGAATGGCTTGCGGATGATAATCATACAATCTTGGCACAAAACTGCAAACCACAAAGGCATCGGTTTCAAAAGTTTGATGTACCGGTGGCGGTTGGTGTACACGACCTGTTATGGGTTCGAAATCATAAATAGAAAACGCATACGGATAATTGTAGCCATCATAACCAACCACATCGAACGGATGGGTGGCATAAACCATTTCTATAATCTCGCCTTGCTTCTTAACCTTGATTAAAAAGTCGCCTGTTTCATTGTAGGTTTCCAATTCTTCCGGACGTCTTATATCACGCTCGCAAAACGGTGAATGCTCTAATAATTGCCCAAACCAGTTTCTATAACGCTTTGGTGTATAAATTGGACGATGTGACTCTACTATGAACAGTCGATTATCTTCAGTATCAAAATCTATTTTATAAATGATTCCACGTGGGATTAATAAATAATCACCATACTTGAAATCGAGATTTCCTAAATGTGTTCGCAGTTTACCTGAGCCTTTATGAATAAATATCAGCTCGTCGGCATCAGTATTTTTATAAAAGTAATCGTTAGTTGATTGCTGTGGTGCTGCCAGAATAATGGCGCAATCCTTATTGACTAAAATTGTTTTTCTACTATCTAAATAGTCTGACTCAGGCTTCACCTGAAACCCACGGAAACGGTACGATTGAATGTTGTTAGACTTCGCAATTTTAGGCGCCACACTATATTGATTTTTTATAGCTTTTAACTGTGTTGGGCGTTGCTCATGATAACTGTTTGTAGACATCCCGTCGAAACCAATAGTACCAAACAATTGCTCATAATACAAGCTACCATCAGGTTTTCTAAACTGTGTGTGACGCTTATGCGGAATGCTCCCTAATTTATGATAAAAAGGCATTATTTGTAAGTTTATAGTTAAAAAGAAAAGTAAAAGTTTAAATCAATTAAACTTCATATAATACATAGACACAAAACTCCATTCACTCAGGATTTCTCTTGATGAGGAAGTGTAAAAACAGTAATAAGTCTTGCCAAAATACCTGCATAGCTTTACAAATATCGCAAAAAAAAGATGCAAATAATAATTATTTATCAGTTTTTAAAACCAAAAACCAACATTAAAATACCATTGCCCGTGCTTTAGTTCGGGTGAATAACTATATTTAACCTGTACCGGCCCCAAAAAGGTATCGATAGCATAACCTAAGGCATAACCACTATAATCCGGAAGTGTAAACCACTCACCAGAATCGAAAATATCATCTTCAATATTGGCAAAGTTTCCTTCCAATGTGATGTACTGTTTTTTGAACAGCTCAAAATTTGCAATAAAAGTAGCTTTAACAAAGCTGTTTCCCGTTAACTCAATAAAATCGTAACCAAGAAACGGCGATAAATTATTTATAAAGTTGTTTCCGTATCCGCCCAAAGCAAAATCTAAAGATTTAGTAGACTTGTCTCCTACTTTAAATCCACCACTTGACTGAATGTTAAACGCCAGTTTTTTAGAAACACTAAAAGCATAACCCATATCTGCTTTGGCAATGGTGAAATCTTCAAAATTTTCATTAAAACTTGAAGCCCATAAATACATGTGTAAATCGCCATCAAAATACAATCCTCGTTTTGGAAAATATTTATTATCGTAACTATCTAATTTTAAAGTTCCAAAAACACTTAAATAATCGGTGCTTTCAAAAACAGCCTCTCTTTTCTGATTATCGACCAATAGCGTTTCCGATTTCATTTCAAGACGTTTATGTTCTGCCCCCATCCCCAAAGCAAAATCTTTTCTAAACAGGGTTTGCACATAAATTTGATTGGTTTGATCTTCTAAGCTTGTTTCTATTTTATTAAGGTCTTGTTCAACAATAAAATCGTTATCTAACAGCAATTGCGCATTGATACTTTTGTTAAACTGATTAAATCTGGACTTTATGCCAATACTCCAGTAAAAGCCTTTATCGATAAAATACTCAAAATTATAACGCACATTATCACCCAGAATAAAATCTAACGAAGCCAAATCACTATCAAAAAACAAACGCTTTTTAGTTAGATTTACTAACGCTGCACTTTTATATAATTCATCGTAATGCAGCCCTAACTTTAAAAATGTGGTTGTTTTGGTTTCCTTTAAATAAGTGACCAAATCATAACCTTCCGTTCCCGGTCGCTTTTTGAATTTATATTCAAACGAATCAAAATTATCACTTGCTATTAAATTATTTATTCCCTTAGTAAACTTATCATAACTAACAGTTTCATTATTTTTCAACTTTAACTTCCCTAAAACATAAGCACGGGTATATTTGTCATTTCCACGAACTACAATACTCTTGATGGCAATAGAATCCTGCGGCTTGATTTCAATTGAAGTATTATGAGGTTTTGCATTTTTATGAATGAGTATTTTTAAATCGAATTGTTTCTCCAAGGCTGCCTGAACTCCATTTTCAATTATACTTGAACCTTCATCAAACGACACTACCGAATATTCCTTGATATTAGGTTTAATATAGACATCGGTCTGTTTCCCCTTCTCCTTCATATCATGAATGGTTCGGAAGTTATTAATCTGAAGTAAAACATCAAGAGCAGAACCCAACTCGTCTCTACTTGCCAATCCATCCTGGACATCGACTCCAATAATAACATCCATACCCTTAGCTCGCAATTCGTCAATAGGATAATTATTAACGACACCTCCATCTATCAAAACCTCATCGTTAATGGTTACCGGTTGAAATAACGAAGGTAAGGCTGCACTTGCCATAACCGACTGCGCCAGATTGCCATGATCTAAAACAACCTGCTGACCTGTTTCAACATTTGTGGCAATACAGAAAAATGGAATTGGCAACTTATCGAAATCTTCCATTTCGTTAGCATGTAAGGTTAATTTTGCAATTAAATTATAAGTATTCTGTCCTCTTGATAATGCCGAAGGTAATTTAATTTTAAAATCTTCAAACGGAAGTGAAACAGCGTATTTTTCAGAATTATTACGCTCAAAAAAAGCCTTTGACGATCTTGGAATGTCGTCGTTTATCAACTTGTCAAAATCTATTTCTCTGAAAACGGAATCGAGCTGTTTGCCTGTATATCCAGAAGCATAAAGCCCTCCAACAACCGCTCCCATACTCGTTCCTGCAACATAATCGACTTTAACACCTAAACTATCTAAAACTTTTAAAACCCCAATATGCGCCAAGCCTTTAGCTCCACCTCCACTCAATACCAACCCCACCTTAACATCTTCGTTTTGTATGTTTTGCGAAAAACCTGCAAAACAAATACAAATAAAGCACACTGTTAAAATGAATCTCATATTCAAGCTAATTATTATGGTAATAGTTATATATTTTTTCGGCTCTTGAAGTTCCAACCACAGCTTCTAACTCATCAAGTTTGGCATTAGCGACTCTTTTTACCGATTTAAAATGCTTTAATAAATCTACGATTGTTTTTTCACCTATCCCAGAAATAGTTTCAAGTTCTGTGTTCAATGCATTTTTACTGCGACGGTTTCTATGATGTTCAATTCCAAACCTGTGTGCTTCATTTCGCAATTGCTGAATAATTTTCAAACTTTCGCTTTTTTTATCCAGATACAAAGGCACCGGATCTCCAGGATAAAACAGCTCTTCCAAACGCTTCGCTATACCTATAATGGCAATTTTTCCGCGCAAACCTAAAGCATCCAAACTTTTCAAAGCCGAACCGAGTTGCCCTTTTCCTCCATCAATAATGATAAGTTGCGGTAAAGGTTGCTCTTCATCCAATAACCGTTTGTAACGACGATACACCACCTCTTCCATCGATGCAAAATCGTCGGGACCCTCAACTGTTTTTATATTAAAATGGCGGTAATCTTTTTTGCTTGGTTTTCCATTTTTAAAAACCACACATGCCGCTACCGGATTTGTTCCTTGAATATTGGAGTTATCAAAACATTCAATATGTCTGGGTTCTTCATGCAAGCGTAAATCGGCCTTCATTTGCGCCATAATACGATTGGCATGCCTGTCTGGATCGGTAATTTTAATCTGTTTAAAACGTTCCATGCGATAATATTTCGCATTGCGAACCGATAAATCCAGAATATGCTTTTTATCTCCGAGTTTAGGAACCGTTACTTTAATATCATCACCTAAATCAACTTCAAAAGGCACATAAATTTCTCTTGATTTTGAATTGAATCGTTGTCTGATTTCGGTAATGGCTAACTCCAACAGTTCTAAATCACTTTCGTCCAGTTTCTTTTTAATTTCCAGTGTATGTGAGCGAATGATTGATCCATAAGAAATTTGCAGAAAGTTGACATAACCATAGCCTTCATCACTAACAATGGAAAAGACATCAACATTACTAATCTTCGGATTAACAATAGTTGACTTCGCCTGATAGTTCTCTAAAACTTCAATCTTTTCTTTGATGCGTTGCGCTTCTTCAAACTGCATATCAGCGGCATAGGCATTCATTTGCTCCCGAAACTGATTGAGTGAATCTTTAAAATTTCCTTTTAAAATTTCTTTTATATCCTGAATATGCCCCTGGTAAACGTCTTCACTCTCGTAACCTTCGCAAGGCCCTTTACAGTTTCCTAAATGGTATTCCAAACAGACTTTATATTTTCCGGCGTCAATCTTAGCTTCCGATAAATCGTAATTGCAGGTACGCAACGAATATAATCCTTTAATTAAATCAAGTAAGGTCGAAACGGTTTTCATACTGGTGTATGGTCCGAAATATTCGCTACCATCTTTAAATACACGACGGGTAGAAAACACTCTGGGGAACCGTTCTTTCTTAATACAGATCCACGGATAAGACTTGTCATCTTTAAGCATGACGTTATATCTGGGCTGATACTTTTTAATCAAGTTGTTTTCCAACAACAGTGCATCGGTCTCAGTTTCAACCACAATATGTTTTATGCTTGCAATTTTCTTTACAAGCACTCTTGTTTTACCATTATCATGTGTTTTAGTGAAATAAGAACTTACTCGTTTCTTTAAATTCTTAGCTTTACCTACATAAATAATGGTACCGTTAGCATCATAATACTGATAAACCCCCGGCTGATCTGGCAGGGTTTTTAGTTGTATTTCTAGAGCAGGTTTGTCCATCAATTCAAAGGTAATTATTTAATTTTTTATTGATAAAATTCACTATATTAAATCTGTCAAACTTTTATGGGCAAATCATTTTTCAATCGACTAATTTGGTACATTGCACCCATATTTAAAAACACAAGATGAGCAAAAAAATTATAGGCAGGGCAGACATTATAAGCTTCCCTAAATTAGGCTTATTCGACATCAACGTTAAGGTTGACACGGGTGCCTATACCTCTGCAATTCATTGTTCTGAAATTGTTGAAGAGAACAAAACCCTTAAAGTTACGTTTCATAGCGACGTTCATGAAAATTTCGGGAAAACCGAAATCGTTTTCGACGAGTATTCGCGAACCAACGTAAAAAGCAGCAACGGCTTTAAAGAAAACAGATATAAAATTAAATCTGAGGTTATCTTTTTTGGTAAATCTTACAAGATTAACTTAACTTTAAGCACACGCGACGACATGAGATTCCCCGTATTAATTGGAAGACAGTTTTTAAAACGCAAATTTTTAGTTGATGTAGATTTAGAAAATGTTTCCTATAATTATAAAAACAAATGAACATAGTTATTCTTTCTAGAAATCCTAATCTATACTCAACAGAAAGACTTATTGAAGAAGGCGAAAAAAGAGGTCATAAAATTGAAATTATTGACCCTTTAAAATGTGACATCATTATTGAAAAGGAAAAACCTACCATATTTTACAAAGATCGTTATTTAGATTATGTCGATGCGGTAATTCCGCGTATTGGGGCATCCATCACATTTTATGGTTGTGCTGTAGTACGTCAATTTGAAATGATGGGGGTATTTACTATTGCCACATCGGACGCCATCCAGCGCTCTCGCGATAAATTGCGTAGCTTGCAGCGTCTTAGTAAAGCCGGGATTGGTATGCCTAAAACTGTTTTCACAAACTACTCGCGCGATGTTGAAGAAGTTATCGAACATGTTGGGGGTGTACCAGTAATTATAAAATTACTAGAAGGCACACAAGGATTAGGAGTGGTTTTAGCTGAAACTAAAAATGCAGCCGAATCGGTTTTAGAAGCCTTTAATGGCTTGGAAGCCCGTGTGATTGTTCAGGAATTTATTGGTGAAGCCAAAGGTGCCGATATTCGTGCTTTAATTGTAGACGGACAAGTTGTAGGTGCTATGAAACGTCAAGGTAAGGAAGGTGAATTCCGTTCCAATTTACACCGTGGCGGAACAGCCGATATTATAAAACTAAACGAAGCCGAATTACGTCTGGCTATGAACGCTTCAAAAGTACTTAAACTACCTGTTTGTGGTGTCGATATGCTACAATCGGCTCGTGGTCCTTTACTATTAGAAGTCAATTCAACTCCCGGTCTTGAAGGTATTGAAGCAGCAACCGGAAAAAATATCGCAAAAAACATTATTACCTATATTGAAAGAAATCGTCGCCTGTAAATAACTATATGAACACTACTAAACCGGATATTTTAACCATTCTCGACACCCGCATTTTTCCAGGGGAGAGCAGAGAAGTTAATTTTGATGTGGCCAACCTTCACACCTCATCACCGGTTAATGTTCCTGTTATTATTGAACGTGCTAAAAAACCTGGACCTGTTGTATTATTTACAGCAGGCATCCATGGAGATGAAGTTAATGGCGTTGAAATTGTAAGACAACTTATAGCTAAAGGCATTAATAAACCTAAATGCGGTACCATTATTTGTATTCCGGTTATTAATGTTTTTGGTTTTATAAACTTAAAGCGTGAATTCCCCGATGGCCGTGATTTAAACCGTGTTTTCCCCGGAAGCATTGATGGTTCATTAGCAAGTCGCGTTGCCCATAAGCTCATTAATGAGATTGTACCTTATGTCGACTATATTATCGACTTTCATACGGGAGGTTCAGGACGTTTTAATGCTCCGCAAATACGTATTACTAAAGAAAACAAACAGTTAAATGATTTAGCTAAGGTTTTTGGAGCTCCGTTTGTTTTATATTCAAAGAATCTAAACAAATCGTTCAGAAATACCTGCTATAAATTAGGCAAGCCCATGCTCCTTTTTGAAGGCGGAAAATCGTTTCACATTGATGAATCGGTTACGAATTCAGGCGTTAATGGTTCCAAACGCTTACTGAGTCATTTTGGAATGCTGAATCTGAAATCGAAATCTTCAAAACCTAAAAAAGAAACGGTATTTATTAATGAAAGCCGATGGATTCGTGCCAGCTTTTCCGGAATGTTTCGTGCTTCCATCCCTATTGGGTCTCAGGTAAAGAAAGGTGATATTTTAGGACATATTACAGATCCATACGGCAAATTAAACCACGAAGTAAAAGCAACAAATTCAGGCTTTATAATTAATGTAAATGAAGCGCCCATCGTATATCAAGGTGATGCCCTTTTTCATATTTCAAAAAAATTAAAACGCTAAAAGCTCAAACATGCTCAAATCGGATTTACGTAAAACCTATAAACTGCTTCGCAACAATTTATCGGTAAACGATATTGAAGACCTTAGTTTAGAAATTGCCAATAAGCTATTGAAACTTCCTATTTGGGACTATTCGTTTTATCATATCTTCTTAGCTATATCTGAACAAAAAGAAGTAGACACCGATTTTATTTTAAACATCCTATCCGGTAAAGACAAACACATTGTCGTATCGAAAAGTGATTTTAAAACTGGAGAGATGATTAATTATCTTTTAACCGATAGCACATTAATAAAAAAGAACAGCTACAACATACCCGAACCTGTTGACGGTATTGAAATTGCTGCAAATAAAATTGACGTGGTCTTTATTCCGCTTTTAGCCTTTGACCAAAAAGGGAATCGTGTAGGTTACGGCAAAGGATTTTACGATCGCTTTTTAAGCCAATGTAAACCCGAAACTATAAAAATAGGATTATCTTTTTTTGATGCCGAACTTCAAATTCAAGATGTTCACAACAACGACATTACATTAGACTATTGTGTAACACCTAAAAACATTTACACGTTTTAATTATTACAACTTTCGCAATAGTTTTTTCTTAAATACTCATCTTCCAACAACTGAAAGGTAACACCACCCTTTTCAACCGCATTAAACAATTCGCAAAAACGCTGTTTATTCATGTTGGTAGCATTAAGCAATACCGTTCTGTAATCAGGATCTTTGGTTAAGTCGGGATCAACTAAAGTTAAATTCAAATAGTAAAACAATAAGTCTTCATCGATATCAATACTTCTTGCTTTTCGTTCTAACAATTCAACAGCTAAATCGGTATTCGCATAAAAACTAAAAAACTGCGCTAAACTCAAATAATCGTAATCTGAAAGTGGGAACTTTTTATAGTTACCATTTATATACTGAACCGATTGATCCTTATTGGCATAATCTCTGGAACGCATATAATTTTCGGCTTTTATAATGTGATAATTAACCAACATTCGGGCAATGAGTCCGCTACCGATGCCGTAATTTTTAAGTGCATTAATTTCATTTTTAAGTGATACCTCATCAATTTCAATAGCATTATAACGCCATAACTTAATCTTTACCGCCATAATATTATATTTAACACCAGCATCTTTTGGCACTAACTTTTCAAGCTTCTCCAATTCATCATAAACGGTTAAGGCTTCTCTAAAATCGTTCATATATTTATAAGCCGAATTCTTATTAAAAATCTTCACAAACTTATCCTGAAGTGGGATCTCCATTTTATTTAAAATATCGGAAGACGTTTCTTTAGATCGTATTTTCTCGAAAATCGAATTTTGCAACTCCTCGACTTCAGTTAAATTATTAGCTGTAACTGCAGCATTAAACTTGGCTAATAATTGGTCGGCTGATGCTGTACTATACTTATCCTTTTTTTCCAACTCCAATTCAATAACCGCTTTCCTATGATTTTTCAAAATAGGTTCCATCTCTCTGGAAACCGCACCTTCAATCTTGGAACGCACTTCCTTTTTGGTAAGGTTCGACAAATAATCGTATTTGGTTCCTTTAATATCATTAAAAAACTCCACCCAGTTTTCTGAAGCCGTCACATTTGTCTTTATTGTCGATTTTTGAAACGTTTGTAAAGCTGCCACAATACTATTGGCACGCAATTCCTGCAATTCAATATTACGTTGCGGAATGCCTTCAATAGAAGAATAAGCTTTAATGTCGATGGTTTTTATATTAAAATCGGTTAATCGCAACGAGTCGTAAATTGGTTTTATATCGGCTTGAGAATAATTTGACTTATTCTTTTGAAACGGGATAATAAACTTCATGGTTTTATTTCGTATGGAATACGCTTCACCTGTTTCCGATTCTATTTTTTTAGTGTCGTAAGTTAAATCGTCAAGATACATTCCCATATCCAGTAAATCCCAAGCGTAAGATTCCAAATCGTAAATCACATAATATTGACACAAGTTCTTATTGCTTAAAAACAAAATATTAAACTCCATCTCATCATTAAGCAAACCTTCAGGAATATTTCCAATAAAAACACTAAAACGATTTTCGCCAGAAGTCCTTAATCCACTTTTTAAAGCTTGTGCATAAACAGGTTTTAATAAAAAACCTCTTAATTGAGTATTTGCAATAGTTTCTTCAGCGCAAGCGTAACGATCCTTTACAACAATATCGACAGCTATACCATCTCCTGAATTAACAAACAAGGTATTGAACCAATCGTTGTCGTTAACTTCAAAAAACAGCTTGGCGCCATCGCGTTTAACAGAGAACTTTACCTCTTTAGGCTTTTGTCTGAAAGCATCAAAACACGTTTTACATTTCTGATCTCTATCGGTACTTGGAAAAACAATGTCATAGGTATGTTGAGAGAAAACATTGAAATATGATAATAGCAATAATGATAGAAGGAGGAGGGATTTTCCTTTCATTTAGTTGAGAGATTTTAAAATTGGATTAATTAATTTATAAAGTTAAAAAACTCTATAACTTTTTAAATAAGTAGATATACGTATTTTTTGCTTATTTATTGTTTTTAGGGAAAGCTTTTTTATTAAAAACAATAAGCATGATAAAACCCGTACTTATGGCCACATCGGCAATATTGAATACAGGTTCGAAGAAATTAAAACGTTTTCCTCCTGAAATTGGAAACCATTCGGGTAAATCGACCGAAAACAGAGGAAAATAAAGCATATCGACTACTTTTCCGTGTAAAAGTGAATCGTAACCGCCGGCTTCGGGTAAAAACTGTGCTACCTGATTAAAACTATCATCAAACAAAACTCCATAAAATACCGAATCTAAAATATTTCCTAAAGCACCAGCGAAGATTAGTGCTATGGCCAAAATTAAAATTTTAGATCCTTGCTTTTTAGTTGCATCGTATAGCCAATAACCAATACCAAAAATGGCAACTATTCTAAAAACGGTTAACGCTATTTTTGCAGTCCGTTCTGAAATAAAGGAAGTAAAGTCACTAATTTTTGTACCCCAGGCCATCCCGTCGTTCTCAATAAAATAGATTTGAAACCAACTAAAAATCTCAATATTCTCCTGTAATTTAAAATGTGTTTTAATATAAATTTTGCTTACCTGATCGACAAGCAAAATAATGAAGATTAAGACTATTGATTTTTTTAAGGACATAAATAGTTTAGCTGTAACTTAAAGAGGTGTCTTTATAAAAGAAAACGCCCCGATAATTAAACCGAGACGTTAATATTGTATACGTTAAGATTTATTGTTGCATATTTTTGGCCTCGATACTTAAGGTCGCATGAGGGACTAATTTTAAACGCTCTTTATTAATTAACTTACCAGTAACACGACATACCCCGTATGTTTTGTTTTCAATTCTAATAAGCGCATTTTTTAAGTCGCGAATAAATTTTTCCTGACGAATTGCTAAAGCCGAATTCGACTCTTTACTCATTACTTCACTACCTTCATCAAAAGCCTTAAAAGTAGGTGACGTATCTTCGGTACCATTGGTATGGTCGTTCATATACGCACTTTTAATAAGCTCCAAATCGTGCTGTGCTTTAACAATTTTCTCTTGAATAAGTTCTTTGAACTCCGCTAAATCCTTGTCAGAATATCTAACATTTAAATCTAAACTCATAACTTTAATGCTTTTGTATAAACAATTTGGTATTTACATCATCAAACACAACATCTATACCATTTTCTAATTCATCAATTATCTCGAGTTCATTCGCTAATGTTTCAGCTTTAATATATGCCATATTCGCACCTACAGCATTAGCAACTTGCTCGTCATTCTGAAGGATTACGTCTATTCTGTCGGTAAGCTCGAAGCCTGAATCTTTTCTTAAGTTTTGAATACGATTAATAAGCTCTCTCGCAATACCTTCTTTTCTTAAGTCGTCGGTTATGGCAACATCCAGTGCAACTGTTAAAGCCCCTTCATTTGCTACTAACCATCCTTCAATATCCTGAGATGTTATCTCTACATCTCCACGCTCTAAAGTAATACTTTTTCCATTGATATCTACGTCTAAAATACCATTTTGCTCGATTTTTTTGATATCATCGGCAGTAAAGTTATTAACTAACTGAGCCACAGCTTTCATGTCTTTCCCAAATCTTGGACCTAACACTTTAAAGTTTGGTTTTATATTTTTTACTAGAATATCTGATGCATCTTCTAAAACTTCAATCTCTTTAACGTTAACCTCAGACTTTATAAGGTCTGCCACTGCTAAAATCTCATTTTTCTGAGTTTCGCTGTCGATAGGAATCATGATTTTTTGAAGCGGTTGACGCACTTTTATCTTCTCTTTAGCTCTTAGCGAAAGCACTAAAGATGAGATAGTTTGAGCACTTTCCATCTTTCTTTCTAATGACTTATCAACAAACGATTCGTCGTATTTCGGGAAATCAGCTAAGTGAACACTGTCAAATTCTTCCTTCTTGGTTACAGAATTTAAATCTAAATACAAACGATCCATAAAGAAAGGCGCAATTGGCGCACCCAACTTAGCAATGGTTACCATACAGGTATATAACGTTTGATACGCCGAAATCTTATCTTTTTCGTAATCACCTTTCCAGAAACGTCTTCTGCTTAAACGCACAAACCAGTTACTTACGTAATCCTGAGTGAAATCTGAAATGGCACGCGCGGCTCTGGTTGGTTCGTATTCTGCGTAAAATTCGTCAACTTTCTTGATTAACGTATGTAATTCTGAAAGAATCCAACGGTCTATTTCCGGACGTTCTTCTAACGGGATATCGGCTTCAGCGTATGTGAAGTTATCCAGATTTGTATATAATGTGAAGAACGAATACGTGTTATATAATGTTCCGAAGAATTTACGTTTTACTTCCTCTACACCTTCTAAATCGAATTTTAAGTTATCCCAAGGATTCGCATTACTAATCATGTACCAACGCGTCGCATCGGCACCGTAATTTCCTAAGGTTTCAAACGGATCGACAGCATTACCAAGACGTTTCGACATTTTTTGTCCGTTCTTATCTAATACCAGTCCGTTCGACACAACGTTTTTATAAGCTACAGAATCAAAAACCATAGTTCCAATAGCGTGAAGTGTATAGAACCAACCACGGGTCTGGTCTACCCCTTCAGCAATGAAATCTGCAGGATAAGATGCTCCGTTGTCTATTAACTCTTTGTTTTCAAATGGATAATGCCACTGCGCATAAGGCATCGCACCAGAATCGAACCATACATCAATAAGGTCGCTTTCGCGGAACATTTTCTGTCCTGATGAAGAAACTAGAACAATTTCATCAATGATATTTTTATGTAAATCGATTTGCGCGTAGTTTTCTTCAGAATTATTTCCAACTTCAAAGTTCTGGAAAATATCTTCAGTCATTACACCGGCTTCAACGGCTTTAGCCATCTCGGCTTTTAACTCTTCTACAGATCCGATGCAGATTTCCTCTTTACCATCTTCTGTTCTCCAGATTGGTAATGGAATACCCCAGTAACGTGAACGTGATAGGTTCCAGTCGTTCGCATTTGCCAACCAGTTCCCAAAACGACCTGTTCCTGTTGCTTTTGGTTTCCAGTTTATGGTTTCGTTAAGCTCGAACATGCGTTCTTTAACATCGGTAACTTTAATAAACCAAGAATCTAATGGGTAATAAAGAATTGGTTTATCGGTTCTCCAACAGTTCGGGTAACTGTGTTTATATTTTTCAACCTTAAAGGCTTTATTTTCTGTTTTTAACTGAATAGCGATTTCTACGTCAACCGATTTTTCTGGTTCTTCACCATCAGCATAGTACTCATTCTTCACGTATTTACCAGCATACTCACCCATTTCTGGTCTGAATTTACCTTGTAAATCTACTAACGGCACTAAGTTTCCGTTTTCATCTTTCACTAACATAGGTGGTACTTCCGGTGTAGCTTGTTTTGCTACCAAGGCATCATCGGCACCAAAAGTAGGTGCTGTATGTACGATACCTGTTCCGTCTTCGGTAGTTACGAAATCCCCAGAAATAACTCTAAACGCATTTTCAGGATTGTCGTTTGGTAACGCATATGGTAATAATTGCTCGTAAGTAATTCCTACTAAATCACTACCAACAAACTCCTTAACGATGTAGTATGGTATTTTTTTATCACCTTCTTTGTAAGCTGCAACTTCAGACTGATCCTCAACTTGTTTGAATTTTCCAGCAAACTGATAGCTTACTAATTTTTTAGCTAACACTACTTTAACCGGCTCGAAAGTATACTGGTTGAAAGTTTCAACTAAAACGTAGTCAATTTTTGGCCCAACGGTTAATGCCGTGTTACTTGGTAAGGTCCAAGGTGTAGTCGTCCAGGCTAGGAAATGAATATCGCCTTCATTTTGTAAAAACTCAGGTAACGATTCTTGTTTCGTTTTAAACTGTGCAACAATTGTCGTATCGGTAACATCCTGATAGGTTCCCGGCTGATTCAACTCATGCGAACTTAATCCGGTACCCGCTTTTGGAGAATACGGCTGAATGGTATACCCTTTGTATAACAGGTTTTTAGAGTAAATCTGTTTTAGTAACCACCAAACAGATTCCATGTATTTTGGTTTGTAGGTAATGTATGGATCTTCCATATCTACCCAATACCCCATTTTTTCTGTTAAGTCATTCCAAATATCAGTGTAACGCATTACTGCTTTACGACATGCTTCGTTATATTCTTCAACAGAAATAGTCTTACCAATATCTTCTTTAGTAATTCCTAATTCCTTTTCAACACCAAGCTCGACTGGAAGACCATGTGTATCCCAACCTGCTTTACGTTTTACCTGATATCCTTTTTGTGTTTTATAACGACAGAAAATATCTTTAATGGCACGCGCCATAACGTGGTGTATTCCTGGAAGACCGTTTGCTGAAGGTGGTCCTTCAAAAAACACAAACGATTCGTTGTTTTCTCTTGTAGAAACACTCTTTTCAAAAATATTGTTTTCCTGCCAATAGTTAAGAATTTCTTCTGCTACTTTTGGCAAGTCAAGACCTTTATATTCAGGGAATTTAGAACTCATTTTATCAATTTTCATTTCGAGGTGCGAAATTAAGGAATTTTGACAAAATAGTCGTGCCGATTAGAAGTAAATTAAACAATAAAACCTACCAGATCCTCAATTTTTGATATCATTTGAATTTTTATCGCCGTATTCTTAAGAGAAATCTTATTGTATTTCGATACAAAAATGGTTGAAAATCCTAATTTTTCGGCCTCTAAAATGCGTTGTTCCACACGTTGTACCGGACGAATTTCTCCCGACAAACCGACCTCGGCTGCAAAACAAAAATCCTTTTCCAGAGCCACATCTTCGTTTGATGATAAAATGGATGCAACCACCGCCAAATCAATTGCTGGATCATCTACTGTAATACCTCCGGTGATGTTTAAAAAGACGTCTTTTGCTCCAAGTCTGAACCCAGCTCGTTTTTCTAAAACTGCCAGTAACATATTCAATCGTTTCGCATTAAATCCCGTTGCACTACGCTGTGGCGTACCATAAACAGCGGTACTTACCAACGCCTGAACTTCAATCATTAACGGGCGCATACCCTCTAAAGTGGCAGCGACTGCATTACCTGAAAGTTCTTCATCTTTTTTAGAAATAAGAATTTCGGAAGGATTAGTAACCTCACGTAAACCAGAACCCTGCATTTCGTAAATTCCGAGTTCGTTGGTTGACCCAAACCGGTTTTTATTTGCTCTTAATATTCTGAAAATATGATTTCTGTCGCCTTCAAACTGAAGCACTGTATCAACCATGTGTTCCAAAATTTTTGGTCCTGCGATATTGCCATCTTTCGTGATGTGACCAATTAAAATAACAGGCGTTGCCGTTTCTTTTGCAAATTTTATCAGCTCAGTAGTACATTCTTTAATTTGAGAAATACTTCCTGAAGACGATTCTATATAATCACTGTGCAAGGTTTGAATAGAATCGACAATCACCACATCGGGCTCTAAAGCTTCAATCTGCTTAAAGATATTCTGCGTTTTGGTCTCCGTTAAAATGTAGCAATTATTGTTATTCGGATTAATACGCTCGGCACGCATTTTAATTTGCTTCTGACTCTCTTCACCAGAAACATAAAGGGTTTTATAAGGTAATTTCAATGAAATTTGAAGCAGCAACGTACTCTTTCCAATACCAGGCTCTCCCCCTAAGAGTGTTAACGACCCAGGAACTAAACCTCCTCCAAGCACACGATTAAACTCCCCGTCAGTGGTATCTAATCGAGGTTCTTTTGACACATCAATATCTTTGACACGTAAAGGGACCGCAGCCTTTTTAACCGAAGAAGTCGGCGATTTCCAGTCACTTTTTTCAGGTGTTTGAATAACCTCTTCAACTATTGTATTCCACTCTTTACACGCATTACATTGCCCCTGCCACTTAGCATATTGTGAGCCACAACTCTGACAAAAAAACGTTGTTTTAACTTTCACCATTAATATCCAAAATCTGCTTTAATTGCCTCTGCTTTTTCTACCATTAAATCTTTAGTAATCCCTCCTATTTCGTCCAAAATATAAGCAGACTGATAGGTTTTCATTGCTTTTTTAGCATCACCTGTTTCTTCATAAAAACGAGCTAAATAGTAGTTTCCTAACAACGTATCAGGATAGGCATCGCGCGCCAAATCCCCTAATCTTTCAAAATCTTCAAAAGTTTCCTTCTTTTCTATTGCTGCAGCAATAGCTCTAAAATCGTTTACTAAAATTGGCTTTTTTATTCCGAATAAATCATAAATCGACTGATATTTTGCTTCTAAATAAGCCACCGGAGAATCCTCTAACTTTAATATAACATCCTGATATTCCTGTTTACTAATTGGCTTATACACACTAAAAATAGTTTCAATCGCATTTGGTAAGGCATGTGCCGGAGCCGAATAATGTGAAGGCCCTTCAAACCCCTGATATTTATAAACGACGTTTTTATTATTCACTGTAGACATGTCTTGATTTAACACCTTAGCCATCTCTTTTACAGAACCTATATCGTTATTGGTATACGACAAATAATAAAATATTTTTGAAGCTGTTTTGCTCAACTGCCCTGGTAAATACTTAATCATACCCGGAGCTAAAACCGGACTCATGGCAATATACCCTTGGAATATTGGTTGTGGTTTCAATAAAAAGTAATTAATAAAATTAGCCGTTTCCCCATGACCTACAGCCACTTTAAAATTACCTATTTTGTACTTATTCTGAATATAAGGAATTAACTCCATGCCTACGAATTCAAAGAAACTTGCTCCAGATTCTATGGGTAATGAATTTTGCTCGGAATACAGGCAATCATCATAACGTTTACCATACTGATTAACACCTACAACAATAGCTTCCGGCATATCTTCCCAATACGAGTAATAATCTGTATTTCCAACTACGGCTTCAAACAAATAATCACCATCAAAAACGATAAACAGCGGATAGGTTTTATTTTTATCACTTCCGTAACCACGAGGTAACTGAATTTTAATTTCACGGGTATCGCCTAATCTTGACGATTCAATTTTCTCGAATTTTACCTGAGCCTGCGTAACATTTAATGAAACTAACAGTACTAAAACAGAAAGTATACATTTCATGATAAAAAATGATTTGAGATTTATTAGGGCAAGTTATGAAATAAACTACAACTAAAAAACGAGTTAGGCTTTGTTTTTTCGGTTGTAGATTGGTAAGTAAAATAATGAAAGACCTCCAAAAATGATAATCATAAGGGTTTGAGAAGCCCACATAATCCACCCAAATGCAATACTAGGTTCTTCAGCAATTCCAAATAATGAAAAAGCTGCATAAACCGCCAATGGATAAGACCCAATGCCACCGTTTGTAGCTGCTATGCTAAAACTTGCAGAAATAAAACCTACTAAAACAACTCCTAAAGAAATACCTTTTAAATCGGGAATTGCAAACGACGTGACATAAAACATGAGCACGTACATCGCCCAGATAAACAGGGTATGAAAAATGAAAGCCCACTTTTTCTTCATTTTAAAAATACTCAGTAAACCTTCCAATAAACCAGAAACAAAGGTTCTTATTTTTTGAGCAAATTTGGAATCACTTCGCTTTAAATAATTAAAAAACAGTAATAACCCTAAAATTCCAATGACAGCTAAACCACCTATTTTCACAGGATCTAATCGCTCAATAAAAAAGCCGTAAATAAAATCGAATTGAAGAAAAAGCGTCACGATAATAATTCCCATCATAACAATTAAATCGGCAATACGTTCGGCGACAATGGTTCCAAACCCTTTTTCGAACGGGACGTCTTCGTAATTTGAAAGAATTGAAGCACGAGCTACTTCGCCGGCTCTGGGAATGGTATAATTTATTAAATAGGTAGCAAACACCGCCATAAAACTATTCGCATACCGAACATGATATCCCATGGGATCTAACTGAAACCTCCAGCGATACGCTCTGGACATATGACTTAGAAGCCCTAAAAAAACACCTAAAAGAATCCAAACATAATCAGATTCTTTTAGGTATTGAAAAATTTCATTTATGGAAACTTTAGACAACGAATACCAGACTAAAAACACCCCTAACAATAAAGGAAGTACTACTTTTAAGACCTTGGTTATCTTCAGCTTCAAATAATTGAATATTTTATTTTAATAAGTTTGTTGCTTCATCTGGGAATACTAAAGAAGGCTTAAAGGTTTTAGCTTCTTCGTAATCCATAATAGCGTAAGTGATAAGAATTAACGTATCTCCTACCGCCACTTTACGGGCTGCTGCACCGTTAAGGGTAATTTCTCCACTATTACGAGGACCAGGAATACAATACGTTTCCAAACGCTCACCATTGTCGTTATTTACAATTTGAACTTTTTCGCCTTGTATAATATTGGCAGCTTCCATTAAATCCTCATCAATAGTAATACTACCAATGTAATTAAGTTCCGCACCGGTACACTTAACTCTGTGAATCTTAGATTTTACGACTTGAATTTGCATGTGGCAAAGGTAATTAATTTAGAGCAATATTATCAATCAGTCTTATATCATCTGCATATACTGCAATAAACGCTCTGTATTGTTTGTTATTTTCTTTTTCTGTTACGGTTTTAAGAGTTACAACATCGGCGATGATAAAATATTCCAATTCCAACAACTCCTGACTTTTAAACTCTTTTTCAACCCATTGTGTCACCTCTTCAGCACTTTTTGTACCAAAATAATCTTTGGCAGCTGTTAAAGTTTTGTAAATAAAAGGCGCTACCTCAAGATATTCCGGCTTTAAACGTGTATTTCGAGAACTCATCGCTAAACCAGAATCTTCTCTGAAAATATCGCAACCCACAATATTTACAGGTATATTATATTTTTCAACCAGTTTTTTTACAATTTGTAACTGCTGAAAATCTTTTTCTCCAAAATAAGCGTTATCCGGTTTTGCAATTTCAAATAAACGCTTCACTATGGTTCCAACGCCATCAAAATGTCCATCACGAAAACGTCCTTCCATTTCATGTTCCAATCCGTCATAATCAAAATGCTCGGCTTCCAGTTTTTCTTCGTAAACATCTTCAACCGTTGGTGCATAAACCAAGATATCATTTTTACTTACACCCTCTAACAGTTCTACATCACGTTCTAATGTTCTTGGGTATTTCTGTAAATCATCTTTATTATCAAACTGTGTCGGGTTCACAAAAATACTAACAACAACCTTGTCATTATCCTGTAATGCCTTTTCTACCAATGCCAAATGCCCTTGGTGTAAGGCTCCCATAGTTGGTACCATACCAATGCTTAAGTTTTGGTCTTTAAAAGCACTTAATACTTTCGTAATTTGTTGTTTTTCTGAATAAACTTCCACGGTTCGATTTAAATTTAGCGGGTGCAAACTTAAGATTTTACAAGCAATCTGCATAAATTTTTGTACTTTTGCGTGTTTTTTATTTTGAATTAAAAAAAGCAGCGCCCTATTAAAACAAGTAAATTGTATTTCTAAAATCGCAGGAATACCGCATTATTGTTGCTTTAGGCCACTAACAATAAACCAAAAATAAAAGTTATTTAGGCTAATCCCTTTTTAACACAATTAAGTACTTATAAAGCAATAAATAAAAACACATGAAAGATAAGAGGATATTGTATGTATCATCTGAAGTAGTGCCTTATTTACCGGAAACCGAAATTTCTTCAATGTCTTTTGAAGCACCAAGATTAGTCAATCAACAAGGTGGGCAAATAAGGATTTTTATGCCACGATACGGCAACATTAACGAGAGAAGACATCAATTACATGAAGTTATAAGACTTTCTGGTATCAATTTAGTGATTAACGATTTAGACATGCCACTTATTATTAAAGTAGCATCGATACCAAAAGAGCGCATCCAGGTGTATTTTATTGATAACGACGAATATTTTAAAAGAAAAGCAACGTTGACCGATGAAGACGGAAACTTATTTCCTGACAACGACGAACGTGCCATCTTTTTTGCCAAAGGCGTTATCGAAACTGTTAAAAAACTAAACTGGTCTCCAGATATTATTCACGTTCACGGTTGGTTAGCATCCCTATTACCAATCTATCTGAAAGAGTACTATAAAGATGAGCCTTTATTTAATGAAAGTAAGATTGTAACCTCAGTTTACAGTCAAAGTTTTAACAATTCATTAAATGAAGATATGGTTAATAAAGTTAAATTTGACAATATTAACGAAGATGCCATCAAAGTGCTTGAAGAGCCTTCGTACGTGAATTTAATGAAAGTAGCTGTTGATTATTCTGATGCGCTTATTATTGGATCTGAGGAAATTCCTGCAGATTTAAAAGCCTATGTAGACGCATCGAACAAACCTACTTTAGAATACAAACCAAAAGATGAATTTGGCACCGCTTACACAACATTCTTTAATGAACACGTGTTATAAGTAACCAAATATTCTTTCAAAACTATATATGAAAAAGACCATTAGCGCCCTTAAATTTTGTGCAGTTTGTTCAGTAATCATCTCTTCCTTTTTGGCTTGCGATAAAGACTTTGCATCTGTAGAAAGTGATGTACTTGGAGATGACAATACCAACTTTCAAACCAATAGAGAGTCCTTACCCATACTAGCATATAACAAAAAATTAAACTCGTTACAAATAGATGGATTAACATCTAACCTTCTTGGTGTTTTTAACGATCCTGCTTTTGGTCAAACCACTGCAAGTATAGTAACACAGGTTACACCTTCTAGTTACAGTCCGGATTTTGGTGACGATACCGTTATTGATTCTGTAGTGATGACCATTCCTTACTACAGCAGAATTAAAGGTCTAGACGACGAAGGGTTAAACGAATATACCATTGGCGACTCTTTATATGGCAATGCCGAAGCTCCTATTAAATTAACCGTTTTTAAAAATGAATATTTCTTAAGAGATTTTGACCCAACGGCAGAGCTAGGCGACGTTCAATATTACTACTCAAAAGCAGATGGTGAAATAAATGTTACTGATAATTTTGCTTTAAACGGATCGTCTACAATTAATTTTGATGACCATAAATACACGACTGATACCATCTTAGCAATTCCTTCATTTATACCAAGTGCAAAGAGAATTCTATTGGTTACAAGAGATGAAGATAATGAAGTAACTTCAAGCACTAATTTAGCGCCTTCGTTTCGCGTAAAATTAGATACAGATTTTTGGCAATCACACATCATTGATCAAGAAGATAACGACGTGCTTTCAAATGCAAGTGCCTTTAGAAACTATTTCAGAGGATTATACTTTAAAGCTGAAACTATCTCTGCTGATGGACATATGCTTATGTTAAACTTAGCTTCTTCTGATGCTAATATCGTTATTTACTATTCGTATAATACCACAACAGGAACTGGTGATAATGCAACAACAACGAAGTCTAACAGCACTTATACTCTTAGTTTTTCTGGTAAACGGTTAAATACATTTATCAATAACTATAATTTACAAACTCTTGCGGATGGCAACTCAACAGAAGGCGATGAGAAATTATATTTAAAGGGTACAGAAGGCTCCATGGCTGTTGTAGATTTATTCCCAACAGATGAAGATTTAAAAACATTTATTGACAACCACAGAGTTTTACTTGAAAGCGGAGAATACAAAAAAGACGAAAGAGGCAACTATATTTTACAACGTCTAATTAACGATGCGCAATTAATCGTTTATGAAGACCAGAGTATGAATACCGGAGGAGATGGAGATTTCCACAAATACGATCGCCTATACGCTTATGATGTTAACAACAACATCCCTTTAATTGACTATTCTGTAGATCCAATTTCTAATACAGCAGATCCTTTCAATTCTATTGTTGTACATTTAGGGCAACGCAGAGAAAACGACGAAAACGGACAAGCTAAATACAAAATCCGCATCACAGAACATTTGAATAATATTTTATTAAGAGATTCAACAAATACGAAAGTTGGTTTGGTTTTATCGACTAATGTAAACTCAACCACAAATGCTAAAATATTAGATAGTGAAGGTAGCGAAGTAACAAATGTACCTGCTGCTTCCATTATTACACCAAGAGGGACCATTTTACACGGAACGAACGATAATGTTTCTGAAACTGTAAAAATGAAATTAGAAGTATTTTTCACTGAACCTAAGGAATAAGATTTATGTGTGGAATTGTAGGATATATAGGCAAGCGTGAAGCCTATCCTATCATTATTGAAGGCTTAAAACGCCTTGAATATCGAGGATACGATAGTGCTGGGGTAGCGCTTTATGATGGCGATAACCTTAGAATATCTAAAACAAAAGGAAAGGTTTCCGATTTAGAAGAACGTTGTAAAAACGAAAACAACACATTTGGAAACATTGGAATTGGTCATACGCGTTGGGCAACGCATGGTGTCCCAAACGATGTCAATTCTCATCCTCATGTATCAAACTCAGGAAATCTGGCGATAATTCATAACGGAATTATTGAAAATTACGAATCGCTTAAGAAAGAATTAATCTCCAGAGGTTATACCTTTAAATCGGATACTGATACCGAAGTTTTAATCAATCTTATTGAAGACATTCAAAAGCAAGAAGATGTAAAACTTGGTAAAGCAGTACAGATTGCGTTAAATCAGGTTATCGGAGCTTACGCTATTGCTGTCTTTGACCAAAACAACCCGGATGAAATTGTTATTGCGCGATTAGGAAGTCCGTTAACGGTTGGTGTTGGTGAAGACGAATTCTTTATCGCCAGCGATGCCTCTCCATTTTTAGAATACACTAAAAATGCCATTTACCTGGAAGATGAAGAAATGGCTATTGTGAGACTGCATCGTGAGATTAAAGTCAGAAAAATTAAAGACGATTCTTTAGTCGATCCATATATTCAGGAATTAAAACTAAATCTTGAACAAATAGAAAAAGGGGGTTACGAGCATTTCATGTTAAAAGAAATTCACGAGCAACCTAAAGCCATTACCGATACCTATCGCGGTAGATTGTTAAGAAACGAAGCTATTATTAAAATGGCAGGTGTTGAGGATAACATGAAGAAATTCCTTAATGCTAACAGAATCATAATTGTAGCTTGTGGCACGTCGTGGCACGCTGGTTTAGTTGCTGAATATATCTTTGAAGATTTAGCAAGAATTCCGGTTGAAGTAGAATATGCTTCAGAGTTTAGATACAGAAATCCCATCATTAACGAGAACGATATTGTTATCGCCATTTCACAATCTGGTGAAACTGCCGATACATTAGCTGCTATAAAACTTGCCAAGTCTAAAGGCGCATTTGTTTTTGGTGTTTGTAATGTTGTAGGATCTTCTATTGCTCGCGAAACTGATGCAGGTGCTTACACTCATGCGGGACCAGAAATTGGAGTAGCTTCAACCAAAGCTTTTACAACCCAAATTACTGTATTAACACTAATGGCATTAAGGTTGGCCAGAGCTAAAGGAACTATTAGTAGTTCTGAATTCCGTCAGCATTTATTAGAACTAGAAATGATTCCTAAAAAGGTGGAAAAAGCTTTAGAAGCCGATGCCCATATTAGAGAGATTTCAGATTTATATAAAGATTCACGCAACTGTTTATATCTAGGTCGCGGGTACAATTTTCCGGTAGCACTTGAAGGCGCTTTAAAACTTAAGGAGATTTCATATATCCATGCTGAAGGTTATCCGGCTGCAGAGATGAAGCACGGACCAATTGCTTTGATTGACGAAAATATGCCAATCGTCGTTATCGCAACCAAAAAAGGGCATTACGAAAAAGTAGTGAGCAACATTCAGGAGATTAAGTCTAGAAAAGGAAAAATTATCGGAATTGTCACCGAAGGCGATGAACAGGTAAGAGCACTTGCCGATCACGTGATTGAAGTTCCTGAAACTTTAGAATCATTATCACCTTTATTAACTACAATTCCGCTGCAATTGTTATCATATCATATTGCAGTTTTATTAGGTAAAAACGTGGATCAACCTCGTAATTTAGCCAAATCGGTTACCGTAGAATAAAAAACAACAATACATTTTTAAAAAGCGCCAAAAATAAAATTACTTTTGGCGCTTTTTTTATATTTTTCCGACAGCTATTATGGAATAGATAAAATTTCATGATTTTTTTTGCAAAATATACTATGCATGCATAATTTTTTATATTTTTATCAATACGCAATTGATTTTTGTGTCTTACTAAACTAAAACTTAACTAATTTTAAATGAAAACAATTCTCCCTGTCTTGTTGTTGCTATGGTGTTTTGTATCCAATGCACAAACAAAAATTTCCGGTATTGTTAAGGATGACAACAACCTTCCGCTTCCAGGAGCGAACGTGGTGGTTGTAGGAACCTCTACAGGAACCGTGAGTGATTTTGATGGAAATTTCAGTTTAACTGTAAATATGACTCCGCCGTTTAAAGTTCAAGCCAGTAGTGTTGGTTTTGATACGGCTACAGAAGAAATAACAAAAGACGGGCAAATAATTACCTTCATTTTAAAAGAAGGAACCTCATTAGATGAAGTGGTTATTTCAGCATCGCGAACTCCTGAACGTATTTTTGAATCGCCCGTTACCGTGGAGCGTTTTGGGTTAAGAGATATCAAGAATACAACATCTGTTGATTTTTATGATGGCCTTGAAAATCTAAAAGGCGTTGATATCAACACCAATAGTTTAACCTTTAAATCGGTTAATACGCGCGGATTTGCCACATTTGCCAACAATCGCTTTATGCAATTGGTAGACGGTATGGACAACTCCACTCCTGCCTTAAACTTCCCTATAGGAAATTTAGTGGGAATGACTGAAACTGATGTGGAAAGCGTTGAGCTACTTCCTGGTGCCTCTTCAGCACTATACGGAGCAAATGCCTTCAACGGTATTTTATTCATGAGAAGTAAAAATCCGTTTAAACACCACGGTATTAGTGCTTCAGTAAAACGCGGTATCACTTCGCAAAAAGCCGCAGGTGACAACCCATATACTGATGTTAGTTTTAGAGCTGCTCATAAATTCACAGAACACTTTGCTGCAAAAGTGAATTTCGGATATTTAAAAGGTACAGACTGGGCCGCAACCAGTGAAGCTGATAAAATGACACCTGGAGGCACCAGATTAAATCCAAATTACGACGGTATTAATGTTTATGGTGATGAAGTTTCTACGAATATAAAAGAAGTGGCCGTTGCTTTAGAAGGCTTAGGTATTTTACCAAGTGGCGCTAATGCCCTTGTGCCTTCAGTAGATGTTAGTAGAACAGGATATAACGAAAAGTATTTAACCGATTATAATGCTGAAAGTGTTAAAGCCGACTGGGGGTTATATTTCAGACCTTGGGCTAACGATTTCGAAATTCAGTATGTTGGAAAAGTAGGTACAGGAACAACCTTGTATCAGGGCACCAATCGCTACTATATTGATGGTTTCTTTCAACAGCAACATAAATTAGAAGTTAAAAACGATAATTTTTTCGTTAGAACCTATGTTGTAACCGATAAAGCGGGAGACTCTTACGACATGGTATTTACAGGAATAAACATTAACCGTGCATGGAAGGACGATGAAACCTGGTTTGGTGAATATGCGGGAACTTTTGTCCAGGCAACTCTTGGTGGCGCTACCGAAGAACAGGCACATGCTATGGCTAGGTCTGTTGCAGATACAGGACGTTACCTTCCTGGAACTCCACAATATATCGCAGCGTTTAACAAAAGTATTAATGACCCTGATTTATCTACCGGATCAAAATTTCAGGATGCCTCAGAATATTACCATACCGATGCCAATTACAACTTTAGCCATTTGATAGACTGGGCTGAAATTCAGGTTGGTGGTTCATACAGAAAATACAGTTTAAACTCCTTCGGAACTATTTATACTGACACCGACGGAACCATTGATTACTCAGAATATGGTATTTACTCCCAAATTCAGAAAGCCTTTGATTTAAATGAAAGTTTAAATCTGAAATTAACCGGGTCTATTCGTTATGATAAATCCGAATTTTTCGATGGATTTTATTCTCCAAGACTTTCTGCAGGTTTAACGATTAATAAAGACCATAACATTAGAGCCTCCGTTCAAACCGGGTTTAGAAATCCAACTACTCAGGATTTGTTCATCGGACTTGATGCCGGACGTGCCATCTTGGTAGGATCGGCACCAGAGAATTTAGACCGATGGTCAAGAACCTATAATGTTAGCGCCACAGGGCAAACTCTGTACGGACAGCCTGCAACCATTACCCAAACAGGAGCTGTCGCTTATAACAACTCTTACACATCAAGCTCAGTTGCCTTATTAGGCGAAACCGGAGACCCAAGTGTTTTAGAAATTTCTAATCCAGAACTTGTTAAACCTGAAAAAGTAACTTCAGGTGAAATTGGTTATCGTGGAAAAATAAACAATTTCGTAATCGATTTTAGTGCTTATTACAACTCTTACAAAGACTTCCTTTCACAAGAAGTTGTGGTTTCTCCTTACTATGGAACTGTGGGAGATGGAGGCTTATCAGTAGCTGCAATTTCGAATGGTGACTTCCAGGCCTATAGCACATATACCAATTCGCCTGCTAATGTTAATTCATATGGAGCATCTATAAGTGTATCGACTAAACTTTTTGGTAATTACGATTTAAGCGGTAGTTACACCTATGCTAAATTAGATTTCGATCAAAGTAAATATCCAGACTTCACTACGTTCTTCAATACGCCAGAGCATAAATTCAAAGCTTCATTTGGTAATCCGGAAGTTATTAAAAACTTAGGATTCAATATCTCTTATAGATTTAGTGATGATTACTATTGGGAAGCGACCTTCGGAAATGGAGCCATTCCGGAATTTCATGTGTTAGATGCTCAAATTAGTTATACGGTTCCTAAGCTAAAATCTCAGTTTAAAATAGGAGGAACAAACCTAACAGGCAAAGAATATTATACCGCCTTTGGTACGGGTTACATCGGGTCTATGTACTACGCTTCGTGGGTAATTAATAACTTATAAAATGAAAATCATGAAATTAAAATATATTGCCCTGTTATTAATTACAACCGGGCTTACAGCTTGTAACGATTTGGAAGATGTTAACCGTGAAGAAGCAGAAGTTATTCTTCCGGCATTAACATCAGGAACAGCCGATTTTTCAACTTATGTATCTTTAGGAAATTCACTTACGGCTGGTTATACCGATAACGCTCTGTTTATTGCCGCTCAGGAAAATTCAATTCCCAATATCCTGGCTTCAAAATTTGCATTAGCAGGAGGAGGTGAATTTAAACAACCTTTAATGAACGACAACTATGGTGGATTAGCCTACGGAGGTACAAGAATAGCTGAGCCTCGTTTAGTTTTTAACGGCTCAGGTCCTGCTTCCTTAGAATCTGTAATTGGTTCTATAAACGTTTCAACAGATTTAGCATTAAATAATCCAACAGGGCCATTTAATAATATGGGCGTACCGGGAGCAAAATCCTATCATTTATTATATGATGGCTTAGGAAATCCTTCAGGGTTACTAACAGACCCAATGACAGCCAATCCATACTTTGTACGTATGGCTTCGAGTACCTCCGCTACTGTATTGGGTGATGCTATGGCACAATCGCCGACATTCTTTTCTTTGTGGATAGGAAATAACGATGTTTTAGGCTATGCCTTATCTGGAGGAGATGGCAGCAGTCCAATTACGCCTTTAGATGGCGCTATAGGTGTTGGGTTTACTCAAACTTACGGCGCTATTATTGCAACACTAACCTCGCAAGGAGCAAAAGGTGTTGTGGCTAATATTCCTGATGTGATTAGTATTCCACACTTTACAACAGTACCTCACAATCCAATTCCATTAGATGCTGCAACTGCAGCTTACTTAAATAGTACATCGGCTTACGGTGCTTACAATGCGGGTATTGTTCAAGCATTTGCCTATCTCGTTGGAAATGGTTTAATGACCCAGGATGCAGCAGATGCTGAAATTGCTAAAAGAACCATAACATTTGAAGCTGGAACAACCAATGCAGTGGTTATTATGGATGAATACTTAACCGATTTAACTGGTTTAAATCCAGCTTTAGTAAGTATGAGACAGGCAACTGCAGATGACTTATTAGTGCTAACGGCTTCAACGTTTATAGGTACCGAAGCTGTTCCTGGAAATCCCCAAACCGTTAATGGAGTTGCCATTCCTTTAGCCGATAAATGGGTTTTAACACCTGAAGAACAAGAAGAAATATCTACCGCAACTTCAACCTTTAATGCTATTATTGATAATGTAAGACAACAAGCCGGATTAGCAATGGTAGATACCAATTCTATACTAAATCAATTGGCAAATGGCGGTGTAACAAGTGGAGATTATACTTTAACCTCTAATTTAGTTGTTGGTGGAGCCTTTTCTTTAGATGGGGTGCATTTAACTGCCAGAGGTTATGCTTATTTAGCTAACGAATTTATGAAAGCTATAGATGCGACCTACAATTCTAATTTTGTAGATTCAGGACAATTGGTTGATATAGGAAATTACCCAACGAATTATTCGCCAACACTGCAATAACAAGACTTTTAATAATAAAATTTAACACCTTCAAAATGAGGGTGTTTTTTTATTCTAAAAAACCTGAAAAAACAACTTTCTTTTTAAATTAAAAAAATTATCTTTGCAGCCGAAAACTAGAAGTGTTTTCATTGAATTAAAACGCATAATATTAAACATATAAGTAATGTCTAAAGTTACAGGTAAAGTTGCACAAATAGTAGGTCCGGTTATCGACGTTGAGTTTGGAGCTGGTTCAGAACTTCCAAAAATTTATGATTCATTAGAAATTAAGAAAGCTGATGGTTCTACATTAGTATTAGAAGTACAGTCTCACATTGGTGAAGACACCGTACGTACAATTGCTATGGATTCTTCTGATGGTTTAAGCAGAGGAACTGAGGTTGTTGCAACTGGAGCACCTATACAAATGCCGATTGGAGATGATGTTTACGGACGTTTATTCAATGTAATTGGTGATGCCATCGACGGTCTTGGAAATTTACCAAAAGCTGGTGAAGCTGGTTTACCAATTCACAGAGAAGCACCAAAATTCGAAGATTTATCTACTTCTACTGAAGTTTTATTTACAGGTATTAAAGTAATCGACTTAATTGAGCCTTACGCAAAAGGAGGTAAAATTGGATTATTTGGTGGTGCTGGTGTAGGTAAAACAGTATTAATTCAGGAGTTAATTAACAATATTGCAAAAGGTCACGGTGGTTTATCAGTATTCGCTGGTGTAGGAGAAAGAACTCGTGAAGGAAACGACCTTTTAAGAGAGATGTTAGAGTCTGGAATTATCCGTTACGGTGAAGACTTTATGCACTCTATGGAAGCTGGAGGATGGGATTTATCTAAAGTAGATAAATCAAAAATGAAAGAATCTAAAGCGACATTCGTATTCGGACAGATGAATGAGCCACCAGGAGCACGTGCACGTGTTGCCTTATCTGGTTTAACAATCGCTGAGTATTTCCGTGATGGCGCTGGAGACGGACAAGGAAAAGACGTACTTTTCTTCGTAGATAACATCTTCCGTTTTACACAAGCTGGTTCTGAGGTATCTGCATTATTAGGTCGTATGCCTTCTGCAGTAGGTTACCAACCAACATTAGCGACAGAGATGGGTGCGATGCAAGAGCGTATTACTTCAACTAAAAAAGGATCTATTACATCTGTACAAGCGGTTTACGTACCTGCGGATGATTTAACTGACCCGGCGCCTGCAACAACGTTTGCTCACTTAGATGCTACTACGGTATTATCTCGTAAAATTGCTGAGTTAGGTATTTATCCTGCGGTAGATCCATTAGATTCTACTTCTCGTATCTTAACTGCTGATATTTTAGGAAAAGAGCACTACGACTGTGCACAACGTGTAAAAGAGTTATTACAACGTTACAAAGAATTACAAGATATTATTGCTATCCTTGGTATGGAGGAGTTATCTGAAGAAGATAAATTAGCTGTATCTCGTGCTAGACGTGTTCAACGTTTCTTATCTCAACCATTCCACGTAGCAGAGCAGTTTACTGGTATTCCAGGTGTGTTAGTAGATATTAAAGAAACTATTAAAGGATTTAACATGATTATGGACGGTGAATTAGATCACTTACCAGAAGCAGCGTTCAACCTTAAAGGAACTATTGAAGAAGCCATCGAAGCTGGAGAGAAAATGTTAGCTGAAGCTTAATATTCAATAGAAAATTATAAAACATTATGAATTTAGAAATTGTATCACCAGAAGCTACCCTATTTAACTCAGAAGTTGATTCTGTAGCATTACCTGGTATTAATGGTGAGTTTCAGATTTTAAATGACCACGCCGCAATCGTGTCTATTTTAACTGAAGGAACCATTAAAATTCATACACACACACAAAGCCACCTGGTTTTTGATGCGTTACATTCTGAAGTTAATCCTCACCATGATGATGACAAAGTTTTAACCTTAAAAATCAAATCTGGTACTGTTGAAATGAAAGATAATAAAGTGATTGTTTTAGTTGACTAAAACTTCCTTTATTCAGAATAAAAAAAACGCGAAACATTTAGTTTCGCGTTTTTTGTTTTATAAATCTTTTGAAGAATGTTACACTTTCTTAATCACATTCGTGACGATACCCCATATGATAAATTCGTTTTCTTCAGTAATTTTAATAATCGGGTAATTCGGATTTTCAGGTTTTAACCACACTTCGCCCTGCTCTACGCGTAATCGCTTTACTGTAAATTCACCATCTAAAAAACAAACTGCTATTCGGTTATTTTGAGGTTCAAGGCTACGGTCAATAACAAGTAAGTCGTTATCCTCTAACCCTGCACCTATCATACTTTGTCCACTAACGCGAGCAAAAAAGGTTGTTTCCCTATTTCTAACCAACTCTTTATCTAAAGATAACCGTTGTTCGCTAAAATCTTCTGCCGGCGCAGGAAATCCACAAGAAATACCTGTATCAAAAAATATTGCACCAAGTTCGCCTGATGCTTCGGGTGTAAAAAAAGTTAAGCTATTAGAATCGTTTACTATCATAAGCATGCATTTCCCTCAAATATACACATTTAAATGATTTAATTGACTTTCACTACATCGTTCATCTTAAAATGAAAAACAGTGCTTAAACCTTGATAAAAACACCTTTTTTATACAAGTAATTTCCTAGCCCTAAATAGAACAAAACAACTACTAGAGCATAACATAATGATGCCAATTTAGCCTCTAAAAAATCATATTGAAAAAACGTTGAATACAACCAGGAATGAATATTGGAATGTTCTCCTACAGGAATTAAATAAAAACTCTTTGCTATAAATCCTGATAGAAAATAAATAGTTATGGCATTCATACCAACCTTTTTGAAAACACTACCAAAATGCCAATGTTTCACATCGACTATATAATAAATAATTGCCAAAATAACTGTAGCATAGCCAGCGGTAACCAATACAAAACTGCTACTCCACAACGCTTTATTTATTGGGAACCAAAAACTAAATACATAACCTACAACCAAAAACAATAACCCTATTGCTACTAATATTGAAGCTTTTCGCTCTATAGGTTTATCTAGAACCTTACCAATTAGCACGCCAAGTAAACATGTTGGTATTGCTGACACCGTTCCTAATATGCCTTCAGGATCATAATCAGATTTCCACATATGGCCTCCTAAAACTATTGAATCAATGTACATAGACCAATTATTGGCAACTTTATCAAAGCTTGGAGCCATACCATTTGGCAATGGTACAAATCCCAATAACAACCAATAACTTAACAAAATACCAAGTGCAATACCTAAAAGGACTTTCCAATTATAATTTAAATACAAAACTGCTGTAATAAAAAACACAATACCAATACGCTGTAAAACACCCATAAAACGGAAGCTTTCCCAACTCTGAATAAAAGGAAACGTTGGCATAAATGCCCTTAAAAAAAGACCTAAAGCTATTAACTTTAAACTTCGTATACCAATCTTTTTATAGGTCTGAATATTACCTTTCTTATTTTTATAAGCATAGTAAATCGATATTCCCACAATAAATAAAAAGAAAGGAAACACAAGATCGGTTGGTGTTAATCCATGCCATTCGGCATGTAACAAAGGAGCGTAAACACTAGACCAACTACCCGGATTATTAACTAAAATCATGGCAACAATGGTCACACCTCTCAACAAATCTACTGATTGAATTCTTTGGCTTGCAGACATTTAAAACACTTTAATTTTCAGAATCTTCAACAGTATTTAAAATGCGTTCTCGTGTAATTTTCACATAATTTCTTCCAATGGGAATCTTTCTATTTGAAATTTCTACCATATTACCTTCAACCGAATTTACTTTATTTATTGAAATGGTATAAGAACGATGAACACGCAGAAAATTGGATTGTGGTAATTCTTCCGAAATCGCCGTCAAAGACTTATGTACCACGTAATCACCCAGCGTCGTTATAACCTTAATATAATCCTTTAAACTTTCTATGTATAAAATATCATTCAAATTCACCTTAACTAATTTCTTACCCACCTTTAAAAATAAATGCGGTTCCTGCTGAAATCCTATATCAGATGAAGAACTATTTAAATATACCTGCTGATAGACTTTATTAATGGTTTTTAAAAATCGATTAAAGGGAATTGGCTTTACAAGATAGTCTAAAACATCAAGTTCAAAACTCTTTACGGCGTATTCCCTGTACGCAGTTGTTATAACAATGTGAGGTTTATAACTGAGATTTTCGATAAATGCAAAACCGTTAAGCTGCGGCATATTAATATCGAGGAAAACCACATCAATTTTTTCCTGCTCTAAAACACCATAGGCTTTCAAAGGATTGGTAAAAGTTCCGACAATTTCAATATGATCGAAGTTCTTTAAATGATCTTCAATCACCTCAATAGCCAGGGCTTCATCGTCAATGATTACACATTTTATTTTCATCGAATAGGTATTTTTAAGTACAGGTTATACACATTGTTTTCTATAGTAGTTTTAAACTCATAATCACTATTAAACAATAAGCTTAACCTGCGTTTGGTATTGGCAATACCAATACCTTGATTATTGTTTATACTAGATTTGGCATTAAAAGTATTCGACAGTTTAAATTCTAAATAGTCTTTATTAAGTACTTCAAAACTCATGTTTACCCTTACATTTTCGCAACCTTTTAATCCGTGCTTGAAACAATTTTCGATAAACGTCAGGAATAACAGGGGTGGCACGCTTACATCTTCAATATCACCAATAATATCCATTTCACATTCTACACGCTCATTAAAACGTAAACGTTCGACATCAATATAGGTATTAATATGATTGATTTCCTCTAATAAATCGGCCTTGGAACTATTCACTTCATACAACACGTATTGCATAAGATCTGATATTTTAATCACCATTTGCGGCGCGCTATCAGACTTTTTCAACGTAAGTGCATATAAATTATTCAAGGTATTAAAAAAGAAATGGGGTTGTATCTGGGTTCGTAAGTATTTCAATTCGGTACTTAATTGAAGCTTTGCCAACTTTTCATTACGGCGCTTTTCCAGACTCCAGTCAATAACCAGTTTTATTGCAGAAACAAAACCTATCACATAAAGTTCCCCTAAAACAACAGCTATAATATGATTAAGCTGCATAAATTCACCTGATCCTCCGGCTTCTGGCCAAATATCTTTGGTTACTAAAACATAATTTAAGCCTGTTCTTACCAAATATACCATGGCCAACATAAAAACCAGACTTAGCACATAAGTTAAATACCGTCGCTTTAAAATTAACCTAGGGATTAGGTAGTAAATGTTTATATAAACAACGATAATATGAATTGGAAATTCTACAAGATTAGATTTAACAGAATACCAGTAATCGTTAAAATAACTCCCCCATCTTACCACATTAAACATGAAGTAAAACAGCCAAAAAAGCACATGATATTTAGGTGAAATGGTATTCTTTATCTTAAGCTTCAACAAGGGTCTTGGTTTAAATTATTATTAAAAAATCGATAAAAGGATTAAACTATCTAAAGCAATTTTAAGAATATAATAATTAATTAACAATAATTTCATCAAGAGTTTATATTCTCAAAATCGCTTATCGATAATTATCTGTCTTCTGTGTGTAAAATGATGTAGTTCAGATATTTTTTTTTAAAACAATTTTTATAATAAATAACATTGATAGCAAATAACAAGACTAAACATTCAAAATTATGAAGTATTACTTAAAAACAACTCTCTTGTTTTCCTTCTTATTCTTCAGCATACAATTGTTTGCCCAGGAAAAGGAAATTAAAGGAACTGTTACCTCCAAAACAGACGGTATGCCTATCGCCGGGGGTAACGTAATTATTCAAGGCACCTCTACCGGTACACTTACCGACTTCGATGGAAAATATACCATTATGGCAAAAGCCGGTGATGTATTAACATTCTCCTTCTTAGGAATGACGACTGAAAAGGTAACTGTTGCCGATTCAAACACTATCAATGTGCAATTAGCAGAAGACAACGAACAACTTGCGGAAGTTGTAGTTACTGCCTTAGGTATTAAGAAAGAGAAAAAAGCACTTACTTATTCTGCTCAGGAAGTTGGTGGCGACGAGCTTACTCGTGTTAAACAAACCAACCCAATTAACAGTTTATCTGGTAAATCTGCCGGTATTACCATTGCCAGAAGTTCATCTGGCTTAGGGGGAGCTACTAAAGTAGTTTTAAGAGGTAATGCCTCGACTTCTTATAACGATCCTCTTTACGTTATCGATGGTATCCCTATGTTAAACTCAGGTAACGGCGCTAACGGAAACGAACCTGGAACCGATATTTTTGGTAGTCAGACTGGTAACCGTGATGGTGGTGATGCCATGTCATTAATTAACCCTGATGACATTGAAAGTATGACCGTTTTAAAAGGAGCATCGGCTTCTGCACTTTACGGTAGTCAAGGTGCTAACGGGGTTATTTTAATTACCACTAAAAAAGGTAAAGAAGGCGCTTTAACTGTAAACTTTAACTCAAGCTTTACAGCCGACAATGTTATGTCCTTACCTAAATTACAATCGGAATACCAAAGTAATTCTGTTGGACAGGCTATTGCAGAAAATGGAAATGTAACTGACCCAAAATCGTGGGGAGCTAAAACATCTGGCTTAAACAACGATGCTGAATCGTTCTTCAATACAGGATTCACTTCAATTAACGCTTTATCGTTAACAGCTGGAAACCAAAAAGCACAGACATACTTATCTTATGCAAATACTATTGGTGAAGGTGTTATCCCTGAAAACCGATTAACAAGAAACAACATTACTTTAAGGGAAACAGCTAAGTTTTTAAATGAAAAAATGGATGTATCTGCAAGTGTAAACTTATCAGACCAACGCATCTGGAACCGTCCTACAAATGGCTTATATGCCAATCCTTTAACAGGACACTATTTAAACCCTGTGGGTATCGATAGAAATAGTTACAAAGAGAAATTTGAATATTTCAATACGGCCTTAAATCAAATGGATCAGTACGCAACATCGTTTGATGAAAACATTCAACAAAATCCATATTGGTTAGCTTACAGAACACCTGGAAAAGATATCGCTCAACGTGTTTTAATTAACGCTTCATTAAAATATCAAATTACCGATGCGTTCTCTTTACAATCGAGAGCTAGCTACGATAAATCATTCTTTACTTACGAGAAAAAACAATACGCCGGAACAGATCCTGTAAACTCTGGTGATAACGGAAGATACATTTTAGAAAAAACCGAAAACAATCAACAGTATGTCGATTTCATTGCGAACTACAACAAAGATTTCGGAGATAATTTCACTTTCTCTGGGCTATTAGGAACCAGTTTAACAAAATACACCATTGGAGATCAAATTCTTTTAGATTCTGGTCGTGATGGTGCTGGTCTTAAATACCCTAACTATTTCACTATTGCAAACTTTTTAACAACTAACAACATCTCTCAAAGTGTTGGTAGAAAAGAAATGCAGTCGGTATTTGCATCTGTAAATTTTGGTTATAAAAACTTATTATTTTTAGATGTAACCGGAAGAAACGACTGGTCTTCAACCTTAGCACTTACAGATAGCTATTCATTCTTCTATCCTTCTGTTGGTTTAACAGGAATTATTAGTGATATGGTTGAATTACCAAAAGCTATTTCATTTGCTAAAGCGAGAGTTTCGTATGCTGAAGTAGGAACCGATATTCCAAACTATGCAACGATTCCTTTATATAAAATCAGTGCAACCTCATCAAACATTCTTAAGCCATCTGTTGGACCTAAAGAAGGTGAAACTTTAAAACCTCAGCTTCAACAATCTTTAGAGTTTGGTACTGAGTGGCGTTTCTTAGGTAATCGTTTAGGATTCGATTTTACCTACTATGACACTAAAACTACAAACCAGATTTTCTACATTCAGGCAGAACCTAACCCATATGGTTATTCTCAAAACATTGTAAACGCTGGTGAGATTTCTAATAAAGGATTCGAAGTTGTGCTTAACGGAAAACCAGTAGTTGGAGATAACTTTAACTGGGATACAGCTTTCAACTTTGCTCAAAACGATAACAAAGTCGTATCTGTTCACCCTGCCTTACAAAATGGTGATGCTATAATAACAGCTCGTGGTGTAAATGGTTATGAGTATTCTTTAATTGAAGGAGAAGATTTTGGTAGTATAAAAGCACGTTCATTAATCAGAGATGAAAATGGCACACCTGTAATCAATGATTCTGGATCATTAATGTCTACCGATTTTGAAACAGTAGCACATGCACAACCAGATTTCACATTAGGATGGAACAACAATTTCACTTTTGGAAATTTCAACTTTAACTTCCTTATCGATGGTAAATTTGGAGGAGATGTTATGAGTGTTACTGAAGCAGTAAACGATTATTACGGTGTATCTCAAGCGTCTGCCGATGCCAGAAATAATAATGGCGGAATGATTAATGTGGTTGACGAAGCTGGAAATGCCTCTCAAATAACGGCACAAGACTACTACAGTGCTGTTGGCGGAAGAGCAGGTATATTAGGTGAGTATGTTTATGATGCAACAAACGTGAGCTTAAGAGAACTTTCTGTTGGTTACAAATTAATCATGAGTCAAGGTGGCTTTATTGATAATATTAACTTCTCAATCATCGCAAACAACTTATTCTTCTTTTATAAAGATGCACCGTTCGATCCGAATATTGCAGCAAGTACCGGTTTAGGATTACAAGGTGTAGATATTTATAACCAGCCTTCTACAAGAAGCGTAGGGTTAAACATTAACATAAATTTCTAAGAAAGATGAAAAATATATTAAAATATACTCTGGCTTCGGTTGTGGCCATAAGCTTAACAAATTGTACCGACCACTTTGAAGACTTAAATACCGATCCTTATGGTGAAGAACTAGTTGGTGGGTTAACACAACAAAACAACCACATCGGGTCTAATTTTGCTCCAATGTTCGCTAATGTTATACGTGTAGAACCAGCCTGGAACTACCAGTTACAACAAAACCTGAATGCCGATATATTTTCAGGTTATATGACGGCTCCAACGCCTTTTGCTGGTAACATTAATAACCAGACTTATGCTTTGGTTAATGGTTGGAACGGTTTCATTTGGGGAGATGCATACGATTCTCAAAATGGTAATGGTGTCATGCCATATGCCAGAGACATTGCTCAAATGGTTGAATTAACCGGCGATCCTTCAGGAGAAAAATTTGTCTTCTTAGGAGACATCATTAAAGTTATGGCCATGCACCGTGTATCGGATGTATTCGGACCAATCAGATATTCAAAATTCAATGACTTTGCAACCACTGGAGAATACGATTCTCAGGAAACCGCTTATAAAACGTTCTTTGCTCAATTAGGCGAAGCTATCGACGGACTTGAAGCTTACGAAGGTGATGCACAATTCATTCCTTTCGATCAATCGTCTTTAGGTGGCGATATTGCTAAGTGGCGTATGTTCGCAAACTCATTACGTTTACGTTTAGCCATTCGCGTATCGAAAGTTGATGCGGCATTAGCCAAAACCGAAGGTGAAAAATCCTTATCGAGTAACGCTGGTTTAATGGAAACAGAAAACATGTTAATTGATATGGGCGGATTCGTTCACCCAGTATACACCATTAGTAATGTATGGGGAGACATTTGCATGAGTGCCGAAATGGAATCTATCTTAAAAGGATTTAACGACGGTAGAATTGAAAAATACTTTAACGCTCCTGCTGATGCGTCTTTAGGTGATTACAAAGGTATTCGTCAAGGTATTGAAATAGAAGCTAAAGGGCAATACGGAAGTCACTCTACTATTGGTCAGGTGGTTGAAGGCACCGACAAAATATGGATGACATCTGCCGAAGTTTATTTTTTGAAAGCAGAAGCTGCTTTACGTGGCTGGGCAGGCGCAGGCGATGCAAAAACAAACTACGAAATGGGAGTTAAAGCATCATTTTCACAATTTGGTGTTGGCGGTGTTGACACATATTTAGCTGATAGTACAAGTACACCTAACGATTTTGTTGATGCATTAAACGCTGCTAATGATTATACGTATCCAAGTGATGTTACGATTGCTTTTGATGATGCTGGAACCAACGAAGAGAAACTGGAGCAAATCATTACTCAAAAATGGATTGCTATGTTCCCTGATGGTCAGGAAGCCTGGAGTGAATTTAGACGCACTGGTTACCCAAGAGTATTCCCTGTAGTTATAAATAACAGTGGTGGTACAATAGATACCGATATTCAAATCCGTAGAATCAACTTCGTAGATGTTGAAAAAAACACCAATGGTGCTAATGTACAAACTGCTGTAGGTATGTTAAAAGGCCCAGACAACGGAGGCACCAGATTATGGTGGGATACAGGTGCTGCAAATTTTTAAGATTTTCATAAGCATATATTTTTTGGTTTAGTTTAAACAGAGCGTTTTTTAATTTGAAAGAGAGCTCTTAACAAGCAAGCAGAACATTGTTCTGCTTGCTTTTAAAAAACAGATGAAAATGAGAGTAGATATTACTGATTATAAAAGTATCGCCTACAGGGAGGCTGGAAAATTTGAAGAAACGCGCTTTGAAAAAATTCACAATGTTATTTTCGAATCTTCTCATGAAGCTTCATTAATTGTTGCTCAGGAAATAGCCACATTAATTCGTGATAAACAGTCGCAAGGACAACCATGTATACTTGGCTTAGCAACCGGATCATCTCCTATTAAAGTTTACGAAGAACTGGTTCGTATGCACAAAGAAGAAGGTTTAAGTTTCTCTAATGTAGTTACTTTTAATCTCGATGAATACTATCCAATGGATAAAAATAATATTCAGAGTTACTACTACTTTATGCATGAACACTTGTTCAACCACATAGATATACTTTCAGAAAACATTAATATTCCAGATGGCAAAGTGCCTACCGACGAACTTTATCAATTCTGTATTGATTATGAAATGAAAATCAAATCTTATGGCGGATTAGACTTTCAATTGTTAGGTATTGGACGTACAGGACATATCGGTTTTAACGAACCCGGATCACACCTCAACTCCGGTACACGAAGCATCACTTTAGATCACATTACACGTGTTGATGCTGCTTCGTCATTTTTAGGAATAGATAACGTTCCGCGTAAAGCCATTACTATGGGAATTGGCACCATAAAAAGTGCTAAACGTATTGTTTTATTGGCTTGGGGAAACAATAAAGCTGAAATTATACAACAAGCCATTGAGGGCGACATAACCCCAAACATTCCAGCAACCTATTTACAGGAACACCACAACACAACCTTTGTGTTAGACCATGAAGCTGCTTTAGAACTAACCCGTGTAAAAACCCCTTGGTTAGTTACTTCTTGCTTATGGACCAATATTTTAAAATTAAAAGCTGTGGTTTGGCTAAGTGAATTACTAAATAAACCTATTCTAAAACTAACTGATAAGGATTATAACGATAATGGCATGTCTGGCTTATTAACCGAAGAAGGCACTGCTTACGATTTAAACATTAAAATGTTTAATCAATTACAACATACCATAACAGGATGGCCTGGAGGAAAACCAAATGCCGATGACACCTACCGTCCTGAACGCGCTACACCAGAAAAAAAGCGCATTATTATATTTAGTCCACACCCCGACGACGATGTCATTTCAATGGGAGGCACCTTCGATCGCCTTGTAGAGCAAGGTCACGAAGTGCATGTGGCTTACCAAACTTCAGGAAACATTGCTGTTTCAGACGAAGAGACATTAAAATTTGCAGAAATAGCAAACCTTTTCGAACCGAATTCAGAAATAGATAAAATTATTTCATACCTAAAAACAAAACGAGAAAGCGACATCGATTGCTTGGAAGTGCGAAACCTTAAAGGGAAAATACGCCGTGGCGAATCGCTTGGTGCTACACGTTATTTAGGTTTAAAAGATGAAAATGTACACTTTTTAGATCTTCCGTTTTACGAAACCGGAACCATTAAAAAAGGGCATTTAACTTCAGCTGATATCAGTATCATGTGTAACCTGATTGAAAGCATAAAACCGCATCAAATATATGCCGCCGGCGATTTAGCCGATCCGCATGGTACACATCGTGTGTGTTTAAATGCCTTGTTTATGGCTTTGGAAGAATTAAAATCAGTACCCCACATGAACGACTGTTGGGTTTGGTTGTATCGTGGCGCCTGGCATGAATGGGAATCATATGAAATTGATATGGCCATACCTATGAGTCCCGATCAGGTGCTTAAAAAACGTCATGCTATTTTTTACCACCAATCGCAAAAAGACGGTGTGATGTTTCAAGGCGACGATTCCAGAGAATTCTGGGTACGTGCCGAAGACCGCAACCGCTTGACTGCAAAAAAATACAATGATTTAGGCTTAGCCGAATATGCGGCTATTGAAGCCTTTAAACGCTACCACTTTTAAAAATTAACATGACTAGATTACTTGCTATACTTTACCTAATCACTTTAAATTGTTTCTCTCAATCCAATTTAATGGAAACCTACAATTTAATGCCATGGCCAAAATCGATACAGGAAAATAACCAACGTTTCATTATAGATGAAAACCTAACCGTGTCTATTGACGGTAAAAATCAAAAACGGGTTCAGCACGGCGTCACTTCATTTTTAAGACGTTTATCTAACCGAAGTGGTGTCTTTATAAATGAAGGTTTCGCCGTACCACTATCTAACAATCAACAAGCATCAATTCAAATAACTTATAAAAAGTCTGCTGAGTTAATTATTCAAGATGACGAGTCTTACCAATTAGATATAAATTCTAACAAAGTAACACTTGTTGCCAATACAGATGTTGGGGCCATTCGAGGATTGGAAACACTTTTACAATTATTAACGAACACCAATTCTGAATACTATCTACCCGGTGTTTCTATCTCCGATGCCCCACGTTTTGTATGGCGTGGTTTAATGATTGACGTTTCCAGACACTTTCATCCCATAGACGTTATAAAACGCAATCTCGACGCTATGGCTTCTGTAAAAATGAATGTCTTTCACTGGCATTTAACAGACGACCAAGGCTTTAGAATTGAGTCGAAAACCTATCCCAAACTACACGAATTGGCTTCCGACAGACTATACTATACTCAAGAACAAATCAAGGACATTGTAGAGTATGCCTCTATTCTTGGCATTCGAGTAATTCCGGAATTTGATGTTCCTGGTCACGCTACAGCCATTTTAACGGCCTATCCTGAACTTGGAAGTAAACCCGGAGCAACCTATAAAATTGAACGTTATGCGGGTGTTTTCGATCCGACTTTAGATCCTACAAAAGAGGATGTATATGTTTTTTTAGAAAACTTATTTACTGAAATAGCCCCCTTATTCCCTGACAGTTATTTTCATATTGGCGGCGATGAAAACGAAGGCAAACACTGGGATGCTAACGAGCATATTCAACAGTTTAAAAAAGAACATAATCTTGCTACTAATCACGATTTACAAACCTATTTTAATATCCGATTAGAAAAAATTCTGAAAAAACTAGATAAAAAACTGGTTGGCTGGGATGAAATTATGACACCAAATATGCCGAAAACAGCCATTATTCATTCGTGGAGAGGTGAACATGAAGGCTTAGCAAAGGGCGGAACCTTAATTGAAGCTGCTAAAAAAGGGTATAACACCATTTTATCTAACGGATTTTATATTGACCGCATGGAATCTGTGGTGAAACATTACCAAACCGAACCGATTGGAGATGTACAACTAACCGAAGACGAACGAAACCGTATTTTAGGTGGCGAAGTCACCATGTGGAGCGAACTGGTAACACCATTAACCATCGACTCCAGAATCTGGCCAAGAACAGCTGCCATAGCCGAGCGCTTATGGTCACAAAAAGACATTACGGATGTTGATAAGATGCTGAAACGTTTAGAAGTTATTAATTATAGATTGGAAGAGGTTGGCATTACCCATATTAGAAACAAAGGGGTAATTTTAAGAAACCTGAGTAATAATCAGGATATTTCAGGATTGGAAATACTTTCTAATGTTTGTGAACCACTTAAAATTTACAGCCGAAATGAAGGCGGTACCGAGTATAAAACCTACTCGCCTTTCACCCTATTTGCCGATGCCTGTAATGTAGACGCCAACGATGCTTTAAAATTTAAAAAAGCCGTTACAAACTATACTGAATCACCTAACGAAGCGCACAAATCGGATATTATTACACTATTGGAAGCTTGGTCAAAAAACCATAAAGCTTTTCAAAAAATAGATAAAAGCCCTAAGATAGCACCGCTGGAATCTTTATCGTTTAACCTTTCGGAAAGTGCTAAGTTTTTATTGAAGCTGTCACAAAAAGAAAAGCTATCGAAGAATGACATAAAATCATTCAAATCTCGAATAGAAACCTTAAAACAACCTTTCGCAGATGTTGAATTGGTTATTGTAAACGATATGGAAAAACTATTTGAAGCCTTAAAATAATTTACCTGCTTCAATAATGGTAAACCCGGTTCGCTTATAATCGACCTTTTTCCCATTGGCACAAAACTGATATCTGCCTTTAGATTTTTGCTCTGAGGCAGATAACAGGATCACCTCTTCTACTGAACAATTATAATCTTTAGCGACTTTAGCTTTTACATCATCAATAGTCGCTCGGCCTTTCTTTAACTGCGATTGAATTTTATTGTTTAGTTTAGGTTCTTCAAAACCTTCACCCAATTTACAAGCATCATCTTTTACAGATATAGCTTCAGAAATATCCTTTTTGGGAACATCCTTAGGCATGGCATCAATATATTCCCAGGTGTAATCAGCTTTTAACAGAACTCTGCGACCATCTTCGGTTTTAACAATATAATTATTTTGAGCAAACGATACAGATGTGATAAAAAGTAATAAAAGGAAAACTATTGATTTCATAGAATATTTATAATTGGATGTACTCAAAAGTACAAATTATTAGTTTAATTGCTTAGAAGACAACCAAGCCTTTCTGGCCGTTTTTTGTTTGGCATTCAACTTTAGATTGTTAGCTTCAAACAGGCTTAAGCTATATGCTCTGTTTGGTAGTAAAGTCACTTTTGTTCTCTTCGGCACACCAAACCGTTCAAACTCAATTTGAATACTATCATTTGGCTTTAAACTAGCTATTAAAACATTAAAGTTATTAGAAGTTGTGAAATCTATTCCATCTACCTTTAAAATTTTATCACCTTCTTCCAGTCCGGCGTTATATGCTGCTGTTCCGATAATGGTGTTTTTGGAAATAAAACCTTCGTCGTTTACTGAAACTCCAAAATCGGGTTTATCTAAATCCTGAGTTAAAGTCACACCTACAGAACTTAATAAAGCCTTCATATCTGGCATATCACTTTTATAGATGTAATTCTTAAAAAAGTGAGATCCAAAAGCTTCTCCGGCATATTCATTTAACGTATTATGCAAATCTTCAACGGTATATGACTTTTCATTTTTACCGTATTTGTTCCAAACCAGTTTCATAAAACCATCGAGATTTAATCCGTTTTGACGTAACGACAAGTCTAAAGCCAGGCCAAGCATATTTCCGTATGAATAATAAGAAATGAATGTATTGTCTCTATTCACAGGATCTACTGAACGAGTCGCATCAACAAACGGCGCCTGATAACTCATTTCAATAGGATTGAAAAATTGTCTCGCCGGAGAATTCCAAACATAATTAAAGGTTCCTGTAATACCATTTAAATATTGCTCTTCACTTATTAAACCCGATCGGCATAAGGTTAATGTCGTGTAATAACTGGTAAATCCTTCGGCAAACCAAAGTTCTCCACTCATATTAGCCTCTTCAAAATCGAACGGCTCCAAGGTATCAGGACGAATACGCTCTACGTTCCAGCAATGAAAAAACTCGTGAGCGACTGTTCCTAAATTCGCATCCATTCCGCCATCGGCCAAACTACGTGTGTTGGTAACAATGGTTGAATTTCTATGCTCCATACCATCGCCTGAAGCGTTAGAAATATAACACACCAAAAAAGTATACTCACCATAATCGAACTTTGGCAATTCGCCATACACCTGTTCTTCCTCTAGAACAATTTTCTTAACGCGGTTAAAATATTCATCTAATTCCGCTTCAGTGCCGTTATGATGCAATACGAAGTTTATGGTTTGTCCGTTTACCTGAAAAGAACGTTCACTAAAATTGCTTATCTCGGTTGGGCTATCCATAAAATACTGCAAGTTTTCGGCGTAGTAGGTATTGTCTTTTACATGCTTTAATTGTGTTGCAACTTTCCATTTCAAATCTTCACGCACATTAAAAGTGACTTCCATAGCTTTATCTTCTAAACTCGGCACATACAAAAAAGTTGCCGGCATATTTAAATGCGCATGGGTATCATCTATTTGAGAATAGGTGCCGCCACCTCGATTAGCGAATAAAATATAATGCACTTTTATGGTCCCGTCATGTCCGGAAACCTCCCAGGAATACGGATCGGGTCTTGATGTTTTTAATACCTTTCCTTTACCATCGGTTACCTTAACGCCGTAAACATTCTTCATAAATTCATGCAAAGCATAACGACCTGGTGAGGTTCTACTCATTCTAAATTCTACAGTTTTTTCCGTTAAATCCGTAAAAACGGCGTCAACAACCGCTTCGTGATGTCCGGCATTTTCAAAGGAAATATTATAGTTTGAGGCCACTTGTGCCTTGATTCTAAAACAACTTGAAACTAAAAGGAAAATGAAAAGAATTCTACGCATTACAACATTTTAAACGACTAAGATAACATTTTTGAATCATCGATAGTTTTAATGAAAATTGAAAATAAAAGTTATCCTTGTAACAAATCACAGATTTCACCTACATATATAACGAAAACCAAAATTTTACAGACTCCTATTAACCTAATTAAGAACACATTAATTTTAGATATAGGAATTTCATGAAATCTATGTTGATTTTACTTTCGAATTAGTCATATAAAACCACAAAAAGGTTTTATATTGAATCATAAAATTTAAACCTTTTAATTATGACCGAGTGGTTTTACAGCTTAGAACTCTTTCCTCAGATTTACTGGGGTATTGCTCTGGTAGCTTCACTAATTTTTATCATTATGATGATTCTAACCTTTGTTGGAGGAGATTCTGATGGATTAGAACTTGAAACGGATGCCGAAATAGAAACCGACACGGGAATCGGTTTTCAATTCATCACTTTTAAAAATTTGGTTGGATTCTTTACCATTTTTGGGTGGAGTGGTATTGCATGCATTGATGCAGGTGTATCAAAACCGCTTACCGTTGTTATTTCTCTAATTGCTGGTTTAGTAATGATGAGTATTATGGCGGCCATGTTTTACTATATGAAAAAACTAAATCATAGTGGTACACTTGACTTTAAAAATGCTATAGGTGCTGTTGGTGAAGTTTATTTAACTATCGGTGCTAACCGCTCGTCTATTGGTAAAGCTCATGTTCGTATTCAAGGCGCTTTACGTGAACTTGAAGCCTTAACCGATGCACAAACTACCTTAAAATCGGGAACCGTAATAAAAGTAAAAGACGTTACCGATAACGGAATTTTAATTGTAGAACAACTTAATAACTAATTTAATGCTAACACTTATTACTCAGGACGCCTTTAGTTTTGGGCTTCCTATGGCTGTTATTGCAGCCATCATGTTCATTTTTGTATTTTTTATTGTACTTATTCGCCGTTATAAACGCTGTCCTTCCGATCGCATTTTAGTGGTTTATGGTAAAGTAGCTGGCGGACAATCGGCAAAATGTATTCACGGGGGTGCTGCCTTTATTTTTCCGGTTATTCAGGATTACGAATTTCTGGATTTAACACCTATTTCTATTGAAGTCAATCTGGTTAACGCCCTGTCAAAACAAAACATCCGTGTTAATGTTCCTTCACGTTTCACCATTGGTGTATCTACCGAACCTGGTATTATGCAAAATGCTGCCGAGCGTTTATTAGGTTTATCAATGAACGATGTACAAGAGTTAGCTAAAGAAATTATTTTCGGTCAGTTGCGTTTAGTAGTCGCTTCTATGGACATTGAGGAAATCAATTCCGACAGAGATAAATTCTTAACCAATATTTCACAAAGTGTCGAGTCTGAGCTTAAAAAGGTAGGTTTAAAACTTATTAACGTTAACATTACAGATATTGTTGACGAGTCGGGTTATATTGAAGCTTTAGGTAAAGAAGCTGCTGCACACGCTATAAACGCGGCTCGTAAATCGGTTGCCGAGAAAAACAGAGACGGTTCTATTGGTGAGGCAAATGCAGTACAAGACGAAAGAACTCAAGTTGCTGCCGCCAATGCTCAAGCTGTTGAAGGTGAGAATACCGCAAAAATCGCGGTAGCTAATTCCGATTCGTTACGTCGTCAACGTGAAGCAGAAGCAGAACGTGTAGCTATTGCATCAGAAAAAGTACAAAGTGCAAAAGCATTAGAGGAAGCTTATGCTGCTGAAAAAGAAGCCGAAACTGCCAGAGCAGAACGTGAGCGTTCATCACAAATGGCCGATATTATCGTTCCTGCCGAAATCGACAAAAAGAAAGTAGAGATTGATGCCGAAGCTGACGCAGAACGTATTAGAAGACGCGCTAAAGGGGAAGCCGATGCGATTTTATTTAAAGCACAAGCCGAAGCACAAGGTATTTACGAGGTCTTAACCAAACAAGCAGCCGGTCTTGATGAAATTGTAAAAGCTGCCGGAAACAGTTCAAGAGATGCTGTGTTATTATTGATTGCAGACAAACTTCCTGAGCTGGTTAAATTACAATCTGAAGCCATTAAAAATATCAAGATTGATAAAGTTACCGTTTGGGATAATGGAAGTACTAAAGATGGCAAATCATCTACTGCAAATTTCCTTTCTGGCATGTATAAATCGGTGCCACCATTACAAGACATGTTTAATATGGCCGGTATGCAATTACCTGAGTATTTAAAAGGAAAAGATATTGAAGTTAAATCGGAATCAACGATAACAGATAGTACTGATATCGAGGAATCTCCAACAGATAAAGAGTAATAATACTCTCTTTCATAAAAGCCTCATTATTAAATTAATGAGGCTTTTTATTTTAATACCACTTGACTGTATGCTCTATAAAGTTTCTCTACTACCACCTCAATCTCTTCTTCATTTAACTGTCCAAATCCCAAACGAATAGCACAGGTATTTTTATCCTGATATAAAATGGTTTTTGGAATGAACAAATCATGCTTTTCAGATGCTTCAGCAAGCTTTACTAAAGAAATTTTTGGTTCAAATTGCAACCACAATGCCAAACCTCCTGAAGGAATTTCAAAACTAACGTTATCACCAAAATGATTTTTTAATAATTCGCATAAAACATCACGCCGTTGCTTGTAAACAATAATATTCTTTTTTATTAGCCGAGAAATTTCGCCTTCATGAATTAATTCTGCCAACATTTGTTCCTGAATTAAATCACCTTGTTTATCGAGTAATTGCAAATAGTTTTTGGCTTCTGAAATTAAATTATCAGGTGCCACTACAAACCCTGTTTGAAAACTTGGAAATAGAGATTGCCCCAACTTACCAAGATAGATAACCATACCATTAGCATCGGCACTCGCCATGGGTAGCATGGCCGAGCCTTCGTATTGAAAATCATAATCGTAATCATCTTCAATAATCGCAAAACCATATTGTTTAGCCAATTCCAATAATTTTAAGCGTCGCTCGGCACTAAGCGTCCTTGTAGTTGGATAATCACGTTGTGCACAAACATAAACACACCGAATAGTCCCTTTTACAAAATGCGTTTTAATATAATCTACATCCAGTCCGTCCTCATCAACAGGAATCGTTTTAATAATCGCACCAACTTCCTGAAAAATCATATTAGATTCGTAATTACTCAACTGCCCCACCAATACCACATCCTTAGGTTTTATAAGCAGCTGCGAAACGATATATAAACTCATTTCGGTACTTCGGGTATTCACAATATTTCCCGGATTAATGTGAAATCCGCGTGTTGCGTTCAAATAATTACAGAGCTGATTTTCGAAAATGGAATGTATCTGCTCTCCTGCTCTATTCCATTTTGGTATTAACGATTTCCGTTTCATGGCCGCACTATACCACTTTGAAAACTGATGAACTGGATGTAATCTTAAATCGGGTTTTCCATCGCTAATACTGTATTTGGCATTCGTAATTTGAGTAGTAGGCGCTAAATGTAATGCCGTTTGAAAAGGAAAACCTGTAGTTTTTGAATACGTATATGCCTGATCAATTTGTTGTGTTGGTGCGGTTATCTTAGCAGTATGCTGTTCCGGTACTAAAACAAAAGTACCTTTATTTGGTTGAATTTCTACCCAACCTTGTGAAGCCAACTCATCATAAATAGCAACAGCCGTATTTCTATGCACTTTTAACAACTGACTTAATACACGTGTTCCAGGTAATAGTGTGCCTTTTAATACATAGCCTCGTTGAATTAAATTAATAATCTGCTCGGCAACCTGCATATATACGGGCTTCGGTAATACTTTATCAAAAGTGATAAGTTTTTCAAAAAGACTTTCAACCGGACTATTTACTGTTTTCAAACTGGACTACTTTAATAGTCCGCTAAGTTACGACTTTTGCACTGTTTTTAAATTTAAACTTAATCATGAAAAACAAACTGACTCTCATTTCATTTATAATGCTTTTTAGCTTATTCGCTAAAGCACAAAATGAACCTGTTAAAATAGATTCGCTACAGGAAGTTACCATTACCTCAACACGTATCGATTTACCTTTTAAAGAAAACTCAAGAACCATAAATATTATATCTTCTGAAGATATTAAAAATAGCGCGGCTACTAACGTGGCAGACTTACTTCAACAAGTAGCTGGAATCGACATCAGAAAACGAGGAACGGGAGGTAGCCAAGCCGATTTATACATTCGTGGTGGTAGTTTTGATCAAACCCTTTTACTTATCGACGGTATAAAAATGGACGATGCACAAACCGGACATCACACCATGAACGCCGCTTTACCAATTGAAGTTATTGAACGTATTGAAATTATAAAAGGACCGGCTGCCAGAGCTTTTGGTCAAAACGCTTTTGCCGGAGCGATAAACATTGTAACTAAAAACCAACTAAAAAATAGTGTTTCGGCTAATATAGAAACAGGCTCTTTCAATCAGTTAAACGGATCGGTGACTGTGGGGTCTGACTTAGAAAACTCCTCACATATTGCACATATGGGGAAATTATCCTCTGACGGTTACAGAACCAATTCAGATTACGATAATTCAAACTATTTCTTAAAAAGTGTATTCAATAAAAATACGCTTCCAATAGAAATGCTTGCAACTTTCTTTGAAAGAAAATTTGGTGCAGAAAACTTCTATACCTCAAACGCAACATTTCACGAATACGAAGAAACTCAAAACAGTTTAATTGGCTTATCCACAGCATTTCAAACCAATAATCTAAAAATTAAACCGAGATTGTATTGGAAACGCAATCAGGATATGTTTTTGCTAAGACGTAATGAACCAAGTTTTTACAGAAATTTACACATTAGTAATAAAGTAGGTGCTGAAATCAATACGTCTTACACCTCAAATTTAGGGGTTACCGGATTGGGTGTTGATGTATCACAAATTTACATGACTAGTAACACCTTAGGGGATCGTGACAGATTGATGGCTACAGCATTTTTAGAACATCGCTTTAAAATTGAAAATTTAGATATTACACCGGGTGTGGCTGTAACTTACTTTTCAGATTTTAAATTTCATGCGTTCCCTGGTGTAGATTTAGGATATAAAATCTCTGAAACCTTTAGAGCTTACGGTAATGTAGGTTATACTTACCGTGTACCAACCTACACCGATTTATATTACAGCGACCCTTCTTCTATTGGAAATGAAGATTTACAACCTGAAGAAGCACTTTCTGGTGAAATTGGAGGTAAATTTTTCTCTTCAAGATTCAATGCCTCGTTTGCATTATTTTATAAAGACGCCGAAAACTTAATTGATTATGTAAAAGCTAATACAGACGATCCTTTTATGGCACAAAACATTAGAGATTCTAAAACTAAAGGATTTGAAGTTAATACCTCTTACAATTTCACAGTTAACAACTTAAAGCAAAATTTATCGGTTGGATATACCTTTATGGAAGACAAAATTGAAGACATCAACCTTGATTTCTCAAAATATTCCATCAATTCTCTTAAGCACCATTTTACATCACGATTAAGTACTCGCATTACAAAAAACATCAACTTTAATGTGATTTATAAATACGCTGAACGTACCCAAGGATTAAGCTATAATGTATTAGATGCATCGGCGATTTTTAATTTCAACCAAGTTGAATTAAGCATTACAGCAAACAATATTTTCGATGCCGATTACATCGAGACCGGTATTGTACCAATGCCTCCAAGTAATGTATTATTTGGTTTACGTTACAACTTTAAATAAATAATTATGGCGGCGGCAAGTCACAACTGGACACAAAAAGAGATTTTAGCAATCTACAACAAACCATTGATGGAGCTACTTTACGAAGCAGCTACTGTACATCGGTTGCACCACAATCCGAATACCGTTCAGGTAAGCACTTTACTTTCTGTCAAAACAGGGGGTTGCCCTGAAGATTGTGGGTATTGTCCGCAAGCCGCACGCTATCACACCAAAATAGAAGGCAACGATTTAATGTCCGTTACGCAGGTAAAGGCTCAGGCTTTACGTGCCAAAGCGTCTGGTAGCTCCCGTGTTTGTATGGGAGCCGCTTGGCGTAATGTTAAAGACGGTGCAGAATTCGATCAGGTTTTAGAAATGGTGCGCACCATTAACAAACTGGATATGGAGGTCTGCTGTACTTTAGGCATGCTTACCGAAAATCAGGCGAAGCGATTAGCTGAAGCTGGGTTGTATGCTTATAATCACAATTTAGATTCTTCTGAAGATTATTATAAAGAAGTAATTTCTACGCGAGGCTTCGAAGATCGCCTAAAAACAATTAATAATGTTAGAAAAACCAATGTTACCGTTTGTAGCGGTGGCATTATAGGCATGGGAGAAACCGAAGACGATCGCGCAGGTATGTTAGTGGCTTTATCCACTTTAAATCCGCAACCAGAATCGGTACCTATCAATGCTTTGGTAGCTGTTAAAGGCACACCATTAGAAGACCAGAAACCGGTTTCTATCTGGGAAATGGTACGCATGGTTGCCACAACACGTATTGTTATGCCTGAAACACAAGTACGCTTAAGTGCTGGTCGAACACAAATGTCACAAGAAGGACAAGCCCTATGTTTCTTTGCTGGAGCGAATTCCATTTTTGCTGGCGACAAACTATTGACCACACCCAATCCGGATGTTAATGAAGATATGGAATTGTTCAAATTACTTGGTTTAACCACGCAAAAACCATTTATAAAAAAGATGCAACCAGAAACCGTTGAAGCTGAAGATTCGCAATTTCAGGACTTAGGCGAAAAACCCAAATGGAGTAGACCAGAGCATACCATTGAACGAAATGAATCAGCAAAAGAAAAAGCTAAATCTTTAAAATAACAGATTAAACACAATTAACATATAAAGCCCTCTCTTGTTATAGAGAAGGCTTTTTTATTTCTTTATATTTATGCCAAACAAATATCATGAATTATCCATCTATACTTTTTAGCATCGTCTTTCTATTCCTATTTAATTCTATATTAAATGGCCAAACAGACCCCGATATTTTCAGCAAATTCGAATCAAAATTTCATGAAATTAATGGCTATAAAATAAATGTTGAAGTTAAAGGAGAAGGACAACCCATTTTCTTTCTTCCCGGCGGACCGGGTAATTCTCATGATTACATGCAAGCTAACTTTGGACAATATTACAAAAGCCATAAAGTAGTATTCTTCGATTTCTTAGGCAGAGGAAAAAGTGACGATGCCAAAGATCTTTCGGAATATTCTGTCGAAAATGATGTAGACCTAATTGAACAACTAAGAAAACTATTAAATTTTGATAGAATTTCGATTGTAGGACACTCCTACGGAACAGTTCCAGCGCAAGCATATAGTATAAAATATCCCAATAATGTTGACAAATTATTGCTTATAAGTGGATTTCATGGAGGAGAGATGTGGCAAGCTAATTGCGATAGCTACAACCACTACACAAAAACACACTTTCCTGAAAAATGGAAACAAGTAGATTCTTTAAGAGCATTGGGGTATGTTTCTAGTCAGGAGCCCTTAAAATCACTTTACGCCAGCTTTCCTACAAAATATATTTATTATCACAACACAAATATTGAAGGCAATCACCCTAATGAACCTTACAGACGTTGGTCTAGCGATGTTTATGAAACTATTATTGGACGAGATGGGGATTTTTACGTTAGTGGAAGTATGATTAATCAGGACTATCGCCAAGAGTTAAAAAATGTAAAGGCTAAAACTATGATTATTGCAGGTCGATACGATGGAGTTTCAACTCCAGAATTCAATATCCAATATAAAACATTTATGCCTCAGGCTCAATTTGAAATGTTTGAAAATAGTGGTCATAATCCATATTTAGAAGAACCTGAAAAATTTTACAAATTATTTGATACCTTTTTTGAAGTGAAATAATAATTAAAAAGGAATTTAATCGATAAACTCTAATTCCAAATTCCATAACCTTTTCTTAACTTTGGCTCACTAAATTTTTTTCACCTTGTCGTTAAACTTACAAGACATTCCTCGGGTAAAAACGATTACTAAAGAGGACTTTATAAAGCATTATTTTTTACCACAAAAACCTGTGGTCATTGAACGTTTTATAGAAGACTGGCCTGCTTACAGCAAATGGAGTTTAGATTACATGAAGGAACTTGGTGGCGATATTACCATTCCGTTGTATGACGACAGACCTGTAGATTATAAAGAAGGGTTTAACGAGCCTCATGCCAGAATGAAACTTGGCGACTATATAGATTTGCTAAAACGCGAACCAACGAAATTCCGCATATTTTTATGGAATGCCATTAAGGAAATTCCTCAATTACAAGACGATTTTACCTTTCCTGACTTTGGTTTACGATTAATGAAAGGGATTCCAATGTTATTTTTTGGAGGACGTGATTCGTACACTTTTATGCATTACGATATTGACCTGGCAAACATTTTTCACTTTCATTTTGAAGGTAAAAAACAGATTATACTATTCGACCAGAAACAAAATCAATATTTATACAAAATACCATATTCATTAATTACCCGAGAAGATATTGACTTTAATAATCCGGATTTTAAAAAATGGCCCATGCTAAAAAAAGCAAAAGGGTTTCAAACGGAATTAAATCATGGTGAAGTTTTATATATGCCTGAAGGTTACTGGCACTATATGCGATATATAACACCTGGTTTTTCAATGAGCTTGCGTGCTATAGCAAGAAACCCAAAAAACTTCAGCAAAGCCGTTTCTAACCTAGTTTTTATGCGTAGCTTCGACAATGTCATGCGCCGCATTGGTGGCCAGAAATGGATTGACTGGAAAAATAACCGGGCAATTGTTAAAACTCACAAAGCACTGTAAATAAATACGTCGTTTTATAAAAGTTATAATATATTTGTTTACCAAAAAAATCTAAAATCAAATTATGAAAAAATTAATTTTATTAACTGTTGCCGTTCTTAGCTTCACATTTGCTAACGCTCAAGCTTACAATGGTGTTAACGATAATAAATTTCAGGTTGGTGTTAACCTACAAGATAATGCAACAAGCATTAACCTTACTTACGATTATGGTCTTGGAGATAATATCTCAATTGGTTTATCATCGGCTTATGCATTAGGGGTAAATGAAGATATCGACGCTGATTTTGGTGATCGTTTTGACCTTAAAGGACGTTTTAATGCAAACTTAGGAAACGTTATTAACATTGATGAAAACTTCGATTTATACCCTGGTCTAAACTTAAGCCTTAAAAATTTTGGTGGTCATTTAGGAGCTCGATATTTCTTTACTGAAGGTTTCGGAGTTTACACTGAATTAAACACTCCATTAGCAAAGTACAAAACTGAAGATTTAACCCCTGCTGAAAAGTTACACAACCAGTTTACTGTTAGTTTTGGTATGTCTTTTAGCTTATAGTTAAAAAAACTTAATATAGTTTATAAAAAAGGTTAAGCAAGTGCTTAACCTTTTTTATTTTATTAATTCGTTGGCCTTGTCGTAAACCAGATAGGATTCCCAACCACGGTATAAAAAGTAATCGGCAAACTTCTTTTTCTTTTTATATACATTATTTTCTTTAATGCTCTCGGCCTTCTTCTCTGCTATAGTATTAAATAATTCCAAATAGTCTTCATCATCAATGTCATTAAGAGCTTCCTGAATATTTATTTTACTAATATCCTTTTTCTTCAATTCAAATGAAATTCGATTCTTACCCCAATGCTTTATTTTAAATTTTCCGCTGGCAAACTGTTTAGCATATCTAGATTCATTTAAAAAATTATGCTGAAGTAAATGCACAACAATAACATCTATTGCCTCAGGTATCATATGCATTTGCATAAGCTTTTGAACCACTTCCTGATGACAACGCTCTTGGTAAGCACAGTAATGCTCTAGCTTACTAATAGCTTCCTGAACCGTATATGTTTTTTTAGATTGTTGCATTTAGGCACTAAAATAATAATTCTACTATTGTTGAAATATCCTTAACTAAAGACTTGATTAAGTATTTCTAGGGATTTAGGTTTTCTGAAACTTTCTAAATGTAATTCGTAGTACTGTAAAAGCATATTCAAAAACGACTGGCGTTGTTTACCTGTGATTTTTACAGAAGATAAATCGTTAAAAGACATGCCTAAAAGTTCTTTTAAGAGTTTTAAATTATCACCTGAAACCGACGACTTTCCATATTCCTTTAAATCAAACATACCATCAGCCAAATTAAAATATGGAAAATCGATAGTTGAAGTATCAGGATAAAATCCTAAGTATTTTGTAAGATTCAATAGAAATAACAAATGAAAATTTGAAAAATCGGACTGTTCGTCCAACCACAAAAGGGCTGTTTCCAAGTAACTATATAATGTTTCATTCTGCTCTTCTTCGCGTAAAGCAGAATATAATACCTCAGCCAGAAACATGACTATAGAACTCTTTAAGATATGCGTGTGTAAACTAGAGTAAACATGAATAGGCTTAGATTCTTTTACAATTTGCAAAGAGCGATTCTCTGCGTAATTTATTATCAATTGCAATTGCGATAATAACTGAAAATAAGCCACTTTATTTACAGATTTTTTACTCTTTAATACACCTTTAAGTAAAAAGCCTACAACACCTAATTCCTGTGTGTAACAGGTAACAATTAAATCGTTATCCTTATATTTTAGTTTAGAAAGAACAATGGCATTTGTGGTAACAAGCATTATCGAACTACCATTATTTTTAGAACTTTCGTTTCATAGGTATCTAAATCGGAAAGCATCACTAAATAAACTCCAGAAGCTACAACATTATTCGCTAAATTTTTACCATTCCAATAAGCCGTACCTCCATCTATTTCCAAATTATAACCACTATAACGCTGATTAACTCTCGATTGCCCCTCGGCCACTAGATTTCCTTCTATATCTGTTATCTTGATATTAACATTCTCTGAAATGTCTTTAATTTTAACTTTCTTTTCTACAATATCAAAACCGGGTCTAACAGGATTGGGATAAGCATAAGCATTTTCCAAAGTTTCAAGAACACCAGAACTTCCAGATTGAAAAGATACCAATCCACGTGTTGTAGCTATATATACAATACCGTTAACATCATCTATCGAAATATCTCGAATGCTGTTAGATGGTAACGGAGAATTGTCTGTCGTAAAATGATAAATCGTTTTCTGGCCGTCGGATGAAAAATAAAAAATTCCAGAATCACTAGTTCCAATCCATTTATTATTCGAACCATCCACTTTTATATCTGTAATAAACTGTTGATACAACAATTCTTTAGCAATACCATCTTCTTCAATGATAATTTCATCAACCTGAATATTGTCATTTTCAAAAAAATTTGAAGTATTATATAATACACGCAACCCTCTAAATGTTCCTATCCAAAGTTGATTTCTTTTATCTAATGCTATGGCTGAAGCAAAAGTAACTGGCATATTTTCTTCTTCCTTATATATTCCTTTAACCAAAGGATTTCCTCCATTTTCATTAAAAGCTATTACACCATATGAATAACCTGCAGTCATCCACTTTGTTCCATTATTATCAACGATAATATCTTTAAATCCATTATTAGAAAACGCATCTGGAATAATTTTATTCAAAGTATATGATGTCCATTTATTATTACTAATATTAAAAGATTTAAGTTGATTGTCTACTATACCTGAGGTTGTCCATAAAACTCCTTGATTATCGAAACTAATTGCTCCTACCCTAACATCAATATAGTTTGGATTATTAGACAACACTAACGACTCTAAACCACTGTTAGTTTCGTTATATAAAAAAGTGGGAGTCTCTTCGTTTATTTCTAGCAACCCATTGAAAAAAGAACTAATGAACACCTGACTATCTTTAAAAGGATTAACAGCTATATAATTTAAAGATTTAGCTTCTAATACATCGCTATAAGATGTATTTATCCATTCTTCTCGAATTAAATGACTAATACCCCTCCTATGTGGTCCTCCATTAGTATAAGGGTTATAAAATAAATCATATTCTCCATAAACAACCCACACACCATTAGGTGTTGCCTGTAAGGAAAAAGGGATATTTAAAAGTGGGCCTTGCGGATGTACTTCCTCAAAAGCAACTGGGTTTAATAATTCTGTCTTTAAAACTCCAAAATTTTTGGTTCCAATGTATACATAGCTATCCCCAATTGTCGCTGACGTAAACTCAGTTGGAAAATTATTTGTATCTACTACCGCTTGAGACAAAAGATTAAAGGTCGAATCATAAAAAAAAACTTGATTTTTAGTTGTAACTATCATATTTTCATTCACTTTTCGCAAATCCAATGGCTGATCTTGATATAATGATAATTCAGTTAAAATACCATTTTCTACTCTAAAAAGTCTTTTATCTGACCTTACTGCATATAAATCATCTGTTTGAGACTCTATTCCTGTAAAATTCCCTGTCGTTACTGTTTCCCAATTACTAAAATCAATTAGATTTGTGTTAGTTGTCAATGCTCTTCTTATTCCATTGCTTCCAGAACAAGCAGCATATATATAATCCTGATAAATTGTGGTTTGATTTACTTGAATCTGAGAACCTCCATCACCAATAAAATAAGTGTCTCCGAATTCTAATCGTGCTAAATCGAACACTGAAATTCCATAATTAGTTGAAATGTATACTAAATTATTATAAGCGCTAAAATGATTAATTCTTTTACTTGTTGGCGGAATTGTTGGCTTATCAATAATATCTACTACGGTTAAAACATTCTCACTATTATCAAAAACAATTTCCATCAAGCCATTTTCATACCCAACAACTAAAAGTTCGTAAACATCACTGTAATAAATCGTTGAAATAGTTTCTCCAGACAAACCATTAACCGTTGTAATTTCTTCTAATTGATTAGTTTCTGTATCTAAACTAAAAATCGCATTTTCTGAAGCCGCATAAACTTTATTGTTCCCTTGAGCGACTTCCTTAATGTTATAATATGAAAAATGACCTTGCCAAGATGCGGAAAAATCTTGAGCGAAGTGACAAACAGGAATTATGAAAAATATAAATAGGACTAACTTTTTGAACATATAAACCTTTTAATTGGTCAAATATATTTATTACTAACGAGTTTTACCTGAAAATCATATAAATTCAAATAAAAAAGCTTCCTGAAATTCAGAAAGCTTTTAAACTATTTAATTAGGTTAATCTATTAAACAACACCTTGTGCTAACATAGCATCGGCAACTTTAACAAATCCTGCAATATTTGCACCTTTTACATAATCGATGTAACCATCTTCACCTTTTCCGTAAGTAATACAAGCATCGTGAATATTAGCCATAATCTCTTTTAATTTCTTATCAACTTCTTCTCTTGTCCAGTTGAATCGTAACGAGTTCTGAGTCATCTCCAATCCTGAAGTTGCAACACCACCTGCATTTGATGCCTTACCTGGAGCAAATAAGATTCTTGCTTCATGGAATGCTACAATTGCTTCTTTAGTAGATGGCATATTTGCTCCCTCACTAACGCAGATACAACCATTTGCTAAAAGCATTTTTGCATCCTCTTCATGAAGTTCGTTTTGTGTAGCACATGGTAATGCAATATCACATTTTACACCCCAAGGTGTTTTACCTTCAACAAATTGAGCAGAAGGATAAACCTTAACATACTCGCTAATTCTTTCTCTTTTTACGTTTTTAAGATTCATAACATATGCCAACTTCTCAGCATCAATACCATCAGCATCATAAATGTATCCTGAAGAATCTGATAGGGTTAACACTTTACCTCCTAGTTGTAAAATTTTCTCGGCAGCATATTGCGCAACGTTTCCTGAACCTGAAATCACAACATTTTTACCTTCAATCGTGTCATTTTTAGTTTTAAGCATATTTTCTGCAAAATATACCGCACCGTAACCCGTTGCTTCAGGTCTGATTAACGAACCTCCCCAAGACAATCCTTTACCAGTTAAAACCCCAGTAAACTCATTTCTTAGTTTTTTATACATTCCGAAAAGGTATCCAATTTCACGAGCTCCAACACCAATATCTCCAGCAGGAACATCGGTATTTGGTCCAATATGTCTGAATAATTCACTCATAAAGGCGTGGCAGAAACGCATGATTTCATTATCGCTCTTTCCTTTAGGATCGAAATCACTTCCTCCTTTACCACCACCCATTGGTAATGTGGTTAAACTATTTTTAAATACCTGCTCGAAAGCCAAGAATTTCAAAATACTTAAATTAACCGTTGGATGAAAACGTAATCCTCCCTTATACGGTCCAATAGCGGAGTTCATTTGAATACGGTAACCTCTGTTAACCTGTATTTCTCCTGCATCATCTACCCAACAAACTCTAAACGTGATAACACGCTCTGGCTCAACCATTCTTAAAAGAATGTTTTTACCATAATAAATATCATGCTCTACAATGTAAGGAATAACTGTTTCTGCTACTTCCTCTACAGCCTGTAAAAACTCTGGTTCATGACCATTACGCTCTTTAACTTGATCTAAAAAAGCTTCAATGTTACTTTTCATCAATTACTTTAATGTTTTAGTTTAACAAAAAACTGTATAAAAAGCTCAATTTTGGTTTAAGACGAAATTTTATTTACGAGTTTCAATCCCTTCAAAAAAGCCGTCAAATTATTGAATATACAATTTATCGCCACAAATATACGTTATCTTTAAAAATAATGCATTTATTTTTTGAATTTGATAACATATATTTTTCATTTAATCTTGTACCAAGTTATAATATTTGTTTCTAAGGGCAGTTTTTTTATATTTGTTTTAACAATGGCTCCATTAAACAAACTACTATCATGCTTAACTTTAAGTGTTTAGCCCTGCTTTTTTTTATGTTTGTTACAACTCAAACTATGTTTTCTCAGCTTGGGTTTTCTCACGAAATTGGTGCTATTATTGGTCCCGTGGAGTTTCGATCAGATTTTGGAAGCCGTAATGAAGAAGCTACCAACCTTGGCAATTCAGGTATCGGCATTGGACTCATTCATTACATCAGTTTTGCTTATACTGCAGATTGTAACTGCTACTCTACCGACACTTATTTTAATGACCATTTTAAACTACGAAGTGAAATCTCATATAACTACACACGCTTGGACCATCATGGTTTTTGGGTCGCTCCAGATAAAACAAGTGTTGAAGCTGACAAACTAAGAGCACATAGTGGCGCAGCAGAGAATTTCGATATTGGTATGCAATTGGAATATTTTCCTTTGAGTATTCGTTCATTTCAAGCCTTTGCTTACAGAGTCGCTCCTTTTGTTAGTTTAGGAGTTCATTATACCTCTTACCATCCAAAAGCAAGTACCAGATATAATAATCCGAATCCTGATGCTTATGGTGATATTTATGACCAATCTAACCTTTACCCCTATTGGTTCAATGCCTATAATGCAGGAGAAGCACCTTACCCAATTAACATTGACGGTGGCAGTACTTGGTCTGTTGTAAGTAGTATTGGAGCTCGTTACAAACTTGGCATTTTATCTGATCTTATGATAGATTTAAGATGGCAATATTACTTTAGTGATTGGATTGACGGATTTGACCACAACTGGAGAAACTACGACCGTAAAAACGACTGGTTGGTTTGGTTAAACTTTGGCTATGTATATTATCTGGACTAGTTCCCTTTTATTTACTGTCAAGTTTACTAAGATTTATTGCCGAAGTTCTCAACAATAGTTACCTTTATCATATATCTTAATTAAGCCTCTTGACATGTCTTTTAAACCATTACTCACAGCCTTTTGTATTGTCTTATTATTGTTTTCATGTAATGAAGATAGTAATACAACATTTTCAATTATTACGGTTACTACAGACAATAACAAATTAGTTGAAATAAACATTCCCAAAGCCGAGGGCTCCAACGAGATTTCAAAAAACATAAATAATGAAATAAACAAAGTTGTTTCGGCATCATTACACATTGGAGAAGAAACGCCTAATGCTGAAGCTTCAATTGAAGAAAACATTGAAAAGTTTAATACCGAATACAATGATTTTGCAAAAGATTTTCCTGAAAGCACTTTCCCTTGGGAAGCTCAAATTGATGGCGAAGTTATATTTCAATCACCTGAACTAATCAGTATATCAATTACCTCTTATACAAATACAGGCGGTGCTCACGGCAATGTTCTTATTTCGTTTTTAAATTTGGACGCTCGAACAGGCAACCGAATTGCAAATGAAGAACTGTTTAATAATGAAAAGGATTTTGAAACTATAGCCAAAACCTATTTCGATAAATCGATTGAAGATAAAAATACGCTTTTTGAACCTGAAAACTTTCAACTTGCTCAAAATATAGGATTCAGTGAAGAAGGACTTATTATGCTTTACAACACCTACGAAATAGCACCATATTCAGCAGGAATTATAGAATATACAATTCCCGCCGAAGAGGTCAATTCCTTATTAGCTATTAATAGCCCTTACTAAAGCCATTACATAACCGAGATGCATACCTTCGTGAAATAAAATAAAATCGAAAGCATCTTCAATTGTGTTTAATGTATTTCCAGTTGTAGAAACCGTATAACTGTTAAACGTTTTAAACACCCCATTTTCAACATCCTCTTTTGTTTTTTCTAAAGTTGAAAGCAACAAAGCTTTAATGTTGTTAACTTCCTCTTGAGAAACAACTCCTTCAGGCTTTGTTCCTTTCATATATTTTGAAATCATAACCTCATCAACCATCATTGGCAAACCCGATAACTTATATGCTAATAATTGCTGAGTAACCACAATATGGCCAATATTCCAAATAATGTTATTATTGAATCCTTCAGGAACTTTATTTAAATCCTCAAGTGAAGTATTTTCTAAAAACTGTCCAAAAAATTGTCTTGTTTTAGCTAAAATGTCTAATGTAAACTGCATACCTTATTTTTTTGATAAATATACTTTAAATGACAAAATTACTTTTATTTTGGTATAAATTTTTACAAAAATAGGATTATGAAAAAAGTATATTACCTAAAAACATGTAGTACCTGTATACGAATTTTAAAAGAGTTAAATCTTCCTTCCGACTTTATTTTACAGGATATAAAAACCGAAGAAATAACCGTTAAACAATTAGAAGAGATGCATGCACTTTCAGGTAGCTACGAAGCCCTTTTTAGTAAACGTTCAAAACTTTACAAAGAAATGGATTTAAAGAACCAAGATCTTACTGAACGTGATTATAAAAACTACATTTTGGAGCATTACACCTTTTTAAGTCGTCCGGTAATTATAATAGATAATAACATTTTTATAGGGAATAGTAAAAAAACCGTTGAAGCCATAAAAGCAGCTTTGTAAAATATATTTCATTACCCCAAAAACAGGAATTTTCGAAAACATTTGTAACAAAATTCTTAAAACCACAACTAATCAATAAAACCTTACTTTTTAGGGTTTTGAAACAAACTATCATCTTAACTTAATTTTATTAACCATGACTATCACTGGTATTACTTTAATTGTACTAGCTATTCTGTTGGCTGTTACAATCAACATTTTTTCATCTAATGCTTCAACAGAATCGGAATCCAAAGTTCCAAATCTTGTTCAAAAGTTAATTAATTTATGGACTCTAAAGAAGTCTATCTACTTAGGTTTACTAGGTATATTTTTTGTTAGTCTAAGCGGAATGTTTTTCTACAATCCTGCCGGAACAGCAACTGCCATTCAATATTTGTGGGGAGGAGATGCAGCAGTTACCACTCAAGGTGTAAAACTAAAACTGTGGGGAAAAACTATTCCTATTTCTTTTGAAATCGCTTTACAGGATAAAATCATAGAATTCGACAAACAAGGCAACCGAATTATCGATAAAAACGGAGCTGAGGAAGGTATCTACCACCGAAATGCACAAACCAGAGAATTCGCCGATGCTATTAAAGCAGATATTGCAGCTGCATTAATTGTATCTATTGATTACAATAACGAAGATTTATTTTTAGAAATGGCCGACAAAAACCGATCGGAAAGCAAACTTGTTTACGCAAGAATTTACCCTGTATACGATCAAGCCTTAAAAAACACCTGTAAACTAATGGATGCGCAAGATTATATTTCAGGAGCTTCATCACAATTTGATTATTATTTAAAAGATCAAATGGAAAACGGAATGTATTTAACCGAAGAAGTTTATGAAGATATTGACATCAGCCCAATTACCTCTTTAGACTCTACCAGAACCGTTGCGAAAGGAAAAATAAACAACGAAAAACGTGAGAAGAAATACAGAATTCGTAAAGACAAAAACGGAGATCCAATTCGAGATGCTTCGAACTCTTTAAAACGATACGGACTAACAGTACAACAAGTTGCAGTTACGAGTATTGACTGGGAAGCAAGTTTTGACAACCGACTTAAAGATCAAAAAGAACAGGTTGCCCAAACACAACTGGAAAAACAAGAAGCCGAAAAAGAATATTATGCCACACAAAAAGCCATTGCAAAAGGTGAACGTGAAAAAGCCGAAACTCGCGTAAAACTTGAAAAAATACAATTAGAAAAAACTATTACGGCAGAAACTGCAGCAAAAACCGCTTCTTACAAAGAACAGGAAGAATCTAACCTTTTAGCCGCAGCAAAAAAATCGGCTGAAAAAATTAGAATTATTGCCGATGCTGAGGCTTACGAAATTTCTAAAAAAGTAAATGCCGGAATTACCCCTGAAAAACAATTACAAATGGAATTAGATGCCAGTGTACAACGTACAAAAGCTTTAGCCGGCCCTAATGGCCTTCAACTACCTAACACCGTATTTAGCGGCAGCACAGATAATAAACAAGCAAGTATGCTTGAATCTATTTTAGGCGCTAAAATTTTAAGTGGTGAAATAGGAGGTGTAAAATAAATATTGAATTACTATTCAAAAAAAGGGAGCTATAAGCTCCCTTTTATGTTTTTCGAGAGTTCTAATAAAGTCATAAAATTTACTTCACAAAAAAAGCCTCACATTTCTGTAAGGCTTAAATTTTGCTCCCCCTCTTGGGTTTTTCTATATAACACAAAATATTAATAATCAGATACTTAACAAGACTGCATCTTTACATTTCACCTTTAAACACACCCTTAAATAAATAAAATTAGGTACGTTTAATAATTCCTTTTTTAACGTTTTAGAGCAAAATGCCCTTTGAAAACTCTACCGTCTTCTAAAATAACACTGAACCAATAATCATCTGTAGGAAGCATTTCACCTTTAAAGGTACCATCCCATCCATTAGAGCTTGGATTTAACTGCTTTAACAATTTACCATAACGGTTATAAATAAAAATATCACTTTGAATTTGAAACTGATCATTAACACCAGGAATATACCAAGTATCATTAATACCATCTCCATTAGGCGTAAAGTATCTTAGAAAACCTATTACCGAAACTTCTATTGAAGCTGTTCCACAGCCTTTTTTATCTCTTACATAAACCGTATGAATACCTGAACTAACATTTTCAAATATAGGGCTATCCTGAAAAGTTGAAAATTCATCATCTAAAGCATATTCATATTCTCCCTGTCCTAAGTTATTAGTATTAATTATAACTTTATTATTATTTGAAACATCTTCTATAACTATGTCCTCTGGAATAATATTAGCTAATTCAGAAGCATTTACAAAAACATCTCTAGTTCTAGAACACCCAGTTCCATCAGTCTTGGTTAAAGTTATAAAATAGGTTCCAGGCGTTGACACCGTTAAAGTAGGCGCATTAGAGAGTACTGTACCATCTTCATACACCCACTCATAATTAAAAATTTCATTTGCATTTGACTCTAAAGGATCTAGAACAATTGTAAACGTAGGGTCTGATGAACAAACTATTTGATAATTTTCAATTGTAAAATCAGGCAAAGGATTAACTATAAACTGAATATCTGTAGATGCAATACAATTAGAATTTAAGGGATTTACTACTTTAACTGTTACAGTTTGAGTATTCGACCTAAATGGATTTGGTAAGGGACTTGGTAATTCTATACCTAGACTATTATAATAATGAACCTCCATGCCTGTTTGTCCATTTAAAACAGAACTTTCTATTAATGATGTATCAAAATCATGCAGCCCATCCGAATCATTTATACCATCGTCACATGATATTAGATCTGATACCATATTAGCTACAGGCTTCTTATCTACAATAAATTCTAAAGTCGTCTCATCAAAACAACTTCCATCAGCTATATTATTATTTTCTACAACAACTTTTATAATTTGACTAGAGGTTAAAAACGGATTAGGCAAAGGGCTAGGTAAAGGATTATCATTTTCGTCATAATAGAAAATGGAAACATCACTTAAAGACTGACTTCCTAAAACGGTTAACTCTACTTCAGATACATCAAAAGGATATTTACCATCAAAATCATCATCACATTCTCTTGTTATTGTAACTGGATTAGCAACAGGATTAGCTTCAACATGCAATGTTATATGTGCTCCTAAACCTAAACAATCGTTATTTAGCTTACTATCTACCCTAACATAAATATCTTGTGTATAAGGATATCCAATATTACTATAATCTGTTATATTCTCTATTTTATTAACTTCAGCCAATGCATCAGGTTCATTTCGGTAATAAGTAATTATTAATTCCTGTCCTGCAGGAAATAGACTGGCAATTTCATCATGAACAGTTTCAAAACTAAAATTTGAAATCCCATCAAAATCATCATCACAAGTATAAAACTCCCTTTTAAAATCCAATGGAATCTTTGTTGTAGTTACTATTAAATTAACTTTTGAGACCCTAAAACATCCATTTTTATTTTCAACTCTAGCCCAAACCACATCTAGACTAGGTGTATTATTAGAATATGTTGTTAAATTAGTTATTGGATCTTGATCATTTTCAGCTTTTAACTCCGATTCGTAAAATGAAACTTTCTCTTCGTCTGCATTAGTAGTTATTTCATTTATAACTTCATTTAAATTAAATGCACTGTAAAGACCATCTAAATCATCATCACATTGTTTTAGTTCAACAATTGGAGTCACCGACGGTAATTTTAAAACTTCAACTATAAAGGACGTTATTGCTTTACATTCACTATTTAAATTACTAACACATTCCACATAAATGGTTTGCGAGCTTTGACTATTAACAAAGGTATTTGGCGAAGCTATTGGCTGTTTGAGGTCTTCATCTGTATAATAATTATAGTGCACTTCTGAATCTATTCCGTTAAGCAATAGATATTGTTCCTTTTCTGTTAGATCAAAAACAACAATTCCATCTGTATCAGACCCTGAGTCTGAATTATCGCATTGTGTTAAATTTGAAATATTATTAGGCAATTCCAATTGTGGAGTTTTATAAACACCTATGTTAAACTTCGTAATATCATTACATTCCGGGTTCTGTTTGTTATAAACTTCAGCAATAATTTCTTGTGTAAAAAACCCTAAGGCATTTGTATAAGCTTCAGGTGCATTAATTTTTATCCCATTATTATAATTTTCTATTCCTTCATAATAATGCACTCCAAAAACATTAGAATCTAGACCATTTAAAACATATTTATTATGACCATACAAATCAAAAGAATTATCATCATACAACGTGCATAACCCTATATCATTAGGTTTACTTGCTATTGGCTGCTCATATATTGTAATCGTAGTTACTTCTGTTACTGTATTACCTCCTAAGGACGCAATAACACTAACCTCATAGGTTCCAGCTTCAGAAAACACATGTGTAGGCTCTAAATCTGTTGAAGTATTATTAGCTCCTGAAATTGGATCTCCAAAATCCCAATGGATTGAATATACTGTTTCTTCAAGAATAAATTTAGCTGTATCTCCAAAACATAAATTCTCAACACTGAAAGGAATTTCTTTTGTTTTCCTAGGTACTCCAGTAACATTTATAAACAAATTAGAAGGAGGTCTACCACTACCAAAATCTGTTGATTTTATATAAGACCGAGTACCTAAACACCCTTTATACCATGAAAAATCATTCCCTTCTTCTGTTCCTGCCAATTGAACTGCTGAAACTCCAATTCCTCCAGGAGAAGCCTCCTTTTTTACTTCTACCAATATCCTTTCTACTCCCGCCGGAACAATAACTGGTGTTTCAAAATTAATCGTAAATATCACCTTATTACCAGACCATGCAGGCGGAGCTAATTCTACCTGACTACTTCCTATTAATTTAGATTCGTCAAAGCTATTGGGAAAATCAAAATCTATCTCATAAATATTAAAACTTAAATTGGAGTTATCAGCAACCGACATGTAAAGACCAATTTCTCCTTGATCTATAATAAATTCTTCGTCTGGATTAACACCAAAATCTAAAAGCGTAAATGTCCTAGCTAAATGCTCTGTTTCTTCACAAGATCCAACATAGGACCTTACAAGATTATCACCTACATTATGGGTTAGTTTTATTTGACTAAATAAACTTAAATTAACTCCTAACAGTAGGATGATAAAACTTAAAAAAAATCTCATGTAGGTAAAACTCAGAAAACAATAATAACGGGCAAGATAAAAATTATATACGACGTATTTTATTACAAATACACATTTTAGATAAACTGCTTACAGACTAGAATATTACTCCCTCTGTAGGGGAGAAACACACTCCTACAATACATTGATTTTTAACCACATAAAACACACAAAGTAAAAAGAGCACCTAAAAGATGCCCTTTTCAACTGATTTTAAAAGCCGTAGGTTAATCTTTCTACAGTGTGACTGCCATCCACAGGATTAAAATTTATTATGTTCTTATACGCTGAATCAGTACAAATAAATAATTCAGGTAAGGTTATATCTACTACTTTTTCATTAGTTCCTAAATTCGTAATTACAACCTTCATATTATTTAATGCTCCACCTCCAATATATCCAGTCGGATTCTCTGGATTAAATTTAGCAAGATGTATTATAATCTCTAAGTTATCATTAATTACATCTTCTTTTACATAACTTAAGTTTCGCTGGTCACCCCCTTCTGCTGCATCAAATATTACATCATTACTATCAAACTTATGAGTTAATTCAAAGTAAAAATAACTTGCAGGCTCACCACAAGCTACTGGAGTCCCGCCTATACTTACTTCAACCTTGTATAACAACTTTGGAGTGGTAAACGTTTTTTCTTCACCATAAGTCGTACCTTCTTCATTTGTTACATATGCCCTAACATAGTAGGTTGTATCTTCTAATAAGTCTGATAACTGTAAAGTAAAATCTGTATTTCCTGATGTGTTTTCTAATTTAGAATCATTAACGGTTGGATTTGACGAAGTACTCCAGCATACTCCACTACTGATAACTGGCGCCCCACCATTATCTTCTATAACACCTCCTGTTACCGCGCTATTATTTGTAATATCCGTAGCTTCTTTTGTAAATAATACTATCTCTCCAATTGCTGTTTTGAATTCTACTTGTTCTCCATAGTATTCACCTGTAGGATTAACGAAAAATGTACGCATATAATACAATGTATTTCTCTCTAAACCTGTAATTTCAGATGAAATATTCTCTCCATTTACCTCTATTACAATATCATCTGTTTTAGGAAGTGTTGTTTTAGCATAGACAAACCCTTGTGACGTTACTGTACTCTCACATGTAGGGGCAACTATTTTACCTGAGAACGTAGCCGTAACATCTGTTAACTCAGTTACATCATTAGTCGTTAAGGTCGGTGTAGGTGTGCATTCAGGCTCGTTACTCTCACTTGAACACGAATAAAAAGCTAAGGTTAATACTAATGTTGCTTTTAAAAATAAATTAAGTTTTTTCATGTAGATTAAAGTTTTAGGTATTAAACTACTGCATCAGTTGCTGTAATTTTCTACAAAAATAAAATCTCTGATGAATAAATGCTTAATAAAATAGATTCTATCCGTACAAATGTCCTTGAAATCCAATAAACGTATTTCTAATAGATGGTATATCTCCAAGTGATGCTTTAGCATCTGCTAGAGCATTATACTTAAGTACTAGTAAGTTACTTAGTTTTTCTTCATCTAGTTCCTGTACGCCTGATTTAACATACTGGTCTAGCACGAAATTTAAAAATTCTTGCTGTGCCGGATTATAGTTTTTAAAATGCACTTTAGCCCTACTTGCACGTTCCAATCTAGGTACTAAGTCTCTATGATAGGCTACATAACTTAGCACATCGTACAAGTCGCTGTCTTTACCATGAATTAATTCTCTTAAATCTTCAAGCTGAGCATCGGTGTAACCTTTACTTCCCAGTTCTTCTAATAGACGTCTTCTGGTACTTGGTAAGCTCCATATTTCACGTAATTCTTCTTCACTTTTAAATAAAGACGGTAAATCACCATACAATTGGTTCATGAACTCTTCCTGACCAATAGGCTTACCCTCTGGACTCCAAAATGTTGTTTTTACGGTAGCATCGATTTCTCTAACTTTACCATCAGAAAGCCTAATTTTTATTAATTGGCTAGGTGGTGTTTCACAAATACAAGGGGTCGCATCACATTCCTCACAGTGTTCAGGTTCTAGCTTTTCACACACACATGGTCTTTGTTCACATACATTACAAACTCTTTGACTTCCTGTTCCTGTTGGTGGTTCTACTGGTTCTGGCTCACCATCCCAAGCTGGATCTTTAAAGTGGTTATGCGCTCTAACAAAATCGTAAACTGTAAAATAGTCCTTACCATCTGATAAGCGTGTACCTCGACCTACAATTTGTTTAAATTCCACCATAGAATTCACAGGTCGTAATAGGACTATATTTCTAATTTCTGGAGCATCAACCCCCGTGCTCAGCTTTTGTGAAGTCGTTAGAATAGTAGGGATGATGCGTTCGTTATCTTGAAAGTATTTTAAGGACTGCTCCCCTAAATTGCCATCTTCTGCTGTTACACGTTGACAGTAGTCTGGATTTTTACTATCACATTCCTGATTAATTAAATCTCTAATCGCTGCTGCATGTACCTGAGTTGCACAGAACACAAGCGTTTTATGGTTTTGATTTATCTGAGATAAAAACTTCTTAACCCTAAAGCGTTCTATTTGTTCTATAATGATTTTTCTACCATAATCTTTATACGTAAATGTATCACCTACCTCAGCTTCTCCACTAATAATCGTGTCGTCTTTGGTAACTGTGTATTCATCGTAATTGGTCTCTATTTGTTTCACCCTAAATGGCGTTAAGAAACCATCATTAATACCATCTTTTAACGCATAGGTATAGACAGGTTCTCCAAAATAATCATAGGTATCGCCATTTACGTCACGTTTAGGCGTCGCTGTTAATCCTAACTGTACCGCAGGTGAGAAATACTCTAAAATATCTCTCCAACTGCTTTCATCGTTAGCACCACCTCTATGACATTCGTCTATGATGATAAAATCAAAGAAATCTGAAGGATACTGTCCGAAATTAAAAGACTTAGTTGCGTATTTTACCATTGGCTCAGCTGCCATTTCTTGCATTTCTTCTTCCTGCTCAAAGTTTGTATTTCCTTGTGCTGAAGTCATGAAGGTTTGAAAAATAGTAAAAAAGATACTGCCATTTTTAGGCACTTTACCTGTCTTACGAATTTCATCAGGACTGATACGTTTTTTTATATTTTCATCAATCGTATCAAAATCGTTGAAAGCATTAAAAGCCTGATTTGCTAAAATGTTTCTATCTGCTAAAAAAAGGATTCTTGGAGCACGACTGGCATCACGTTTTAAATTCCATTTGGCATGAAATAACTTCCAGCAGAGATGGAATGCTGTAGCTGTTTTACCTGTACCCGTAGCCATTGTAATTAGAATTCTATCTTTCTTCTCCGCAATAGCATCTAAACACCTTTCTACGGCATTTTGCTGATAATATCTGGGTTTGTATTGCCCTTTAAACAAGGCGTAAGGCACTTTTGTAAAGCGTTCCTTCCATTGATTTATTTCTACCTTATAATCTTCTTTAGGGGCTGGATAGCACATCTCCCAAAGCTCATCTGGTGTTGGGTATTTAGATACATCGCCTTCTGTACCCTCGTGCATATCAACGCCATAAATCTCTAAGCCATTTGTACAATAGGCATAACGTGTATTTAACCTATTTGCGTAGTCTTTAGCTTGTCCTAATCCTGTTGTATAGTATTTATCTCTTGCCTTGGCTTCTATTACCGCTAACCTACGCCCTTTATATTCCAAAACATAATCGCATGATAATGGTTTCTCCCTACGATTATCCCCTTTTGGTGTTTTACCCACGATTCTACCCAACGTTATAACCTCAACCCTAATACGGCTTTCTGGAACTACATTCCACCCTGCTTCGCGTAAGGCAGGATCAATAAGATCTAGTCTGGTTTGGGCTTCATTCATAGTTAAAATAAACGCTGTTGCAACTCTATGGGTGGATAAAATGTCCCTATTATCACAAATGGATTTGGTGCTCTTAATTGGTTAAGCTTAGTAGTACCTAAGAATAAATAAAGATCTTTTGTTTTAGCAAAATCATCCCAATATTTTTTCTTTACATCAGCACAAGCAGCTTCCTCATCTCCATTATTTCTTTTTAAACAATTCCAGTACAGTGCTCCAACCTCCCAATCTTCATTCATTAGTGTACTTTCACGTCCATTGCAATCCTCAAATGTATAACTGAACTTATATGGTAATTTTTTCACTACTTCAAAGTCACTTTTATCTTCGAATAAATTTCCCTGCTGTAAAGTTGCTTTTTGTTTTTCACTCCAATCTCTAGCAGATTTTTCTACAATAAAATTTTTAATTCGAGTTGGTTTAAACACTGCTAACGAAGTATACTTCCCTTCAGTTTTAGCTTCATCTATAAGCTTTGTTAAATCTGTGTAAATATTTTGTAGTACTATTTCTTTTCGTTTAGCCCATTTATTTTTGGTATCAAGCTTATTCCCAAAACAAATCAAATCATTTACATCTACATTTGATGGGCGATGACTTTCTGGTCTAAAATCACTTTTATTTTTAACCAAGTCCATTTCAATCCATTGATATTTTGGATACTGTTGCGCATAGGGCAACTTACGAAACGGCATTGGGTAAATTCTAATCCAAGTTCCATCTTCCCTCATCCCCGCCGTACATACGGTCTCCTCGTATTTTGTAGAAATAGACGGATAGGTTTTTACTGTGATTAGAACTTTAGTTTTTGCCATTAAATGTGTTTTACAATATAATTAAACCCTTCTAAATGTTTTATGGAATTTGCTAAGTGCTTTCTATGGCATTGATGTATATTTTTCTCAAAACAAGTAAGTGCGATACGACCTTTATTTTTTAATAATTTTAAAATCTCATATTGCTTTTCTGTTTCGTTATGCAATACTGTTTTTTTGTAATCTACAAAAAGTGCATCATAATCTGCTTGACAATTTAAGACTTGCCTTTTCTCAGATTTTATACCCACCTCAGGCATGTGTAAAAACTCAATTCCTACTCCCTCGCAAGCTGTTTTGAGTTGTGATTTACTAAAACCATACTTCATACTAAACGAGTTTTTGCGAACATCACATAAAACTTTCACATCATTTAATATGAGCTTATTAATGTAAGTTTCCAGACTTGTACCCTCATAGCCAATAGTAAACAATACAGTATCGGTTCCAATTCTTTTTTGAGCTGCTACTTTTTCCAATTCCTCGTCATTTAATACCTCTTTAACTATAGTACTTTTGGTAGCATAGAAAGGATAATTCTGATAGGTGTATTGTATTAATTCTTTGGAATTTAAATTGCTAAATTTCTCTTTTACACAAAGTATCGCCGCCTTATCTTCTTGTTTTAAAGCATTAAAATAATCCAAATCATCTATACATTCCCAATTATTGTCTGAATCTTTTACGAGGTTGTATTTGGTAAGCGTACGTAAATCGGCATTAGCTTGAAATGAAAAACAACCAAACTTATAAGGCACAAAATCGTAGCTCTTGTTTGCCTGCTCCCTAGTCAGTAAGAATAATAGCTTTTGTAAGCTTAACTTCTCAAGCTTACCATTATTAAACGCCTGCAATAACGCTAAAACTACTTTCCGTCTATAATACATTCCTTTCATTTACTACTATTTGTTTCAACCTGCAAAGTTACATATTTGTTTTGTCACTTGCTTTTTCCACTTTCATCAAATACCCATCAAATAAAAAACTCTTATTTTAAAGGGCTTACAAAGCTTAAAACCACCATCTATCAAATAACCATCAAATAAAATTTTACACCTACACCACTACTTCTTTGTTGGTTAACTCACCTGTAAATGCTTTTTGTAAAATTGAGTTTCTAAGTTCTTCTAGGTTAGTTAATTTTCGTTGATAATTTAATTCTATCTCCTTAAGTTCCTTATGCAAACTTTCAATATCTTGATAAAACTTTTCCTGCTCCCCAAAAGACGGGTAACTAATTAACTGCTGCTTAAATAACTTATGTGTTATATCTGGTTGAGCTGCCTTTGAAGCAAGTGAAACTATTTTTTTTCTAAAATTCTCGTGTTGAAGCCACCAAAATAGAAAGTTTTTAGATAAACCCTTAACGGGTTCAATCTTAAAGGAATTATTATGTAAAATCCCCCTCCTATTCCTAAAAACCAAACCTAGAGAACCTGTTCGGGTATAAATTAAATCATCCAAATCCACTTTAGAATTTTCAGGATAACCATTTTCTGAAACATATTGCTCTTCAGTACTATTCTTCAAATCTTTGATTCTAAGCAATGGTAAATTACTTTTCTCTACTAGTAAATGTTTTGTTTTTGCATTAATCGCAAGTCCTTGATACAAAGAACATACTTCGCCTAAAGTTTTCTCCTCCCAACCATCACCTGTTTGGCTAAAAATCTGGTTAAGTTTAGACTGAAACAACTCCTTAGCGTTTTCTATATTTCGCTCTATATTAGCTTTGGCTTGGTCTATAGCAGCAAAGGTTTTATCTAAAATAGCTACGATTTGTTGTTGTTCTTCTAATAATATTAACGGAAAAGATAAATGCTTGATAAATGGAAGTTTTACTCCCTTTACAGTCAAGCCTGTTCCAGCTTCAATAATATCATTTGAAATACTCTTAAACCACCAAAACACATAACTTGGTAACACATTATTTTTTCTTGGAATTACTCCTTTTAAATCTTGATTTATTGCGGTATTATGGCTAAGCATGCATACCTTACCTAAACCAACCCTTGTAGCTATTATAACATTACCCTCAGGAATAATATTTGTAGAACTATTTTTAACCCCTTCCTCAGTAATAGTTAACTCTGTCTTATCTAGAAATTCTGAGTTCATATCTCTAACTGTAGCCCAAGGAAATTTTCCTCCATAGTATTTCTTATTTGCCTTTGAAGGAGTTCCTCCTCCAACTATATCACAAACAGAACCAAGGCTTACAAAACTCCACCTCTCTCTCATATCAACTCCTTAATAGATTTCAAAATGGTATTGGTTTCAACATCTAAAGCTTCCATCTCCGCTAAAATAACCTCTGGGGTACGTAATGGTGCTTCTTCAGGTGTATTGGGGTTTTTAACACTTAAATCAAAGGTGGTTTCGTCTATTTCAGCAACTTTTAAATTCCATGACTGCCCTGTCTCTGGCTTTGACTTTTGAAGCTCTACAAACGCCTCTAAATCCTTATCATTTAATGGATTTGTTTTACCCATATTACGCCCTGGATCTAACTGGTAATACCAAATGTTTTTAGTTGGTTCGCCTTTATCAAAAAACAGAACAACGGTTTTTACACCAGCCCCTAAGAAGGTACCAGACGGCATATCTAAAATAGTATGCAGATTACAGGTTTCTAAAATAAGTTTACGCAACCCTATTGAGGCATTATCGGCATTACTTAGCACGGTGTTCTTAATAACTATAGCCGCACGACCACCTGTTTTTAGACTCTTTAAAAAGTGCTGCATAAACAAGAAGGCTGTTTCTCCTGTTTTAATATCAAAGTTTTGCTGTACTTCTTTACGCTCCTTACCTCCAAACGGTGGATTCGCCAGAATAACATTAAAACGGTCTTTCTCCTGAATATCGCTAATACTCTCCCCAAGGGTGTTAGTATGGATAATATTAGGCGCCTCTATACCGTGAAGAATCATGTTCATGATACCAATAACGTATGCTAAGTTCTTTTTTTCCTTACCATAAAACGTGTCTTCCTGTAAAGTTTTCAGATTCGTAGTGGTTTTATCCATCTTCTGGTACATGTACTCATAGGCTTCACATAAGAAGCCACAAGAGCCTGCTGCACCGTCGTAAACCGTTTCGCCCATTTGTGGATTAACCACCTTAATCATGGCTCTAATTAGCGGTCTTGGGGTATAGTACTGTCCACCATTACGCCCTGCATTCCCCATGTTTTTAATTTTGGTTTCATACAGGTGACTTAATTCGTGTTTGTCTTTAGTACTGCGGAATGGTAATTCATCGGCATACTCTAAAATCTCACGCAGGTTGTAACCACTTTGAATTTTATTTTTAAGCTCTGAAAAGATTTCACCGATTTTGTATTCTATGGTCTGTGCACTATCCGCTGTTTGTTTAAATTTCGCTAAGTAAGGGAATAAATCACCATCTACAAACTGTACTAAATCTGGCCCTGTTAATGCCACATGATGATCTACTTTACCTTCGGCATCTTTTGGCATCGCCCAACTTGCCCAACGGTACTTTTCATCTAAAATAAAATTGTACTCCTTCCCCATTAAAGCTGCTTCATCAGCTTTGTCTTGCTCCAACTCATCAAGGTAACGTAAAAACATAACCCAAGAGGTCTGCCCTATGTAATCTAACTCGCTATCTGCACCAGAATCCTTATACAGGATATCATCAATATTTTTAAACGTTTGCTCGAACATTCTTACATTTTTAATTAAGGTTCTAAAATAAAAAAAAGGCAGCTATTACGCCGCCTTAATTCACTAATATTATTAACTATTTATATTTCCAGATAAAACCACCACTATGAGGTCGTTCACCTCTACAACATCGTGCTATACACGTTTTGCTTACACCAGTCTTTTTACTAGCTTCAGCCACTGACTGAAACTCCGCTAATGGCTTTCCGGCTAATGAGTAAAGAACAACTTTCTTTTTACGCAAGTCCTTAATCTTGATATAAGGCACTTTAAAATCATAACTTCAGTAATACCCTTTACAGGTTTTATTTTGTCCTGTACACGCATTACCAATTGATGTTTTAGATACATTTATTGCATTAGCTGCATTTTCTAAACAGTCATAAGTATTAATTAAACTACCGTCTTTGGCATCATACTGATATACCGTTTTTTTAAACCCACCACCTGCATCGGCGTTATAGCCTTCATCTTTAGCATTAAACTTTAAAACGTACTGTTTTTCCTTTTGTGCTAATTCATCTGTAGTACTAGCTGTATCGACTTGTTCCCAAGTAAATGCACTTGGACCATAAGTGGCTATAGCCTCATGAAACCTATTGGATTCCCCTCTGATAGCGCGTTCTTCATGGTCTAGCCTACGTTGTTTTAGAGAATTGGTTGTGGCGCCTATGTAATGTTCTCCAGTAACCTTACATTTAGCTATATAAATAATTCCTGCACTTTTTTTCTTCTTCATTTATCATCTACAATAAAAAAAATTACATCGTATCTGTCTAAATGTTATAACACATAACACCCTTACTGATACTTTTGTTCTGTTGCTTAGTTACGTTCCTTCAAACCAAAAAAGGCAGGCTAGGCAGGTCATTATTACCAAACTTTTTTAAACTTCATTATTTTTAAACTAAAAAAACAACCTGCCTATCTTACCCTTCTTACCTCTATTTTAATCTAATCACACTGTACTTTTTAGCTCCACTAATTTTTTTCTCACTAAATCCTTTAGCTCTCAAAACTTTACCTAAAGCAACATTATTAAGTAAAACTGGAACAGAAGACTCCTTTTTTATATAAGCTATTATTTCCGAGGCGTTCATATATTCAACACTATTGGTTTCAGAAACACTAGGCTTTCTAAAATACATATCCAAATACTCCTCTTCAGTAGACAGTTGTCTAAAATTAGCATTATTTTTCTCCAAAAGTTGGATTTCAGTATTATCAAACCAATGCTGAAAACCACTATCCAAAAGAGCTTTAGCCTGAGCATAAACCATATCTAAATCAACCTGATGTAGATAATCTATATTTTTAACCTCAAAAACTAAAAACCTACGATTACCAGTTGTATCAACTAAAATTTTTGAATTATTCGTACTTCCAACAAACGAAGCTCTTCTAATATAATTTTCAGAAAACTGGGCATATGCTCTACGCTCTGAAACTTTATCTTTAGTAATTAATTCTTTATAAAATTCAATTTGAGTATTACTGTATGATGCCATTTCATCCATGTTTATCAGGATATTATCACAAAGCCGCAGCATCGAATCCTTATCACCTGGCTTTATTTGACTTGAGGTCACATAATCATGCAAATCCATAGGTATTAATTTTAATAACCAAGTTGTTTTACCGCAGCCTTGCGGACCTACTAAAATAAGGGCTGTATGATTTATATCTTTGTCATTTATGGCACACGCCAACGTGGCTACTATCCATTTCCTTAATGCCTTTTCAAATAAAGCATCATCATGAGTACTAACAGTTTTCGCCAATTGAGATATATAATCTGTTTTGTTATCCCACGCAGGTAATTTGCTAAAATAATCTTTAATAGCATTAACCTCTGGAACAAAATCAGATTCCAACAATTTTTTTAAGTTAGCAAATGAAATGGATTTTCCTTTATGTTGTAATTCTCTGTAAATAGAATTTAAATCAATTTCCCTTAGGATTTTAAACTCCGTTTCTTTCTTTTTTTTAAACAGAATTCTATTCTTTACCACATCTTTGGTAAAGTCGTATCCCTTAACAAGATACTTTTCTACTTCTTTAAACATTTTTAATAATTTAAAATAAGAAGTGTCGGATGCAGCATTTTACTGCATTTTATAAGTGAGAGCTTAATGTAATGTGAAGTTTTTTTTAAAATTAATGTCTGAGCGCTCTTCTTAACATTTTGCAAATGTAAATATTTTGTTTAATAAAATGCAAATAAAATTAAACATTTTTTCAAAAAAAGTAGATTTGAGGCTTAAACCCTAGGAAAATAGGCCTTTTTCAGTGGTTTTTTGATAAAGCTGAAACCGTCTCAAAAGCTTGGTTATCCAAAATACAGCATAACAGCTAATCTATTAGTATGTTAAAATGAAAGTAGTAATAGGCTTCGCCCTGAATAACAAACACCGTTTTTAAATTAGTAGACAATTTAATCAGCTCTACTTCTACGATGTCTCCAGTACGAAGTTCGCCAACATCTGTTTTAAGCTGAACCCTAAAAGGCGTCTTTAATTCAATAATTTTATTTAGATATGTCACAACCAAAATAGAATATGGTGACGCATATTTTAAAAGTTCAGCTAATTCATTTCTGTTCATTTAAGTATTATAAATTATTCAAGTACCAATTGGGCGTTTTGTTTTCTATAGATATGCTTAGTTCTTTCACAAACTCGTAGGCAGAAACACCGCGCTCCAAAAAACTATCTATGTAACTAGACTTATTGGCCTCGGTAAGCAGGTTATATAAATTCCACAGACTAATGCTGCCGTCCTTACTTCTTGAAAAGTTTTCACAGGTATAATACTCTTTAACAACCGTATTAATCTGACTATCATTCAAGGCTAATGGAAATACATTATTATGTTGCTTTTTATCCAAATACTGTAACATTCTAGCACGACCTATAAAATGAGCAAACTGCCTTTCGGATAACCTATACCGTGCCATTCCTGTCATTACATCTAAATGCTCCTGCATAGAATATGTTTGAAACACTTCTGCAATATGCGTTTCTAAATCATCTACAGAACCTACGCGTATTTTATCAGCTAAACCATCGGTACTCACACATGTATTTGTGCATACTTTATTTCTGAAACCTATAAACAACTTAAACTTCTCCAAACTTTTCTTAGCATAAAGATTTTCCTGATTATAAGCCCTAACACCACCTGCTGACAAACAAAGTGTATTACCATTTATGGTTTGCGTAACAGATGGTATATTCACCACAAAAGCACAACGTTCATAGTAAATCGTTTTTTCATGATCTAAAAGCTCTTTAACAGGTTTACCAATAGCAGATGGCACACGTCCTTTGATAATATGTGACACACGAATATCTGGACTCTTTATATCATCTGTCGGATAGTACTTTTTAAGTAATTCAATAGTTTTACTTATAAACTGATAGTGACTAATCGTTACTTCATTATCCTTACTAAATACAGGTATGGTACATTCGTTCTTTAGATGCTCTAAACTTACTCGCTTTGTATTTGCTTCTATAAATGGTGATGCTACTGTTACGACATCATTTTCATTTATGACTTGATTATTCCTTTGAATCAGTTCCATGTTTTACGATTTTATCTTCGGTTATAATTTGATTTTCAAGCTCACGTTTCTTGTTGAGAATTAGAGGATACAACTCTTCTTTTAAAGCAGGATACTTGTTATAAATATGCTTTAGCCCTTCAAGCGTAGTACATTCTTTTATCTCGTTGCTGGATAGTTCCTTTAAAGAATTTAGGTTACTCCACTGCACTAATTTTTTACCAGTAGCTTTTCCTATTAAAAATTCAGGCTTATCAGAAAACAAACCTGTTCTGTCCTTGCTTGTTCTTGCCATGTGCTTGTCGTTAATCAACTCAAAGAACAGTGTTAATTCATAGTCCAACCCCTCTCTTGTAATAGGCTTTAAACCATGTTTTACCACTTTAGTTTTTCCATTTGAACCAACATCCATAGCATAATCTATCTTGCTTCGCACAGTTGTTATCATGTGACAAGTAGCATTCAGTATAGCATCAACAAACGCTTGATGACGTGGCGTCACTAAAGCCCAGTCTTGAAAACGCCCCCCTAATGATTCATGTATTTGAAGGCATCCTCCTGTACCTTGCCATTCCTGGCTTACACTATCAATAATTACCACCTCCATATCGGCTTTCTCACAGGTTTTAATAGCCTCTATATAACGTTCTGGACTGTAAGGTTCATTTAATGCTAAAACATTATAATTACCAAGGCTTGAGTATAGATTTGCCGAACCATTTTCAGTATCTATTACGGCTATTTTTGTCCAGTCTTCAGTTATACCATAGGCTAAAAGCAAGGCTGAATACGTTTTCCCAGTTCCACTGGCACCTGAAATTCCGATACGAAGCTTAACATCTTCTCTTTGTGCAGTTTTTAAATTCATCTTTTTTAATTTTAATTCATAAAAAAAGGAGCCGAATTAGCTCCTTGTACTTAAGTTATTTAATGGTCTGTTTGTCTTTGACCATATGCTTATCCATAATCTCGGTAGCTGGATCTACAAACTCCCACCGATGGGTAAGCTCTACTTCTTCACCTGTATCCTCTATTATGTATTTATAAGGATCACATGGTACTTTTTTAACATCACCTTCAAAGGTGGTTCCAATGGCAGCTTTACAAGCTTTTTCATCAAGCGTAGTCGGAACAGTAGCTCTTCTTGCTGTGAAATACATTCTTCCAGTTCGTTCAGAGCGCACAGGCTCCATACTACCTTCTACGATTAGACAATAGAAGGTCGCCCCATCATCTTTAGAGATAGGTTTTAAATCTTTTACGATTACCATAATTTTTAAAGTTTTTAATTAGTACTAAGGGAGGGGTATCTCCCAAACTAATATAGCAGGGCGGGTGATGCTTGGATTAACTCGTTCTTGGAGAGAGGGGTGGAATTTAATCGGTAAAGAGTTCCTTTTGTTCTATTTTATTACCTAATAGGTCTAATAAATGTATTATTCCTTTACGGACTCTTACTAAATCATCTTTAGAACCATCCCAAAGGATTTCTACATACTTCTTTAATTCTTTAGTTTGCACATCATATATAGTTGTTCCTTTAGAAACAAATTCTATATCTGTAAATTCAGAAGAAGTCCTATATTTACTAGTAAGCCTAACATCCTTAATAGTATTTGGTAAAAATGAAAAATAGGAAGTACTTACTCCTAATATTTTTAATTGCTTAGTAATTACGATTATATCTCCATAATCAGGATCTTTTTCAATACTAATGCTAAACTTTCCTAGCGGGTAAATTTTAGTATTTTGGTCTAATTTATCATTCAACCATTCTAAAGTTTCTTCTTTGGTTTGGGCTGATAAACCAAAAACACCATACATGAATACAAATAAATATAATTTAAAAATCCTCATTAATTAAATATTTTAAAAAAGTTAAAACTTACGAGTATTAAATTTTCCTATTTCTTTCCTAAATATTAAAACTACTCACAGTCACATTTATACTTAAAAATGTATTTATGAAATCTTTCTCCATATGTTCCTGATAAACCCGTTTTAAAATTTATCCAATTCAAAGTAGGAATGCCACAGAAAATATATTTACTTGTTTTATAACTATATTCATTTTCAAGCACTTCAATTATGACAAAGTTTTGATTTTCATAGGTGTATTTAGTAACCGTTTTCAACCAAGATGAATTTAGAGTATAGTTTTTTATCTGGTCTTTAATAAGCTTACTATTCTCCAAAACTTTAATTACCTCACTACATGAGACTTTATTATAATTTCTTTGAGATATTTGATATGCACTTAGCATTTCTTCAAATGTAATAGGATTATATTTAGGAAGATTAACTTTTGAATACCTATTTACTTGAGAAAAACTTAACATTGGTATTAGTACTATTAAGATTAATATAATTTTTTTCATAGTAATTAAAAATTTTAAAAACCTAATATACAACACTATAAAATAAAAACCATACGGTTTTCCTTATCTCATAAACACCTTTAACTTTCCCTTAAAAGAACTAACATTCTTCTTATAAAAATGAAGCTTCTGATTTGACAATATTGTTATCCTAAAACTAAAAAGCAATTATAACATCATTCAAATTTAAGTTTGGAAGGATCAGTCCATATTTGTAATTTAGTTCTTATATAGCAACCCTCTTTTATCTTTTTAAAAGTTAAAACATTATGAAGACTTACTTTCTTGATATAATTCCAAAGATTCAAAGATTTAGCCAAAAGCTTGATGATTTAACTATTCTTACAAACAAGCATTGGGTTATTTTTAATGAAAGTTCTTCAGAGAAAAATGTATTTATTTTTAGAGAAAAAAATAATCAGCTATTGATTTCTAATAATGGTAAAATAGAAAAAGGAACATGGGAATACTTAGGAAATAATTCGATTTTAATAGACAGAGATTCAGGAACTTTTCTTTTTAAACACGGTTTTATAGACGATTGTGTTCTAGCTTTAAAAGTTGATGGTGTAGAGGAGTATGTTCTATTACTTAACGAAGAATGGCTTGAAAATCAGATTGGTTCTCTTGAGTCCATATTTGACTTTTTAAACAAAAAATATATTGAACAGAAATTAGATAATTCTTTTACATTACCTAATATTAGTCTTTCTAAAGAAAATGATTTAGACAAAAAGAACAACAAGAATTTTTCCCCAAATAATTTTACAACCTCCTGGAGAGATATTACTATACCTGCTGAAATTAAAAGTCAGATGCAAATGGATACTGCATTCTTAACTTACTCATTAAAAGAAATTGATTATTACATTAAATTCTTCAAATCAAAGAACTACCCCTTTTATGCTGCATTAGCGCTAGACGCAAAAAAGATTAAGCTAGATGATGAACTAGCACAAAATTTGTTAATGGTAGCAAATAGAGATTTTAATCTTAATGAAATTAATGATGTTTTTAAAAGCTTAAACACTTCCCTTTAAATTCAGTTATTCCAGTCCTCTGGAGCAAGGTAAATAGTCATAATATCTTCTGAATTATATTTTTTCTTAACCCTAATATACCCAAATGCAGTAGCTATTACTTCATCTATTCTTGCATTAAGTCCAAGAGAAAATGAAACTTTTCCTTCATAATCTGTATCAATATTAGGCACTAATGTGCCTCCACATTCGGAACACCCCTCACGAGTTCCCGTTAATGCAACCTGAGCTCCATCTATGGGTAAACTCGTATTTATATCTAGAACATATACCACTAGATCTATTGTTAAATTGCCTCTATCATGCGGATCACTACACCCTATTAAGATGAAGATTAGCAAACAAAATTTAGTTAATTTAAAACTCATATTTCATATAATTATCTCATTACTATAAATTTACAAACTCCATATAAATAAATGTCCAATAAAATCTACCAAGGTTTAATCAAGACATTATATAAGGCATTTAAAATTTTATAAAGATTCTTTTTTTAATCTACCGATCTCATCACTAATTTTCCTCTGTACGACCTTACCATAGCTTTCCTGAGTTACTTTTAAATCTGAATGCCCTAAAAGTTCACTAACAATTTCCATAGGCACATTATTATAAAGTAATACTGTACTAGCAAAAGTACGTCTAGCCATATGAGTTGTTAGATTTTTATCTACACCCACTATACTTGCTATTTCCTTCAAATATGAATTATAACGCTGATTACTAATTCTTGGGAATACAAATTCATTTCCAGCATACTTATCTAATATTTTTAAAGCTTTTGGCAACAAGGGTATAGATAAATCCTTAGATGTTTTCTCTCGCTTTATTTTAATCCATTTGTTACCATCAAATCCTCCAACAATATTAGCCGCTTTTAGATTCATAAGCTCTAAATATGGTAAGCCTGTATAGCAACTGAAGATGAATAAATCCTTTGCTAGTTTTAGTCTAGGCTGTCTAAATTCATAACCTTCAAGTAGAACTAACTCTTCTGGAGAAAGGAAAACAACCACTTTTTTTACCTTTTTAGCTCTATAAAGCATAAATGGGTCTAAATCTAAATGTCGTTCAGCTACAGCAACTTTAATTATCTTTCTGAAACGCTGAATCTTTTTATTAATGGTAACTTGTTTTAGCTGTGTTTTATGCCCTACTTTATAGTAGTAGTCTAACTCAGTTAAAAAATTCATATCAAGCTTCTTTAATGGATAATCTTTAGTTTTATACTTCCATTTTATAAAAGCTTTAATATCACTTTTAATGTATTCAAACTTTTCATAAGTCACTTGCTTTATCTCAACTCCAACAAGCGTTTTAAGACGTTTTAAGTAACGTTCAAAGTATTCAACAATATTATACTCTTTAGCTCTTTTAACACCTTTATACAGGCTATAAACATCAACTACAGCAAAAGCTTCTTCCTTAACTTGAAGCAATAAAAAAGCCCTATTAATTTTAGTTTTAATAAGGCTTAATTGTGAGTTTATATAATCTACATCTGGTTCAGGTGGCTTTACAACCTGTTGCTTAGAATCCCAGTTTTTAGGATTTACGAATTGACCTGTAGAGAATTCCTTTCTCTGTTTATCATATGTTAATCTACATTTAACGGGACATCTCCCTGATGCATTAACCTGCTTCTTGCTTAAATAAAATAATATATTTATTTTCATGATTATCAAACGTTTTAAATAACCACAAAAAAAAGGCTACAATTTCTTGTAACCTTAGCTCTATAATTGTGATTATGTATTATGTTAAATCTACTATTTCTGCCGTAGGGGCATTTGTTTTAACCGATTCTATACCATTTTCCATGGCACTAGTTGAAGAATACATTTGACTTGTACCGATTACTTGATTATTGCCTGCTTTTAAATTAAAATAGGGTTTGCCGCTTTTAGATTCTAAACGTTCATACTTTGAATCATCTGGAGCATTCTTCTTAACAGATTCAACTCCATTTAAACAACCTGCTTTTGCAGAATATCCTTCACTTGCTAAAATATTCTGTCCATTACCTGCTAGTAATCTAAATCTAAACTCTCCTGAATTGTCAGGGTAAATTTCAAATTTTGCCATGATAAATTATTTAAGGTTTAACTCTTAAATATAAGAAAAATACCATGTATTAATTCTTAGTTTTTTAAATAACTAGAATGGAACACCTGAAGAAAAGGAAGGAACACCTAATAGAACACCTTTTTAGAAGAAAAAACTTGGCAAGTTGGCATTTAGAAGAAAATATATTTAATAACTTTATACAAAGAGCTTGAAAATGTTACGAGTAACAAGGTAGAATACATTTTATTTGAACGACAAAAATGAGTTCATTAATATTTATCTAAAAGATAAAATCTAATTCAATACAAACTTGTTTTATCATGAAACGACTTCATTATTATTTAATTTATTTTCTTCTAGCCCCTATAATACTGTCTACTTTTTCATCATGCTCCTCTGATGAATCTAATAGTAAAAGTACCGTATTTAATATTCAGGTATTAGATTCCGATTCCCTGGAACCTATAGAAAATGCAATAGTTGAAATTTGCAACAGCGCCTATTTTTGCACTAATATACTGGCAAGGGGAACTACAAATGCAGATGGAAAAATTAAGTTAAGCTTAAACGCATCAGATATGACTATTGCTAGAAGTTTTACTGTTTATAAAGAAAATTACAGGAACAACACCTCCTTTTTAGACCAACTTAACTTAACAGAAGAAATTATAGTCTATATGAGTATGTACCAAACTGCAGATTAAACACATATAACCCCTAATTTTACTCCACAAAAAAAGCCTCACATTTCTGTAAGGCTTAAATTTTGCTCCCCCTCTTGGGCTCGAACCAAGGACCCTTTGATTAACAGTCAAATGCTCTAACCAACTGAGCTAAGGAGGAGTGTTAATGCGTTGCTTTCGCTAAGCGGTTGCAAATATAAGACCCTTTTTGATATCTGCAAACATTTTTTGAAAAAATTTTAATTAAAAATTGCTTTAAAAATATCATTCCCGTTCGCGAACAACACTAAAGCAATGAGAATCAAGAATCCAACCATTTGTGCGTACTCTAAAAATTTATCTCCAGGTTTTCTTCCAGAAACGATTTCGTATAGTAAAAACATAACATGACCTCCATCTAAAGCTGGAATTGGTAATAAATTTAAAACACCAAGCATGATTGATAAGAATGCTGTTATTCCCCAAAACACTTGCCAGCTCCAAAAACTTGGAAATATATCATAAATGGCTTTAAATCCACCTACGCCTTTATAAGCACCTGTACTTGGTGTGAAAATAGCACTTAACTGATCCCAATAAGACACAATACGCTCTTTAAACTTGGTTATACCTACCGGAACCGATTCTAATAAACCGTATTCCTTTGTTTCATATTTGTAGTATCCTAATGCTTCTAATGTTTCTGAAGTCGATCTTCCGGCATAAACCAATCCTAATTTACCTTCTGAATCAATTTTTAAAGGCAGTTCTAATTCAGACTGGTCTCTTAATACCGTAGCTGTTACTTCCTGTCCTTTAAACTCATCTAAATATCCTTTTACCTGATCGGCATACCTTGTTTTGTTTCCATTAACCTTAACAACGATATCTCCCTTCTGCAATCCACTAGATACATTAAGTGACGTATCTGGCACCTGAACAACTACAAATGGTTCACGAAGACTGATAAACGATTTTTCTTTAGAATCAATTAATTGTGCTAAAAAATCTTCCGGTAAATGCACTACCGACTGTACACCGTCGCGTTCAATAGTCACATCTTTACCGAATAAAACCTTTTCAGAAATTTCAGAATACGTATTTATCTTTTGCCCATCAACCGATAAAATTTTATCTCCTGTTAATAAACCTGCCTTATTCGCCACGGTACTTTCAATTAAAAGTCCGTCTTTAATATTTTCGTTTGGTAAAAAGATATCGCCATAAAAATAACTCATACCTATGTAAATCAATATAGCCAACAAGAAATTTACAGTAACACCACCCAACATAATAATTAAACGTTGCCAAGCTGGTTTAGAGCGAAATTCCCAAGGTTGCGGTTCTTGCGCCATTTGTTCTGTATCCATACTTTCATCAATCATCCCGGAAATTTTCACATAACCTCCAAGTGGCAACCACCCTATTCCATATTCAGTTTCCCCAATTTTCTTTTTAAGTAATGAAAATTTCACATCGAAAAATAAGTAGAACTTTTCTACGCGTGTTTTAAATGCTTTTGCTGGTATAAAATGGCCTAATTCGTGTAAAATAATAAGTAACGAAAGGCTAAGTAAGAATTGAGAAATTTTAATAACAAACTCCATATAACGTCATTCAATTTTTTTATGTCGCCCAAAAGTAAGCTTTTAAACCAACTTTAAAAAGACAATTGTTTAATCGCTTGGTTTTTAACAAGAAATTAAAAGATAATCCCTGCGGCGTCTCTAATTTTCAATGTATTTTTGCAAGAATCAAATTTTTCAGAAATGCTTTCGTTTTTTAAAGGATACAAAACATTTGCTATAGTTTTTGCTATCATTTCGGTTATCATCATATCTCTTATTTACAACACGTTGAATGTTTACCAACCGCTACCTATTTACCAACCAGCTATGGTAAGCACCGAGTTGGTCGATACCACCATTCAGTATCAAAAAAAATATCATAAAATAGCCGATTTCTCCCTAATCAATCAAAACGGAAAAACAATTACTCAAGAAGATTACAAGGATAAAATTTACGTGGCCGATTTCTTTTTTACAACCTGCGGAACCATTTGCCCGATTATGACAAAAAACATGGTCGATATTCAAACCGCTATTATGAAATACGACGATGTCATGCTTCTATCTCATACGGTAACGCCTGAAATAGATTCTGTAGAACAACTTAAAAGATATGCTGTTCAAAAAGGTGTTATAGATAGAAAATGGAATTTAGTAACCGGCGATAAAAAAGAAATTTACGCGCTTGCGCGGAAAAGTTATCTGGCCGTAAAAGACGATGGTGACGGTGGCCCATTCGATATGGTTCATACCGAAAACTTTATGCTAATTGATAAAAAACGACAAATTCGTGGCTTTTACGATGGCACAAATCCCGAAGATATTGAACGCCTCATTCAGGATATCAGCATCTTAAAACAAGAGTATGAACAATAGTTTTTTAGCCTCAATTTTTTTAGCCTAAATTTTTACATTACTTTTGCCTCTTTAAATTCAATCTAAATAAGCTTGCAACACACTTTAGCACATCTAAAACGCGGCGAAAAAGCAACTATAACCGATGTTTCGTCTATTCACATTCCGCTAAAACTTTTAGAAATGGGGTGTTTACCTGGAAATACTGTCGAGCTTGTACAATTAGCACCTTTTCAAGACCCTATGTATTTAAACATTAACGGGTCGCATTTAGCGATTAGAAAAGAAACTGCTAATCATATCCTAATTGAAAAAGTAGATGAGTAAACAAATAAATGTCGCCTTAATTGGTAATCCAAACACAGGAAAAACTTCTGTGTTCAACGCCCTTACCGGATTAAATCAAAAGGTAGGAAACTACCCAGGGATTACTGTTGAAAAGAAAGAAGGTATTTGCAAATTACCTCGTGGTGTTAAGGCACATATTATCGATTTACCAGGAACATACAGTTTAAATGCATCGTCGTTGGATGAAAATGTAGTGATTGAATTACTACTTAACAGAAACGATAAAGATTTCCCCGATGTTGCTGTAGTTGTAAGCGATGTTGAAAATTTAAAACGAAACCTACTTTTATACACCCAAATAAAAGACTTAGAAATCCCAACCATTTTGGTCATTAATATGGCCGATAGGATGGAATACAAAGGTATTTCTTTAGATATCCCTTATTTAGAAAAAGAACTTAAAACCAAGATTGCTTTAGTCAGCACCCGAAAAAAACAAGGTATTGAAGAATTAAAGCAACTTATCACCAATTATAAAGAGGTTTCTGATGAACCTTGTTTAAATGCTTCGGAAGTTGATGTTGATTATTTTAACAGTCTAAGAAAAGCCTTCCCTAATCAGCTACTTTACAAGCTTTGGTTGGTGATTACACAGGATGTCAACTTTGGAAAAATTGACAGAAATGAAGTTGAAGCTTTAGATGATTTCAAAACAAAAAGTAAAGCCGACCTTAAGCGACTTCAACAAAAAGAAACTATTAAACGTTACCAGTTTATAAACAACGTACTTAAAGTTGGTCAGACTATTGACACCTCCCAAGCTAAAGATTTACGCACCAGACTGGACAGAATATTAACTCATAAAGTTTGGGGTTACCTTATATTTTTCCTAATCTTATTAGTAATATTCCAAGCTATTTACGATTGGTCTAGTGTACCAATGGACTTTATAGATAGCACATTCGCTTCATTAAGTGAATGGACCAAAGAAAAATTACCAGATGGTGCTTTTACCAATTTATTAGCCGAAGGTATTATTCCAGGCCTTGGTGGAATTGTTATTTTCATACCGCAAATTGCTTTCTTATTCTTATTCATCTCTGTTTTAGAAGAAAGCGGATACATGAGCCGTGTGGTCTTTTTAATGGATCGTATTATGCGCCGTTTTGGACTTAGCGGAAAAAGCGTTGTTCCTTTAATTTCTGGAACCGCCTGTGCCATTCCTGCTGTTATGGCTACAAGAAATATTGAAAGCTGGAAAGAACGTTTAATTACCATTTTAGTAACGCCATTTACGACCTGTTCGGCAAGACTTCCTGTATATTTAATCATTATATCATTAGTGATTCCCGAAGGACGTTTCTTCGGATTAGGTTATCAGGCATTAACTTTAATGCTTTTGTACTTAATAGGATTTGGAGCGGCCGTAGGTTCAGCTTATATTTTAAATAAAGTTTTAAAAATTAGAAGCAAATCTTTCTTTGTAGTCGAAATGCCAAACTACAAATTGCCTTTATTTAAAAATGTAGGATTAACGGTATTAGAAAAAACAAAATCGTTTGTTTTTGGTGCAGGTAAAATCATTTTAGCTATTTCAATCATTTTATGGTTTTTGGCGTCTTACGGACCTGGAGACAACTTCAATAAAGCTGAAGACATCATCACAAAAGAATATGCTTCTCAGAATTTATCTGAAGACGAATTACAACAACATATAGCCTCGTTTAAATTAGAGCATTCCTTTATTGGTATTACAGGTCGCGCTATCGAACCGGTTATCAGACCCCTTGGTTACGACTGGAAAATTGGTATTGCGATTGTAAGTAGTTTTGCTGCCCGTGAAGTATTTGTTGGTACTTTAGCTACCATTTACAGCGTTGGAAGTGATGACGAAGCCACGATAAAAAACCGAATGGCTGCTGAAGTCAACCCAATTTTAGGCGGACCGTTATTTAACTTTGCATCCGGAATATCGTTACTATTATTCTATGCATTCGCCATGCAATGTATGAGTACCTTAGCAATTGTTAAAAGAGAAACCAACAGTTGGAAATGGCCTTCACTACAATTGGTATTTATGACTGGCTTAGCTTATGCTGTAGCTTTAATAGCATATCAGTTCTTAAAATAAAAAGAAGAAAGGTTTTCTAAAAAATATCGGCTAAAGTTACATGAACACTATCATTCAAAACATACTTGTTTTTTCGGCAGTAGCCTTAGCCTTGCTGTTTTTAATTAGAAAATTCCTTTGGAAAAAAAAGACATCAAAAAAATCTTGCGGCAACGACGATTGTGGTTGTCATTAAAATATTTAACCGATAGCTTCTTCCTTAACGAAAAGATTATTGGCAACGGCCTGAGAAATACTCATGGTCGTTACTCCGTTAATTTGAATTACCATAGAGTCATCAAAGTCCTCGCGAGAAACCACCGTAATTTCAGAACCTAAAGCTATTTTATGCTTATCTAAATATTTCAAAAACGAAGACGACGTATCTTTTACACCCACACAAACGCCTTTGTTATTTTCAGCCAGATTAAACAAAAGTATTTTATCTGTTTTCTTAATATCGCCATTTTTATCAGGAATAGGATCGCCATGCGGATCATGCGTTGGAAAATCTAAAAGCTTATCCAGTTCATTAATTAGTTTTTCCGACTTTATATGCTCCAATTGCTCCGCAATATCATGCACCTCATCCCAGGTAAAATTCAGCTTTTCTACCAAAAAAACCTCCCACAAACGATGCTTTCTAACCACATCGGAAGCAATTTTCTTACCCTGTGATGTTAAAGACACGCCTTGATAACGCTTATAGTTCGCATAACCTTTTTCCGCTAACTTCTTTACCATATCGGTCACCGAAGACGCCTTTGTCTCTAAAGCTTCTGCTATACTGTTTGTACTTACAGTCATGGTTCCATATCTACCCAATTGATAAATAGACTTAATATAATTCTCCTCTGTTAGCGTAATCATGGTTCTGCTTTTATTTATGACAAATATATATTAATCATTATTTTAAAACTATTTTTAGACTAATCTAAATTTATATTTACATTTGCAAAAACAAAATTAATGAGAACCCTAATATTTTTAATAACAATAATCTCAATTTCTTCGAATGCACAGCACATTAGCGGACGTGTTTTCTCTGAAGATAATCCGCTTCCTTATGTTAATGTTTTTATCAAAGAGATTTCTAAAGGTGCTATTACTAATGAAGAAGGTTTCTTTAATATAGCTCATATTGAAACTGGCACTTATACCATTTCAGCTTCATTTACTGGCTATAAAACCCAAACTAAACGTATTAAAGTTAACGAAGAAGCTCTAAACATTAATTTTTATTTAGATGAATCTGATATGCTTGACGAAGTAGTCGTTACCGGAACTTTAAAAGCTGTTTCAAGACTTGAAAGCCCTGTTCCTGTCGAAGTTTACACCCCTACTTTCTTAAAGAAAAACCCAACGCCAAATATTTTTGAAGCTCTACAGAACGTTAATGGTGTTCGCCCTCAAATTAACTGTAACGTCTGTAACACAGGAGATATACATATTAACGGATTGGAAGGTCCTTACACGTTGGTTTTAATAGACGGTATGCCTATTGTAAGTGGATTATCTACCGTTTATGGTTTATCGGGTATTCCGAACTCATTAATTGAACAAATTGAAATCGTTAAAGGTCCCGCATCATCACTTTACGGTAGTGAAGCCGTTGGTGGTTTAATTAACATTATAACAAAGCTTCCGGAAAATGCGCCAATTGTTTTTGCAGATAGTTACATTTCTGGCTGGGGAGAAGTCAATACCGATTTAGGTTTTAAAACAAAACTAGGCCATAAAGCAGATATACTAACAGGAATTAATTACTTCAACTACAGTAACCCCACAGATAATAACAACGATAATTTCACCGATTTAACTTTACAAGACCGCATTTCAGTATTTCAAAAATGGAACTTTAACCGAAATAACAATCGCCTTTTTTCTGTTGCCGGACGCTTTTTTTATGAAGACCGATGGGGAGGCGAAATGCAATGGAATTCAAATTACAGAGGCGGGGACGAAATATATGGCGAAAGCATTTACACAAAGCGTTTTGAACTCCTCGGAAAATATCAATTACCAATTAATGAAAACGTCCTATTTCAATTCTCGTATACAGACCACAATCAAAATTCAGTATATGGTAACACACCTTACTTAGCCACGCAACGCATTGGATTTGGACAGTTTACATGGGACAAATCAATAACCAATCATGATTTACTTTTTGGAGCCGCAACACGCTATAATTTCTACAACGATAACACACCCGCAACTCCAATTCCTGACGAAATAGTTATTCCGTCATTTTTTGCTCAGGATGAAATCGCTTTCAGTGAAAACCATAATATTTTATTAGGTGCGCGCTATGATTACGATAAAAGACATGGCAACATATTCACTCCAAGAATGGCTTATAAATTCAAACCTTCAAAACATGATATTTTACGCTTAAATGCAGGTACAGGATTTAGAGTCGTTAATTTATTTACAGAAGAACACGCCGCCTTAACCGGCGCCAGAGACGTAGTTATTACTGAAGCTTTAAAACCGGAACGTTCCTATAATATAAACCTGAATTATTTAACCAAACTATACACCAAAAGTGGCATTATAGTTAGTTTAGATGCCTCGGCATGGTACACCCATTTCACGAATATTATTCTACCTGATTACGATACCAATCCAAATCAAATAATTTATGATAATTTAGATGGAAAAGCTATTAGCAAAGGGGTGAGTTTAAACATAGACACTATGTTTTCAAACGGTATAAAACTACTTACAGGAGTAACTTTTCAGGATGTATCTAAAACTGAAAACGGTATTACGGAACAACAAATGCTCACCGAAAGTTTTACTGGAACCTGGGCAGCGACCTACAAAAACTACAAATACAACCTAACTTTCGATTATACCGGAAATATTTACGGCCCGATGCGATTACCTTTACTTGGCGATTTAGACCCCAGACTTCCTGAATCTCCCGTTTGGAGTATTCAAAATATTCAATTCACCTTTGATGGCTTAAATAATTTTGAAATTTACGGAGGCATAAAAAATCTATTGAACTGGACACCTAACAAAGGCAACCCGTTTATTATAGCCAGAGCTCAGGACCCTTTTGATGAAGACGTAATCTTTGACAACAACGGAAATGCCATATCAACCCCTAATAACCCTTATGCCCTAACCTTCGACCCGTCTTATATTTACGGACCAAATCAAGGACGCAGATTGTTTTTTGGATTACGGTACTCCCTGAAATAAAAACCTAAAAAATAAGACGCCAAATTTGTGCTACCAAAAAGGTTACGATAAACCCTAAAATAACGGGCATTACCGAAGCCACAACGGTCCATTTCACACTATTGGTTTCTTTGTAAATCGTATAAATCGTGGTACTACATGGATTATGAAGTAAGCTAAACAACATCAAGTTTATAGCAGTTAGCAAGGTCCAGCCTCCAGCTTTTAACACATCAGCTGTGGCATTAATAGAATCCAGTTCAAACATCACACCTGCTCCTTCTCCACCTGCCACTCCTGTTACTAAAACCGTAAGCATCAAAATCGTTGGAATTACAATTTCGTTCGCCGGAATCGCAACGATATAGGCTAATAAAATCACACCGTTTAATCCTAAAAGAAATCCGAAACCATCCATGCCATTTATCGCCCAGGCGGCAATACTTTCACTACCTATATGGACATTAGAAATGAGCCAAATCACGGCTCCTGCCGGCGCAGCAAATACAACAGCACGCCACAATACAATTAACGTACGATCAATCAAAGACGTATAAATGGTTTTCCAAAAACGTGGTGGCCTGTATGGTGGTAATTCTAGATTAAATGTGGACACTTCACCCTTTAAAACCGTTTTTGACAATCCCCATGATACCCCAAACATAAAAGCCATACCCAAGACTGCCACACCAATTACCGCTAATAAAGACACCAAACTAGACAATGATTTCGGTACCACGGCCCCAATGAAAATTGTTGCAATTAAAATTTGGGTTGGCCAGCGTCCATTACACAATGAAAAATTATTGGTTAAAATGGCAATAAGCCGTTCTCTGGGACTATCAATAATTCGCGCAGCCACAACACCTGCAGCATTGCAACCAAAGCCCATACTCATAGTTAATGCCTGTTTTCCATGTGCTCCAGACTTATTAAATAAGGCATCTAAATTAAAGGCCACTCGGGGCAAATACCCGAAATCTTCTAACAAAGTAAACATAGGGAAAAAGATAGCCATAGGTGGTAACATCACTGCAATAACCCAAGCTACCGCTAAGTACACGCCATCAATTAAAAACCCATCTAACCACCAAGGCATACCAATACCTGCAGCTCCACTTTTTAAAGCAGGATGAATATGATCCAATAATACATTTGCTAACAAAGACGACGGATAATTGGCCCCTTGAATGGTAATCCATAAAACTGTTCCCAGAATTAAAAACATGATTGGAAACCCAAATCGTTTACTAGTTACAATTTTATCGATTTTCGCATCTAACCTAAAACGTTTATCTGAATTACTGGTTCTTACTGAATCTTTAACAATATCTGCGGCATCAGCATAAATACTTTCCGTTAAATTATCGTGAAACTCATCACCAATTTGCCAGCGTAATTCGTTAGATAGTTCGATGATATGATCTATATTATTTTCCTTCATTATGTTTAATATTTAAACAAATTCTCCCGTTCTAAGTGCCTCAATAATTTGCTTATCACCTTCTAATAATCGGAAGGCAATCCATCGGCTATTAGAGATATTCGGGAATTCCTTTTCAATTTCAACCGTTAAGGTTTTAACAGCCCTTTCAATATTTTCAGGTACACTTTTAATACGATGCGGTTTACATACAATTTTACCTCTGGCAATTTCACTTATGGTTTGAATGAGCTCTGGAATACCACGATTAAAACGCGCACTGGCCGGTACCACAGGAATTCCTAAGTCGCGTGACAAGGTGCGTACATCAATTTCTATTTCGTTACGTTCGGCTTCATCCATAAGGTTTAGACACAGCACGGCTTTATCTGTAATTTCAAGAATTTGGAGTACTAAATTCAGGTTACGTTCCAATCGGTTGGCATCAACGACAATAACCGTAACATCCGGCTTTCCGAAGAGAATAAAATCTCTTGCAGCAGTTTCATCTTCCGAGGTAGATAACAAGGAATAGGTCCCCGGTAAATCGACTAATTTATATTTTTTAGTATTATATTCGAAACCACCTTCGGCTCTTGTCACCGTTTTTCCTGGCCAGTTTCCTGTATGTTGGCGCAACCCGGTAAGCGAATTAAACACCGTACTTTTTCCTGTATTCGGATTTCCTGCCAAAGCCACAACAAAATCGAAATTATCGGTACGAACGCCCAATTTTTTCAATCCGTCTTTATTGAAATGCTCACAAGTTTCGCAGGCTGTATTTATTTTCGTTTCCATAATCTACTTACTCTTTCTTAATAAGGATTTTAGCCGCCTGATCATTACGCAAAGCAATTGACGTTCCCTTAATTAAATATGCATTAGGCTCACCCAAAGGATTTACCAAATCTATGCTCACATCGGCCCCTTTTACAAAACCCAAATCGAGTAAACGTCTGCGACTTTCTCCTCGACTTTCGCGGGAAATCCCGATGATTTTTGCTGTTTCATGTTCATTTAAACTAGATAATCGTGCCACATTATCTTCAACAGCAACTTCTTTCTCTAAAGGTGCTACCGTTAAATTTGCAGCAACAATGGGCGCCAATTTAAATTCTTCACCTTCCGATAGAAATACAATACGCGTAGCATTATTCTCAACCACTTTAATTAATGAACCCATATGAATATTTTCAGCTAAAATCTGCTTATAAATTACTTCAGGCTCGTCCTCAATATGCGTAATTCTACCCACGGCGCCAACTTGTAACAACGGCAATTCGACACCTTTTACCTGTGCCATTTTCCCTGTTTTCGTAGGTATAGGATCACCGTGCGGATCGAACTTTGGGTGACCTAAATGCATCGACAATTCTTCAACTTCATCATGCGTTAATCTATGCTCCATAGACTCCGCTCTATCGTGCCATTCGATTTTATGAAATCCTGTTTTATCGGCCAAATAACGTTCCCAAAGCCTGTGAACCCGAACAATACGTAAAGCATATTCACGGCCTTTTTCGGTAAGTTTTAGTATGTCGGATTCAAAGTAAATTAAATCGTTAATCGTCATTTTGTTAATGGCTTCAACAATTTTTTTGTTACTAAAACTCAACATATGAACTAAGGTTTTCATATCGACCTTATTATTCGAGTTTTCAAAATGATACAGTTGTTTTAAAACGTCTTCAATAATAGTCTTTTCGTTACTTGAAAACTGATTTTTTAAAATCCAATACCATCCTTTAGAAGGTCTGAATAAAAAATACAAAAGACCTCCAATAACAAAAAACACAAGTAGTGCTGATATGGGATTATACGTGTACATATAACAAGTTTATGTATAACATTTACTCTATAATCGAGATTTAAATGTTCCAAGTTTTGCTCAAAACACAAACAAATATACTTTAATTTATATGATGTTAAAAATATTTTTAGACAAGACTAAAAATTTAATTTAATTTAAATGAGGTAAATACAATTTCAATTCTCTAAATTAAGACCTATTATTCAACCAAACAAGGTATGGCACAACATAATGAATTAGGTAAAAAAGGCGAACAATTAGCAGTTGACTTTCTCTTAGAACATCGCTATACTATTGTAGAGCGGAACTACCGATTTGATAAAGCCGAAGTGGATATTATAGCTCAACTAAACGATACTTTAGCCATCGTTGAAGTCAAAACCCGTTCGAATACCGATTTTGGCAACCCACAGGATTTTGTGAAGCCCAAACAAATTAAAAACTTAGTGAAAGCTGTTGATGAATATGTTACCGAAAATCAATTAGATGTAGAAGTCCGTTTTGATATTATTGCGATCGTTAAACATGGTAAAAGCTACCATATTGAACACCTAAAAGATGCCTTTTATCATTTTTGAGAAGCTTTATTCTTAGCCTTGCTTTTTTGTTTTTCAAAATACAGTTTTAACTCATCAATATCTTCAGGTTTAGCAACAATATGCTTTTCTGAATCTAACACAAAATAAGTAGGTGTAGCTGTTACGCCATAACTATCTCCAATTTCATTATCCCAATATCCGGCACCATAAACATGAATAAAATCCGGAAGACGTTTTACAACTCGATTCCAGTACTCCGGTGAATCTTCCAAGCCAATAGCAACTACTGTTACTTCTTCCTTTTTCTTGTCTTTAACAAAAGCTTCCAACTGAGGAATTTCATCTAAACAATGAGCACATGTACTGTTCCAAAATACCAGAATATAATTTTTAGCTCCTATTAGTTCACTCAGCTTTTTTGTAGTCTTAACACCATTCTTTTCCTGTTCAAAAGAAAAATCTGGTGCTACCTTTCCAATAGAGATGTTCTTATATAAAGTTAAACCTTCAATAAGATCTTTATCTTTTAACTGCTTCGCTATATTAATCAAGTAAGTATCTGAAATATAATTGGCAGTCTTCTCATAATTCAAATCACGCATTTGCTCCCAAAGATCGACCAATAAAGTACGCTTAATTTCTATGGGGGCCTCTTTCATCGCATTGTAAAACACATTGATGTTTTTCTTGTAGTTTGCTTCTCGGTTAATCGAATCGGTAACTACTCCAAAAATATAATTCACCATGCGTTCATTCAAGAAATTAGAACTTTGAAGTGTTTTATTCGTAAAGTTCACATGATCGAAATAGTGTATTTTTACATTTTTACTATAGGTATCAACATCTTCATAATGCTTCGGAATATAAGGCTTGTTTGCTTTAATAAACGCTAAAGCAATGGTATTCTTAGCCAAATCTTCAAACCCCTTTTGAGCTTCGCGCTGTGTTTTAAAAATAGAAACTAAAGCCGTGGTATCCTTACTCTTTTCACTATAAAAGTTATTAATGCTATGCGTAATCATGGACATACTGTTACTATACGATGCCATTAACTTATTTTCTGCAGAAGAAAGAATCTTCAAACCTGTTTCAGAATTAAATGTTAAGTTGATATCTTCCTTCTTATTATAAATAATATCGAAGTTATAATCTTCTTCCGGAATAGCGTACACAATACGATACATGCCTTTGGAAACCGTAGAATCTAAAGGAATTTCAAATCTCCCGTCCTTCTTAACTTCGGCATGGGTAATATACTCTGAAATGGTTGGTGTTACCTTATACAACACCGCCACACGATAATCTTCAGGCGGTGAAAACACACCTTTGATGCTGTGCTGCGCCATTAACACATTTGAGATTAAGCCAATTAGTATTAAAAACCTTTTCAAAATTCAGGGTATTTGTAAATTATTTATAATCAATTTTTAAGCCATTATAGGCTGTATCGCTTTTAAAGCTTGGTCTACGGTTTTAACATTATCAAAAGTAAGTAATAATCTTAAACCGCTACGCGTTTGTTTCTCTTTCATTTTACATGCCGAAGGATGCGTTTGCACAAACTGTAGTACCTTGGTAAAGTTTTTACTATGGTAGAAGCTACTTTGCTGGTCGTTAAGAAAATAACCAATAAACTTACCTTGTTTCATAATCACTTTTTCAAAACCGACTTTAGTAGCAATCCATTTGATACGCACACTGTTCAACAAGTCTTTAACCTGCTTTGGTAATTCGCCAAATCTATCGATTAGTTCGCTTTCAAACTTTTGCAATTCAGCTTCAGTTTTAAACCCGTTTAACTGCGTATATAAACTCAATCGTTCGGTAATATTATTAACATAATCATCTGGAAACAAAAGCTCAAAATCGGAATCGATAGTCACGTCTTTTACGTATTCTTTCTCATCTTCATTCTCGTCGTATAAGTCTTTGAATTCGTTTTGTTTTAACTCTTCAATAGCTTCGTTTAAGATTTTCTGATACGTATCGAACCCAATTTCATTAATAAATCCACTTTGTTCTCCTCCTAACAAATCACCGGCTCCACGAATTTCCAAATCTTTCATAGCAATATTGAAACCACTTCCTAACTCGGTAAACTGCTCTAACGCTGTAATACGTTTTCTGGCATCATCGGTCATTGCTGAATATTCAGGAGTAATAAAATAACAAAAGGCCTTTTTGTTACTACGACCAACACGACCACGCATTTGGTGCAAGTCGCTCAATCCGAAATTATTCGCATTATTGATAAAAATGGTATTGGCATTAGGTACGTCTAGTCCACTTTCAATAATGGTAGTACTCACCAACACATCGAAAGCACCATCCATAAATGATAGCATCAATTCTTCCAGTTTTTTACCATCCATTTGCCCATGCCCTACACCTACTTTAGCATCTGGCACCAGACGCTGAATCATACCGGCCACTTCCTTAATATTTTCAATTCTGTTATGAATAAAAAATATTTGACCGCCACGTTCAATCTCATAACTCACGGCATCACGAATGGTTTCTTCATTAAAACGAATGACATGACTTTCTATTGGATAACGATTTGGTGGTGGTGTGGTAATTACCGATAAATCGCGAGCTGCCATTAAGCTAAACTGAAGTGTTCTCGGTATTGGTGTTGCCGTTAAGGTTAACACATCAACATTATCCTTTATAGTTTTTAGCTTCTCTTTTACGGCTACTCCAAACTTCTGCTCTTCGTCTACAATTAGCAAGCCTAAATCTTTAAACTTTACCGTTTTATTGGCCAATTGATGTGTTCCTATAATAATATCAACAGCACCGCTCTCTACACCAGTAAGCGTTTCCTTTTTCTCCTTTGCTGTTCTAAAACGATTCACGTAATCTACCGTTACGGGGAAATCTTTCAATCGCTTTCTAAAGGTTCTGTAATGTTGATATGCTAAAATCGTTGTCGGCACTAATACAGCCACTTGTTTACCGTTATCAACCGCTTTAAAAGCTGCTCGAATAGCAACTTCGGTTTTACCGAAACCAACATCGCCACAAACTAATCGATCCATAGGACGTTCGCTTTCCATATCGGCTTTAATATCGGCTGTAGCTGAGCTTTGATCCGGAGTATCTTCGTAAATAAAAGACGCTTCCAACTCATGCTGCATGTAACTATCAGGCTTGTATTGAAATCCTTTTTCAGTTTTACGCTTCGCGTAAAGTTTTATTAAATTAAATGCCACATGTTTTACACGCGACTTTGTTTTTTCTTTTAAGGTTTTCCAGGCGGCACTCCCTAATTTATAAATTTTAGGTGGCTTACCATCTTTTCCATTAAACTTGGTAATTTTATGTAACGAATGAATACTTAAATACAAGACATCGCGCTCACCATATACTAGTTTTATAGCTTCCTGTTTCTTTCCTTCAACATCTATTTTTTGAAGTCCACCAAAACGCCCGATACCATGATCGATATGTGTTACGTAATCTCCAATATCCAGATTGGTCAACTCTTTCAGTGTAATTGCTTGCTTTTTAGCGTAGCCATTTTTAACACTGAATTTATGATAACGTTCAAAAATTTGATGATCGGTATAACACACCATTTTACTATCGGCATCTATAAACCCTTGATGCAAAGACAAAATAATGGTTGAATACTGCTTAACATCCAAATGCGAATCGTCGAAAATATCATGAAAACGTTTCGCCTGCTGCTCACTCACACAAGCGATATAATTGGTATACCCTTTTTCATGATTGGCGTTTAAATCTTCAATTAACAAATTGAACTGTTTATTGAAAGATGGTTGCGGCGTGGTATGATATTCGATAACTTCGGAAGCATTAAACACCGAATTTCTTCCAAATTCAACTAATGAAAAATCCAGTAATTGCTTTTTCAGTAAATCTGCATGACAAAACAATTCGTTTGGTTTAGCATGCTTTATATCTGAAGATAAGGTTTTAAAAGCCTCTTCTGCCTTTTCATAAAAATCGTCGATACGAGAAAAACATAAATCGGCATTCTTTAAACATACTACTGTTTTCTGTGCAATGTACTTTAAGAAACTCTGCCTGCTTTCTTCCAATAACTTATTGGCAACATTCGGAATAATATTGATCTTCTTAATTTGATCGACCGACAATTGCGATTCGACATCAAACGTACGGATGCTATCGACCTCATCACCAAAAAACTCAATACGGTAAGGTTCGTCGTGTGAAAACGAAAAGACATCGACTATACCTCCTCGAACAGAAAATTCACCTGGTTCGGTAACGAAATCAACGCGTTTAAACTGATACTCGAATAATACCTCGTTTACAAAATCTATAGACAACTTATCGTTTACCGCTATCTTCAATGTGTTACGCTCTAACTCCTTTCTGGTAACTACCTGCTCAAAAAGCGCATCGGGATAGGTAACAATAATAGCCGGCTTTTTACGAGAATTAATGCGGTTAAGCACCTCGGCACGCAATAACACATTGGCGTTATCGGTTTCTTCAATTTGATAAGGCCTGCGGTAACTTCCCGGATAAAAAAGCACATCGTCTTTTCCGCAAAGCTGTTCTAAATCGTTTAAATGAAAGGCTGCTTCTTCCTTATCATTAAACACCATTAAAAACGGCTTATCACTGTTTTTAAACGCATTCGATATTACAAAAGACAACGCAGATCCGACAAGGCCTTTTAAATGTATTCTACTTTGAGTATTGGCAATAGCAATTTGCAGTTTTTGCGTTTGCAAAAGCTGTTCGTAGGTTTGGGCGATATCTGTTTTACTCACCTAAGTATTGGGTTTTAAAGCAACAAAGATACAGTTTACAATCTTTTTTTTTAAAGCTTTGAGATAATTTTAATTCTTATTATCTTGTTGAAAATAAGACATGAACACTCTAACCTTATTAAGGTTACTTATTGATGAAAAAATCAGATTTTCAAACTGTTTTTTATAATAAAATTGCCAAAAAATATGTACGTTTGCAGCACTTTAAAAACAATTAAAACATATGTCGTTTTCAGATTTATTTGATAGTGGGTTTAAAAAGCGTAATGAAGACCATTTTGCTGCTATTGTTCGCGTAGCAATGGCTGATGGTTTTATTTCTCTTGATGAAAGAGCCTTTTTAGACAGATTAGCAAGAAACTTAGATATTAGTGAGGCTGATTATAACTTAATTTTAGAAGATTATAAATCGCATCCTATTAATCCACCACACGATTACGAAAGACGTTTAGAGCGTTTATTCGATTTAGCTCGTATGGTTTATGTAGATCATATTAAAGGAGACCTTGAAGAGCTTTTACTTAGAAAAATAGCTGTTGGTCTTGGTTTTCACCCTGAAAACGTAAAATACATTGTAGACAAAGCTTTAACATTAGTAAGCAATGGTGTAGACTTAGATACGTTTACAGATGAAATGAGAAATATGAATAAATAATTATTATTCGTCTAAATACATAAAAGCGAACCAAATAGGTTCGCTTTTTTTATACTTTAAAATTACTTTATCATTATTGACCACACTTTTCATTAGCCGAACTAATTATGGCATTATAGTCCTCAACACTTAAAAACTGAGGTACATATGTACTTCCAAACACATCAATGGCTTGCTCAAAACTTCTTAAATGATTTCTAGAGCCACATTGTAACATTTCAAACACTGAAATTACCTGAGCATTCTCAGTTGTATCTATATACTCCTGCAAATCAACAATATCTAAATCCTCTATAGTCGCCCCAACATTAAGTGCTTTAAGCTGACTTACAGAACCATCAACTACAAATTGATTATAATAAGCTTGTAACTCCGTATTTTTAAATTGTCCCATTGGTAATATGGAATAATCAATGTCATATTCAATCAACAAACTTTCAATGGCATCCATATGTGTTTGCTCGCTATTTTTAATATTCGCAAACTGATTAATCGCCCACTTATCATTTAAATATGTGTAAGTATCTCTTGCTAGTTTTTCTTCTTCTAGCATAAACAATAATGCATCTCGATCTGCACTTGTTATAGCCTTGTCGTTACTATTAATTTCATTATTATCTGAATTAGAATCACATGCATACAATAACGAAATAACCGTAGAAAACAGCAAAACTAAAATCACTGAAGTTTTACGATATGTTTTCATTTTAATCATTCTTTAATTATAGTCTAATTTCAAGAATAATTAAGACAATATCAGCAACTTGTGTTACACAAAACAAATATCAGCCGATGATAAAAACATTATAAAGCAGACTTTTGCCTCTTGATTTGAAGATTTACAAAAATAGGTTTGTCGTAAAAAGTTATTCGAATGCCAAATAACAAAATTAAACCGCCAACCACCATTTGAAATGATATAGCTTCACCTATAAACAACCATGCTAAAAACGAAGCTAAAATACCTTGTCCCAGTAAACTAACAGATACACGTGTTGCTCGCATATGCTGAGTAGCATAACTAATGAGAATCCAAGCCAGTAATTGACATAAAACCGCCTGAACAACCAATACCAGCCAGCCAGTGTTAGAAAACCCGTAAAAAGGTTCCTCTAAAGCATAGCTTACGCCTGCCAGATAAACCGAAGAAGCCATTAAACTTAAAGCCATAAAGGTTAGCACGTTCATGGTCTTCAAAACTTCTTTACTTATTAACATATAAAAGGCATAAAAAACTCCTGACAGTACGCCAAAGCTAAAAGCTAAATCGAAATCTAAATTTTGAAAAACCGAAAAACCAACCAACATCACCATTCCAAAAACCGCGATTACCGTACCAATCCAGAAATTTACTTTAGGTTTATCTTTTAGAAAACATAGCGCTAAAACACCCACCCAAACCGGAGATAAATTGGTTAACAACGACGCTTGCGTTGCCGTAGATTCCTGAATGGCGATGTTCCAAACAGCGACATCGCTTCCAAAAATAACACCACACAATATGGCTAATAAAGCCGTTTTTAAATTCGGAATTTCAAACTGACGTGTAATTAATACATATGGTAATAACAACACCAAAGAAAATGCCATGCGATAGAAGGCCGAAATTACCCCTGGAGTTAAATTCAACTTCACTAAAATCGGAAATATGGAAATGCATAATATTCCAATAGCCAAAGCCAATCTCGCCTTTTTCATTCAACTAAAAATTAACCATTTAACAAGCCGCTAAAAATAGTTATTATCACGGATGTGAAAAACTGAAATCAGCAAATAAATGTTAAATTTCTTCTGCTATTTATGAAGCTTTAATTGAATACGCTTTCGCGGAATATCTACCTCTAAAACTTTAACAATAACCTGCTGATGCAAACTCACATGTGCATTGACATCGCTCACAAAACTATCTGACAAATTTGAAACGTGAATCAGGCCGCTTTCTTTAATCCCAATATCAACAAAAGCTCCAAAATTGGTAATATTATTCACGATTCCCGGAAGTAATTGTCCCTCCTGCAAGTCGTTAATGGTTTTTATATTCTGATTAAACGTAAACACCTTTGCCTGTTCACGAATATCTAATCCCGGCTTTTTAAGTTCCTTTACAATATCTTCAAGTGTTGGCAACCCTGTGGTTTTGGTGCAATATTTTTTTAAATCGATAGCATTTAAAACAGATTCATTACCAATCAATGCCTTGACATCTTTATCTAAATCTTTCGCCATTTGTTCAACAATAGCGTAACTCTCAGGGTGTACAGCCGAATCATCTAGTGGATTTTTAGCCGATTTAATACGCAAAAAGGCTGCCCCCTGCTGAAACGCTTTATCACCTAATCTGGGTACTTTTTTAATAGCACCGCGCGATGTAAACATCCCGTTTTCATTTCGGTAATTAAAAATATTTTCGGCCAGTTTAGGGCCTATTCCAGAAACATAACTAAGCAAACTAACACTCGCGGTATTTATATTAACACCAACGGCATTTACACAGCTCTCGACAACCTTATCTAATTCCTTTTTCAATTTAGTCTGATCGACATCATGCTGATATTGACCAACACCAATGGATTTTGCTTCAATCTTAACCAGTTCTGCTAAGGGATCCTGCAAACGTCGACCAATAGACACCGAACCACGAACGGTAACATCGTAATCCGGAAATTCGTCACGGGCAATTTTTGAAGCCGAATAAATACTCGCACCGGCTTCACTTACCACAAAGACTTGAATATCATTCTTAAAATGAATCTTGCGAACCAACGCTTCCGTTTCACGCGAGGCTGTGCCGTTACCTATAGCAATAGCTTCAATTTTGTAAGCTTCACAAAGAGAACTCAGCTTTTTAATAGCGCCTGTGCTATCACTTTTAGGCGGATGCGGATAAATCGTTTCGTTATACAATAAACTCCCCTGCGCATCTAAACATACCACTTTGCAACCTGTTCTAAATCCGGGATCGATAGCTAATATGCGTTTTTCACCCAACGGTGAACCTAACAAAAGTTGCTTCAAATTTTTTGCAAATACCGAAATGGCTGAAGCATCGGCTTTTTCCTTGGCAATTTGTAAAGCTTCATTGGATAACGCAGGCAATAACAAACGTTTGTAAGCATCGGCGATAGCTATTTCTATTTGGGCTGCACAGGCATTATTAGAACGAATAATACGATCTTCAATTTTTGATAATGCTCGTTCGTCATCAATAGAAATTTTCAGTTTGATAAACCCTTCGGATTCTGCGCGCAAAATAGCCAATAAACGATGTGAAGGTATACGACTTAAATTTTCTTCCCAATCGAAATAATCTCTGAATTTCTGCGCATTTTCATCGTCTTCTTTTGACTTCACCACTTTTGTTGAAATCAAAGCAAAACGCTCCATTTGATAACGGATATTATTTCTAATATCGGTACGCTCGTTAATCCATTCGGCAATAATGTGACGTGCCCCCTCTAAAGCTTCATCAACCGAGTTAACCTCTCCTTTCACATATTTAAAAGCAATCGATTCAACATCGTTCGCATTCTGACTAATAATGATTTTCGCCAGCGGCTCTAATCCGTTTTGCCGTGCTTTTTCAGCTTTGGTCTTTCGACTTTTCTTAAACGGTAAGTATAAATCCTCAAGCGTTGTTAAATCCTGAGTCGATTCAATTTTATTTTGAAGTTCAGGGGTTAAACTTCCCTGTTCTTCAATAGCTTTTAAAATCGCCGTTTTACGTTTTTCTAAAGCTTCAAATTGTTCTTTATATTTTACAATATCTCCAATTTGAACCTCATCTAAATTCCCTGTACGTTCCTTTCTGTAGCGGGATATAAAAGGAATGGTACAATCTTCATTAAGTAAGTCTACCGTGTTTTTTACTGAAGATTCTGGTAATTGGGTTTGTGAGGTGATATATTGAATTAGTGACGTCATTACTTTGGGTTTATTGCAAAAAAAATCTCGTTTTCAAAGAAACATTGAAAACGAGATTTAAGCAAGTATAAAAAGGCTTTTTATTCGCCTGCTTCCGCTTTTGCGTCTTGTATCATTTTATCATTTGGTACAATCGCTACATTTACACGACGGTTTTTAGCACGACCTTCAGAAGTTGAATTATCTGCAATAGGCTGCTCTTCACCAAACCAGTTTGTTGTTAATCGACCAGAAGAAATTCCGTTAGCTTTTAAATATGAAGTAACCGCATTGGCACGATTTTTAGAAAGAGTCATGTTATAATCGTCTGCACCAGCACTATCTGTATGCCCAACTACCAAAATATTTGTATCTGGATACTCTTTAAACACACCTATAAGCTTGTTTAATGTTTCTTGAGAAGCCGCATTAATATTGTATTTAGCAGTATCGAAATACACACCACTGGTTTCATCAAAGGTCACAACAATACCTTCGTCTACACGTTCTACTTGAGCTCCTGGAATTTCCTCTTCAATTTGTTGTGCCTGTTTATCCATTTTGTTACCAATAAGTACACCGGCACCACCACCAACAACACCACCAATAACAGCACCAAGTTCACCATTACCACCTTTACCAACATTGTTACCAATAATAGCACCAAGAATAGCTCCTCCGGTTGCACCAAGAACACCGCCTTTTTGTGCATTATTAGCATTTTGGATAGACTTACAGCTAACTGCCGATACAACTAACGCTATTGTTAGACTTAAAACTCCTATTTTGTTTATTAACTTTCTCATATTAATAGTTCTTTTTTAAGATTTTTAATAATTATAGTTTACTGAAATTCATCGAAATGGTAAACGGCTGATTATCGACAATTACCGTTTGTTGCCATTGCATTTGTGTATCTGACAACGATGTTAAACTCAATCTAAAACCCTTATTAGTTTCCGATTTACCTTTTTCATCAGTTGGCTTTAATAAAAAGTCGTAAAGACCGGTTGCCTTATCGACTTCATCAATGGTGAAAATGAAATGACGATCTCCAGTTTCACAAGCATACTTTTCAATAGTATAAATCCCTGTGTTATTATTCGGGACAAACTGCCAGGTACTACCCTCAAAGCATGATTTTTCAGCGTCATTTAACAAAGTCACATCATATTTTCCGGCTTTACTATAAGTTATAGTACTTAAATTCCAGTTTCCTTTGATTACTTTTTGAGATACTCTTACGGTTTTCGATCCACCACAGGCCATCATTGTTACGGCCACAAACAATAAAATTAAACGTTTCATAGATTTTTTTAAATTAATTAATAGCACACACTAATATACGAAAGGTTAATGGTTATAGATTACATTCTGACAAAAATAACTTCTGAAAACCCCATATAAAACTGCATGTTTGCCTTTTTAGACACAAAAAAATTGACTTTGTAACATCTATAAAACAAAAAAACAGATAACCCGAAATGAATCATCTGTTTTTCAAATATGTATGAATAAAAAAATTGTTCCTAATATTTAGGCTACCTTCTTAAGCAAATCGAAACAAGGGCATTTTTTACAACGCTTATTCTCTCCTTTTTTAAATTTTTTACAGCAGCTAGTCTTCACTTTTTCAGGAAGGACAATGCCTGCTGCTTCTAACTTCTTAAGCTTTTTTATGGCTTTTTCTTTCTTCTTTTTACCCAAGAGTCTATTAATAAATGAATTACCTCAGGCAAATATATTTATTTTTATTAAATCTAAATAAGTTAAAATGTTAAAAATTACATTTTTAATTTCACCCTTATTATAACTGTAATAATTCACAACCAAAACTGAAATCTAATTCAGAATTTTCATATCTAAAAACAAAAAAAGAGCCATTTACATAGTATATGGCTCTTTTTTTTTATTTATTTGGAAGTTCTAACTAATCTGTAATCCGTTAGCAACATTAGAATCGTCTGGGTTAACAAAAACCAGTTTCCCTTCAGCATTCTCAGTCATTAAAATCATCCCTTCACTTTCCACACCACGTAACGCTCTTGGTGCCAAGTTGACTAAAACCGTTACTTTTTTTCCAACCACTTCTTCTGGAGTAAAGCTTTCGGCAATACCAGAAACTATAGTTCTTGTATCGATTCCTGTATCAACCTTCAACACTAATAATTTCTTCGCTTTAGGCATTTTTTCGGCTTCAATAATCATTCCTACACGGATATCAAGCTTCGTAAAATCATCAAACGTAATGGTATCTTTTTGCGGCTCTACCGCTTTATTGGCGGCTTCATTAGCCTTTTTACTTGCTTCCAATTTATCTAATTGAAATTGAATGGTTTCATCTTCAATCTTAGCAAATAACAACTCCGATTGACCTATTTGATGACCTACAGGAAGCAACACGTCCTTAACAGAAACTTCATCCCAGCTATTTGCATTTTCATTTAATGCTAAAATACCTTTTAATTTATCTGATGTAAATGGTAAAAATGGTTCACTCAAGGTTGCTAAAGCCGAAGCAATCTGTAAGGCTACATACATAATAGTTTGTGTACGTGCTTCATCTTCTTTAACCACTTTCCAAGGCTCCTCATCTGCTAAATACTTATTTCCTAAACGTGCCAGATTCATTAACTCCTGTTGTGCTTCTCTAAAACGGTAACGCTCTACAGAACTTGCAATCACGTTTGGATAGGCTTTAACTGCCGATAAAGTTTCTTCATCTACTTGAGATAATGCACTTGGTGCTGGAACAACGCCGTTATAGTATTTGTTTGTTAAAACAACAACACGGTTAATGAAGTTACCAAAAATGGCAACCAACTCGTTATTGTTTCGTGCCTGGAAATCTTTCCATGTAAAATCGTTGTCTTTAGTTTCCGGGGCATTTGCTGTTAGTGCATAACGTAAAACATCCTGCTGACCTGGGAATTCTTTTAAATAGTCTGGCAACCAAACTGCCCAGTTTTTAGACGTTGATAACTTATTCCCTTCTAAATTTAAGAACTCGTTAGCTGGCACATTGTCTGGTAAAATATAGCTACCCTCTGCTTGTAACATGGCAGGGAAAATAATACAGTGGAATACAATATTATCTTTACCAATAAAGTGTACCAACTTGGTATCTTCATCTTTCCAGTAAGGCTCCCAGTCTTTCCCTTCACGTTCTGCCCATTCTTTTGTTGATGAAATATATCCGATAGGCGCATCGAACCATACGTAAAGTACTTTTCCTTCGCCACCTTCAACTGGAACCGGAATTCCCCAGTCTAAATCGCGGGTTACGGCACGTGGACGTAAACCATCGTCAATCCAGGATTTTACTTGTCCGTAAACATTCGGTTTCCAGTCTTTTTTATGTCCTTCTAAAATCCACTCTTTTAAGAAAGCTTCGTGCTTATCTAATGGTAAAAACCAGTGTTTGGTTTGCTTTAATGTTGGCACATTTCCTGTTAAAGCCGACTTCGGATGAATTAAATCGGTCGCATTTAAACTGGTTCCGCACTTTTCACATTGGTCACCGTAAGCCTCTTCATTACCACATTTCGGGCAAGTACCTGTAACAAAACGATCGGCTAAAAACTGATTCGCTTTTTCGTCATATAATTGTTCAGTAGTTTCTTCAATAAACTCCCCTTTATCGTAAAGTGTTTTAAAGAATTCTGAAGCTGTTTCATGGTGAATTGGCGCCGATGTACGCGAATAATTATCAAACGAAATACCAAATTCCTCAAAAGACTGCTTAATAATAGCGTGGTACTTATCTACAATATCCTGAGGTGTTACGCCTTCATTTTTAGCTTTTATGGTAATCGGCACACCGTGCTCGTCACTTCCACCAATAAAAACCACATCGTTTCCTGTTAATCGTAAATAGCGCGCATAAATATCGGCTGGTACATAAACCCCTGCTAAATGCCCAATATGAATAGGCCCGTTAGTATACGGTAACGCCGAGGTAATTGTATATCTTTTTGACATTGTTATTTCTTTTTTTGAAGCCACAAAAGTACATATTTTACTCGACATTTAAGACTTAAAAATACTCTGCCGTAAGCACTAAAAACAATATACTACTCTGTTCAAAGCTCCCAAGGTTCATTGAAGGTTTCTTTGTTATGAATTTGGAAAAAAAATGTACATTTACCTTATGTCAAAAATCTCATTACTTAGCCTAACATTTATAGCCATTTTTTTCTTCGGAAAATTGAACGCTACTGCTCAAAACATTTCAACAACTAATTCTAAAAAATTGATACAGCCTCCATACTTAAAAGCTGGCGATACTGTAGCTATTGTAGCGCCTTCAGGTATTTTAATAAATCGAACCGATGAAATAGAAAAAGCAAAAACACTTCTTGCCAATTGGGGATTACACACCGTGATAGGAAAACATGTGTTTAACCAGAATAATCATTTTGCAGGAACCGATGAGGAACGATGTGAAGATTTTCAATGGGCTATGGATGACAAAACCATTAGTGCTATCTGGTGTGCCCGAGGGGGTTACGGAGCTGTGAGAATTCTGGATAAATTAGATTTTACGAAATTTAAAAACAACCCTAAGTGGCTCATTGGCTATTCAGATATCACAGCATTACATAACTTAATGCAGGTTAAGGGTTATGAGAGCATACACGCCATGATGTGCACCAGTCTGCAAGATGACAACGAAACCATCGCTGAAACCATTGAAACTTTTAGAAAATCTATTTTTGGAGAACCTTTATCATATATTTTAGAAGGTTCAAATTACAATCAGGAAGGGTCGGTAACAGCACCTGTTGTTGGTGGCAATTTAAGTCTATTGGCAAGTCTTTTAGGTTCAGACACTAGTATTGACACTTCAGGAAAAATTCTGTTTATCGAAGAAATTGGAGAATATAAATATCACATCGATCGCATGTTGCAAAGTTTAAAACGTGCCGGTTATTTCGACCATTGTGCCGGGGTACTTATTGGCGATATGACCAAAGTAAAACGCAACACCACACCATGGGGGTATTCAGTAGAACAACTTATTTTAGATGTGCTTAAAGATTATGATTTCCCAATCGCATTCAATATGCCTGCTGGTCATGAAAGAGACAATCGTGCTCTTTATTTTGGTAAAAACGTTGAATTCATCGTTAAAAAACAACAATCAACCATAAAATTCACCAATCCATAAATCATGTAATACCTTAGTAGAAAGCAATTTATAACCCTAAAATGTTTTCTATGAAAAAAATTTTACTTTTTACAGGAATGCTTTTACTTACTGCTAATGTAAAAGCTGTTGAATTAAATTTGAACCTTAACAATCCTGATGTACGCCAATGCTTAATTGATTCAGCAAGTAAAGATGGATGGGAATTGAAAGCCAAATATCTAGATGACAACGACAAAGTTGTTTTAGTGTTTAAAAAGGAAGGACAGGTTGTTGAGTATACCGGTAATCAAAAACTGGAATACTAAATATGCAGCGAAAATTTATTCTTAAAAAAAGAACCATTTAAAAACCAATTATACCCTTAGGCATAATTGGTTTTTTAGTTTTAAATAAACCCGCGCTCTTTTTGCAACTGTTCATAAGCCTGTTGCACTTGACGGAACTTCTCCTCAGCACCTTTTTGATGTTCTTCACCCAAGTGAATAACACGGTCTGGGTGATATTTCTTAGCCATTTTACGGTAGGCTTTTTTAATATCGTCGTTAGTTGCAGACTTATCAATCTCCAGAATTTTATAAGCATTATCAGCCGATTCATAAAACATGGCTTTGATACTCTCAAAATCGTAATGGCTAATTCCGAGGTATCCTGCCATGGTTTGAATTACAGACACTTCACTTTCAGTCACCACCCCATCGGCTTTAGCCACACCAAACAAGAAATGAATCAATTGTAAACGCGATGGATGCTGCATCATTTGTCTGATTTGCATGCATACCTGTCTTGTAGAAATATTCTTTTGCTTACTAATCTCTTTAAACAATCGAAAAGATTGATTCGCTCGCTCCTTTCCATACATATTGGCAAAATGCGCACGCACATAATCCAGCTCACGCTGATCTTGTTTTCCATCAGCTTTAATAACTATCGATGCTAATATTAAGAGGCTAACCTCGAAATCTCCCGGCTGCGTTACCGGCCTTTGTCTGTTTCGTTGTTGTGTATCGTAATTGGTTTCTGAACCATTTCCCATCGAGTCAACTATGCCTCCCAATGCCAATCCAATAATTGCCCCTATGGGTCCTCCAAACGACCATCCTAAGGCCGCTCCTATCCATTTTGAAAAATTCATGTAAGTATAAATATGGTTTAACGTCAAACCTACCAAGCATTTCTGTTTTTTATCAGAAAATCGCTAAAGCAGGTAACACTCACTGTTTTATTGATTGTAAAAAAATGAGTGTAAATATAATATTTGTTAGTAGATTGAAAGTGCTAATTGTTACACAATTGGTATCTTTGCAATCTCAATTTGTTAATTTTTAAAAATTAAAATATGTATCCAGCAGAATTAGTAAAACCAATGCGTGAAGATTTAACAAAAGTTGGTTTTGAAGAATTACATACTCCTGAGGCTGTAGATGCTGCCTTAGCAAAAGAAGGAACTACACTTGTAGTAGTAAATTCTGTTTGTGGTTGTGCGGCTGCAAATGCGCGTCCAGGTGCTAGATTAAGTTTGCAAAACGCTAAAAAACCAGATCATATCGTTACTGTTTTCGCAGGTGTTGATAAAGAAGCGGTTGCTCAGGCAAGACAACACATGGTACCATTCCCTCCAAGCTCTCCTAGTATGGCTTTATTTAAAGATGGTGAATTAGTACACATGTTAGAGCGTCACCACATTGAAGGTCGTCCGGCAGAATTAATTGCAGAAAACCTTGTTGATGCTTACAACGAGTACTGCTAAATAAAACAAAATATTAGTTTAAAAAGCCGCGAATTATCGTGGCTTTTTTGTTTACATACGCAACCTTTCTTCATATATAGCATCTATAACCAAAATAACATGCTATGAAACGTCTTTTTATATTCCTATTACCATTGGTTCTCATGTCTACAAAATGTGATGATGAAGGCGTTTCATCTCAAGAAGACGACCAAAAGGCGTTAACCGAACTACAAATCAAAATAGAAAATTTAGCTGCAAGTTCAGAATGTAACGAAACCACAACTTGCAAGTATATTGCTTTTGGAAGCAAACCTTGTGGTGGTCCATGGAGTTATCTTGTATATTCAACTTCAATTGATATTGAAGCTTTGGAGGCACTGGTAAAAGAATACAATGAAAAGCAAGCCGACTACAATAAAAAGTGGGGTATTTTTTCAGATTGTATGTTTGTTTCGCCTCCTAAAGAAGTTACCTGCGAAAATAACACCTGTATCGCTATTTATTAAGCACAGTTTTTACTTATTTTTGCGGCATGTTAAAACTATTATCATACCCGCTAACGGCTATTTATTACTTGTGTTTTTTCTTAACACTGGTCATTTTTCACCCGATTCAATGGATTTGCTTTAACCTTTTTGGTTACCAGGCTCATAAATTAAGTGTTGATGCTTTACAGTACTGTTTAATGCTTTGTGGCTACATTTTAGGTACACGTTTTTCATGTATTAACGAATACGACATTCCTAAGGATACACCTATTATTTTCGTAGCTAACCACCAGAGTTTACACGATATCTATCCGCTTACTTGGTTTATGCGTAAACATCATCCTAAATTCATTAGTAAAATAGAATTAGGAAAAGGGATTCCCAGCGTGTCTTATAACTTACGTCATGGAGGAGCAGCCTTAATCGATCGTAAAAATCCGAGACAGTCTTTACCTGCACTTATGAAATTTGGTGAATATATTGAAACCAACAAACGTGCTGCGGTGATTTTCCCGGAAGGTACCCGAAGTAAAACAGGTAAACCTAAACCATTCCAAACAAAAGGTTTAGAAATGTTATTTAAAAAAATACCTTCGGCTTACGTGGTTCCTGTAAGTATTAATAATTCATGGAAAATGTTAAAATATGGTAAATATCCTATGGGATTAGGCAATCATGTTACATTTACCATTCATAAGCCTTTAAAAGTTAGTACCTTTGCAAATAAAGAAGAGCTTATAAATAGTATAGAAACTACTATTACCAACAGTATTCACTCATAAAACCCTAGAGAAATGTCGTTAAAGAATGTGAGATTAGAAGTGATGCAGTTTTTGGAAAAAGACGTTGATGCTTTAATGGAAAAATATTTAATTCCTATTGAAAGTATCTGGCAACCTACCGATTTTTTACCAAATTCAGAAACTACTGATGATACCTTTTTTGAAGAGGTACGCGAAATAAGAGAATTAGCAAAAGAATTACCATACGATTTCTGGGTGGTTTTAGTAGGTGATATGATTACCGAAGAAGCCCTGCCAACATACGAGTCCTGGCTTATGGACGTTGAAGGCGTTAACCAGGTTGAAAACGGCGGAAACGGCTGGTCTAAATGGGTAAAACAATGGACAGCTGAAGAAAACCGCCATGGCGACGTACTTAACAAATACTTATACCTTTCTGGTCGTGTTAACATGAAGGAAATTGAAAAAACCACACAATACCTTATTGCTGATGGTTTTGATATTGGTACCGACCGTGACCCTTACAAAAACTTTGTTTACACTAGTTTCCAGGAATTAGCAACTTACATTTCGCATAACCGTGTGGCAAAAATTGCGAAAAAGAACGGAAACAAACGTTTAGCTAAAATGTGTCAGATTATTTCTGGAGATGAAATGCGTCACCACCATGCGTATTCAGATTTTGTTGATCGTATTTTTAAAGTAGACCCTAGCCAGATGATGATGGCGTTTCACTATATGATGAAACAAAAAATCACGATGCCAGCACACTTCTTACGTGAATCTGGAGATAAAATAAGTACGGCTTTCGAAGAATTCTCTAATACAGCACAACGTATTGGTGTTTACACCTCTAGAGATTATGTAGATATTCTTCAAAAACTGATTGATCGTTGGGAAATTGATAAAATCACCAACCTAACCGATGAAGCCGAAAAAGCAAGAGACTATTTAATGAAGCTTCCGGATAGAATGTACCGATTGGCAGACCGAATGAAAATTCCTGAAAATTCATATCAGTTTAAATGGGTAGAACCAGCAACTGTAAAATAATCATCTAGATAAATTTATTTAAATTCCTTTCTTAACCGAAAGGAATTTTTATTTTTATTGCACCATGAACAATGACAATATCATCAATAAAACCAAAGTCTTTGTAAAAGACACTTTGGAACATGCCGAAGGCGGACACGATTGGTTTCATACCTTACGTGTTTACAATAACGCTGTACTTATAGCGAAACAGGAACCTGTAAATCTTTTTGTGGTTCAGCTTGGCGCCTTATTACATGATATTGCCGACAGTAAATTTCATGATGGTGATGAAACCATTGGGCCAAAAGTGGCTCGAGAATTCCTGTTTACGCACAACGTAGACTCTACCGTTATTGAGCATGTCGTTAACATTATTGAAAATATTTCGTTTAAAGGTGGTAATGAAACTCAAAAATTTAAATCACCAGAACTTGATGTTGTTCAAGATGCCGACCGCTTAGATGCTATTGGAGCTATTGGCATAGCGCGATGCTTTAATTATGGCGGATTCAAAAATCGTGCGCTTTACAATCCGGAAATAAAGCCTAATTTGAATATGACTAAGGAAGAATACAAAGCGTCAAACGCTCCGACCATCAATCATTTCTACGAAAAATTATTACTACTTAAAGATAGAATGCATACCAAAACGGCACAAAAAGTGGCTACTGAACGTCATATATATATGACTCAGTTCTTAGATCAGTTTTACAACGAATGGAACGGCCTAAAATAACAGGCTATCCAATCATCATTTTAATTTCCTTACGATAATTCGAAGCGCTTTTCCCCACAATTTCATTAAACTGCTTATTGAAATGTGAGAAGTTGTTAAATCCGCACTCAAAACAAATATCGGCGATACTCATCTGGCTTTCATTAAGCAATTTGGTAGCGTGCACCACACGGTATTCGTTTACCAATTGCGTAAATGTTTTGCCCGTAGCTTTTTTAAAGTATCTACAAAAGGCAGGTACAGTCATACTAACTTCTTCAGCAATTTCATCTAAACTAATATGTCTCTGGAAGTTTTTGTTTACATATTTATAGATAACATCTACCTTAGAACTATCCTGAGCTTCAGTTTCAAATGAAAAACCATCAGCATTTAAAATGGTGTAATCATCGGTTGTTGCCAGATAATCTAAAATTTCTAAAAACTTAAAAACACGTTTAAGTCCCTGGTATTTCATTAACTTTTCGATTTTCGGACCAATTTTTTGTTTGGTTTCTACTCGAAAACGAATACCTTTTTTAGCGCGCTCGAATAATGAAACGATATTGGCCATTTCAGGAACTTCAAGAAAATCGTTACCTAAAAAGTTAGACTTAAACTGTATAGTTGTTTCTGTTCCATTAGCTGTTAACCTATCGGTAAACCCATTATGTGGTAAGTTTGATCCGATTAATATTAACTGACTATTATTAAAATATGATAAATGGTTTCCTATATGTGTCTTCCCTTGCCCCTTATTTATATAAATGAGCTCTAATTCTGGATGGAAATGCCAGTAGGCAAAGCTCTTATCTACGGTATCGACATGTTGCTTAACTAATATCGAACTACCAAAACTTGGAGTAAGCTTTCTGAATGTTGGCTTTTTATTAATCATAACAAATTGGGTTTAAAGCAAATTTACAACATATTACAGTGCAAACATATTTTTTATTATCTCAATTATATGTTATTTTACCTTAGCATTGATTTAACATTTAGTTAACAGTTAAAATAGCATATAAATACGGTAAATTAGTTGTTTTCTTGACACTTAACCTGTGCTATATTTGTATTGTTGATTTATGATAACAACGGGTTCTTAAAATCCTTCGTATTTAAAGAGATAAATTTTAAGAAAAATAAAATTTTGACATCTAGAATTTCTTAAATAAGAAATTTCGATATAAATATAACTCGATACAAGAGTTTACAATATTCATTAATAATTAGTTTAATGTCTTATTTAGTTTAGTTGGTAAAGTGAGCTGTGGTGGCTCACTTTTTTTTTGCACTATTTTATCTTCATTTCGTTACTAATTTAAAATTCCCTGTTAATTATACATACCTTAAATCACATTATATGCTTAATTAACTCAAATTTAAACTAAATTTTCATATTAAAAGCAAAAAAGCATACTTATTGATAAAATAGCATATATATTCGTCAAAACAGTTGTTTTCTAGCCTCTTACTCTACCCTATCTTTGTACCGTTGAACAATTAAAAACAACACATTATGAAAAACGCAGTAAAATTTTTAAAGAATAGCTTTTTAGCTTTAGCCTTATCTACTTCATTATTAAGTAGCGCTAACGAAGTATCTGTGTCTATTAACAATGACGAAATTACAAATACCGCATTTACTATTAATAATGTAGAAGCCGGAGATTTGTTATCTATAAAAGATATAAATGGTGCTACATTATATAATGAGGCTATTAAAGTATCAGGAATTTATAAAAAAGGATTTGACTTCTCGTCATTACCAAATGGAGATTATTTTTTCGAAGTTGAAAAATCATTAGAAATTAAAACAATTCCTTTTACAGTAACTTTTGATAAAGTTGCTTTTAACAAAGAAACGACAATTTACAAACCGTTCTTAAAACATGAAAACGGAATGCTGTTTGTCTCTAAGTTAGCTCCAAAACATGAAATGTTAAAAATTAACATTTATACTTTGAACAATAATGAATACGAATTAATTCACTCTGAAAAAATAAAAGGAATACAATCTATAGAACGTGTTTACAGATTAGAAAAAGGATCTAACTACAAGTTAGTATTTATTTCTAACGATAAAGAATATACAAAATTCATTAATAATTAGTTTAATGTCTTATTTAGTTTAGTTGGTAAAGTGAGCTGTGGTGGCTCACTTTTTTTTTGTCTATTTTTTAGATCTTCCTTCCTCATCCTATACAGTATATATAAATTTAATTATCATTAAAATTGATAATATAAATCTCGCAATTAATAGAAATTCAAAGTAGATACAACTTTGGAAATTCTCTATAATATCAGGCAACATCTAGCTAAATATTTATATCCTATTTTATCCAGAGTATTTAATAAAAATCAAATCACTTAATATTATTTGAACCAAAAAAGCCATTAAAAACACCATTATATAAACATTTAACCACATTATATACTATTTTAACTTTACATTAATTTAACATAGCATTAATTGATAAAATAGCACATAAACTCATCAAAAACGATGTTTTCTTAACCTTATAACTGCCATATCTTTGTCTCGTTGAACGTTGAAAAACAAATCATTATGAAAAAGACAATTAACGTATTAAAGAAAGGTATTTTATTATTAGCAGTTTCTACATCTTTATTAAGTAACGCTAGCGATATTATAGTTTCAACAAATGCTGCAGAAATTTCTAAAACAGCTATTACATTAAACCATGTTAAAGCTGGAGACATATTATCTCTTAAAGATAACTACGGTGTTGTTCTTTATACAGAACAAATTAAAGAAACCGGAACGTATAAAAAAGGATTCGATCTATCTGCTTTACCAAACGGTGAGTACACATTCGAAATCGACAAAAACCTAGAAGTTAAAACAATTCCTTTTACTGTAAACTTTGAAAATGTTTACTTTAACAAAGAAAAGGAAACTACAAGCTACAAACCTTATGTAAGACAAGAAAATGGTATTGTTTACATCACAAAGTTAGCTCCAAAGCAAGAAGCTTTAAACATTCACATCTACGCAAACAACAATAGCGACTACGAATTAATTCACTCTGAAAGAATTAAAGGTGTTCAGTCTATTGAAAAAGCATATAAATTAGGGAAAGGTGACTATAAAATAGTATTTGTCTCTGATAACAAGGAATACACGAAATTCATTAATAATTAGTTTAATGTCTTATTTAGTTTAGTTGGTAAAGTGAGCTGTGGTGGCTCACTTTTTTTTTTGCTCTTTGTTTTACGTTCACTTTAATGCAAGAGAAATGAACTAAGCAAGTTTGATAATAAATTCTTACAAAAATCTAATTATATAGACATTTAACCTCTTTATAAACCAAATTGACTTAACCAAAAATTCACAATTAAATAATGGATAATTTAGTATATAAATAAGTCAATTTCAGTGTTTTACAAACAAAATTACCGACATATCTTTACATTGTGAAACGTTAAAAACACCAAATCATGAAAAACGTATTAAACAACACAAGAAAAAGATTCTTAATGGTAACAATGTTTGCTACCTTGTTAAGTTTCGCGAACGATGCATCGTTATTTACAATTAAAGAAGATGCTAAATTGACTTCTGTAACGTTAAGTGATGTTAAAGCAGGCAACCTATTATCTATTAAAGATAATAACGGAATTGTACTATATAAAGAGCTAATCCAGAAAACCGGAACTTACACTAAAGGATTCGATTTAACATCGCTTCCTAATGGTAGTTACTTTTTTGAATTAGATAAAGATGTAGAAATCACAACAATTCCTTTTACTGTTAACAACGACATTGTTTCTTTTCAAAAAGAATTAGAAAACACAATGTTTAAACCAGTTACAAGAGTTAAAGGTGAAATGGTTTATATTTCCAGACTATCTTTAAACAAAGCACCATTAGAAATTAATGTTTACTTTACAAGCGAAGACAGTGTAACTTCTATTCCAGAATTAATGCATTCTGAAACTGTTACAAACACCGAAAACGTAAGTAGAATATTCAGACTTTCTGGCTTAAACAAAGGTGATTACAAAATTGTTTACAAGACTGAAGGTAAAGTTTTTACCGAAGAAATAACAAAATAAAAACACACAAACATAACACTTAAAACAACTGAAAAGGTGAGCAATATGCTCACCTTTTTTTTATATTGTATGGTATAGTAACTTACCTTTTATTCTCCGGTAAAATTAGCTTTACGCTTTTCTAAAAAGGCAGTAGTTCCTTCAATAAAATCAGCTGTTCCAAAACATTTACCGAATTCTTTAATTTCAACATCATAACCATTAACACCTGATTTAAAATTAGAGTTTACAGCTTGTATTGCGGAGCTAATCGCAACGGGTGAGTTATTGCAGATTTTTGCTGCTATTTTTTTACAAAACGGAAGTAGTTCATCTTGAGTAGTTACATAATTCACCAAACCATAACTTAAGGCTTTATTGGCATCAATCATACCAGCTGTCATAATCATTTCCATAGCACGACCTTTACCAATTAATTGAGGCAAACGCTGTGTACCACCATAACCAGGAATAACACCAAGAGACACTTCAGGGAGCCCCATTTTAGCATTATCACTTGCTAATCTGAAATGACAGGCCATAGCCAACTCAAGCCCGCCACCTAAGGCAAAACCATTAACAGCTGCAATAACCGGCTTGGATAAATTCTCTATAAAGTCAAACAACATCTTATGTCCGTTAGCTGCCAGTTTTGTACCCTCTTCAACAGAAAAATTGGCAAATTCACTAATATCAGCACCTGCTACAAAAGCTTTTTCTCCACTTCCTGTAATTATAATTACATTTATATCACCATCTTCTTCAGCTAACTTCACGGCTCTATGAAGCTCTGCGATAGTTTCTTTATTAAGCGCATTCAGCTTATTTGGGCGATTAATGGTTATGGTTGCTATACTATTGTCTTCTTCAAAAAGAATGTTGTTAAACGTCATGATTTAATTTTATTTAGAATTAAGAATCTATAAACTCCTTTGGAAACATCACTTTAAATGTTGTTCCTACATTATTTTCTGAGGTTACTGTTATCGAACCTCTGTATGTTTCAACAATATTTTTCACCATCGCCAGACCAAGTCCCATTCCGCTTGATTTTGTGGTGAATTTAGGTTCGAAAACCTTATCGATATTTTCTTCTGAAATCCCTGAACCATTATCCCTAATAGTCATAATTACATCTTTATTGGTTGATGAAACTTCAATATCAATCTTAGGATCTCGATCTTCCGGAATGGCCTGAATGCCATTTTTCACCAAATTCGTAATCACACGAATTAGCTGTGTTCTATCAAATTTAGCAATAATTTCTTCTTCATTGGCATGAAAATGAATATAGTCTTCGGTGAAAATATCAAGTGCTAACTTCACTACTTTAACCACATTTAAAGTTTCGTTTTGTTGCGCTGGCATTTTTGCAAAATTCGAAAACGCAGAAGCTATCGCACTCATGGTATCAATTTGCTGAATTAACGTTTTACTATACTCGTCAAGTTTTTCATTGATATTTTCATCTTCAGGATTAAATTTCCTCTGAAAATTCTGCACTGTTAAGCGCATAGGCGTTAGCGGGTTTTTTATTTCATGAGCCACCTGCTTCGCCATTTCTCGCCACGCCTGCTCGCGCTCACTTCGGGCTAACTGAATAGCACTTTCTTCAAGCTCATCAACCATACTATTATACGAATTCACCAGAATTGAAATCTCTTCACTGGTTTCTTCAATATCAATTTTTTCGTTTCGGCGCTCTAAACGTGTCGCATTAATTTTTTCGCTTATAGTCTGTAATGATTTTGTAATGTATTTTGACAGCAAAAATGCTATACCTATAGCCAGTAACAATACAAAAATAAACGCATAAGCAATGCGTTGTAAAAAGGCTAAAATTTCATTAGTTAAAAAGTCGTCTTTTGTTAAATAAGGTAAATTTAAAATCGCAATAGCTTTGGATTGCTGATCGAGAAGATACGTATACGACGACTGGAAAATCTCACCATTTTCCTTATGCACATCCATATACATATGCTCGGCGGTATTAGATATAGCATTTAGAATTTCAGCCTTTAAACAACTATCTGCCTCTTGCCTCTGTATTCCAGCTCGCGATGAAATTAACAATCCACCATCCAGATCGTAAAGGTTAATTTGTAATTTGTGAATATCGGCAATATTGAAAATTTCTTCCTTAAAAATAATGGGAATATTCTCTGTTTTTACCTCCCAGGTATTTTGTCGTCCATTTAAAATACGCTTTAAATGCGTTTGAATATTACGCTCCTTATTCTCTAAATTCTCATTATGATAGGCTTCACTCTGCTCTTTATATTGGTAAATTGCTACAGCCGAAATAAGTACCGAAGCTAAGAACACCAACATAATCATGGCTAAGAAAATACGGGTTCGTAAAGACAACTTTTTTAATTTCATTTATCTAAATAATTGACTAAATATAGCAATAATCACACCAATATTGTCTTAATAAAGAATAAGCATCTAAGCTTCCGGATTTTTATCGCGAATATTCTTATAAACTTTAAATCCTAAGGTGATTAAAACCCCTAAAACAACGATACCAACCACGCCAAACACCCAATTAATAGCGCTTTTTAAAATAACCAAAAATACTACCGCGAATAAAATAAAGGTTGCGCCTTCATTCCATAAACGCATAAAATTAGAGGTTTTGGTTACCAGCCCTTTTTGCAATTGTTTGTAATACTGATGCGTTTTTAAATGATACATAATAAGCAATACAACAAAAGCTAACTTTACATGCATCCATGGTTGTTGTAAATAACCCGGCACTAAAACAAGTAGCCACACTGCAAAAAAAGTTGCTAAAATAGCCGATGGCCAGGTAATAATATTCCACAAACGTTTTGCCATAAGCGCCAGTTGTTTACCTAAAATTTCCTTTTCTGGCGATGGCTTTTCTGAAGCTTCAATTTGATAAACAAACAACCTCGGAATATAAAACAATCCGGCAAACCATGTAATTACAAAAATAAGGTGCAACGATTTTATGTAGTTGTAATATTCCATAACATAAACTAATATTTATTCAGTTTTAGCAATTAAATCTTTTCGAATTTCACGGTTTAAAAAATATCCGGTAACCAAAGTTGACAATACATCTGAAATCGGGAAAGACATCCAAACACCTAATTCTCCATAAAACTTTGGTAATATTAAAATCAACGGGATGAAGAAAAACCCTTGTCTTGACAACGTTAACAATAAAGCGGGGGTCGCCTTACCAATAGCTTGAAAATAAGCTGCTCCGATAAGTTGCAGCGCAATAATTGGTGTAGCAGCAAATACCCAACGCATATCGCTTGGTGTTTGCTTAATAACCTCAACATCGCTGGTAAACATTTTTGTTATGGCTTCCGGAAAAGCCATTAATAAAATAAAAACCAAAGTTGCCAAAACTGCAGCATACTTTATTGCCGTATTTATACTTTCTCGAACCCTATCATAGTTCCTTGCACCGTAATTAAATCCTGCTATTGGTAAAAATCCCTGGGTAACCCCAAAAACAGGGAACAAAGCAAACATAAGCATCCGTCCAACAATGGCATAAGCTGTAACCGAAGTTTCACCACCCAAATCGAAGAGAATATTATTCATAAACAAATAGGTGATACTTACCACCGCCTGTCTGGCCAAAGTAACAAAACCTAAAGATGAAATTTCTTTTACTATAGATAGATTTAGGCCGAAATGAACAAAATTTAGTTTTAATTCGGAATGTTTAGACAGGAAAAACCATAGAATAAACACAAAACAAATCACATAAGAAATCGTGGTAGCCCATGCTGCCCCATACATTCCTAAATCGAAAAGATTGATTAAAATATAATCCAGAATCAAATTACTAACCGACGGAATCATCATGGCATACATGGCAAATTTTGGCTTACCCTCTGCCCGAATTACCGTATTTCCTAACATACAAATAGCCAGAAACGGTACACCATAAAGCACAATTTGATAGTAAATTTTAGCAGGATCGAAAATAGCTCCCTTCCCCCCAAAAGACATAATTATACTGTCAGCATAAGTCAAGCCTAAAACAACCATAGAAACTGTAAACAACAACGCTAAAGTAATCTGGTTTCCAAAGGTTTTAAGTGCCTTTTCATGATTTGATGCGCCCAAGGCTCTGGAAATAATAGATGATCCTCCTACACCAATACTCATACCCAATGCTGCAATAAAAAAGGACACAGGCAATACAATATTGATGGCCGCAATAGCAATAGAACCAATCCAATGGCCCACAAAAATGGTATCCACCAAAATATTAAGCGACATCACTAAAATACCTATCGATGCAGGCACCGCCTGCTTCACCAATAGTTTACTTATAGGTTGTTCGCCCAAATCTTTTGCCGATACTTTTGCCATTAAGCCTTTATGTTAGCAGTCGCCCAGTTATTAATCCATTTTGCAAGCAACTCAACCCATTCTTTATCATCATTTAAACACGGAACGGTTGTATAGTCTTTACCTCCCATTTCATGGAAAATCTCCTGACCTTCCATTGCGATTTCCTCTAATGTTTCTAAACAATCACTTACAAAAGCAGGAGTTACAATGGCCATATTTTTCACACCGCTTTTCCCTAAACGCTCGATAGTTCTGTCGGTATAAGGTAATAACCACGGATCGAATCCTAAGCGCGATTGGAATGACGTTGAATATGAATCTTCTTTAAGCTGAAGCTTTTCAGCAACCAATTGGGTCACTTCCAAACATTGGTGTCTATAACAAAACTCATGAGCCTTACTTGGTGTTTTACAACAGCTCCCATCTATTTTACAATGCGATTGTGTAACGTCGCTTTTTCTAATGTGACGCTCTGGAACCCCATGATATGAGAATAGTAAATGCTCGAAATTTTTACCTTCTAAATGCTTTTTAATACTATCTGAAAGCACTTCTATATAATCAGGTTTATTGTAGAAAGCCGGAACCGATTCAATCTTTAAATTCGGAAAATGTTTCTGACGAAGTTCTTCAGCTAAAACGGTAATGGTTTCTGTTGTTGCCATCGCAAACTGTGGATACAACGGAAATAACAACACCTCTTCCACCCCTTGATCTACCAATTCTTGTAGCCCTTTTTTAATGGTCATACTTCCATAACGCATCGCTAAAGCTACTGGTACATCAACTAAGTTTTGAACCTTCTTCTGTACACGTTCAGAAATAACAATTAAAGGAGATCCCTCTTCCCACCAAATCTTCTTATAAGCTTCGGCAGAAGCCTTAGGACGTGTTTTTAAAATAATTCCTTTAACAAGAGCAGTTCTGGCAACAAGCGGAATATCAATAACGCGCTCGTCCATTAAAAACTCTCCTAAATATTTCTTGACATCTTTTGGTGACGGGCTGTCTGGCGACCCTAAATTAACGAGTAGAATACCTTTTTTCATCTGTTAATGCTAAATTTCTATGTTTTCGTCAGATAGAATTCGCCTGCAAACATTTTGCTTAAAAATGGGTGATTCAGGCTCATCTCCTATTGCAAAAATACAATAGAAATTATTATCGCGGCACTATGTTGGTATAGTATTTTCTTATTAAGAATTAAACCAAATTGATAAGAAAAGAGAATATTTCTCGGCAAAATAAACTATACGTCGTTGTCTTCAATTTTTTTCTGAAAATAAAGTTTTGGTCGTTCTTCGTTGTAGTCACAATCCTGAAAAATACCACAGGACGTTGAAGGTCTTGCTAATGATTTTGAATTGACACTTTTGGAAAGTGCCTCAATCTCTGGAGTTAAATATTTCATAAACAATGATTTAGGTTTTTTCTAATCTACTAAAAATCATCGATTTAAACAATAAAAAATGCCTCCCAGCAAATGTTCTCTAAATTCAGGCTCTTTATAAGAAGCAACGGTATGCCCTAATCCTGTATAAAATGAACGTCCACCATCAAACTCATGATACCATGCTATAGGATGAAAAGAACCATTTTTTCCACCTACATAAGTGGTTTCATCTAACATTAACAACACATTGATGCTTTTATTTATTGATTTAAAATTATACCATTCATCATAATGCTCCCATTTATCAGGTAAATGTGAAGTGGACGGATGCGACCTGATAATTCGCTTAATGGTCGCTTTAGATTGTTCGGGATGATCTAAAAAATAAGCACCAACCAGTTTATTAAACCAAGGCCACTCAAACTCGGTATCGGTAGCGGCATGCACACCCATAAAACTTCCGCCTTTGGCAATGTATTTTTCGAACGCTAGCTCTTGTTCAGGATTCAAAACATCACCGGTGGTATTTAAAAAAATCACCAAATCGTAGCGTTTTAAGATTTTATAATTGAATTGTTCAGCATCTTCGGTTTGGGTTATCGAAAACTGATTTTCGACACCTAATGTTTTTAGTGTTTCAACACCAATTTCAATAGATTTATGCCTGAATCCGGCCGTTTTAGTAAACACCAATACCTTCGATTCCTTTTGAGCTATCGCAGGATTAACAAAACCGGCAAATAAAACAAAAAAAGTCAGTAGTAAGACTTTCATAAACTAACTTATAGATTGTAGATATTTTTTAGGCGTAGTTCCGTACTTCTTCTTAAAAGCGGCGATAAAATGACTCGCTGTACTGTACCCTACCTTTAACCCTACTTCATTAACATTATTTTCACCAGATTCCAATAGCTTCCGAGAGACCTCCATTTTATAATCGAATAGAAAACTATACACCGTGTCGCCATAAATCTGTTTAAACCCTTCCTTCAATTTTTTTAGACTTAAACCAATTTCATCTGCTAATTCCTGTAAACTTGGTGGCTCTGCCATATTCGCTATAATAATATCCTTTGCCTTTCGAATTTTAATCACATTGGTTTCATCAACTAAAAACGGACATTGCTCAACATTGGCATCTTCACTTCTGTTGAAATACAAACTCAGCAACTCATAAGCTTTCCCTTTAAAATAAAGATTTTTAATAGACGAATTTAAATTGAAGTTTATTAATTGGTTTAAAACAATAGCCATGGATGGCGAAATTATACCGTCTTTGTAATATTTCTTGTCTTTATTTTCAGCATTTAAAAAGGAAATATAATCGGCTTCCTGAGAAAACAATCCGTGGAATTTTTTAATGGAAATTAAAATAGAAACTATCCATGAATTTGGGCTCACTTCAAGATTTATAGGCAAATCGCGCTGCGGATTATAAAGCAACAACGAGTTTTCTTCATGAATATTCAACGTATAACGTCCTTCATTAAAAAGAAATTTACTCGACCCTTTTACACAAAAGTGAAACTGAATATAATCGCAGTTAATATCTTTAACAATACACTGTTCATTACTGGTATCGTTTTTAAAAGTAAATACCAAAAAACCGTCATCTATTTCTGTTTCATCGAAAGCACTTATAGCGTTATTTTTAAAATCTATTCTATTATTCATTTTATCTAAATTATTTAGATTAGTTCTAAACAAAAAACTTCAAACCCGCACATTTCCCTATAAAAATATGGCAATTGCTAATTTACAACTAAAATAGCATACAAAAAACCACAAACGTTATTAAAAGTTCCTTCAGCGTTATTTTTTTAATTTCTATCGGCATACATTTGCCATGAAATTTCAAACCAAGCATGCATCAATACAATATATCTAAGAGTAACTCCTTCTATGCCATAGGGTTAAGCTACAAAAAAGCTGACGCCGAAATACGAGGACACTTCAGTTTAGATGAAGACGCCAAACTAGCCTTAATTAATCAGGCCAAAGAAAACGGCGTTGAAAGTTTGCTTGTTACATCTACATGTAACAGAACCGAACTTTACGGTTTTGCACAACACCCATATCAGCTTATTCAACTACTTTGCGATAATACCAAAGGTACTGTTGACGAATTTCAGCAAGTCGCTTACATCTACAAAAATAACGATGCTATTGCTCACATGTTTAAAGTGGGTTCTGGTCTAGATAGCCAGATTTTAGGTGATTTCGAAATTATTAGTCAGTTAAAAGCCAGCGCACGTGTGTCCAAAAAACACAAATTATTAAATCATTTTACCGAACGCTTACTTAATGCCGTAATTCAGGCTAGCAAGCGTATAAAAACTGAAACCGAGATTTCATCGGGTGCTACATCAGTATCTTTTGCTTCAGTACAGTACATTTTTAATAATGTTGCTGATATTTCGAATAAAGACATATTATTATTCGGAACCGGTAAAATAGGAAGAAACACCTGTGAAAACTTAGTAAAACACACTAAGAACGAACACATTACTTTAATTAACCGAACGAAAACCAAAGCAGAACAAATTGCTGGTAAGTTCAACTTAATTGTAAAAGATTACGCCAACCTTCAGGAAGAAATTAATAAATCGGATATTTTAATTGTAGCTACTGGTGCACAACGCCCTACAGTTGATAAGCATTTAATTCAGTCTACAAAACCATTACTAATTTTAGATTTATCGATTCCTAAAAACGTAGATTCTAATGTTGAAGAATTAGACAACGTAACTTTGGTTCATTTAGATGATTTATCTAAAATAACAGACCAAACCCTTGAAGAACGTAAAAAACATATTCCATTAGCCGAAGCTATTATTGAAGAAGTAAAAGCTGAATTTAATGGCTGGTTAGAAACCAGAAAATTTGCACCAACCATTAAAGCTTTAAGAGATAAGTTAATGGATTTTGCGTCGACCGAACTGGAAACGCAACGCAAAAAAACTGCCGATTTTAATGAAGCACAAGCCGAATTAATCAGCAACAACATTATTCAAAAAATAACAAATCATTTTGCACATCACTTAAAAGATGATGCTGTATCTACAGATGAGAGTCTGGAACTCATAAAAAAAGTGTTTCAGTTAGAAACCAAAACACATGTCTAAAATCATAAAAATTGGTACTCGTGATAGCGAATTAGCGCTATGGCAAGCCAAAACCGTACAAAGTCAACTTGAAGAATTAGGTTATAAAACAGAATTGGTTCCTGTAAAATCTACAGGTGATATTGTGTTAGATAAGCCGCTTTACGAATTAGGAATTACCGGAATTTTTACGCGTACACTAGATATTGCCATGTTGAATCATGATATCGATATTGCCGTGCACTCGTTAAAAGATGTTCCAACACAATTACCTAAAGGCATTGTACAAGCCGCTGTTTTAAAACGTGGTAACGTAAATGACACCTTGGTTTTTAAACACAACGAAGAGTTTTTAGGATCCAGAGAAGCCGTAATTGCTACCGGAAGTTTACGTCGACGAGCACAATGGTTAAACCGTTTTCCAACGCATACTATTGTAGATTTACGTGGAAATGTAAACTCTCGTTTGCAAAAATTAGCCGATAACGAACACTGGAACGGGGCCATTTTCGCCGCTGCTGGAATTGGTCGTATTGGTATTCGTCCGGAAGAAGCTATTAATTTAGACTGGATGATTCCTGCGCCAGCGCAAGGAGCTATTATGATTACTGCTTTAGGTGAAGATGATTACTCACTAACTGCCTGCTCGCAATTAAATCACAGAGAAACCGAAATCTGTACATCAATAGAACGTGAGTTTTTAAACAAACTTGAAGGTGGTTGTACCGCTCCAATTGGAGCCTTAGCAAAAATTAAAAATGATGAAGTTGTTTTTAAAGGTGTACTTTTAAGTTTCGACGGCAGCAAACGTATCGATGTAACTCGCGTTAAAAAGGTAGGTGAACACCACGATATGGCAAAATACTGCGCCGAATTCATTATCGAACGTGGAGGAAAACGCCTTATGGACGATATTAAAAACGGTCATAAAAACACCAACGTATATTCTACAAAATCGTTTACCGAAGATCAGCGTGTGTTATTTCATGAAAAAGCCATTGTTGAACACACCGATTTTATAAAAATAAGTTTAAACCGTATTCATCCGCGTTTTGTTAAAAACGAAATTGAAAACGTTATCATCACCAGTAAAAATGCTGTCGAGAGTTTACTAACTAGTTTTTCTCCTTTAGAACTTCAGTTTAAAAACATCTATTGTGTGGGTCGCCGTACCAAGCGTATGGTAGAAACAAAAATTGGTAAAGTCACACATTTTGAAAACAGCGCTAAAAAATTAGCTAATTATTTAGTTGACAATATTAAAGGTAATACCGTAACCTATTTTTGCAGCGATTTAAGGCTTGACGATCTTCCAACGATCTTAACTGAAAATAATATTAAAGTTACCGAAGTTGAAGCCTACCAAACCAAATACGACGGTATTCGTGTAAACGACTCGGTAGAAAGCGTGATGTTCTACAGTCCGTCAACAGTGCAAAGTTTTGTTGAAAAAAACAAAGCTGAAGTGATTGCTTTTTGTATTGGAGACAGTACGGCTAATGAAGCTAAAAAGCATTTTAAAGACGTTAGAGTAGCAAAAGTACCTACAGTAGAAAGTGTTATCGAATTAGTTAACGAGCATTACGTATAAAAATTCTATTTTTGTTATAGAATTACATGTTTTTTAATTCGCTTAAAATCAGTGTTATTCTACAAGCTTTAAGAGAACTAAATTATAACAATGAAAAGAGAATCTTTGCTAAATAACGTATATCGCTTTTTCGATATTATAGTACTGTTCTTTATTGTTTTTGATTTTGGTTACGACTTTGCCGACAACTTTAACACGCCTCACGTTTTAGGCTTACTTATTCTCTCAGGATTTTTGCTCGCTTTTAATGCGGCAAAGTTCTTTGTATATAAGTACAAGAAAAGCAAGAAGGTGGCTCTGGTGAATATTGTTATTATGGGATCTTTACTATTAACATCCCTGATTATGACCATAGTTTATATTGACTATAATTTTCACTACATCCTTCAAAAAATAAAACCGGTTTTAGAAGGTGGGCTAATTGCCTACTTCTTTTTAAGGTTACTTATTTTAGTTCGTCATATTTACGATGTGTATTTTAACCCCGCTATCGTTTTTGTAGGGAGTTTTATTATTTTGGCCTTATCAGGTGCTTTCCTTTTACTTATGCCTAGTGCAACACAAGACGGGATTACTTTTACAAATGCTTTATTTACAGCAACAAGTGCAGTTTGTGTTACTGGATTAGCAGTGGTAGATACCAGTCTGGATTTTACAATAGTTGGGCAAACTATCATCTTAGTTTTAATACAATTGGGAGGAATCGGAATTTTAACCTTCACTTCCTTTTTCGCCTTTTTCTTTAGAGGTAGTTCATCATTTAAAGAAGGATTAAATACCCGCGATTTTATTGCTCAGGAAGGATTACATGACGTCTTTAAAGCGGCACTTCATGTGGTAGTTTTTACCCTGTCTCTTGAAATTATAGGTGCTTTTTTCATTTACTATTCTATTTTAGATGTTAGCACCATAACTAACAAGTTTTTCTTTTCGGTATTCCACTCAATTTCCGCATTTTGTAATGCCGGATTCTCCATATTCTCATCAGGATTATTCGACCAAAGCATCCGTTTTAATTATGCTTTTCAATGGGTTATTATGGTCTTGATTGTTTTTGGAGGTTTGGGACATAACATCGTTTTCAACTTTGTGCAATACATAAAAACTTATGTGCTGGAGTTATTCAGTAAAAAGCGCATTCACAAACGTATTCCGGTAATTACCCTGAATACTAAAATTGTAATTTATACCACCTTCATTTTACTTATAGGCGGTGCAGGTTTTCTGTTTATTTCAGAATTTAATAACACCCTATTAAACCACACCTCAGCATTTGGTAAGTTTACCAATGTGGCTTTTGGGTCGGTTACTCCAAGAACAGCCGGATTTAATGTTATTGATTACTCATCGATGACCGTACCCTCATTACTTTTAGTTATCTTTTTAATGTGGATTGGTGCATCACCAGCATCTACCGGTGGTGGTATAAAAACCAGTACCTTTGCCATTGCTACGCTAAACATTATTGCCATAGCAAGAGGGAAAAGTAGAATTGAACTTTTTGGAAGACGCCTTACCGCAGAAACAACCTTAAGGGCATTTGCCATTTTATGTATTTCGTTAATTGTTATAGGTATTGCTATTATGGCTTTACTCATTTTTGAACCAAAAAACACACCGCTACTAACTGTAGCGTTCGAATGTTTTTCAGCATATAGTACCGTTGGATTGAGTTTGAATTTCACGCCTACTCTTTCAGAACCAAGCAAATACGTCATCATTATTGTGATGTTTGTAGGGCGAATTGGTATGCTCAACTTAATGATTGGTTTACTACGTCAGTTAAACCATCAGTTTTATGAGTATCCAAAGGAAAATATTTTAATCAACTAGAAACCGTTTCAATCAAAAATAGATACTTATGAAAATAATAATTTTTGGACTCGGAAATTTTGGTACAGCCTTAGCATTAAGCCTTACCGAAACAGGAAATGAAGTTATTGCCATAGACAAGCAAATGGATAAAATTAACCTTGTGAAAGACAAAATTTCACATGCCATTTGTATGGACTCTACTAACGAACTGGCTTACGATGCGGTACCTTTAAAAGATGCCGACAAAGTGGTTGTTGCTATTGGTGAGAACGAAGGTGCTGCGATTATAACCACAGCCATTATTAAAAAGCTGAGTACGGTAAAAATCATAAGTCGTGCCTTATCGCCTATTCACGATACGGTTTTGGAAGCTATGGGAATTCATAGTATTATTCACCCGGAGCAGGATTCGGCCGACCGATTAACAAAACAAATCAACTTTAAGTCCACCTTAGAAAACTATCAGCTGGATAATAACTTTACCATTTCAGAAGTTAGAGCCAAAAAAGAGTTCTTCGGAAAAACGTTAAGAGAATTAGATTCTATTGACACTTACAGCTTAACGCTGATTACCATTATTCGCGAAAAAGAAAAGAAAAATTTAATAGGCAAGAAAACAATAGTTAAAGAAACTATTGGCCGTACCAACCCAGACACTGTAATTTTAGACAACGATATTTTAGTAGTTTACGGAAACAACAAAGACATCGAAAATTACTGTATGGGTGAAGAAGAATATGATTTAAGAAACAAAAACATTTAAGATGATAAAAAACGATCTGTTTTTAAGAGCACTAAAAGGTGAAACTGTTAACCGTCCACCAGTATGGATGATGCGTCAGGCAGGACGCTATTTACCAGAGTTTATGGCATTACGCGATAAGTACGATTTCTTTACACGTTGCCAGACTCCTGAGTTAGCCAGTGAAATTACCGTACAACCCATTCGTCGTTATGGTATGGATGCCGCTATTTTGTTCAGTGATATTTTAGTGATTCCGCAGGCAATGAATGTCGAGGTACAAATGAAACCAAATTTCGGACCTTACCTTCCTAATCCTGTGCGTACCACTAAAGATGTTGAGAATGTTATTGTTCCTGATGTAAAAGAAGCTTTAGACTACGTTTACCAGGCCATTAAAGCAACTAAAGAATTATTAAATGACGAAATTCCTTTAATTGGTTTCGCCGGTTCGCCTTGGACGATTCTTTGTTACATGGTACAAGGTCAAGGTAGCAAGACCTATGATAAAGCTAAAGAATTCTGTTTTACAAACCCTGTAGCTGCACACACCTTACTTCAAAAAATCACCGATACCACAATTGCTTACTTAAAAGAAAAAGTAAAAGCGGGTGTTAATGCCGTTCAGGTATTCGATTCTTGGGGTGGTATGTTATCGCCAACCGATTATCAGGAGTTTTCTTGGCAATACATCAATCAGATTATCGAAGCGTTAAAAGATGATGCACCTGTTATCGCCTTTGGTAAAGGCTGTTGGTTTGCGCTTCACGACATGGCGCAAAGTAACGCCTCTGCACTTGGTATAGACTGGACATGTTCGGCAAGAAACGCACGTTATTTAACTGGTGGAAACATCACGCTTCAAGGAAATTTCGATCCGTCAAGATTATTATCGCCTCCAGCAGATATAAAACGCATGGTTCACCAAATGATTAACGAATTTGGTAAAGACAAATACATTGTAAACTTAGGTCACGGTATTTTACCTAACATTCCGTTAGAAAATGCACAAGCCTTTGTAGATGCTGTAAAAAATTATAGCGCATAATATTTGGGCGTTACCAAAGGTCGCGCTTTCGGCAGTCGCTTCCCGGTTAAATATAACCGGGAGAGCTTCAACAAAGCCTCTATCGCTAACGCAAAACAACAGCCATGATTAAAAATATAGTTTCAGGAATAAGAGCCTATTTCGGAGCGTTTGGTTTAATATCAAAACTAAACCTTTGGAAATACTTCACTATTCCTATGCTTATTAGCTTTATTACAGCTGTGTTTATAGGTGTTTCAGCTTACGGACTTTCAGACAACATTGGTGCTTTTATCTCGAAACTCTGGGTTTGGGAATGGGGTAAAGAAACGTTTACAACCATAGGAAATATTATAGGAGGGTTAGTTATTATCATTCTTGGGCTCATTCTCTACAAGCACGTTATTATGGCCTTATCGGCTCCGTTTATGAGTCCGGTTTCCGAGAAAATTGAAACGCATCTTCTTGGTTCCGATAAAACTTATAGAATTACCTCTTTTACAGAGCAACTTTGGCGTGCTATTCGCATTAACCTTAGAAACCTATTTATGGAATTGCTTATCACGATTCCGCTTTTAATCTTAAGTTTTATACCTGTTATAGGCATTATATTTACAATCCTCATTTTCTTTATCCAGGCCTATTACGCCGGCTTTGGTAACATGGATTACACCTTAGAACGACACTATAAATACAAGGAAAGCCTTAACTTTGTAAAACGCAATCGCGGATTAGCTATTGGCAACGGTATCATATTTATATTGTTTTTATTAATTCCGTTTATCGGAGTTATTTTAGTATTACCGCTATCGGTAACGGCGGCTTCAGTAAAAACCATTGAAGCCCTTCAATTAGAAAGTCATTATGAAAAATAAATTTTACAAATACATACAACATCTCCAAGACACCATCACTTCTAAACTGGAAGCTATTGATGGCAAAGCCACGTTTCAGCAAGATCTTTGGGAACGTCCTGAAGGCGGTGGTGGCAGAACCCGTGTGATTCAAAACGGTAATATATTTGAAAAAGGTGGTGTAAACATTTCTGGTGTTCACGGTAAATTACCAGATACCATGCAAGCGTATTTTGGTGTTGAAGACGCCGATTTTTTTGCCTGTGGTTTAAGCTTGGTACTTCACCCTAAAAATCCGATGGTTCCAACGGTTCACGCCAACTGGCGCTATTTTGAAATGTATGATAAAAATGGAAAAATTGTTGACCAGTGGTTTGGTGGCGGACAGGATTTAACACCCTACTACCTGTTTGAAGAAGACGCTGTACATTTTCATCAGATTTGTAAAACCGCTTGCGATAAGCACAATCCGGAATTTTACCCGACGTATAAAAAACGTTGCGACGAGTATTTTTATAATGCCCACCGTAATGAAGGTCGCGGTATTGGAGGTTTATTTTTCGATTATTGCAAAGCAACCAAAGACACCAGTATGGAAGACTGGTATAACTTTGTAACAGAAGTTGGAGACAGTTTCCTTGAAGCTTATGTACCCATCGTTGAAAAGCGAAAAGATTTACCTTACACCGAAGCTAACCGTACCTGGCAGGAAATCCGTCGCGGTCGTTATGTAGAATTCAATTTAGTACACGATAAGGGCACCTTATTTGGTTTGAAAACCAATGGCCGAATTGAAAGCATTTTAATGAGTTTACCGCCACATGTACAATGGGTTTACGACCATCAACCTGAAACCGGTAGCGAAGAAGAAAAACTAATTAAAGTGTTACAAAATCCAAAATCATGGGTTTAAGGGCTTTGTTCACATTTTTTTCAATTGCCTTTAGCTCTTTTCCAAACATAGCACAAAACATCACAGACTCTGTTGACGTTAATCAACCCAAATACAAAAGGATTTACCCAAACGTCATTACAGCACGTGTCTTTTTCATCAATACTTCAAACACTTTAAAAGTAAAAGACAGAAGCTCCAACCTATCTTTTAATTTAGAACCTAATAAGCAAGATCGAATCGGGGTTTCTATAGCCTTCAGAGGACTCAATGCTTCATTTTCATTCGCGCCAGATTTTTTAGGTGAAAATAAAGACAATGAAAATTCTAAATTATTCAATCTCAATTTCAGAACTTTTTTAGGGAAACACTTCATGCAAACCTTCGATTTATTTAGTCAGAAAGGTTTCTATATTAAAAACAATGAGGTCAATCAATATTTTCCAAAAACGAAAAATTTTAAAATTGGCGGGGCTACATCTTATATCTTTAATGAACATTTTTCTTTTAAGGCTATTACATCTCAAGACGAAAAACAATTAAAAAGCACAGGAAGTTTCATTCCTAATATCACTTATTTTTACTCAAAATTTAACTTAAAAAATAATAGCCCACTTAATGAAGTTAACTCGAGCTATTATTCTTTTGATATTGCTTTTGCTCCATCATATTATTATAATTACGTCCCATCTAAAAATTTATTGCTATCCGCCGGAGTTTCTGCTGGAATTGGCTTAAATCATTCTAAATCTCGTGATGAATCTCCTCTAACTACGTTATTAACCGAACTAAGTTTTAGAACTTCAGCCACCTACGATATGAATAATTTATATTGTGGACTTCATTATAGCTATTTAAGTTTAAATCATAATGCAGATAGCGCCTCTCAGGTAATAGATAACATTCCTTTTTTTAATATTTTTGTAGGCTACAGATTTAAAGCTCCAAAACAAATTATAAATACAGCAGAAAGTATAAACGAAAAGCTTAAGTTAAAAAATTAATGAATTGCTACTGCGGAAATAATAAACCTTACAATGCATGCTGCGAAGTATTTCATAAAAACGGTGGAAAAACAGAAACTGCCGAGCAACTCATGCGTTCACGCTACAGTGCTTTTGTTTTAGCTAACGGTGACTATTTAATGCTTAGTCATCATAGTTCAACACGACCTGTAAAAGAAAAAAAAGCCATTGTAAACTGGGCAAAATCAGTGCAGTGGATAAAGCTAGAAGTACAAGAAACTTCAAAAGGTATGGCTACCGACAATGAGGGCACCGTAACCTTTGATGCCTATTTTTTTGAAAACGGAAAAGTAGATGTCATTCACGAAAAATCAGCTTTTGTAAAAGAAAATAACATTTGGAAATACTTAGGATTAAGTCAATAAACAATATGGCTTAAAATACAAAACTTTATATTATGTATCCATTAAGAAGAAATAGACGATTAAGAGCAAACGAGGCCATTAGAAGTCTTGTAAGAGAAACTATAATTACTCCAAACGATTTTTTAGTACCACTATTTGTTGTTGAAGGCTCGGGTGTAAAAGAAGAAATCGCGTCGATGCCAAACTACTTCCGTTACAGTTTAGATTTACTGGAAAAGGAAGTTAAAGAACTTTGGAGCATAGGCTTAAAATCGGTATTGCTATTTGTTAAAGTACCAGATAATTTAAAAGACAATAAAGGAACAGAAGCTTTAAACCCCAACGGATTGATGCAACGTGCTATTAAAACCGTTAAAAATGTGTGTCCTGAGATGTTAGTAATGACCGATGTGGCTTTAGATCCTTATTCGGCTTACGGACATGACGGGATCATTGAAAACGGCATCATATTAAACGACCCGACGTCTCAAGTGCTTTCTGAAATGGCTTTATCTCATGCTCAGGCTGGTGCCGATTTTGTTGCGCCGAGTGATATGATGGACGGGCGCATTATTCAAATGCGTGAATTGTTGGAAGATGAAGGATTTACCAATACCGGAATTATGAGTTACTCAGCAAAATATGCTTCGGCTTTTTACGGGCCTTTCCGTGATGCTCTAGATTCTGCTCCGGTTGATATGGTCGATATTCCAAAGGACAAAAAAACCTACCAAATGGATTATTCAAACCGCATTGAAGCCATTCGTGAAACCGAAATGGATATTGATGAAGGTGCCGATATTGTTATGGTAAAACCGGGATTATGTTATTTAGATATTGTTCGCGATATTAAAAATGCAGTTGATGTTCCTGTTGCTGTTTATCAGGTTTCTGGTGAATATGCCATGATTAAGGCGGCTGCCGAAAAAGGCTGGTTAGACCACGATGCTGTTATGATGGAACAGGTTACTGCTATTAAACGTGCAGGTGGAGACATTATAGCTTCATACTTTGCTAAAGATGTGGTAAAGCTGATTTCCTAAGTTCTCTGCTCTAAATGAAAAGCAATCTACTTATTTTTCTTGTTTGCCTTATATTCTTTCAATATAGCTTTGGTCAACTTAAATATGGTAGACCAGAGTCAGTTGGATTTAACTCAAAAATTATTCAAAAAAAAGTAGATTCCATAATGCATCTGGGAATAAAAGAAAAGGCATTTCCGGGTGCTCAACTTTTGGTTGCCAAACAAGGACAAATCATATTTCATCAGGCTTATGGATTTCATACATATGATAATAATAAACCTGTTGAATTAGATGATATCTATGATCTTGCCTCGGTTACCAAAATTTTAGGTCCATTGCCCGCCTTAATGAAATTATATGAAGAAGGTAAAATCGACTTAGATAAACCCTTTAGTTTTTATTGGAAATCTTGGCGCCATGTAAAAGATAAAAAAGATATCACACTTCGAGAATTATTGGCTCATCAGTCTGGATTACAACCCTATATTTCATTCATAAACGATATTATGAAAGATGGCAAGCTAAAAAAACGTTACGTTAGAAACTATGATAACAGGCGTTTTTCATTGGAAGCTTACCCGAATCTTTATATCAACAAACGTTTTAAAAATCATGTTTTTAAATCAATAAAACATTCTAAAGTCAACTCAAATAAAACCTATTTATATTCTGGATTAGCGTCATTAATTTATCCTCAACTTATTGAAAACCTTACAGGGATCCCCTACCAAGATTATATTCAAGACAACTTTTACAAACCTCTGGGTTGTGAAATTTTAGGCTTTAATCCTAGTTTAAAGCATTTTAAAAATAATTTTGTTCCAACAGAGTACGATTCCATTTTCAGAAAGCAATTAACCCAAGGTTGGGTACACGATGAAAATGCGGCACTTTTTGGTGGTATTTCAGGAAATGCAGGCCTTTTTGGTACCGCAAAAGACCTTGTGATTATTATGCAAATGTATATGCAAAAGGGATTTTATAATGGCACCCAATATTTTAAAGAAAACACAGTTAACGAATTTACACGCATTCAATATCCTGAAAACAAAAATCATCGTGGTTTAGGTTTTGACAAACCATTAATTGAAAACAGTAAATTAGACATTACAAAAGCTTACCCTGCACCAGAAGCAAGCCAAGAAAGCTTTGGTCATTCAGGTTTTACCGGCACTTTTGTATGGGCTGATCCTAAAAATGAGATTGTTTTCATTTTCTTATCCAATCGTGTTTATCCAACAAGAAAACATCGTAACATTTACAATTTAAATATCAGGCCAGCACTACAACAAGTTTTCTATACCTCATTAAATTAATTTATAAACACCGTATTTCTAATTGCTCTACTAAAAATCAGATTTCGTAACTTCGTAAAAAACGATATCCTATATATGAGCGCATTAATTTTTTGGGCAACAATTTCTATCTTCTTTTCCTTTTTATGTTCCATACTCGAAGCGGTATTACTAAGTGTAACACCCACCTTTATCAACCTGAAAAAACAAGAAGGCAAAGACTTTGCATTTACTTTGGAAGCTCTTAAAAAGGATGTTGACAAACCTCTTATTTCTATTTTAACTCTTAATACTATCGCACACACTCTGGGTGCGATGATGGTAGGAATTCAGGCCGAGAAACTACCATATAAAATTGAACTTTTTGGAATCAATACAGTAGGTGTCGTTTCAGCAATCATGACTTTATTGATTTTGATTGCATCTGAAATCATTCCGAAAACCATCGGGGCAACCTATTGGAAAAAATTAGCTGGTTTCACCGCAACCACACTTAACATTTTAATTTTTCCTTTAAAATGGACCGGAATTCTTTGGCTATTACAACTTACTACAAAACTTATAGGAGGCAAAGAACATGGCAGTGTATTAAGCAGAGAAAGTTTTATGGCCATGACAGATATTGCACATGAAGAAGGTGTTTTTCATGAAAATGAAAGTAAGGTCATAAAAAACCTACTTACATTTAAAGAAGTGTTCGCCAAAGATATTATGACGCCGCGAACTGTTATGAAAATTGAAGATGAAGAAACAACCGTTGAAGCCTTTTTCAAGAAAAATTTAAACCTTCGATTTTCACGAATTCCTGTTTACGCAAACGACCAAGACAATATTGTAGGCTTAGTTCTAAAAGACGATGTTTACAAACAAATGGCTTTAGATAACAACAAAAAAAAGTTATCTGAACTTAAAAGAAATATTATTGTCGTTACCCGAAACATGCCTATCCCTATTCTTTTCGAAAAACTTATCGAAAGTAGAAATCACATGGCTTTGGTTGTTGACGAATACGGTTCGGTAAGTGGTATTGTAACCGTTGAGGACGTTATTGAAACTTTGCTTGGTTTAGAAATTATGGATGAAAGTGATAACGTTTCTGATTTACAACATTTGGCACGAAAAAGCTGGGAAGCGAGAGCAAAACGCTTGGGTATAATTGAAGATTCTGAACAATAATCATGGATACCTGTGTCATTAAATCACCTTTAGGATTCACCGAAATAATTGGTGATGACATAGGAATTGTATCGGTTTCCATTTTAAATTCAGAAGAAACGGTTTCTAAGAATATTCCGGAAACCTTACAGGATTGTGTTTTACAACTTAATGAATATTTTGAAGGCAAGCGTAAAGAATTTAACTTAAAACTCAATCCGAATGGGACAGATTTTCAAAAATCGGTTTGGAAATTGTTACAGCAAATTCCCTACGGAAAAAGCATTTCATATCTGGAACTCTCAAAACAATTAGGCGATGTTAAAGCCATACGTGCTGTGGCAAACGCTAATGGCAAAAATCCGCTATGGATTATTGTTCCATGTCACCGCGTAATTGGAACCGACGGCAGCTTAACGGGTTATGCAGGTGGCTTACATAGGAAACAATGGTTATTAGAACACGAAAGCCCTAACAAACAACAAAGCTTATTTTAGTTTCGCTTTTAGTTTTAACCCAATCTTTAAATCCTTAAAATATTTCCTATATTTAATTCAACTAAACCTAATAGTATGAAATTCCTCAAAAAGCTACTTAAATGGACTGTAATAACCATAGCGCTACTTATTGCTTTACTTTACCTCTTCGATTACGGTTACATTATTCGTGGTGCGAAAATCGTTTACTTCACAGGTCATAATACGGCATTTATTGATGATTATCCGTATTTCGAAAACGATACTATAAAGAAAGGAACAGATCCTCAACCTTGGCCTATTCACAAAAATTATAATTCAATTGAACCAACCGAAAAACTAGCTAAAGTCAACAAAGACTGGGGTACCATTGCATATGTTATCATTAAAAACGATAGTATTTGGTTTGAGAATTATTATGAAAACTTCGATGAACGCTCAAAAACCAATTCGTTTTCAATGGCTAAAAGTATCACCACTACGTTACTGGGAAAAGCTATTATGGATGGTTATATAAAAAGCTTAGACCAACCTGTAAGTGATTTTTATCCGCAATATAATGAGGCTAAAACTACAGTTGGCGATTTAGCTTCCATGGCCTCAGGTTTAGATTGGGTTGAGCATTACACGAGTCCGTTTTCGGTAACTGCAAGAGCAAATTACGACGATGATTTAGCCGAAACTATTCTTAATCAAAAAGTGATAGAGGAACCTGGTAAGTCATTTAAATACCTAAGCGGAAATACTCAGTTACTAGGGATGATTATAGAAAAAGCATCAGGGAAATCATTATCAAGTTACTTATCGGAAAGTTTTTGGGAACCTATGGGCGCTACCGACGATGCCCTTTGGCAGCTAGATGATGGTAAACATAAATTAGCCAAAGCCTTTTGCTGCATTTCCAGCAATGCCAGGGATTTTGCCCGTTTCGGAAAACTATATAAAGATTACGGAAAATGGAACGGCAAACAACTTTTAGACTCGACTTATGCTGTAAAAAGTGTGACGCCTCGTTTTCCCGAAAGCCCAGAGTACGGCTATGGCTGGTGGATGAAAGATGTTGGTAAGAAACACTTTTTTATGATGCGTGGACATCTAGGACAATATGTTATTGTTGAGCCAGAAGACAACCTTATTATTGTACGTTTAGGACATAGAAAATCGCCTGACGAAGGCATTGGCCAGTTCACACAAGATATTACCGTTTATATTGAAGAAGCTTATAACATGTTAGGATATGATCTCTAAAATTAGCTTAGAAAACATATTATTTTTAGATATTGAAACCGTTCCTGAGGTTCAGCATTTCACCGATTTAGATGAAACCAAGCAGGCCTTATGGGAACAAAAATCGCAGTACCAGCGTAAAGACGATTACACCGCCGAAGAATTTTACGATCGTGCCGGTATCTGGGCCGAATTTGGAAAAATTGTATGTATTTCGGTGGGATACTTTTCTTTTAAAGGTGAGATGCGCACATTTAGAGTCACCTCTTTTTTTGGTGATGAAGCCAAACTTTTAAAGGATTTTAAAAATTTACTGAATACCCATTTCAATCACCCTAATCATTTGCTTTGCGGACATAACGCTAAGGAATTCGACTTCCCATATATCGCACGCCGTATGATCATAAACGGCATTGAACTTCCGCATAAACTTAATTTATTTGGTAAAAAGCCATGGGAAGTCCCGCACATAGACACCTTGGAACTTTGGAAATTCGGAGACTTTAAAAGTTACACATCGCTAAAACTACTCACCAATGTTTTAGGTGTGCCTTCGCCTAAAGATGACATTGACGGTAGTGAAGTCTATCGTGTGTACTACGAAGAAAACGAGATTGACCGCATTGTAATTTATTGCGAAAAAGATACGATTGCCGTTGCACAAATATTTTTGCGATTACGTGGTGACGAGCTATTAACCAACGATGAAATTATTCATATATAAATGCAGAACTCCCCAATTTTAAACATAAAAAACTTAGCCATTGCCTTTGGAAATAATGAAGTTATTCACAATATATCCTATCATTTAAATCAGAATGAAATTCTGGGTATTGTTGGTGAATCAGGTTCTGGAAAATCGGTTTCATCGTTAGCCGTTTTAGGTTTACTACCAAAGAAAATTTCTAAGATTACTTCAGGGCAAATTCTATTTAATAATGAAGATTTAATCCCGTTATCTTCAAAGGAATTACAAAATATTCGTGGCAAAAAAATAGCCATGATTTTTCAGGAACCCATGAGTTCTTTAAACCCGTCTATGACCTGCGGAAAACAGGTTCAGGAAATTCTGCTTCAGCATACCCATTTATCTAAACAGGAAGCTAAAGCAGAAACCATTGCCCTTTTTGAAAAGGTAAAACTTCCGAATCCCTCCCGCGTTTATGATGCTTATCCGCATGAGATTTCCGGCGGACAAAAGCAACGGGTTATGATTGCTATGGCGATAAGTTGTAAACCCGATGTTTTAATTGCCGACGAACCGACGACGGCTCTAGATGTTACGGTTCAAAAAGAAATCATCAAATTACTTAAAGAGCTTCAGGTAGAAACGAAAATGAGTGTCATTTTCATCACGCACGATTTGTCTTTAATCTCTGAAATAGCCAACCGTGTTCTAGTGATGTATAAAGGCGACATTGTTGAACAAGGTGATGCGCATAGCATTTTTCATACACCGCAACACACCTACACCAAAGCATTAATTAATGCTCGCCCATCGTTAGACACCCGACTAAAAGTTTTGCCAACCATTAAGGATTACCTTGAAGGCACAACCAAACATAGCATTATTACTACCGAAGACCGAAAACAAAAACACAACACTATTTACAGCAAACCACCTTTATTGGAAGTAATTAATGTTGAAAAGGAATATATTTCTAAAAGCGGATGGTTTAGTTCTCCTAATTCATTTAAGGCCGTAAATAATGTTAGTTTTAAATTATTCGAAGGCGAAACTTTAGGTTTGGTAGGTGAATCTGGCTGTGGAAAATCGACTTTAGGAAATGCCATACTTCAGCTTGATAAAGCCACTACAGGACAGATTTTATACAAAGGCACCGATATTACCAAACTATCAAATAAAGCCATAAAAACCCTTAGAAAAGAGATTCAGATTATATTTCAGGATCCGTATTCATCTTTAAACCCAAGAATTCCTGTTGGTGAAGCCATTATGGAACCCATGAAGGTACATAAGCTTTATTATTCCAATAAAGAACGAAAAGCCAAAGTGATTGAAATACTGGAGCGTGTAGGGCTGTCTGAAGACTATTTTAACCGTTATCCGCATGAATTTTCAGGAGGGCAACGCCAACGTATTGGTATTGCCAGAACGATTGCCTTACAACCTAAGTTGATTGTTTGCGACGAATCGGTTTCGGCATTGGATATTTCGGTTCAGGCACAGGTTTTAAATCTGCTGAATGAGCTTAAGGAAAGTTTCGGATTCACCTATATATTCATCTCACACGATTTAGCTGTGGTGAAATATATGTCGGATCAATTATTAGTTATGAATCAGGGTAAAATAGAAGAATTGGGTGATGCTGACACCATTTACAGCACACCCAATTCTGCATACACTAAAAAATTAATAAAGGCTATCCCGAAGGGATTATAACATGAACACTTTTTTAGTTAAATAGAATAAACTCTTTAAAAACCTTAGGTTTTCACGCATTGTTTCTTTGAATTTATTCTCCGTCAATGTAGGTTGGTCAGGTAGATTTGTTGCAAAATTCATAAGCGTTAAGTTTATGATAGATTTAGGTAAATCTGATTAATAATTTGGTTTCTTTGGGGATTACTAAGATACAATTGATTTTCAATATCATCGTCAAAAAACATATAAATTCGATGAAATGCAATTATTTTTAACATTTTACCGAATTTAACCTACAAAATAACTATATCTTCTTACAACTAAAGAATCATTTCAAGAATATCTCCTTCAACAATTAATGTCCCTTCAGTTGCTTTTTGAATCTCCTCAACAGAAACTCCGGGAGCACGCTCTAATAATTTAAAACCATTTGGTGTAACCTCAACCACTGCCAAGTTGGTAACAATCTTTTTAACACACCCAACGCCCGTTAAAGGCAAGGAACATCTTTTTAGTAATTTAGACTCCCCTTCTCTATTGGTATGCATCATAGCTACAATAATATTTTCGGCACTGGCTACCAAATCCATAGCGCCTCCCATACCTTTAACCATCTTACCCGGAATTTTCCAGTTGGCAATGTCTCCATTTTCAGCAACCTCCATGGCTCCTAAAATGGTTAAATCGACATGCTGTCCACGAATCATGGAGAAACTTAAGGCAGAATCAAAAAAACTAGCGCCCGGCAACGTGGTTATGGTTTGTTTTCCTGCGTTAATCACATCGGCATCTTCTTCCCCTTCAAAAGGAAAAGGTCCCATGCCTAAAACGCCATTTTCGCTTTGAAACTCGACTTCAATATCATTACGCACATAATTAGCAACCAAAGTTGGAATACCAATACCAAGGTTTACATAGTAACCATCCTTAACTTCTTTAGCAATACGCTTAGCTATACCTACTTTATCTAACATAATTAACTTCTTTGTCTTACAGTTCGTTGTTCAATTCGTTTTTCGTAACGTTCGCCCTTTAGAATACGTTGCACAAATATGCCAGGAATATGAATCTGGTTAGGATCCAGTTCTCCGAGAGGCACTAATTCTTCAACCTCAGCTACCGTAATTTTAGCTGCTCCGCACATTACCGGATTAAAATTTCTAGCCGTCCCTTTAAATATTAAGTTTCCAGCTTCATCACCTTTCCATGCTTTCACAAAGGCAAAATCGGCTTTAAAGGCGTGTTCCAGGATATACATTTTACCATTAAATTCTCGTGATTCTTTACCTTCGGCGACTTCCGTACCATAACCAGCTGGCGTATAAAATGCAGGAATACCAGCTTGTGCAGCACGACAACGCTCAGCCAATGTGCCTTGCGGAATAAGTTCTACTTCCAATTCGCCAGATAACATCTGACGCTCGAACTCATCGTTTTCACCTACATAAGAAGAAATCATTTTTTTTATCTGGCGATTTTGAAGTAATAACCCCAGACCAAAATCATCTACACCGGCATTATTGGAAATACAGGTTAATCCTTTTACTCCAAGATTAACCAATTCGGCAATAGCGTTTTCAGGAATACCACTTAAACCGAAACCACCAACCATAAGGGTCATATTATCGGTAACCCCTTGTAAAGCTTCACTTATATTAGCTACTTTCTTATTTATCATTATTATTAGTTTTAGCAATATAAATTTACGAATAACAAAATAATAACTACAAAATATCGAGAAATAAAAAACCCGTTCAATTTATGAACGGGTTTTCAATATTGATTCTTAATCAATTTAGAATTCTAAATCATCTGGTGTTTCTTTTTCTTCCTGAATAACGTTATCATTATCAGCAGGACTATCACAATCTACACGAATAGATAAATTTTCAGGGGCTTCAAAATCTGCCATAGAAATATTAAGTGTTTCATCGGCATAACAACTCTTCATATACATACCCCATATTGGTAATGCCATGGTGGCTCCCTGACCATAAGTAATGGTTCTAAAGTGTACCGAGCGGTCTTCACCACCAACCCAGACTCCGGTTACTAAATTAGGTACCATACCCATAAACCACCCGTCACTCTGGTTTTGTGTTGTTCCGGTTTTACCGGCTATTGGATTCTCAAATTCGTATGGATAACCAGTAATAACTTCCTTGTAAACCTGATTATTAACACCCCAGTTACCACGTAATCTGGTACCAGAACCACCACGGGTAACACCTTCTAAAAGTTTTACGGTTACATATGCGGTTTCTTCACCCACCACGTCTCGTGTTTCTGGCTTAAACTGATATAAAATAGTTCCGTTTTTATCTTCAATAGTCGTTACCATTACTGGCTTTGTATACACGCCTTTATTTGCAAAAGTTGAATAAGCCCCGACCATTTCGTAAACACTTAAATCGGCAGTTCCTAAGGCGATAGATGGTACCGGAGGAATCTCAGAATCCACTCCTAATTTATCAACTAACTCAATAACGGTTTCCGGCCCTACTTTATCCATTAAACGCGCCGTTACCGTATTTACCGAATTCGCTAGTGCATTTTTCAAAGTTAGATTTCCACCATACTTCCCATCAGAATTTTTAGGACACCAGTCCTCTATATTGCCGTATTTATCCTTTTCTATACAGAATGGTGTATTGGGGAATTCGTCACAAGGCGACAGGTGTAACTGATCTACAGCGGTAGCATAAACAAATGGCTTAAATGTTGAACCTACCTGACGTTTTCCTTGCTTTACCATATCGTATTGGAAATGACGATAATTCATACCACCAACCCAGGCTTTCACATGGCCCGTTTGCGGGTCCATAGACATCATACCGGTACGTAAAAACGTTTTATAATAACGCATAGAATCGATTGGTTTCATAATCGTATCGATTTCTGAAGGTTGACCATCTTTCCATGCAAATACCGACATTTGAATTGGCTTTTGAAACGATTCCTCAATCTCTTTATTAGATTTTCCTAAATCGTATTTCATATGTCTCCAACGCTCTGATTGACGCATAGAGTTTCTCAAAAGCGCATCAATTTCTTCTTTTGATAAATCTAAAAACGGTGCCGTAGGATTTCTATCGGGTGTATTCTGGTGGAAAAACTCTTTCTGAAGTTTTGCCATATGCTTTTGTACTGCATCTTCGGCGTACTGCTGCATTCTGGAATCTATAGTTGTATAAATTTTTAATCCATCGTTATACAAATTCCATTTGGTTCCATCTGGTTTCGGATTGTCTTTAATCCACTCTTTCATAAAGGAGTCCAGATATCCTCTAAAATATGTTGCGATACCTTCACGATGTGATTCGGGAGTGTATTTTACATCCAGTTCGGTTTTTTGAAGTGAATCTTTAAGCGTTTCAGTTATATACCCATACTTTTCCATTTGAGATAATACCGTATTTCTTCGGTTTTTTACCCCTTCAGCATTTCTTAACGGATTATATAAAGCCGAGTTTTTAAACATCCCCACCAACATGGCAGATTCTTTAAGCGTTAAATCCTTTGGTTCCTTACCGAAGTATATTCTGGCAGCACTACGAATACCATCGGCATTGTTTAAGAAATCGTAAATATTAAAATACTGTGCAATAATTTCTTCTTTGGTGTATTGACGCTCCAAACGAATAGCTATAATCCACTCTTTTACTTTCTGAAGTATACGTTCCACAATGTTTTTAGAACCTTCACCGTGAAATAACTGTTTGGCTAACTGTTGCGAAATGGTACTGGCTCCTCCACCACTTCCTAACTTAACTACAGCTCTTAATGTACCAATAGCATCCACTCCAGAATGTTGTTCGAAACGTGCATCTTCAGTGGCAATTAAGGCATTCACCAAATCCTGTGGTAAATCTTCGTAACCAACAGGTGTTCTGTTATCGTTAAAGTAAAATTTTCCTAAAGTTTGTCCGTCTGAAGAAATAATCTCGGTTGCTAAATTCGTTCTTGGGTTTTCTAATACGGTATGATCGGGCATTTCGCCAAAAGCACCCCACGATGCCAATAAAAATATAAAGACTACGGCCAGAACGCCTGCTGTAAATAGTAGCCAAAACCAACGTATGTATTTAGAGAAGTTTGTTGTAGGTTCTGCTTCTTGTTTCTTTGTTGCCATGTACTTTTATTTATAAATACGATTTGAATGGGATCTATAGATTACAACCTATAGATGAAATAGTTAGTTGTTACTGTTTATGTGTTCTATTCTAAAACCAACATCGGTTATACCTTCAAGCTCTACGACACCATTAACCTTACCATTTTCACGCATGGCTTGCTGAATATTTACCTTATAATTACCAGCTTCTTTAAACACAACTCCTTCTTTATACCAAAGTTTATTTTCCTTTGTATCGGTTACACCAGTACCTAACAACTTTCCTGTTGGATCGGCCATTCGGTACTCTAAGGTATCTTTTATTGTCTTTCCATGAGGAAAAACCATTTCAACAATTAAAAATAAATTGTTGTATTTATAGGTATTTGTATTCCTAAGATTCACAAATAAATTATAAGCCTTAGTAGAATCCGGAGGTGTTATATCAAAACTAACTATAGAATCTTTATGCCATTTATTGGGAACCGATTTATACTCGTCGAAAACTCGATTTGAATCGCAAGACACAAATACTAATGAACATATCGCTAAAAATACTAACGTATTATTTCGTAACATCCTTATTCTTTTGACTTTGGTTTTGGTTTGGATTTGGGTTTGGGTTCTGATTCTGCGGTTTCTTTTTATTTCTAGAACGATTGTTGTTTCGGTTTCTGTTTTTATTCCCTCCAGTAGTTTTAGGATCTGCAGCATTATTTCCGGCTTCAGTTCCTTTAGCTTTAGGATTTTTGGCTCTTGTTCTGGTATTATTATTCGTTCCTTTATCAGACGCCGGTGCAGAAGGTTTTGTTTCTGTTACATTACTATTTGCTCCGCCTTTGGCTTTCGAATTCTGATTTCGGTTATTCTTATTTCTACTATTTTTACGTTTTTTATTAGGTTTTGGACTATCGAATCGTGTTAAACTATCCTGACCTACAACGTTTTCAAACTCAGTTTTAGTATCTTCAATAAGATCTGAAGCATATTCTTCAAGGCTTGCCACCTTTTTATTCTTCTTATTTAAAGCAATAATTTCATTCGCCTGATCGGCAGTTATCTTATGCCAGTTAATCCATTCACCTTCATAAGCATACCACATGTGACCTTTGAAAATATCGGTTTTCTGGCAAATGGCAACGCCTTTTTCGGTTTGTAGTTTTATTTCAGATTTAGGAAAATCTTTAAGCGCATCTAAGTACGTGTCTAACTCGTAATTTAAACAGCACTTTAATTTACCACATTGTCCGGCTAATTTTTGAGGATTTAATGACAATTGCTGATAGCGTGCTGCCGAGGTACTTACCGAACGGAAATCGGTTAACCAGGTCGAACAACACAGCTCACGACCACAAGACCCAATGCCTCCTAGTCGGGCAGCTTCCTGACGGAACCCTACCTGCTTCATCTCGATACGTGTTTTAAACTCTCGAGCAAATACTTTAATTAACTCACGGAAATCGACACGCTCTTCAGCAGTGTAGTAAAACGTTGCTTTGCTGGCATCGCCCTGAAACTCGATATCGGAAATTTTCATTTCCAGTTTCAAATCTATTGCAAACTGTCTTGCTTTCACCTTCATTGGCTCTTCACGATCTCGTGCAGCTTGCCAGATATCTATATCTTTTTGATTGGCTTTTCGGTATATTTTAAGTTCTTCGTCGGGTGTTTCAGAAATACTTTTACGTTTCATTTGAATACGCACCAATTCCCCCGTAAGGGTTACCATACCAATATCGTGGCCTGTTGTTGCCTGTGTAGCCACAACATCCCCAATGCTAAGCGTTAAATGCTCTGTATTTTTGTAGTAATCTTTTCTTCCGTTTTTAAAGCGAACCTCAACCCAGTCAAACGGTTTCTCACCACTTGGAAGAGACATATTAGACAACCAATCGAAAACCGTTAATTTATTACAACTATCTGTTCCGCAGGTGCCATTATTTTTACATCCTTTTGGTTGACCGTCTTTACCAGTTGAACAACTGTTACAAGCCATAAATTTCTATATATTGAATTCGCTAATAGTTAATCTATTGCAAATGAATGTTCATATTATTTCTAATGGGTAAAGATAATATTTTTTTAACGGTATATATGAAGACTTAATTATAATTAATACTTTAGCCCGTTTCTATGAAAAAACCCACTACAAAATGTAATGGGTTTGAATATGATAAACTTTAAGTGTTCTTCTTTAAATATTTGTATAAGCGATACACTAAAACAACTAAAAAACTAATTGCTAAAACACTTATTAATTGCATGACAAACAATCCGATACTAAAATCTTCTGTAATCATAAATCCATGTTTTTTAGGTTAGAACTTCAACAAACTTAATAAAATTCTTACTAAAAACAAGTTGAATAGCAATAAACTTCAGACTTAAAATAGCTAAATATCTTTCACATCAATTATCTTTACCGGGCATGCTTTTGCAGCATTTTCGCAGTCTTCTAAAATCATATGGTCGTTAGATTTAATGGTGAAAAAGCCTTTCTTATCGACACTTTTCAACAACACCGACTTCCCATCTTTCTTCGACATTTGAAACTGATTAGGTGCCAACTCGACGCAGTAATTACACCCAATACATTTATTTCGCTGTAAGGTAACAACAACCATTAAGCTTCTACTTTATTTTCTACGATTTTGTATAATTTATCTGAAGGACGTATTCTGAATCCTAACGGAATGGTCACCAAATCGCCTTTTGAAGCTTTATCAAGTTGCTCGTCGTTTACCAGCATTTGTGCCACCTCAACTTCTTTTGCACCCGTGGTTGGACCCGTTACTAAAATAGTATCACCTACCGATAAATCGAAAGCTTCAATTTTAAACTCTCCAATCTGTGCTTTTGGAAAATAATGTTGTCCTTTACCAATATACACTTTCTTTTGTGTAGCATGCGACCCGGACCCAACACTCCATTCTCCTAATTTCTGCCCTAAGTAATAGCCATTCCAGAAACCGCGGTTGTAAACCTTTTCTAAGTCTTGCATCCAAGACACTACTTTCTCCTTTTCGAAGGTGTTATTTTCTAAGCTATCAATTGCTTCGCGGTAGCATTTAATAACATTTGCTACATACTCCGGTGCGCGTCCACGACCTTCAATCTTCAACACTTTAATTCCGGCATCGGCCACCTGATCTAAAATATCGATGGTACATAAATCTTTTGGAGACATCATGTATTCGTTATCCAGTTCTATTTCAAAACCAGACTCCTGATCGATAACGGTATATTTCTTTCTGCAATTTTGTTTGCAAGCTCCACGATTTGCTGAAGAATTATGCGAATGTAAACTTAAATAACACTTTCCTGAAACCGCCATGCATAATGCACCATGACCAAAAATTTCAATTTCAACCAAATTCCCAGAAGGGCCTTTTACCTGCTCCTTTTCAATCTGTTCGGTAATTTTTTTCACCTGACGCAAACTCAGCTCACGACTCAATACCATAGTGTCGGCAAACATGGCATAGAATTTTACAGTTTCTATATTAGTGATATTTATTTGCGTAGAAATATGCACCTCCATACCAATCTCACGAGCCGCCATAATTACAGCCTGATCCATAGCAATCACAGCCGTGATATTAGCATCTTTCGCTTTTTGAATCAGTGTTTTTACAATCGATAAATCGTGATCGTAAATAATGGTATTTAAGGTTAAATAAGTTCTAACGTTTTTTTCCTGACAACGCTCGGCAATCTCAGGCAGATCATCTAAAGTAAAATTTATAGAGGCTCTGGCACGCATATTAAGCTGCTCTACACCAAAATAAACAGAATCTGCACCATTATCCAGAGCTGCTTGCAGTGATTCGAAATTCCCTGCAGGCGCCATTAATTCAATCTTTTGCATAACTAATTAGGCTTCTTCTTGTTTAAAATGCTCGAAAATGTTTCTTAAATCCTTTTTATAAGGCAAGTGTTCGGCACGACCTTTTTTAAAAATATCGTTACTGTTTCCTTGTCCTTTACGCATGGCCTTTTGCTCTTCATAAGGCAAACGGTTAATCTCCATACAAGTTGTAGAACAACAGTTTTCCATTTCTTCCTGACATTTCGGACACTGGATAAACAGCAAATGGCAAGCATCGTTAGCACAGTTGGTATGGACATCGAACGGCTCACCACATTGGTGACACTGTGCAATAACATCGTCACTAATTCGCTCGGCACGACGTTCGTCGAACACGAAATTCTGTCCTAAAAACTTATTTTCTAAGTTTTGTTCTTTTACCTGACGGGTGTATTCAATAATACCGCCTTCAAGTTGGTATACATTTTTAAACCCTTTATGTTTGAAGTATGCACTGGCTTTTTCACAACGAATACCTCCCGTACAATACATAACCAGATTTTTATCTTCTTTATGTTCTTTTAAATCGTCTTCAATAATATCTAACGATTCTCTAAACGTATCAACATCTGGTGTTACGGCATTTTTAAAATGACCAATCTCACTCTCGTAATGGTTACGCATATCGACCAATACAGTATTTTCGTCTTCAATAAATCTATTGAAATCTTCCGCTTTTAAGTGAACTCCAATGTTCGTTACATCGAAAGTGTCGTCGTTTAATCCGTCGGCCACAATTTTCTCACGTACTTTAACTTTCAGTTTCAGGAACGATTTGTTGTCTTGTTCTACAGCCACATTTAAACGGATGTCTTTTAAGAAATCAATCGTATCTAAATGGGTTTTGAACTCATTGAAACGATCGGCTGGAAGTGATAATTGGCCGTTAATCCCTTCATGAGCGACATAAATTCTACCTAAGACTTCTAATTTGTCCCAGACAATAAATAATTGATCTCTAAATTCCTGAGGATTTTGAATTTTTGCGTATTGGTAAAAAGAAAGCGTTAATCGATTTTTCCCTGCTTGGTCGATTAATTCTGCTCTCTCTTTAGCACTTAATTTATTGTACAGTTGCATGCTATACTAATGTTTTAAGGTTAAAGATTATATTTTAATGCGGCAAAGGTAAACAATTTAAACACAACACCAAAGCGTATAAAAAAAGCGCTCATGGTATAGATGAAGCGCTTTTCAAATCATTTCGAGTTAGTCTACTTAAAATGCTTCACTGGTAAATTTCATAGCAATAATTTCCCTAGTTTACTACTAGATGCAAAATGTTCAAAAAGGTTGCGTCATAAAATTGTATGATGATAAAAGTTATAGTATTTTAGCGTACAATTTCAGATAAAAATAGATTACGAAATGAGCAACGAAAAAGAAGCGAAATTAAAAGCGCTAAAACTTACATTAGACAAATTAGATAAGGCCTACGGAAAAGGTACTGTAATGAAAATGAGCGACCAAGCAGTTGTAGATGTTGATGCTATCCCGTCGGGTTCATTAGGCTTAGATATTGCTTTAGGTGTTGGTGGATATCCTCGCGGACGAATCATTGAAATTTACGGACCAGAATCTTCGGGTAAAACAACCCTTACATTACACGCTATTGCCGAAGCTCAAAAAGCAGGTGGAATTGCCGCTTTTATTGATGCCGAGCATGCCTTCGATAGATTTTATGCTGAAAAATTAGGTGTCGATTTAGAAAACTTAATCATCTCTCAACCAGATAACGGTGAGCAGGCTCTGGAAATCGCTGATAACTTAATCCGCTCAGGTGCTATTGATATTGTTGTAATAGATTCGGTTGCTGCATTAACACCTAAGAGTGAGATTGAAGGTGAAATGGGTGATTCTAAAATGGGATTACACGCCCGTTTAATGTCTCAGGCTTTAAGAAAGCTTACTGCATCTATCAGCAAAACAAACTGTACAGTTATTTTCATTAACCAGTTACGTGAAAAAATTGGTGTTATGTTTGGTAACCCGGAAACAACTACTGGTGGTAACGCTTTAAAATTCTACGCATCGGTTCGTTTAGATATTCGTCGTTCAACTCAAATTAAAGAAACCGACGGAAGTGTAGCAGGTAACAAAACCCGAGTTAAGGTGGTTAAAAATAAAGTAGCACCTCCATTTAAAACTGCTGAATTCGACATCATGTACGGAGAAGGTGTAAGTAAAGTAGGTGAGATTTTAGATATCGCAGTAGAAAACGAAATCATTAAGAAAAGTGGTTCTTGGTTTAGCTACGAAGACACCAAACTTGGACAAGGTCGTGATGCTGTAAAATCGCTGATAAAAGACAACCCTGAACTTATGGAAGAGCTAGAGGTTAAAGTGAGAGCTGTAGCCAAAGCCGCTTCAGAAGGTGAATAAAAAATAACGTTTACTTTCAAATTAAACTTTAAAGTATTTAAATCCCGATTAATTCGGGATTTTTTTATTTCCATACGCAACCTTTTAAACAGGATTGCATCTTAGTAACAAAAAGCATAAAAAGAAAAGTTATTTAATTTATTATGAAAAAGTTACTATTATTTAGTTTAAGTTTATTACTCTTTGTTTCATGTAACACAGACGATGACTACGACAACTACTACTTTGAGATTTTACCTGTAAAAAGCGTAGACATTCCGGAGGAGTTTGTTATGGGAGAAACCTACCCTATTACGGTTACTTACGAAAAGCCTTCGTCTTGTTATGTTTACAGAAACTTATACTACGCTAAAGAAAATAACCAGAGAACAGTAGCACCTATCATGACGGTTTACGACAATAATAATTGTCAACCTTTGGTAGAATTTGAAGAAGATGTTACCTTTAACTTTATCGTGACAAGCAATGGTTCTTATGTGTTTAAATTTTGGCAGGGGGAAGATGATAATGGTGAAGACATATATTTAACCTTTGAAGTTCCGGTAGTAGAATAAAACTAAGTAAGTATAAACTAATTCGGCGAATTTGAGTTTAAATCAACTCATAGAACAGTGCAAGAACAATGACATTAAAGCACAAAGCGAACTGTACACCCTCTTTTCGGGTAAACTGTTTGGTTTGTGCTTAAAATACTCGCGTAATTACACCGAAGCCGAAGATAATTTACAAGATGCTTTTTTAACCATCTTCAGAAAAATAAATCAGTACGAAAACAAAGGATCGTTTGAAGGTTGGTTAAAACGCATTACAGTAAACACCGTTTTGCAGCAATATAGAAAAGAAAAAGTTTTTGAAATTGCTCATGACGATAACATTGAAGATGTAGACGTAGAAGTTGATGAAGACCGCGTGTCTATCGACTATCTATTACAAATTATACAGGAATTACCAGACAGGTATAGATTGGTTTTTAACCTTTATGTTCTTGATGGTTATTCGCATAAAGATATAGCAGACATGCTGGAGATAAACATAGGTACATCAAAATCCAATCTGGCTCGAGCCAGGCAGATTTTAAAACAAACTATAGAATTGTATCTGGCATCACAAAATTTACAATCATTATAATAATGAGCGATAAAAAACATATAGACAGACTATTTCAGGAACGCTTTAAAGACTTTGAAGTGACTCCTAAAGATGCTGTATGGAAAAATATTGAATCTCAGCTTGGGCAGAAGAAAAGCAAAAGAGTCATTCCAATCTGGTGGCGCTATGCAGGTGTGGCGGCAGCATTATTACTATTACTAACCTTAGGTAATCAGTTTTTCAATGATGGCTCGACTCCTATTGATATCCCAATAATTGTGGATACTAATTCAACTTTAGGATCTTCAGATAATAATGAAAGTACTATCGCTTCAGAAAACAATGACTTTATAAATTCTGAAGACAATACTAAGAATCTACAATCAGAAATTCAGAATCCTGTTCAAACAAATAATAACACCTCTATTTCATTAACTAAATACAAAGGTTCTGAAAGTGGATATTCAAACACCACTTCAACTTTCAATAGTATTGCTCAAAATACTTCAGAAGACAATACCAACACATTAATTAATGACAAGTCTCTTGTAAATTCTATTGAAGCAACAGAGGATCAAATCGCCAATAACACTCAAAATATTGGCGAAACCCACATAGAAAATACTATTGCCGAAACGAAATCTCAAGAAGAACAAAAAAACAATTTAACTATTGAAGAAGCGATAGAAAACAGCAAAGCCATAACCGAAAATAAAAGTAAATTAAACCGCTGGAGTATTGCACCAAATGTAGCACCCGTTTATTTCAATTCTTTAGGAGAAGGGTCTTCTCTAGATCAACAGTTTGTAAAAAACTCCAAAACAGGAGAAGTTAATATGAGTTATGGTATTAATGCCAGTTATGCACTTAACGATAAAATAAGTATTCGCTCAGGGATTAACCGTGTTAATTTAGGCTACAATACGAATGATGTTGTCGTTTACGAATCTGCGGCATTTAGTAATAGTTCCAGCAGTATGAAAAACGTAAGTACGGGCGGCTCTAAAGCTAGCGAAAGTACTATTGCGGTAATTAGTTCAAATAATATTGCCGAAGCCAGTAAAGCTCCAGAAACTTTTAAAAGTTTCAACACCTCTTTAAACCAATCTTTTGGGTTTATTGAAGTGCCTTTAGAAATTGAATATGCCATTACCAATAAAAAACTAGGCATAAACGTTATTGGAGGATTTAGCTCACTATTTTTAAATAACAATGAAGTCTACTCTCAACCTGTTAATGGTTCAAAAACCTATATTGGCGAGGCAGTAAACATAAACAATGTAAGTTACAGTGCCAATTTCGGATTGGGACTAAATTATAAAGTCACTAAAAAATTAGACCTGAACTTAGAACCTATGTTCAAGTACCAGATTAACACATTCGAGAATACCTCCGGAGATTTCAAACCTTATTTTATAGGAGTTTACAGTGGATTCTCGATTAAATTTTAGATTTTTTGGTTAAATCTGGATATTGATTTTAATGTGCCCTAAATCAATATCATACAAAGGCTGCTCCGTGCCCAGAGCAGCCTTTTACATTTTAATAATTAAACTTTTTCACCCGAAACTTTTCAACTGATTAAGGATAATAGATCGGGATGTTTCATTAAGGGTTTTGGTATGCTCTATATGCAAATGATTGGTTGGTAAAAAGGCGTGAATCTTAACACGCATAACACCTGGTCCTCCGCTAAAAAAGGTATACGAAAAGCGCTTTTTATTATCGGCAAAGGTTATGGGCACCACCGGAATATCATGGTTAATAGCCAAACGAAAAGCACCATCTTTAAACTCATCGAGCAGAATGTCTTCATCCGGCACACCACCTTCAGGAAAAATACAAATACTTAATCCGGATTTTAAACGACGTTTCGCTCTCAAAAATACCGCTTGCCTGCTTTTTGCCGAACTACGGTCTACCAGAATACAGGTACGCTTATAGAAAAACCCGAATAGAGGGATATTAGCCAATTCCTTCTTACCTACAAACACAAACGGATTACTAACCGTTACCAGCATGAGCATAATATCTGCCATAGACGTATGATTCGCAATCAGCATATAACTTTTGCCATACTCAGGAGTTTCTTCTCGTTCAATCTTAAAATAAAAACCCATACCTATCAATATAAACTTCGCCCAGATTCGAGCCAGCTTAAAAAAGAACGGATACCATTTTTCCTTTAAAATTGAAACAAAAAGTAACGGAAACAACAACACAATAGGCAATGCCACAAGCACATAAAACCAAATGCGGTATAAAATCCAGAACAGATATTTAAAGACTCTCATACAAACAAAAATAGACTATTAAATTGATTCTATTTAATGCTAGTTAATTTTTAAAAAATTGGCAACAGGTTTTCTGTTTGATTCAAAATTAGATAATATTTTCGTTTAGCTAAAAGGGCGATTCAGAATTGCTTTTTTATGTTACTAAGTATAATTACATTTGCTCTTTCGTTTAATTTAAACCATTTCCGCCATAGCGGAAATAACAATTATGGCTAGAGTATTAACAGGTATACAAAGTACAGGAACACCACATTTAGGAAACATTTTAGGAGCAATAATTCCAGCTATTAAAATGGCTGAACAACCTGAAAATGATTCCTTTTTATTTATCGCTAATTTGCACACTTTAACGCAAATTAAAGATGCTGAAGAATTACGTTATAACACCTATTCTGTAGCTGCAACTTGGCTTGCCTTTGGTCTTGATATTGAAAAAACGGTTTTTTACAGACAAAGCGATATTCCTCAGGTAACCGAGTTATCATGGTATTTAAGCTGCTTTTTCCCTTACCAACGTTTAACTTTAGCACACAGTTTTAAAGATAAAGCCGACCGTTTAGAAGATGTAAACTCAGGGTTGTTTACATACCCGATGTTAATGGCTGCCGATATTTTACTTTATGATGCCGAGATTATTCCAGTTGGAAAAGATCAGTTACAACATATTGAAATGACACGTGATGTTGCGTTGCGTTTTCATGCTAAAATGGGAGACGTTTTTGTGTTGCCTGAAGGAAAAATTCAGGAAAACACCATGCTTATTCCTGGTACCGATGGAGAAAAAATGAGTAAATCTCGCAATAACTTCATCAATATTTTTGAAACCGATAAGAAGCTTCGCAAGCAAATTATGGCTATTAAAACCGATAGCACACCTTTGGAAGAACCAAAAGACTGGTCTACTTGTAACTGTTTTGCTCTGTATAATTTATTGGCAAACGACGAGCAAATAGCAATCATGAAAGCCAACTACGAAAATGGTAATTACGGTTACGGTCATGCCAAACAAGCGTTATTTGAATTAATCGTTGAAAAGTTTGCCACAGAACGCGAACGTTACAATTATTACATGAACAACCTTAACGAACTAGACAAAGCTTTGGCTTTAGGTGCTGAAAAAGCAAAACAAGTTGCTGATAAAGTACTAAATAAGGTTCGCGAAAAAGTAGGATATTAAATATAATTGCTATTTTTAGATGGATGAAACACCTTATCTGTCTAAAAATAGCAATCCTTTTTTGTGGCAACCTCATCTTTTCTCAGGTTGGGCTGGAGTTTCATCCCAACAAACAATTTTACTTAAAAGGAAATTCTGCTCTTACAGGCAATACCATTTTAGGTGTCGACGCTCAAAATCCCTATCACGATACAACAGAAATTAACGATAGCTTTAGTCTTATCTATATAGATATTGACCAAGATAGTACAACGTTTAGTTCGAGTAGTGCCGATTTACTTTTCGAAAAAAACTCTAAAATAGCCTATGCGGCTTTTTACTGGAGTGCAACTTATCCCTTTGAATTTGGAGAAAAGAAAAAATCGAATCACGAAATCATTTACCAGGGAGATTCTAACAGAGACCAAAACATTAATTCTGTTTTACTAAAAACACCTACTTCCAATACTTATCTTCCAATAACGGGAGAAATTATTTTCGATAGTTACGAACAAGACAGTTTTAAATACAATACGCCTTATGTTTGCTATGCCGATGTTACCAAATTACTACAAGAAACTTCTCAGGTAAACGGCACATACACGGTCGCCAATATAAAAGCTACACAAGGTTATATTTCAGGTGGTTCATCGGGAGGCTGGTTGCTTTATGTAATTTATAAATCTGAAACCGAAACGCCGAAATACTTTACTACCTATAATGGACTTATTGGATTAGAAAGCGACCCTGCTACTATTTACTTTAACAACTTTAAAACACCTTCAGAAGGTAATATAAAAACGAGTTTATCTATCGCAACTCTTGAGGGCGACCGACGTATTACATCGGATTACTGCGCCATTTTGGATTCGGACTCCAATAACTTTATTAATCTGAAAAGTAACGACCGTGAAGAGAATAACTTTTTTAACAGCAGCATTACAATCTATTCTGAAACTGATATTTCAAGAAATCCGAATAGTACAAACACACTTGGTTTCGATTTAGTGAAAAAAGATATCCCAAACGAAAACAACGCTATTTTAAAACCTAATAGTACAGAAACAGCCATTCAACTTTCAACAAAAGTCGATCGTTATTATCCGTTTTTTATTGCTTTTGAAACTGAAATCAGCACGGATTATTACCTATCAAAAAAAAACAATTTTATTGCTTCTACCGAAAACACACCTATAAATACGTTCGATACGGTTAGCTCTAATATCAGTGAAAACACAATTTCTGAAACACCAGAAACACTTACATATTCGACTGATATATCGGAAGCTAAAAAATTGGAAATTGATAAAAAGATTAATGCCTCAACTCCAGTGACTGTGCCAAATTTGGAAAAAGGGTATTATCTGGTGACTAACGTATTCAAAAATAAAATTCATACCACCAACTGGATAACTTTTTTAAATGAAAAAGGATATCGTCCCAATTACTATATAAACCCTGAAAACAATTGGTATTACGTTTATATACAAAGCAACTCTAATCCTTACCCAATTTTCATTGAAAAGGAAAAACTCTCTCAAGAAGAGTATTTTAAAGGACTTTGGGTTGCGAAAATAAATTATTAGATAAGTTCGAAAAGCTTTCCGGGTAGTGGTCTCACAACACCTTTTAACTCCATATTCAATAAAATACTGGCGACCTTAAAAATGGGTAAATTACAGTTAATTGCAATCATATCCAGCTGTTGTTTATCTTCAGCTTTCAGACAATTATATATTACTTTTTCTGTTTCATCTAGTTCTACGAATAATTGCTTTTGAATTACCGGTTTAGTTTCTTCTTCCAATTGCCAGTTAAGTATATAGGGCACATCTAAAGGTGTAGATAACATATGCGCTTGCTGCTTCTTTATTAAATTATTACAGCCCACGCTTTGTATATCGGTTGTTCGTCCGGGTACGGCAAAAACATCACGGTTGTAGGAATTGGCTATATCCGCGGTTACCAGACTCCCGCCCTTCTCTGCGGATTCTATAACAATAGTCGCCTCGCTTAATCCGGCAATAATCCGATTCCGCTTTAAAAAGTTATTTCTATCGAAGGCATCGCTACTCCAAAAATCAGTGAAAAACCCACCGTTTTGTTCGACCTCAACCATATATTTTTTATGAACTTTAGGATAAATCTGATTTAAACCGTGCGCTAAGCAGCCTATAGTTTGCAGATTATGTTTTAAAGCCGCCTTATGTGCCGTAATGTCGGTGCCGTAGGCAAATCCGGAAACAATTACCGGATTATAAACAGTTAATTGTTCAATCAATTGTTCGCAAAAGGCAATACCGTTGGTGGTTATTTTTCGGGTTCCAACAATGCTAATTACCCGTTGCTGTTTCAAATTGATATTACCCGTTTCAAATAACAAAATAGGTGCATCAATACAATGCTTTAATCTGGTTGGATATTCCTCATCTTCAAAGTAGGATACTTTGATTTGATTCTCCTGAATAAACTTCAGCTCTTCTTCGGCAGCCTTTAAATGTTCTGCTTCAAACAAATGCTTTAACGTTACTGTACCGACACCATCAATTTTAAGTAAATGCTGTTGCTTTTCCTTTAAAACCGCCTCTGCACTACCACAATGCGCAATCAGTCGTTTGGCAATAATATCGCCAATATTCGGTACATGCTGCAAAGCCAAGGTGTACAACAACTGATGTTCGTTCATAGTATACTTCTGATTTTCAGACTACAATAAAAGAATTTTCGTACTCTTAAAAAAAATATAGAAGTAAATTTTCATCGAAAGCATAATTTTTTAACTTTGTTAATATGCAATTAGAAACTTACATAAGCGATTTACTATATAGATATGAATGTGTTACCGTTCCTGAGTTTGGTTCGTTTTTAACACAACGCGTATCTGCAACGATAGATGAAACTTCGAATGCGTTTTTTCCGCCAAAGAAAATCTTATCGTTTAATGAGCAGATTCAGAAAAATGATGGCTTATTAGCGCATTACATTGCCGATGTAGAGCAGATTTCTTTCGAGGCTGCAAACAAGAAAATTGCGAAACGTGTAGACGTTTTAAAATCAAACTTAACACAAGGTGAAACGCTTAACTTTAAAAACATTGGAACACTTGTTTTTAATAGTGAAAGCAAAATGATGTTCGAACCATCGTATCAGGTTAACTACTTAACCGATGCTTTTGGTTTATCGCAATTTGTTTCACCATCTGTTACTCGTGAGGTTTATAACGAACAGATTGATGCCGTTGAAAAAGTTATTCCTTTAACCATTACTGCCGAAAAACGTAAGAACAGACCTTACTTTAAGTATGCTGCTATTGCTGTTATAGCCTTAACACTTGGTGGTTACGTAGCTTCAAACATGTATGTAAATAATATTGAGCAACACAATCAAATCGCTCAACAAGAAGCGGCTCAAAAATTAGATAACAAAATACAACAGGCAACTTTTAGTTTAAATCCGCTTCCGGCAGCTAACTTAAAAGTCACCAAGCAAACAGGTAAATACCATATTGTTGCGGGTGCTTTTAGAGTTGAAGAAAACTGCGATGCTAAAATTGCCGAATTAAAAGCTTTAGGGTTTAGCGCTAGAAAAATTGGTGTTAACCGTTTTGGTTTACACGAAGTGGTTTATGCCAGTTATGAAGACAGACTTGAAGCCTTAAAAGCTTTAAGAACTATTAAATCTGAGCATAATAAAGATGCCTGGTTAGATGTAAGAGTCTTAGATTAAGCATTCTTTAACTTTTTAATTCCTTCTGATTTCTAAAATCCTTTTACCTTTGCGGCAAAATTAAACTAAACGCAATGAAGGGAAAGACTCCTGAAGAATCGAAAACAATCATGACCGACCTGGTTTTACCCGGTGAAACCAACCCTTTAAACAATTTGTTTGGAGGTGAATTATTGGCGCGTATGGATCGTTGTGCGGCTATTGCTGCCAGACGCCATAGTGCTCGTTTTGTAGTAACAGCCTCGGTTAATCATGTGGCATTTAATAAAGCTGTTCCATTAGATAGTGTGGTTACTGTAGAAGCTAAAGTTTCTCGTGCTTTCACAACTTCTATGGAAGTATTTATCGATGCATGGATTGAAGATCGTCAGTCGGGAGATCGCACTAAAGCTAACGAAGGTATTTACACGTTTGTTGCTGTAGATGAAACCGGACGCCCAGTTAGAATTCCTGAATTATTACCAGAAACAGAATTAGAAAAAGCGCGTTACGATGCCGCTTTACGTCGTAAACAATTAAGCTTATTACTTTCAGGTAAAATGAAACCAAGTGAAGCTACTGAGTTAAAGGCCTTCTTTATGGAAGAATAATGCTTCGATGAAATAAAACATATATTATAAAATCCTGACTCCGGTCGGGATTTTACATTTTATAAATCCACGATGCCGGGTTTTCTTTTTGTAAGTCTTTATAAATAGCAAAATCTAAAATAGATTCCCCATTTTGGGGGTTAGTAAAAATTTCTCCTATAATCTGTTTTGTGCTTATAACATCTCCTTCCTTTACATAAACCTTAGACAAGTTTTTGTATAAAGTTGTATAGTTACCATGTTTAACCATAACCATTGGGTTCGAATTTTTTATAACTGCAATTCTGGTTACCACACCATTAAAAACAGCTCGCACCTTTGCGCCTTTTTCGGTTGCAATCTTAACGCCATTTCTATCAACAATTATTGACTTATCAATTGGAGATGGCTGCTTTCCAAATCGAACCGTTACATAGCCTTTTTCTACCGGCCACGGCAATTTCCCTCGATTAGACACAAAACTTGCTGCAAGCACCTTTTCTTCAGCTGTAAGCGCGAAACTGGATGATGTAGTAGGCTTACCTGCTTTTTTATTAGATTTTGCAATAGCTTCTCTAATAATGCGTTCTATTTCGGCATCAATTCTATCGGCTTCCTGTTGTTTCTTTTTTATTTGAGACGCATAAAGATTTAAATTGCTCTTTATGGTTTTCATGAGCTCGTGGTGCTGCTTTCTTTCAGCTTCAAGGGAACGCTGAACTTCCTTATTCTCGGCAATCAACTTTTTCTTTTCTTCCTGTTGCGTCAATAATTTGGTGTTTGTTTCCTGAAGTTCTGCCGTTTTTAACTTTATCGTTTCTCCCTGTTGCTTTTGATGATCGGCATACTGCTTCATATACTGCAAACGTTTATACGCCTGCTTAAAATTATTTGAAGACAGTAAAAACATGATGCGACTTTGCTGATTTTTACTTTTATAAGACTTAACTACCATGGCAGCATAATCTTCCTTTAACACCTTTAATTCATCTCGTAAATCAGTGATTTTTTTCTGATTTGTATTAATTTGACGTGTTAAATAATTCGCCTGCTGATTGGTTACCTTAATTAAATTGTCGAGCACATTAATTTTATAATTAAAGCCTTCAATTAACGATAACTCCGACTTTTCTTTAGACTTATTTTCAGCGCGAAGCTGATTAATTTTTTGAATTTCTCGACGTAACTCCTGTCTGCGCGTTTCCAGTTCTTTTTGTTTGTTGCTTTGCGCCCATACCAGCGTACTGCTTAAAGTTAAAGCAAGAATAAAAAACAGTTTATATGCAGACCTTTTGTAGCTCATTAAAGTTGAATTTCTTTAAAACCAGATGGTATTTTAAACGGAAATTTTAAATCTTCATTCAGGCTTACATTTCTAAATTCCAGATTAACAATTAACTCTTCATTAGCCTCAACAGCAATCACTTTTATGTTTTCCGGAAGTAATTGTTTACCTATATTCTGATAAGATAAATAATCTATTTGTAAGTGTCTGAATGCTTTTGGTTGCGATATTTGTTGCGATTGTACCTTGAATTTCACAGGATCTAACAAGAAGAAAATTTCGAAAAGTTCGCGCTGATTTTTTGGTTGAACCACATACATATTATCATCAACTTGCGAAGTATAGTCACTGTCAAACAGGTTATAAATAGTCTCACCGTAAAGTAAATTCTGAACTTTTTGGAAATCTAATTCGGTTCCTAATAAATTACTTAAATAGGTGAAATCGCCTTCAAAATAAGTGTTATCCAACTTATTATAGAAACTCACTTTTTCAGGAGTTATTAATACTTTAACCACAGAAAACGCTGCGCTCATCCAAATCGCCTTATCCTTTTCTGCTCGGAAACTCACCGAATACGTCTGCGACTTATCGCCTTCCTGATAATTGATTTTAAGCTTAGACTGAATGGTTTTAAAATTAGCAACCTGCTTGGCATTTTCTTTAATTAGCTGGCGCGTTGATAGCCTTAAATTGGCATCGTTACCAGTAACACGTTTTGAAGACTTACAATTAAACATCAAACCCAGGGCCAGGGCTAAGACGATGTATTTAAGTTTGTTCATTTAATTTGAGGTTTCTAATTGTTTTGCTTTATCACTAAACGTTTTTGCCTTAGCGGTATTGTTTAACAAGGTATAAGCTTTACTTAACTGATTATAAAAATCGTGTTCCATTTTAGAGTCATCAATAATATAATCTAATCCCATTTCTAAACTATTAACCGCCTTTTTAGGCTGGTTTAATTCATTTAATGCCACACCATTTACTAAATAAAACAAGGGCTGTGATGGATATTTTAAAAGTACCTCGCTACTTTTTTGTTCTGCCTTGGCATACTGTTGCAAATCTATATAAAGTAACAACGTATTACGAAGAACATTAAAGTTTTCTGAATTTATTTTTAAAGAGGCTTCAAAATATTCTAAAGCCTTAGCCTTATCATTTTTAGATAAATAATACTGCCCCAGTTCGGCAAGTGTTTTACTATTGTTGGTATCGCCTACCAATGCAGTCGCTTCAACCAAGTCGTCCTCATATTCGGGATGCTCACCTACAAACTGAACAAAATCGGTTAAAACTTTTAATTTGGCTTCCGGTTTTATCTCACTGCTTTTCACCACTATTTTCATCGATTCAATGGCCTTTTCAGCATTATTATCATCTAAATAAAACTTGTACAAAGCCAGATGTACCAATTGCGAATTCGGATTCACTTTAAGAAGTTCCTTTGCGGTTTCAAAAGCTTTTTCCTTTTCGTTGTTTTCGCTGTAGCGGAAGATTAACGCCAGATAATCTGCTTCGCGATCAGGGTTATTTTCAACACGAGCTTCTAAATTCTTTATCTGATCGTTCTTTTTCCCGGTCGCACTATAAATTTGATTACGCATCACATCACGACGTGCTGAAATACCTAATTCAGCATCCAGTTCATCAAGAATTTTAAGGGCTTCTTTATAGTCTTTATTTCTAACATACAACGAGGCTAAATCTTCTTTGTAATCGGTGTGAAATCTAACCAATTGCTTTACCGTCTTTATGGCTTTATCATAATCATTTTGAACTATATAATATCCATACAACTCATCTAAAAACCATTCGTTATCAGGTGCTTTACTTACCGCTTTTTTAAAAGCATCTTCGGCTGCTCCAAAATTCTTAAGCTGCATGTAATTCTTCCCTAATTCGAAATACAACACGGGCACTGAATTATCTAATTCAACACACTTCAATAAAGCCTCGACAGATCGATCGTAATTCTCAATGCTCTTTTGCTTTAAAGCTTCATAGAAGTTTTCCTGAAATTTATCTTCAACATTCCCCAAATCGTCATCGGGTCGTTTATTAAAATCGACCTGGGCGTAATGCACCTGCGGTAATATCGCTATTCCGAAGATACATATAACGAATCGTATGTTCTTTATGAATTTAGACATTTGGGGTTTGTTTTAATACATCTTTAACCACTTCCATTTTTTGCAACACCTCTATTTTTTCACAAGAGGCTCGCATGGTATCACGATACTTATTTGCTTCTTCAGGCAGATTATCTCCTGCTTGTTCAAATTTTTCCTGACTTGGCCATTGTGCATAAGCAATAAATGACTGCCCTTCACCTTTATGTAATTTTGAACCTAAACTACCTTCGTACTCGTAAATTAAATTGGTTAAGTTAGTCCAGGCTGTTATAAATTCAGCTTCCTGATCTTGCTTAACTTCAAACGAATACAACACAATATACATTTTTATCCGGCTACAATTATCTTTTAGTTCTATTCCAAAACGGCATAATCACCAATACTCACACTTGTAAAGTTACCATTATATTTTACATGGTTACCTATCATAGCTTCATCTAAATTAGCATTTTTTATGCTTGTATGGTTTTGTATTAAGCTATTTTTAATAATTGAATTATCTACAATACAATCGTTACCTATAGATACATTAGGGCCGATAATAGAATCTGTAATGACAACATTCTCACCAATAAAACACGGTTCTATAATTTCTGCATTTTCTAATTTTACTGATGATGCTACCATTTGCTCATCGCCATCGGCTTTTAAAAACTGAAGCATTTTACCATTGGTTTCGACGGTTATGGCTTTGTTTCCGCAGTCCATCCATTCATCAACCGTTCCTGTTTTAAATATTTTGCCCTCCGCCATCATGCGTTTTATACCATCGTTTATCTGGTACTCACCACCATTGGTTACATTTTCATCTAAAACTTCCTGTAGTTTATCTTTTAATACAGCTACATCTTTAAAGTAATAAATACCGATTACCGCCTGATTACTCACAAAAGTTTGTGGTTTTTCAACCAACTCAACAATCTCTTGGTTATCATTAAGTTTTACTACGCCGTAGGCCTCCGGATTTTCAACTTCTTTAGTCCAAATAACACTATCGGCAGTTGGGTCCAAATCAAATTCAGCACGAATTAACGTATCGGCATAGGCAATGACTGCCGGACCTGAAAGCGACTCCTTAGCACACATAATGGCGTGCCCCGTACCTAACGGTAAATCCTGACGATAAATAGATGCCTTAGCTCCTAAACTTTGGGCAAGTGCTTCTAAACTTTCTACAACGTCGTCACCAAACCAAGCCGGATCTCCTAAAACAAAAGCCACTTCTTCAATTGGTTGCTTTAACACCTTTGCGATGTCTTTTACCAATCGGTGTACAATAGGCTGACCAGCAACAGGAATTAACGGTTTAGGTACTGTTAAACTATGTGGACGCAGACGAGAACCTCGACCTGCCATGGGTACTATAATTTTCATATCACTGCCCGCGAAAACGGGTATCTTTTTTCATTATACTATTTATTTTACACCGGTGCTTCCAAAACCACCTTCTCCTCTAGCGGTTTCTGATAAAGCTTCAACTTCAACCCACTCTGCACGTTCGTGTTTAGCAATAACTAACTGAGCAATACGCTCGCCATTATTAATTACAAACTCCTCGTTAGACAGGTTAACTAAAATTACTCCCACTTCTCCTCTATAATCAGCATCTACAGTTCCCGGAGCATTTAAAACGGTGATACCTTTTTTAGCTGCGAGACCACTTCTTGGACGTACCTGAGCCTCATAACCAATTGGTAATTCAATGAATAACCCCGTACCAACAATACTACGTTCTAATGGTTTTAAAATTCGTGGTTCTGATAAATTAGCTCGTAAATCCATACCTGCCGAAGCAATCGTTTCGTAGTTAGGTAAGTCATGACTGGATTTATTGATGATTTTAATTTGCATATTATATTTTTAAAAGCTGTTTGATTTGTTTTTTTTCTGAAATATAAATGATGGTCAAAAATACAATTAACATTAGTATTCCAATACCATACATCCCTCTAAATTTATAAAATGACAGGATAGAAAACCCTGTAGACAACACTAAATACAATGCTATTTTTTTTAAATTGTACGGGATAGGGTAATATTTTCGTCCGAAACCATAAGACAAAATCATCATAACAAAATATGCAGCCAATGTTGCTATGGCTGAAGCCTTATAGCTAAATTCCTTGATAAATAAAATATTAATTACCAATGTTACTAAAGCTCCTCCTATCGAAATATACGCCCCGAATTTTGTTCTATCGGTAATTTTATACCACACCGAAAGATTATGATAAATTCCTAAAAAGAAATTAGCAAGCAGTATAATTGGAACAATCCACATAGCTTCCCAATAGTCTTCACTACGTACAATAATTACTTTTAAAATATCGGCAAACACCACAACTCCAAGCAAAATCACTGAACCGATTGCCACAAAAAACTCCAATATTTTTGCGTAGTTATCCTTTGCATTTTCGGCTTTAGCCTGACTGAAAAAGAAAGGTTCTATACCCAATCTGTAAGCTGTAGCAAACAACGTCATAAACAATGCCAACTTATAACAAGCCGAATACATACCAATTTGAGTATCGGCAATATTTTCGGGCAAGAGTTCTTTAAGAAGAATTCTATCGAAAGTTTCGTTAATGGAAAATGCGATACCAGCTACCAATACAGGAAGTCCGTATTGCATCATTTGTTTCCATAATTTACCATTAAATTTAAAACTTATTTTAGAGTAAAACGGCAACATAAATACCAAGGTTACTCCACTCGCTATTAAATTTGCCATGAATATATAACTGATTTCAAAGTTAGGTTTATAGATACTTTGAAAAACAGAAATATCTTCAGTCAAAGGCTTCAATGCTAAAAGAAAAAATAAATTCAGTCCTAGATTAATAGCAACATTCAAAATTTTAATTACCGCATAACGCATAGGTCTTTGTGTGGCTCTTAACCAAGCAAAAGGAATAATTACCAAGGCGTCTAAAAGTAAAATCCAAATAACCAGATTAATGTATTTTACATCAATATCGGTTAAAGTGGCAATATGATTTTGGAAAATTAAAGCTAAAATAAAAAACCCAAAAGACGATAACATTAGCGATATTACCGAGGTACCTATAACCTGCTCTTTGTCATCTTCCTTGTGAAAAAACCTAAAGAAAGCGGTTTCCATGCCATAGGCCAAAATCACATTAAAGATAACGAACCAGGAAAAGATAACATTAACTTCTCCATATTCAGCTACCGAAGACAGCACGCCATCCGTCGTATAAAGAGGTACTAATAAAAAGCTTAACATTCTTGGTAGCACGGTAGCTAATCCATAAATGAATGTTTGCTTGAATAATGTTTTAAGTCCGCCCAAACGCTAATTTATTTTATGGCTAAAAATACGCTTTTACCCAACGCAAACCAAAGAAACCTGCTTGAAGCTTAATTTGTTATAAATTCTATTTACGTATCACTTTCGAATACTTAAAATACTGGTACTCATCATCTAGTTTATAACCAATCATACATTCATTTTCTTTTAAAATGAAAGGTATTTTTTCTGTTAAACCAGGTAGCTTATTCCCATATTCAGCAAAAGGTTTATCACTCATAATAAAATCTTCTTTTACCAACTCTTTCTTTTGATAAACACCCGAATACAAAATATCATTTTGCTTACTTAAACTAATTTTTTTCCCATGAAAATACATATGGTCTAATGGAATAGAATTCAATTTAACAACAACATATATTTCCCTATTTATAGAATCTAATTCTTTATAATAAACGGCTTCAATATCTAAAGGTTTCATTAATTCAGATTGCTTAGTTCCTGCACATTGATATAAACTTAAAGCTAATAGCATCGACATAATAGGGTATATTATATATTTTAAAGCATTCATTTGATTTCAATTTTACTGTTTTTTAAATAAGTTTTTTCAAAATTGATGCCATAAACAAGCCTAATAACAATATGAGGCTTTTGAAATTTACTATTCTTCCCCTTGAATATACGCCGTTAAAGGAATATATCCCTTTTGATCTTTAAATTCGGCCTCTGGTACGTCCATTTTAAACTGATGTTTTCCTGTTTTCAAATCACCTAAATCATAAATTCTAATGGGAATTTTATTCCCTGGGCACCAATTGTTCCAACGTGCCCAGTCTTCTGGTTTCTTAGTTTTTTTACCATATATACCGTTACTCTGTGTATTTAGAACACGATACTCTTCGCAGCTTTCACCACCCGGTGTATATTTAGCTATCTCTTCTCCGTCAAAATACACCACATGCTCACGACGAATGTATTCTTCACCTCCTTTATTAGCACCATGATTTGAGGTTATAACATACAATCTAGCATTTTTTAATGGCCTGTCTAAAACAAACTCATTAAACTTAATCGTTTCCCCTTCAACATCGGTATGTTTATAATTATCAAGCTTATCACGAGAATATAAGTGTACTAATTTTTCAACTTTGTTCGAATATGGCTTAGATGAAGAAATAAGCTTCATACTTCCTCCATAAATATCACTGCGACCTTCGCAACCTTCAACCTGTTTTTGTGCAGCATCCGGCGTTCCAAACAAATCAAACTGTATCCAGAAATCGTATGTTTTTCGAAGTTCCTTATTGTTTAACAAGCGTCCTATGTTGTTTATTTCATACAAATAATCGACACTATTAGGCATCTTGTTTTTATTCATAAACGGACTAACAAATCGTGCTATTTCCTGAGTAATAACAACATTTTCTTTTGAATATGGCTTACCCTTTTTTACAAAATTAAGTCCTACGTGTCCTAAACGATCGTAATTATCACATCTGGCATGAAGCGTAACTTGAAGATTCAACCTGTCGCTAACGGCATTTAAATCGTCTTCAGTAAGTTGTTTTACATAGCTAGAATTCTTTAACCTGATAACATGTTCAGCAACTGGTTCATCAACCGTTTTTCCATAGCCATTATAGAAAATAATTTGGTCGAAAATTTGCCGCTCTGTAGACTGACTTTCCTGATTTGAAGTTTTACATCCGAATGCTTGCAGGCATAACAGGATGATTAATAGTTTTTTCATTGATTGAGTTTTAATATTCCCGAAAATTATGAAAACCTTAAGCCTTCCTAAAGCTTTTAATATAGTTTTAGCACTTTAGTTTAGTGCATAAAAAAACCTCTCATTGAAATGAGAGGTTTTAAATATTATGATTTTAAGAAATCTAAATCGAAACTTAGCTATTTAAAGCCTCGGCTCCACCAACAATCTCAAGGATTTCATTGGTAATAGCAGCCTGACGTGCTTTGTTGTAAGTTAATTTAAGCTGATCTCTTAATTCTTTAGCATTATCTGTTGCTTTGTGCATAGCCGTCATACGGGCACCATGCTCAGAAGCATAAGAATCTCTAATACCTTTATAAAGTTGCGTTTTTAATGACTTTGGAATTAAGGCTTCAACGATTTCAATTTTCGAAGGTTCGAAAATATAATCTAAGTTTACATTCGCTTCAGTTGAAACTGGAACGATTGGTAAAAACTGCTCAGTCATTACTTCCTGAGTCGCAGCATTTTTAAATTTGTTGTATACGATTTCAATTTTATCGAACTCCCCGGCAACAAACTTATCCATTAACATTTGGGCTACTTCAGCAACATTATCAAAAGTTAAGTCATCAAAGATTGCACTCTTATTAGCAATAATTTTATTGGTCTTCTTAAAAGCGTCATTTGCTTTTTTACCAATAACTAAATAAGATACTTCCTGATTAGCATACGTCTCAGTAGTTAATCTATTTACAGCCTTAATGATGTTAGAATTAAATGCCCCACATAAACCTCTGTTTGAAGTAATAGCTACAATAAGTACTTTGTTTACCTCACGTTGTGTAGAGTATTTGCTTCCTGTATTTTCGTCTAAAGTTGCACTTAAGCTTTGTAGAAGCTCAGTTAACTTATCTGCATAAGGACGCATTGCTGTAATAGCATCTTGTGCCTTCTTTAACTTTGCAGCAGATACCATTTTCATGGCACTGGTAATCTGCATCGTTGAAGATACCGATGTTATTCTGTTACGTATTTCTTTTAAATTTGCCATATTTTAAAATATGAAATAAGACTCCTGCCGAAGCAGGAATATTAATTATGCTCTATATTTTCCTGATAATTCTTTTGCTACAGTAGCTAATGTATCTGTAACTTCATCAGTTAATTTACCTGCTTTTAAAGTCGCTAATACATCGCTGTGTTTTGCTCTTAAGAACTCTAAGTAATCTCTTTCGAATTCTTTTACTTTTTCTACAGGAACGTCTTTTAATAAGTTTTTAGAACCAGCGTAGATAATTGCAACCTGATCTTCAACAGTAAATGGATCGTTCTGAGCTTGCTTTAAGATCTCAACGTTACGCTTACCTTTCTCGATTACGTTTAAAGTAACAGCATCTAAATCTGAACCGAATTTCGCGAATGCTTCTAACTCACGGAATTGAGCTTGGTCTAATTTTAAAGTACCAGATACTTTTTTCATTGATTTAATTTGTGCGTTACCACCAACACGAGATACAGAGATACCTACGTTAATTGCAGGACGTACACCAGAGTTAAATAAATCACCATCTAAGAAAATCTGTCCGTCTGTAATAGAAATTACGTTTGTTGGAATATAAGCCGATACGTCACCTGCTTGAGTTTCAATGATAGGTAAAGCTGTTAACGAACCACCACCTTTTACAACAGATTTTAATGAATCTGGTAAGTCGTTCATTCCTTTTGCGATCTCATCATCATTGATGATTTTTGCAGAACGCTCTAATAAACGAGAGTGTAAGTAGAAAACGTCTCCAGGGTACGCCTCACGTCCTGGTGGACGACGTAATAATAAAGATACCTCACGGTAAGCAACTGCTTGTTTCGATAAATCATCGAATACGATTAAAGCAGGACGACCAGTATCTCTAAAGTACTCACCAATTGCAGCACCCGCCATAGGAGCGTAAACCTGCATTGGAGCTGGATCTGAAGCGTTAGCAGCTACGATAGTTGTATAAGCTAAAGCACCTTTTTCTTCTAATGTTTTAGCAATGTTTGCTACAGTTGACGCTTTTTGTCCAACAGCAACATATATACAGTATACTGGGTTCCCAGCATCGTAAAATTCTTTTTGATTTAAGATAGCATCGATACAAACGGTAGTTTTACCAGTTTGACGGTCTCCAATTACCAACTCACGTTGTCCTCTACCAACAGGGATCATCGCGTCGATAGACTTGATACCAGTTTGTAATGGCTCAGTTACAGGCTCACGGAAAACAACACCTGGAGCTTTACGCTCTAAAGGCATTTGGTAAGTTTGTCCTGCAATAGCACCTTTACCATCGATAGGGTTACCTAAAGTATCAACAACACGACCAACAATACCTTCTCCTACGTTAATAGAAGCAATACGTCCCGTACGTTTTACTGTAGAACCTTCTTTTACTTCTTTAGAAGGACCTAATAATACCACACCTACGTTATCTTCCTCAAGGTTCAATACGATACCTTCTAATCCTCCTTCAAACTCTACTAACTCACCGTATTGTGCATTAGAAAGTCCGTAAGCACGTGCAATACCATCACCTACAGTTAATACTGTTCCTACTTCGTCTAATGAAGCTCCTGCTTCAAAACCTGAAAGTTGTTGTTTTAAGATTGCTGATATCTCAGCTGGTTTAACTTCTGCCATCTTATTGTTTATTTAAGATAAAACTATCTTTAGTTTAATGTAAATTCTCTTTTTAACTTGTTTAATTTGTTAGCGATACTTGCATCATACTGCACATCGCCAACACGTAAAACGAAACCTCCTAAGATGTTTTCGTCTACAATATTTTGAACTTCTACTTCCTTTCCTGTAAGTTCTTTAACTTTAGCTAATACCTTCGCATTTAATTCTGCTGTTAATGGCACTGCGGTAGTTACTTTAGCTATTTGAGTTCCTTTTAACTGGTCGAATAACACACTGTATTGTTTTGCTACTTCGCCAATTAAAGCAATTCTTTTGTTGCTAATTAAAGTGTCTACTAAATTTCCAGTTAATTCGTTAGTGTTTTTAAACACTTCTTCGATTACTGATTTTTTAATAGATGATCTTACGATAGGATTTTGAAGCACACCGTTTAATTCTTTGCTTTCTGCAATGGTGTTAGCAATTAAAGTCATATCAGCATTAACAGCCTCGGCTGCATTTTTATCTGATGCTAAACTTAAAACCGCTTTTGCGTAACGTATTGCTGCTCTTTCTCCTGCCATAGTAATATTAACTTAATGTAGCTTCTCCAATTAAAGAATCTACTAATTTTTGTTGTTTACTATTATCTGAAAGTTCGTCGCGTAATACTTTCTCAGCGATTTCGATAGATAAACCAGCAACGTGACTTTTCAATTCTGCAATAGCAGCTTTCTTTTCGCTTTCAATAGCAGCGTGCGCTTGCTCGATAATTGTGTTTGCTTGTGTCTCAGCTTCAGTTTTTGCAGCTTCAATCATTTTATCCTTCATCTCACGTGCTTCTTTAAGCATCGCTTCTCTTTCTGCTCTAGCCTCATTTAATAATTTCTTATTATCTGCTTGAAGATTTTGCATTTCTAATCTTGCTTTTTCAGCTGAATCTAATGCATCTTTAATCCCGTCTTCACGAGTTTGTAACGACTCTAAAATAGGTTTCCAAGCAAATTTTCTCATTAATACAATTAAGATTAATAAGATGATGGCTTGCATAAAAAACAATCCTGGTGAAAAATCATTTAATAACTGATCCATATGTAACTATATAATAAGTTTTACTTCTGTGTTTTGTTTAATTTTTTAAAAACAGCTTCTGCAACCAACCGTTGCAGAATGCTATTTCTATTTTGTTTCTTTTAGGAATTATTTTCCTAAGATTAATGCACCGAATGCTAAACCTTCTAATAAAGCTCCGATGATAATCATTGCTGTTTGGATTTTTCCAGCAGCTTCTGGTTGACGAGCGATAGCTTCCATAGCGCTACCACCAATTTTACCTAAACCTAATCCAGCTCCGATTACGATTAATCCTGCTCCAATTAAATTGTACATACTAATTGATTTTAAATATTAATTAAACAAATTCTTAATTAGTGATGGTCGTGTTCTTCAACAGCCATTCCTATAAATAACGATGATAACATCGTGAAAATAAACGCTTGTAAAAAGGCTACCAGTATTTCGATAACCGAGATAAATAATGCTAGTGCTAATGAAACACCTGTTGATGCTACCGGACCAAAGGCTTCTTTCATTGTAATAACTAATGCTATTAAGCTCATAACCACAAAGTGTCCTGCAGTCATGTTAGCAAATAAACGCACTAACAGAGAGAATGGCTTAATTAATACGAAACCAATTAATTCTATTACTGCTAAGATAGGTCTTAAGATGTAAGGCACTCCTGGCATCCATAAGGTGTGTCCCCAGAAATCTTTACTCCCGCTAAATAAATAGATAACAACAGTAAAAATTGCTAAACAGAACGTTACTGCAATCTGACCTGTTACGTTAAATCCAAGTGGCGTTAAACCTAATAAGTTTAAGATCCAGATAAAGAAGAATACAGTTAATAAGAACGACATGAACTTTCTGTATTTTTTCTCACCAATATTCGGACGTGCAATTTCGTCACGCACATAAATTACTAAAGGCTCTAAAGCACGACCAAAACCAGTTGGAATAGCTCCTTTTTTGTATCCTTTAGCTAGAGCTCCAAATCCTAAAATCATTAAAAGCCCTGCTAATAACATACCGAATACACTTTTAGTAATAGAGAAGTCTAATACTTTGTGTGCGTTTTCAGCGTGGTGGTGATCGTCAAAAATAACTTCATCTGCACCAGCTTCTAATTCGTATATTTTACTGTGAATCTTTGTTAACTTAACACCACCCTTTTCTACAACAACGTGACCGTTATCGTCGTGGTGAAATTCTGAAGACATAAATGTTCTTAAACCTTCACTAGTCCATACAATAACAGGTAACGGGAAACTTACGTGAGTTCCTGTTTCGTTATTAGTATATAAATGAAAATCGTGAGAATCTTTTAAGTGATGTGCAATGTATTCTTTAATCTCTTCTGGAGTATCAATTTTATTTCCTCCTTCATGATGCTGATTATCATGCTCTGCTTCGTTTGCAAAGGCAAAAACCGAAGTCATCATTAAAACTAAAATTGCAATAAATTTGATAGATTTTTTTGCTACCATCATATTTTCTAAACTAATGAAATTACGCTCTCTAAAATTTTGTGCAAATGTACACAATAATTTAAAAACCCAAACCCTTTTTTTAGTTAGTTTTTTTCAGGATGCTGAATTATCAAATTTTAGCTAAATTTTTCTTTAACTATTTGCTGTTTAGCAACTTTCCTACGGCAATAGCTTCGGTGGTTAAAAACAAGAATAATGGCAGCACTAAAGCGTAGCGTTCTGCCTGAGTTAAACTGTCATTTTCGAACACGGCATTTTTAAAAATCAACAAGAACAACCCTAGTTTTAAAAACATAAATGCCAGATAAGCATAACCCGCATTATTAGGCATAATACTACAAATACCCTCAATACTCGCATACACTATTAAAGATGCAATAGCGTGAAATAAATACACCTGCCATAATGGAAATGATAGCGGCTGAGAAATAAATTGCTGATGTACGGTTAAAGCAATTGCAAAAAGTAAAACTACAACTAGTGTGAAAACCAGTATTCTTTTAATCATTTTTATCGTTATTGGTAATATTAAGTACTTGCCTAATAACAGAAAACATTGCCAGGAAAACCGCTAGCAATGTTACTATTTTATAATATAACTGATTGGCGTTGCCAAATTTATGGTCCAGCCACTCGCCTAATTTACTCCCCAAATATATGGTTAACCCCATTTGAAGCGCAATAGATGTAAACCTTACATACTTATTAAGCTGTCTTTGATTTTTGTCCACTGTTAATTTCTTTTACAGCACCTTTCATTAAACAGGTTACGTTGAATGCTGCCCCTGGCTCTACAGCTAGCTTAGCTACAGAAACCTCGCCTTCTATAACTGCAGAATCTTTTAAAGTTAAGGTTCCTGATAAGGTTAACTTACCTGAAAACTTACCTTCAAAATAAGCATCGGTTCCTTGTAATGTTCCTTTTATAAAACCGGTTTTTCCAACCACAACTTTACCTTTGGTAACTACATTACCTTCTACGGTTCCTTCAATTCTAAAATCGCCTTCACTACTCAGGTCGCCAATTAATGTGGTGCCTTGAGAAATATTCTGACTGGTAGGTCCTTCTGTCATCTTTTTTTCTTTTTTGTTTTCGGAAAACATAATTGCTATTAATTTTAATTAGTATCTACGTTTAAAAAATCGTTTAGGTTCTTGTGAATCTGAATAATTTGATAATTCGCAGACGATATTTCGAAATGGGGTTCTTTAATTTTCTTTTTATCTTCTTTAGCAAACAACTGTTCAAAAGTATGAGCCACCTGCTTATTGGTTAAACCATGAACAACTACAAAATTAGTATTTGTGTCGTAAACATCAACTGAAGATTGAAGTTTGTAATATTTAATATGACTTAAAACGGTATCTAATTCGGTTTTAAATCCTTCTAATTGCTCTCTTTTTGCATCTTTAAAAGCATAGACAACTTTATATTGCTGTCTGATACTATCGTTGTCCTTAATAAAATCTTTATTTGCCAAAACAGGCAATACGTTCGTTTCAATATGCTGGGCCTCCTTCCCTTCTGGTTTATTCGCATAAGTAACGCTAATAAAATTGATGGCCTTGCTGTAAGCATCGAAACCATATAATCGTCCAGTCGCTGTTGCTTTTAATAATTCGAACTTCGGCACAATGGCATCTCCTTCAAATCGATTAATATAATCTTCACTTTTAGCAATAACCTCTGCATACTCTTGGTTTTCATATTTCGCATACAGCGCCTGATATAAATTTTCAGGACTGTTTTCATCTTCCTCAGAAACCATATCCGGATTACTCAAAATTGTTGCGTAACGTGTATCTGGATAATTAGTAATAATATCGTTTTTAGCAATAGATGCTTCATCAGTTTCACCTAAAAGCTCGTAAATTTTGTAAAGATTGTATTTAGAAGGTAATATTAAACGTTCTTCAGGATTGCTCTCTAACAAATCCTGAAATTTATCTTTTGCCAGCTCATATTCCTTAAACTTCTCTTTATAGATTAATCCTAACTGATAATAAGCGTAATTTCTGTCTTTAGAAATACTATCAATAGCTTTCTGTTCGGTTGGAATTTTAGAGATGTAGTATTGCGGATCGTATAATTCTTCTTCGGTTGCAGCTGCTACAATATCTGTTCCTGCCGCACCACCAACATTACCTACAATACCTTTGCTAGACCAACGCCAGTTATCTTCCAAAGCTCTGTTACCCCATTTTTTTATGAATTCATTTTTACCATATGCCACAGTTGTTGGGTTGTAAAAATAGAATGTCGCCTGCGCCGGTGCACCTACTCCTTGAAATGGTGCCGCTTGTCTACTTCCCGCATTAACCGTAGTAGCTATACCTTTATTTCGTTCTATAGCCTCAGCTTTTTCCCTTTCTTCTTCAGCTTTAACCTTTAAAGCGTCTATAAATTCCTGAAAATAAGCTACGCGCTCTGCTTCCGGTAAACGTACCAGTCGCAAAATACTATCGTTAGTTTTTGCTATGCCCTCGTAATAAATAACATCTTCTAAATTATCGCGCTTACGTTTTATTAAACGGTAAGGTTTCGAATTTTCTTCAAGATTGGTTAAGGTACTATCATAATAATTTCCCGCTTCTTTATACACCGAATTATCGAAATCGATATCTCCTAAAATCTCGTAATTTTTAGCCTTTAATAAACGATCTCTGGAATTGGTGCGCAGCGATTTATTGTAATATTGAATAGCTAAAGCTTCATCGTTTGTATTTTGATAATATTGTCCTTTCTGAAAATAAATTTTATCGAGATACGGACGATTTTCACGATTCTCTTCTAACTCTGTTAACAATTCCAATTGCGCCATTTTATCACCATGCTCGTAATCGAAATTTTTCATCTTTTCGAGATAAGCACTAATCATATAGATTCTTGGCGTCTTTCTATTCAGCTCAATCACCTTATCGAAAGCGATGTTCGCACTGTCCTTATAGCCTAATTCATTATATAACTGTCCCTGGATATAACGATACCTGCCACGCTCATCGTTACTCTTTGTAGCGTTCGAAGCAACTTCAAGTTGTGTTATGGCACTATCAATGGATTTCGTATTTAAATATGCCTGGGCCAACATAGATGTCGCATCAGCTAAATCCTGATCTTCCAATTCTTCCTGCTCCAGTAAACGTTTTAGATTTTTAATGGCAAGCTCATTATTCTCTAAACGAATATTGGTTTTCTCTCGCCAAATTCTTGCCTGATTTATTTTATCGCTGGCTGCGTATTTATAAAGAATATAATTAAAAGCCTCTAAAGCCGGCACAAAACGCTGATCGAAGTAACGCGCTTTCCCTAACAATAAGTAAGCCTCATCCATTTGTGGATTTTTCTCCTTTCCGCCAATGTTCATGCTGTGCTTTTGAATAGCCTTTACAGCTTTTTCTTCAGCCGTTCCGAAACTTTCATTTTTAGATTGCCCAGGCAAGGTGACATCTTCAAATACTTCTAAACGTTCGATTGGCAGGATATCCCAGTAATTATCAGTATAACTTTCATTAAGACTTGCTCGACCCTGCTCTAAAGCATTGTAACCATTGTAAAGCGTATTGAATTCTGCCGTAACAGCATGAAAATTTCGGCTGATAAACTTGTCCTTTTTTCTGGAACAACCTACAACCAAAAGAATGGAACATGCAATGACAGATGGAACCTTAAATGATGCTTTCAATGTTGGTATTTTTAGTCTAATTAAATAACTATAAACTCTTACTTATATTATGTAAGCAGGTAAAAATAAACATCTTTTTTGATTATGCGATGAAATGCCTTGTAAAACTCGTTTTAAGAAAGCCAATAGATGTATTTTACATATATTTTTGAGCGATAGCCTGCACTTCCATACCCCAGCTCTGACCAAACATCATCGCTTTTTGAGCTAAACCATATTGTTTATTAGCAAGCTTTTTACCCAAATCGGTTTTATAAAATTCGGTTAACTCCTGAATTTCCTCACGTGTAAATTCAGCCATATACAACCCGGCCATTTTCTCGTACAAACCATCTAAAGTCCCTTTAGCTTCTTCCATATAAACCTCCTTTTTATCTTCAGAAACCATACTTCCTATTTGAGAAATAGCCGTTTCGAATGCCGTTGTAGATCCTGTAAGTTTAATAAAATTGATGGTTTCATTTTTAAATTCGGAATTGTCTTGAGCAAAAACCTGCCCCACGGTTCCCACAACAAATAAGCAAGCAAATAAAAGGTTTTTCATTTTTACTGAATTTTAGATAATTAATTTCAGGGTTATTCTTACACAATTCTACGAATTAATATTTTTTTTAGCCCAATTGTTTCTAACAAATTTAATTTTTCCACGTCAAGTTCACTATTTTTGTCAAAAATTTACACATGTCATCATTTCACAATCTTACCATTAAAAATATAGAGCGAGAGACATCTAAAGCCATTAGTATAACTTTCGATGTTCCTGAAGCTTTAACCGATACATTTTCATTTAAAGCCGGGCAATACATTACGTTAAGAGCAACCGTTAACGGAAATGAAGTTCGTCGTGATTACTCCCTTTGTTCATCACCAAAAAGTGGTGAATTAAAAGTGGCTATTAAGGAAGTTAAAGACGGAACGTTTTCGGCATATGCGAATGCAGAATTAAGAGCAGGTGATGTTTTAGAAGTTGCACCTCCAAAAGGACGTTTTACATTTGAACCAAACGATTCTATCACTAAAAACATAGCACTTTTTGCAGCAGGTAGTGGTATCACGCCAGTTTTAAGTATTATTAAATGTGCATTGGAAGAAGAAGTACACAGCCATGTGATTTTAGTATACGGAAACAAAACCACTAAAGACACCATCTTCTTAAATGAACTTTTAGAACTTCAGCATGAATATAAAGACCGTTTCTCTATTCAGTTTGTATTTAGCCAGTCCGACGAAGACAACGCTATTTTTGGTCGTATCGAGAAAAGCACGGTAAACTACGTGATGAAAAACAAGCACAAGCATATTGATGTTGATGCGTACTACTTATGTGGACCTGAAGCTATGATTCACACGGTTAAAGATGTTTTAACGGCTAATGGTGCTGATGCAGACCGTATTCATTACGAACTATTTAAAGCTGCAAAAACTGAGGATATTGTAACTCCCGCTGCGTCTACTGCCAACGGAATAACCAAGGCTACAATTATTGTTGACGATGAAGAAACCGTTATTGAAATGTCTCAAAAACAAACCATTCTTGAAGCGGCTATCGATGAAGATTTAGATGCGCCATATTCTTGTCAGGGTGGTATTTGTAGTAGTTGTTTGGCACGCGTAAAAGAAGGGTCTGCCACCATGCGTCAAAACAGCATTCTAACCGAGCAGGAAGTTGCTGAAGGTTTAATTTTAACTTGTCAGGCACATCCAACTACCGCAACCATTACTGTAGATTACGATGATGTTTAAAAGAAACAAATTGTAAAGTTTGAATATAAAAAAGGCTGTTATCTGATTAGATAATAGCCTTTATTTTTTCTATAATTCTTTGAGGTGAAATACTCGCTGAAGCCTTCTCATAACCTTCTGGATATTTATTTCCGTAAATAGAAGTTGGCACTAAAGGAAATTGATTTCCATCGGCCACCAAAGCGTAATCTTCAGGTTGATTAAACGGTGCAAAACCAGCATAAGGATGCGTTACTCCCCAAATGGTAATCACTTTTACACCTTGCATAGCAGCCATGTGTGCATTACCAGAATCCATAGCCAACATGACATCTAAATTAGAAATTACAGCTAATTCTTCGTCAAATTTTAACTGTCCTGCTGTATTAATTACATTATCAAAACTTTGAGCGATACCATCAAGAATTTGTGCTTCTTCCGTTCCTCCACCAAATAAAATAATGCGATAATCATTTGATAATTCAGCAATAACTTCCTTCATCAGCACTAAAGGATACATCTTTCCTTCATGCGCCGCAAAAGGTGCTATGCCAATCCATGTTTCAGATTTATTTTCAAAGCCATTTATAGTTAACTCACTTGGTTTTGGAAATATTGGATTACTTAAATCTACCGGATAACCTAAAGCATTAAACACGTCGGCATAACGCTGATGCGTGGTTTTTAGTTGCTGAAAAATGTCTCCCGAAACCAATTCTTTTTTCTCTGCTCGACCTTTATCAATCTGAACAACTTTGGTTCCTAAAAAGAAGATTTTTAGAATATTTGTTCGAAGCACATTGTGTAAATCGGCAACCTGAGTAACACCTAAAGCTTTTAATTCCTTAGATAATTTATGCAAGCCTAAAACACCTTTATGTTTTCCTTTTAAATCGGCAGGAAACACATTAACATTAGGAATTCCTTTAAAAAAAGGCATAAAAAAACATCTGGTTAAAACCGTGACTTTAACCAGAGGATATTGTTTTGTAAATGCCCGAAGCACAGGCACCGTCATAGCCACATCACCCATTGCCGAAAGGCGAATAACAAGAATATGTTCAGGTGATTTTGGCATGTAATTTATTTAAACAAATGACTATTTCTGACCTCTTAAAACCGGGTTAAGCTCGTCGTCGTTGTACATTTTCATTTGTTTGTACACTTTCATGTACTTATCGCCATTTTCGATATCGTTTAGCAAAGTATCAATAGCTGTACTTAAATCTACACGTTGCTCTAATAACACATCTAATTTCTTTTGGCATGCCGCTCTGTGTTCATCTGATGCATCAGTACGTGTTGCTTCTTCATTCATGTGGTAAATTTTTAAAGCTAGAATTGATAATCTATCAACACCCCAAGCAGGACTTTCTGTATTAATTGTAGCATCAGCTTTAGCTGCAACATCTTTATATGTATCTAAAAAGTAGCTATCAATGTATTCCACCATATCTGTTCTGTCCTGGTTTGAAGCATCAATCTGACGTTTTAATTTTAAAGCTGCCACTGGATCGATTTGCGGATCGCGAATAATATCTTCGTAATGCCATTGTACGGTATCAATCCAACATTTTCTGTATAATAAATGCTCGATTAAATCGCTCTCTGGATAAGCGTTTTCGAATGGTTGATCTACTGAATCTACAACGTGGTATTTTGCAATAACCTCTTGAAATATTTTATTGGCTTTATCTGTAAACATGATGTATTAATATTTAGGAGCACAAATATAAGTCTAATTAATTAACTTTATTGTTGAATTCTAAAATTGAACGCATGAAAATCCACAATATCTCAACTGAAAATTCTATCCTGAATAGCTTTATTGCCGAGATGCGAGATGTAAACATTCAAAAAGACAGCATGCGTTTCAGACGAAATATTGAACGTATTGGTGAAATTTTAGGATATGAAATGAGTAAAACCCTAAACTATTCAACTCAGGAAATTACCACTCCTTTAGGCATAAGTAAAATGAATTTAATTAAAAACAACATCGTTTTATGCTCCATCTTACGCGCCGGGGTGCCTTTGCATAATGGCTTATTAAATTATTTTGACAAGGCTGAAAATGCGTTTATTTCAGCCTATCGTCACCATAAACACAACCCTGAAAGTTTTGAAATTATTGTTGAATATTTAGCCTGTCCAAGCTTGAAAGACAAAATACTGATTCTTGCAGACCCCATGTTAGCCACCGGCCAATCGATGATAGCTACTTATGAAGCGTTAAAGCCCTTTGGCACACCAAAAGAAGTACATTTAGTCAGTTTAATTGGCGCGCCAGAAGGTGTAGATTTAGTGAATACGCATTTTGATACCAATTGCCATTTATGGATTGCTACTATTGATGAAAAACTCGACGAAAATAGCTATATCGTTCCCGGATTAGGTGATGCGGGCGATTTAGCGTTCGGACAAAAATTACAGCAATAACATTATAAAGGGTACCACCACGAGAATAGATAAAAATACTTCCTTAAACCAATTTTCATCGATGGTTTCCAGGTAATTGGTAATGATAATAGCCAAAGGCGCAAAGGCAAATAAGAATTCACTACCTGTTTTATTTGGTGCCATGGCAATCACTAACGCGGCTACCAAAAAGGCTATAATTATAATTTGAAAAGACGCGCGAAACGACTTCTTTTTACTTTTTAAATTCTTCAAATAGAACATGGAGGCCCAGATTCCAAAAGACAACAACATCGTAATTCCTACTAAATATTTCACCGAATTATATGCGGTAAAATCGGCTCCTATTTGTGGATTAATATGAAGTAAATCGAAATAATCTCCGGTAACAACTATGGATGTGCAAACCGATAATATAAACACGGTAGCTACCCCTGTATAAGGTATTATCCAATGACGCAAATCGTTATCGGAATACAATAACAAACTCACAATTATCAACACAAAAAACAGAATTGCCCAAAAATAAAATAGTGATGCAATGGCTATCCAAAAAGCAGCATCAAATAGTTTCTTTTTAATGCTCTTTTCTGTTCGTAAGCTCATTATTCGCCTTAATCCTAATAGGAAAAAGAAATTAGCAAACAGTATATTGACATCGTCTGTAGTTTGTACAAAAGTGAGTAAAAACACACTATACAATAATACATCGTAGTTGTTTTTTTTGGTTAAATTATTCTTTGAAATAATAAAATTCACCACCAAAATTGTAATACAACACAATAAAAAAACCAATGACTGCTTGAAAATTAAAGCCACAGTCATTGGTTGATTAAACAACGGAATTCTAGCCACTGTAAAAGACAAAAGCGTAATAAAAAGTACTACGACGAAATTTATTGGCTTAGATTTACTAAAAAGACTTGCTATCATTAACCGTTTTTGTATTTTTGCTACGTAAATATACTAACTATGAAACTGATATATTTATTTATTTCTCTTTTGAAATTATAAATATTGAATGTGACATGAGCCTTTAAAAATTAATATAACACACTCATGAAAGACTTTTTTTATGCGATACAGGATTTATTCGTTAATGTTCTTTTTAAACCTTTAGATGCTTTACGTGCTTTAGAACTTGAAAACTGGTTCGCAGCAAGCGCCATTTCTTGGATTTTTGTTGTTATCTGTCTAGTAGCTATCGTGTACTGGATGTTACAACTTAAAAAGTTTAACGACAACAACGAAGAAGACAAAACTGTTTCTTCGCACTCGTTTTTATAAATCGAATCCTATATCTTTACGATAATACATCTTATCAAAGTTTAGTTTATCTATACTTTGGTAAGATTTTTTTATGGCTTCCTGGTACGTTTCTCCGTAAGAAGTAATCGCAATAACACGTCCTCCAGTGGTCACTACTTTTCCATCTTTTAACTGTGCCCCTGCATGAAAAGGAATAGAATCTTCCACAGCATCTAAACCTGTAATTTCTTTACCTTTTTCGTAAGCTTCAGGATAACCTCCAGACACCATCATAATGGTTGTAGCTGCACGCTCATCGATTTCGATGTTAATTTCGTTAAGTGTTCCGTTAGCCATAGCCTGCAGAACCTCAACAAAGTCATTTTTAAGTCTTGGTAAAACCACCTCAGTTTCCGGATCTCCCATACGTACGTTATATTCTATTACTTTAGGGTCGTCACCTACTTTAATTAACCCGATAAATACGAAACCTACATAAGGTAATTTATCTTTCTTAAACCCTTCGATAGTTGGCTTAACAATACGCTCTTCAATTTTATTTAAAAACTCATCTGTAGCGAAAGGTACTGGAGAAACAGCTCCCATACCACCCGTATTTAATCCGGTATCACCTTCTCCAATACGTTTGTAATCTTTAGCGGTTGGTAAAATTTTATAGTTTTCACCATCGGTTAACACGAAACAGCTCAACTCAATCCCATCTAAAAACTCTTCAATCACCACTTTAGTACTCGCCTGTCCGAATTTAGCATCGACTAACATGCTTTTTAATTCCGCTTTAGCTTCGTCTAAGTCATTTAAAATAACAACGCCTTTTCCAGCAGCTAAACCATCGGCTTTAAGCACATACGGCGCATTCAAAGTTTCTAAAAACACATATCCTTTCTCAACAGTTTCGGCAGTAAAACTTTCGTAAGCAGCTGTTGGAATGTTATGACGGTATAAAAATTCTTTAGCGAATTCTTTACTACCTTCTAATTCAGCAGCCTCTTTTTGTGGTCCGATAACTGAAACATGCTTAATAGCATCATCATTTAAAAAGAAATCGTGAACCCCTTGTACTAAAGGATCTTCCGGCCCTACTACAACCAAATCTATCCCTTTCTCTAATACTAATTCTTTAATTGCTTCAAAATCGGTTACACCAATATTTACATTTGTCGCTACATTTGCAGTACCTGAGTTTCCAGGTGCTACATACAATTCATCACATAACGGGCTTTGAGCGATTTTCCAAGCGAAAGCATGTTCTCTTCCTCCTGAACCAAGAACTAATATATTCATTGTTTAGATATTTTTAGATTTCCCTTTTTGGGGATTTCAGTTTATTGTTTTTTAATGCCGAGCACTAAAACTGTTTTTTCCGTCAGCAAAAATAAAATTAATGCCTCTAATTCACGACTTTTTTTTATTTACTTTACAAAAATTATGCTTCTTGTTGAATTTATTTAACCTATCACTAAAACTAAAAGGCTTTCCAATCCAGGAAACTAACCATCTTTTACATCAGATTCAAAGCATAAGTGAGGATAAATACGCTGATTATCTAAATAAACAGAAACAGGCGATTATTGCCTACCATTTAAAACATAATCCGTTTTACAAGACTTTTGCTAAAAATGCCAATCCGAATGATTGGAACAGCATTCCAGTGATAACCAAACGGGATTTACAGCAACCCTTATCAAACAGGCTTTCTGAGGGATTTTCTAAAAAAAATTCGTTTGTAAATAAGACCTCAGGTTCTTCGGGAGATCCCTTTATTTTTGTCAAAGATAAATTTTGTCATGCTTTAACCTGGTCGGAAATTTTTGACCGCTATAGTTGGTATGACATCAACCTGAACACATCAAAACAAGCCCGATTTTATGGTATTCCTTTAAATAAAAAAGGCTATTACAAAGAACGCATAAAAGATGTTCTAGGAAACAGACATCGATTTTCAGTTTTCGATTTAAGTGATTCTGAATTTGAAAAGTGCATCACTAAATTTAAATCCACAACATTTGAATATCTCAACGGATACACAAGTTCAATTGTTCAGTTTGCTAAGTTTCTTGAAAAGAAAAATCTCCTTTTAAAAGATATTTGCCCTACCCTGAAAGTTTGCATAGTGACTTCGGAAATGCTTTTTCAAGAAGACAGAACGCTTTTAGAAACGCAATTTGGCATACCTGTTATCAACGAATATGGCGCTGCCGAATTAGGTGTCATTGCTTTTCAAAATTTAGATAATCAATGGATAGTAAATAGTGAAGATCTATTTATTGAAATTTTAGATGAAAACAATCAGGTGCTCCCTTACGGACAAACAGGTCGTGTAGTTATTACCTCGCTTTACAATAAAGCGCATCCCTTCATTCGTTACGATTTAGGTGATATTGGAACCTTATCTAACCAAAGCACTTTAAAAATACCCATTCTTAAAAACTTAACCGGACGTACAAATGATCTTGTTAAACTTCCAAGCGGAAAAACAGCAGCAGGATTAACCTTTTATTACGTCACAAAAACAGTAATTGAAGATTCAGGAAATGTAAAGGAATTCATTATTGAACAAACCCAGATTAATACGTTTAAAATTAGTTATGTTAGTAACACGCCACTTTCTGAAAAGGACAAAATGAAAATTAAGGCCGCCATTGAAATATATTTAGAATCTGGACTAGTTCTTAAATTTGAACAAAAAGAGCGATTAAATCGCGAAAAAAGCGGGAAATTGAAGCAGTTTAAGTCCTTTGTCTAGTTTTTGTATTTTAAAATGCCTCTGTACATCCACTGAAACATGTAGTATACAGAACTTAAAACACTTAAATTTTCAACATCTCTATAAAACTGCCATTGATATTTAATTAATCTCTTTTTATTTCTGGAAAGCGAATGTTTTCGAATTCTATAAATAGCCTTGGGTTCCTGTATTCCATAGGCAAAAGGAATCTCCTTTAAATACTGAAGCCACAATCCCATATCCTGCCTTTTTTTTATTTCTGGCATTTGCTTTTTCCCCAGTACACTAATGTCTAAAAACGCTGTTAAGCAACTTATAGAATTAGACTTAAGTATATCGTAATAATTGACCCGCTGCGGAACAATGAAATCAGAATAGATAAAGTTTAAATCTTCGTCTGATCTTTTATAAGATGAAAACACAAACGGAATTTTAGTACTTTGAATGGTCTTGATACTGTTTTCAATAAAATCTGGAAACCAGATATCATCGGCATCCAGAAAAGTCATGTATTCCCCTTTAATTTTATTAATACCAATATTCCTTGCCTTAGAAGGACCTGCATTAAATTTTAAGGGTATTAATTTTATTCTGGTATCTTTTTTAGCAAATACTTCTACAAGAGCAACAGTGTTATCGGTGGAGCCGTCATCAATAATCATCCATTCCCAATTTTGGTAGGTTTGCTTTTGAACAGATTGAATGGTTTCAGTAATATACTTTGCCGAATTATACGAAGGTGTTACTATAGAAACCAACCCAACCATTAATATGCCTTTTCCTCACCTTTAACAGCGTTTAGAAACGTCTGAATCACAATTTTTAAATCAAGCAACAACGACCAGTTTTCTATATAAAAAATATCGTACTTAACGCGGTTAACAATATCTTTATCTGTTTCAATCTCTCCTCTAAAACCACTTGTTTGAGCCAATCCCGTAATACCAGGTTTCACAAAGTGGCGCACCATAAATTTATCGATTCTCTCGGCATACATATTGGTATGCTTCACCATATGTGGTCTTGGACCAACCACAGACATATCACCGAAAAGCACATTAAAAAACTGTGGCAATTCATCTATACTCGTTTTACGAATAAATGCGCCCACTTTGGTTATTCTCATATCCCCTTTTGTGGCTTGTTGCTCATGCGCATTGTCGTTAGGTGTCATAGACCTAAACTTATAACAATCAAATTCCTTGTAATTAAATCCGTTTCTAGATTGTTTAAAGAATATTGGTCCTTTAGATTCTAAACGAATAATAATAGCTAAAATCGGTGTTAACCAAGACAATAAGAAAACAATAACACAGGACGAAAAAATAATATCGAAAGCTCGCTTTGCAAATTTATTAACAGGCTCCTGAATAGCGATATCCCTCATGGAAAGAATCGGGATATAATCGTAATATTCGTATTTAAGTTTTCTTGAATAAATATCCTTATTATCGGGTATAAATTTTAACTCTCTTAAATTATTATCGGCAAAATCAATTAGCTTATTGATTTGTTTATTTGTCAATGCTGCTACTGAAAAGTAAATCTCATTAATATCATTTTCAATAATATAATCGAAACATTTTTTAAGTGAAAAATCATCATCTTTAACAATAAACTGTTTCTTAAACTTATAACCAAAATGAAGTTTGGTGTTAAAAATTTTAATTAATTGCCTAGACTTTTCTGTATTACCTAAAACAATAACATTTCTTAAATTTCCACCTAAAACAGCCCGATATCTGTTTAGTAAGAAAAACGTTAAAATCTTAAAAAAGGACACTAAAAGAAAAATAGTAATTAAATACTCACCCAAAGCCAGACGACTAATATTAGGCTGCTTAAAAAACCCAATATAAGCATACAACGCAAAAGCAAGTAACACAAACTGTCTTAACAACAACGCTACGATTTGAAACAGTCTTGTATGCCTTTGCACCTCATAAAAATGATTATAAAAGGCGATGGCTTCCCAAAAAAGCACCAGATACAATAGAAAAAAATAAACATGGTTAAAGTTTATTTCAAACAAAAAAATGGTTCCTACCATAAGCCCAATATCAATACAACGTGATATGGGATTAATAAATTTAGAAAATCGTCCTTTTTGGTTTGTACTCAATTTACTTTTTTATATGTTGTTTAAAATCTTTGTGCTCGCTTTTAAATAACTCCTCTTCAGATAAAGTTTTAAAATAATCAAACGTCCATTTCATACCCTGTTCTCGAGTTACTTTCGGCTCCCAATGTAATAGTTTTTTAGCTAAACTTATATCTGGTTGTCGTTGTAATGGATCATCAATTGGTAGCTCTTTATAAATAACCTTCTGAGATGTATTTGTTAATTTAATGATTTCTTCAGCAAAATCTTTAATTGAAATTTCATGAGGATTTCCAATATTAACCGGATAGGCATAGTCACTAAATAATAATCGATAAATACCTTCAACCTGATCGTCTACATAACAAAACGATCGGGTTTGCGAACCATCCCCAAAAACCGTTAAGTCTTCCCCTCTCAGAGCCTGACCCATAAAAGCAGGAATAACGCGACCATCATTCAGTCGCATTCTTGGTCCATAAGTATTAAAAATCCGAACAATGCGAGTTTCTAATCCATGAAAACGATGATAAGCCATGGTTATAGACTCTTGGAAACGTTTCGCCTCATCATAAACACCTCTTGGCCCTATAGTATTTACATTTCCATAATAATCCTCAGATTGTGGATGCACTAACGGATCACCGTAGACCTCAGACGTTGAGGCAATTAATATTCTTGCTTTTTTAGCTTTAGCTAAGCCCAACAAATTGTGAGTTCCTAAGGATCCCACCTTTAAGGTTTGAATAGGAATTTTAAGATAATCTATGGGACTCGCAGGAGATGCAAAATGAAGGATATAATCTAAATTCCCTTCAATTTTAATAAACTCGGTAACATCGTGTTCTATAAATTCAAATTTAGGGTCTGATTCTAAATGCTCAAGATTCTTTTTGTCTCCTGTAATGAAGTTATCCATACCAATAACATAAAAACCTTCATTAATAAAGCGATCACATAAATGTGATCCTAAAAATCCCGCAGCACCAGTTATTAATACACGTTTCAAATGTTAGTTACTTTTGTCTTATTTTACAGCTAACAAATTTAAAAGAATATGTTTAATAAACTGTTTTATTTATCAAATTCCTGTTTTAGGTTTTAGGCATAAAACTTTATGTTAGAAATTTATAACAAACAGATTTAAAAAAAACGTCCCTATGATCCCCTCAAGAGAATGCTTATATTTATCCTTTACCAATAGAATAGCATACAAAACCAATCTTTTCTAAAGCTTTTGTGTCTAAAATACCTCGTCCGTCAAACACGAAAGCTGGTTTGAGCATATTATCGTAAATACGTTGCCAGTCATAAGTTTTAAACTCATCCCACTCAGTTAAGACCGCAATAGCATGGGAATCTTTACAAGCTTCGTACGGATCGTTTTTAACCTTCAATAAACTTCTGTTTTCGTCTTCAGTACGGGTATTTAAATAATCTAAATCGGCATACATACGCTCTTCAATAACCTTAGGATCGTAAACTTCAATTTGCGCTTGTTCATTCAATAGATTATCGGCCACTTGTATTGCTGCAGACTCCCGAGTATCGTTTGTGTCTTTTTTGAACGCCCAGCCTAAGAATGTGATTTTCTTTCCTGAAACCGTATTATATAGGGTACTGACAATATTATTAGAAAAACGATTCTTTTGATAATCGTTCATAATGATGACCTGCTCCCAATAATCGGCAACCTCATTTAACCCATAGGTTTTGGCGATATAAACGAGATTTAAGATGTCTTTTTGAAAACAAGACCCTCCGAACCCAACTGAAGATTTTAAGAACTTAGAACCAATCCTAGAGTCCAGTCCAATGGCTTTGGCTACTTCATTAACATCCGCTCCTGTTTTTTCACAAAGTGCCGACAATGAGTTGATAGATGATACACGTTGCGCTAAAAAGGCGTTTGCAGTAAGCTTAGATAACTCAGAAGACCAAACATTAGTAGTTAAAATGCGTTCTTTGGGCACCCAGTTAGCGTAAACGTCAACTAAAGCCTGAATGGCTTCCTGTCCTTTATCTGAAGTATCGCCTCCGATTAATACACGATCTGGAGCAAATAAATCTTCAACAGCTGTTCCTTCTGCTAAAAACTCAGGATTCGATAATATTTGAAATTCCACCCCATTACCTGTATGATCTAATATATTTTTAATTGCTGAAGCCGTACGTACTGGCAAAGTCGACTTTTCAACAACTATTTTATTTGTTTTAGAAACTGAAGCTATTTGACGAGCACATAACTCAATATATTTTAAATCGGCCGCCATCCCTTTACCCTTTCCGTAGGTTTTTGTTGGCGTGTTAACCGATATAAAAATCATATCGGCTTCATCGATTGCCTGATCTACATCTGTAGAGAAAAACAAATTTCTACCACGAGCTTCACCTACAATATTATCTAAACCTGGTTCAAATACCGGTAGATTATCTAAATTTTCATCATTCCAGGCGGCTATTCTGGATGCATTAACATCAACAACCGTTACTTTTATATGTGGACATTTTTGCGCAATAACAGCCATGGTTGGCCCTCCTACGTAGCCTGCTCCGATGCAGCATATTGATTTAACTTGCATATTTTTTATTTATTGATTGTGATACAAATAGACAATAGAAAAAACTAAAAAAAGATATTCCTGAATACCTTTCAAACATGGACTCAAATAAAAAATTAATTCCAATAATTAGAATAAAACTAATAATAATACTATCATTCTTTATATGATTGCCCAATTCTTTAAAAATTAAAAAAAAAGGAATAAACCCTAAAATGCCAATATCAAGTAAAATTTGAAGATATTGATTATGGGCATGATATTTCTCCTTCTTATCATACCATTGCCTTTTTACTGCAAAAACTTCATAAAGTCGATTATGAGATCCCCCAGCACCAATTCCTATAATTGGATTTTTTTGAATTAAATCAATTGCTGAACTCCATAGCATAACTCTAAAATTCTTTCTATTAGGATCATTATTCTTTATTTGCCTGAAGTCTTTAACTTTAATCTCATCTTTGGTTTCAAAAATTGATTTTCTAAAACTCTCAAACCTTGGGTTCATTATAAACAAAGTAATTCCTCCGACTATTAGAAAAAACCCTCCAAGTAAAGCAATCTTTCTATTTTTAATAACTTTAAATAAATAAACCAATAATATTGATAATAAAACGATAATAGCAGCCTTGTTTAAAGTTTGAAAAATACCGAGTAATAAAAATGCAAAACAGAAAATTCTAATTACTTTACTTTTAAGAACAGTTTCTTCGTAAATTAAAATTACTATCGCCAAAGACAAATACATGGCGAAATAAACTGTTTGGTGAATTATTGAAAATGGATAGCTAAAAAAATAGTTTTGATCATTACTTAGAGATTTACTCAAACTAATATTTTCATTTAGTCTTGAATCGAAATAAAAATTTTCTATATCAATTGAATGAAATAAGGCAGTTAATTCACAATAGCAAAGAGCAACGACGCAACCCAAAACAAACCATTTTAGAACCTTCCTATAAGTTAGCACGGTACTTTTATTTAGCATAAAAATTATAGGAAATGCTAATAATGATGCTTTTTGTTCAATTACTCCCCATTGCAATTCACTTGAATAAAGAATCGATAAACAATAAAGCAAATAAAGTATCACAGGATAAATAAATCCTATTTTAATATTAATATTTTCCTTCTTAAAAGAGAAAAACGATATAATAACTAATACAACAATATTAATTGTTGATATTCTTTGGCTAACAGGTAGAAAAAAAGCAAAAGATATAATTAGAAAATTACTAATCTTATCAAAGATATTGATGTGTTTTTTATTTATCATTTAAATCACTATTCATTTACAACTTTTCAAAGGGGTTTTTATAAAAGCCGAATTTTTGTTTTAAAATCAAATAAAAAAAAGGTAAATCGTCTATTAAATAACGTTTCCATAACCTTCTAGGTTCTTTAACCAACCTATAAAGCCACTCTAGTCCAAAAGTTTGAAAAAAAACCGGAGCTCTTTTAACATTTCCTGCTTCAAAATCAATGGTTGCCCCCAAGGCCATAAACAACTCTACTCCAGGCAATTTACCTTTATACTTTACAATCCACTTTTCCTGTTTCGGTGCTCCTAAACCAACTACTAGTACATTTGCTTTTGAAGCATTAATTATTTTTATTATTTTATTACATTCTTGCTCATCACTTTCAAATCCATAAGGAGGAGAATATGTTTCTATAATTATTGATCTTTTTAATTTGTCATTAATTTTATTTTTAGCTATCTCAGCTACTCCTTCCGCAGCACCCAATAAAAATATTTTCATATTTTTATTGTCTTTATGGTAATTATAAAATTTTGGAAAGAAACTTGATCCTGATATAGTCTGCTTTATTTTTTTATCTAAAATTTTAGAATAAAAAAAGATTATTCTACTATCACATAAAACCCAGTCTGCTTTTTTATATGCTTCATAAAACTCTTTATCTTTTTGAAGTTTAACTAAATGGTCTAAATTTGGAGTAAATACAATTCCATCTTTCATATTAACCAATAGATCATCACAATTAATTGAGTCAATCTTAATATTTAACACATCCACTGAATTCATAAAAATAATAACTAATCCTTTTTTACTAAATATTTTGAGTTTTCTCTTTGATTCAATACCTTTTTGTATTCAAAAATTTTTTCAAATCCTATTAAAATATTAGATCTATTCTTCACCAAAAGACATATCACATAAATCATATATTTTAAACCAAACTTATAAGATTTAGCCAAGAAATATAATATAGATTGTTGGTATCTCTTTTTCTTTATCGAACAAAGAAACTTATTTGCTCTCAGTGCAGCATTGAACTTAGAATCAAAATGTCTCTTACTAAAAGAGTTTGTCAAGCTACCTGCTGACATAGTAATAATATATAAAATGTTATCTGAAGCCGTAATTGACCTAGCATAATAAGCCAATTTTAAAGAGAATAATATGTCATTAGATGCTATAATCTCCTCGAAATAAATTTTATTGTTGACAACTATTTCTCTTCTAATCATCTTACTCCAAGGAGGGGTGTAATAATATCTTAGTTTGTCCTCATTGTTTATATCTTTAAGATAATCTGTAACCAAGGCCATATATCGTTGATGTCTATTTCCTTCTAACCCCGTATCATTAAATATACTAGTTGTTCCAAAATAGACAATATCTTGTTCTGTAGTATAAAACTCTTCTAATAATACCTCTAAATTAGAAGTAAAAAAATCATCCGCATCAGCAAAAAGAATCCATTTTCCTAAAGCTGTCTCTAAAGCTATATTTCTCGCTTTACCAGCACCTACAGAGTCTTTATTAAATATTACGTTTACATTACCATTGAATTTACACCCTACTAGCTTGTCTTTTTCATCAGGTTCACTATTATCATCCACAACAATAACTTGAAAATCATCTGATTTTGGTATAGTACTCAAAAGTCTCTTTAAAGATTCAAAAGAATTTTTATGAGGAATAATAATAGAGTATTTAGTTTCTCGCATAATAAGTTAATTAGATAGCCATAAATGAGGAAATAAAACTCTTACATGTGTAGTTATAAAAACTTTTAAAGCAGCAAAAAATCCTTTATATTTATTATTTAAATAAAAGAATTCAAATGGATTCATCCCTAATGGTGAATAGAAATGTTTAAATCTATTATTAATTGAAACCTTTGGTGAAAAACAACTTTTTAAAGAATCGTGTAACTCACATGTACCAATATGATTTGAAACATTAAAGGCCTTTATTCCATATTTATCAGCTCTCATCCCATATTCAATATCTCCAAAAGAATGTCTGAATTTATAATCTAAATTACCTAATTTAGAATACACACTACTCGGCACTAAAACACAGTTTCCATTAAATGTTTTACATTCTCTCATGACACCGTCATTCTGAATTACTTTCTTATCATCACGGCAACCATATGTTGTTAATTCCTTATTAGAAATTGAACAGGTTGTTCCAATAATTATAGATTCTTTTTCAACTATATCTAAAGCTTTTAACATGTTGTTGATAGCATCTTCGTATAAAAAAGTGTCGTCATTAAGCCATAAATAACAATCAGCGCCTTCTTTAGAGGCTTCTGCCCATGCTTTATACATACCTCTATTCCAATACAAATTCCCATCTCCTTGTAAAATAATCACTTGAGGATACTTTTCTCTGATCGCCTCTGATGTACCATCACTAGAACCATCATCAACTAAAAAAACTTTAAGATTAAAATCTCCTTCGTTTTGAGAAAATAGCTTTTCCAAACACTTAATAGTTTTAGATTTACGATTAAATGACGTAATTAATACAGATATAATCTTCATTTATATAATAAAATAATGAATTAGAGAATAATAATAGACACCAAAACCAACTGTATAGGTCCACATACCCGCACTTAAATAATAAATAAAAAACAAAACGATAAATATCATTAATAATAATAATATCAATCTATTCAGCTTAAAATACCAAATATATAAGAGAAATACAAAAGGGAAAAATTGCCAAACATAGAAATTAAATCTATTTGATAATTCTGATTGATGCAAATTCGCAAATATAAAAATAACTAACATCAAAAGAACATTAAAAAAATGAATAATTCCAGTTTCTTTTTTTAATCTTGGTTTTAATATATAAATTAAAATTAACGGCAAAACCGCCGTTAATATAGATGTAATTCTTTTTGCTAAAGACAATTGACCTAAATCAAAAGTTGTATCTTCACTAGCCCTTGTTAGTATATATTTAATGGTTGATATATTCTCGAATATTGGCAACAATACTTTAGCTATATTTTGAATATTAAAAAGAACTATTAAAATTATTAAGTAATATAGAAATGTATTTTTATGTAGTAAACTTTTATTAAAAAAGGGTACAAATATAAAAGGCACAAATAGAAATGCAGAAGAATGAACCATAAACATAACTATTAATAACACATAAGATTTTTTTTCATACAAAAGCCTGTTTACTAAAACATACATTAAAATAGCAGCCGCTAAAAATTGTCGCAATAATATGGCAGACATTGTAAAGATATAAGGGGTAAAAGCCATTATAAATATACTTGTAATAATATATTTATTTGGAATTTTTAATGCCTTTCCAAATTTATAAATTGATACATTCAAAAAGCTGTAAGCAACAAAGCTGTAAAAAAGTACATATAGTTTAGTATTGTCTCCAAAAAACTGATAGGATATATAATTAAACACAGCGAATGCTGCTTCTTTTCCAGAAGCTAATATTCCTACCGTGTTATTAAATGTCCCAAAACTGGCTATATACTCTGAAAAAGACATGTTTCCTGCACGCAGATACTCACTCAGATACCACACTAAATCATTTTCTGGCACTTTAGTTGCGTTAACACAACCGATAAATAAAGCTATTAAATAAGGACTTAACTTAACTATTAAATTAAGAGACCTGTCACTACCAATTATATAAATCCCAAATAATAAGACACCAAACAATGGGTTGATAATAAAACATATTAATAGAGGTATAGAAAACAGGCTCTCTAGTTGTATTTTTTTATATTTAAGTATATTCATGTTTAACTTCTCTATAATTACACCAGAGATACATCAAAAATATTATCAATTATTTTCACAGATTATTAAAAGCTTTTCAATATTCAAAATTGATTAAATTATTTTTTATTTAAACAATTTGTCCATATCCATATTGAATAAAACTCTATTTCTAGAATAATTATTTATATAATCTTTAAACCCCTTTTGCTTTGCTTTGTCTTTAAATACCAACTTATCGGTAAGTGAAAAAACAATGTTTAATTCCTTTTCTGCCGGATAACATAAAGCAGCGCTTGTTACACCTAATACAAAATCATAACAATTATAATTTAAAAACTCACTTGGTATAGACTTAGGAATTATAATATCGGCCATTTCTATAAATTGTTTAGGCTCACCTAACCTAGGATGACCTTTTACCACTAATCTATATCCCTTCTCCTTTATTCTAATTAATATCTGCATCAATTCTAAAAAAGACTCCTTTGTTAAATAATCTATTTCAGCTGGCGAGATAAAAAACAATACTTTATTTCCTTCTTCTTTTGGTCCATACAATAATTCTTGAGGAATGTCTGGCTTAACAACAATATCTTCCTTATTAATATTATAGAATTCATAATCAAATTTTGGAAAATTAACTTTAGATAAAGCCTTAAACCGAGTATTTGTAATAAACTTAAAAATTTCCCGCTTAATAATTCTTTTCAAAGAGAAACTATCTTCTCCTTGAAGACTTGTTAAATGATCATAATGATTATAATATCTTATATTATTACTTTTTGATAATCTACTAACCATTGAGGCCGTAAACCAGTCATAAGAAGTTGAGAAAAAAATAATTTCTTCACCACTATAATTTTTAAACAAATCAGCCCATTTTTGCTTTATTTGATTTCTAGCATTTAAAATACTATACGGATCAAAAAAAGAAAATTTAATATATGGTAAGTATATCACCTCAACATGTCTTAAATTTAAAGAAACTAAAAAATCATAATTACTTGTTACGTTAATAACATAAACAATTGCTTGATCATATTTTTTAAGTAAATCTAAAGTATACAATAAATCTGCACTTGCCTGACAAAAAATAATAATCTTGTTTTTCATTAAAAGAATTCTCCTTCTTGTTTTAATTTATTAAAAACATCTATATCTCTATATTTAATAATCTTGGCTGGGTTTCCTCCTATAATGGCATAATCAGGAACATCTTTAGTTACTACAGCCCCAGCTCCAACAACAACGCCTTCCCCGATAGTAACCCCTGGCACGATGGTTACATTTGCTCCTAACCAGACAAAATCCTTTATTATGACCTTTTGGTTAATACTTATCTCATCATACGGAATTTTCACTTTAGAATTGTAGTTGTGATTTGTTGAGAAAATAACCAACCCTTTACCTGTATGAAAATATTTTCCTATTTCTACACCGCCAGAACATTCAATTGTTGTGTCAGATTTTAAATGACTGGTTGGATGAATTTTAAATTTCTTTAAATCTCCTAGTAAAAACAACCTATTAGAACCCTGACTTATAAAGTTAATTTTTTGATTACTATCTTTTTCATATTTATGAAGCTTGGCTAAAAAAAATACTTGATCAAAAATATTCTTTATTTTATCGACCCTTAGGATCAAAATTAGTTTGATAATCAACTTCATTATACTTTTCTTACCATTAAAAATTTTTGTTTATTTATCTGAAACAAAAAACACCCTATTAACAATAAAATAATACTCTTTACAACTAAACTTAAAATTTTATTATCAATATTCATAACACTTATTAAAAAGAATGACAAAACAGAAACAATAACATAGGATATAATTCTATAAAATAAAAATGGCACATAATAATTTTTCTTGGCATAAGAAATAACTAATACCATATTAAAAAAAACACCCAAAACAGTTGCCCAGGCAGCACCAATACTTCCAAATACAGGAATTAAAATAATGTTAAAAATAACTGTAACTAAAGAACTTCCAAATATTATAAACATTATAGACAGAGTCTTTTTATTTTGATAAATCATCAAATTAAACAGGCTTACTATTTGGGTGATAAAAATAGAAATAACAAAAACAGGAATAAACTTACTTGAAGTCATGTATTTAGAATCAAAAAAAGAGACCAACTCCGAGGATAAACATGCTATACAAAAACATAGAAACAACGATATTAGCGTAAAAATATAGTTAAGATCTTTAAGTGTTTCTTTACCTTTAACCTGATCCTCCTGTGATGCTAATTTATAAAAAACAGGATTATACGCTGTATTAATTGCACCTAATAAAATAGTACCAACACTTGATATTTTAAAGGCTAGTGAAAATAGACCAATTTGAAACAAAGCATCTTGAGGTGGCAAAAATTTTTCAATAAATACTCTATTAGACATATTTAATAACCATGATGCAAAAAGTGCTGGAATCATAGGTAATGAAAATTGCAAAATTTGCTTCATAATCCCATAATTAATTGTCAAGATTGAATTTTTAAATATTATATATAAATAAAGTAAAAACATTATTCCATTTGCAATCATCTGTCCCTTAAGCATTCCCGCTGCACCTTGTTTTTTAAAAACTACAAAAAACAAAATAAAACAAACATTAAGACAAAATGCAACCATAGAAACTATGGTAAAATTAAACGCCTCTCCTTTAACTTGAAATAAATTGTTAGGTATAAATGAAAATGCTAAAAAAAAAGTATTAAAAATTGCTAAAGAATAATATGGATAAAATGGAATGGTAGAAAATATAAAATTAACATATTCTTTAAGCTGAAATAGTAGAAATAAACAAAAAACAGAAACAAAAGAAACAACAATAGTAATATTACCAATAAGCAATTTTCTTTTATCTAGGTCTCGAAAATCATAAAATAATCTAAAAATAGATCGCTCAGTTGCCAAAGAAAAAAGAATAGCCAAAACAGTAGTTAAAATTTGCATGGATTGAGCTATTCCATATTCGTTTGGAGTCATATATTGAGTATATATAGGAAGTAAAATAAAACCCACTACTTGCGGCAGTATTCTTCCTAAAGAATATATAACAGTGTTTTTAATTAACTTACTCAAAAAAAGGTCTTTAATGTATTGTAAATATGTTTATGCCCTTTGGATCCAACATGTAATTCATCAATAGCAAATTCTTCCATCAATTCCTGAGAAAATGGCTGAATAAAATTAAAATTCTTGTTTTTGAATGATAACTCCTCTAAACAAGAATTATATTTAATAATTGCTTCGCTAATTTCAGGACTTTTATTTATGAAAGAATTCGTAGGAGGAGCAATTGCTAAACATATGATTTTAGTTTCCAACATTTTCGCTCTTTCGATATAATTAAGCCAGTTCTTCCTAAATTTATCTAATGAAACATCTGCATACTCTAATTTTCGTCGAGCATATTTTTTCAAAAAATAATACACTACATTTGATAAAAAATTAGGCGAATAATTTATTAATTTATAAACAACAGATGCTTTCTTCAAATATCTAGGAGAACAATCTGTTATCCCTATTTGAGTTATTACCACATTTGGCTTATAATGCTCTAATAAATCTGCTCCACGCTCAATATTTTTGTAACCTCCTCCTTCTTCAACTAATCTTTCACTAGTGGAAGCCCTTCTTGTTTTATCAATAAAGTAGTACTTCCTATAAGTTGACTGTAACATATATGGCCAAGTCATTTCAAAAGGAACCTCTCCTCTTGGCATTGCCAAGGAATCTGCTATGATTAGAATTTTTTTTTCCAAATTTTTAAAACTTAACCTAGGGAGTTCATGGCTAATTCTGTTGAGGAATAGTTATATCTTTTCACGCCAAAATCTCTTCAATCAGTTTAGAAGTACAAAGTGCTTCTTCCAAAGAAGTAGGCTCAAATTTATTAGAACCTTCAGCATCTTCTTTAAAAAAATATTTTGCTTGCTCCAAAAACCCTGGTTTAAATTCATCTTCGCTTTTATTACAATATTCCTTGTGCACTAAACGCGGATTATATTGTCTTACGGGCGTTTCTAAAGTAGGTTCTTGAATATCAAACCCTTCATATATAGAATAAAATTCAATAGGCTTTAATTCTATTATTTTATTATTTGTATAAAATTTAATACCGAAATTTGCAGGTGCATTCCAATTAGAAATTAAATGTACAGGAACTTCTTCCTTGGTTTTTAATAAACCATTAAAAGTATTAAAACTTTCATCATCATATTTAGACTTGCAAATATCTATGACTTTTAATTCTCCCAATAAATAAGTTAACAAATCAACTACATGAGATGAATTATGAACCCATAAAAAATCTTTATTTTTTTTGTCTTTATTTTTAGTGGTTTCTGGAATTTCAACCTGAACAGACCTAAGAACATCTGAGTCTTTTAATTTAGATTTTAATTTAGGGATAAAATTATAAAATCTTCTATTATGTCCAATCTGCAATTTTGTACCATACTTTTGTTTCTCTTCTATTATTTTATTAACTCCTTCTGAACTTAACGCAATAGGCTTTTCAACAAATAATGGAATTTTATACTTTATGAGCTCTATTACAATATTTTCGATTGAATCCCAGCTTGTCATTAACCAGATAGCATCTAACTCTTCATTTTCTATCATTTCTTTCCAATCTGTATAGATGCTTTCAACATTATATTCTAATTGAAACTCTTTTACTCTTTCCGAAATTGAACGATTAGAAACTGCTTTAATTCTTTTTCCAAGGTGAATTAAAACTTCTGCATGAAATGGGGCAATTTTTCCACATCCTATAAATCCAATATTTTTCATTTTAAGTAATATTTAATCCTTCTAATTTGTGTATTCTTAAAAAATCAAATAACACATTATGTGCTAAACGACTACTCGCTATTGTTGGTAAATAGACCTTTTTATTTGTAAATATATCGTCAACAACTTCATTCATATATTGGCTAACAAATTTTACATTTAAATCCTCCATATGTACACCTGTTTTATCTGCGATAATTAATTTATTTAAGCTCTCATATATAGTGTAATTATTCTTATTAGAACAGATTTGAATTGAGGATGGATTTTTATCTGAAATTAAACTTCTTATAGATGCAATATGTCCTTTTTCATTTTTTATTAAAATGGTTCCTGCAACATCTTCAAATCCTTTTCTTTTTTGTTCGTAAACTAAATTTGAATTGGAATAAGCTATTTCATATGATTTACTCTTTGAAAGCCATAAAAATAATTCAATTTGATGAATACCCACTGTTGACAAACCCCACCTCGGCATACTAGTATAAAAAGATAACTCTTCAGTTTCCTCTAACTCCTTATAAATTCGTTTGTAAAAATTCTGAGCATGAGCAATAAAATTAACATAGATATTAACAGCAAGTTGCTCTGCCAATTTTTCCAATTCTTCATATTGTTCTTTATACTGAACAACAGGCTTTTCTAATACAATTGCTTTTGGTTTTCTTTGAATTATAGGGACAAGTAATTCCATTCTACCATTTGCTGTGGTTGCAACAATTACAATAGAATTCTCATCTATTTTCTTAAGAATTTCTTCAAAAGACCCCTCTAAAAAAATTTTATCCTTCGGAATTTCATTAGATTGGCAAAATTCTGGAATAGATTTTAAAGCATCTTGATATAAATCGTAACAATAAATTTCAGAAACTAAGTTCGAATTAATAACTGCTTGTAAATGTCTTTTTCCAATATTTCCTGTGCCAATTAAAATTATTTTATTCATTTCAAAATTTAATTTAACTCAAAATTATTTCCACAAATTCTCTAACAACACCTTCGCCTCCATTTTTCTGTAAATGTATAATGTTTGGTATATTTTTTATTTTACTTAATGCATTATTGGGGCAAGCTGCTAAATCTACATGAGATAATAGTTCAAAGCAATTAATATCATCACCTATGTAGGCTACTTGTTTTATATCGATATTTTCCTTTTTACACATATCTAATACTGCCTCTAATTTGCCACCATGCTTTTTGCCTTGATACAAATAATCAACCTTTAGTTTCTTAGCTCTATTCTCGACTATTTTAGTATTTTCTGAAGTTACAATAGCGGTTTTTATACCTCGTTCACGCAACAATTGAAACGCCATACCGTCATGGGTATTAAACTTCTTTAACTCGTCTCCAGACTCGCTGTAATACATTCCGGCATCTGTTAAAACGCCATCTACATCTGTTACAAAAAGCTTGATATCAACATTTGAAAGTTTATTTTCCTTTAAAATAAAACGCTTCATTAAAGATTCGGCAATAATCCAATCTTCTTCTTCATCAATTTCAACAGCTGTGTATTCGGGCATTTCGGTGATACCTATATCCCCAGATAATCTGTTTTTACTGTCTAAAATATTTGCTACAGAATTAATATAAAATGCACCATTTTCCATTAATAAACCATCAAAATCCTGTCGTCTTGGTCTGCTTTTATAATTATAATTTAGAGGCTCTCCTTTATCCGTCCAAAAAAAACGTTTTGTTCTTACACATGAAAGAACGGAATCGTGTTGCTTAAACTTTTCTAATCCTTTATCTAAATCTAAAGCTGTTAATAAAGGTGATGTCGCTTGAATTAATAAAAAAGTATCATTATTTCTTAATTTTTCCTTTTCAATATATTCGAGCATAACACTTTCTGAAGAAGAAGTATCTTGAGCATTCTCATCATTTCTTCTATATACAGCAACCTTATTAAGACCGAAATCAAGAACTGTCTTTTCTATTTTGGCATCATCTGTTGCTACAACTACTTTAGTAATATCTTTAGAATCGTTCGCAGCCTTGAGCGACCAGTATATTAGTGGCTTGCCACAAAAGTTCTTAATATTTTTTAATGGTATGGATTTGCTTCCTCCTCTCGCAGGAATAAAAGCTATAACACTCATTATTTTCTGTATTTCAATTTTTCTCTTTGAACTTGTTCTATTTCAAGAATTTCAGAATCTTTATAACTTAAAGCATCGTATGTTGCTTTTAAATCACGACATAATTTTCTCATTCCAGCAGGTTCTAATGATGCGGCATGATCGGTTCCTTTCCAGGTTCTGTCTTTAGTAAAGTGTCTTTCAATCCAATTAGCTCCTAATGCAAAAGCTGCATTATCTATTGCAATACCTAAATGATGTCCAGAAAAACCAACATGTTTTACTCTATCTCCATATTCTTCAATAAGTCTGGTTATTTCTAATAAACAAACGTCTTTAAAAGGAACTGGATAACCAGATGTACATGAATATATAACTAACCTACTTTTAGCTTGATCTGTTTCTTCAAAAAACTCAATTATTTGCTTCTCCTCTTCTTGATTTGTCATCCCAAAAGAAAGGTGCACATCGCCTTCAAAATCATCTCTTAACACCTTTAACATGTCAAAATTATTATTACAAGCAGAAGGTACTTTTAGCAATCCTGGATTAAAAGTTATCATTTCTTCAGCTGAAGTTACATCCCAAACTGATGTCGAGTACTCTAAACCAATGCTATCGCAATGCTCCTTTAATTTTTTGTGCTGATCTACTGAAAACTCAAGGTATTCTCTATGTTCACCATAAGTATTTCCATAAGAATTTGCTGGATTAGGGTGTGGTGCGTTATACTGTTCTTCAGTTAATAGTTCTTTGTTATTTCTTTTTTGAAATTTAGCAACATCTGCGCCGCATTCTTTAGCTAAGTTCAATAATTCTATAGCAATATCAAAATCACCTTTGTGATTACATCCTATCTCTGCTATTACTTTTGGTTCTTTATAGTTCATATTCTTTCTTTTATTTTTCTTTATACCAATTATATATCCTTTCAATCCCTTCTCTTAATTCAATTTTATGCTTCCACCCTAAACCATTAAGTTTAGACACATCGGTTAATTTACGCATAGTTCCTTCAGGTTTTTCAGTATTAAATACTAAATTTCCTTTAAATCCAATAATGTCTTTTATCGTCTCGGCGAGTTCTTTTATAGACACGTCGGTTCCTGTGCCTATGTTGATATGCGTGTTTCTGATTTCTGGTTGGTGCTTAGATTCTGAAACAAGTTCAGAATGGCAGTCATTAAAATCTCTGTTTTCCATTAGAAACACACAGGCATCGGCCATGTCTTCACTCCACAAAAATTCGCGCTTTGGTTTTCCTGAACCCCAGATTTCAACACTATTTTTGGAAACTCCGAACCTTGTTAAATACGCTTTGGCTTCTTCTATATTTGAAACATTTAAATCCTGTATTACCTCATCAAACTTTGATTCAGACAATAATTTAGCGAGATATATTTTACGGATTAAAGCCGGCAAAACGTGCGATTTTTCTAAATCGAAATTATCATTCGGGCCATACAGGTTTGTAGGCATTACCGAAATAAAATTCGTGCCGTACTGCAAATTATAGCTTTCACACATCTTAATACCAGCTATTTTAGCTATGGCATAAGGTTCGTTAGTATATTCTAAAGTATCGGTTAACAAATACTCCTCATTCATAGGTTGAGGGGCATTTTTAGGGTAAATACAAGTACTTCCTAAAAACAACAATTTCTTTACATTATGAACATAACTTTGATGAATTACATTATTCTGAATCATCATGTTTTCATAAATAAAGTCGGCTCTATAAACATTATTTGCTACGATACCTCCTACTTTGGCTGCTGCTAAAAACACATACTCAGGCTCTTCTTCTTTAAAAAAAGAAGCCACATCAACCTGATTGGTTAAATCAAGTTCCTTATGCGTTCGAGTAATAATATTATTATAGCCTTTATCTTGAAGATTTTTTAAAATAGCACTACCTACTAAACCTCGATGTCCAGCCACATAAATTTTAGCTTGTTTGTCCATTAGATTTATTCAAAATAGTTCATAATTTGATACCCGCCATCTTTTAGATATTGCTCTTTTTTCATAAGCTTAACGTCACTTTGCATCATATCTTTTACTAAAGCCGGCAAATCGTATTCTGGCACCCAACCAAGCTTTTCTTTGGCCTTTGTAGCATCTCCAATTAACAAATCAACCTCTGTTGGTCTAAAATATTTAGGATCTACAGCTAATACTTCTTTTCCTATTGGTAATTGATATTCTGGATTATTACAAGCCTTTACAAATGCTTTTTCATCAACACCTTCTCCTTTAAATTCTAATTCTATACCTACTTCTACAAAACTCATTTTTACAAAATCTCGAACAGTAGTGGTTTTATTAGTTGCAATTACCCAATCTTCAGCTTCTTCGGCCTGAAGAATCATCCACATCATACGAACGTAATCTTTAGCGTGCCCCCAATCGCGTTGGGCATCTAAATTTCCTAAGTAAAATTTATCTTGTAATCCTAACGCTATTCTCGACGTTGCTCTGGTTATTTTACGAGTTACAAACGTTTCCCCTCTAATTGGAGATTCATGATTAAACAGAATACCATTACACGCATATATACCATAGGCTTCTCTATAATTTACAGTAATCCAATAGGCATACATTTTCGCCACAGCATAAGGACTTCTTGGATAAAATGGTGTTTTCTCAGTTTGGGGAACTTCCTGTACCTTTCCGTATAATTCTGAAGTAGACGCTTGATAAATTCTGGTCTTATTCTCCATCCCTAATAACCTAATAGCCTCTAACAATCGTAATGTACCTAAACCATCTGCATTTCCTGTATATTCAGGCATTTCAAAAGATACATGTACATGGCTCATTGCAGCCAAATTATAAATTTCATCTGGCTGTACCTCCTGAATTAATCGAGTTAAATTTGTACTATCGGTTAAATCTCCGTAATGAAGAAAAAAGTTACGATTTTCAACATGAGGATCTTGATATAAATGATCTATTCTATCTGTATTGAATAAAGAAGATCTTCTTTTAACACCATGAACCTCATAACCTTTTTTTAATAAGAACTCACTTAAATAGGCCCCATCTTGACCTGTTACCCCCGTAATTAAAGCAACTTTTTTTTTCATTTATCATTAATTTTACATCCAAAGTTTCTCAACAAAAATAGGACATTAAGTTATTTTTGCAAGATTATTCATATTCTTTATATCAATAAACAAGTAGTATTAACAAATGTTGAACAAAATAACAAAACCAGATAGAATATCTCCTTTTTTTAAGATTTAACCCATAAAATATTAAATCTAATTATGATATTAAATCAGCTTCTACTCTTTAATCAATACTTTTTTTAGGCTAAAACTCCAATGTGGAACCTCTACTCCTAATTTATTCTTTATTTTTTCTTTACTTAAAACGCTATATGTTGGTCTTTTTGCTTTAGTAATATATTTACTACTATCTATTGGAATTAGCTCTATATTTAAATTGGCAATTTTAAATATCTCTTTTGCAAAATCAAACCAACTAATTTCACCCTCATTGCTATAGTGATAGACTCCAAATTCGTTAGTCTTATTTTTAACTATATCTAAAATAACTTTAGCTAAATCTCCAGCGTAAGTAGGCGTACCTATTTGATCGGCAACTACAGAAATTGCGTCACGTGTTTCGGCTAAACATAGCATCGTTTTCATAAAATTATTGCCATGTTCAGAATACAACCAGGAGGTTCTGATTATAAAATACTTTTCCAGAATATTTTGTATTTCAATTTCGCCTTGTAATTTAGAAGCACCATAAACACTAATAGGGTTTGGTTGATCCCCTTCTGTATAAGGTTCTCTTTTAATACCATCAAAAACGAAATCCGTTGAGATATGAATTAAAACAACATGATACTCCTTACAAGCTAAAGCTAAATTTTTGACTCCTTTGGCATTTACTTTAAACGCCAATTCTTGTTCGTCTTCAGCTTTATCTACTGCCGTATAGGCTGCACAATTAACACAATAATCAATATCATGCGATTTAAAAAACGATTGTACTTGGTTTAAATCACAAATATCCAATTCCTGCGAATCTGTATACATTACATTTAAACCATCAAATTTCTTTTCAACATCCTTAATACATGATGTTAACTGTCCATTTCCCCCAGTAACTAAAACATTAATCATAACTTAGCTTCTTTTAATTTTGGTAACACTAAGTCCTTTTCTGAAATAATTAACTCACCTTCAGGTAGCACCCAATCAATATTTAAGTCTTTATCATTAAAAATGATGCCTCCCTCGGACTCTTCATTGTAGAAATTATCGCATTTATATGAAAAAATAGCGGTATCACTTAACACCACAAATCCGTGCGCAAAACCTCTAGGGATAAATAACTGCTTTTTACTGTCCTCTGCCAATTCTAAAGCAATATATTCTCCAAAAGTTTCAGAATCCGTTCTTATATCAACGGCAATATCCAAAATACAACCTTTAATAACTCTCACTAACTTAGCCTGCGCATGCTCTCCTGTTTGGTAATGAAGCCCTCTAAGCACCCCTTTGGAAGAAAACGACTCATTATCCTGAACAAAATTCACATTCTGATTTGTAAGTTCATTGAATGTTTTTTGATTAAAACTCTCAAAAAAATATCCTCTACTATCATTAAAAATTTTAGGCTCAATAACAAAACAGCCTTTCAATTTTGTTTCTTTTACAATCATTATTTTTTATTCAATAAGCCCAATAAATTCTTTCCGTAACCACTCTTCAATAAAGGCTCTGCTAAAGCTTTAAACTGCTCTTCATTAATATATCCCATTTCATAGGCTGCACCCTCAATAGCACCAATTTTTAAACCCTGACGTTCCTCTATGACTTCTACAAATTGAGAGGCCTGCATCAACGATTGAAACGTGCCTGTATCTAACCAGGCAGTCCCTCTATCTAAAATACTCACATGAAGCTTCTTTTGTTTAAGATAGGCTTTATTGACATCGGTTATCTCAAGTTCACCTCGATGACTAGGTTTAATATTTTTAGCGATCTCAACCACTGAATTGTCATAAAAATAAATACCAGGAACAGCATAGTTTGATTTTGGATGTTCTGGTTTTTCCACAATGGAAATCGCCTGACCTGCCTCATCAAACTCAACGACACCATACCGTTCCGGATCATGAACTCTATAGGCGTAAATAATGCCACCATCAGGATTATTATTCGCCTGCAATAGTTTCGCTAAACCTGTTCCATAAAAGATGTTATCACCAAGAATTAAGGCTACTTTATCATCTCCTATAAAATCTTCACCAATTAAGAATGCTTCAGCTAAGCCGTTAGGTTCTTCCTGCACAGCATAATCAAATTGACAGCCATACTTTTTACCATCACCCAATAAATCTTTAAATAATGGTAAATCTTTAGGCGTTGAAATAATCAAGACTTCATGAATTCCAGCATACATAAGTGTTGATAGCGGATAGTATATCATAGGCTTATCGTAAATAGGCATCAACTGCTTACTTACCGATAAGGTTAACGGATGTAATCTTGATCCTGATCCCCCTGCAAGAATGATACCCTTCATTTAACTACAATGCTTTTTATAATAATTCTTGTATTCGCCAGTCGTGACATTTTTTAACCATTCCACGTTATTCAAATACCAATCTATCGTTATTTCTAAACCTTCTTCAAAAGTTACCGAAGGCTTCCAACCTAATTCGGTATTTATTTTAGATGCATCAATGGCATATCTTAAATCATGCCCAGGACGATCTTTAACATAGGTTATTAATTTTTCTGAAGTTCCAGAAACTCTTCCCAATTTTTTATCCATTTGAGCACATAATATCTTAACCAAATCGATATTTTTCCACTCATTAAAGCCTCCTATGTTGTAGGTGTCCTTATTTTTTCCTTTATGAAATACCAAATCGATAGCTAATACATGATCTTTAACATACAACCAATCGCGAGTATAATTGCCGTCACCATAAATTGGCAACTGTTTATTATTTATAATATTATTTATAAACAATGGAATTAACTTTTCTGGAAACTGGTTTTGCCCATAATTATTTGAACAATTTGTTATGATGTATGGCAGACCATATGTTTCTCCATATGCTCTCACAAAATGATCGGAACCTGCTTTGGATGCTGAATACGGTGAATTGGGATTGTAAGATGTCGTTTCGGTAAACAACCCAGATTCTCCTAAGGTTCCGTAAACTTCATCGGTGCTTACATGATAAAACAGTTTATTATCAAAACTGTTAGCCCACAATTCTTTTGCCGCATTTAATAGATTAACCGTTCCAATAATATTTGTTTTTACAAAAGTCAAAGGATCACTAATTGAACGATCCACATGCGATTCGGCAGCTAAATGAATCACCGCATCAAAACGATACTCTTGAAATAGCTGATTTATAAAAACAGAATCATTAATATCTCCTTTTATAAACTGATAATTAAAACGATCTTCAATATCCTTAAGGTTTTCCAGGTTGCCTGCATAGGTCAATAAGTCCAAATTATAAATCTTATAATTTGGATATTTTTCAATAAACAGTTTTACCACATGAGATCCTATAAATCCCGCTCCACCTGTTATTAAAACCTTCATTATAAATCTTATTTCACTTGTTCTTTTATATATTCAGAGATTCCTAATAAAACAAATGTCATTAATGTTAACCCTAATAATACTATTGGTAATTTAAACTTCATCTTATCAGTCAATGTAGAGTAATCATATCCCGTAACAGGAAATCCTGCTAAAACATTAACTACATTTTGCTGCTCAACTCGATCTCTATTAATTTCTCGCCTTTCTGCCTCTAGGTCCAAGCGTTTATCTAAAATTCTAGATTCATCCACAATTAAGCTCGTCGATTCAGCATCTCCCATGTACAGATTAGTTCCAGAACCTAATTTGGATTCTTTTTTAGACTCATTAATTCTAATTTTTAAATATTCTTTTAATAAAGAATCTGTTTTAGCAACCTGATCTATTAAGATTTCATCTTTCTTTTTTAGGTTATCATTACTCACCTTTAATAATTCCAGTAAATAATCGTTATACGAAATCTCTTTAACAAGAGCTTTTTCAATCTTTTTGTAAAGAGCTTTATCAGCTGAAGCTACGCCAATTTTATGTATTTTAAAATTGTATGCATTCATCGAGCTTTTAAACTTATCATAATTCATTTCTATCTGAGTGACAGAGTCCAACCTATTAAAATATGCAGAGTACATTTCAGAGAGCCTATTTTCATCGATATCAGGCTCTATATAAAACCCTTTTAGGCTAGCTGCTTCCGATGGTGTTATTTTTAAACGCTTGGCTAATTCTAGAGTATCATGGTCTTCATGAGCTAATTGATGAAACTCTTTTATGTTTTCATACACCTGACGTGTTGAATTGAAATTCGTTTCTATAAACATATTAGCACCATAAAGTGTATCTGTATTTTTATCTAAAATATACCCAATAATAACGCCCAAAATAACAGCTCCAGCATACCACACAAAACGTTTGTAAAAATGTATCAACAACATCAAAACAAGACTAAATAAACCTTTAAAAATAGAAGCTATAAACTTAAAAAAACGGTCGAAAGCATTACCTATTAACTTAAATAATTGTCCTAAATCGACTTCTTCAGATGATTGCGGTGGCGTTTGCAATTCTTTACTCATAAATTAAATTATTAATTGAAAATTTGTTCTAATATTTTTCTTGTTATCAAATATGTTGGCTTAACACCTGAGGTTCCTAATCCTCCAGAAGCTAAGGTCGCACCCGTTTCGAGTGGGTTATCACTGGCATAATACGCATATCTTACTTTAACATTACTACTAATACTTCCTCTTACTTTTGATGCCGCCTGAATGGCTTTTTGATAATGCGCACCTTCCATTTCCAAACCTATAACTTTCCAGGTAGAATTATGGAAGAATTTCAAAATATCCTTATTCTGTAATGAAGTCCCTAAAACGGTAATCATCGCTCCATCATAAACATTGACCCCTTGATTTTCTAAATCTTCTTTTTTAAGCTCATTTTCAAATGGATAATTATCGGCGGTACCTTCAAATATATGGGCAGACGGAATCATAATGTCGCCTTTACCTCCTTGTAAAATACCTGCTTTACCCATAATAGAAATCGATTCCACATTTAAGTGGACGTTCTTCCCTTTCACTTTGAACGGTTTTAAAAGCTCATCTATGGTTTCATAGGCTTGTTCCCCAAAGGCATAATCCATTACCAAAATTACAGGCTTATTTTCCACAATATAGCTTGATGTTACCGGAATATCAATTTTGGAAACATCTATTTTGCTGGTATCAAAAATTTGAACATCTATATTTGTTCCTGAAGTATCTTTAACATAAATCATACCTCGTTGTAACGCTTCTTTATTCACTTTACTTCGAAGCTGTTCATTTTCTTTTTTACTAATGGCTTCGTAAACCCTAAAAATATCTTCTTTAGCTACTAATGATTTCAACGCATTGGGAGCAAATAAAGTATTCATTACACTATGCATATTAGCGCTAATAATATGAATTGGACGCTCTAAAAGTCCTTCCTTAAAAAGAATGTCCTTGATATTATCTGACCAGATTTCACCGTGAATATGGTGCCCTATACGTTCTCTAAGCATTGGGCTGAACGTAACTGTACGTTTATTATTTGTTGTTTGCTCCTCAATGGCTAATTTACCCAGCCAATAAATAATATGTAAAAATCGCTCCGGTTGATTTTCAACAGCAAACTGATTGTAAACCGTCATCAACTCATTAAACGTTCTTCCTAAAATATTTGCAGTATGTGTTATGGCTACTTCACGCTCTTCCTGAGATAATTCTTTATTCAAAAGAACAGCCTTTTCAAGCTTGATCCAATCGCGCGTCGTCGCCCCAGATTCGTTAATTACGACACGTTTACTTATTTTATGCGATTCAACAAACAAGAACGTTAAATGCGTTAAGATATCGTAAATCTCAGATCGGCCGCGCGTAATTTCAATATTCATTTGCTCGGCATCTATGCGGTAACAATTACGACGACGTTTTGAAGGAATAATAGGTTTAAAATGAGAATTTAAATACCCTTCATCGCTTGTTAAATTGATGAACATACACTCTTCAATACCCATTGGAAGACGATCAATGACATAAAGTAAGCCTTCCAACTCAGCTTTTTCATCACCAATTGATCCGTAAATCTCTGGACGCAAAAGCAGCAAAGCTTGTCTTAACGTTTCACCAGAAACCCCCATAGGTTTATAAAACCCACGGTTAAACAAATGACGCATAGTAATATACATCCGCTCAATGGCGTTCGAACTCTCTTGAGCTCGTGTTCTTTCGTGATGTTTTCTATTACTCATACGTCCTAATATTCGGCCAAATATACTATTATTTCATTTAATCGATATGAGGAAAACCCTCAACAATACTTCTGTCGTTCGATAATCTTGGTAACTTATTCTGTCCGCCTAACTTACCAATAGATTTCATATATTCTTTAAATCCGTCCTTTTTTACTTTCCGAATAACAAGGGGTCTTAAAACTTTACCTTCTATTAAATCGAAATAGTAAATGTTTTGCTTTTGAAGCGATTCATCGATACGTTTTTCCAAATCGGATAAGTCATCCGGTTCATTCTCAAACTCAACAAACCATTCATGATACGGCAAACCTTCTTCAGGATTAATTTGTGGTGCCACGGTAAATTCCGAGACCCTAATATTGGTTTCTGAAATGGCTTCCTGCATGGCCTGCTCTACTTCTTTTCCTATAACATGTTCTCCAAAGGCAGAGATAAAATGCTTGATTCTTCCGGAAACAATAACTCGATAAGGCTTCGTAGAAGTAAACTGAATTGTATCCCCTATATTATACCCCCAAAGCCCGGCATTTGTGGAAATAATCATCACATAATTAACCCCAATCTCAACATCTTTTATCGTGATTCGTTTCGGGTTTTCAGTAAAAAATTCATCGGCTTTTATAAACTCATAAAAAATACCTGAATTTAGTAAAAGAAGCATCCCTTTTTCATTTTGTTTATCCTGATATGCAAAGAAACCTTCACTCGCCGGATAAAGCTCAATACTATCGACTTTTCTTCCTATAAGATTTTCAAATTTCGCTCGATATGGCTCATAATTGACACCTCCGAAAATAAACAGATTGAAATTCTTAAAAATATCACCGACTTTCTTACCGGTTTTCTGCTGAAGTCGCTCGAAATACATCTGCACCCAAGATGGAATTCCTGAAATCACGGTCATATTCTCAGGAAGGGTTTCTTCAACAATAGCATCAACCTTGGTTTCCCAATCATCAATACAGTTAGTTTCCCATGAAGGTAATCGGTTTTTTTGAAGATATTTAGGCACATAATGTGCAACAATTCCGGAAAGCCTTCCTAACTGAATGCCGTTTTGCTCTTTTAAAATAGGACTCCCTTGGAGGAAAATCATTTTACCATCAACAAACTTACTGTTACCTGTTTCATTGATGTATAACAAAATAGCATTACGTGCGGCTTCAACATGAAACGGCATACTTTCCTTAGTAATTGGAATGTATTTCGCTCCAGAAGTAGTCCCTGATGTTTTTGCAAAATAAATGGGTTTCCATTTCCAAAGTACATCTTCTTCTCCTGCCACCACGCGCTCTACATATGGCTTTAAAGCCTCGTAATCTCGAATAGGAACTCGCTTAACAAAATCGGAATGATTTTTTATACTTATAAAATCATGATCCTTGCCAAAGGCTGTTCCTGCTGCATCGGCTATTAAATTCTGAAATACCTTTTCCTGTGTTTCAACAGGGTTATTCGCCCACTTTAAAACACTTTTATATATACGTTTGGCAAATGGTTTCGCCAATGCCGATTTTAATGAAATCATATACTAGTTAAAATCTATAAAATTTGTTGGATTAACGGGATAACCGTCATTCCAAAGCTCAAAATGTAAATGTGGCCCCGTCGACAATTCGCCTTCATCACCTGAAGTTGCAATAACTTCACCCGCTTTAACCAAATCGCCTTGACCTTTAGTAAGTGCCGCATTATGTTTATATACCGAAATTAATCCATAACTATGCTCAATAATAACCACATAACCTGTACTTGCTGTCCACTCAGCAAAAATAACAATCCCATCGGCAACCGATTTTATTGGTGTATTTTTAGCTACTACAATATCTACTGCATAATGCTTTTCCTTTAAGTTGTAAGGCTCACTAATGGTCCCGTTAACCGGAGAAAACAATAAAAAATTGGATGCCGATGTAGCCGATTCAAAAAGATTGTATTTATCCTCCTTATCCACTCGTTCTCTTAATAACGAATCTTCCGCACTCGGCGTAAAATCCACCTGACTGGCTTCTAATTTTACAGCTTGAATAATAGAATCCTTATTTACATCTGATACACTAACATCGCCTTTTAAAACCTGTTTAATCGATTCGAAATAACGATCGTTTAATGCCAGTACGCGTTGTAACGAATCAGTCTTATAATTAAGCTCTGTCGCCTTCTTTTTTAAAGCCGCAGAGGAATACCCTGGAATATACTCTCTTAAAGGTGTATAAGCTATAATTAAACAGGTTACAACCATTAAAAATATAGCTGATAGCGATGCTATAACAAATACATTTAGACGCGTTAACTTAAGCGATAAACGCTCCTCGAAAGTGTTCTCGTTAAGGATTACCAGGCGATACTTGTCAAGTAATTTGCGTTTTATTCTTTTCGGTCTTTTCTTCTTATCTTCCATGATAAAAACAAAAATAATTAAAATTATAGCATGATAGCTTTGCTTTATTCTAAAGTTATTGTTAATAACGATTTTATTAAACTTTAATTATTAACTTTGCGTAACTAAATATTTAATTATGATCTCATCAAGTATATTTTTAGGTGCTATTGGCCCATTACAAATAGCTCTAATAGTTATAGTAGTTTTATTATTATTTGGAGGTAAAAAAATCCCTGAATTAATGAGAGGACTTGGAAGCGGAATTAAAGAATTTAAAGACGCTAGTAAAGACGACGAAAAGAAAGAAGATAAGCAATAATTATCATCTTTTATCTATAAACAAAAAAGCCAGCAAAATTTGCTGGCTTTTTTGTTATGGTATATTTCTAATTAATTTTAACCGATTTTACAATGGATTCCAACTCCAGCATATAATCTCGTTTTTCAACCGATGGCGCAAAGGCAAAACCCTCAATAACCACCCATCTGTTATTCTTTTTATCTTCTATAGCGTAATTTAAAAACGGGCCACCCATAAAATCATTTTTTAAATCCCAAATACCACGGGTTTCAATTGCCATTAAATCATTTACGGTTGTTTCTGTAACAAAAGGCGCATAAGCCATTTCTGTAGTCATATAAGACTCTATTTTTTCACCATTAGCTTTTAACTCTCCATCTTGTCTGCCTTTAATATATTTCTTCGCAACAGAATCCCTTATTTTAATAATCTCATTAACAACGCTATCGTTATCTTTAATTGCTGAATATGGTAATTCATAAATCATTAAATTCGTTGTTCCTGTTGTTATATCCTTTCTAATCCAGAAAAAATCATCAGCCTCTCTTGCTATAAAATATGCAGCATCAAACTGAAGAGTTAACTCCAATTTTTGTTTTATAACATCAAATTTATGAGGCGATTTAGCCATTTGGCGCTGTCTTGCTTTCAATTCCATAGCCTTAAAAGTTTCAACAATTTTAGAGCCATTTTCATTTATTAAGTTAATAATCTCACTTCTGTCTTTTCCTGAAACTACAATAACTTTTTGAGGCTGTGCATAAACATTATCTAAATACTGAACAGCCGCTTCTTTGTTCATTTCAATTTTTAAAATGGTCCTGTTTTTAGTTACAAAACCAGAGAATACAGAAGGTGGAATCTGACTCAAAGTAAACGTTGGCTCATCTTGAGGAAGTCCATAAAGAGGTGCAGCTAAAACATTTCTAATGGCATCACCAATACTACCATCCCACAAATCGTTTTCTAAAATCACTGAAACATTATTGATATTTCCAGATGAATCTAAAACGATTTTCTTTTCAGACGATTTTTTATCGCCACAAGACACAACAAGTAATAAGGTTAAAATTGAAACAAAAAGATTTTTCATCTGTTAAATTTTAATAGATTTAATAGTCTGACAAACACCCAAATTTACTTTAATTGATATCCAATTTTTAATAAAAAGGTGTTTTATCGTTCGATAAATTTACGGAATTATCCCTTAGATATTTTAAGTTTCATCCCCGGTTTTAAAGTATTACCGCGAATACCGTTCCAATCTTTAATATTTTGAACAGAAACTCCAGGAAATTTTTGCGAAATACCCCAAAGCGTATCTCCGCTCTTAACAACATAAGTTGTTGCGTTGCTTGTAACAGCCTTTGTTGGCGCACTGTTTGCCACCGCTACATGTGGATTTCTTGGGTATATAGTTAAACGCTGTCCTATTTTTAAATCGTTACTTCGTAAACCATTCCATTGCTTAATTTGACTAACACGAACCCCATATTTTCTTGCAATTTTACCTAAAAAATCGCCTGAACGCACTTTGTAAACCGTTTTAGAGTCGGCTTCAAAAAACTGCGGAAGTGGTTTTTCACGTTTATCAAATTCTGTTTTTGCGAAGGCATAAATTTGTTCCTCGTTAGTCACAAAATCACCTATTACAGTTCTTGGTAAACGCAGTGTGTAATTTTCGTCTTTTATAAACGGAATAATATCGAGTTTGTACGACGGGTTTAAAAACTGAAGCTCTTCAATAGCAACACCAGTAACCTCTGCAACCTGATCTAAAGTAATCATTTGTTTTACACGAATGGTATCGGTTTCAAAATAAGCGACTTCCGGTCTTGGCTTAGTAAATCCGTGTTCTTCAGCGTACTCAAAAATATACATGTTGGCTAAAAATGCCGGTAGATATCCCGCTGTTTCACGTGGTAAATTATGTCTGATATTCCAGTAGTTCTGATAACCTCCAGATCGTCTAATCGCTTTGGTAACATTACCAGGGCCAGAATTATAAGCTGCTAAAGCCAAATCCCAATCGCCAAAAATTTCATAAAGTTTAGACAGGTATTTTGCCGCCGCTTCGGTAGATTTTATAGGATCGCTACGTTCATCGACATAACTGCTAACATCTAATCCGTACATTTTACCGGTACTAAACATAAACTGCCATAAACCGGTCGCTCCTACTCTAGATTTTGCACGAGGTTTCAACGCCGACTCTACTACCGCCAGATATTTAATTTCTAATGGCAAATTGTAATTATCAAGCTCACGCTCGAACATTGGAAAGTAAAATGCACTTAAATTAATTAAGCGCTGTAATAATTCTCTGCGGTTTTTTAAATACGATTTAATAACACTCTCAAGACTCGGATTATATTCTACGTTAAATGGTGTTTTAGCATTTAACAAGGCTAATCTCGCCTTTAGGGTATCGGTTGGTAACCCTGGATACTCTACTTCCTCAAAATTTATTTCAGTTACTGAATTATAAACCGTGTCGTAAAGGGAGTTGCTATAAAGTTCTTCTAACCATTTTTCATCGACACCTGCCGCTAAAAAATTATCTTCAAACTTTTGAATTAAAAGGGAGTCATTTTGAAATAAAACTTTGGTAACAGCAGGCTTTTTTCCATCTACTAAAGAATCCTTTAAAAGGACATTGTTTTTAACAACATCATCCTTTTCTTCCACCACAGCACCCCTCGTTTGCGAGAAAGCACTCGTAAACGATACAAAAAACATAAATATAAAAATGCGAAAAGCCATAAAATCAATTCATTACATTATTGAACGACAATATGGCTAAAATCGTATTTTTTAGTCTAAATTAAAAACTTAATTCCAATTAATCGAGAATTGCAGCGATACCTGGCAATACAACTCCTTCTAAACTTTCAAGCATAGCACCACCTCCAGTACTAACATAACTTACTTTATCCTCGAATCCAAATTGCTTAACAGCCGCTACAGAATCACCTCCTCCAACAAGAGAAAATGCTCCGTTTTTAGTTGCTTCAGCAATAGAATTCCCTAACTCAATGGTTCCATTAGCAAAACTTTCCATTTCGAAAACACCTAATGGACCATTCCAAAGGATTGTTTTACACTGCATAACTACATCGTGGAATTGTTTTCTTGATTTTGGTCCGGCATCAACACCTTCCCAACCATCAGGAATTTTATCGATATCTACTTCCTGAGTATTAGCATCATTACTAAACGCATCGGCAGCAATAGTATCAACAGGAATATGTACCTGAACGTTCTTTTCTTTAGCTTGTTTTAAGATATCTAAGGCTAAGTCCATTTTATCATCTTCGCAGATAGAATTTCCTATTTTTCCACCTTGTGCTTTAACGAATGTAAAAGCCATACCACCACCAATAATTAAGTGGTCTACTTTATCTAAAATATTCTCGATGATAGTAATTTTAGAAGATACTTTTGCGCCTCCAAGAATTGCTAAAACAGGCTTCTCTCCTGTTTTCATCACCTTGTCTATACTTTCAATCTCCTGAGCTAATAAGCTTCCGAAACATTTGTGATCAGGAAAGAATTCTGCAACAATTGTAGTCGATGCATGTGCTCTGTGTGCTGTACCAAAGGCATCGTTTACATAAATATCTCCAAGTTTCGCTAACTGACCAGCAAACGCTTTGTCTCCAGCTTCCTCTTCTTTATGAAAACGTAAATTTTCAAGTAATAACACCTCGCCTGGCTGTAAACTTGCTGCTGCGGCTTCAGCCTTTTCACCAACACATTCTGAAACGAATTTTACTTCAACTCCTAAAATTTCAGAAACTTTAGCAACAATGTGATTTAATGAAAACTCATCCTGAACACCTTTCGGACGCCCTAGGTGAGACATTAAAATACAACTTCCGCCATCTTCTAAAACCTTTATAATTGTCGGCTTTGCAGATACTATTCTGGTTGCATCAGTAACATTAAAATTTTCATCTAAAGGCACGTTAAAATCCACACGGATAAGTGCTTTTTTATCTTTGAAGTTAAAATCGTTTAGCGTTTTCATTATTATTCTTAATTAATTTGATTCACAAATGTAACTAATTAAAAACAGGTTTAAAACGCCTTTTTTTACGAAAACGATGTAACTACTTAAGAATTATTAAAAAAGTAGATTTCAGTAGAAAAATAAGTTCAAAAATAGAAGATATGATATGCCTACTTAAATTAAAAATCCGAATAACTAAAAATAGCTACCCGGATTTATAATCTATTATTGAATTTAGGCTTATTTCTTTATAATCTTGACACTTTGAGAATTGCTCCCCGATATCACTTTAGCAATATAAACGCCATTTGGTAAGTTTGACACATCTAAATTAGTTTCCGTATTTTTAATCGTTTTGTTTAATACTTCCTTTCCAAGAACATTGTAAAGCGAGATACGATCTAGAATTGCATTTGCTTTAATTTTCAAATAATCCTTGGTTGGATTTGGTCCAAATGAAAAACCTTCAATACTCAAATTGTTTGAAGACAACGTTTTCATAGTTAATTCAAAATCATCAAAACCCAAATAAGCATTTCCATTCTGATAAATCACTACGCGCATACGAACATATTGATAACCGGATGGAACATTATAAGTTATCTGCCTCCACCCCTGAGAGTTAAAGTTGCCACTTAAAGCCGTTTTAAAAATATCTTCATGAAAATCATATCTCGCCCACTCGGTTTCATCATCAAAAGCGACTTCAAAATAGATATAATCGGAAGATTTTAAATTCACATACTGTACTCTAAAAGAAATATCGGCAGGAATACCATTCAATTCCACTGGATTAAATAGCAGCATATGTTCAGGAGACTCTAATCCTGTAACAGATTGTGAATAATCGTTATCCAAATCTCGACCCGCTATATACGTTGTTCCTGAAAAAGCTCTTGGTATTCTTCCGTTAGCCTGTGAAAATCTTCCCCATAAATCGGTTCCATTTTGTTTGGAATAAAACGGAACATTCGTTGAATATGCCCAGTTGTCTTTATCGCTGGCATCAAAACCCTGCTTAAAAGCCTGAGCTCCAAGAAAAAATGAACAGGCCACTAAAAAAAGAAAAGTGATTGTAGTTTTGTTCATGACTCTTAAATTTAAACAACTAAAAATGAATAGATTAATAGGCTTTATCAAATCTAAAAGAAATACGCATTACCTCATCACAATTTCGATAATCTGCCTGTTATTTAGTCTTATTGCAAGAGTTACTGTAAAATCTGTTATGAATTCGGTTATATTTGTTGCATGCTATTTTCAGAAATTTTAGGTCAAGACTACATTAAATCCCATTTAACACAAAGTGTTGATAATGGCAGAATTCCGCATGCACAATTGTTTGTTGGACCTGAGGGTTCTGGCACCTTACCTATGGCCATTGCTTATGCACAGTATATTCTTTGTAATAATAACAATGGAGAAAATACATCTGGAAACGAATCTTGTAATCTAAAATTCAACAACCTTTCGCATCCCGATTTACACTTTGCTTTTCCTGTAACAACCAGTGAAAAAGCAAAAAGTCATCCAGTATCGAGTCATTATCTTGAAGAATGGCGCCAGCTTTTAAAAGAACAACCTTATGGAAACCTTTTTGATTGGTACAAGCTTTTAGGGGTCGACAACAAACAAGGACAAATTGGGGTTGATGAAGCTCAGGATATTGTAAAAGCACTTTCCTTAAAATCGTACGAAGGAGGTTATAAGGTTATGATTATCTGGATGGCTGAAAAGATGAATATTGCAGCCGCCAATAAACTTTTAAAACTTATTGAAGAGCCACCAACCAAAACTATTTTTTTGCTTATTGCTGAAGATGAAGAACAAATTATCAATACCATACGTTCGCGCTGCCAAGTATTGCATTTTCCTCCTTTAGCAGAAGATGTTATTATAGAATCACTCAAAAGTAAATACGACTTAAACGATGCCGCTGCAACAAAAATTGCACATCAATCTAACGGTAACTATAATAAAGCCTGTGATTTGGTTTATCAGGATTCAGAAGATCTTCAGTTTGAAACCTGGTTTATTTTCTGGATACGCAGCGCCTTTAAAGCCAAAGGCAACAAGGCAGCTATTCACGATTTAATATCTTGGAGTGAAGATATAGCAAAAACAGGTCGAGAGACTCAAAAGCAATTCCTTCAGTTTTGTATAGATTTCTTCAGACAAGCTCTATTAATGAATTACAGCGCTACCGATTTAGTATATCTAGAACCGAAAACCGAAAAGTTTAAACTGGAAAACTTCGCGCCATTTATTCATGGTAATAACATAATGGAAATTAGTGATGAACTCCAGGACGCTATTTACCATATTGAACGTAACGGGAATGCAAAAATTATTTTAACCGATTTATCAATTAAACTTACCCGCTTACTTCATAAAAAAGAGTAGTTATTTAGAAGTCAATTCTAAACACTAAATTTGGCGTAAACCCTAACGAATTCTTATTGATTTCACGTAGAACAAAACCATCATCTTCTGTACTTTGTGCTATTTCATATTTACGACTCAACACATTTTTTTGATTGTAAACATTTAAAAAGGACACACCCAATTTTCCTTTCCATCGCTCACTTCTATAAAAATTAAAGGCATAAGTCGCAGATATATCCAATTTATGATAGTTTGGTAGCCTGGCTGCATTGGTTGCTTCAAAATCTATTACAGGATCTCCTGAAGTTTCAATTAAACCATTTGCTTTAGTATACGGAATACCGGTTCTCATAGTCCAACCCAAAGACACATCGAAATGTTTCCATTCGTAGGTATGAGACCATGTTAGGTGATGAGTGATATCAGAATTACCCGGAAACGCTTCCCCATTATTGATGGTATTGAATGTAAAATCGTTATCCATTACAGAATAACTTAACCAGGTTCGATAATTTTGTATTTTCTTTTTAATTAAAACATCAAGTCCGAAAACCTTACTTTTTCCTTTAGAAAAGAAATCGTCAATATTATCAAACCCTAACGTAAACGAAGTTAAACCATCAATATCTTTATAGTATCCTTCAAAATCCAAATGCCATCCCGCTTTATCGAAAACAAAACCAGATGTGACTTGAAAACTCCTTAAAACAGGAATCTCATCGCCATCGGACAATACCCAAATTTGATTTTCCAAACCAAAATCCTGCGTATTAAATTCAATAACCTCACTAACCGATTGATGTAAATTTTCCATAGAGCTTTTAAATTTTAAATTCGAAAAAAGCTTTGTTTCTAACTGAAATCTTGGCTCAAAAAAGAGTTTATCGACTACTGAAAAATAATTAGCTCTAACTCCAAAATTGAGCAACCATTTATCTAAAACATAATACTTATAATCACCATATATTCCATGATTATTATTAGTATTTACATTTGATTCATTATAGTTATCTTCCGGACTTTCACTATCTTCAAAATTCAATAAATACTTTACTTTATTCGATGAAAACTGATACCCAAAACCTAAGGTTGACGCCTCATCTAAGTTGTAATTTGTATCGAAGGCAAAACCTAAATCCTCTACTCGATTTTGTTTGTTAAGCCGGTCGTTAAACTCATTCGTTATTGAATTTGTACCCGTGTAATTAAAATCGTAGTTTGAATAATAGGCACTAAATTCATGATTAAAATCATCACCATAGGCATGGTTCCATTTTATACTTGACCCTTGATTTTTAATATCTAATTTATCCTGAGAAGCTTCATCGTAATCTTCTATTAAAAACCCATAATCCAGTTTATTCTTCGTGAATAAATTACTCACTAAAAAAGTATTGTTCTCATTAGGTTTTACAATGGCTTTTACAGTAAAATCATTAAAAAAGAATAAGTCTTTAGTTGTGGTAACTTCATCATCTTCAAACACCTTATTGCCTTCTGATATTTTTGTTTCCTGAAACACTCTTTTTGATAAATTCCTAAACGTCTCGGTATCTACAATATCCGCAATTGAACGCCTTCCTGAAATCATTATAGCAGCCTTATTACTCAAGGGCACTTTCAGATTGCCATCGGTATGCGTCATATTAAATCCGGTACTTCCGGTTAATTTATCCGGGATATCTTCATCAGATGTGATATCAATAACTCCGGAAATTCGATTGCCGTAACGCGCTTTGGTTCCGTTTTTATAAAGTTTTATATCCTGAGTGATGTATGGATTCAAGGCTGAAATAGTACCAAAAAAATGCCCGGAATTATACATTTTAATACCATCCCAAAGCACCAGATTCTGATCTGGTGTTCCTCCTCGAATGAATAATCCAGAAGCGGTTTCTGTCGGACTTTGAACTCCTGGTAGTAACTGAATACTTTGCAGTACATCTGGCTCGGTTAAGCCTGGTAAGATCCCTAATTTTTCAGGAGATAGAATAATTGAAGTATCATCGTTATTTTCACTAATTCCAGAAGTAATGTATTCCTTTACTACAACTTTTTCTAAATGCTGAGTATCTGTTATACTTCGGTTTTTAATTTTTTGAATGGTATAATAACGCTCTGTCTCTTTTGTAAATTTAATATCAATCAACGCTTCAATATCAAATAAAAGTTCATCTAATGTAGCTTGTTTCGCTTCTAAAGAGATTAATTGCTCGCCTATTAATTTTGCATTATACGAGAACTTAACATTGAATTTAGATTCAAAATCCAAAAGCACTTGAACTACTGGAGTGTTTAAATAGTTAACCGATGCTTTTTCCTGAGAAAGCATAGTAAATGAAACTAACAGGAAGGCTATTGTTAATTTATATTTCATTTATTCGGTTAAGTTCATTCAAATAACACCTTAAATTTAAAATAATTTTTATTAATCTAATTCTTAGTTACTTGATTTCAGAACTATAACGCGTTTATCGGCATTAAAAGTATAGGTAAAATCCATAGGAATCAAAACAGTTCTTAAAGCCAGATTTATATCCTTATGTGTAAATCCACCCGTATAACGTTTATTTGTATCAACATGTGAGACATCAACTGTTATCTGATATTGATTTTCTAAAGCTAATATTACCTGTTTCATAGGAGTATCGTAAAAGCTACTTTCTCCTGTAATCCAACTTGGCTCACTGGTTTTAAAAGTCCATGTTTCCAACTTATTATTTACAATTCTAACCGCTTTACCAGGAAGAAGTATAGTTTTTTCTTTATCAGACATAGTGGTAACCTGCACTTTACCCTCTCTACATTGTACTTCAAAATAACCATCCCGAGCAACCACATTGAATTCTGTACCTAAAACTTCAACAAAGCCTAAAGCAGTCTCTACCTTAAACTTCTCGCCTTTTTCAACATCAAAAAACGCTTCGCCAGATAACTCTAAAACTCTGTTATTTTCCCAATTAAAAGATTTAAAATGTAATTCTGAATTGGCATTTAACTGAACTTTTGACGCATCAGGAAGAACCACTGCCAACTGCTCTGAGTAACCTGTAGTATATTGAGATTCTCTCAATGTAAAATAAAACACACCAAACGCTAAGACTAATATGGCTGCAGCTGCATAAACCCAGGCAGGTACTAATCGTTTTACTTTAGGTTTATGATTCACTTTTAAGGTGTTCTCTTGTATTTTATCAAAAACCTGTGCTTTGTTAAACTCTGGAACACGTAAACTTTGCGATGCTTCATTAATTTTGTTATAAAGCGCATAATCTTCAGATTTTCTGAAGTTTTCAAGCTCTTCACCAGTTAATTCACCAGCAATCCAGCGTGCTAAAAATGATTCATCTTGTTTAAATGGCTCCATATAACATACGTTATTATACTTCTAAAACAGTTAATTACGGTTTTACCCTACTTTAAATTTCAACTATTTGCTTTCGCAACAATTCTAAGGCTTGACTCATACGTTTTTCTACAGCCTTAACAGAGATGCCAACAATCTCTGAGATCTCAGTATATTTTTTCTTATCTATTCTGCTTAACAAAAAAACTTCGCGTTGCTTTTCAGGTAAATTAGCTATAGCCCGTTTCAATTTTTCCATGAATTGCTGTTCCTCCAATAAAAATTCAGGAGTTTCTAAATTGTTTTGTTTTATCTGATTCGATTGATGTTCTAAAACAATTTTCTGGTGTGCAACTTCATTTAAAAATAAATTTCTGGCAACTGTATAGAGATAAGATTTTGCTTTTGTAAAAAGAACTTTAGAACAATTATTCCAAAGTTTTATATAAGCTTCCTGGACAATATCTTCGGCTTGTTGCTGATCGCCACATTTATAATAAATAAAGCTATACAACGTCTCCGAATGCATATTAAAGAGAAATTCGTAGGTTTTCTGTTCACAAACAGATTGGTTTTCATTGTCCATAACTTGCTAAAATGCTTAGGGCCTGACAATCAAATTTAAAAAAATTAAAATAAAAAGTAGGGTAAATCTATTTTCAGCTGTTTTAATATAAACGAGAGATTTTAAATGATCTAGAACAATCTAGTGAGTTGATCCTTTTTTTGTTCCCAAAATCTTAACCTCCAAGACTGGTTTAATAGCTAAAACTTATGCTGGGAGTATTTTAAGTGAAGAAGAGTAAAAAGCGAATTTGTCACAACGTTTTCTGCTATTAGACCTTGTTTCAAATTCGCCAACTTTTCACTTTTTATTTCTATTCTTTTTACTGAAATGTATAACTGGTTTTCACCACTTGCGTTGCTCTAAAATAACCGTAAGGATAATTGGCTTGATTGGTTGCATTAACACAGTTTCCTTTTAACTGAACACCATTTGAAGAAAACGGATTTCCTCCGGAATAGTACTGTTCTATTAAAATACGCATATAATTATAATAACGTTCTGAAATACCATACAAACTTATATCGACAGAATCCCCTGGTTGAAATTCAGCCTGATCGTTATCTTCATCTTCTTGCTTTTCAAAGAAATCATGAACCTCATTTCCGTTTGAAAACTCATCTGAATAATCTTCGAAATACGGGAATAAATCGCCTTCTTCGTAGTAACGTATTAAGTAGAAATTATCTTCATCGGCAGGATCATCAAAATAGATATTCACCTCTAATAAATCTGGATCTATACCGCCATCAACCGATTGATTTACATCATTAATATCTGGCACAGGTATTAAGGTTTCTGTGGCAATATATGTTTCATTATTATAAACCACTTCCAGCTGATACTGGTTATTTTCAATAGGAACAAAAACATCTGTTGTATATATTCCATCGTTTTGATTTACAAAATTAAAAACCTCGTTCGTGTCTAAATTTGTTACCATTACGGTAGCGTTAGTTACCGCTGTATTATTGGCAGTTTCAAAATATGGGGTTGAAGTGCTTAATTTAATAGTTTGATTATTCCCTAAAGTCCCTTTTTCCCAATCTAAAGATGCTTCTATAACCAAACGGATTTGTCCTGTTTGTAATTCAACATCAATCACATCTTCACAAGCAAATAACCCTAAACTTGCAATGATTAATGCGGCTATGTTTTTTATATATCGTTTCATTCTGTTTAAAATTTAAAATTGTAAGCTACTGAAGGAATCATTCCGAAAATTGAAATTCGTGAAGCTTCATTTAACCCAGTTTGATCATTTTGATTAAACGAAATAGAAGCTGCATTCTTTCTGTTATAAACATTATAAATACCAAATACCCACTCGCCTTTCCAACGGTTCTCTGGCTTTCTATTAGGCTTATAAGTTGCCGATAAATCTAACCTGTGGTAGCTTGGTAAACGATCTTCATTTCTATTAGCATAGGTCGCTACCGAGAGCCCTTCGTAGTTGTATTGACCATTTGGATAGGTTACCGGTCTTCCAGTTTGAAAAATTAAATTCGAACTAAAACTCCATTTGTTATTTAACTTATAACTTCCTGTTACCGAAATATCATGGGTCCTATCGTAAGGCGTATTATACCAGTCGCCATTGTTTATTCCCGGACCTCCGGCCTTTCCACCTAAAGTTCGTTGTTCAGATTTCGATAAGGTATAAGCAAACCAACCTGTGAAATTTCCCTTATTCTTTCTCAACAGTAACTCTAAACCATAAGCACGTGCTTCACCATTTAAAATTTCGGTTTCTATATTATTATTTCCAATTAAATCAGACCCATCTATATAATCAATTCGGTTGTCAATTGTCTTGTAATAGGTTTCTAATTCTAGAGCGTAAGTATTGTTTTTAAACTTTCTGAAATACCCCATCGCATACTGATTCGAAATTTGAGGTTTTATATACTGCCCACTAGGTGTCCATACATCTAAAGGCGTAACAGAAGATGTATTAGACAATAAATGTAAATACTGCGTTGATTTGGTATAACTCGCTTTTAAAGCTGTATTATTATTCAACTGATAAGATAAGCCTAAACGCGGCTCAAAATTGCTGAAATCTTTAATACTTTCACCTTTTTTATAATAGGTTTCTCCGGATGCTTCACCACGCTCGTAAATATCCAATTCCGGATTATAAACAACGGGTTGGTCGTTAACATAATTGGTCATACTCTGACCTCCTAATCTGGAAAACGTACTGAAACGTAATCCGTACTGTGCTGACAGGTTTTTAGTTATTTCATGCTCAGCACTAACATACAAGCCGCCTTCAAAAGCCCTTTTATCATCTAACTTTAAATAGTTAATTGAAGAATTTTCTGAGCTTGGCATCACCTCTCCCGGATTTAAATTATACGATATACCGCTAACTCCGAAATCCAGATTTATTTTATCATTTAAATAGTACTTTAAATCGTATTTAAGGTTGTAATTTTTAATGTCGGCAATCCAATCTAACTCAATAAAATCAAGGATAATTTGATAATCGTACTTGCTATAAATAAATGATAAATTAGAAAACAATTTATCATTAAAAATATGATTCCATCTAAGGTTTCCTGTCGCATTCCCATAGTTATTTTCAATAACCGTAGATAGATTAAACACATCACGACCAAAATATCCGGATAGATAAATTCGGTTATTATCGTTTATCTGATAATTGGTTTTTAAGTTTAAATCGTAAAACGAAATTTTATCATCTTTTAAATCCTCTATAGCTTTCATTAATAAATGCGCATACGATGTTCTTCCGGCGATTAAAAACGATCCTTTATCACCAAATACAGGACCTTCTGCAGCCAACCTACTTGATATAAGCCCAACACCTCCATTTAAACTGAAATTCTTGCTGTTTCCATCCTTTTGACGCACATCTAATACAGATGACACACGTCCTCCAAAATTAGCCGGGATATCACCTTTATAAAGCTTTATATCTTTAATAGCATCGGCATTAAACACCGAAAAGAAACCAAAAAAGTGAGATGTGTTATAAATAATAGCTTCATCAAGTAGCACCAAATTCTGATCGGCTGCACCTCCACGCACATTAAAACCGGAAGAACCTTCTCCATTATTGGTAACTCCAGGAAGAGTTTGAATAGATTTCAAAACATCGACCTCACCCATAACTACAGGAATCTGTTTAATAGTACCGGCATTTAATTTAGAAACACTCATTTGAGGTTTTTTAATAGCAATCTGCTCGGATTCTTCGGCTACAATAACGACTTCATTTAATGAGGTCGCCGATTCTTCAAGTTCAAAATCCAAGGTTATATCACCTGATAAACTAATAGATTTTGTAATGGTATTATATCCCAAATAGGAAACTAAAATTGTATAATCCCCTTTAGGAACTGTTAACGAATAAAAACCATATTCATTGGTAATGGCACCGTTCGATGTGCCTTGCAAAAAGACTGTTGCCCCAATAATGGTTTCCCCATTGGCTTTATCTTTTAAAACTCCCCGAATGGTATATTTATCCTGTGCTAGAATAACACAGCTAAATAACATACATAAGCTAAACACAACGTGTTTCATCAAAATTAATTTACTTTAAGGTTAAACTTTTTATAATATTCGATTTTGAAAATAAATTCAAAATCAATTTGGGTAAAATAGTCTATTAAGACAACGAACAAGTCTTCAAATTGTTTTTATAAATTATATAAGAAATTTCTTATAATTAAAATAAAACTCATAAAAAAAGCTCAGAAATTAAAAATCTGAGCCTAAAATTATAAAAAACTGAAACTTGTTTTACTTTTTATATGCTTCGTTTAAAGCATCGGTAATTGTTTTTGTTAAATCGTCTTCTTCAACTCCATACATTACAGTAGCAGCAGCTTCACTAGTTCCTAAAATATATGTATAACCATTATCTTTTCCATAATCTTTCACAAAAGCTTTAACATGGTTTATAACAGAATCGATATCGGCTTGAAATGCTTGTTGCATCATTTGCTGTTCCATTTGCATTTGTTGCTGTAACTGTTGTTGCTTTTGTTGTAAACCAGCCATTAATTCTTGTGCCTTTGCCTGTGAAGATTTTTGGGCTTCAGCCTGCTTTGACTGAACTTCCATTTGAAACGCCTGACCTATGCTATCTGCTTTTTTTCTAAAAGCGGCTTCTTTCTCTTCATATTTTGTTTCAACATCTTTTTTCTCCTGGTAATCATTAATCACCACTCCATTATCTACAAATCCAATTTTTGCCTGTTTCTGGCAAGATGTTAAAGCCACAGCTATTGCTGCAAGATAAAATATTTTCTTCATGTTTTGTTCGTTAATTTAATAAAGCCAAATGTAGTAAAGTAAAGTATAATTCGATATAAATTAAGTTTTATTTAAATGATAAATAATTTTTATCTAAAAAATATTCATCAATAAGAAACTCTTATTAAAAACCAGTCATTTTAAAGCGATTTAAGACACTTTTAAAAATCAGACTGGTATTTCATCATTCAAACAAGACTAAAAAGCAAATACAGGCTTAAATCTCATTTTTAACGTTTCTGAGAACATAAATTAAGGAAGAAGCCTCTTTTGAAAACATCGCTTTTACATTTGATCGTAAACCCACCAAAAATCCGTTTAGAAAATTCATCTTTCCGGTTTTGTACTTTTCAGAAAGCAGACTTACATAAAACGCATCAAAGAGCATCGGTTTTATTTTTACGACCTCCATAACCACTGATGCAAATAATTTTGAAATAGAATCAGCATCAAAATGCCATAAGTGTCTCGGCACATCGAAAGCAGCCCAAAACGATTTATAATATTTGGCATCGTAACTTTTAAAATTTGGAACCGCAATTACCAAAGTGCCGTTTGGTTTTAAAAGTTTTTTAAAATTAGATATCTGATCTTCTAAATCTGATAAATGTTCAAGAACATGCCAAAGCGTAATAACATCAAAACTATAATTTTCAAATTTTGAAAGTTGATCGACATCAAAAACCGAATCATGCGTTTTTTGATTTGCTACTCCCCTAGCCTCTTTATTTGGTTCAATACCAAAAACGGTCCAACCATTTTTTTGTGCGGTTTGCAAAAAATCTCCGGTTCCGCATCCAATATCTAAAATGGTTTTAGATTCCGATGAAAAGGAATTTATTAATTGCAGTTTTTTATTTAAAGCATACGACCGAACAATATGATATACTTTTTCAAAAGTATTTCGCTTCGCATCGGTATGCGAAATGTAATCTTCGCTTTTATAATAGTCGGGTAATTTTTCTAAACTGGGTTGTGGTGTGGTTTCTAAAAATCCAAAATCTGAATTTTTAATTAATCGAAATTCTTCTCCTGAAACGGAATGATCTTTTACATTTAAATACACTTTTGTTTCGTTTTCTTTTACCACGAATGCACAACTACTTTTAGAAATTAAACTGAATTTTGTTCTTGAATTAATTTAAAATTGATTCATATTTTAATAAAAAATAAACGTTCCACGTGGAACGTTTAACAATTATCTTCCCATATAAACCAATAAAACGGAAATATCGTTTGGAGAAACACCACTAATTCGTGATGCCTGCGACACCGTTCTTGGTTGAATCTTTTTCAATTTTTCACGAGCTTCAAAACTCATCGATTTAATTTGTGAGTAATCAAAATTCTCTGGAATCTTTACATATTCTAATCGACTTAATTTATCAGCATTATTTTTTTCCTTAGCTATATATCCTGAATATTTAACCTGAATTTCGGCCTGCTCAATAATTTCAGCATCTAAATTATTTTCCTGAATATAATTTTCAACACTATCAATTTTTCGCATATCACTCATCTCCACATTTGGTCTAGCGAATATTTTAAAAATCTTTCCAGACTGGTTTACCGGTGCTGAATCTTTACTTTCAAGAATAGGATTTATTACTTCAGGTTTCACACTGGTTTCCTCAAAAAAAGAAACAAATTTTTCAGCCGCCTCATGCTTTTCTTCCATACGTTTTAAACGTTTTTCAGAAGCCAAACCTAACTCAAATCCTTTAGGTGTTAATCTTAAATCAGCATTATCCTGTCTAAGCAACGTACGATACTCTGCACGCGATGTAAACATACGATATGGCTCTTCGGTTCCTTTTGTAATTAAATCATCAATTAAAACGCCAATATACGCTTCGTCTCTATTCAACATAAACGGGTCGCGCTCCTGAACTTTCAAGCTCGCATTTATACCAGCCATCAAACCTTGGGAAGCAGCTTCTTCATAACCAGTTGTTCCATTAATCTGACCTGCAAAATAAAGTCCATTAATTAGTTTGGTTTCTAAAGTATGTTTTAACTGTGTTGGCGGAAAATAATCGTATTCGATAGCATAACCAGGTCTAAAGAATTTTACATTTTCAAAACCAGCAACCGAACGCAATGCTTTAAATTGAACATCTTCTGGAAGCGAAGTTGAAAATCCATTTACATACACCTCACATGTATTCCATCCTTCCGGTTCGATGAATAATTGATGACGATCTTTATCAGCAAAACGATTAATTTTATCTTCAATAGAAGGACAATAACGCGGGCCTAAACTTTTGATTCTACCATTAAACATTGGCGATCTATCAAAGCCTTCTCGAAGTAAATCATGAACCAACTCACTGGTGTAAGTCATATGACAAGAACGCTGTTTTTTTAACGGTTTTGTGACGTCTAAATAAGAAAACTTCTCGGGGTTCTCATCTCCTGGTTGCTCAGTCATTTTAGAATAATCTAAAGAACGACCATCTACACGAGGTGGTGTTCCTGTTTTCATCCTTCCAGACTCAAAACCTAAAGCAACTAACTGTTCTGTAATTCCGGTCGCAGCCTTTTCACCTGCTCTACCTCCACCAAAATTTTTATCACCAATATGAATTAAACCATTCAAGAACGTTCCGTTAGTTAAAACAACCGACTTACCTTTTATCTCAACACCAAGTGAGGTTTTAATACCAACAACCTGATCACCATCTATCAATAAACCGGAAACCATTTCCTGATAAAAATCTAAATTAGGAGTCCCTTCTAAAAGCATGCGCCAGTCTTCAGCGAAACGCATACGATCACTCTGCACCCTCGGACTCCACATAGCAGGCCCTTTAGATTTATTAAGCATTTTAAATTGAATAGCAGAGGTGTCAGAAACAATTCCACTATACCCACCAAGTGCATCAATCTCACGTACAATTTGCCCCTTAGCAATACCTCCCATTGCAGGATTACAAGACATCTGTGCGATGTTTTGCAGGTTCATTGTAACAAGTAATGTTTTACTTCCCATGTTGGCCGCCGCCGCCGCAGCTTCGCTACCAGCATGACCAGCACCAACAACTATAACATCATATACATCACTAAACATAACTTTACTTTTTAAGACTGTTCCACGTGGAACACTAGACAATTTTTAATTTTGAGTTTGCAAATATACGTTGATTTCGTGAATATTAATCAAGTTGATTAATATAGAAATCTTCCTTCTCCCTCATTAGAACCTCTTCTGTTTCAGACTTATCTTTATACCCACAATAATGCAATACGCCATGGACAATTACCCGTTGTAATTCCTTATTAAATTCAACATTAAAATCCTTAGCATTATCTGCTACGCGCTCCACAGAAATAAAAATATCTCCCTGTATCAACTTACCAACAGTATAATCAAAACTAATGATATCAGTTAACGTATCATGATTAAGAAATTCAACATTCAATTTATGAAGATAGTCATCATCACAAAAGACATAATTAATTTCTTCCAGCTTATAGCCTTCACTTGAAATAACACCAGTAATCCAGGTAGCTAATTCTTCTTCATTATCTAAATTGAAATCGGTTTCGTAATTGAAATTAATCATTGCTTTGCTTAAAATAAACTTGAACTTTCTTTTTATAATCCGGCTGCAAAGGTAGTGTTTGTTTATTCAATATTTCAGTAGTATTAAAATATTGCTTTGCATTTGGTAATTGATTGTTAGAGGTATTTTTAAATGTGTTATTATTTGTTACAGATTCACGCTTGTTATCCTCTCCTTGCTGAAAGGTAGCATTCTCCAACTTTAATAATTGATGTTTCAAATTCATCATCTTTTGAAGCGTTTGATTTGTGAATCCCTTGTTTAATAAATCCATTTCTATTTGCTCCATAGAACGTATCAAACGATCAGAATTGGTATTGCTCCCCTCTTTGGCTATACGCTCCTCAAGCGCATTTCTAAGCTCTTGTTGGCGCTGATAAATTTCATACAATAATCCGTTAAGCTCCTCAGAATTCCCCTCTCCATTTTCATTCATTTCCCCTTCTTCACCTGACTTACCTTCTTTACCTTCCTGACCTTCATTGTCTCCTTGACTTTTCTTCTCCTCTCCTTGTCCTTCTTGATCTTTTGGTTGACCTTCTTCACTTTGTTTCATCCCCTCTTGCATCATTTCATTTAACTGCTCCTGACTCATAATAATATTAGGCAACTGCATATCTCCTTGACCACTTGAACTTTGCGACATATTCAACTGCTCTTCCATATTGTCAAGAACAGAACTTAAAAAATTGGCTAAATTATTCGCGGCGGTAACTGTGAACTGCTGATTAGAAATACCCTGATAAACCTGCCCCTCAGCAAAATAATCTAGAGCTTTATCAACGTTATAATATACTTCCGTAATCTCCTTATTTACCTGCTCAGATAACTTAGGTTGACGTAACGACAAAGCGAATAAGCTATCATCGATATGCTCAAAATGCTCTCTTAAATTGTTTTGATTCTTTAAATACCCAGCATACTTACTATGTCCTTCCTCTATACCTTTGAACTGATTCATTAACGCTTCTTCATCAAATGAAAACAACACCAAATTATCCAAAATCTGACGTAACATATCAACGTCTTCCTGCATTTGTTCACCCCCACCGGCTTGCATTGAAGACTGCATTTGCTCACTCATTTTTTTCATTTTCTCAGCAGCCTTTTTTTGACTCTTTTGAGCGTTCTGAATGTTTTCATTTTGTTCTGAATCGTTCGACTGCTGATCAGAATTTTGCTGATCCTGATTTTGATCTAAAGACTTGGAAGCATTTTGCTGTTCCTTCTTAATTTCATTTTCCTCAAGTTTATCCTGCGGCACATCAATAGGCTTTTTTAAACCTTTACTTTCCTTTTGTAAATTTTCTAATTCTTCCGTGAATTTTTGAAATTCCTTATTAAGAGCATCCTGATTTTCCTTTGTATTTTCTTCACGTTCTTGTTTAGAAAGATCATCTTGCTTAATGGCCATTTGCATTAAATCATCTTTCAACTTATCAAGCTTTTGTTGCACATAAAAACGTTTAGTCAATTCAAGCAACTGCTCTAAACTTCGTTTCTTATTTTTGTTTTGTTTCGCTAAATCTTCAAGACGATTTGCCAATTGCTCTTTGGTAATTTTGTCTTTAAATTTCTCTAATTCTTCAAGCAATTCTTCATCCTGTTTTAACTTCTCTTCATTTTCATCAAGACGTTTTTTTAAATCTTCTTTAAACGGGTCATCCTTTTTATCCTGAGGAAAATTTTCAATATTATCTTTCAATTTTTTATTGAAATTTTTCATCAATTCATCCTGTTGTTTTTGACGTTCCAGAAAAGACTCCAATTTCTTTTTATCATTAAAATTTAAAGTCTCCTTTTCTTTTTGAGTATTCGATAATTGCTCCAGTTGCTTTTCCTGTTCATCAAAATTCTTTAAAGATTTATTTAAATCTTTAATGGTTTCCTTCTGTTCCTGAAGATTTTTTTGTTTTTCCTCCTCAACAGTACGCTTTCTATAACTAAACGTATTGGATTTAACAGCTTTATAATGGTTAACTACATCATTATCAAACACTTGAAAAAACAACTCATAAGCTACACCATCCTGAATATCAACATTATACGGAAACGATGTAATAAATTCATCATAATTTGAATTAGAAACATTCATTTCTAAAGTTTTCAAATTTGAAGCATCATCAGCCGGATAATAAACCATTTGCAATTTGCTAAATCCGTAATCATCGCTAACCTGACCATAAAAATATAAGGTTTGTAAATCCAAACTATCTGTTTGCATTTTCACATTCAACTCAGGATAGGCATCCTTGATAACATCAATATTAAAACCTAAATTTTCATAGTTTGATAAATGAGTATTACTAGTACTTAAACTATAACCAAAATCATTAAAAACCTGCTTAGAAGTTTCAAATTCACCATCAGCATTTTCGGAAAACAAAATGGTATCTTTAGAATACAAATGAACCTGTGAGGTTGATTTCGCTTTCAATTTCCAGCTTACTTTGGTCCCTTCAGGCACAACGGCATTTCCTGTACTTCTTAAAATTTCATCCTCTTTATTAGTATACACCGGATAATCTAAAACCATCTGAAAATCTAATAAGGAAGGCACCTCAATAAGCTTCAATAGGTAAGGTTTAGATTCAACATTATTAGCTTGTAATTGAAACGAAATTTGTTCTTTCGGTTTAGTAAAAACATATTCAAACTCCCCCACTCCAGTTTGCTGCAAATAATAGGTTTCATCATTGTAAGTGATTTGAACATTCTCTGGTATGACACTACCTGATGTTCTAACAAGCAATTTAAAATCCTTATCTTCTAAAGCATTTAAATCTTCATTGATTACAAAAAACTGAAATGGCGCAGGTGGTTCATAAGCAGTTTTATAATGCACCACTCGTTTGTAGCTATCACTAAACCAATTAAAATTTCCAGTAAAGAAAACAGCCAATAAAATTAAAACAGGAATAGCCGCGTACTTTAAATACTTAATATTAGCCTTAAAATTAATAGCTAACTTAAAAGGTATTGGTGAAAGCTCAACTGACTTCTGTTCTATACTTGCTAAGAGTAAATCACTCTTATCGGAATTTTTATTTAGCTGAAGTACGTTTAACAACTTATCGTTAACTTCCGGAAAATGTTTTCCTATAATTCTTGATGCTTGCTCATAGTTTATACCTTTTTGAAGTTTTACCAGCTTCGACAAAGGCCAGACAATAAACTTAATCAACAAACCTATCTCAACAAATACAAACAACCAGAACAAAATAGTTCGTGCCGTGGTGTTAAGCCATAACATATATTCCACCAATAAAGTTCCTAAAAAATAGAGCAATCCAATGGCAAAAAACAAGATGGCGCCTTTTAGTAATTCGTTATAATAATAACGTTTTATAAACCCTTCAAGCTTTAATTGTATGTTGTAAAAATTCGTCACAGTTATTGGCTTTATAACCTATAAATCTACAATTTTATTTTTTAGAGTGTCTATAATAATGTGTTAATTGTATCTTTGCAGCAAATTTTTCAAACATGACTAAAGATGTTCGTGTGCGTTTTGCACCAAGCCCAACCGGACCACTTCATATAGGGGGTGTTCGTACTGCTTTATTTAATTATTTATTTGCCAAAAAACACAACGGTACTTTCATTTTAAGAATTGAAGATACAGACCAAAACCGTTATGTCGAAGGCGCAGAAAAATACATTATAGATGCTTTAAACTGGTGTGGAATCCCATTTGATGAAGGCGTAGATAAAAATGAAAAATTTGGACCTTACAGACAAAGTGAGCGCAAGCATTTATACAAAGCATATGCCGAAGAATTAATCGCTAAAGACAAAGCTTATTATGCTTTTGATACTGCCGAAGCTTTAGACGCACACAGAAAAGACCATGAAGAAAAAGGAAAAACCTTTATCTACAACTGGCATAACCGATTAAAATTAAGCAATTCTTTATCGCTTAGCGCGGAAGACGTTCAGGCAAAATTAGATGCTGGTGAGGATTACGTTATCCGTTTTAAAAGTCCGCAGGATGAAACCCTTCATTTAAAAGATATTATCCGTGGTGATATTAAAATTGACACCAACATTTTAGACGATAAAGTATTATTTAAAAGTGATGGTATGCCTACCTACCACTTGGCAAATATTGTAGACGACCATTTAATGGAAATCACTCACGTTATTCGTGGTGAAGAATGGTTACCAAGTTTAGCCTTACACTATCAATTATACGAAGCTTTCGGATGGGATGCTCCAGAATTTGCGCACTTACCTTTAATTTTAAAACCAACAGGAAAAGGAAAATTAAGCAAGCGTGACGGTGATAAATTAGGGTTCCCGGTTTTTCCATTACAATGGACAGATCCTAAAACCAATGAAGTTTCAAGAGGATATAAAGAAGATGGTTATTTTGCTGAATCTGTAGTAAACTTTTTAGCATTCTTAGGATGGAATCCTGGTACAGAGCAGGAAATTTTCAGCCTTGAAGAATTAACTGAAGCTTTCGACTTGGCAAGAGTAAATAAAGCAGGAGCACGTTTCGACCCAGATAAAATTAAATGGTTTAACCACCATTATATGCAAGAGCAATATAATGATGAGTTAGCTGAAGCTTTTAAAGCACAGCGTACAGAATTAGCCGATATGGATGTGAACTACATTTCCATGGTTATTGGCTTAGTTAAAGAACGTGCGACGTTTGTAAGCGACTTTTGGGACTTAAGTCACTATTTCTTTACTGCACCAACCGAATATGATGAAAAAGCTTCTAAAAAGGCTTTTAAGGATGGTACAAAAGACATTTTAACACAAGTAATATCAATTATTGAAGCTAACGAAGATTTTACAGCAGAAACGCTTCAAAACGAAATTAAAGGTTGGATTACTTCTAACCAGATTGGTTTTGGTCAAGTCATGATGCCTTTACGTTTAGCCTTAGTTGGTGCTTTACAAGGTCCTGATGTTTTCGATATTATTTACATGATTGGAAAAGCGGAAACCATCAAACGTATTCAAAACGTTATAGCAACATTATAGTAACAAATGTTCTTAAAAATAAAAAAGCCATCCTCATTTGAAGATGGCTTTTTCATTTGTATATCTAAACCTTTAAAAAGACACGTTCAGTCCTAAAACCAACATGGTTTGATTTCCTTTAAATGTTGACTTTCCTCCGGTTGTATCTAAATCTTTTGAATTTAATCTTTTTAAAATATTCGTAGCTCCATAAATATACTGCGCACGCAATTTAACATATTTGTACCCAGCGGTTATTCCTGCAACACCATTGAGATTGAAATTTGAAATACTACCTATTTCAGAAGCTTGTATATTGTTATAATTGTTAATGTAATAACTTTCATAAGCCTTATCCTTCATTTCCAAATCACTATTATATTGAAACATAGGTCCTAAATCAATAGTTACATCGGGAGTTCCTAATTTTATATGACCTAACAAAGCAATTTGAGCAGCAAACATTTTATAATCTACAAACGCATCCTCAGGTGTTCCCTGAAGTTCACGTGCAGAAATACCCAATTTACTTTCTGAAAGTTGCATACCAAAACTAACATTGTACCAACGGTGTGGAATATCGACGGTTGCCCACATACCTCCTAATCCCCCCCATTCTTTACTGGTGGTAAAATTGTAGCTAGCAATGTCGAGCTGGGTCATTCCTCCAAAAATGGAAAACCCGTTTGTAATGCGATAATTTCGATGTTGAGAAAAACTAGTTGTAACAAAACATAGTACAAATGCTACTAATAGAAAAGATTGTTTAAAATTCATTGGTTAGTGGTTTGTAACCAAATATAACACATAATTTTAGTATCTTAATTTATTCTAACTCATTAAATAATACATTATGTTATTCTCAATACCTGTTTTTCTATTCTTAGGACTTGTTATCCTATTTTTTTCGTTCTTTACTGTTAAACAACAAACAGCTGCTATTATAGAGCGTTTTGGTAAATTTCAAAGTATTCGTCATTCCGGGTTACAATTGAAGATCCCGTTAATCGATACGGTTTCAGGACGCTTAAGTTTAAAAATTCAACAGCTGGATGTTTTGGTAGAAACTAAAACCTTAGACGACGTATTTGTTCGTTTAAAAATATCTGTACAATACAAAGTCATAAAGGATAAAGTTTACGATGCGTTCTATAAGCTCGATTATCCGCACGATCAAATAACCAGTTATGTTTTTGACGTGGTACGTGCCGAAGTACCTAAAATGAAATTGGATGATGTATTCGTAAAAAAAGATGACATCGCCTTGGCTGTAAAAGCTGAATTAAACGATGCCATGCTTGATTACGGTTTTGATATTATTAAAACCTTGGTTACGGATATCGATCCGGATCCACAAGTTAAAGCAGCTATGAACCGTATTAATGCTGCAGAACGTGAAAAAACAGCTGCTCAATATGAAGGTGATGCACAACGTATTTTAATTGTTGAAAAAGCAAAAGCAGAAGCTGAAAGTAAGCGTTTACAAGGACAAGGTATTGCCGATCAGCGTCGTGAAATTGCACGTGGTTTAGAAGAATCGGTTGATGTTTTAAACCGAGTAGGCATCAACAGTCAGGAAGCTTCAGCTTTAATTGTAGTAACACAGCATTACGATACCTTGCAAGCCATAGGAGGTGAAACCAATAGCAACTTAATTCTGCTACCAAATTCACCACAAGCAGGTAGCAATATGCTTAATGATATGGTGGCAAGCTTTACGGCAAGCAATCAAATTGGTGAAGCTATGAAAGAAAACAAGAAGAAAAATTCATAATACAACAAGAGTATCTAAAACAAAAAAGCATTTCAAAATTTGAAATGCTTTTTTTATCCTAATTAACTAAAAAATTATGATGCTGTAATGCTCTCTATTCATTAACAGCAATCACACTAACCTCCTGAGTTTTTCCTGGCTTATAATTTTTATAAGCAGGCCCAGTTAAATTTGCCTTCTTATTTTCGAATACAACTTGGGTATAAGTTGCTTCTTCTGTATTTTTTCCTGGTTTATAATTTTTATAAGCCGGACCGGTTAAATTCGCCTTGTTGTCTGAAGTATAAACCTGTTTCACTTCTGTTTTGTTCTTACCGTGCTTATAATTTTTATATGCTGGTCCTTTTAAATCACTTCTATCTTGTGAAAATGCAGAAAAAGTAACAAATACAAATGCAAGTATGAAATATAGATTCTTCATGATATATAAATTTAAATGTTCTCTGCAAAGTTACAGGCAAACATCATGTATTACAGATATGAGAAATCACGTAATTTATATCCGTATAAATACGGATATAGAAGACTCTATATTAAATTTAACTGGGTCGCTTTTTTAATTAATTCGGCAGTATTTTTTACCTCTAATTTCTTTAAAACATTGGCGCGATGCGTTTCTATGGTTCTGCTGCTTACAAAGAGTTGGGCTGCTATTTCTTTAGTGGTAAGACCTTCAGCTATAAGTCCTAAAACTTCCTTTTCTTTTTTAGAAAGCACATTTTCACTCACATTCTGAACAGACATGAAATTGATCATCTTTTCTGTAATACTCGGACTAAAATATTTGTTTCCCTGATTTACAATACGAATGACTTTAATCAATTCTTCCTGATCTGTATTCTTTAATAAATAGCCATAAGCACCACTTTTAGCACATTTGGCAATATAATTACCATCGTTGTGCATTGAGATGATTACAGGCTTTATTTTAGTGTTTAAACTCTTCATTTTTTTCAATACCTGAAAACCATCCATATTAGGCATGGTAATATCTAAAAGTACAATATCAATATCATCATACTCCTCAATAGTTTTCATAAACTCCTTACCATCGGCCACACTTTTTACAACGGTAACATCGTCGTATTTTTTTAATAACTCTGTTAAACCATTTCTGAATAATTCGTGGTCGTCTGCTATAATAAGTCTAATATTATTCATTGTTTATAGGTAATTCTATTTCAAAAGTTGTTCTACCTTCTTTGGAATTAATATCAATATCGCCTTGACAAATTTCTACCCGCTCCTTGATATTAATAATTCCGGAACCCAATTTAACCGTATTTAAATCGAAACCTTTTCCATTATCAAAATAAAAAAAGGAAATAAAATTTTCGAATTCAGATAAAGTTAATCGAATTTGTGATGCATTGCCATGCTTCAATGTGTTATTAATAAGTTCCTGTCCGATTCTAAAAAGATTGATAGCCTGATTTTTTGCGATTTTACTATTTTCAGGATTGGTTAAATCTTCAAATTCAATATCGATATCTGAGGATTGTTTTATACTTTCAACAAAATTAGATAAAGCCGCTCCTACTCCAAAATCGTCAATAGTAGAAGGCATTAAATCATTAGACATGGAGCGAATTTCAGAAATTGTGGCATCTAAAAGCTGCTTCATTTCTGTTCGTTTCCTTTTACTTTCAATACGATTTTCTATATAAAATTTTAACGAGGTTAACAAAGGGCCAATACCATCGTGAAGCTCGCGAGATAAACGTTGTCTTTCGTTTTCCAAGCCATCAACGAGCAAACGTTTTGTATTCATTCTGTTTCTATTTTCATTGTTACGAAACTCAATAAGTTTATCACGCATTTTCAACAAACTTTTCCCTAACAAATCGTTATTACCTTTAGGAACATACTCTGTATTCAAATTTAATTCACCCATTTCATTCGAGAATTTAACGGCACCCTGCAACGACTTTTTAAGGTTATCCAAGGCTTCGAACATATCATTAATTTCGGTTGAATTTTTACGGAATGTACTGGTTTGATTATAATCACCAGAAGCCATAATTTTAAGACTCTTCTGCATATTTATAATTGGCCTTGTAATAATTTTAGTCAGAAACAATGATAATACAACAGCGATAAGCATAGTTATTAAAATTAACTCAAAGAGCCTAACCTTTAATTTTATTAATGGTGCATTAACCTCACTTGTGTCGATTTCCGAAAGAATAGCTAAATGAAGATTTGAAATTTTAATCGCACTAAAAAGGCTGTACACATCAACGTCACGATAATCTTTTATAACAGCTCTGCCTTCATTTCCTGCAAAAGCACTTATAACACCATTGGTTTCGACTTTAATTTTAGACGGTAACGAATCGGGATAAAAACGTGATGGCGAACGCATCTTTAAATCTTCTCCTACCAGATAAGATTCACCAGTATTTCCCATACCGGTACGCTCTAAAAGAATAGATTTTATTTTATTGTAATCAACAACTTTGAAAACCATCCTTCCTCCTTTATTCAAAATTAAGCCAATAGCCGTTTTTCCGGTTTCACTATATGCTGTTAAATCGTAAATACCAGATTTAAATTGTCTGTTTTTTGGAAGAATAACATCAGAAGTATCGACTGAAACAAGGCTGTCATTATTTGCAAACTCAGTATTAAATTCAAGCCATTCGTCGTCTATTAATTTTTCAATCTGTACCTTTTTCAAGGTTTTTATAGAATTTAACTGAAGTAATATTCTATCGTCTAAAACTTTTGAAAACTGATAATAGAATGTCACCGACAGCACTAAAACCACGAGAAAAATTAAGCTATTCATAATAACCAATATCAGTGTTCTAATACTCATGCTACCGTTTTATAAGTTTTTGAAGAATTTTAAGCTGAAAAGTTAAGGAAATAAAATGAAGAAATAAGGCCGTAAACAACTTAGCGTGCTTTTGAAGTAATTAAAAGTCACACGACTATTTTTAAAAAGCTATAAAAAACGAAATCATTAGCATTTATGATGCTGCAATAATACCTTTTTCAAGCTTATAATTATGTAATATACTTTTCAAGGTTTCTAAATAATTCTGCATCGAATCGGTATCCATTTGAGCACCTGCATGCTGTGATAATGTCACCGGATTTTCATCTAAATGCTGATACAATTCCGGGTAATCGGTTTCTATATATCGAATAAGATGCGAAATTTTAGAAAGCGTTTTTGTTAAAGGTTGCATAACTAAAATATTTAAAATCTATAACCCTTTTAAGTTATTAATTTTAAACCTTTTAACAAAGCATTTTAACACTACTTAAATGGATGTCTGGGTTCCCAGTTTTGTTCCGGATTCATTAATCCGAAAATCTGACTTAAAACTGCATTTAAAACCGAATTGGTATGCTTTAAATACATTACCATGGGTTTGGCCTCTGCTCCCACCGAACTTTTAATCTCCATTGCCGTTCGGGCATATACTATATTCTTAAAATTGTTATTAATCCCAAATTCTGCCATATCATAAAGCATATTTAAATACAATTGATTAGGGTATTGATGTTCGCAATCATACCCTAAAAAATAAGTTTCTAAATCGGTGCCGTTTAAAAGCAACGTATAGAATCCGACTAATTGATTATTTAAAAAATACCCAAAGACTTTAAAATTGTCTTTTAGTTGAAATTTTAACTGATAAAAATGATTTTCAGAAAGAATAAACGTATTAAACTTAGCATTGTCGGAAACATTAAAATATAGATTGTAAAGTTGTTTTTCATGAGTTTGAATATCCTCTAAAGCCAACTCCCGACTTACAATGCCATTAAATTTCTTTCTGGCACGTTTGTACCGATCTCTGTATTTTTTGTTCAAATCTGAAATATAATCCTGAAAAGTATTCCAGTTGGAACGCACATCCATCATCATATTTGGTTGTACAGCGACCTGATACAATTTAAGTTTATTAAAAAAATCGGTTTGGGTATGTATGTCATCCTTCAGAAAATAATCTTTAAAAACTAAAGCCCGAATGGTTTTATTCTGATCTAGTTTTATGTTCCTTTCAATAACTTCTAACGCCTGAAAAACACATTCTAAATAATCTTGCTGACTAATACTTTCCTTTTGAAAATAAATACCATGCTGCCCGGTATGCATTAAATTTCCAACTACCAGAATATTTCCCTTTAAAATCTTAGACACCTGATCTTTTAAAAAGTCTTTAGCACAGGACACCTGAGCATTTCTAAACATATCTTTTAAATACAATTGCACACGCTGTATAATGGCAACACCTACTAAAGTTTCCTCTTTAAAAATACCAACATAATAACACCTAATATTAGCAGGAGCCGAATGTTCCAGGGCTTTTAAATAATTTGATTGAAGAAAAATATCATGCTTAACTAAAGCATCCCAGGAATCAGGTAAATTGGAAACAGTATTATAAATTTGATACATACAATTGAAAGCAAAAAAAGACTGAAGTTAAATCCCTTCAGTCTCTAAATATCTATAAAAATTACAACATTATTGCCAGGCGCAAACAATTCCACCCATTAAGGCTAATGTTACAATCCAATACCCTGTATGGATTAAAATGTATTTTCCGCTTCTACGCTCAAAAAGTGCATTGATTCCCAATATAGGCATGGCAATAAAAATTCCGGCTATTACACCATGTAAAACACCATGTTTGAATGTTCTGAAGGCCGTTCCGTAATCTTCCATAAATGCATGGAATGATGGTAATGCATTTTCAACATCGCCACCTACCATACTTACAGCTCCAGATTGATGAATAGTTAAAAACTGAAGGGCAAAGGCTAAGAAAAATGAAAACAATAAGGCTAATCCGAAAATTTTACCCATGTTAGCGCCCTGCATTTTCTCTTCAGTCATATCGGCAGCTTGCATCCAAGCCGTTCCAAATACCTTTGGGTGATACCAGATAAAACCAACCAATAAAGCTGAAAACGCAGCAACAATAATTGCTAATAAATTAAAATCCATAATAATTTTAGTTACAGTTAGATAGTTTAAATATAACCAAAATTATTATGGATTTTCAATATAATTCACTGAATGAAAGCGACTTATTATAAAGTCTGAGCTTCAGCTACTAAAACATCGTTAGAATCTTCTAAAGCTTTATCTATGAACTCCTGAATTTCAGAATTCTTATCTAAACCACTTTCTAATAACACCCCTAATGCCAGTGCCACTGCAATACGTGTTCCCACCTTTTTAGCTGCGGTATTGAATAACGGTTGAAGTTCTTCGTAGGTTACGTCTTTAGCTAATTCTAAAATTTCAGCTTTTACTTTTTCCTGCTTTACCTCTGGTAAATTCGTGTATTTTTTACCTAATTGCTGAATCACATCAATCGCCTTTTTCTTTGGTGGCTGATTTTGTGGTTTCGCATGTTGTGGTTTTGCTTCCTGCTTTACCGGAGCTTCTTGTTTAGCCCAGGTATCTCGCAATCCAACGGTTTTATTAAATACTAACTTATCTGAAGTTGCATCGTTATCGACATTAAAATACCCAAGACGTTGGAACTGGAAACGATCCCCTACTTTAGCTTCAACCAAACTTGGCTCAACATAAGCTTCAATAATTTTTAAAGAATCCGGATTTAAGAAATCCATGAAATCTTTATCCTGATGACTGTCCGGAGCTTCGTCCATAAACAAACGATCGTATTCGCGAACTTCAGCTTTTACCGCATGCTTAATAGACACCCAGTGTAATGTTCCTTTTACTTTTTTAGAAGTGTCTTCAGAATAGGTACAGTGAATTTCTGTAATGTCTCCGTTAGCATCTTTTAATACATCATTAGCCTGAATGATATAAGCATTTTTAAGACGTACTTCGCCACCTAATTTTAAACGAAAAAACTTACTTCCTGCCTCTTCTTTAAAGTCATCCTTTTCAATATATATTTCTCTTGAAAAAGGTACTTTTCTTGAACCTGCAGCTTCATCTTCCGGATTGTTTTCAGCATCAAACCATTCCTCTTTACCTTCCGGATAATTGGTGATTACCACTTTTACCGGATCTAAAACTGCCATAACACGTGGTGCCGTTTTATTTAAATCTTCACGAATACAGAATTCTAAAAGCGATACATCAATAACATTATCACGTTTAGCCACACCAACGGTTTCTACAAACTTTCTAAGAGCAGCAGGCGTATAACCACGACGACGTAACCCTGAAATGGTAGGCATACGCGGATCGTCCCAACCGGCAACAACTTTATCGTTTACCAATTGTAATAACTTACGTTTACTCATGATAGTATAACTTAAGTTTAAACGGGCAAACTCACGTTGTTTTGGCAATAACGGATATTCGGTTTTACTGTAATCGTAAACCTGATCCTTAAACCAGTTATATAATTCACGATGTGGTTTAAATTCTAAAGAACATAACGAGTGCGATATTTGTTCTAAATAATCACTTTCACCATGCGTCCAGTCGTACATTGGGTAAATACACCAATCGTCTCCTGTACGGTGGTGGTGTTTCTTTAAAATACGATACATAATTGGATCGCGCATCAACATATTAGGATGCTGCATATCTATTTTAGCTCGTAAAATATGTTCGCCTTCATTAAACTCACCGGCCTTCATACGTTCGAATAAATCAAGATTTTCTTCTACTGTACGATTACGGTAAGGTCCATCGACACCAGGTTGTGTAGGTGTTCCTTTTTGTTCAGCCATAGCTTCACTGGTTTGTGAATCCACATAAGCTTTACCGTCCTTTATTAATTGAACAGCCCAGTCGTATAACTGCTGAAAATAATCTGAAGAGTATAATTCTTTATCCCATTTGTAACCTAACCACGCCACATCTTCTTTAATAGCATCAACATACTCCTGCTCTTCTTTAGCTGGATTCGTATCGTCAAAACGAAGGTTTACTGGTGCGTTATATTTTTCTCCCAAACCAAAACTAATACCTATAGCTTTAGTGTGACCTATATGTAAATACCCGTTTGGTTCTGGTGGAAAACGAAATCTTAGGTTGCTTTTTGGCATGCCATTAGCCAAATCTTCTTCTATAATTTGCTCTAAAAAGTTGAGCGATTTTCTTTCTTCAGACATACTTGAAATTTATTTCAACTAAATAAGGCTCAAAATTACATAAAAACAAGTTATTATAAATGAATATACCAACAGAAGCGTAACAAAATTTAACTTAACGTTACTAATCATTTAAATCTTACAAAACACCTGATAACAATGAAAAATACTAACTACATTTGCCCTAAATGTGCTAATACCACTTTTGAAGTTGGTGAAATACGTGCAACCGGCGGCACCTTATCGAAAATTTTTGATGTTCAAAACAAGAAATTCACCTCGGTAACCTGCTCGAATTGTACCTACACCGAATTTTACAAAGCCAGTACCAGCGCGTTGAGTAATATTTTTGATTTATTCACATAAACTATGGGCATTATTAAAGTTGAAAATATTCGTGTATTTGCATACCACGGATGTTTAAAAGAAGAAACTAAAATAGGTAGCGATTATCTTGTAGATTTAGAAGTTAAGGCCGACTTACAGCCATCGGCAAAATCTGACCAGTTAAAAGATACGGTAGATTACGTTTTATTAAACCGCATAATAAAAGAAGAAATGGCTGTGCCTTCGCATTTATTAGAAACGGTAGCTCGCCGTATTTTAGATCGTATTTTTAATGAAGATAAAATGGTTAGAAAAGCTACGGTTTGGGTTAGTAAATTAAATCCTCCTATTGGTGGCGATGTAGAGAAAGTAACCATTAAAATGATGGATAGACGCAAAGATTTTCAAGGATAACCTTTAAATAAGTTATTTAATAAGCGATTTTTCATTCCGAAAAAAAGCTGACAACCACATAAATCTCGATTATCGCGGAAAAATTAATTTTAAGTTATTGTAAAGTCTTATTTTTTTTTACATTTGCAACCGCTTAACGGCAGTTGACATATTTTTTGTAGATTTACTATATAAAAATTAATTACTGCTAAATTAATGGTGTCGTGGCCGAGGGGCTTAGGCACAGGTCTGCAAAACCTGCTACAGCGGTTCGAATCCGCTCGACACCTCAAAAAAACCTTCAAGAGTACTTGAAGGTTTTTTTATGCCTTTATTTTTGGTTGTAAGAAAAAAGAGTAAATTGTTTTGAAATAAAACCATAAAAATCAATTTATGAATTTAAAAATATTGAAAATATTAACGGTAATATCCTTTCTTCTTATTACATGGTCTGGTCCCCATATTGGTGGTCCATTTGGATTATATCTCATTTTAGGACTTTTTGGAAATATTTCATCAATAATTCAGGCAGGAGTGATTTTAGTAATTTTAATATTATTCCTTTACAATTCGTATAAATCATTTCACAAGTATGATTTACACTTATTTTTGATAGGTGGTATAATCCTCATGATCCCAATTTGCTCTCATATTTATACTGTATTAACCCAATATCAAAACAAGGGAGATAAAATTTTCTTTCTTACTTTAATTCCTTTTTTATTTTCATATAGTGTGACTTTATTTAAAATTTACAAACAAAAAATGGAGTTGAAATTAAATGATAATAAAAGCTAATTTGTAATACTTATTAAGTAATAAAAAGTAAGTTTATAGTACAGTTTTAGATATCAAATTTTAGAAATGAAAATATGCAATGAAAATTACTTCGAAGCTTATACATACTCTTTACTAAAACCATCAAATAACTTTAACCCTACCTATTCACAGGATTAATCTGTTCCAGTTTTTCTTTAATGAGTTCCTTTTCTTTAGGGAAGAACCCTTGGGTAAGTAATAAAACACCAAAGCCTAAAATAACCAACGCAATAATTTTTTTGGTTTTAAATATTAAACGGGGTGTTAATTGATGACGAAGCTTTTTAGCAATTACAATTTTAACCAGGTCTATTAAAAAGTAAACAATTAAAATCGTTGATAAAAAAACAACGACGCCATCTTCAGAAGTTGTTAACGAATTCCCTAAAACGATAAACGCTACCCATCCTAGCAACACACCAATATTTATAAAATTCAGAAGAAAGCCTTTTAAAAATAATTTTCCGTAGCCTTTTTTAATTTCAACTTTATGGTATTCGCGAACAATTTCTCTGAATGATTTCGAGGTTTTCATAAACGAAATAATACCATAAACCACCAACAAGACACCTCCAAAAATTAAAAAGTTAGGATCGTCTTTAATTTTATCGAGTAATTTACTGGTACTAAAAAATGCCACCAGAATAAAAATAACATCGGCAAGCATCACACCGCAATCAAAAATCAAGGCACTTTTAAAGCCTTTGGTTATACTGGTTTCAAGAAGAACAAAAAATACCGGACCTATTGTAAATGCCAATACAACGCCAAAAGGAATAGCGGCTAAAATATCATCAAACATAATCGTGCGAGAGTTTCAATACAAAGTAAAGAAATATTTTAAAAACATACTGTTAGAAAAACTACAAAAGACCGCTTCATTATTCCATTATTAGAATAAAAAAAGTCGGTAATTGTTTTACCGACTTTTAACATATTTGAGTTTTATTAACCTCTAATTCATTTTATGCACTTTACCACCAATAACTGTGGTTTCATTAATGGTTGTTGGTTTTCCGTAAACATACACATTACCACCGGCACGTATTGTAGCATCAACTTGTTTTTCTGCTCTAACATATCCTTCACCACCTGCATTAACAGATATATCGGTGTATTGTGATTCTAAATTTGTGCCTTTATAAATACCACCTGTTCTAAGAGCAATGGTTTGCTCTTTTACGGTTCCTTTCGCCTCAATAATTCCACCTGTAACCGCTTTTACGTTAATCACCGAAACATTCACCGGTACATTTATAATTCCGCCTTCCTGAGCTCTTAAATTTACTTCAAATTGTTTTATCTCGTCTTCACTTTCTACTTTGGCACCTTCGTTAACGTCAATGATATCGAACGACGTATAATACAAAACCACTTCGGTAGCATCGCCATCAAAGAGTTTTTCGAATTCCATTTTAATTTTAAGAACGCCATTTTTGTTAGTCAGGACCACATTGTTTTTATTCTTTCCGGAAACAACTGCTTTATTCTCGTTAGACTTTACCAGTTTCACCTGAATTAAATCGTAAACTTTTAATTCGTTAAATTCATCAAGATTTGTTTCAACTGGATCTTGCGCGTAAATTATGGTCGTTATAAATAGAACAAATACTTTCACTAAGGTTTTCATTTCTGTACTTTTTTTGATTTGAATGTAAAATTATCAATAATTATACCGTTGTAATTTTGCTTTTGGATTTTTTTAAGAGATAAAAAAAGCTCCTTAAAAAAATTTAAAGAGCTTTATATAATTTAAAACAACATATAATTATTCGTTTTCATATTTCCCAATCAAGTTAAAATCGAGATGTTTTTTAACCAAATCGGTGTTTTTAACTTTTACCACAACTTCATCACCTAACTGATACATATTTTTTGTCGAGCGACCAATCATAGCATACAAATCCTGATCGAACGCATAATGGTCGTCGTTCATATCACGAACACTTACCATTCCTTCACATTTATTGTCGATAATCTCAACATAAATTCCCCAGTCGGTTACTCCTGAAATCACACCTACAAAATGTTCATCTTTATGATCTTCCATAAAACGAATTTGCATGTATTTTATAGAATCACGCTCGGCTTTGGTTGCTAAATTTTCCATATCACTGGAATGTTTACATTTATCTTCGTAAGCTTCTTCGTTTGCTGATGTTCCACCATCGAGATAATGTTGCAACAATCGATGCGCCATAACATCTGGATAACGACGAATTGGCGAGGTAAAATGACTATAATAATCGAACGCTAATCCGTAATGCCCAATATTATGCGTGGTATATTCAGCTTTACTCATGCTTCGAATCGCTAAAGTATCTACAAGATTTTGTTCTTTTTTACCAACTACTTCGGTTAATAAATTATTTAAAGACGCCGACGTTGTTTTTCGGTCTTTAAAATTCAGTTTATATCCAAACTTAGAAACGATACCTTGTAAATTTGCCAGCTTGCTTACATCTGGTTCATCATGCACACGATACACAAACGTTTTTTTCGGTGATTGTTTTCCAATAAATTCAGACACTTTTCTATTGGCTAACAACATAAATTCTTCAATAAGCTTATTAGCATCTTTACTTGTTTTAAAAAATACACCAATTGGATTTGCATTTTCATCTAAGTTAAATTTCACTTCAACTTTATCGAAAGAAATCGCTCCAGAACGCATACGTTTGTTTCGCATTTTTTTCGCCAGCTCATCCATTTTTAAAATAGCATCGGCAATTTTTTGATCGGCTTGATACGCTTCACCAGTTAATGAAACCTCTTGAGGAATTTCATTTGTTTTCGATTCGATAATCGATTGTGCTTCTTCGTAAGCAAAACGCGCATCACTGTAGGTTACGGTTCTACCAAACCATTCATTTTTAATTTCGCATTTATCGTTCATTTGAAAAACAGCAGAAAAGGTATATTTCTCTTCATGCGGACGTAATGAGCAGGCATTATTAGATAAAACTTCTGGTAACATAGGCACCACACGATCTACTAAATACACCGAGGTAGCACGCTCGTAAGCTTCATCATCTAAAACCGTTCCTTCTTTCACGTAGTGCGACACGTCTGCAATGTGTATTCCGATCTCATATAAGCCATCTTTTAGGACGGTGAAGGATAAGGCGTCATCGAAATCTTTTGCGTCCTTAGGATCGATTGTAAACGTTAAATCGGTACGCATGTCTCTACGCTTCGCAATTTCTTCAGCTGTAATAGAAGTATCCAAATTATTAGCAAACTTTTCAACTTCGTATGGAAATTCAAACGGCAAACCGTATTCAGCAAGAATGGCATGAATTTCTGTATTGTGTTCTCCTGGTTTTCCTAAAACTTCAAGAACTTTTCCGTAAGGTGAATCGGCTTTCTCTGGCCAATCTTCCAAACGTACTAAAACTTTATCGCCATCCTGGGCTTTATTAACCTTGTTAATCGGGATGAAAATATCCTTATACATTTTATTGCTATCAGCAATAACGAACGCATACTTCTCATGAAGCTGTATAACGCCCACGTATTCGTTTTTCTCTCGTTTTATGATATTGACTATCTCCCCTTCCATTTTACCGCGTTTACGGCGCTTATAAACATAAAATTCAACTTCGTCTCCATTTAAGGCTTTGTTGATATTATTTGAGGCGATAAAAACGTCTTCATCGAAGTCGTCGCAAATTACATATCCGGTACCTTTACCAGACAGATCTAAAATACCAGTGTGGTATTCGGTGTTAATAACAGCTTTAAATTTTCCGCGATCAACTTCTTCAATTTCATTCTTTCCTTGTAGGTCGCGTAATTTTTTTATGATTTGATTTCTACTGCTCGCATCGTTCACGCCTAACTTAGCCGCTATTTGTTTATAGTTGAACGTTTGGTTTCTTTCTTTTTTTAAAATACTAAGAATTGTATTTGATAGATTGGAAATACCATTTTTTGATTTCCTTTTTTTCTTTTTACTCATGTAATTTCTTTGATCATTTTCATTTCCTAAGATACAGGAAAATCTGTTATAAAAATAGCTTTGTTAAAAGCGGAAGTGACAGCTATTTTCTTTTCCAAAGTTACAATTAAAATTCGAAACAAGGTTTAGAGAATGTTAATTGTCAAAACTCACTGTTATAAATCAACGGAAAACTTCTAATAACTAAAATATCAAATACCATTTCAAAACACCAACTTTAAACTTTAGTTCCATGAAATAATTAATACGCCATAAACACCAAATCAAAAATTAAAGAAAGAAATGAAAAACAGAGTTATCCACAATACATATAATTATCATTTATCTTCTTTTAAAATTTTAAAAAAAATATCTGTTATTATTGTCTGTTAATATCTGGAATAACTTTTTTTAAGATGATTAGGAATATTCGTTCTTTACAAGCTATTAGTTGGTTGTTAACAGTTATAAACCTTGTAAATATCTAATTTTTAAATGATTTTATAGCTCTATTAACAGCTGTTGATAACCAATGCTAACACCTTTTTTTTAATATTTAATTTTAATATTTGTGTTTATATCCGTTATTTTAGTGTCTAATAATTTTGCTAAAAAAAGTGGAGTTATTTTTTGGTAGTATGCTTGCAGTTTTTGTTTGAAAAAAAAATTGAAAGAACAATGATTTTTTTTTGAGTAAGTATTAACACGTATTAACAAGTTGTTAATATACTAATCGACAACTCTTGTAAGTCATTTTTAGTTAGTACTTTTGCAGTATATTTTACTTTAATACATAAACAATGAATATTTCTATAGGAAACGATCACGCTGGAACTGATTATAAATTCGCTATCGTAAAGCATTTAGAATCAAAAGGCTATACTGTAAAAAACTATGGTACAGATAGTAATGATAGTGTAGATTACGCCGATTTTGTTCACCCGGTAGCTACCGATGTTGAAAACAAAGATGCCGATTTCGGAATCTTAATTTGTGGTAGTGCTAATGGTGTGGCTATGACGGCTAATAAACATCAAAAAATACGTGCTGGTTTATGTTGGAATAAAGAGATTGTACATTTAATTCGTAGTCATAATAATGCGAACATATTATGTATACCTGCCAGATTTACAGCGATTCAACAAGCTATTGAAATGGTAGATGTCTTTTTAAATACAGAATTTGAAGGTGGTAGACACCAAACCCGTATAGATAAAATTCCTTTATCTTGTTAAATGTCACACGGGCACTCGCATAACCACCCACATGTGCATAACGATTTAAGAGGTCGTAATCTTTTAATATCTATTGTATTAAATATTATTATTACGGCCTCTCAAATTATTGGTGGTTTATTGTCCGGAAGTTTAGCATTACTAAGTGATGCACTTCATAATTTTAGCGATGTACTCTCATTAGTAGTGAGTTATGTGGCTAATAAACTTTCCAAAAAACAAGCTTCTATATATAGGACCTTTGGTTATAAGCGTGCTGAAATCTTAGCCGCTTTTATAAATGCCTCCACTTTAATAATTGTTGCTATTCTTTTAATTATTGAAGCTATTAAACGTTTTCAACACCCTGAAGAAATCAAAACCGGACTGGTAATCTGGTTATCGTTAATAGCTATTATTGCAAACGGTGCCAGTGTGTTACTGTTAAAAAAAGATAGTGAATCTAACATGAATATGCGTAGTGCTTATTTACATTTATTAACAGATATGTTAGCAAGTGTTGCAGTGCTAATTGGTGGGTTATTAATGAAGTATTACCAGATTTTCTGGGTAGACAGTGCTTTAACATTAGCCATTGCAATTTATCTGATTTATATGGGCTACGATTTATTAAAATCATCTACTAAAGTATTGATGCTCTTTACTCCAGATCATGTGCCTATTCAAAAAATTGTCGATGAGATTTCAGCTTTTGATGCTATTAAGAATGTACACCATGTACATGTGTGGCAACTTAATGAAGATGAAGTTCATTTAGAGGCTCACATCGATTTTCACCACGATATTACCCTGTCACAGTTCGATGAAGTTTTGCACAATATAGAGGATTTAGTGTTGATAAGGTATCACATCAATCATGTTAATATTCAGCCAGAATTCAGAAAATCAGACGATAAACATATTATTGTGCAAGATTAAAATTTTTAGTATCTTGTTAATAAGTGTTGTAGTTAATTATTAATATCTGAAATATGCTGCAAATAAGGGTCAAAGCTTTTGATGAATTAACAGTTCACGAGTTATACAATATTTTACAATTGCGCTCTGAAGTTTTCGTTGTTGAGCAGAATTGTGTGTATCAGGATGTCGATGCAAAGGACGAAAAGGCCCTTCATATTTTAGGTTTTAAACACGATAAAATAGTCGCTTATGCACGTATTTTTAAACCTGGAGATTACTTTGAATTTTCGAGTATAGGACGTGTAGTTGTGCACTTAAATGAACGTGATTTTAAGTATGGATATGATATCATGAAGGCTGCAATTGAAGCTATAAAAACTCATTTTAATGAGTCTACAATCCGACTTTCTGCACAACTTTATTTAAAGAATTTTTATAATAATTTAGGCTTTGTTGAAGTTGGGGAATCGTATTTGGAAGACGATATTCCACATATCGCCATGGTAAGGGAATAACTTTTATTTAATTATTTTCTTCCCTTCTATTAGGTCTGTCATCAATGTAATTAATAACTATTTCAACACGTCTGTCAAATTTAGGATCGCCTCCTAAAGGAAATTTTCTTCGCATTCCTAAATAGCGCATACGTTTTTTATCTACACCTTTTTTAACAAAATAATCGTATACAAATTTAGCTCTGGCGACTGATAAATTACGTTGCTTTGTTTTACGATCGATGGCATCTCTACTAAATTGTGTACAGCAAACATGACCCTGAATGGTAAAGTAAATTTCTTCACGTTCAACTAAAGCTTCAGCGATATCGTTAAGTGTTTTTTTAGACTCTGGATTAATAATACTGTAACCTGTTTTAAATAGAATATTTTCGAAGCGAATTTTATCTCCAACCTTTAATTCACCCTTAATAACTTCGGCTGTTTCCAGTGGCTTTTCTTCTATTGGAATTTCTATTTTTTCCTCTTCTTTTTTTTGAAGTATTGGAGGTTTTGGATTGATAATAATTTCAACTTTTCGGTTTAAACCTCTAATTTTTGAGACGTTGGTTTCGTTTACAATTTTTAGTAAAACCTCTCCTTTTCCATCGACATTAGTAATGACATTTTCACTGATTTCATGATTAGAAAGCATAGCTTTAATAGCTTCCGCACGTTGCTTTGAAAGTTTCAAATTATAGCTATCGGCACCAACATCGTCGCAAAATCCGAAGATGGCTATAGATTCAATGTCTACATCAGCTAAACCAGAAATGAATAGTAACAACCTGTTTTCTTCAGTTGGAATGACTTCATATTTATCCGTATCAAAATAAACTTCGTGAGTAATATTATTTTGAGAATGGGTGAAGCTACCAAAAAATATAAGTATAAAAGTTATTAGTTTATTCATAATCTGCGGCAAATGACAGTATTATAAATATACTATTTTTAATGAAGTTTTATAAATATTCCCTAAGAACTAATGCAAATAATCGTTGTAAGTTGACGGATTGTTAAGAATTTCAGTTGCTTTCTTAATTTTCGTATCATGTGTCTTGTAATAATCGTACAAACCTTCACGATATACGTAACGCTTAACAATCTCTTCTGTTAACTGTTCTAACAAATAGGTTTTGTTAGCGTCTATAATACTGGTTTTAGACTTATTTAAATTATCTAGTAGCGTTTTATAATCCTTTTCAATATCGTCGTTTAATTCTTCTTTTGTAGCGGCTTCTAAAGCTTTATTCAAGGCTTTCTCAGTTTCCGTTTCAAAAGTGAAATTATTAGACTTTAAATAGGTTTTAAAATCGTTAAAATCGGCATCTGTTAATTTAAAATTATCAATGTTATCGAATTTATGTTTATTGTAGTAATCGGTAGCGTAATTAAACACTAAATCGTTGTTTACTATAGCACTTGTAATTGCTGAATTATTTGAAGCATCGAAACTTGCATCTGGGAAAACGCCGCCGCCATCAAAAACTTTTCTGCCGTTTTTGGTTTTGTATTCGTTGTAGTTTTCCTGTTTAACACGAACTGCTTCACCTTTTTCATTACGATGCCAATAATCTAAAGCCTGAATACAACGACCTGAAGGCGTGTAATATCTTGAAATGGTAATCTTAACCTGAGTCCCGTAAATAAGCTCTTTTGGGCGTTGTACAAGGCCTTTACCAAAACTTCTGGAACCAACAATAACAGCACGATCTAAATCTTGTAATGAGCCAGAAACAATCTCACTTGCCGAGGCACTTCCGCCATCGATTAATACCACCAAAGGAATGTCGGTATCAATTGGATTATTCTGAGTGTAATAGGTTTTATTGTATTTTTTAACTTTCGATTTTGTAGTCACCACCAACTGCCCTTTTGGTACAAACAGGTTTACAATTTTAATAGCTTCGTTTAATAATCCACCTGGATTGCCACGTAAATCTAAAATGATTTTTTGAGCACCCTGAGCTTTTAAATCACGTAAAGCATAGTTGGTTTCGGCAGCAGCTTTTTCATTAAAACGGGATAAAACAATATATCCTGTTTTGTTATTAATTAATGAAAAATAAGGCACTGCTTTAATTTCAACTTCAGCGCGATTAATCGTTGCCGTATTGGTTTTTCCCTGACGTTTATAAGTCACTTCAACCGAACTTCCGGTAACGCCTCTTAAGAGTTCGCCGGCATCTTCTTTATAATCTGCAATAAGGTTATTACCTACTTTTATAATTTCATCACCAGCCTTTAAACCAGCTTTATCAGCTGGATAATCTTTATAAGGTTCTACAATTACTAACTTATCTTTTAAGGTTTTTACTTTAGCTCCAATACCTGTATAATCACCCGTATTATTAATTCTTGCAGCTTCAACATCCTGTTCGTTCATGAAATTGGTATACGGATCTAAATCGGCTAACATGCTTTTTATTGCTGTATCCATTAAGTCCCCTGGATTGGTTTCATCAACATAATTCATGTTGAGTTCTTTAAACAGTGTGGTGAAGATTTCAAGCTGTTTTGCAATCTCAAAAAAATCGTTTTGAAAGGCTGTTGTGGTGAAAAATAAACCACAAGCCAGTACCGGAATAATTATGCGTTTTTTAAGTAATTTTTTCATCATGCTTCGTTTTCAGTTTCAGAAACCTTGTTTAAAAACTTGTTAAACAAGTGCTGCATTCTGTTTTCAATTTGGGATAATGTAGGTTTGTCTTTGCCAATGTACAAAATCATAAACGCATATTGTGTAGAAATGTTGTTAAAATATGAAGCCTTATTCAGGCGATAAACTTCTCTAAGTAAACGTTTTATTCTATTGCGGTCTACAGCGGTTTTAAACTGTCTTTTACTTACAGAAACCCCGGTTTGGGCGGTGATAGGTGCTTCAAAAGTAGTAGGTAGATATACCAAACGCAAGGGATAAGCCGAAACAGATTGTCCTTCGCTAAAGAGCTGTCCAATCAGCTTTTTACTTTTAAGTTTTTCGTTTTTGTTGTAAGTAAATTTCAAGATGTGTATTTTAATTTTTCAAAGGTACGGAAATAAAAAAATCACTTAATAAATAAGTGATTTTTGTAAGTAGTTTTATGACTTTACCTGTTATTGATTCCTTGCTTTTTGAGCTTTCATCTTGTTTACATAAGTTTTATACATCTTGTGCCAGTTGCGACCATTACTGTTTAAATACTGTTCGTTTTTGGTTTTATAGATTTCAAAAATGGCTGAAATTTGTTTCATACTTTTAAAATCAATGGCCATTTCGCGAGCTTCTTTTAGGTTTTTAATCAGTTCGGCTTCTTCATAAGATTTTAAATAAGGTACAATTTCACGATAGGCTTTCATGGTGAAATCTACCTTTCCAATCGTGTATTTATCTAAAATAAATTCAACTTGCGTTTCGGTTAAATTGTTATTTAATCCCGTCATTAAATCGGTGTGAACGCTATCTGGCATAGCAGAATCGGCAATAATAGAGCGGTCTAAATCTGATAATTTTTCACCGGTTCTTGGGTTAATGCCGGCAGGAACTTCTTCAAACGAATGACTATTATGCCAGTTGCGAACGGCTGTTAAATGTGATGTAATTAATGAAGTTACTGTGGTTTCTTTGGTTTCATCACTAAGATTTAATTCTTTAACCCAGCCACTAGCTTTATCCCATAAACTTTCAGTTTGCGCAAAACCAGAGGTTGAAGATAAAATTAGGGCGATAATTAAGGTTTTAAAGGTTTTTGTTTTAATTGAATTTAGCATGCTTTTAGGTTGAAATTTTTAAAAGCATAAAGGTACTTTAATTGTTGTGCAATCTCAAATTCTACCATCTGTTTTCCCAATCTTTCCAAACAGGTTCTAGACCATTTTCTTGAAGCATTTTTGCAATGACTTCTGTGGAACGCTCATCTGAAATTTCAAATTGTTCCAACGATTGGGGTTCAACAACATAACCACCAGGATTCGTTTTCGATTCGGCACTTAACGAGGTGACACCTAAATGCACAATGTGGTTTCTAAAGGTTTCACTTTCGCGCGTACTCATTGATAATTCCACGTCTTCATCCAACAATCTAAACGCACAAATGGTTTGCACTAAATCGCGATCGGTCATTTCAACTTTAGGTTCTAAACCTCCACTATGTGGTCGTAGACGAGGAAAGGAAATGGAATATTTTGTTTTCCAATAGGTCTTTTGAAGGTATTTTAAGTGCAAGGCTGTAAAGAAACTATCGGCACGCCAGTCTTCTAATCCGAATAAAGCGCCTAACCCGATTTTATGAATTCCTGCTCGTCCCAAGCGGTCTGGTGTTTCTAATCGGAAATCGAAATTAGATTTTTTCCCTTTCGGGTGATGTTTTTTATATTCGGCTCTGTGATACGTTTCCTGATAGACTAAAACGGCATATAAATTAGCTTGAATTAGTTCTTCATATTCATTTTGATGCAACGGCTGAACTTCAATGGTAATGTTCGAAAATTGATCTTTAATCAATTCCATCGCATGTTTTATATACTGCACCCCAACGGTTTTATTGGCTTCACCGGTAACCAAAAGAATATGATCATAACCTTTTTCTTTTAGGAAAGAAACCTCCTTTAAAATTTCGGCATCGGTTAATGTTCTACGCGGAATTTTATTGGTCATACTAAAACCGCAATACGTGCAAATGTTTTGACATTCGTTACTTAAATACATAGGCACATACATTTGAATGGTATTTCCAAAACGCTTTTTAGTAATCAACCTGCTTTGCTGCGCCATTTGTTCTAAATATGGTTTAGCAGCAGGTGAAATCAGGGCTTTAAAATCTTCTAAATCGCGTTTGGTTTTTGCTAGTGCAAACTCCACATCCTGAGCTGTTTTAGCGTTAATATTTGCTAGAGTATCATCCCAGTTATAAGTATCAAAAATGCTTTGAAATGAAGTGTTCATGATAATTTTAGCTTAAAAAACTGGTTAATGGGCTACTGGCTTCAGCGTGGTGTTTTACCGAAGCCAGTTTCGCATTGTAAGCCATACGTCCGGCTTCAACAGCCATTTTAAAGGCTTTAGCCATTGCTACCGGATTTTTCGAAACAGCAATAGCGGTATTTACTAAAACAGCATCGGCGCCTAATTCCATGGCGAAAGCGGCGTGCGACGGACTCCCAATTCCGGCATCGACAATTACCGGAACATTGCTTTGCTCGATAATAATTTCTAAGAAATCCAATGTTTTTAAACCTTTATTAGTACCAATAGGCGCTCCTAAAGGCATTACACATTGTGTTCCAACGTCTTCTAATCGCTTGCATAAAACCGGATCGGCGTGAATGTATGGCATGACTACAAATCCTAATTTTACCAGTTCTTTGGCGGCTTTTAAAGTTTCAATAGGATCTGGTAATAAGTATTTTGGGTCGGGGTGAATTTCTAATTTAATCCAGTTGGTTTCTAAAGCTTCACGTGCCAATTGAGCAGCAAAAATAGCTTCTTTAGCATTGCGAACACCCGAGGTATTTGGCAATAAATTAATGTTTGGACGCATAATACTTTTTAGCATTTTGTCTTGTTCATTATTCATGTCCACACGTTTTAAAGCAACGGTAATCAGTTCACTTTCGCTTTCTATTAAAGCATCAGACATGAGTTGGTTGGAACTGAATTTTCCCGTTCCGGTGAATAATCTGGATTGAAATGTTTTATCTGCTATGTGTAATAAATCGTTCATAATTAAAAAGTGTGTCGTTGTTCAAAAGTTGCTGATGCATTTAGTAACTTGTTGAAGGTTGAAATGTTATTGAAATTTCCTGTAATAGCACCAGACATGGCAATACCGTAAATTCCAGTTTGTAAAAGTTGTGGAATATCCTGTTCAATAATACCACCAATGGCAATTATTGGAGTTGTAGATTTTAATTGCTCAAGTATCGATTGATAGCCTTCAAGACCTAAAATCGGACTTAAATTGTCTTTGGTTTTTGTAAACCTAAAAGGCCCTAAACCAATATAATCAACCTGTTTAGAGATGAGATTCTGGCAATCTTCAAGGGTATTTGCAGTACCTCCAATGATAAACCATTTACCTAAATGCTCGCGAGCTTCTAAAGGACAAGCATCGGTTTTTCCCAAATGAACCCCATCAGCGTTTACAGCTTTTGCAATTTTATAATGGTCATTTATGATGAGTCGCGTTTGAAAATGACTTGTAATTTTCCGAGCTTTTTCTGCCGTTTTTAACAAGGTATTTTCAACCGTATTTTTTAGTCGGAGCTGTACCAATTCAGCACCGTGAGTACATGCCTTTTGAATATTTTCAAGATGTTCTTCAGGCGTGTTTCCTTGTGATATATAGTGTAATTTAGGGATATTCATAGTGTTATTTTAGTGTTTGATAGGCATGTTCCCCAAGTAAACTAGTGTTAGAATTTAGGAATCGTTCGGTGTAATATTTTGCGAGTTTTGAAGCGTCTTCTAAAGAAAAGTCTAAAGCCAAATTTGAAGCTAAAGCTGACGATAATACACAACCGCTGCCATGTTTTTCTGAAATAGTTTCTGTATTTGGAGGAATATTTACCATAACAATGCGGTTATAATACAGTTCGTCCCAGCCTTTTTTATCTGTTCGATGTCCACCTTTTAAATAGATATTGGTATAATTTGAGATATACTCGATCGTGTCCTGAATGTTTAATTCGGGATATAAATATTTAATTTCATCATAATTCGGCGTGATAATATCACAATAAGTCCAAATGGAATTTAAGGTATTTTGATGCGTTTTAGAATGAAAATCGAAACCTGCACTGGCTTTAAAAATGGGGTCTAAAACAATTTTAATTTCAGGATTTAGCTGCTTTAATTGCTTTAAAATAACTGAAAGAATTTCCCAAGATTCCATAATACCGATTTTAACAACAGATATAGAAAAACGTTCAAATAAGGTTTCTATTTGATCAAAAATGATTTCAGGATTTGTCCACATGCAATGTTTGAAATCCATATCATTTTGAACAGTAATAGCGGTACAAACCGATAATCCGTAAAGATTATGTGCTTCAAAAGTCTTGATATCCTGACTGAGTCCTGCCCCGCTACTCGGGTCGAAACCAGCAATAGATAATATGTATTTTTTGTCGTTTTGCATAAAATGATTGTCATGCTGAACTTGTTTCAGCATCTTTCTTAATATATTTTAGAGCTTATTTTCGTAGTGATGAAACATCATTTTAAAATCGTCAATAGGCGTTTCACTTTGCCAAATGCCTCCTAAAACACCAACGCCTTTGTAGCCTAGTTTATCGAATTCCGATAGGTTTTTAGTGGTAACACCGCCCATGCCAATAATGGTTTTGTTAATATTATTCACATCAAACCCCTGTCCTTGATACCCCTGTTTTGAAATTGATGAAAACACCGGACTTAACAAGTGATAATCAAAATTAAACTTGCAATCGGTTAGTTCTTCGGGACTATGATAGGAACTGCTAATCGATATATATTGTTTTTTTCTTAACTTTTGAAAAGCTTCCGATGAAGTTTCACGTCTTTTGGCTTCCTGAAAGTGAATCCCTTTTAAATTAAAGTGTTCTAATAACTCATGAAATTCATGTACCACAATCCTATCATGATATTGTGTGTTGATTTGATTCAGGTAATCACAATAAAATTGAAAATCACTATTTGGTTTTCTTAAATGAAAGCATCGTAATCCTTCACGAAATAATTCATGAAGGATTATAATTTCATTATCAAGTGTATGTTCAGGGGCAATTAGAACAACCATATTTTACTTTTACAGGTAAACTTCTGAACCTTTTTCTTTAAATTCTTGTGATTTCTCTTCCATCCCTTTTTTAATGACCTCGTTTTCTACAATGTCATTTTCTTTAGCAAAATCACGAACTTCCTGAGAAATCTTCATCGAGCAGAATTTTGGTCCGCACATCGAACAAAAGTGTGCAATTTTAGCACCTTCGGCAGGTAAGGTTTCATCGTGGTATTCGCGCGCACGCTCAGGATCTAAACCAAGATTGAACTGATCTTCCCAACGGAATTCGAAGCGCGCCATACTTAAAGCATTATCGCGGTGTTGCGCTCCTGGATGCCCTTTGGCTAAATCGGCAGCATGCGCAGCTAATTTATAAGTTACCACACCTACTCTAACGTCTTCTTTATTAGGTAAACCCAAGTGTTCTTTTGGTGTTACATAGCACAACATGGCGCAGCCATACCAGCCAATCATCGCCGCTCCAATACCCGAAGTAATATGGTCGTAACCCGGTGCAATATCAGTAGTTAAAGGACCTAAAGTATAGAAAGGCGCTTCGTCACAAACTTCGATTTGCTTATCCATATTTTCCTTAATCATGTGCATTGGTACGTGACCTGGACCTTCAATAAAACATTGTACGTCGTGCTTTCTGGCAATTTTTGTAAGCTCTCCCAAGGTTTCCAGTTCAGCAAACTGTGCTTCATCATTAGCATCGGCAACAGAACCTGGACGTAATCCGTCACCTAAAGAAAAGGCTACATCGTATTGTTTTAAAATGTCGCAAATCTCTTCGAAATGTGTATAAAGGAAGCTTTCTTTATGATGTGCCAAACACCATTTAGCCATGATAGAACCACCACGAGAAACAATTCCTGTAACACGTTTAGCTGTCATAGGCACATAACGTAATAGTACACCAGCATGAATAGTAAAGTAGTCAACCCCCTGCTCTGCTTGTTCTATTAAAGTATCACGAAAAATCTCCCAGGTTAAATTCTCGGCAACCCCATTTACTTTTTCTAAAGCTTGATAAATTGGTACGGTTCCAACAGGAACTGGTGAATTACGAATAATCCACTCTCGGGTTTCGTGAATGTTTTGTCCGGTAGACAAATCCATGATATTATCGGCTCCCCAACGGCAGGCCCAAACGGCTTTTTCTACTTCTTCTTCAATGGACGAAGTTGTGGCTGAATTACCAATATTGGCATTAATTTTTACTAAAAAGTTACGACCTAAAATCATAGGTTCTGCTTCTGGGTGATTAATATTTGATGGAATAACGGCACGCCCACGAGCCACTTCTTCTCGAACAAATTCTGGTGTAATTTTATTAGGAATAGCTGCTCCGAAATCCTGACCTGGATGTTGCTTTCTAATTTGAGTCATTTCATCGATTCGCTGATTTTCACGAATCGCAATGTATTCCATTTCTGGAGTAATGATACCCTGTTTAGCGTAATGCAACTGCGTCACATTCTTTCCTTTTTTAGCACGTAATGGCTTTTTTAAATGTGAAAACCGCATGTGATCTAAACTCGAATCGTTTAAACGCTGATTACAATATTCAGATGAAAATTCATTTAATTTTTCAACATCTCCGCGATCTAAAATCCATTGTTCACGAATGCGTTCAATACCGTTATGTACATTGATGTCTTTCTCAGGATCGGTATATGGTCCTGACGTATCATAAACCGTTACGGGTTGGTTTGGCGTTAATTTTCCGGTAAAAGTATCTTTAGTATCACTCAATGAAATTTCACGCATCGCCACTTTTATTTGTGGATGGATTTTTCCTGAAACGTAAATCTTTTTAGAGTTAGGAAACGGGTGTCTTGTAATGTGCCCTTCTTTAGGAGCGGTGTCTTTATTTTTCATGGGTTGTGGTTTTTCAAAGTTAATTATCCGCCTTGGGTAGCTTGAATAATGAGAATATTATCGCCGTCTTGCAGCTGTTGATTGGCCCAGTTGACTTTTGAAATGATTTGCTGATTAATGGCTACAGCGATACCAATTTGCGGATAGTTTTCCTGAAGCAGTAATTGTGAAATATTGACATTGGTATCAATATTTAATTTACGTTCGTTAAGTTGAATGGTTATCATTTACAATACATTTTATATTGTAAACCAAGGAGGAAATAATGACTTTGAAAAAAGATACTTCGCGAGGTGAAGTATATTTATGAAAAGGTGCGTTAGCCAGTATTGCAACAGTCTATTCAACTTTTCCCTTCGACGGTACTAACCGTATCAGGTTCAAAGGGTATGTCTCAGTTCTAAATTCATTTTAGAACACCCCTAAAGTTTACAAGACGAAGGTATTAAAAAATAAAGTGTTATAGCATAATATTTATAAAAAAAAGGCCTCTTTAATTAAAAAGAAGCCTTTTGAATATGATTAAAAAAAGGGTTTAACCTTTACATTTTATTGTTTTCTCTGTTAATATCGGCCATCATGTTTTTAGGGTCGATTTGTACCGATTTAACTGCTTTATTTGCTTTTAGCGTATACACAGGATACGCCCAGGCCCAGTCTGCTGCAATGGTTGCTGAAGTTGGTTTTTCACCGCGCATCATTTGTAATGGAATATAGAAATCTTCGGTTGTTCCGTCAGTATATGTTACTGTTAAATCAATAGGCATTGGCATTAAACCAATACGTTCAAGAATAATATTATCACCGTTAATCACTTTCACACCATAATCGATAGTATTTGTGGTGCGTGTCCAGTCGTTTAGATACCAGTCTAATTCAAGACCTGAAACTTTTTCAGCCACTCTAATAAAATCAGTACGTGTTGGGTGTTTAAAAGACCAGTCTTTAAAATATTGTTTTATGGTTTCTTTTTGATTGGCTTCACCAATAACATAAGCCAACTGGTTTAAAAACACATACCCTTTATAGTACGCTGCAATAGATGATGAACGGTTGAAGTTGAATCTGTCGGCGTGGGTGGTTTGTGGTTGCTCTGTTCCCGATTTAGCATACGAAAAATACACTTTATATACACGTTGTGTCGCTTCTTCAAAAGAAGTATTTAAAATTTGACTTCCGGCTAATTCACCAAAATATTCCGTGAACCCTTCATCCATCCAGTAGTTTGTTAACTCGTTAGTTGCTAATAAAAACTGAAACCAGGTGTGTGCCATTTCGTGAGCTGTTACACCAAATAATCCATCAAAAGTACCTTCACCAAGAATTAAAGTACACATAGCATACTCCATTCCGCCGTCACCACCTTGAATAACTGAGTATTGTTTATAAGGATATTGCCCAACATTAGCACTGTAAAATTGCATCAACTCAACGGCTTTTTTCTGAAGTTTTTTCCAGTTATCAAGCTTATCCTTAGCCATGGTTTTCTTGTATAAGAAATGTAAAAGTGGCCCATTAGGAACCTGCATGGTGTCGTGGTTATATTCCGGATCGGCAGCCCATGTAAAATCATGTACATTGGGTGCTACAAAATGCCAGGTTAATTTATCGCCAGTTGGACGATTTACCGTAGATGTTTCATACCCATACCCTATTTCATTTGGGTTTTGAAGGTATCCGGTTCCTCCTACTACATAGTTTTTATCAATATGAAGTGTGACATCGAAATTACCCCAAACGCCGTGAAATTCACGACCAATATATGGGTCGGTGTGCCAGCCTTCGTAATCGTATTCAGCTAATTTAGGATACCATTGAGACATTGAAAGTGCTACGCCTTCGTTGTTGTTACGTCCTGTACGACGAATTTGCACAGGTACTTGTGCATCGTAAACCATGTCGAAAGTTACGCTTTCACCTGGTTGAATAGGTTTGTCCAGGTTAACTTCTAAAACAGTTCCAACAGTATCGTAAGTTAAAGCCGTTCCATTTTGTTTTAATGAGTTTACTTTAATATATCCGATTTCATCAGGACCAAGTTTACTAATGCGATCTTTTACACGACCATCAGGATCTGCAATAGTACGAGAACGTACGTCCATTTCACTTCCTGGTTGAAAGGCATTAAAATATAAATGGTAAAAAACTTTATTTAAAACATCTGGAGAATTATTTGTGTAAACTAAGGTTTGCTTTCCTTTGTATTGATAGTTGTTTACATCCATATCAATATCCATAGTGTAATCTACATGTTGTTGCCAGTATGTTGATGTAGCCGGTGTATTCGGTATTACCGGTACAGTTGGTGTAATGGTAGCATATTCTTTAGAACCACCACAAGATGCCAGTAAAGACAAGCTTAAAATAGAGATAAAAAATTGTTTCATCAGGGGGATTTTTAATTGAGTAGTTAAACGTACTGTTCTTTGAACAAAATACCAAAAGGTCTATACAAAAAAAGAGGCTTAAGCCTCTTTTTTTGTATAGAATATCTTCTTTTATTTAGCTGAAGATTCTTTTGCAGCCATAATTAATGCATTGTAAGCGTTAACTATTCTACCAGAAGTTGTTAACTCGCTAAATGGTCTAACATCGTTAGTATCACCAGCAACAACAACTTTAAGGTTTAATGGTAAACCAGAATCTAAGATAATTTGTTTTACCTGACCTGCATTTAAATCTGGGAAATGAGAACGAATTAAAGCAGCAACACCAGCTACAGCAGGAGCAGCCATAGATGTACCTCCTTTAGTATCGTATTCATTTTCTGGAGTTGTAGAGTAAATTTTAGCACCAGGAGCAAATACGTCTACATTCTTTTTACCGTAGTTAGAGAAACCAGCTAATAAACCTGATCCGTATTTAGGCTCTAAAGCACCAACTCTAATGTAGTTGTTTGCAATTTCAACATAGTTTACGTTATCGTCAGGGAAGTTTGGTTTTACATCAACATCTTTACTTTCGTTACCAGCAGCATGAACAAAAACTACATCGTGATCGGCAGCATATTTAATAGCTTCACGTACCCAGTCGCTGTGTGGAGAATAACTTTTTCCAAAACTTCCGTTAATTACTTTTGCTCCGTTATCTACAGCGTAACGAATAGCTAAAGCGATATCTTTGTCGTACTCATCACCATTTGGAATAGCTCTTACAGACATAATTTGTACGTTGTTTGCAACACCGTCTACACCTAAACCATTACCACGCTCTGCAGCAATAATACCAGCTACGTGTGTACCGTGACTTTCTGATTTTTTTACAGGTTTAACGTTTCCGTTACCATAAAATTTAGTCGACATATCGTCTGGGTTATCACCAGTAACACGACCGTTAAAGTTCACGTTTAGGTTGTAGTTTAAACGATCAGCAAAATGCTCTAAACCACTGTTGATTTCTTCTTTAGCTTCTTGAATAGAATCTAAACCGTTACCGAACATGAACTTAGCCATTTGTACAGCTTTGTTTAAATCTTCGTCAGTTGTAGCGCCAATAGCGTTAATGTCTTCTTTTGTATAATCTGCTTTACCAAAATGTTTAGCAAATGTTTCATCGGCAGCTTTTAACTGCGCATAAATTTGCTCATAACGCATTTTTCTGTCATTCCATTTTTGGAATTCTTCGTCGTATTCAGCTTTAGCAGCAGCGTATTGTGGGTTGCTTGTATCTCCTTTAGCAACAATACGAGTAAGCTCTAATTGCTCGTCGTAACCATCACCTAAGAAATTCCATCCGTGAACATCATCAATGTAACCGTTTTTATCGTCGTCAATACCGTTTCCAGGAATTTCATCTTCGTTAGTCCAAAGCACATCATTTAAATCTTCATGATCAATATCAATACCAGAATCGATAACCGCAACGATAACACTAGCTCCTTTTTTATTCTTAAGTAACTCTTCGTATGCTTTTTCAACACTCATTCCAGGAATGGTATCTTTTACTAAATCTAAATGTCCCCAAGTGTGTTTTTCTTTTTCGGTTAATTCAGAAACTTTTAATGGCGAAGAATCGACATTTTCAACAGGAGTTGATATAAAACTAGAGCCACCGCAACCAGATAATATGGCAGTTGCAGTAACCGTTAATGATAATCTTTGAATTGTTTTCATTTTGATTGTAATTAATTTAATCTAATTTTTTATTTGAATATATCCTCGGCAGTGAAGACTTCATTTAATCGAACACCTTTTTCGGTATGTTGAACCGTGATAATCTGGTTGTGTGCATCGTGCTCTAAAAACAAGTAGAAGTTTTGGTCTGCTGCGAGGTTTAAGAATTTTTCCTTTTCATCAAGAGTTAATAACGGACGGGTATCGTAACCCATCACGTATGGTAAAGGTAAATGGCCTGCTGTTGGTAGTAAATCTGCCATAAAAGCAATGGTTTTACCTTGATATTGAATAAGCGGAATCATTTGTTTTTCGGTGTGGCCGTCGGCAAAAAAGATGTCGAAACCTAATTCCGATTGTTTTAAAAGATCACCTTTAGGAAGCGACGTAAACTTTAATTGTCCGCTTTCTTCCATAGGTAGTAAGTTTTCTTTTAAAAATGAAGCCTGTTCTCTACGATTAGGATTCACAGCCCATTGCCAGTGGTTTTCATTACTCCAGAACTGTGCATTTTTAAAGGCAGGCTCGTAACCGGTACGGTCTTTATTCCATTGGATAGCACCTCCACTATGGTCGAAATGTAAATGCGTTAAAAACACATCGGTAATATCATCGCGATGAAATCCGTAATGCTTTAAGGATTTATCGATGCTATCATCACCCCATAAGTGGTAATATCCGAAAAATTTATCTGATTGTTTGTTACCCATTCCGGTATCGATTAACGTCAATCGATCGCCGTCTTCAACAAGTAAACAGCGTGCAGCAATATCAATCATATTGTTAGCATCGGCAGGGTTGGTTTTTTGCCATATAGATTTTGGAACAACACCAAACATAGCGCCACCATCCAGCTTAAAATTACCAGCGTTTATTGGGTATAACTTCATAAGTGGTGCAAATTACTAAAAATAGACTAATTGCTTAAAAATGTTAAGAATATATTATGAATTAAATAACATAATGTTATGGCTATGAGTACTGCTATTTAAACCATTAACTTAAAATGGAATTTAAAAGTTATTATTCCTTTTGAGCTGCTATTCAATATAAATGACAGACTCACGGACTTCTAAACTATCATTATATCCAAAAGGGCGTTTGTTTCCGTTGGTATCAATTATAACAAGGGGTAGCATGTTTTTATCTTTTTGTAATTGAGATTTAACCCATAAACGGGTAGTTGTTTCTTTTGTTATTTTAACCTGAACTTCTTTGTAATTTGAAGACTGAATTTTTTCTATCCAGGGTTTTATATCTGTTCGACTGGCAAATAGGGTAGTTGCGGCTCCTAACAGGCTAACTCCTGCGCCTGCTTTATTTTCATTAGGGCAGATAACAACATATTTTTCGGGAACATAAAAATTATCGTTCGCTAATTGAGAGGCTAATAGATTGATTTCAGTATTTTCAGTGATGGCAATAAATGTTCTGTAATCTTTAGCAGAGGCTTCGGTTAATGTTGTTTCCTCTAACACATTACCATGTATACATTTGAATCCTTTGGTTTCAGCCTGTTCCGATACTACTTTATTAGCATCAATAAAGGTGATTTTATCACTGGCTTTTAAGTGTTCCCCAAGAAGTAAACCTAATGGATTAGCTCCTAAAATGAGATATCCTTTTTTGGAATATTGTTTCACCAGTTCCCCTCGTTTTTTTAACCAGTTTGTAGACCATGTTAAAAACAGAGGTACGGATAGCGTGGTTAAAATAGCCATAAACACAAGGATTGAAAATATTTCCTGTGTAATAACGCCTTTTTGCAAACCAATGCCTGCAATCACAATTTCTACAGCACCTCGACCATTCATTCCTGTTCCAACAGCCAAACCTTCTCGCCAGCCATATCCGCTAGGTAAATAAAATATAATGGTTCCAACAATTTTTCCAATAAAGGCAGCTGCCAGAATAAGAAGTAAAAGATTTAAATCGGTTTGAAAAACATCAAGAGAAACGTGAAACCCGGCGGTAACGAAAAAAATGGGAGCCATAAAACCTACTGAAACATCATGGAAAACGTTAGAAATGTCTGTACTTATTTTTTTATTGAAGAGATCATCTTTAACAAACAATCCAGCCATAAAAGCTCCCAAAATACCATGAAGTCCAACAAATTCAGCTAATTCAGATAATCCAAAAACAATGAGCAGTAAAAGCGTAAAGTAAAACGTTCGGTTGTCAATTTTTTTAGTTTCTAGCCATTTTATAAGTTTTGGTAATAGATAAAGTCCGAATAATGTTGCGAATAAAAAGAACAGGATTATTTTTCCACTGATGAAGACTATTTCAGTCATATTCACAGAGCCTGCATCTATAAAACTTGATAATCCGGCAAAAATAATAAGAGCTAAGGTGTCAGAAAATAGCGCACCAGCCATTAAAACATATGCAATTCTGGTATCTAATAAGTTTAAATCTACCAAAATTCGACTTTTAGTAGCTAAAGAAGTAACACCAACGGCAATACCAACAAAAAGCCCGGCTACACTCGTCCCTCCAGATAAAGTTACAACATAATACCCCAAAGCAAACGGAACCACGAAACCACCAATAGCGGCAAGAAGTCCTGCCCAGGAAGCTTTCCCTAAATCTTTGAAGTTAATTTCCATACCAATGTAAGCCATAAGTAGAATTACACCAGCTTCAGATAGAATGGTTAAGGTACTTGAGGTTTCTACAAGACCCAGTAATGGAGGACCAATAATGATTCCAATTAATAGTTCGCCTAAAATAACAGGATACCCTATACGTTTAATTAAGGCTCCTGCTCCCCAAGCAGAGAGCAGTACAAAGAAGAGGTTTAAAATATCAAATCCTTCCATAAAAGCCTATTTAGTTTAAACGGTATATTATAAATATCCGAAATTTTTGCAAATAACCACAGAAACATAGGTGTTTAGTACTCATTTTTTAATATTTTGCTCTTGTATTTGGTAAAAGAAATTGTACATGATAGAACTTTCGGGTATTGTAATTTTAGGAATATTGTCACAATGGGTTGCGTGGAGGATGAAACTTCCGGCAATTTTACCCCTAATTCTTATAGGGCTTTTTGTTGGACCCATTTCTACTTTATTTTCTGCAGATGGCAGTAAGTGGATCGAGCCGGTTTGGAATGGAGATAAAGGCTTATTTCCGGGCGACAGTCTGTACAGTTTTGTATCCTTAGCTATTGGTATTATTCTGTTTGAAGGAGGACTGACTTTGAAGCGAAATGAAATTTCAAAAGTAGGTCCCGTTATCTTAAAATTAATTAGTGTTGGTGGACTTATCACATTTATTGGAGGTGGTTTGGCAGCGCATTTTATATTCGGATTAAGCTGGGAGGTGTCGTTTTTGTTTTCTGCACTCATTATCGTTACCGGACCAACAGTTATTGCTCCGATATTGAGAAATATTCCGCTTAAAAAGGAAATTTCAACCGTATTAAAATGGGAAGGTATTTTAATTGATCCAATAGGAGCTTTGGCAGCAGTTTTAATGTTTGAGTTCATTAGTATTGAAGAAACTAATGGATATACGCTTCAGGCTATAATAGAGTTTGGTAAAATTGTAATTGTAGGTATTTCTTTTGGAACCACAGCAGCGTTGATTCTATATTTCTCTATTAAGAAAAAGCTGATTCCTCATTATTTGCTGAATGTTACGGCTTTATCTGTTGTGCTTTTGGTATTTGTAGAGTCCGATATATTCGCCCATGAATCCGGACTTTTAGCAGTTGTGGTTATGGGAATGGTGCTTGGAAATAGTAAATTACCAAACCTAAAGGAGCTGCTTTACTTTAAAGAATCGTTGAGTGTATTACTTATATCTATTTTGTTCATATTGCTATCGGCAAATATAAATCTGGAAGATTTATTAATCGTATACAATTGGAAAACGGTATTACTCATGGCAATTATCATTTTTGTTTTACGACCATTAGGTGTTTTCTTAAGCTGTGCAAATTCGGGCCTTAAATTCAACGAAAAAGCCTTTATAAGCTGGGTAGGACCAAGAGGTATTGTTGCCGCTGGTATTGCCTCGTTATTTGGGACAAAATTGACCTTACGTGGTGAACCTTATGCAGAATATATTACGCCTTTAGTATTTACAACAGTATTGGTTACTGTGCTTTTAAATGCAGCATCGGCAAGATATGTAGCCAAATGGATAGGGGTTTATTTAAAAGCCAGCAAAGGTATTTTAATAATTGGTGCTTCTGAAGCGTCCAGAATTATAGCGAGATATTTAAAACAAAACGCCCGTCATGTGGTGTTAATTGATAACAACCTGGATAATATCGAAAAGGCAAAAAACTTGGATTTAGATGCGATGCAGGCGAATATTTATTCGGAAGATTTAACGAATGATGTGGAATTAAGTGATATAGGCTATTTACTGGCGTTTACAGGAAGTGATGAGATTAACAAATACAGTATTAGTAAATTTAAAGACCATTTGGGAGAGCGCGGATCTTACCGCTTGATTTCATCTCAGGAAATTAAAAATCAGGAGGATATTTCGTTAGATACGATTTTCTCTACTAAAGATGATTTTATTAACTTCAGTGAGGTAGCCAGAGATTATCCGGTAATTCATGAAATTAATATCAATACAAAAGAAGAATATCTTAAGAAGATTGATAAGTTAAACAGAGAGCAAAAGGCGATTCCTTTATTCGTTAAGGATCGTGATGGCGAATTACATATTATTTGTACTCTTACTAAAGAATTTAAGATAGAAAAAGAGTTCAAACTGGTCTACTTGGGTAAACCCTATGAATCTATTGATGTTTAGAATAAAAAAACGCTGGAATTAACCAGCGTTTTTTTGTTTTCAACTTGTTTTTGTGTGGAGTTTATAAAATATGTAAGTCGGTAAAGTCCTTGTTGATAATAAAAGAATTATCGCCGTTAAGTTTAATATCTTTAAAAGAATATTCTACTTTATCGATAATCACTTTTTTAATTTTAAAAGGCAAACCGTGTAACTGCAGTTTAAAGGTATCATACGGTGTGGTATACTTACCTAATTTATGTTGCTGTATAATAAGCTCGGTTGTTTTACCTGTTAAGGTGAAGTTTCTCAAGCTATATCTGCCTTTTATATAATCGTAGCCATCGTGAGCATCTTCGTAAACCTGGGAGGTTTCTTTTCCGATTTTAAAGTATACATCCAGTTTTAACTCCTCAATTTCTTTTTCTCCTACATATTGCTGAACAGGATATTTAGGGATTAAAGCACCTGATTTAATAAAGATTGGCATACTGTCTAAATCGGCGTCAACCCAAAGTTCTTGTCCGCCTTCCACAATTTCGTCAGTCCAGAAATTATACCATTCTCCGGCTGGAAAATACATGCGTCGCCCTTTAGCATTAGGCTCTAAAATAGGGCATGCCAGTATTTTTTCACCACAGATGAATTCATCGCTTCTGTAATGGGTATGGGTATCTTGCTGGTCGTATAAAACCAACGATTTTAAGATAGGAATGCCTTCTTCAGCATAGCGCCAAAAAGCGGTGTATAAATAGGGTAGAAGCTGATATCTTAATTCGATGAATTTACGAACCACATTGGTAATGTTTTTACCAAAAGTCCAAGGTTCCTGGTCACCGTGATCTCCAGAGGAGTGTGTTCTGCAAAATGGATGAAATATTCCTAACTGAATCCAACGGGCGTAAAGTTCACCGTTAGGTTGCTCGGCAAATCCACCAATATCAGAACCTATAAACGAGAATCCGGACATGCACATGCGTTGTGCCTGAATATTGGCAATCGATAAATGCTCCCAAGAGGCCACATTATCGCCTGTCCAACTGGAGGTATAACGTTGTGTTCCGGAATAAGCGGCACGCGTTATAACAAAAGGACGTTTTGGGTAAGCAAACTTTTTTAGTCCTTGGTAAGTGGCTCTCGCCATTTGCATACCGTATATATTGTGTGCTTTTCTATGTGAGCATGGATTCCCTTCGTAATCGTGTCTTACATCGTCTGGAAATGATTTTCCTGGCACATCCATAACAGCTGGCTCATTCATGTCGTTCCAAACGCCTTTAACGCCTATATCTTCAATTAATTCCTTAAAAAGGTTAGACCACCATTCGCGCACTTCTGGATTCGTAAAATCGGGGAAATAACACTCTCCCGGCCATACCTTTCCTTTCATGTATGGACCGTCGGCGCGTTTACAGAAATAATCGTTTTCCAGTCCTTCTTTAAACACCGAATACTCCTTATCGATTTTAATGCCCGGATCGATAATCACAATGGTTTTAAAGCCGTCATCAGCCAGTTCTTTAACCATGCGTTTTGGGTCTGGGAAATATTCCTTACTCCATGTGAAACATCTGAACCCTTCCATATAATCGATGTCTAAGTAAATAGCATCACAAGGAATTTTTAGCTCTCTGAATTTATTGGTGATTTCTTTTACTTTCGCTTCAGGATAATAACTCCATTTACATTGGTGATAACCTAAGGCCCAAAGTGGCGGTAATTGATGTGGTTTTCCGGTTAAATCGGTATAATTCGCAACTACTTCAGACATTTCAGGACCATAGATGAAATAGTAATTCATTTCACCTCCCTGTGCCCAGAAACTGGAAACATTACGACGCTCCTGACAAAAATCGAAATACGATCTGAAGGTATTATCGAAGAAAATACCATAGGACTTTTTATGATGAAGCGCGGTGTAAAATGGAATGGTTTTATAAATAGGATCGGTATATTTTCCGTAGGCATACGAGTCGGTTACCCAGTTTTCAAAGCGTTTTCCTTTTAAATTTACGTCGGCTGGTTTATCACCCAAACCGTAGTAACTTTCGCCTTCCTGAGCTACCTTAGACATTTTTACAATATCGCCGCCAAACTCATAGCTTTCTTCCCAGTGGAAACCTAATTCGTCTTCACAAAGCAGTTCGTTGGTTTGTGCTTCGTAAATAGCATTTCTCAAATCAGCTTTGTTAATATGGCATTTTAGTTTTGAGGTGATGATGATGTATTTATCTTCTTCTTCCTTAACTTCTAAATGGTTGTACCCTCTACTGGCATATTTGGTAATCGCATAAGAAAAGTCGTTTTCAAAAATACCAGTGGTGGTATATCGAAAACGCAATACACTATCGCGAATGACAGTTATTTGTAAAATCACTCCGTTTTGCGAAGTGAAATAAAGGGTGTCAAGATTTTTTTCGTAGGAAATTATATTGGACGGAAACAAGTTTCCTTTATACTCTAATTCTGTATTTAAAATCATAAAATTATAACTTTAGTATGTGCATCATTAAAAGTACTAAAACAATTGATTTCTAATGGGCTATAATCAGCAAAAATATAAGACACAAATTGCGTAAAGCGCAACATATCAGTAATATAATTGCGTAATGTGTAACGAAAACGTTTTGGTTAGTTAAACTTGAAAACAGAAATGGCTAGCGGTGCCAAGGTAATTTCGGCTGAATAATCTTTTCCGTTCCAAGGTTTATCTTTAATGGTAATTGCTCTAGAATTTAAAACACCGCTACCACCAAAGGCCTCATCATCACTATTAAATATCTCTTTAATTTTTCCGGGTACCGGTAAACCAATGCGATATTTTTTATGAATTGTCGGTGTTAAATTACAAACCACTACAACATTTTCTTCCGGGTTTTCTCCTTTTCTGATATATGAAATTACCGAGTTTTCATGGTCTCCGTAATTTATCCATTGGAAACCATCATGAGAAAAACCTTTTTCAAATAATGCCGGCGTGTTTTTGTATAGTGTATTTAAGGCTTTATAATAATTTTGGAAGTTTCTATGCGGATCGAATTCAAGAAGATTCCAGTTTAAACTGCCCTGGAAATCCCATTCGTTATACTGACCAATTTCACCACCCATAAATAACAGTTTTGTACCCGGATGCGTAAACATATATCCAAATAAAACTCTAAGGTTAGCAAAGCGTTGCCATTCGTCACCTGGCATACGGCCTAAAATGGAATTTTTACCATAAACCACTTCGTCATGAGACAGCGGCAACATAAAATTTTCAGAAAAGGCATAAGCCAAACTAAAGGTGATGTCGTTTTGATGGTATTTGCGATACACTGGATCTTTTGAGAAATATTCAAGAGTATCGTGCATCCAGCCCATCATCCATTTCATACCAAAACCTAATCCGCCAAGGAAAACAGGTTTAGAAACGCCAGGAAAAGCTGTTGACTCTTCGGCAATGGTTTGTACATCAGGGAATGAAGCGTAAATTTCTTTATTCAGTTCTTTCATGAACTCTATGGCTTCCAGATTTTCCCTGCCTCCGAAAATATTTGGTTCCCATTCGCCGTCTTCACGAGAATAATCTAAGAATAACATCGAGGCTACAGCATCAACACGCAGACCATCGGCGTGGTATTGTTCCAGCCAGAAAATAGCATTACTAATCAGGAAAGATTTCACTTCATTACGACCGTAATTAAAGATTAAACTCTTCCAGTCCTGATGATAACCTTTGCGTTTATCAGGATGTTCGTATAGGTTTGAACCATCGAAAAACCCTAGACCATGGGCGTCTTCAGGAAAATGTGAAGGCACCCAGTCTAAAATGATTCCTATATCGTTTTGATGTAATTTATCAACTAAATATTTAAATTCTTCCGGATAACCATAACGTGAGGTAGGAGCGAAGTACCCTGTAATCTGATAACCCCATGATGGGTCGTAAGGGAACTCCATAACCGGCATGAGCTCTACGTGAGTAAAGTTCATCTCCTTAACATAATTTACCAGTTCGTCTGCCAATTCGAAATATGAAAGCGAACGGTCTTCTTCAACATTGCGTTTCCAGGATCCTAAATGGACTTCATAAACCGAGTATGGAGCGTTTAAAGCATTGTGCTTTTTACGGGTTTTCATCCAGTCGGCATCTTTCCATTTGTAGTTATCGTCCCAAACTATCGACGCTGTTTTTGGTGGATGTTCGCAACGTCTGGCATACGGATCGGCCTTTTCAGTTTTAATACCCTGATTGTGACTTTCAATTTTGTATTTATAAAGATTTCCTTTGCCAACAAACGGAATAAAACCTTCCCAAATACCGCTACTATCCCAACGAACATTTAATTCATGTTCGCCTTCGGTCCAGAAGTTAAAGTCACCAATAACCGATACGCGTTTGGCGCTTGGTGCCCATACCGCAAAGTAGGTGCCTTCAATGCCATCAACTGTTACTAAATGTGAGCCAAATTTTTCGTAAAGCCTATAGTGTTTACCAGCTTTAAATAAATTGATATCGAAGTCTGTGAACAGACTATAAACTTTTGTTTGAGCCATATATTATATTACAAATCCGTTAGGTATAGTTGCGCCGCTTTTTACGACTACAATGCCATCTCTTACTGCGTACATATCGTTTTCGGTGTCTTCAAGATGGTCACCACCATTAATTCTTACATCGTCTCCAATACGACAGTTTTTGTCTAAAATAGCATTCTTAATAAAGCATCGTTCGCCAATACCTAATAATATTTTAATGTCTTTTTCTTCTATTTCCTGAAGGGTTTCATAATAATCGTTACCCATCATATAAGTTTTAATTACCGTAGATTCCTTACCTATGCGTGCGCGAATACCAATAACCGATTCTTCAATTTTTGCAGCTGCAATAATACATCCTTCAGCAATAACGGCTTTGTCTAATGTAGTTCCGGCAAGTTTTGTTGTTGGCAACATTCTGGCATGCGTATAAATACGTCTGTTTTCGTCGTATAAATCGAATTGAGGAATGTTAGCCGTTAAACTAATATTAGCTTCAAAGAAAGATTCTATAGTTCCAATATCGGTCCAGTAGCCTTCATACTGATAACTTAAGGTTTTATGTTCTGCAATAGACTGCGGAATGATTTCTTTACCAAAATCGATAGTCGATTCATCATTCATTAATTTGATTAATAAATCGCGATTGAAGATATAAATACCCATAGAAGCCAGGTAATTTCTGCCTTCAGCTTTCATTTCATCACTAACCTCCGATGTCCAATCCGGTAATAAACTGGCATCTGGTTTTTCTATGAATGCCGTTATTATACTTTCTTCATCCGATTTTAAAATACCAAAACCGGTAGCATCTTTTGCGTTCACTGGAATGGTAGCAATAGAGATCTCTGCTCCACATTTTTCGTGAGCTTCAATCATTTTGTCGTAATCCATCTGGTAAAGCTGGTCACCAGACAAAATTAAGGCGTATTCGAAATCGTGCCTTAATACGTGGTGCATACTTTGGCGAACGGCATCTGCTGTTCCCTGAAACCAACCTTTATTGTCTGGAGTTTGTTCTGCAGCCAATACATCGACAAACGCGCTACTGAAAAAACTAAAGTGGTACGTGTTTTTAATGTGTCGGTTTAACGATGCAGAATTGAATTGCGTTAATACAAACATACGCTTAATGTCTGCATTAATACAGTTAGAAATAGGAATATCGACCAACCTGTATTTTCCGGCGATAGGTACTGCCGGTTTTGAGCGCTGTTGCGTTAATGGGTGTAATCTAGATCCTTGTCCACCACCAAGTATGATGGCTAAAACCTTGTTGTTAATCATTGCTGGCTAGTTTTTAATGTGTTATATAAATTAATGTATTCTTCAGCAGAAGCGTCCCAAGAATGGTCGATGGCCATAATCTTGCTTCTAATGCCTTTATAGGTTGGTTGGTCTTTAAATAGGGTAATAGCTCTATCTATAGCTTCGGTTATTTCTGAAACGGTTGTATTTAGATGGCAAATACCAAAGCCGCCTTTTTCATTAATATCAGTTACGGTATCTTTTAAACCGCCAATGCTTCTTACAATAGGAATAGTTCCGTATCGCAGTGCATACATTTGATTTAAGCCACAAGGCTCAACACGAGAGGGCATCAGTAAAAAATCGGCCCCGGCATAAATGATATGTGATAACTTTTCATCGTAACCTATAAATGCGTTATAGGTGCCAGCAAAGTCTGGTTTTAAATCTTGTAATTGAGATTCGGTAGTTTTACTTCCCGATCCCAGTAATAAAATAGAAAGGTTGTCTTTTTCGAGTGCTATTTTAAAGACTTCAGGGAACAGATCTGATCCTTTTTCGTCTACCAGTCTGCCAATAAAAGCAAATAAAGGTTTTTTAAAGTCTAAATTAAAGGTGTCGCACAGGTGTTTTTTATTAGCAGCAGCACCTTCATCAACTGTTTTAATTGAATAATTTTTTACAATGTAAGTATCGGTTTCCGGATTCCAGACATTGGTGTCTATGCCATTTAAAATTCCTGTGCATTTTGGACTTTCGGCACTTAATAAGCTTTCTAAGCCATTGGCCGCCTGTTTTAATTCTTCCATGTAACTAGGCGATACCGTAGTAACCCCCCAGGCACATTTTATACCTGCTGCCAAAGGATTGATTTGACTACCCCAATCCAGTAATCCCACATGACCAAAGTTGAAAGGAGGAATCAAGCCTACCTTGTCATGCGAAAACCAGCCTTGATATTGCGCATTATGAATAGTAATAAGATTCGGAATTTTTCTGAAAGCTTCGTATTTATAACTTTCCTGAAGCATGAATGGTACCAAACCAGTATGGTGGTCGTGACAATGTATAATATCCGGGTAATCATGCCAGGTTAGCAACCAGTCTAATACTCCTATTTGAAATGCTAAAAAACGCTCGGTATCATCAAAAGAATACACATAATCTTTAAATAACAAATCGGGAACATTAACGAAAAAGACATCAAAATCTAATGGCTTATCTTTTAGTACTAAAATCTGGAAATCGTAAACCGAATCGCCTAGATTTAGCTGTGCATCATAAACTGAAGAAAACGTATTTTCCTGAGTAAACTTGTTATCATAAAACGGCATGATAACCTGTGATGTGTTGTTTGCACTGTTTTGATATTTTGGTAAAGCACCGACAACATCAGCCAATCCGCCTACCTTAGCAACGGGATAACATTCTGCACTTATATGTAAAATAGTCATTAAATATTTTTGCTTTGTTATAAACTTACAAAAATATTGTCCACTTTTTTAACATACGTTCATTTTTAAAGAAAAAATTACATTATCGAAATAATTCAAAAATATCAATAATAATTTCTTATAAAAACGCGTGCTGATTACATAAATGTTAGTCGTTAAGCTTTAATACCGCCATAAATGCTTGCTGAGGAATTTCAACGTTACCAACTTGTCTCATACGCTTCTTACCTTTTTTCTGTTTTTCAAGTAATTTACGCTTACGAGATATATCTCCACCATAACATTTTGCTGTTACGTCCTTACGTAAAGCTTTGATGGTTTCACGAGATATAATTTTGGCTCCAACAGCTGCCTGAATTGGAATATCGAACTGCTGACGAGGTATGAGTTCTCTTAATTTTTCACACATTTTTCGCCCGATAGTTTGTGCGTTTTCAGCATGAATTAAGGCTGAAAGCGCATCAACAGGTTGTGCGTTTAATAAAATATCAAGACGTACCAGTTTTGATGGTTTCATACCAATTGGATGGTAATCGAAAGAGGCATACCCTTTAGATACGGTTTTTAAACGATCGTAGAAATCGAATACAATTTCAGCTAAAGGCATTTCAAACGATAATTCTACTCGTTCAGGAGTTAAATAGGTTTGATTGGTTACAATACCACGCTTTTCAATACACAATGACATAACGTTACCAATAAAGTCTGATTTGGTAATGATGGTCGCTTTAATATAGGGTTCTTCAACGCGATTTAAAGTTGAAGGATCCGGTAAATCTGACGGGTTGTTTACAATAATGGTTTGGTCAGGATTTTTGTTAGTAAACGCATGGTACGATACGTTAGGTACTGTTGTAATTACCGTCATATCGAATTCACGTTCTAAACGCTCCTGAATAATTTCCATGTGAAGCATTCCTAAGAATCCACAACGGAAACCAAACCCTAATGCTGCCGAGCTTTCCGGTTGGAAAACCAACGAAGCATCATTTAACTGTAGTTTTTCCATCGAGGCACGTAATTCTTCGTAATCTTCAGTATCTACAGGGTAAATTCCGGCGAATACCATTGGTTTTACATCTTCGAAACCTTCTACAATATTTTGTGTTGGTCTTTCAAAATCAGTAATGGTATCACCAACTTTTACTTCTTTTGCGGTTTTAATACCTGTAATAAGATAGCCAACATCTCCGGTTTTAATATCTTTTTTAGCAACTTGAGTTAGTTTTAACGTTCCAACTTCATCGGCATAATAGTCTTTACCGGTTGCAACGAATTGAATGTGCTGGCCTTTTTTAATTTCACCATTAAATACTCTAAAATAAGTTTCAATACCCCTAAAGGTGTTGTAAACAGAGTCGAAAATTAAGGCTTGAAGCGGCGCATTCGGATCGCCTTTTGGAGCTGGAATACGCTCGATAATAGCTTTTAAAATGTTGTCGACACCAAATCCTGTTTTTCCACTGGCGTGAACAACATCTTCAGGATCGCAACCTAATAAATCTACAATATCGTCGGTTACTTCTTCTGGGTTGGCACTTGGTAGATCGACTTTATTTAGAACCGGAATAATCTCCAGGTCGTTTTCTAAAGCCAAATACAGGTTAGATATGGTTTGGGCCTGAATACTTTGGGCTGCATCAACAATAAGAAGCGCACCTTCACAAGCTGCAATAGATCGAGATACCTCGTATGAGAAATCGACGTGACCAGGAGTGTCAATAAGGTTTAATGTGTATTTTTCACCTTCGTAAACGTAGTCCATTTGAATGGCGTGCGATTTAATAGTAATTCCACGCTCACGCTCCAAATCCATATTATCTAATAACTGGTTTTGTTTTTCTCTTTCTGTTACCGAACCAGTAAAATCTAATAAACGATCTGCAAGTGTACTTTTCCCGTGATCTATATGTGCAATAATGCAAAAGTTTCTAATATTCTTCATAAATCAAATCTAAACCTAGATATAATTTGCAAATATAGATGTTTTCAAGTTGTATATCTCTAAAAATATTGTCACGAGTTACGTTTCAGGCTTATAAATGTTTTTTCAGATAGGAAAAGTGATAAGTTATGGTTACCGATTACCTAAAAATTAAACTTTTACTTACATTTAGTGTCTAAGAAATTGCAACTAACCTATTTACAAACTAAACATGTTAAACCAACAAAACAAGAACTTAAAATGTTTTTTGCTTAGTCTATTTGTTTTAATCGCAGGACTTCTTCAAGCGCAGGATAAAACAACAGTTCCTAATATAGAAAAGGTTTATGTGCATACGGACAGATCCTGTTATACCGTTGGTGAATCCTTATGGTATAAGGCCTATTCGGTTTTGGCTTATAATCACATGCTTTTAGACCAAAGTAAGATTTTGTATGTAGAGTTGATTTCTCCGAATTCAAAAATTATTGCACGACATAAAACACGATTGGAACAAGGAGTAGGTCATGGCGATTTTAAATTAACGGATTCCTTAGGCGTGAAAAAACCGGGCGTTTATCAATTGCGAGCTTATACCAACTGGGATCGAAATTTTGGTGACGATTTTGTTTTTAAAAAGGAGATAGAAATTATTGATGTTTTCAACGATGATTCTAATAAAAGCGAAACCAACAAAAAGCAAAATCAACGAAAAAAGACTAAAGAAGAGACCGAACCAGAAATAAAACAAGCTTTTCAATTTCAGTTTTTTCCGGAAGGAGGAAATTTAGTCGATGGTGTTATAAGTACTGTAGCTTTTAAAGCGTCAGACCAGTTTGGGAATCCACTAAAAGTGACGGGGAGAGTCGTCGATTCTAAAGGAGAATTGGTAACATTATTTGCTAGTTTGCATGAGGGTATGGGTAAATTTCAAATTCAGTCGGATTTACAAAGTCCATTAAGGGCTGAAATAACTTCCGAGCAAGGAAAAACAATCGAAGTACCCCTACCTAAAGTTAGCGAAAGAGGGTTTCTTATAGGAGCCTCAAAAATCAAGGGGAGGGATATTATTTCTATTAAAACCAATGCAAAAACATTTCAGGAGCATCAGGGAGAGTCGGTTGCCATAGTGGCCAGAGTTCGGGGGATTTCCTATTTTGAAGGAGAAATACAACTCAATACGCAGCAGGTATCTTTCGAGTTACCGAAAGACCAGATTCCAGAGGGGATTTGCCAGATAACGATTTACGATAAAAATGCCCTTCCACAAAGTGAACGTTTGGTGTATATAGATAAAAGCGACGGAGAAGATTTAGACATTAGCTTAACAACCAATAAGAAGGTTTACAAGCCAGAGGAAAAAGTAGAAATCCAGGTTGTTTCAAAAAACAAGTCGGGTCAACCTCTACCTGCAAGCTTTTCATTAGCGAGTATAGATGAAAGTAGTGTCAACAAAACTTCAAAATACGGAACAAATATTTGTTCTTATTTTTTAATGGAGTCTGATATAAAAGGACAGGTGCGTAATCCGGCATTTTATTTTGATAGGAATAATTCCAATCGACTGGCTTGCTTAGATCTTTTGTTGTTAACACAAGGTTGGCGCGATTTTTTATGGAAAACATTGCCTGAGAATCCTAAATTACCAAAGTATACCATAGAAACAGGGTTTTCTGTAGCTGGAATGGTGAAACAATTACTTGGAAGTAAGCCAAAGCCAAATAATAACATTACGTTGGCTTTACTAAATGAAAAGGAAGGCATGCAGTTGTTTAGTGAGATTTCAGATTCAATGGGTCGTTTCAGTTTTAAAGATGTCGGTTATACCGGAAAAACTACAATGATGGTGAATACCAGAAATGAAAAGGGTAAAGGAAAAGGCGAGTTGTTGCTAGATAGCTTAGAATCTAAACCGATGTCTACAAATTTTAAATATGAAGCTTTTCAGCAAGACCTTGTTGATACTCTTGAATTGGAATCGATTAAAAAGCATGTTTATAACAAATACATAACCTACGGAGTATCTCCAGAAAATATTTTAGATGAAGTTGAAATCATTGCCCAGAAGAAAGATGAAACCCCTAGTTATTACGGTAATCCGGAATATAAGTATTATGTAGATGAAGATACGCCTCCATATAGTAATATTTATCAACTGATTCAATTTTTGGTGCCGGGTGTTTTGGTAACCAACGATACCATTCGCTTTATGAGATTTAATGGTCCTGCACATATTATTCTCGACGGATTTCCAGTGTTTTCTTCAGCAGACATTAGTTATATTATGCCAGAAAATGTAGATCGGGTAGAAGTGTTTAAAGGGCCCAGTGCTGCTATTTTTGGTCCTGACGGAGGTAATGGAGTTATTTTAATTTATACAAAAATAGGGTCGGTTAATAATCAACCTAAAAAGGAATTTCATTCCATTACTAAAACGGTTGATGGGTATTATGATGCCCGTGTGTTTTATTCAGGTAGTTATGGTGAAGATGCCGAGTTCGATTTGAATAATAATGATGTTATTAGAAATACTCTATACTGGAATCCTTATGTGCATCCTAATGATAAAGGTGTTGTAACAGTTGAGTATGATAATAGTAAGGTAGAAACTAAAGTAAAAGTGATGCTTGAAGGACTTACTTTATCAGGTATTCCTGTGGTAAGAACTGCAGAATATTCTATTGAAAAGAAATAAATTTATTATTGTATCAAATAACAATTTCGAAACATCCATTATTTCTTAATGAGCGTATATTAGCATATTAAAAAATGGATGGGTATTTAAAAAGTAAAGCCTGAATAAATAGCAGGCTTTGTTTTTGTATGAATTAATAATTTTAAGTAAAAAGTTTGGTTAATAAACCTTTCTTTTTGGCCTGTAAACCATTTTTCGTTCTATATTTTCTGAACTCAATAAGCTGTTTGTCTATTTTTTTTTCTAGACTTTCTAAAGACATCTTGTTTTTCATAGGTGGTAAATTTGGGTTTTTGCCTTGTAAATATAAACATATTAATGAAATAGGAAAAATTTAACAGAATACATAAAAAGATAGGAGTATTTATGTTAAATAACACTTTGAAGTCACGCTTGGACTCGTTATATTTGAATTACCCTAATCTTAAAACCTACAACCTATGCCTAAACCAGTCGATTTAGATGCGTTAATACATGATATTGACGTAGAGTGTGGATTTATCTTCGATTCTGATGGCGTTCTAGAGGAATCCATGTATTTAGATTTAGCCGAAAATTTTGCTGCAATGTCAAGTATGATTACCGCGATGTCCAGAGAAATTGCTGAAGACTTCGACCTGGGTGAATTAGACAATATTATTCTCAATACCAAATCCGGATTGTTTGTTGTAAAGAAGATAGAGGCAGATAGGTATTTAGGTGTCGTTACATACGATGCAAGTAAACTTGCCCTTATTCATAGACGATTACAAAGTCTATTTGCAGAAACCGAGGTATAAAAACCTTTCCCCAATAAAAACCCAAAATAATTATAAACTTAACCATTAAAAATTATGGCAGATTTTTTGAACACATTCGTAAATGATTTAAAAAGCAATTTAAGCGGATTCGTTGCTGTTGCAGTAACCGAAGTAAAGACAGGAATGTCTTATGTTTCTAATACTTTAGATCCAAGTTTCGATCCAGAATTAGCTTCAGCTTATAACTTAGAAGTTGTAAAAGCAAAGTTAAATGCTATCCGCGCTTTAAAGTTAAATGAGAAAATCGACGATATTCTAATTACACTAAACTCTCAAATCCACATTATCAATTTAGCTGAAAACGGAGAGTACTTTGTGTATTTGGCTGTAGATTCAAGCAAAGCAAACTTAGGTATGGCACGAGCTACCTTAAGGAAATATACTGCTGATATTGCTTCTAAACTATAGAAAATTAGTATCTTTGCACCAAATAAAGCTGTATTTAATACAGCTTTATTTGTTTTTAGGATATTAATTTTTGAAGCATATGCCCAAAATTGGCAATATAGTTTTACCGGAATTTCCATTGCTTTTAGCACCAATGGAAGATGTGAGTGATCCACCATTTCGTGCCCTGTGTAAAGAACAAGGTGCCGATGTGGTGTATACGGAGTTTGTGTCGAGTGAAGGTTTAATTCGTAACGCTGCCAAAAGTGTTATGAAGCTGGATATTTATGAAAAGGAGCGCCCTGTAGGCATTCAGATTTTCGGAGCCAATATGGACAGTATGCTGCAAACCATAGATATCGTTGCTGAGTCGAAACCAGATTTTATCGATATTAACTTTGGTTGTCCGGTAAAAAAAGTAGTAAGTAAAGGAGCAGGAGCAGGAATCTTAAAAGATGTATGCTTGATGGAGCAACTTACTGCCGAAATGGTAAAACGTACCAGTATTCCTATTACCGTAAAAACCCGTTTAGGTTGGGATCATGAGTCTATACGTATAGTTGAGGTTGCCGAGCGTTTACAGGATGTAGGCTGTCAGGCCATCGCTATTCACGGGCGTACTAGAGCACAAATGTATAAGGGTAGTGCCGACTGGAAACCTATTGCACAGGTAAAAAATAATCCTAGAATGCATATTCCTGTTTTTGGAAATGGCGATGTCGATACACCCGAAAAAGCAGTGGAAATGCGCGATAGTTATGGGCTGGACGGTGCCATGATTGGTCGTGCCAGTATTGGTAACCCTTGGTTTTTTAAACAGGTAAAACACTTCTTTAAAACCGGCGAGCATTTAGGGCCAATCTCCATCGAAGAGCGTGTTGAGGCCGCTCGCAGACATTTACAAATGTCTATCGACTGGAAAGGAGAAGTGCTTGGTGTTTTCGAAACGCGCCGTCATTACACCAATTATTTTAAAGGTATTCCGCATTTTAAAGATTATCGTACTAAAATGGTAACCAGCGACGACCCGAAAGATGTGTTCGCTGCCTTCGATGAGGTTTTAGAAAACTTTTCCGATTACCAGTTCTCAAATTAATTTTTAGAGCAAATGGCAAGCCACCGCGCTATCCGCTGTAGTTTTGTAAAATCATAGATTAAATTTCACAAAAGCTGTCGCTGCTATCGCTTTTGCAGGAGTTTAGAATTTTAAAGCAAAACTTGCCAATACCGCTTTATGGTCAGTAGGCCAGATGTTAAGTGGTTCTATAAATACGTCATCGGTAGATTCTAAAACACGTTTATTTCTAGAAATATCACCTTTAGGACCAAGAATTTTTGCATCCATAAGTTGTAGTCGTTCATCGGTATGGTAAAAGATAAAATCAATACGATCTCTATCATCGGCTTCAGGGCTCCAGGCTAATTTATTAATAGGCACCAATGGATTATTGGCAGGATAGGTAAACCCGGGATGTGTTACAGGATTTGGAAATATTTCGCGGTAAGCATCTTTAAAACCATGTTTTTCTAATTCGGCGGTGTTCCTCCAATTGATAACTATCCCATTGTGATCGTGAAGGTTTTTATTGGCTTCAATCCAGTCTAAATGCGAAGGCTCGTTATTATCTCCACCATAAATAACCAATCGACCTTGGTTAATTTCTTTTTCCACGTCAGTGATAAAAGTATCTATAGCCTCATCACGCATCGATTCTAAGTTGTTTTTTTGAATCTGCTCAACATCCGTAACAATACTGTCCAGCTTTTTCCAAGTCGACCCATCGTAACCACGAGGCAAATACAATGCACAGTTTAGATAATCTAGATGTCCGCTATAGAAAGCGACTTCAACACCAAGAATATTAATGATGGCTTTGGTAATTGAGCCGTGGTCGTTTTTAACAGGATATAGGGCGGTTTGCTCAATAATTGGATATTTAGAAAGTAATCCGGTATCTTGACTTGGTTGCGCGTAATATGTATATCCTTTGGTTTTTAAAGCTTCAACAATATTATTGCTGAAATCAACGCCATTATAGTTTCTAACTTCACTAAAGGCAATTAAATCGGCGTCGGTTCTTATAATTTCATCTACAACAGCGTCAAATCCATTTTTAACAACGGTACCTTCTTGCCAGATATTAAATTGAAGGACTTTTAGTTTGATAATTCTTTCATTTTTGCAATTGAAAACAATAAGGCAGCAGGATATGAAACCGATAAAAAGCCATAACTTTTTAAGGTTTATTCGGTTTTATTTAACATAGTTTAGTTGGGTTAGTTGGTTTTTACTAAAGATTCTGTAATGCGCGCAGAGGCAATTTTTGAAGCTATAACGCCAAGAATCGATATGGTTAGGAAGGCGACAAAAAAGTTTTCCCATTTAATGGCTACCGGATAAGGTAACGATGGTGTAATCATTAGTAAGGCATAACGTTGCTGAAGAATCACAACAATAACACTAATGATAAGTCCAAGAAGACCACCGACAATACTCATTAAACTGCCCTGATAAAAGAAAATCCTACGGATGTCTTTAACGGTTGCTCCAATATTAAACAGGGTGTTTAAACTTTGTTTTTTGTCTAGCATCATCATAATTAACGAACCTACAATATTGAAAAACGCAATAATTAAAACTAATGTAAAAATCAGGTAAACAGCAAGGTTCTCGGTATTCAGCATTTTGTAAAGAGCGTCGTTTAGCTGCTCACGGTTTTTAATAATCACCTTATCGCCTAAAATAAAACTGATTTCTTGTTTTACAGATTCGATATCAGCACTTGGTTTAAGTTTGAATTCGATAGCTGTAATTTGATTCGGTTTATAGTTTAACAGGTTTTGCGCTAAATCGATAGGAGCAAAAATGTAATTATCGTTTAAATCTTCATTAATATAAAAGATACCAACATTATTTGCTGTTACCGTATTAAATGCATTTTTAGTAGATGTTATCTGGCCTTTCCCTGGTTTAGGTACATAAATGTTTAAGGGTTTGGTGTAGTCTAAAAGCCCCAAAGAAAGGGTATTTGATAGTCCCCAGCCTACAACAATTTCTCTGGTATTCTGATCGATCCAACTTCCGGTATCTAAAATAGAATCTACAGAGACAATTTGTTCAAAATTTTGATCGACACCTTTAATGGTTGCTATGGTGTTTTTATTGTTAGAGGAAATAATAACACGTTCTTCAACAATTTTAGAGTATGAAGCTATGCTATTAAGGGTATCTAATTGAGCTACTTCAGCATTTGAAAGTTCAAAAGATTTTCCGTAACTGGTTTCAGCTTTTAAATCCGGATCGACAATACTAGAAAACTGAAGTGTAAAATCTTTAAGTCCGGCAAAACCTGAGAGCACAATAAATAGAGACGCGGCGCCTAAAATAACACCGATAATAGCAATAATAGTTATAAAATTAATAGCATTGTTGCTGCTTTTAGAGCGCAAGTAACGTTTAGCTATATATAACGGAAAACTCAATTACGATTTTTTTCTTTTATCTAAAATACTAGGGTCTTTAATAGGGTTGTCTTCGCCTTTTAACGAACGGTCAATTTTTTCGATGTATTCTAACGAGTCGTCAATAAAGAATTCCAGATTAGGCATACGTCTTAACTGGTTTTTGGTACGTTGTGCCAATTCGTGACGAATTAAAGGGGTGTTTGATTTAATTCCTTCTAATAATTCTTTGCCTTTAGCATTCGGGAAAATGCTTAAATATACTTTCGCAACACTTAAGTCTACCGTTACTTTAACCTTAGATACCGATATAATAACGCCCTGCATACCACCTTGAGTAGCTGCTCCCTGTAATACTTCAACTAAATCGCGTTGTAAAACCGATCCTATTTTCTTCTGTCTTTGACTTTCCTCTACGTTGCTCATGTTTATACCTTTTAAAGGTTACTCACTAGGTGAGATTTAAATATACCGAGATTTATCTCGAAATTAAAATTTATATTTACCAAAGTCTTCATTTTAAGCACTAAGGTTGTTTATCGTGCAAAAATACAGGATATTTAAAGATAATCTTACTTTTGATTTACAAATTTTGTATCTTAAATTAAAGTCATGCTATGAACAAAGTTGAACATATTGGAATAGCTGTTAAAAGCCTTGAGAATTCTAACGAATTGTTTGAGAAGCTACTTGGAGTACCAAGTTATAAAACCGAAGAAGTAGAGAGTGAAGGTGTGAAAACATCGTTTTTTAAAGTCGGCGATAATAAAATTGAACTTTTAGAAGCGACAAAAGCTGATAGTCCGATCGCAAAATTCATTGAGAAAAAGGGAGAAGGAGTGCATCATATCGCCTTTGATGTCGAGGATATAGAAAAAGAAATAAAAAGATTAAAAGCAGAAGGATTCAAGGTTTTAAACGATGTGCCAAAGAAAGGTGCTGATAATAAGTTAGTTGTTTTTATGCATCCAAAATCAACCAACGGTGTTTTAATAGAACTTTGTCAGGAAATTAATTTTAAAGAATAATTTTCTTGTGGGGTTATAAAAATAGTCTTAAATTCGCAGCCGATTTCGGTCCTATAACTCAGTTGGTTAGAGTATCTGACTCATAATCAGAAAGTCCCTGGTTCGAGCCCAGGTGGGACCACTGATTAAGAGCCTGTTACAAAAGTAGCAGGCTTTTTTTATGCTCTTCACCTACTAATATCAATGTTTTTAGTTATGCTTAAAGGAATGTTCTATTACATATTTATTTAGCTAGTTGGTATTAAAAGGTAACTTAAAAGGTAACCTTATTAAAACAAAAGGTAACCATCTACTCGTTCTTAAATAAGACAAAATATATTTCTTTAATAAAGACGTAGAAAAAGTAAAGACTACAAGAAATGCCAGTTCCAAAAATAAAACTATATAAGTCTGGACTATTTTTTGAGTTTACTAATCCGTATAAAGCAATCACAAAACTTATCAAGGACAATATTATATAATGTGGTTTACCATCATTATGGTATCTATTTAATTTATATAGCAATAAACTTTTCCTGTTTTTGAACTTAGGCATTTTTAAGAGTTTTATCATTTTTGTGTGGAATACATAATCTAAGAATCCAAGTTCATGGGGATATATCACAATGGTTGGAATATTATTTTTAATATAAACTTTAGTTTTTGTGTCATAAGCTTCTCTGCTCTTCTTGTCTTTATTGTACCATCCATAATATTCAACATAAATGCCTAATCTAGGCAGAAAAAAATCAACATCTCTATAAGCAAAACTATTATCATTCTTTAAGTTTTTCAGTCTGTATTGCGCTATAAATTTGATGTTGTTATTTTCTAAATAATATTGAACAAACCTTTCTTCATTAGAAGGAGTGTAGGAGGTATTCTTTTTTAAAAATTTAAGCACTATCGAAAAATTACATTAATAAAATGAAAGAAAAAATACATATAAGATTTATAATCTACAAATCTAAAGTTGGGTCTTCTGGAAAGACGGCTATTCAAGCAAGAATAACCTATTTAAAACAAAGGAAACAATTCTCTACAGGTCAATTTGTAACACCTAAATATTGGGATAGCAAAAGACAAGTTCTTAAACCACCAGAAACTGATGCGGAAATAATTAATACACAATTAAGCCTGATTAAAACAAAACTTAGTCAGGCTTTTTTATTGCTTCAAGTTAAAGAGGAAGCGTTCACTGTAGAGGATGTTTACTTGCAATTTACAGGAGAAAAAATACAAAAGGAACAAGGAGTTGTTGAAGCTTTTAAAATTTATCTAGAGTCCTTAAAAAAGCTTATTGGAATAGATATTCAAAGAGCTACTTGGGTAAAGTTTGATTATGCTTATAAGCATGTGAAGAATTTTATTAGGCATAAGTATAATCGTAATGATTACCCATTAAGTAAGTTAAAGTTACAATTCTTAGCTGATTTTGAGTACTTTTTAAAAACTGATAAAGGATTAGGGCAAGCTACAATAAATAAGATGATACAACGCCTTAGAAAGCCTATTAGGATAGCTGTAGCAGAAGGTTATATAGATAGAGACCCTTTCATGTTGTATAAAGCTAAAAGAACCAAGAATAGTATTGTATTTCTATCTCCTGAAGAACTTAAAAAACTTGAAGACCATGAGTTTTCACAGCCAAGATTAAAGTTCGTGAAGGAGTTATTTGTTTTCAGTTGTTACACTGGTTTAGCATATAAGGAATTGATGGATTTAGAGCCTAAAAATATTGTTATTGGTTTTGATGAAAATAGATGGATTAAAATGAACAGAAAAAAAACGTCTAAAGCATTATCGATACCGTTGTTACCTAAAGCTGAAATTATATTGGATTTCTATTCTAGTAATACCAAATATATCTTTCCGAGAATTACTAATCAAAAATATAATTCATATCTCAAGGAAATTGGAGCTGTAACAGGAATAGAAAAGAAGATGACTACACATATGGCAAGGCGGACATTTGCAAGTACAGTATTACTTTATAATAACGTGCCCATGGAAATAGTGTCTGAGTTATTAGGGCATTCTAGTATGAAAATAACCCAAGAAAGCTACGGTAAGATTGTTCAGAAAAAGGTTAGTGAGGAAATGAATAAATTAAAGGAAGCAAATTAGCTTCTTTATTTTTAAAAATGGATTTTAGTTCTAAAGATTACTTTTTAGGTGTTGGGTTATTTGTAATTTTTTATTTTGTTGGTGACTATTGAAAGTCTTAATGCAAAAGCAATAACAATAAGTAAAATACCAAAGGAGTATTTGTAGGTTTCCCAAAAATTATCATTTACAATTTTTAGTAATTCAATTCGTCGAGCAATTTGCTCATTTAACCTAATATGGTCATTTTCCACACGTTCAAATTCGTCGGACTCTTGATAATTTCTGATGTTTAAAAATGGAATCTGTTCTAGTTTTGAATAATCATTTTGTTTTGACTTTTCTATGAGTCTTCTAACTTTTACCATCCAATTACATATAGTATCTTGTTCGGCTTGTCTTTTATCAAATTCTTCTTGAGGAAGCAGTCCGCTATTGTTGTACTTAAAACAATGAGTTGATATTTCTGTATAATTAATTAAATACTGAAAGTCTCTTTCTATTATATCGTTAATGATTTCTAATTCATAAAAACTTCTATTTCGTCTATTTTCATCTACAACAATCAGTAGTCCCATTAATCCAATGAAAATCCATATATACTCAAGTCTAGTCCATGAGGGCTGACTTATTTCTATAATTTCTGAAAAAACAAAATACAAAATTGGCCACATTATTAGAATACTAAAAAATGTGTATAATGGTTTCGTTAATATTCCTTCAATTATTTCAAACATTTTTTTAAATCTAAAGCAAGGTAATTGTAAACTAATCCAAATATACTAAACACTTATAATGAGATATACCAAATGTTTAGAATTTAATTTATTTAGTTAGCAACTGGTTAGGTTTTTAATTAAAACTTAAAGAGGTCTGTTATATCAACTTTAAGGGCTTGAGCTAAAACATTAACTGTAGAAATGGTTGTGTTAACTTCACCACGCTCAATTCGACCAACTTGAGAAAGTGGTATGTCTGCGTCGTTTGCTAAATCCTCTTGTGATAATCCAGCATTTTTACGAATGCTTTTGAGGTTTTTACCAAAGGCTTTAATAAACTTTTTGTCTTTAATGTTAATCACATTTTAAAAGTCCATAAAACCTATATATCACATAAACGCATGTATGCGTTATTTTGTATATATTTGACTACGATATAAGGATTTCCATAAAAAACATCAACTAAATAGAAGTATATTAATAAGATAATCTCTTAAACTAGATGATGTCAGATAATAAATCAAGTTATATATTTTTTGATTTAAGTTTAAATAAAATTAATAATAACCATGAATTGCATCTACTATAAAAAATCAAAACACCTTTTAATTTTAATAATGCTAATTGGATTTTCTAAAGGATTTTCTCAAGAAAATAATGCTTCAATATTAGAACCGGAAAGTTCTAAAGATTATCTTATAAGAATTCAAAAGGAGGCAGAAGAGGATATAAAAAATAAAGAATTAGCCAATGATGTTTATGCATCTCAGGATAAAACAGAATTTCAAAGCCAAAGAGAAAATCCTAGGGATAATAAATATTTATCTGGTTTAGAATCTGAAAATGGATATGTGGATTTAGATAAATTACAGTCTAGTCATGAAAGTGCTGAACGGACAGGGAATTTAAAAATTTTAGGATTTTTTGTTTTAATCGGTATCTTAATATTTTGGTTAGCATATAAGGTTTCAAGTGAAAAAGGAACAGCCAAAACAAATGAACTACCAAATGTCAAAGAAACTAAAATTAGTACAATTGGATATTATTCTGCTAGTAAATCCGATTTTAGCGAAAATATAAATGAAAACTTTGAAGTTCATTTTATGCTAAAGTTTAATCCACATGGATTAGTAGCCTTTGCGGAATCAAATGATGGTCCGATAAATCCTAATTATGAAGAGTTGAAGTCATTTAATAAAGAAATCTCTTATCATGAGTTTAGTGATATAGGCAAGTATGAAAAAAAAGGGGAGAATATTGCGATTAAATTTTATCAACCAGAAGATAGTAAAGCTTACGAACGAAGATTTATAAATGAAAACATTTATAATGAATGGATAGGTAAAATAGTTAACGACAAAACACTTCTATTAAGTTATAGAAAGTCCTACTTCAACAATGCTTTGCAAGATTACAAAGTTGACTACTACTTTAAAAATTTACTTTTTCACCTAAAACATTAAAAAAAATTTTTCTAAAAATTTTTAGAAGTGCTTTATAAAAATGAGCGCTTATATATCTACAAATCACCCCCTACACCTTTTTGGTTTTGACGATACCCACGGGGGGTATCAATAATTAAAATCAAAATATTATGGTAAGAACAGAATCAAGAACCTATGAAACTAAGGTTGGGGACTTAGTGACTGTAAATGTACTAATCCTTTCTGCAACAGTATTAAGTATTCCTGCTGTGACTCGTTCAAATTCAAATGGAACAGAGTGGCGGTTGGCTCAGGCAGAAATAGTTTATCCAAATGGTCTGGTAAAGACTGTGCAAGCACAATTATTTGAGAAATCATATCAAATGTATCCTGATAGTTTTACTGTAGGTGCAGCCGTTGAATTAGTTGTACAAACAGAAGGTGAAGCTAAGGGTATGGCAAAAATGCAATTACCAACATTAGACCGCATTGATGTAACTGCCTTTATGGAAGAAGACTTCTTAACAACCGTTAATGAAGAAAAGGTAGCCAATCATTTAGTAAACAAAGAGTTGGTACAATAGAAATTATTGATATTAAATACAATGAGAGCTTCAGAAATGGGGCTCTTTTTTTATATCTAAAAATTAATAATACTCACATTTTAAATTATAAAACTTAATTATTTATGAAATTACAACAAGCACAAAGACATCAAGTTAAGCTAAGACTTGGATTGTCTGGCGCATCAGGTTTTGGGAAAACCTATTCAGCATTATTATTAGCTTTTGGTATAACAAATGACTGGTCTAAAATTGCTATTATAGATACAGAAAATAACTCAGCGTCATTGTACTCTCACTTGGGTGAATTCAACGTTTTATCCTTGGATGAACCTTACACTCCAGAACGATATATTCAGGCGATTAGAGCTTGCGAAAGTGCCTCTATGGAAGTGATAATTATTGATAGCATTACTCATGAATGGAATGGTAAGGGCGGTTGTTTACAACTACATGAGCAATTAGGAGGAAGGTTTCAAGATTGGGCAAAAATAACTCCTAGACATCAGGCTTTTTTGGATGCAATTCTACAATCCAATTGCCATATTATAACAACAGTTAGGCGTAAAATAGATTATTCCTTGGATATGAATTCCAATGGTAAAACAAGCGTTGTTAAGCATGGGACAAAAGAAGTTACCAGAGAAGGCTTTGAGTATGAGTTAACTGTCAATTTTGAACTTATTAACGACCAGCACTTAGCCAAAGCATCAAAGGATCGTACAGGTTTATTTATGGATAAACCTGAGTTTGTGATCAATGCATCAACAGGAAAAAAACTTATAGAGTGGTGTAATGTTGGTGTGTCTCTTGATAAAGTAAAAGAAGAAATTACTCAATGTTCAACTGTAGATGGGTTAAAACATTTATATAATATGTATAGTAGCTTACAGAAAGAAATACATCCGCTAATATTGGAGCGTAAAATAGAACTGGATAAGGTTAACGTCCAAATTGTTGAAAAAGATGAAGTCATTAAACTTAATAAAGAGCAATCTCATGGAACTAATAACTAGACCGCATTCAGACATGATAGTTAATTCTTCAGAAGTTGAGGGATTAAATAAAAGTAGTTTTATTGAGGCTAATACCAAAAAGGTCACACTTCAGCATCTACAAAAAGACTGTATTATACCTGTATTTAGCAAGGACAACGAAACGACTATTTCCCATTATCAATTCATAAACACCGTTTTTGATTATATTAAAAATGAGTATAAGGAGTTTGATATAAAAACACCTGATATAAGAGTAAGTCACCATGTTAAAGGTCGAATTCCTTCAGCAATTGGTAAGCCTGCTAAAGAGTTGTTGGAGCATGAGAAAACTCTATATTATGAACGATGTGCATTTGTTATTGAAATACCTGGAATAACAAAGGAAATCAACGGTAATAAATTGTCTTTATCAGTAGGGGGAGTTCGGAGTTTAGCCCAAGAGAACCTGTACAGTAAAAAGACTTTAGAAAAATTTAAAGTTTTTATAGGGTTTCAGAATAAAGTGTGCTTAAATCTTTGCATAAGTACCGATGGTTTGGCTAATGCTATTCGGATTGGTTCTATTGTTGATTTGGAACAAAATATAGATGTGTTGTTTAATAATTATAATCAGGGATATCATTTGGAAACTTTGAATTTGATGTCTGATTATTATTTAACTGAAAAACAGTTTGCTCATTTTGTTGGTAAAGCAAGAATGTATCAGCATCTGTCTAAATCAGAACAGCAGGGTATATTTCCATTAGCCTTAAATGATTCGCAAATTAATAGTGTTGTAAAGCAATATTACAATTGCCCAAATTTTGGACGTGCTGATAACGGAGATATTAACTTGTGGAATTTATATAATCTGTTCACAGAAGCAAATAAGAGCTCTTACATTGATTTTAATTTGGAACGCAATGTAAATGCATACGAGTTAATAGAAAACCTTGGTAAATCACTGCATACAGGAACAACAAATTTCTTCTTGGCTTAAATATATTATAGCTGTTTTGGTATTATATGCCAAGTGAATAAAAGGGTTCCACCTACAAAAGAAAAAGAAAATGAATCATAAACAATTGGCGGAGTTATTAGAATATGCTTCGCCTTTTTCAATTTTAGTAGTTACATATAAGGATGAAATAGTGGAGCTTAGATGCCCTTTTAAAGTTGTAGTTATAAATCATGTTGGTGAGTTGTTAAAAGGTGATTTAGCAACCGTAGAAATGGTTAAAATAGCTACTAATATGAAGACTGTATATGTGATTGACGGTAAGCTATATTACTATTATCACTTCAATATATTAGTTTAATAAGTTAAGTGATAATCGTGATTAAAGCCAATTTAAGGGTTTTAAGAGGTGTTTTGTGTAATTTACATAGAATATGCTTTGCAGTCGTGAAATAGCCTTAAATGAGCTTAAAATCGAGTTTTATTCGCTGAAACACACAAAATAATGGTTTAAATAAAATTAAGTAAGAAAAAACTTGCTTTTTTCAAATATTTTTTGTATGTTTGCACATATTTGGATTTTAGGTGATGTTGAAAATGAAAATGGTAAATCCGAAAGTTCTACTTATAAAGTCGTTTTAATAAATAGTGTTTCTTCAGCATCTAAATGACTGTCTTTTCCAAATTTTTAAGAATTTGTTTAACGGTATTGTTGGACAGGACTATACTATTCTAATGTTATTTAATGAAGAAAGAAAACGAGAATGAAAATAACTATAAAATTATAATTAATGATGCCATTATGGGAAGTGGTAAGACCACAAAAGCTATAGAACAGATGAAGAATCACTCTAATGCCTTTTTATATGTTACTCCTTTTTTAACGGAAGTGGATAGGGTGTTGGAAAATGTGCCAAATACGGTTGAGCCAAAACAGAATTTTTATAAGAGTGCAAACGGAGTTACAGAAAAACTCTATAAAAGAGAAAGCCTGCTTAATCTTGCTAGTAAAAAATCTAATATTGTTACGACTCACAGCTTGTTCTCAAAGTTAAAACGCGAAGATTATAAGTTTTTTAAATGTTATGATTTGATACTTGACGAGGTGATTATGCCAATCAAAGTAATTGATATGAAGTCAGATGATATCGATATTGCAATACAAAATGGTCTGCTAGTAGTTAATGAAGAAACAAGTGAAGTTAGTTATACAGGAGATGATTACAATGGACGTTTATTTGCTGAATTAAAGGGGTTTTGTGAAACAAGAAATGTAACATATCTGGATGGGCGTTTGTTAGTATGGTCCTTTCCTACTGAAATATTTACATCTTTTAAGTCAGTTACTATTTTGACGTATTTGTTTGAAGGAAGTTTGTTAGCAAGTTATTTCAAGTTTTATGGGATAGAATATAAAATTGTTCAAAGTTCCTTAGAACAGGAAATAGAGATAAAAAACAAAGTTGCTGAATTGTTAAATATATATCAAGGGAAGTCTAATGATATTGGCGAACGGAATACTGCATTTAGTGTTAATTGGTTAAAGGGTAAAAATAATAGAGAATTCAAAAGAATCAAAGACACCGTTTCTAATATTCTTCAAAGGCAATTTAATGCAACTTCAGCAGAAACGGCATTTACCACCTTCAAGGAATTTGAATCTAATTTAAAAGGAAAAGGGTATTCAAAAGGATTTATTGCTGTAAATGAAAGAGCGACTAATGCCTATTCTGAAAAAACAGCTATGGTTTATTTGGCAAACAGATTTTTGAATCCTAGTTATAAATGCTTTTTCAGAGAAGGAGGTGTGGAGGTTAACGAGGATTTATGGGCTTTATCAGAACTGTTACAGTGGATATGGAGGGGGTGTATTAGAAATAATGAACCTATGGATATATTTATCCCGAGTAAGAGGATGAGAAATTTACTGATTGATTGGCTGAAAAATGATATTAATTCAGATAGTTTGAAACCGTTTAAAATTGCCGCTTAATCTTTTTGATTAGTAGGAGGAAAACACGGTTTGTTAAAAAAAGGTGATGAAAATAAACTTCATCAAATGTTTGTGAATCCCTTTGTTTATAAGGGTTTACAGGGGTGTTCTGTAAAAGGAAATTACAATATTAAGATAAGTAGAAATTACCTAATTTATAATGTGAATGCTATAATGAAGCACCTACTATTAGGTAAGATGGAGTAAAGAAAACAAGGCTATTTGGAGTGAGACAATAGAGGGGGGCTAGGTAAGTTTTTAAGAAGCTCCCAATACAAAACTTCTGTGTATGTATTGGGAGCTTTATTTTGATTAAGATGCCTTTTTTTGTTTCAATCCAATCAGATTTAAAAAAGGTGTAATTCTACCAATTCCAACATAAGGAATTAAAGCGGGGCAGTTAGGGTAGCTTTGCTCAGGCTCAATTTTGTTTTCACAAAAATCGATGCAAAAACCTAAATCACTTTTATATTTAAATCGATGAATTCTGTCTAAGAAATCGGTAACTCCTAATGAAGATACGGTAGCATTTAGTGAAATTACTGGAGGACTTTTTTCTTGGGCTCCTTTAATGTACTTGGCTTCAAGTTTTTTGTTGTATTCTTCAATATTTTCTTTTTCTAATGATTCTCTTTCCAAATCTTTAGAATCATACATTTGTCTTGTAAATAATGAAGAGCCTCCAGGGGTTAAGTATCTTACCCATCCTACGATAGTGTCGATTCCGCCTTTACCATCAGCGCTTAGGCCTATGGATAAATCTGTATAGCCAATAATGTAAAATGAACAAAGTCTGTTAATAACATCTCTTGGTAAATAAGCGTCAGTACAACCAAATATATGGTCACAAAGGCTTAATTTTTCAAGAGCTTCAATTGATTCTGTTACATCGGCTATTATAGGTGTTATTTTTACATTTAACCCATAACTTTCTAATTTCTCTTTAAAAAAATCAACTTTATATTTTCCTATATCTTTTTCTGAAGCTCCAAAAATTCGATTTAGGTTTTCTTTTTCAATTTTTTCCATGTCAACAAGAACAAGTTCTCCTGCACCAATTCTGGCTAGTTCAAGGATGGTTGTTGAACCTAAACCACTACATCCCACAATTCCAATTTTAATTTTTTGGAGAGTATTTATAGTTGACTTTCCAAAAGTTTGTTGATTGCGTATTGTATAATCAGGTAGTTTGCCTTCAAATGATTCAGAGTAAAAATATTTCTGTTCTTCTCCGATAATAGCTATTTTGGAAACATCTATAAAATTTCCATCTACTGATATTATTCGTCCAAAAATAGTTTTATCTGGTAGCATTATAAAGCTACCTACAGGTCTATTATCATCAAAATAGGCGTTATAATAATCAAATAAATCTTTATCAGATTTATCATCTGTTTTAGAAAATTGTTTATATCCTCCTGGATGACAATGGAATTTAACCAAGGTGAGTCCTTTCTTTTTGGCTTCGGCTAAATAAGGTTCTGAAAAACTTGTATCCCAACTTATAAAGTCAGGGTATCTTTCGCAAATGTCATGTGGTATAGGTATGAGTTTATGAATTAAAATTAATGTTTCTTCATTCAAAGAGTCAAAACCACAAAGTCCTAGCATAGCACTTTCGTTCTCGTCATAAAACAAATGATTGTTTATTTCAGAACATTGCTTTTCTGTTAATCTTAATGTATACTTCATTTTTCAACCTCCTTTCTTAAGAAAAAATTAATTAAGTCTATGTGTGTTTGAATGGAGTCTAATCCAATTGTCCAAGGATTGTCATTGGTCCTGTGTCTACTCCATTGCTGATATGTTTCTCCAAGGAATGTTCTAGGAGTTAATCTTGCTATACTTTTACCATCTTTTCTTGAAAGATTTTGTTTAAAAAACGCCATGTCTAATGGAACAGAATCATAGCGGTCTGGAATAATTATTATCATATCTGCTTTAGATACATTGTATCCTTCTGGTAGAAGGAAATCCTTGATTAGTAAAATATTTAGTCTGTTGTCTTTTTTAAATTCCCAAGAATTTGGAAAGTTTTCATTTAAATATTCTATATCTTTAAGAGGAAGGGAGCTTTCGCTCCCTTTGTATCCATCTTTAACCTTTTTAGGTCTTGCTCTAAATCGCTCAACTCCTGGGTCGCTTAAGCAAACCGTTTGGTCGAGAGAAATGAATTCATCCTTACCTTTTCTGACTAAAATTAAGTCATAATCGTTAGGATTATCATATCCAGCAATGTTTAATATTTCTGCACCTGTAGGGCATTCCTTGTCTGTGTAATAAATTGAATTGTTCAATTTAAATTTGAATTGAGCTTCCGCTTTTTCTAAAACCATGTGTTTTTTTATTTTAGAATTAAAAAAAAATAGCAACTCGTGGTCGTCCTAAATGACCAATATTTTAGAGGAAAAGAAGCGCAAATGGCGTTTGTCTAAGGAGTTAGTTTAGCAAAAACTATACAGTTTAACAGTCTTTTGTGTAGTTATTAACAAAGAATTGTTTATATTTGTAGTGCGAAAACAAATAAATTAACAAACAATTCTTTGTTAATTAAATACACAGAAGCTTTGTCATTGACTGGGCTTCTTTTTTTTTGTTCTTTTTTTAATCTTATATATTTATATTAATTAATATTTCATTATTCAACTTGAGTGAGAACGATATGGCTCACAAAACAAATATACAAATAAATTTCAAACATCAATTTTTTTGACTAAAAAAAAATGAAAAAATTAATTTCAAGTATAGCCAACGTTTTTTTGCGTTATTAATTTGGAATTTTGTAATTTTGTGCTATATTTACAACAACCGACAATTCCATTGCAAGAAATAATACTATAATATGAACATAATCAATAAGGAAAACTTTTATGAATTGATTGGTTCTGCTATTAACATTAAAAGAAAAGAGTTAGGCTATACTCAGATTGAGTTGGCTAATAAAACAGGGATGAGTAGAACCTCAATAGTAAATATTGAAAAAGGAAGACAATTTCCGCCATTACATTTATTATGGGAGATAAGTCAAGCCTTAGACTGTAATCCATCTGATTTTTTTCCTAAATCTTCTAAATCATTTTATGAAACATCTTCAAGCTCAAGTATGATTAAAGTGATTAATAGAAAGAGTAGACAAGGAGATATAAAAAAAGAATCAGCTTCAAAGATTAAATCGTTTATTAACGAATTTTGATGTTTTTTAATTAAACCTAATAACTAAATGAATATTGATGCTATTGAAACAAGAGCACTAGATTTATTGGATAAATCTGGGTGCTTAGAGGTTCCTGTACCTGTTAAAAGTGTGATTAAGTTCTTAGATATTAAACTTTCTCCTTATGATTTAGGTGATGATGTATCAGGAGTTTTAGTAGTAAATAAAGGAGAATGTAAAATTGGATATAATTCTACTGAATCTCTGGTAAGACAACGATTTACACTTGCGCATGAGGTTGGACATTTTTGGCTACATTTAGATAATAAGGAACAGGAGTTATTTGTAGATGATTCAAAATATATGTTCAGAAAACAAGGTGGGACAAAATCACAAGAATATAAAAAGGAAATGCAAGCAAATCAATTTGCTGCAGCCTTGTTGATGCCTAAGTGTTTGATTCAGAAGGAAATTGAACTTTTGGATAATGGAATAATAAATGACCATGATTTAATTGTTGCGTTATCAAAAAAATTTAAGGTTAGCCAAATATCAATGACTTATAGGTTAAATAATTTGGGGTTTTTATATGCCTAAAGGAGTTTTTTAAGGAACTTTAAATTATTTTTCCTTTTAAAGTATTGAAATATAACAATTTGACAATGATGGTTCGAGCCCAGGTGGGACCACGATTTGAAATCGTAAAGCCTTTCAAGTAATTGGAAGGCTTTTTTATTATAAATATCTGAATTACAAACTATTTTGTGTATCTGGTCGAGTTTAATTTTGTTAAATCAACAAAACAATTAAATTTGTAGGCAATGAGAATACAAAACAAGAATATAATTGCCTCAATCTTATTTGTATTAATAAGTTTTGTTTGCTTTGCACAGAAGATGCCGCCATCACCTGAAAAATCAAACGGTACAATACCTGTGGGTCTTTCAGTAGATTTAGGTGTCGTCGCTATTTTATTTTTAGGAATGCTATATGGCTCGAAAAAACTTTTATCTAAAAAAGATTAAGTCAATTGATTTAGATTAACCAATCTAGATACATACTTTCCTAAAACATCAAATTCTAAATTTACAGTGGAGCCTATTTTAAAAGTGTTAAAATTGGTGTGTTTGTAAGTATAAGGAATGATGGCAACGCTAAACAAATTTCTTTTAGAGTTAACAACTGTTAAGCTAACGCCGTTCACAGTAATGGAACCTTTTTCTATAGTTATATTATTTAGTGACGAATCATAACTAAATGTAAAAATATGGCTGCCATTTGCTTCTTCAATGCTTTCGCAGGTCGCTGTCTGGTCTACATGACCTTGCACAATATGACCGTCCAATCTATCGCCCAATTTCATGGCGCGTTCCAGATTTATTTTATTCCCAATATTTAGAGTGTTTAAATTGGTTTTATTTAGGGTTTCTTTTATTGCAGTGACCGTATATTCATCTTTGTTAATATTGACTACGGTTAAACAAACTCCATTATGAGCAACACTTTGATCTATTTTTAACTCGGAAGTGATACTACTCTTTACGGTAATATGAAGATTATCTAATTCTTTTTTTAAATTTGTAATTACTCCAATATCTTCAATAATTCCTGTAAACATATCTATGGTTTGTTTATTTAACTAAATTTGTAGTGTCAAAATTACGAACAAAAGTTATCATTTTTAATGAAGAAATCAGAAAATATAGTTGTAGGAATCTCTATCGGGGATTTAAATGGTATTGGAGGAGAAATTATTTTAAAAACATTCGAAGATGCTCGAGTATTAGATTTCTGTACACCTGTAATTTTTGCTTCGGCTAAAACGATGAATTTTTTCAAATCGCATTTTAAATCCGAAATCAATTTTAATGTCACCAATAGTCTTAATCAAATCGCTTCAGGAAAGGTAAACGTTTTTAATAGTTGGAACGAACCAGTGAATATTGAATTTGGTAAAGAAGATTTCAAAATAGGGGCTTATTCGATAAAATCATTGCAATCGGCAACAAAGGCATTAAAAGAAGGTGATATAGATGTGCTGGTAACAGCGCCGATTAATAAACATAATATTCAGTCGAAAGAGTTTAAATTTCCTGGCCATACCGATTATTTAGCTCAGGAACTGGAAGGTGAAAGCTTAATGTTTATGGTGTCTGATGGTTTACGAGTAGGTTTATTAACCGATCATGTGCCGGTTAAAGATGTGGTAAATCATATTACGGAAGATCTAATTATTAATAAGATTAATACGGTTTATAATTCTCTTAAAGTAGACTTTAATATTGTTAGACCGCGGATTGCTGTATTGGGAATTAATCCGCATACAGGGGATAATGGTGTTATTGGAAATGAAGACGATACCGTTTTAAGGCCAACCCTTAAAAAGTTAAAAGACGAAGGTAAACTGGTTTATGGGCCATATGCAGCAGATAGTTTCTTTGGTTCTAATAATTACAAAAGTTTTGATGCTATTGTAGCTGCATATCACGATCAAGGGTTAATTCCGTTTAAAACGCTGTCGTTTGGACAGGGAGTGAATTATACCGCTGGTTTGAGCAAAGTTAGAACCTCTCCAGACCATGGAACAGCTTATGAAATAGCCGGAAAAGGCATTGCAGATGAGAGTTCGTTTAAGGAAGCTGTATTTGCAGCGATTCAAATTTTTAGAAATAGAAATGAGTATGAGGAACTTACGTCGAACCCGTTAAAAAAATCATCAAAAAAGATATAAACAAAAAAATGTTTATAAGTAATGCTGCTTAAATAAAAATTTATATATTTGCAGGCTCAAAATAGATTTGATAATGAAGCCATTAAAAGAGTATACAATTCCATTTGTAGGGCTAAAATTAGCAAAGCACCATTTTGAGTATGAAATTGAGCAAGCGTTCTTTGATTATTTTGAGTATCACGAATTTAATGATGTAAAAGTAAAAGTAGATCTTGAGTTAGAAAAGAAATCTACATTACTGGAGTTGCACTTTAAAATTTCAGGATTTGTTAATGTTAACTGCGATTTAACTAACGAACCGTACGATCAAAGTATCGAAAATGAATTCGATTTGGTAGTTAAATTTGGTGACGAGTATAATGATGAAGACGTTAATATACTAATTGTACCTCACGGTACTTACGAAATTAACGTTCAGCAGCAAATATATGAAACGATTGTATTAGCTGTGCCTATTAAGCGCGTGCATCCTGGAATTAAAGACGGAACATTAGATTCAGATATACTTAAAAAGTTAAAAGAACTAAGCCCGAAAGGAAAGAAAGAGAATAAAACTGAGGACGATATAGACCCTCGTTGGAATACATTAAAGAAACTATTAACGGATAAATAACGATAGAAAATGGCACATCCTAAGAGAAAAATCTCGAAAACAAGAAGAGATAAAAGAAGAACCCATTACAAAGCAACTGCGCCACAGATTGCTACATGTCCTACTACAGGTGAGGCTCACTTATATCACAGAGCTCACTGGCATGAAGGAAAACTTTATTACAGAGGTCAAGTATTAATTGACAATTCTGAAGCAGTAGAAAACATAGCATAATAACTATGCGTGCATATAAAAAAACGCTCACATGTGAGCGTTTTTTTTATGATATGCTTTTTCTAACGCGTAAAAACACGTAATTTGCAAGTTATTAAGCTATTTTTTAGTAATTTTCACAAATTTTGACGTGTTTTTGATCAATTTTAGTGATTTTTCGGTCAATTTAACTATAAAGTTATGAGTAAAATCTCAGCGGCTATAACAGCTGTTGGCGCTTATGTGCCAGAATATGTATTAACCAATCAAATTCTTGAAACAATGGTTGATACAAATGATGAATGGATAACTTCACGAACAGGAATCAAGGAGCGTCGTATTCTTAAAGAAGAAGGAAAAGGGACGTCCTATTTAGCTATTAAAGCTGCACAAGACCTTATCAACAAGAAAGGCATCGATCCTAAAACCATAGAACTTGTTATTGTTGCAACGGCAACACCAGATATGAAAGCTGCTTCTACAGCTGCTTACACGGCGTCTGAAATTGGTGCTACTAATGCATTCTCTTTCGATATGGATGCTGCATGTTCTAGTTTCTTATACGGTATGTCGGTTGCTGCTAGTTATATCGAGTCAGGGCGATACAAAAATGTATTATTAATTGGTGCAGATAAAATGTCATCAATTATTAATTATGAAGACCGAGCAACTTGTATCATTTTTGGTGATGGTGCAGGAGCAGTTTTATTCGAACCTAACGAAGAAGGATTAGGATTCCAAGATGAATATTTAAGAAGTGACGGAACCGGAAGAGAGTTTTTACAAGCCACTTACGGAGGTTCTGCTTTCCCAATCACCGAAGAAGCTATGGCTAAAGGTGGTCAGTATGCATTTCAGGAAGGACGTACTGTGTTTAAAAATGCAGTATCCAACATGGCAGATGCAACGGTAAAAATATTAGAACGTAATAATTTAGATAAAGACAGCGTTGATTGGTTAGTAGCGCATCAGGCCAACAAGCGTATTATTGATGCTACTGCACAACGTATTGAATTAGCTGAAGAGAAAGTATTAATAAATATCCACAGATATGGAAATACAACATCGGCTACATTACCGTTATTACTAAGTGATTTCGAGTCTAAGCTTAAAAAAGGAGATAATTTAATTTTTGCCGCTTTTGGTGGCGGATTCAATTGGGGTTCTATTTACTTAAAATGGGCCTATAATTCATAACCCAATAATTAATTAATACAATTATGGACATTAAAGAGATTCAAAACTTAATCAAATTTGTAGCAAAATCAGGTGCAAGTGAGGTTAAATTAGAAATGGACGATTTTAAAATCACCATTAAAACAGGATCAGAAGAGGCAACAACTGTGCAATATGCTCCTATAGCAGCACAAATTCCACAGGTAGCAGCAGCTCCGGCTCCAGTAGCAGAAGCAGCGGCTTCAGCTCCAGCAGCTACACCAGCAGCTCCAGCAGCAGAGGAATCAAAATATATCACAATCAAATCGCCAATTATTGGTACCTTCTATAGAAAACCAGCTCCAGATAAGCCTTTATTTGTAGAAGTAGGTCAAACTATAGCAGCAGGTGATGTATTATGTATCATCGAAGCGATGAAACTTTTCAACGAAATCGAATCTGAAGTATCAGGTAAGGTTGTTAAGATTTTAGTTGACGATTCTTCTCCGGTAGAATTCGATCAGCCGTTATTTTTAGTAGATCCATCTTAATTTGAAGTTTAAAGTTTAAAGTTCAGAAGAACTTATAAACCCTAAACTCTTAAACTCATAAAGATATGTTTAAAAAAATACTGATTGCCAACAGAGGTGAAATAGCACTTCGTGTTATTAGAACCTGTAAAGAAATGGGCATCAAAACGGTTGCAGTATATTCTACAGCCGACGCAGAAAGTTTACACGTAAAATTTGCAGACGAAGCGGTTTGTATCGGACCTGCTTTAAGTAGTGAATCTTACTTAAAAATGTCTAACATTATTGCAGCTGCTGAAATTACTAATGCAGATGCCATTCACCCAGGATACGGGTTCTTATCAGAAAACGCTAAGTTTTCTAAAATTTGTGAAGAACACGGTATTAAATTTATCGGTGCATCTCCAGAGATGATCGATAAAATGGGAGACAAAGCCAATGCTAAAGCCACTATGAAAGCGGCTGGTGTACCTTGCGTACCAGGTAGTGATGGTGTTATTAACTCTTACGAGGAGTGTGAAAAAGTAGCTAAGGAAACTGGATTCCCAGTTATGCTTAAAGCGTCTGCCGGTGGTGGAGGTAAAGGTATGCGTGCCGTTTGGAAGAAAGAAGATCTTAAAGCCGCTTGGGATTCTGCGCGTCAGGAAAGTAAAGCAGCTTTCGGAAATGACGATATGTACATGGAAAAACTTATTGAAGAGCCAAGACATATCGAAATCCAGATTGTTGGAGATTCTACAGGTAAAGCTTGTCACCTTTCAGAAAGAGACTGTTCAGTACAACGTCGTCACCAAAAATTAACCGAAGAAACACCATCACCATTCATGACTGATGAGTTAAGAGAGGAAATGGGTATGGCAGCGGTTAGAGCGGCAGAGTACATTAAGTACGAAGGTGCAGGAACGATTGAGTTCTTAGTAGATAAACACCGTAACTTCTACTTCATGGAAATGAACACGCGTATTCAGGTAGAGCACCCAATTACCGAGCAGGTAATTGATTTCGACTTGATTCGTGAGCAAATATTAGTAGCGGCAGGAGTGCCAATTTCTGGTAAAAACTATTTACCAAACTTACACTCTATCGAGTGTCGTATCAACGCCGAGGATCCTTATAATGGATTCCGTCCGTCTCCAGGAAAAATCACAACATTACACGCTCCAGGAGGTCACGGTGTACGTTTAGATACTCACGTTTACGCTGGATATACTATTCCGCCAAACTACGACTCTATGATTGCCAAGTTAATTACAACGGCGCAAACAAGAGAAGAAGCTATTAGCAAAATGAAACGTGCTTTAGACGAATTCGTAATCGAAGGTATTAAAACCACGATTCCTTTTCATCGTCAGCTTATGGATAACCCCGATTATGTTGCGGGTAATTATACCACCAAGTTCATGGAAGATTTCGTTATGGAAAAGCCAGTTCAAGAATAAATTAATAAAAACTCCGGAAGCCATTTTCGGAGTTTTTTTATGGTGTTACTTTTCCTTTTTATAAAAGAAAAAGTCAGGCTCTCGCAAGTCGCTTTTTAATTATTTTATGATAATTAAAAGAGCTCCAACAATTGCTCCATCCTTAACACGAAATCACTATTTTTACTAAAAACTAACGATCAAAAATAGTGAACCTTTCATACTGGGAAATAAAATTTTGGCTTAGCAATACCGACTTTACTATTGTAGGTAGTGGTATTGTGGGATTAAGTTGTGCCTTACATTTAAGAGAACGATTTCCAAAGGCCAACATTTTAATTTTAGAGCGAGGGTTTTTACCACAGGGAGCCAGTACAAAGAATGCCGGATTTGCTTGTTTTGGTAGTTTAAGCGAGATTATAGAAGATTTAAAGACGCATAGCGAAGAAGAGGTCTTGCAACTCGTTAAAAAGCGTGTCGATGGCTTAAACCTTTTAAAACAAACTTTAGGAGAAAAGGCGATTGGTTATGAAAATTATGGAGGGTACGAACTCTTTTTAGAGCAGGATGATTTATATAAATCCTGTTTGGAACAAATAGACCGGATTAACCAGTTGTTAGAACCTGTTTTTAATGCTTCAGTTTATAGTATAAAATCAAATAGTTTTCAGTTTAAAAATATAAAGGAGCAGACTATTTTTAACACGTTCGAAGGTCAGATTGATACAGGACTTATGATGGAAGCTTTATTGAAAAAAGTGCAGTCAAAAGGCATTAAAATTCTTAACAATTGTCACGTAGAGAGTTTTGTTGAAAATGGAAATTCAGTAAAAATAAAAACGAATTTATTTGAGTTTTCAAGTTCAAAACTGTTAATTTCCACCAATGGTTTTGCATCTCAGTTAATCAATCAGGAGGTAAAACCTGCCAGAGCGCAAGTACTCATAACTAAGCCAATAAAAGATTTACATATTAAAGGGACATTCCACTTAGATAAAGGGTATTATTATTTCAGAAATATCGATAATCGCATTCTGTTTGGAGGTGGCCGTAATCTGGATTTTAAAGGTGAAGAAACTATAGAATTTGGCCAAACAGAACAAATTCAAAATAGATTGGAAGACATTTTAAAAACGGTTATTTTACCTAACACGCCTTTCGAAGTTGAGCATAGATGGAGTGGTATTATGGGTGTTGGTCATCAAAAAAAGGCGATTGTAAAATCGTTGTCAAATCAGGTGTTTTGTGGCGTACGTTTAGGAGGTATGGGTATCGCAATTGGTAGTTTGGTTGGTAAAGAACTTGCCGAATTGGCATGTCATTAATTTCAAAAAATAGATTTAGTATTAGATGAAAAAACTGTTTCGGTTTTTATTAAAAATATTTGCGTGGTTTGTTATAATCACTGTCGGATTTGTGGTGTTGTTTAAATGGGTTCCGGTGCCGGTTACTCCACTTATGGTTATTCGTTATTTTGAACAGGATAGCGGACAAAGAACCTTTTGGAAACACGATTGGGAATCGATAGATCATATATCGAAAAACCTGCAATTGGCCGTGGTTTGTAGTGAAGACCAGAACTTTTTAAACCATAACGGATTTGATATCCAGGCCATAGAAAAGGCTATTGAATACAATAAAAAGGGCAAACGTGTTCGTGGCGGAAGTACCATAAGTCAGCAAACAGCTAAGAATGTTTTTTTGTGGCCAGAACGCAGTTGGTTTCGCAAAGGACTGGAAACTTATTTTACGTTTTTAATAGAACTTATTTGGAGTAAAGAACGTATTATGGAAGTGTATTTAAACAGTATTGAAATGGGTAAAGGTGTTTACGGTGCTGAAGCTGCCGCTCAATACTGGTTTAAAAAACCAGCGGCTAAATTATCGCAGTATGAAGCCGCCGCAATAGCTGCAGTTTTACCAAGTCCGCAACGTTATAGAGCGAATCCGGCATCGGCTTATATTCAAGGTAGAAAGGTTTGGATAGTGAAACAAATGCATTTTTATGGACCATTTTCTTATGACAAAAAATAATTTGGAAATAAAGCAGGCACTTTACGAACAGTGTGCTGTATTGGTATCTAATCGTTTGGAAACGGTTAAAAAACAAATTGCTCAAATTCAGGAATCTTTATCTTCAGAAACCAAAAGTACGGCAGGCGACAAGCATGAAACCGGTAGAGCCATGTTACAGTTGGAGCGAGAAAAGGCCGGTCAACAACTCGCAGAAATTAATAAAATAAAAGAAGTGCTTTCTAGAATTGATGTTAAAATAGCTTCAAAAAAGGTAGGCTTAGGCAGTGTGGTATTCACTTCGCAAGCTAATTATTTTGTAGCTGTAAGTCTTGGTGAATTGAAAGTGAATGATGTTGCGTTTTATGCCATTTCACCAAGTACACCTATTGGTCAGTTAATACTGGGTAAAGGTGTACTTGATGCTATTGATTTTAGAGGAAACAGTTTTAAAATACTTGATATTTTATAATACTATTTTAAGATTGACAATTGAATTTCTTCATTGGATTTTAATGCATGGTCATGTTCAAAAAGTATAGGATTTCCGTTTAAATCGGCTTCTATAAGATAGGTAGTGCCTCTAAAATATATTTGTTTAACCGTTGCTTTTAAAGCACCTTCGCTGTTTATTTTCAATTGGTGTGAGTAAACAATACCATGATTTTCTATCTCATTATATTCACCAAAAAATGAAGCTATTAATTTGTTTTGCGGATTGTTAAAAAGGTTTTTAGGCGTATCCTGAGCCATGATTTTAGCATTGTGTAGCACAATCATCTGGTCTGAAAATGCCAATACATCATCTTTATCATGGGTTGCAACAATACAGGTAATCTGGTTGTCTTTTAAGTATTTAAAAAGGCTTCGCCTTAGTGATTGTTTTTTAAAATTATCGATATGACTGAAAGGTTCATCTAACAGTAAAATTTCAGGTTCTTTAGCAATGGCTCTGGCAATGGCTACACGTTGCTTTTGTCCGCCACTTAATTCTTTAACTTTAATATCTGCATAAGTTTCTAATTCCACGACTTTAAGAAGCTCGTTTATACGTTTCTGTTTTTCTTCAGGGTAGAAATTAGATAAGAAGGCACCTATGTTTTCGGCCACAGAAATGAAGGGCATTAAATCGAATTCCTGGGCTACGTATTTCATAAAGTCATAGCCAACAACCAAATTATACTCCGGTCCTAGAATTTGATTATCCTTCCAGTAAATTTCTCCTTCAGGTAAATCGTAATAACCGTAAAGTAGTTTTAAAAGGGTGCTTTTTCCGGAGCCACTTTCACCAATAATAGAGAGGTGTTCTCCTGGTTTGGCGGAAAATGAAATATGATCTAAAATAGCCTGTTTCCTGTAACGAAACGAAAGGTTTTTTATTTGTAACATGTTGTAAAAGTAGGTTAAAAAATGATTGAAAAGAAAGGGGTCGGGCTTTATAATGTACTTACATTTTCTAAATTTTCTTCAATTGAATTAGGTAAAGTTTTAAAGCCCATATTGTAAAGCGTAAAACCAAAAATATCGGCGTATTCTTCAATGGTTTTACTAACTGGAGTTCCTGCGCCATGACCAGCATCGGTTTCAACACGAATCAAGGTTGGGTTATTTCCAGTTTGTTTACTTTGTAATTCAGCTGCAAATTTAAAGCTATGTGCGGGGACTACACGATCATCATGATCGCCTGTCGTAATTAATGTTGCAGGATATTTAATACCCGATTTTACATTGTGTAACGGCGAATAGTTTTTTAAATATTCGAACATGGTTTTATTGTCTTCAGCGGTACCGTAATCGTATGCCCATCCGGCACCTGCAGTAAAGGTGTGATAACGTAACATATCTAAAACGCCAACGGCAGGGAGAGCTACTTTTGCTAAATCAGGACGCTGAGTCATCACAGCGCCAACTAATAAGCCGCCGTTTGAACCGCCGCGAAGCGCTAAGTATTCCGAGGATGTGTAATAATTATCTATGAGGTATTCCGCGGCAGCTATAAAATCGTCGAAGACATTTTGTTTCTGAAGCTGTGTGCCAGCATCATGCCATTCGCGACCATATTCACCACCACCTCGTAAATTAGGCACTGCTAAAATACCGCCCTGTTCCAGCCAAATGGCATTGGTGATGCTAAAGGCAGGCGTTAAGCTAATGTTGAACCCGCCATAACCGTAAAGCATAGTCGGGTTTTTCCCATGAAGTTCAATGCCTTTTTTAGAGGTAATGAGCATAGGTACTTTGGTGCCGTCTTTTGAGGTGTAAAACACTTGTTTACTTTCGTACTGCTCCGGGTTAAAATTTATACAGGGTTGCCAATAGGTTTTAGTGTTTCCGGTTTCTGGATTCAGTTCAAAAATACTGGCAGGTGTTTTATAGTTAGTGAAACTGAAATATAATTTAGAGGCCTCTTTTTTTCCTGAAAAACCACTGGCTGTACCTAAGCCCGGAAGTTCAATATCTCTAATGAAATTGCCTCTCCAATCGTATTGTTTTACCTGAGAAATGGCATCAATCATATAATGCGTAAATAAATAACCGCTGCCTTTGGTAGGTGTTAAAACATAATTTGTTTCTGTAATGAAGTCTTCCCAATGTTCAGGCGTCGGATTTGAAGCCTCTACCTTTACAATACGTCGGTTTGGTGCATCTAAATTGGTGACTAAAAATAAGGTTGAACATTCGTTATGAATTACAAAAGTATCGGTGTAATCCTCATTTAAAATAGTTATAAAATCACTTCCAGCAACCGATAAGTCTTTTATTAAAAGCTTATTTCCAGAGGTTGATATTCTTGGAATGATAATTAAATAGCGATTATCACGTGTAACATGTGCATTGATATAACGATGCTTTTGTTCCTGTGTTCCGCCATAAACAAGTGCATCTTCTTTTTGAGAAGTTCCTAGTTTGTGGTAGTATACTTTATGCTGATCTGTTTTTGCCGAAAGTTCACTACCTACAGGCTTATCGTAACTTGAGTAATAAAAGCCTTCGTCCTTATACCAGGAAATTGTACTGAACTTAATATCTTTTAAAGGGTCTTCTAAACTAGCTTTGGTTTCAGCATCAATAATAATCACTTTACGCCAGTCACTACCACCTTCAGATATCGAATACGCTAAAAGCTTACCACTTTTAGAAAAACTTAATTCATCAAGAGATATAGTGCCGTCTTTTGAAAACGTATTGGGGTCAAGAAAGATTTCAGCAGAGTTCTCTCCTTTTTTTCTGTAAATCACACTCTGATTTTGCAGACCGTCATTTTTAGAAAAATAGGTATACCCGCCTTCAATTGAAGGGGCGCCAATTTTTTCGTAATTCCATAAATGAGATAATCTGTTTTTTAAAGTATTTCTAAATGGAATAGTATTGAGATAATCAAATGTGGTTTTGTTTTGTGCTTTTACCCAGGCTTCAGTTTCAGTACTTCGGTCATCTTCCAGCCAGCGATAAGGATCTTTTACATCAATACCAAAATAAGTATCTACAACATCTACAGTTTTCGTTTTTGGATATTTCACAGGCTATTATTCTCGAGGGTTTGTTTTGCTAAATATGGAAAAATCGAATTGAAAAAACAACTAAATATGGAATGGATTTAACGAAAAATAACGAAAATGGTTCAGTTTACGTTGTTCGTCTTAAAAGTTTATGTGGTTCGTCTTTAAATTCGTTATTTTATTTTTTTATAAAAATTAACTTATGAATAAATTCTTATCAATTGCATTGGTTTTAGTAGGTTCTTTCTCTGTATTTGCTCAACCCGAGGTTACAGAAAAGGAGATTGAAAGCCATATTAAATTTTTAACCTCTGAAAAAAATGGTGGACGTTATCCAGGTAATAAGGCGAATAAACGTGTAGTGAAATACATTATTAAAGATTTTAAATCTTCGGGAATAGAGGCCTTTGATGAAGGTTACAAACAACCGTTTGAGGCTAAGTTACGAGTTGCTGAAGGTGAGCCAGAAAAACCATTGGCGCCTACGTGTAATGTGGTTGGTTTTATTGAAGGAAACGATCCGGAATTGAAAAACGAATACATTGTTTTAGGTGCACATTACGATCATTTGGGACTTGGCGGACCGTCATCGAAGTCTGATAAGAAAAATGCTATTCATTTTGGAGCTGATGATAATGCCAGTGGAACAGCGGCTTTGTTAGAGATTTCAGAAAAATTAGCAGCACATAGAGGCGAATTGAAACGCAGCATTATTTTTATTGCTTTTGGAGCGGAAGAACAAGGTTTATTGGGAAGTAAATATTTCACAGAACACCCTTTAGTGCCTATTGAAAATATTAAGTTGATGATTAATATGGATATGGTTGGAAGGTTGAATGATAAAAAACAGGTGTATATGGGTGGTGCTGGAACGTTTCCGGGAGGAGTCGATTTTATGAAAGACTTAGGTGTTTCATTAGGATTAAATCCGGGAGTGCATGCGGGCGGAGTAGGAGGTTCAGATCATGTCTCGTTTTATAAAAAAGGCATTTCGGTTTTAGGAATGCACACTGGTGGACATCCGCAATACCATACACCAGAAGATACTTTAGAGTTTATTAATCTGCCAGGAGAGAAAATGGTTTGTGAGTATATTTTTCAAACGATTTTGAAGAAGGCATCATCAACAGACGAAATTTATTTTATCAATCAGGATTAAATAAAAAAAGCTCCTGTAGAAATACAGGAGCTTGATATAGTCTCATCTAGTTATGCTGTTATACTAAGTTATTTTCTACTAAGTATTCAGCAATTTGAATTGTGTTTGTTGCAGCCCCTTTACGTAAGTTGTCGGCAACAATCCACATGTTTAATGTATTTGGTTGAGATTCATCGCGTCTTAAACGACCAACAAATACCTCGTCTTTATCGTGCGCTAAAATTGGCATTGGGTAAGTGTTTGTAGCCGTATTATCCTGTAAAACAACACCAGGTGTTTCACTGATTAACTGTCTTACTTCAGCTAAATCGAAATCGTTCTCAAACTGTACGTTTACAGATTCACTGTGTCCTCCTGAAGTTGGAATACGAACTGCAGTTGCTGTTACAGCGAAAGAACTGTCACCAAAGATTTTTTGAGGTTCTTTAGCTAATTTCATTTCTTCTTTAGTGTAACCATTTTCCATAAACACATCACAGTGTGGTAATGCATTTCTACCAATTGGATAAGGATACGCCATTTCACCTTCAACACCAGCAATCTCATTTTCTAACTGTTGTACAGCTTTAACCCCGGTACCAGAAACCGATTGGTAAGTTGAAACAACGATACGTTTCATTTTGTAAGCTTCGTGAAGTTTTGATAAAGCTAAAACCATCTGAATTGTAGAACAGTTAGGGTTAGCAATAATCTTATCGTCTTTTGTTAATTCACCTGCATTAATTTCCGGAACGATTAATTTTTTTGTTGGATCCATTCTCCAGGCAGAAGAGTTGTCTACTACAGTAGTTCCAGCTTCAGCGAATTTAGGAGCCCATTCTAATGAGGTGTCACCACCTGCTGAAAATATAGCGATTTGTGGTTTCGCAGCAACAGCATCAGCTAAGCCAATAACAGTAATCTCTTCACCTTTAAATGTTATTTTTTTACCTACAGAACGCTCTGAAGCGACTAATAATAATTCTGTAACAGGAAAGTTACGTTCTTCTAATACTTTTAGCATCACTTCGCCAACCATACCAGTGGCACCAACAACAGCTACTTTCATCTTTTATAATAGTTTAAATCTTGTTCTTAATTTTTTCGAGTGACAAAACTAACTATTAATTCCATTTTAAAAATAAAAAAAAGCCTTAGATTCTTTAAAACCAAGGCTTTTTAACAACAAATAACACATTGTTATTTATTTAACATTTAGTTATTTTTTAAGCAGATCGCGAATTTCTGCAAGTAAATCTTCTTGAGATGGACCTTTTGGAGCTTCTGGTGCAGGCTCTTCTTTCTTCTTCATTTTGTTAACACCTTTAACTAACATGAACATAACAAAGGCCACGATAATGAAGTCGATAACATTGGTTAAAAACGCACCCCAAAGTACAGACACTTCACCTTCTACAACACCCTCGGCATTGGCAACACCTTCTGTTATAATCCATTTTAAATCTTTGAAGTCTGATTTGAAAATTAAACCAATAAGTGGAGATACAATACCTCCGGTAAACGAAGTAACCACTTCTTTAAATGCAGCACCCATTACAAAACCGACAGCGATGTCGACTAGGTTGCCTTTCATGGCAAATTCTTTAAACTCTTTTAACATATGAAGTTATTTTATAGTTAGTGTTTTACTAAAGTAGTTAAAATCTTTAAAACCTGTAAACGATTTATTTCAAAAATACACGTTTTACACGTTGAGATACAGAGGTTAACAATTCGTAGGAAATGGTATTTGCTGTTTCGGCAAAATCCTCAGCTGTGGTTACCGCATCAAATACAATGGCCTCGTCTCCTTCTTTACAGTCAATATCGGTAATGTTAACCATAATCATATCCATACAGACGTTGCCTACAATATGTGCTTTTTGGCCATTAATAACCACGTAGCCTTTACCGTTGCCGTATTGTCTGCCAATACCATCGGCGTGACCTAAAGGTAAGGTGGCGGTTCTAATAGGAGTTTTACTGGTGAAGGCTCGGTTATAGCCTACCGATTCACCTGGTTCAATATTGTGAATTTGAGAAATAACCGTTTTTAAGGCACCTATCGGTTTAAAGTTTTTGTTTTCTTTTTCTGAATTGCCGTAGCCATAAAGTCCGATGCCACTTCTTACCATATCGAAATGGGCTTCCGGATAATTTAAAATCCCCGATGTGTTACACATATGCATTATGGGTTTAAAACCAATAGCTTCCGATAAGGTTTCAGCAATACGTTTAAAGGTATTGATTTGATTCATGGTAAATTCGCGTTCGTTTAGATCTTCACTGGCTGCTAAATGTGAAAAGATAGATTTCAGTTTAATTGCCGAACTAGCATTTAAAGTTTCAGCTAAATAATTAACCTGATGTTCAGAAAAACCTAATCGGTTTAGACCCGTATTAAATTTAACATGCACAGGATAGTTTTTATAGTTTAAACTTGATGCTACTTCTATAAATTCCTTTAAAATTTTAGGACTATATAAGTTAGGTTCCAATTGGTGTTCCACTAAAGTTGTAAAGCTTACGGTTTGCGGGTGAAGTACTAGAATAGGCTTGGTAATGCCCGCTTCTCGTAGTTGTACACCTTCGTTGGTATAGGCAACGGCAAAGTAATCGACATTTAACTCTTCTAAATAATTGGCAATTTCGCAGGCATCGCTGCCATAAGCAAAGGCTTTAACTACAGCTAAGAATTTTGTTTCCTTAGGTATTCTTGACTTTAAATGATTTAAGTTGTGTTTTAGCGCTTTTAAATCGACTTCTAAGATGGTCTCTTCCGCTTTAGGCATTGTTATCGGTATCTTTGGGTTTTGGAGTAAGTTGTTCAGCATCGTTTACCTTAATGTTTCTCACTTTATCTCGCATAGTCGCTTTATAATAAGCGGCACGGCTTAAAGGCTCGTATTCGTCGGTTTCTCCTAAAAGTACTAAGCTGTCGTTAGCAGATTTTCTATAGCTATATTGGGCTAAATTACCTGTTCTGGTGCATACGGCATGTACTTTGGTTACATATTCGGCAGTAGCCATAAGGTTAGGCATCGGACCAAACGGATTACCTTTAAAGTCCATATCCAGACCAGCGACAATAACACGAACCCCTTTATTGGCTAAATCGTTACAAATGCGTACTATTTCATCATCAAAAAACTGGGCTTCATCAATGCCTACAACATCGCATCCATCGGCAAGAATAGGAATATTAGCAGCTGCAGGAACGGGAGTTGATCGAATTTCGTTATCGTCATGCGATACCACCATTTCATCATTATATCGGGTATCGATAGCCGGTTTAAAAATTTCAACTTTCTGTCTTGCAAACTGGGCACGCTTTAACCGGCGAATCAATTCTTCGGTTTTACCGGAAAACATTGATCCACAGATGACTTCAATCCATCCAAATTGTTCTTTATGATTTACTGTATTTTCAAGAAACATTTTGTAAATTTAACACTAAAATAAAGCGATTATATGTTTTTATAAAGGTGAACTAAATTTATTAAAAATCAAAAACCTTAAAGACATTAATTTTAAAAATATAGCTATGAAGAAGAAACTAGAATCTGAGTTAGTCAGTATTGCACATAGAATTCTTAAACTCAAGGGTAGAGAAGATGTTGTTAAAATGCATACCGAAGCGACACTTCTTCTGGAAAAGCTTTCGGTATTAAAGTTTGCCTACGAAAATTATGACGGTGAGTTGCCTGCGATTTCTGATGAAGAAAACTTTTTTGGTATGATTGATTCAGCTTTTAATGATAAGATTAGTGATAACCGTGAAATAGATGACAGGTTATTTATTAATCTTGACGAAAAGGAGGATGATGGTATTATGGAGCCAGCGATTGAAAAAATAAAAAATATGGTGGCTTTTATGCCGGATATTGATCTGGACTCGAAACCAACTTTAGAGGATATTTTACCGAAAACGCAGTATCATAAAAACGATTTGGAAGATCTTACTGCAGATTATAAAAATATGCCTATTTTCGACCCCGTTCCGAAAGAGCAGAACGGCCATTCAAACGAAAAAAAATCCTTAAACGATAAACTGAAAAATGGCGGATTAGCCATTGGTTTAAATGATAAATTAGCATTTATAAAACATCTGTTTGAAGGGAATGGCGCTGATTACGATCGTGTAATTTCTCAAATTAATACTATTGGTTCTTTTGTTGAAGCCAAAGAGTTTATACAGACTATGGTTAAACCGGACCATCAGGGTTGGGCAAATAAAGAGGAGTACGAGACGCGATTTATGGAGATTATTGAAGGTAAATTTAATTAATGAGTAAACTTTACATAGTACCAACACCCATTGGGAATTTAAAAGATATGACCTTTAGAGCTATTGAAGTTTTAAAGGATGTCGATTTAATATTAGCTGAAGATACCCGAACTTCGGGGAAGCTTTTAAAGCACTTCGAAATTTCAACCCACATGCAATCGCATCATATGCATAATGAGCATAAAACGGTTGAAACGATTATTGAAAAATTAAAAAGCGGAACAACGGTTGCCTTAATTAGTGATGCCGGAACTCCGGCCATTTCCGATCCCGGATTTTTATTAACCCGCGCTTGTATAGAACACGGAATCGACGTGGATTGTTTGCCAGGAGCAACCGCCTTTGTGCCTGCTTTGGTGAATTCCGGAATGCCGAATGATAAGTTTGTATTTGAAGGGTTTTTGCCTGTAAAGAAGGGACGTCAGACACGATTTTTATTGCTTGCCGAAGAAACCCGAACCATGATTTTTTACGAAAGTCCCCATAAACTGGTTAAAACCTTAGGGCATTTTTGTGAGTATTTTGGTGAAGACAGACAGGTTTCAGTTTCACGTGAGCTTACTAAATTATATGAAGAAACGGTTCGTGGAACCGCCAAAGAGGTTTTAGAACATTATACCAACAAACCTCCAAAAGGAGAAATTGTGGTTGTAGTTGCTGGAAAAGGAAAATAATTGAATTTAGAATAAAGAGAAATGACATTAGAAACATTTAAAGCAAAATTACTAAGTACACCTGAAGCCGTAGAATTTAATGATACAATGGCAGCTGTTGAAGCTAATTTTGAATTTACGCCAACCGCTTTTAAAAACGGGGAATTACAAAATGAAGCCGGACAAAATTCAGGATCTTGTAAATTATTTGCTTTCGCAAAACATCAAAATTTTACAAAAGAAGAAACTTTAGCCTGCTTTGGTAAATTTTATTTTGATGAGGTATTAAACGATCCTGACGGAACAGGTCACCAAAACATTAGAAACTTTATGAAAACCGGATTTGAAGGTTTAATTTTTGAAGGCGAGCCTTTAGCAGCTAAATAAAGGTTTTAAAATTTTATATATTTAAAACGCTTTAGTGTCTAAGTGATACTAAAGCGTTTTTGTTTAAATAGGAAACGTAAATGGAAGACTTATTACAAAACATAAAACAATGCACACTTTGTAAAGATGAGTTGCCTTTAGGTCCAAGACCGGTTATGGTAGCACACCCGGAGTCTAAAATTGTTATAGTAGGTCAGGCACCGGGAACCAAAGTACATGCATCGGGTATTCCGTGGGATGATGCCAGTGGTAAGCAATTGCGTAGTTGGTTAGGTGTAACTCCCGAACAGTTTTATAATCCTGAAAATTTTGCCATTATTCCTATGGGGTTTTGTTATCCCGGCAAAGGAAAAACAGGCGGATTTGCCGCCACGCCCCGAATGTGCTCCAAAATGGCATCAATTAATATTTGATGATTTAAAACAAGTGGAGTTGGTGCTTTTAATTGGCATGTATGCTCAGAATTATTATCTGAAAAATGAAGCTAAGAAAACACTAACTGAAACCGTGAAAAACTACAACGAATACTTTCCAAAATATTTACCCTTACCGCATCCATCACCTCGTAATCGTTTTTGGCTTACCAAAAATCCATGGTTTGAATTAGATGTCTTACCAGAACTAAAAGGAAGAGTTCAGGCTATTCTATAAATCAAAATTGTAGGATTTTATATTCTGTTGGAAATGTGGTTTATGAGCTTTAATTTATTATTTTTAGATTTCAATTAAAGCCCATTTCTTTATGAATCTTCAACTTAAAGCTTTCGATTTAAAATTAAAGCACACATTTACAATTTCGAGAGAATCTCATGATATACAACCCAGTTTAATTGTTAAGTTAAGTTCTAAGGGATTTACAGGTTATGGAGAGGCAACGTCGAATCCATATTACGGAATAACAATTGATAAACTGATAAAAGATATTACCGATGTAAAACCATTTATAGAATCTTTAGATGGTGTTTCTCCTGAAGAATTCTGGCAAAGTATTTATAGTAAATTAAAACATAATATGTTTGCTATCTGTGCTCTAGACATGGCTTACAATGATTTATATGCCAGATTGCAGGGTAAAATGCTTTATGAACTTTGGGATTATGATATTAGTAATAATCCGTTAACCAATTATACTATTGGTATTGATACCGTTGATAAAATGGTGGCTAAAATGCAGGAGATGCCATGGCCCATTTATAAAATTAAATTAGGGACAAAAGACGATATTAAAATAGTTGAAGCATTACGAAAAAACACAAATGCTGTTTTTAGGGTTGATGCGAATTGCGGTTGGCAGGTTGAAGAAACGTTGAAAAACGCTAAAGCATTAAAACTATTAGGGGTTGAATTTATAGAACAGCCTTTACCAGCAAACAACTGGGATGATCATAAAGAAGTGTACTCTAATTCGGTATTGCCTATTATTGCCGATGAAAGCTGTCAGGTTGAAGCTGATGTTTTAAAATGTTATAATCATTTTCATGGGGTTAATGTGAAGTTGGTTAAGTGTGGTGGGTTAACTTCAGCAAAACGGATGCTTTTGGAAGCCCGAAGTTTAGGAATGAAAACTATGGTAGGATGTATGACGGAGTCTTCGGTAGGTATTTCAGCTATAGCGCATTTATTACCGCTTCTGGATTTTGTAGATATGGATGGTGCTTTACTGCTTTCTGAAGATATTGCCGAAGGGGTAACTATTACTGATGGCGTGGTAACTTACAGCGATTTGAATGGAATAGGTGTAAAACTGATTTAGTTTATATGATTATAGATTGTTTTCCCGATAGGCTTATTTCTCAGAATAATGAAACATTTCTATATTTTGGCGGTACGTCTTATTTAGGCATGGCTACATTACCTGCTTTTCAGGAACGGTTATTTAAAAGTATTAAACAGTGGGGAACCAGTTATGGAAGTTCTCGAAATGCTAATGTTAAATTGGCTGTATACGATGAATTTGAAACTTTGTTTTCAAAATTTATTGGAGCTGAAAGTGCCTTAACGGTGTCTTCTGGTATGCTGGCAGGTAGACTCGTAATTGAGTATTTTAAGAAGAATAAATGTTCGTTTTATCATTACCCCAATAGTCATCCGGCTATTTTAGATTCTAATAGTCAGTCTGTTTTTGAAAATGGTTTTTTACATCCAGATTTAACAAACGCTATTAAAGAAGATGTGATTATTGTTTTAGATGCTATGTTATCTTCCGAAGTTTATCCAACATCATTTAGTTTTTTAGAACACATATCGGAAGCTAAGCAAATCACTTTGATTATTGATGAATCTCATAGTTTGGGTATTGTAGGGCCATCGGGCGAAGGTGTTTTTAATACCGTTGAGAACAAAAATATTCACAGAAAAATTATGGTGTCTTCATTAGGTAAAGCGTTGGGATTATCTGGTGGTATTATAGCTTCCGATGTTGATTTTATTGAAAAACTGAAACAGGAAAATCTATTTATTTCATCATCTGCTGCAAATCCTGCGTATTTGGACGCATTTTTAAAATCTAAAGCATTATATAGTCTGCAAATGCAGAAGCTCAAGGATAATTTAAAATTCTTTTTTTCAGAATTGCAGTTGTCCTCTAAATTTAAATATGATGTGAATTATCCTGTAATTTATTGTAATGATGAATCTGTTTACAAGCTTTTGTATGATAACGGTATTCTAATAGCGAATTTTAAGTACCCCAATTATGAAGGACTAATGAGTCGAATTGTTATTACGGCCAATCATACTCAAGAGGATTTGTTGAGGTTGAAGACGCTATTGCAAAAAATTATATAAAAAAAAAGCGCTTATTGGAATAAATAAGCGCTTTTTTGTGAGTGGTATTAATTTTTATTCAAAAAGCCAGATATCATTAATAGCACTGCTTTCGTCAGTTATGATATTGTCGTTTGAGTTTGTTTCATTTTCAGGATAATAAGCACGTCTAAACCAAAGTCCGGCATAAACATCTTCATCCTGAGGGATTCTAACATCTAATCCGGTAAACACATCAGAAGAGAAGTTATATCGTCTAAAGTCGTTATAGGTTTCTGTACTATGAAAGTTAGCAATATATTTTTCTCTCATAATATTATGTAAAGCCAGGTTACCCACTCCAACACTTACCGAAGCATCGGCTAAATAATCTGTACCATCGGCACCAAGCATATCCATATGCCCTTGAATACCGTCTAAATACGCATTGTAGCTTTCTGCTGTAGTACCTGTGCTGGTCGAGGTTCCTCCGTTTGCTAAAAATGCAGCTTCTGCTTTAATAAACATAGCTTCTGCGTATGTGATTAAGATTAAAGGAGAATCTGAACTGGTATAATAGCCTCCATTTTTGTAAAACGTATTTCCATTATTCCCGTCTGAAGATAACCCGGTACCGCCATTTAAAAATCCTCTCCATGGATCTGTTTCCACAGATTTTTCAAACATGATAGGAAGTCTTGGGTCTTCACTAACTGATGCAAATGGATATTGACTTCCGTTCATTAAACTGATTAATTGATCATTTGGAGCGTTAAAATAATTAGAAGTACTACGTTGCACCACGTTGATGGTGTAATATGGATTATTGCTTGGTGCATCGACATAATTCAACATAAAATTATCGGCATTTGAAGTAAAACCATTGTTAATGGAAGCTAAAACATCTGAAGCAGTTGTTCCTCCGTTTTTCATAAGTTTTAGCTGTAATCTAGCTTTATAAGTATACGCAGCTCTTAGCCATTTACCAATATCACCTTTATAAATCATATCTTCTTTTCCAATAATTTCACCTGAATTATCGGTAGCTTGTAATGCTGTAATGGCATCGTCAATCATTGCTAAAGCTTGTAAATAAACGGTTTTACCATCATCTAAAACAGGATATGCATAAAGTTCAGGTTGTGTGGCTTGAGAATATACAACATCGCCCCATAATTCTACAGCGGTACTTAAATTAATAGCAGTAACAATATCTGCTATGGCACTGTAATGAATAGCTCCAGAAGCTTCGGCTTTTTCTTTAATTAATCCGATGTTCGGAAAAATATCCGTATACATCACGCTCCAGGCCCCGCCACAACTACTTTCTCCTGCTGCAGTATATCCATAACCACCAAAATACTGGGTGTAATTACTGGTTACAGAAGCAGCATAATAGTTTGCTAAAACAGTATTTTTTAACACAGGAGCAATAAGATCTTTTAAGCCAAGTTCAGCTTCATCTTTTTCTCCTGGTTTTATATTTACATCTAAATAATCACTACAGCTTGCGGCCATAAAAATGACTGTTAGTGTAAGGAAGTATTTTATTATATTATTTTTCATATTTACCTGTTTTAAAAGTTAAATGTAACACCTATCGTATAGTTTTCTGTTAAAGGAATACTTCTTCCGGTAAACGCGGCAAGTCCTGGTTTTCCTGGTCCGTAATCGGTTCCTTCTGGGTCGTACCCATCAAATGGTGTCCATATTAAAATGTTATTGGCACTTGCTTCTAATTGAATTGAATCAATGAAATTAAGTCCAATGGTCTTTTTGTCTAAGGTGTATGATAATCCAATGTTTCTAAGTTTTACCCATGATGCATCCTGTAATAAAACCTCGGCATTTCTTCTCCAATAGGTTGTGCTATTAAATAGGTTATAAACTGCCGAAGAGGTAGGAGATGTGTCTACTTCTGTGGTATTTGTAATATATGTTCCAGGGTTGGAGGAATCTTCCATAACGCCATCAAAAACATAGGTATCTGTTTGTCTGAATTGCATAGAATATTGAGAACTACCAAATCTGTTGTTTACGTAGCTTGTCCAGCTGTATTTATCGCCACCTTTTTTCCATTCAAATAAGAAATTGAATTTAAAACCTTTCCACTTAATGGTATTACCGAATCCCATGGTGAAATCTGGCATAGCATCACCAACTTTAACAAGTTCACTAAAATCGGTCGTAGGCATTCCGTTTTCATTAAGAATTAGGTCTCCATCTTCTGTTCTGTTGGATACATAACCATAAATGGCACCAATATTATCACCAAGGCGAGGTTGTAAATATAGTCTTGCTCCTGTAGGATCCGGATCTGGTGATAAGAAGTCGATATAAGGGACATCATCTGGTAAATAGGTAACTTTTCCATCTGAAGTGTCGAATGAGTAATTAATACTATAAGTGAAGTCTTTGTTTTTAATAATATCTCCACTTAAAGAAACCTCATGACCATAAGTATTGTACTCTCCTGCATTTCTCCATAATTGGGTGTATCCTGTAGAAGAAGGTGTTGCAACAGGGAAAATGGAATTTGTAACTTTGGTTTTAAAATAGCTGTAGTCTAATCTTAGGCGATTATTAAAGAAACGTAAATCGAAACCGGTTTCAAAGCTTTTTGCTAATTGCGGTTCCAGACTTGGGTCTACTTTTACATCTTTATATTCATAACCGCTTACACCTCCCCAAGGAAATCCTGATGCTCTGGAAAGTTTGTTTGTAACGGTTAAAGGTATTGGACTTCCTCCCTGAGAGTATGATAATCGAAGTTTAGAGAATGAAATGGTTTTATTGTCTTTAAATAAGCTTTCATGTAAATCGTAAGCTAAACTTGCAGAAGGATAGAATACACTTTTGTTTTCAGGCATGTTTGAAAGCCAGTCATTTCTTCCAGTAAGAGATATAAAAAGCTGATTGTAAATATTGAATTTAAGTTCTCCAAACACCCCAACATTACGTTCTCTGGTTAAGTTGTTTGAAACTCTGAAATTTTCGGTAGCGTTACTAATATGCGTGTCTCTTGGGAACAATAAATTTTCACCATACTGTCTGTTAGATTCCCATGAGTTGCTGGTTACCTGATTTCCTAAAAGTAAAGATGTGCTGATATCTTCTGTAATATCCTTATCAAAAGTGATTAAAAGATTAGATTCTAAACCTTTAAATACGATGTCCTGATCTACAATAAAACCATTCTCACCAGCTCCTTCATCAAGGTCTGGAGCTACGAATCGGTGATATTGAGAGGTGTAATTGTCGTATTGAAGCGTGTAGTTTACATGCATCCAATTGGTGGTATTCCAATCTATGTTTCCTTTAGCTAACCAACGATTAGTGTCTTCAGTTAAGGAGCTGAAATCGGCATTGTAAAGTGGGTTATCAATAAAGCCAGGATAAGGATTTCTTCGGCTGCCATCAGGGTTTAAATAATCAGAAATAGGGAAGGTAGGTGTCCAGTATCCTAAGGCACTCATGATTGATTTGTCTCCTCCTGTAGGTTTTCTTGAATCTGATGCCGTTAGTGAGAACATAGTATTAACTGTAAAGTTGTCGGTGGCCTTGTAAGCAGAATTTACTCTAAAGTTATTTCGTTTGTAATCGGTTCCTGGAATAATACCATCTTCTTGAGTATTGGCAGCAGACATGTAATAATTAAAGCGTTCTGAAGCACCAGATAAACTGGCATTTGTGTTATACAGATATCCGGTATCAAAAATGCTATACGGATCGTAATACTGGTCGTTGGTTAAATCGACAATAGTGCCGTTATATTCAAAACTATCATCGGTATAACGTACGCCCCAGGTGTATGGTCCGTTACCGCTTCCTACACCGGTAAGTGTATAACCGTCTTCTTCATCGGGAGTATATAATCTGTAAGGTCTGCCAAAACGTCCTTCTCTAAATACATTCTGTAATTCTGGGGTTTGTTTTACATTGCTACCCGTAACACTGGTAGATACTTTTATTTTTGGTTTGCCTGATTTTCCTTTTTTAGTGGTTATAATAATAGCTCCGTTGTTGGCTCTATAACCATACAATGCTGTAGCAGCAGCACCCTTTAAGATATTGAATGTTTCGATATCATCTGGATTTAAATCGGCAGATCGACTTGTTGCCGAATACTTTTCGTTGCTTAAAATCCAGTTGTTTTCGCTGCTTCCTAATAATGAAGGGGAAAACGAATCGTTATTCATAGGAACCCCATCTATAACGATTAATGGCGTATTTGAAGAGTTAGGATCCATAGACGTCATTCCTCGAATAAGAATGTCTATACCACTTCCTACAGATCCTGAAGTTTTAGTAACTCGTAAACCCGGGACTTCACCTTGTAAGGCGGTAATGGCGTTAGTTGTTCCCCCTAGTGTTAAGTCTTCGGCATCGACTTTTGTAGCCGAATATCCAAGTTCCCTAACATTGCGTTCAATACCAAATGCTGTAACTACAACTTCTCCTAAGCTATCTGTGCCTTCTTGCATGATAATGTTTAGAGATGCTGTTGAAATTGTAATTTCCTGAGTTTCGTAACCCAAGAATGAAAAGATTAAAACATCGCCTTGATTGGCTGAAATTTGATAATTACCATCAAAATCTGTTGATGTTCCTTTTGAGGTCCCCTTAATCTGAATATTTACTCCGGGTAATGGAATACTTGAAGTATTTGTAACAGATCCGCTTACCTTAATGCTTTGAGCATATAATAAGCTGAATGAGGCTGCAAAAAAAAACAAAAAAAGAGAGGTTAGTGTTTTTTTCATAGAGAAAGGTTTAGATTGTTAGTATCTCAAATATAAAGAAATCTATTACATGAGATTATTACATATGGTAAAATTGTTAAATTAAATTCAATGATATTTACTTATATTGAATAATATTTCAGTAGTTTCGGGTGTTTAGTGAATATTTTTCAATAATGTATTTTGTCGATTTTTTATAGAATGTTATGATAAATTTTGTTTTTAATCGTTTATTGCCATTAGTTCTGGTAGTTGGTTTTTTGTTTGGATGTAAATCAACAAGGCTAAATACGAAGCTTAAAAAAACTTTGAATCTTGATTTTTATGATAATCAGTTTACTGGGTTTCTTGTGTATAATCCTAAATCTCAGGATACCATTTTTAGTTATAATTCCGATAAATATTTTACTCCGGCGAGTAACACCAAGCTGATTACACTTTATACAGGCTTAAGTCTTTTACCAGACAGTATTCCTGCATTTAAATACAGCATTAATAATGATACAATTAGTCTGCTGGGAACAGGCAATCCTACGTTTTTACATTCGTATTTTAAGGATAGTACAGCTTATCGCATGGTTCAGCCTTATAAACACGTTAAAATATTGGTAAATAACTTGGAAGATGAAAAGTTCGGACCAGGATGGGCCTGGGAAGATTACGATACTTACTTTAGTCCGGAGCGCAGTAGTTTTCCAATGTATGGTAATGTTTTAACCATAACAAAGGCTTCCAGTGCCTTACAATGCGAACCAGAAATATTAAGTAAGAGTATTAAAAATATTCCAAATAATAAAAATAGAAACTATAATGAAAATGTGTTTTATTCCAATTTAAAATCAGGTGATACTTTAGAAGTTCCTATGGTAATACATGATTCTTTAATTGGTGAATTATGGGCTAATTTGTTAAAGAAGGAAGTCACTATTATTCCATATTCAGGAGAAAAGATGCAACATTTGGCTTATGGTATCCCCTCCGATTCATTGTACAAACGTATGATGTTGTTAAGCGATAATTTTTTGGCTGAACAAATTTTAATTATGAGTTCTTCAACTCTGTCAGACACATTAAGTTCAAAAAGGATTAGAAACTATATGTTAAATGATAAATTAAATGATTTGAAGCAGTTGCCACGATGGGTTGATGGTTCTGGATTGAGCAGATATAACCTGTTTACACCAACATCTTTTGTTCAGATTCTTACCAAGTTATATAATGAAATTCCAGAGGATCGTTTATTTAATTTGTTTCCCGTCGGGGGCAAATCAGGTACCCTAAAAAGGTATTATGCAGGAAAAGACGGATCATATATCTACGCTAAGTCTGGGACTGTTGGAAATAATTATTCGTTAAGTGGTTACCTCATTACAAATTCAGGAGAAACTTTAATTTTCAGTTTTATGAATAACCATTATACAAAGCCTACAACCGAAGTTAAAAGACATATGGAATCGATTTTCGAATGGATTCGCGATCATTATTAAATCAGTTTAGTATTCAAAGATTATTTGACGGATAAAGGATGCTTTAAAGCAAAGATTTATTTTTTTAGTGTTATTTTTGATATTTACAAGTAACAAAAAATATTTCATAAACGATGACAAATCATATTACAACAACCTGGTTAGGAGACATGAAGTTTGAAAGTACTAATCCTTCAGGACACAATTTATTTATTGATGCAGGAGAAGAAAGTGGAGGAAAAGGTGAAGGCTATCGCCCGAAAGCTTTAATGTTATCCGGTTTGGCAGGTTGCTCGGGTTTAGATGTAGCGGCTTTAATTAAAAAGATGAAACTTGATGTTGCCGACTTTAAAATTGAAATTGATGCGAATTTAACTGAAGAGCACCCAAAATTTTATGATAAAGTAGCGATGAATTTTCACTTTTTTGGAGATAATTTAGATGAGAAAAAGTTACAACGAGCGGTAGACTTATCGGTTGAAAAATATTGCGGGGTTATGGAAATGTTTCGCCAATTTGCCGATGTACAGGTAAACACGTTTTTTAACAGTTAAAATTATCTACCATTGAATACTTTTAAAATCTTATTCTGTCTTGTTCTTATTAGTTTTTTAGGACAAGCACAGGAGAAAGCTCACGTCATTTCGCATCAGGGAGAAACTATAGTTACCGACCCGTCTAAAGGGAGTAATAGTTATAAACGTACAGCAGTGTTTCCAAAGGCTTCAGAAAATATCCGAAGCATTATTTTAAACTTAAAATTTGAATGTCCTGATAAAATGCGTTGTGCCGACTGGGATTATGTAGATCATATTAAAGCGCGTCAAAAAAGCGATACTACCGTTTACGAAATTGCACGTATGTTAACGCCTTACGGAGGGTTTTTTCAAAAAGACTGGGGGTTTGAGTGGCATGTAGATGTGACCGATTTCAGTTTGATTTTAAGAGATGAGGTTGAGATTGATTATATACATACTGGTTATGAAGACAATAAAACCCGTGGCTGGAAAGTCACTGTAGATTTTGAAATTACCTATGGTACACCAGTGGCTAATCCGTTGGCGATTCATAAAGTATACGATGGAAATTTTAAATATGGATACAAAGACGATCCAATTGAAAACCATTTGGTGCCAGTAACATTTAAAGCGCATGATAAAACCGCATTTTCTAAAATAAAGATCCTTCAAACCGGACATGGTATGGATGCTAATGGTTGTGGTGAATTTTGCAGCAAGTTTCGCGATATTGAGTTTAACGGGAAAGTTATAGATCATAAAGATTTATGGATGGAATGTGGTGATAATCCTTTATTTCCGCAGGCAGGAACGTGGATTTTTGATCGCGCTAATTGGTGTCCAGGGTATTTGCTTCAGCCCGATGAAGTTATGCTAAATACCAAATCAGGAATGGCATATTCGGTGGATATTAATATGGAGGCTTACGAAACCGAAAAGCCAAGTGCGAACGAGTTGCTGTCAGCTGTTGTTGTGGAATATGAAGTGCCAAATGCTAAAAACGACGTGACGCTTTTAGATATCATTCAGCCCTCTAAAAAGTTGATTCATAGTCGGAAAAATCCGTTTGGCGGTTTGCCGGTTATTCAGGTGAAAAATAATGGTAGTAATCCGTTAAAGAAAATGACGATTCAGTATTTTATTGCAGGCGAAAAACCTCAGAAATTCAATTGGACGGGTCATATTAATTTTGGAGATGAAGCCGCGATAACATTACCAACCGAAGTATTTAGTAAACAAAAGCATGGGAAATTTCATGTAGTTATATCTAAACCTAACGGAAAATCAGACGGATTTAAGGCAGATAACACATTAGAGTCCGATTACGAACGCCCGGACATATTTCCTGATACCGTCGTGGTTCGTTATAAAACAAATAACAAACCTTGGCAAAACACATACAGTATTCAAAATAGTTTCGGAGAGGTGGTTTTTGCAAAAGATAGTGTGAATATGAAACCAAGTACAGTATATCAAGATACAATTGCGTTAAAACAAGGAAATTATAATTTCAAATTTAACGATTCCGAAGGCGATGGATTAGAGTTTTGGTTTAAATCCAGAGACGGCCGTGGCGAAATAAAATTACTTGATGCTCAAGGCAAAGCCATAAAACAATTTGGTTCAGATTTTGGTAGTGCTATTAATTATTATTTTTCGGTACAACCCGATATGTCTTACGAGTTGGATGATGCGCCTTCTGTGGGTGTTTTTCCGGCACGAACGCAAGGCCCGATTACATTAGATTATTTTTGCAATATTCCTTCTGAAGTAAAGGTGCTTATTGTTGATCAGGAAAATGAAACAGATGTGGTTGAAACGCATCTATATAAGAGTTTAATTAAAGGATCGTTGATTTACGATTTATCATATTTGCCAGCAAAACGCTATTATATTAAGGTGTTTATGAACGACAAGGAAGTTTATAAAAACAGAATACGATTAAAAGAATAAAAGAAATAGATTTGGTGAACTATTAAAACCGAAGCTAGAAGATTAAAATAAGGACTTTTAACAGCCACCTTCAGCTTTACGCTTCTTTTTCTTTTCAACTGTAATCACTTTTTTAGGCACATTTGCATTTGGTGGAACTATGGTATTAGAGCTGTCCAAATGCTTTTTTGAATCCATGATAAACCCATTAATATCGTAAGGAAGGCTTTCTATTTTGGATTCTTTGGTCATGAGTTTGTTTTGGGAATAACTGAGCTCTACAGGAAGGATTTTAAGATTATCGAAGCCTAATTGATATAAGATAAGAAAAGGAATGTTAGCTTCTTCGGGAGTGCTTCCGTAAAGCGCCGTTGTTGTATTGGATGTTTTTAGGTCCTGCAGTAGTTTTTGAGAGGCTTCACTCATAATATCTACAGAAGGCATGTTTATGGCATTTTCTAAATGGCCTTTGTTGTATTCAAAAGAGTTTCTAATGTCTATAAATGCCACATCTTCATTTTCAATAAGCGAATAGGGAAGGCAATAATCTGTGGAGGTGATTTTTTCCAAAGTGCTTTTGGTGTTGAAAGCATAGGTGTTTTTTGGGCGTTTGTAGGTTAAAAAACCTATTAGCACAGCCAAAATAAATAACGTGGCAGCAATGGATATTTGTTTGGTTTTCTCTAATTCTTTCATAGTGTTAGGTTAATTTTAGATTTAACAACCGCCTTCAGCTTTACGTTTCTTTTTCTTTTCTACAGTAACTACTTTTTTAGGAGTTTCCGGTGTTGTTGGTAAGTCATTTCCAAAATTCTGGTCTGGATATGCTACGCCATAATACATGCTGGCTGCTTTTCTTGTAGAATACAATTTAAATTCAGTTTCGGGCATGGCCTCATTTGGTTTTGAGGGATTGATTATGGTAGTATACCAGTTGTTGAGGCCTCCCTTTAAAACATGCAGATTTTTAAATCCTAAGCGATCGCATAACATCCAGGCCTGATCGGCTAGAAACGTGTTGTTAGAATAGAATACCACGTCAAACTGGTCTTGGTTGAGGTAAGTTAAAGAATCTTCATCCAACAATTTTGAAAGCGGAATATTAATGGCATTGGGTAGGCTATAATTGTTATAGCTTTCTTCGTCTCTTACGTCTACCAAAATAAACGAAGGATCCTGGCTAATAATTTTATGTGAAATATCATCGGTCGAAATATAACGTTCCGGGCTGATGGCATGACTTAACAATTGTTTAGAGCGAATGCCTTCCTGTTTTTCATATTTTGGAAGCAATAGGAGTCCACCTGCTAAAATAATCAGTATGGCGCCCAGAATTAGATATCTGTTTGAAAGAAATTTCATGGTTTTCTTCTGGTTTATATTGTATTTGTTTTTTTAGTAAAACACACTTTTAATTTTTTTTCGAACCAAGTCGGCAATGCCAAAGGCCAGGACAGCAATAATGGCAAAAATAAAAATAACCCAATATGGATTCCAGCCAAAGGAGTCTATCAGAGTAATGTTGCCAAAGTTATAACCATCGTATATAGGTTCAAAAAGATTGAAGAGTTCCGAAAATATAAAAACACCCACCATAATACCAAACACATATATCCAGGCATCTAATTTGCCTATAGCTACGGCACACAAACTTGTGCCCGGGCAGAAGCCTCCGGTAACAAAACCGGCACCCATAATAATGCCGCCTATGATAGCTCCCCATAAGTAGGTGGGGTGCACATAAAGTTTAGAGATGTCCAAGTACCCTAAATAATCCATATAGTAAATGCCAATTACAGATACCGCTGCTGCCGTAAAAAATACTTTAAGTACAGCAAAGTCGTAACCGTAAAACACGCCGGCTAATTTTCTTGACGATGAAAAGCCCGAAGCTTCTAAGACAAAGCCAAAGGCGATTCCAATGAATATGGCTATAATGCTATCCCATTCTAAAGGGATGTAACCACCAGGAATTAAAGGTCCCATAATTTTTTCTTTTTAATGTTATATCCAGTTCTTTCTAAAAAAATAAGCAAAGGCATAGGCAGATCCAAAAATGGAAAGCATAGTAAGGAAGCCTCCAGTAGACAACACCGCCATGCCACTTAAAGCGGCACCACTGGTACAGCCTCTTGCAATCTGAGCGCCCAATCCAAATAAGATACCTCCTATTAGCGCAAATATTAAACGACGCTTAGCCGTAATTTTAGGAGAGTGTTGAACGCGCCATTTGATGCGTCCGCTAATACTTCCCGAAATAAAGGCTCCTATTAAAATACCTAAGGCTTCATACACCAGCCAGGTGTTCATAGGTGACTTGTCATCTGTTATAAACTGACTGTAATAACTGTTGCTTTCGGCATGTTTTGGAGCTACATTTTCAACCACCGTAACCACGCTACTTTTTATGGCACCACTGGCTCCCAGTCCTCTACCAGTAAGATAAAATGTAAAAATAATGATGATGCCTAAAAGGAATCCTCCAAAATACGGGTTCCAGTATTGGTGTGGGTTTGTTTTATATTTTGTATTCATAACAAATAATTTAGTAAAGGTATCGTGTAAGTTGTCCTGCTTCTACCATAATAAATCTAAAAATGAGTCCGCCAATTATAACTAAGGCAGCCGGCACGGCAACAGGGACTTTAAAGCCTAATAATTCAATAACTTCTAAAATAGCGGGTACGAGTAAGCCCAAAAGTATAACGAAGCCAAAAAACATGAGGGTGAATTCACCGCCTACTAAAAGATCCATCGCTTCCAGTTGCACTTGAGAACCTGCATAATAGCCCATAATCATGTGAATGATTAAAGCTATTTCTACTATAATAAGACCTAAATCTATTTTACTGAACAGATGACGTTCTTCTCTATTTCTTGACAACAAAATAATGGCTGCCGCTCCGGTCGATAGTCCCGAGGTTAGAAATAAAGGTCCTAGAATGGCATTGTTCCATAAAGGTCGGGCATTGAATGCTGACAATAAAATACCGGTATAGACGCCTAAAATTATGGATAGGGGAATTAGGGCGTATGCCATATAGGTTCTGTTGGTAATAAGGAATTTTTCAAATTTTTCTAGAAACTTAAATTTTTTAAAGAGTTTGAGTTTCGATTCCCATTTAGGGAAAGTGCTTCTGTAGAAGCTGAACAACCATAAAAAGGAAAGTGGGGTGGTAATGAGTAGTACCCAGGCTCCCCAGGACATCGGAGATTCTATCCTGAATGTGGTATATAATTGCCAGGTGTATAATGGATGTGTTAAATCGTAAACCAATGCTAATAAACCAACTGATAGGGCTATTGGAGGTATTACAGCCGCTGCTTTAAGCGCGGGATATTGTTTTTCTTTACCCATTAGGTAGAATAAAGCTGCAAAAAATAAGATGCCTGCAGCGAGTCCGCCTAGAAATAGGTATAAGGAGATGGGCCAATGCCAAATTTGTAATGAAGGATCAATGTTTGGAATGTTTCGGCCGCTTGTAAATAATTCTTCTTGCATGGTACTTTAGCTTTAAATGAGATAAAACACGTGGGGATCGGTCCCTGCCTCTGGAGATAGGGTTTTATATTTTCTGTTTTTCAACAATTGAGAAATTTCGCTATTAGGGTCGTCTAAATCACCAAAATACATGCATTTTGTTGGACATACAGACACGCAGGCAGGTAATTGTCCTTTTTCCAGTCGGTGATGACAAAAGGTGCATTTGTCTACATAACCGTCTGGGTGTTGGTATCGCGCATCGTAAGGACAGGATTCTATACAGGCGCCACATCCTATACATTGGTCGGCAGTTACTAATACAATGCCACCTTCAATAACATGACTGGCTCCTGTTGGGCAGCATCTTACACATGGTGGATTAGCACAATGGTTGCAGCGTTCAGAACGCAATTCCAGTTCCAGATTAGGGTAGGAGCCGCTAACAGCTTCAGTTACCCAATCCCTGCAATAGCCATGTGGCACATTGTTTTCTGTTTGGCAAGCCACGACACAATCACTGCAGCCAACACATTTTAAGGTGTCTATCACCATTGCATATCTCATACCTTTGTGTTTTTATGTGGATCTTCGGTTAAAATAGAAACAAAGTTGCCTCTTAATCCGGTGCCACCCATTAGTGGATCTACGACAATCTGGGAAATAAGTTCGGCGTCACTCGCACCTTTCCCAAAGGCGCGGGTCAATTTTTTATTGTTATGGCCAAAGCCATGGTACATATATACAGAATCCCAGCGGATACGCTCTGTAACTCTTACTTTAATGGGGAATGCAGACAGAATGCCATCCTGATTTTTAAGCCAAACGGGCTGATCTTTTTTAAGGTCTAATATTCTGGCTACCTTAGGGTTGACCCAAAGGGTATTTTCACTTTTTAAATCGCTTAAATAAGGATTGTTAATGGTTCTGCTGAACGTGTGCATGGGAGACCTTCCGTAATTCAACCTGTAAAATCCTTGTGGAGGTTGTGGATGGTGCGTGTAGACAGGCATAGGATCAAATCCTAAATCGGCCAATTGTTGCGAATAGAATTCTATTTTTCCGCTTGGGGTGCCGAATTCATAATCTTGTCCTTCTTCCAGGAATAATGGTCCAGAGGTTCTTTCGAAGTTCTTAACACCAATCTTTTTCATTTCATCCAAAGAAGTCCCCATTTTGTTGAGCTGCCATTCAATGACCTCCTCAAAATCGTTGTAATTGAAATAGTCGCCCAAACCAATGCGGTCACCAATTTGTTTGCTTATCCACCAGGCAGGTTTCGAATTGTATTTAGGTTTTACAGCAGGAATACGAACCGCAATTGATGGATGTCTGTTGGTTGCAGAACGGATACCGTCATAACGTTCTAAATAGGTGCATTCTGGTAGTACTACATCCGCATAGCCTGTGATTTCCATTGGCATGGTATCTACCACGACCAAAAATTCAAGAGCGTTAATTGCCTCAAGAGTTTGTTCTCGCTGAGGTAGTGTGTTGATTAAATTGGTGCCGGCAATCATCCATGCTTTTATAGGGTATGGATTGTCTTCATTAGGAATAGTCGCTTTGACTACTTCCGAAGTATTGCCCATTTCAGCAAATGGATATTGCTCACCTATTTCATGCCAACCCCATTTTGGTTCTTGATAGGCTGGATGCGGATATTTTGGAATACTGATTTTTTCTTTAAAATAGAAGCCGCCTCGGTTACCCCAAGAGCCTAAAAGTCCATTTAAAATAGCAATGGCACGCTCGCGTTGCGAGTCGTCTCCATACCAGGTAACATGACGTCCTGGGTGAACTATAGTAGCCGGGGCTGCAGCTGCCATAAGACGTGCCGTTTCCTTGATACTTTCCGGTTTTATGGTGGTGATGCCGTAGGCCCATTCTGGTGTAAATGGTTTTACGTGTGCTTTTAGTTCATCGAAGCCAATGGCATATTTTTCAACGTATTTTTTATTGTAAAGTTCTTCTTCTATCAACACATGCATCCAGGATAAAAGTAAGGCAATGTCGGTAGCGGGTTTGATTGGTAACCAATGAGAAGATTTACTGGCTGCTGTAGAAAATCTCGGGTCTACCGTAATAATGGTAGCACCATTATCAATGGCATCCGACATTTCCTGAACCTGTGTATTGTGCATATTCTCTCCAATGTGGGAACCAATAAGCACTAGACATTTGGTGTCTCTAATATCGGTAGGTTCAGGGGAGCCTACCCAAGAGCCAAAGGTTAGTCCGAAGCCTGTTTCCCTTGGGCCTCTGCACTGTGCGTAGGCAGGTTCGGCAATGGTATCGGAGCCATAGGCTTTAAAGAGGTGTTCTAAATGACTTCCAGGAGAACCGTGTTTTAAAAGCGCGAAAGACTCGGGACCATATTTCTGTTTTATTTCAGTAAATTTTTCTGCAATCAGGTCTAAGGCTTCTTCCCAACTGGCTTCTCGGTAGGTTTCTTCGCCGTTTATGGTAGTTCTTATTAATGGGGTTTTCAGTCGATCTTCGTCACTGTACATACCAAGACCTCCAGTACCTCTTGGACAGAGTCTTCCGTTGCAGTGTGGGTCGTCATCATTCCCTATCACTTTTTTAATATCTCCCTCTTCGTCTGTATAGGCCCATGCGGCACATTTCCAAAAGCATACCTCACAATAGGTAGCGGTTCTGGAAAGTTTTTTGGCAAGGTTCTTTTTTGCTGCAGCATCCAACAGAGGATTGGAGGCTAATAAATTGACAGCTGAAGCGGAAAGTGTTATTCCCCCTACCCCTAAAGCTGAAATTTTTATAAATTTTCGTCTGGAAGTCACCATAGTTATATGGATTGGTTCTTAAAATTAAGAATTTTTTTCAATGTTTGAGCGTACTAAAAGTATAATAAAATCAGGTACTTGGGAGTAACATTTGTTACAATAGAAACATTTTTTTAATGATGTTCAGGAATAAATTTATTGTAAATTTGATTATGTACTTACTATGAAAGAAAAGACTTATTTTCGATGGATTTTGATTCTGGCCGTATTGCTATTTGGCTTGCTTTATGTCGTAAGGCATGCAGATGCTTTTCGGTCTCATGAATTTATTGATGTACAATATGAAGGTAAGGCCGTATCCGAAGGAGAATCTTGCCTGCAGTGTCATCAGCAAACCAAAGGGTTTTCAGAATACCATAATCCGGAACTAATTGGTTGTGCCAATTGCCATCTAGGGAATACAGCTGATTTTAACAAAGCGGGAGCACATAAGGGTATGGTTTTGATACCCGGAAACTTGATAGATGCACAAAGGACCTGCGGAACATGTCATGCCAAAGAATTATACAATGTAGAGCACTCCCTAATGACGACCAATAGTGGTTTGGTGGCGGTCGATAAATTTGTGTTTGGAGAATCCGATAGTTTGAATGCCCATTACCATATTAAAGATTTGCAGTATTCCGCCGCCGATAAACATTTACGGGATTTATGTGCCAATTGTCATTTAGGCGCTCAAAAAACCGATTATGGACCTATTACCCAATTAAGTCGTGGAGGAGGGTGTAATGCCTGTCATTTAAATTATTCACAACAGGCCAAAGCCGATCTTAACACCTATATAGCTTCTAACAAAATAAAGTTGCCAAAAGTGCACCCTTCCAGTGATGTGTTTATGGATGATACCCATTGTTTTGGATGTCACAGCCGATCTAGTAGAATTTCCACCAATTATATAGGGCTTCAGGAAACTTTACTGGATGAATCTGATTTGCTTCACACCCAAGGCCATGTAGTTCTTGAAGATAAAAGAGTTTATAAGCAGTTACAGGAAGATGTGCACCATACTAAGGGTTTACTTTGTATAGATTGTCATTCTTCACATGAGGTGATGGGAGATGGAAAGACCTATGCCCATGCCGAAGATGCCGTAACCCTGCAATGCGGCGATTGCCATTTCAAATCTAAACCTCGAACAGTTCCTTTTAATTCCATTGATAGAGAAAGCCGATTGGTTTATTTGCACAGGGGATATAAGCATTCCGACAAAGAAATATTTATAACAGAAAAAGATGGACACCCTTTAATAAATGCCTATATGGATTCTTTGGGTAATGCCTTTTTAATAGGGAAAAAGGACCAGAAATTACATCCTTTAGCACCGCAATCGGAGGTTTGTTCTCGGGATAATGCTCATAAAAATGTGAGCTGTAGTGCCTGTCATTCCTCGTGGACACCACGCTGTATTGGTTGTCATAATAAGTTTGATGGTAATGAGGCGCAGGCTTTCGATTTGTTGGATAAGAAGCTTGTTAAAGGTCAATGGAAGGAATATGTGGCTGAGTTTTCTGCATCATTACCAGCATTGGGAGTTAGGGAACACGAGGAAGAAAACATCATTGAACCGGCGATTCCCGGGATGGTCATGACCATAGACAAAGGAAGTTATAGTGGGCATCCGGATTCCGATGTGTCTTTTCATAGGCTTTTTGCTCCAAATGCCCCACATACCACTACTAAAGCCGTTCGCGACTGTAAATCATGCCATGCCAACCCTTATACTCTAGGCTATGGCAATGGAAACTTGGTTTATTATATAAATCAAGGAAAAGGAGAATGGGTGTTTACCCCAGAATATGCCTTGAATGCGCATGATGGTTTACCTGAAGATGCCTGGGTGCCTTTTATGAAGCAAGGCAAAGGGCAAGCTTCAACTTCTACACGAACCAATTTCAGACCTTTTAATATTAAAGAGCAACAGCGTTTGTTGTTTGTTGGTGCCTGTTTACAGTGTCATAACGATACTTCCAAAGTTATGCAACAAACTTTAGAAGAGGGGTTGCAGGCCAGTTTAAAGCGATTGAGTAAGGCTTGTATTTTACCTGAGTAATATTTTGTGATTTTCATGAAGTTAGCCTCTTTTAAAATTCAAGCTGTTGATTTAAATTAGAAAAAAATTGTGGTGTTATGGAAATGTTTCGCAGTTTTGTAAGAGTAAATGAGTAAACATTTACGGATGGATTATACAGACTTCAGACTATGCGGTGGACAATTAAACCAAAGCCAGAAAACAATAAATTAGCTGTTTTAAAAACAGCACTTCAAGTTGATGATATTACTGCTACGTTGTTATTACAGCGTGGCATTGAAACGTTTGATGAAGCGAAGGCTTTTTTCCGCCCCGATTTAAACGATTTACATAATCCGTATCTTATGAAAGATATGGATAAAGCCGTTGCCCGAATCGAACAGGCCTTTGCCAATAACGAAAATATTCTGGTTTATGGCGATTATGATGTTGATGGAACAACCTCGGTAGCCTTGATGAGTTTGTATCTAAAAACCCGAAGCGAGCAGGTTGCGACTTATATTCCAGATCGCTATGATGAAGGTTACGGCGTTTCATTTAAAGGTATCGATTTTGCCAGCGATAACGATTTTACACTAATTGTAGCTTTAGACTGTGGTATTAAAGCGATTGATAAAGTTGAATATGCTAAAGAAAAAGGCATCGATTTTATTATTTGTGATCATCATAGACCGGGCGATACCATTCCGGAAGCTGCCGCTGTATTAGATCCTAAGCGTGTAGATTGCGAATATCCGTATAAAGAATTATGTGGCTGTGGTGTTGGTTTTAAACTCATTCAGGCTTTAGCTGATAGAGATGGGAAAACCCTTGAGGATTTAGTTGGATATTTAGATTTGGTTGCCACAGCGATTGGTGCCGATATTGTACCGATAACGGGCGAAAACAGGATTTTGGCTTTTTATGGATTGAAAGTGATTAATGCTTTTCCAAGACCCGGAATTAAAGCGCTTATCGATCAGGTAAATAAGAAAAATGAACTCACGATTACTGATGTCGTTTTTACAGTTGCGCCACGAATTAATGCTGCCGGACGCATGAAACACGGTAATTATGCCGTGACTTTATTAGCTGAAGAAAATGAAGCTTTGGCTACCAAATATGCTGAGGAAATAAATGCCTATAATGAAGATCGTCGTGAAACTGATAGACGAATTACAGAAGAGGCCTTAGAACAGATTAAAGACAATAAAGAGGAGGACCGAATCACCTCGGTGGTATACCATGAAAGCTGGCATAAAGGCGTTATTGGTATTGTAGCCTCACGTTTAACAGAAACCTATTATCGGCCAACTTTGGTGTTTACTAAAAGCGGTGATAAGTTAGCGGCATCGGCGCGCTCGGTGGTGGGGTTCGATGTGTACAATGCTTTAGAGGCATGCAGCGAACATATTGAACAATTTGGTGGCCATAAATATGCAGCGGGTTTAACCCTTAAAGAAGAAAATTATGAAGCCTTTAAACAGGCTTTTGAAGATGAGGTTACTAAAACCATAGACAGAAGTCTGTTGGTTCCTGAAATTAAAATTGATGCTCAAATTAATTTAAACGATATCACACCTAAATTCTACCGAATATTAAAGCAGTTTGCACCATTTGGTCCAAGTAATATGACGCCTGTTTTTATGACAGCAAATTTAATGGATACCGGTTGGGGAAAACGCGTTGGAGCAGACCAAACGCATTTGCGTGTTACCGTAAAACAATCCGATTCTAATCCTATTGTGGGTATTGGTTTTGGTTTAGGTGAAAAAATGGATATTATCTCCAGTCAGGCGCCCTTTGACGCCGTGTATTCGGTTGATGAAAACGAGTGGCAGGGTAATGTGTCTTTACAACTTAAGTTAAGAGACATAAAATAATATCATGGCGACAAAAGATCCATACGCTGCGTTGAGATTTAAGGAGTTTAATATCTTTTTATTGCTTCGGTTTGTTTTGGTTTTTGGTTGGACGATGCAATTTATTGTTATCGAATGGCAGGTGTATAGCTTAACTAAAGATCCGCTATCGTTGGGCGTTATAGGTTTAATGGAAATTATTCCAGCCTTTACCATGGCCTTGTTTGCAGGTCATATTGTAGACCAGAATGAAAAAAGAAATTTATTAGCTAAATGCATATCTGCATTTTCGTTAATTAGCTTGGGTTTGTTTTTATTAACCTGGCCAAAAGTGGTAGACGGCTGGTCTACTAAAACCATTTTGTATAGTATTTATGCGTTGGTGTTTTTTGGAGGTTTTTTGCGGTCGTTTTTCGGACCAACGATTTTTTCCTTAGTTGCGTTATTAGTGCCTAAAAAAGTTTATCCTAACGCTGCAACCTGGAACAGTTCTACCTGGCAAATGGCAGCGGTTTTGGGGCCTGCTTTTGGTGGGTTTGCGATTAGCTGGATTGGTGTGCATTGGTCGCTTTGTATCATTTTCGGATTGATTGTTTTATCGTTAATCATTTTACTTCAAATTAAACAGAAACCTATTTTAAATCCTAAAATTGGAGAACCAGTGGTTGAAAGTTTAAAGGAAGGTGTTCGTTTTGTATTTAAAACCAAAGCCATTTTAGGCGCTTTAACTTTAGATATGGTCGCGGTATTATTCGGTGGTGCGATAGCCTTATTACCGGTTTTTGCACAGGATATTTTGAAAGTGGGGAGTGAAGGTTTTGGCGTGCTTCGTGCTGCTCCGGCCATTGGTGCTTTTTTAACTATGCTGGTAACGGCTTATATTCCTATTAGTAAGAATGCCGGAATGAAATTGTTAGGTGCTATTTTTGGTTTTGGTGTTTGTATTATCGTTTTTGGATTGTCATCCATATTTTGGGTGTCGGTAGTAGCTTTATTTTTTAGCGGAGTAACCGATGGGGTTTCCATGGTAATTCGTCAAACCATTTTGCAAATTAAAACACCTGATAATATGCGCGGACGCGTATCATCGGTAAACTCTATGTTTGTTGGATCTTCAAACGAATTAGGTGCCTTTGAAAGTGGTTTAACCGCTAGACTTATGGGGACGGTGACTGCTGTAGTTTTTGGTGGAACTATGACGTTAATTACAGTAATTTCCACAGCTTTAGTTTCTCCTTCTTTTAGAAAACTGGACTTAACCAAAGATCTGGAAGAACATGCTGCTTCTTAAATCAAGCTACACCATGATAATTATTGAGAGGACTTATTTTTTAGCTTATTTCTTTAGTATGAAAACACATTTTTAGCATTTCATATAAATCGGGGTGCTTTACTTTCATACGTTCGGGTTGTTCAAAGAAATACTCTGAAGCAACAGCTAAAAATTCGGCTTCGTTGGTGCCACCATAATGTCTAATATCCGAGGTGTTGTTATTTATAGCTTCCATTTCTTTGTGAATGGTTTTTAACCACGGAATAACATAAGGGTGTTGAATTAAAGCTTCCGGTACGCCATCGGTTATTCCATCGGAGTTATCAATTAAATGAATAAATTCGTGGATGCCTGTGTTGAAATTATCGCGTTTACTATCAAATCCTTCATAGAGTGCTTTTCGTGATAAAATCATTTGATTTTTTAAGCGCCCGCTACCAACTACACCTGCAATTTGTCGTTTTTTATCGGTTTGTTTGTATCCAAAATCTTCGTTAAAATGATCAGGATAAATTAAAACGGTACTTAAATTATTATAATGCCATTCGGGGAAGTAAAATACGGGAATAACGGCACTTGCCGCAACAAGAATTTTATTAAGGTCTTCCAATTGAAAGCCAACAGCTTCAACATAAACTTCACTTAAAAACAGCATCATTCTGTTTTGAAATCGTTGCTGTTCGTTTTGTTTTAAGCCTTTATAAAAAATGACATGTTGTAGTAAAATGTTATGCCAGGGTTTTGGAAATTGACTTGGTTTTTTACGTCGTGTTGAAACAACGGCATAGATACCAAAAAGTACAATAAAGATGAATAGAATACCAACCATAAATTGTACTGTTTAGGGCGTTTTATACGTTATTTTTAATTAAAAACTTTTAATTCGAATTGCTTTCCATCAAAAACACCATAAGTGTAATATGAAATCCAATCGCCGAGATTTATATATTTCGATTGCTCGTTTAAATTGATTTCTAATGGTAAATGACGGTGACCAAAAATAAAGTAATCGCGGTGTTCGGTTTCTAATTTGCGTTTGCAGTATTGTACCAGCCATTCGTTATTTTCGCCAAGGAATTTAGCATCTTCGTCGCCCGAAATGAGTTTGTTTTTTACGGACATATATTGCGCAAGCTTAACACCTAAATCGGGGTGTAACCAACGAAATAACCATTTTGAAAACGGATTGGTAAACACTTTTTTCATGCGTTTATAACCTTTATCGCCCGGACCTAAACCATCACCATGACCAATAAAAAACTTGGTATTGTTAAAGGTGAATTCCTGTGGTTTGTGGTAAACGGGAATATTAAGTTCTTCTTCGAAATAGCCGTTCATCCAAAGGTCATGATTACCAACAAAAAAGTAAACGGGAATACCGGAGTCTGTTATTTCGACAAGTTTGCCTAAGGTTCTGGTAAACCCTTTTGGTACTACGGTTTTGTACTCGAACCAGAAGTCGAATAAATCGCCTAACAAAAAAATAGCCGCAGCATCCTGTTTGACTTCATCTAACCAGGCGACAAACTTTTTTTCGCGAGGTAGAGAGTCTTTTGCTGTGGGTGCGCCTAAATGGTTGTCGGAGGCGAAATATATTTTTTTTCCTTCTGGAATCTGCATGTTGTAAATATAATAATTCCTGCAAAGGCAGGAATCGCTTTATTCATGTTTCTTGTTTTGTGCTTACGTTAGGGATTACTCATGTATTCTTATTTATCTGGAAATCGTGAATGCTTCGCATTTGAAGCAATTGTTTGAGCTCTTTATACTTTTATAAAAAGTTTAAAAGCGAGTGTGCAAAGCCCGACCCGAAACATAGTGGAGGGTAACGTCCTATAGGTTGTCGTTAGCATACCACTCGGCGTACGAACTGTCGGTTTCCTGAAGTTTTAGCGAGTGTAGCGTAATGTGTTCTGGCAGACGTTTCATAATTTTTTTTGCAAAGTCGATTACCATCATCTCGCTGGTTGGCTGGTAATCTACTAAAAGCACATTGTGGCCGCGATCTTCAAGTTCTTTAGCCAACTCGACATGAGGTGTATTTTTGTTAAAAACCGTGGCGTGATCGAAGACATTTACAATTTCTTCTTTTACAATTTTTTTAAGGTCTCCAAAGTCTATAACCATGCCGTATTTTACATTGTTTTTGTCTGAAATGGGTTTGCCAAATACAGTTACAGATAGTTTATAGCTATGCCCGTGTACATTTTTACACTTACCATCGTACCCGTAAAGGGCGTGTCCAGTTTCGAAAGAAAACAGTTTTGTTATGCGGATATAGGTCATCAAAATAAAAAAATTTAATACAAAGATATTCATTTTGTAAAAGCAATTAGATTTTAGTTTACATTTGCGCGCTTTTATCCACTCAGGATTGATAGTTTTTATGTCTTAATTATTTATGAGTCAACTTTTTGAGGCTATTGATTTTGTTGAAAATCCGTTATACGAACAGATTATTTCGGACATCTCAACCCAACAATTTAGTATAGTAGAAAACTTCTTTACACACGAAGAAGTCGATCTGCTAAGACAGTCGCTTATTGATAAGCACGAGGAAGATGCTTTTAAAAAAGCGGCTATTGGAAATCGAGTAAACGAAACCATCGAAAAATCGATTCGTGGTGACATGATTTTATGGATAGACGAGGCAAAAGCAGATATTGTAGAACAGGTGTTTTTTAATAAGGTAAACGACCTGGTAGGGTATTTAAATAAAACCTGCTTTATGGGAATTTTACAGAAGGAATTCCACTATGCGGTCTATCCACAAAATACCTTTTATAAACGCCATATAGATACGTTTCAAAATGACGACCGCCGAAAATTATCGATAGTTTGTTATTTAAACGAAGATGGCTGGTTGCCTGAAAATGGTGGTGAGTTGGTGTTGTATTTAGATGAAAACGGACAGGAAACTGAAAAAGTAATTTATCCGTTCCCTGGTCGTATGGTTATTTTTGAAAGCCAGATTATAGAGCACGAAGTACGAGTAGTTAATACCGAGCGTTTAAGTATAACCGGCTGGTTAAAAACAAGATAATTAGCGTCTTCTTCTGCGGTTGTAAACGTAGATAATGACTAATACAATAGCTAATATTAGAAACAGTCTGTTGCCCATAATTTTTTAAGATTTAATTAGAGTTTAAAGGTACACTTTTTGCCCGATAATCGAGATTTGAATACATCAAAACTTGCTCCGAGGAAAATTTATTGGTTCTTTTTTTTGTTGTACGCGTATATGGCATATGCAATAAGTACAAGTACAATAAAGGGAAGCATGGTGCCTATAAATACACCTATTTCGTAACCTTTGTCCGGGGCATTTTTTATTTTATCCTCAATATCTACTTGAAGTAAAAATGTCGTGAATAAACTCATAAAATTATTGATTGTTGAACAAATTTAAGAGTTTTGAGACAGGGTCAGGAACTTTTTTCTGAAAAAGAGAATAAGCGGAAACCCTCTGGAGATAATCCAAAAGGTCATGGCTATAAAAATAGCATGAAGTTTATAGCCTAAATTGTCGAATAAGAACAGAATAGGAATAAAGACGATGAAAGTGGAAAATAAGAGGATATTTCTTAAATATTTCATCATACCAAGTCCTTTAAACATCCCGTCAAAAATAAAGGCTAATGCACAAAAGGGTTGCATGATGAGTACAATCCAAAAGGAATTATAAAACAAGTTTAAAACTTCAGGATCCTTTGAGAATAAATGGCCTAATGGGTAGTAACCTATTCCTCCGATGATGCCCAGGATAATACCAACGACAACACCATAACGAATAAGTTTATTGCTTAAAGTCATAAGATCTTTATAATTTTTACCACCATAAAGTTTTCCTGATAATATATTGCCTGCACTGGCATAACCATCTATAAAAAACGCACCAAAGAACCATAGGTTTATGGCAATGGTATAAGCCGCGATATAAGCCGTTCCGTAACTCGTTGCAAATCTTGTGGCAAAATAAAGTGTGGCGTTAAGCGCGAGGGTTCTCACGAATAAATTAAGAATCATAATAATGAACCTTTTGATTTCATGGTTAAAAGGAAAACTTAGCTTTAAAGGAATGTCGGTTTTCTTTAACAGGTAATACGCCGAAAATATAGCCATGATGCCTTGAGAAATAAGACTGGCGTAAGCAGCACCTTTAATATTCATAGCAGGAATGATTCCATTAATACCAAATACCAGAACGACATCTAATACTATATTGGTTAAAGCTCCGACTATGGCAATAATCATGGGGTAATAGGTATTTTGTAAACCTCTGAAGGTGCCGAACACAGCAATAGAAAATAAGGTAAATGGAAATCCGAAGACTCTAATTTTGTAGTATTCTGCTGTATAATCTAAAATTAAGCCGGAGGCGTTATAGAGTTTGAAAATGGTGTTTGTAAAAGGAAACGTTGTTATGATTATAATGATGCTAAGCGATGTGATTATGAATATCGCCTGCGCCGGAAGGTTTTTAATTTTTTCTACCTTATTGGCACCAACATATTGAGATACGATTGAGGAAATAGCACTTCTGGTTTGGCCTAAAACCCAAATAAGCATCGAAATAAAAGTGCCCACAATCCCTACAGCAGCAAGAGATTCGGTAGCGTTGACTTCCATGTTTCCAACAATAGCTGTATCGGTTATAGAGAGAATGGGTTCAGAGATTCCGGCAATTAAAGCAGGAATGGCCAGTTTATTAATATGTTTAAAGCTTAGGTTTTGATTCATAAATTTTCAGCGTAAACGAATGGCAAAGGTCGTAATTTTTAATGGTTTAGAATTTATGAATTAATAATTGGTCTTAACGGAATGTTATAATTCGGTTTAGTGTGATGTAAAATGTTTTACATTTGCGCTCGTTTTTCAATAATTATATTAAATTTAAACTTCAAAAATCATCAATATGAAAAATATTCTGGTTCCTGTTGGATCGTCATCAAATGCCTTAAGTAATTTGCAGTATGCTGTAGATTTTGCTCAGACTTTTGGCGCGAAGCTATACGTGGTGCAAGTGTATAATGTGTACACAAAAGCAGGAACAATGCTAAAAGTTGATGATATTATTGAACGTGAAAGTAAAGCCTATTTAACAGATTTGGTATCTCAAATAGATACTAAAAATGTTGAAATAGTTATTAAGACATTTAAAGGGAAATTAATTGATACTCTGGAGTTGGCTTGTAAAGTTGGTGATATCGATTTAATTTTAATAGAACCTCGTACAACGTCAATAAGTGATGAAGTATATTTAGGAAAAACATCGGGTAAAATTATAAAGCATACGCAAATACCTGCTTTAATTGTTCCTGAAGGTTATAAGTTTAAGCCGGTGTCTAATATTTTATTTGCGGTGAAGTCGGCTATTATTAAAAAGGATGATGTATTAAATCCGCTGAAATCGGTTAAGGAACAATTTAAATCGGTAGTAAATTTATTATTGGTGAAAACACCGTTTTATGGTGAAGGCGATTTTGTTTTAAACGACGATTTAAAAGCCTTGGTAGATTCTACTTCAAAAACGGTAAATGCAACAACTTATCAAGGTGTGTTGGAACATTTTCAAGCCAATCAGCCAGATATGCTTTGCGTTGTAAGACGTAAACGCGGATTTTTTGTGAAAGCCTGGGAAAAAAATATAATTTTGAAAAAGGAATTTTATAGCTCAATACCGGTATTGGTATTAAGTGGCCTAAAATAAATGAGGGGGATTAGCTCAGTTGGCTAGAGCGTTTGGCTGGCAGCCAAAAGGTCACCGGTTCGAGCCCGGTATTCTCCACAAAACTCCAAGGTTATGCCTTGGAGTTTTTTTATGCCTAAAGTTTAAATTAGAATTACACTCAGCATTTTAATTATATTTGAAAGTCTTTTTAACACACTTTCTTTTTTTGAAAAGAAGTAAACGTGTTAAAGAAAACTTGTCTAACTTTAATAAAGTAATTTAATTTCCAGATTAATAGTTGTAGTAAATGCATAGCATTAGCTTGAAGGAATTTAAGGCGTATTTTGATGATCAGTACATGTCTTTGTGTTTGTTTGCCCATAAGTATATTGGCGATTTAGAACTTTCAAAAGATATTGTACAGGATGTCTTTGTGAAAATATGGGAAGATAAAATTACCTTTAAAAGTGAAAATAGCATTAAAACATATTTATACACTTCTGTAAAAAATAAATGCCTGGATTATCTTAAAAGTAAAACCTACAAGTCTACAAATAAACTAAGTGATGCTGATATTCAAAAATTAGAAACCGAACCTTTTTTTATGAGGGAAGTTGCTGTGCAGGAAACCTCTAAAATTATACATCAGGCTATTGCCACTTTACCAAAAAAGTGCGCCGAAATATTACTATTAAGTATTCAGGATTATAGTAATCAGGATATTGCTAACGAACTGAATATTTCGGTGAATACAGTTAAGGCACAAAAGAAAATAGCTTATAAAAAGTTGAAACCTATTCTTAAAGAGTACTTTCTTTTTATCTCTTTTGCTTTAGAATAATATTTTATTACTACCGTAATTATTTGATGCTTTTTATTGTAAATCAATAATTTATAATGATTTGCCAAGGGCGTTTTTTTTAATTTCTAAAAAAAAGTAAAATTTTTTTAACCCTCCCAAGAAACTTTATCGTCTTATAGTTAAATAAGCATATAATTAGGTTAAAAAAGCATATTTTAAATGTCTGTTTTCAATAAAATATTTAAACTATCAAACAAGACTGCAAAGTCTTTATTAAACAATAGGACTCCAAAAAAGTTGCTTAAAACAGAGCTTTTCTCTGAAGAGGATCGAGCTTATATTCTAAACGAATTAACGAATAAGGAAGCCATTGAGAATAGAGAGGTATTATCAAGTAAAATTGATAAAGAAGCGGATTGGCAACTGGTTAAAAAGAAAATATCAAAACCAGTTAAAAGAATGAATTGGTATTATGCGGCGGCGGCTGTTTTAGTAACATTCTTAGCCATAGGGTTCTTAATCAAACAAAATTATACTCCAGATGAAACTCCTCAAATTATTGTAAATAATATTGAAATAGGTTCCGATAAGGCAACATTAACTCTGGAAGATGGTACGCATGTAGAATTAGGAGAAGGGACTTCGTTCGAGGGAGAGAATGCCAATAGTGATGGTGAAAATTTAGTTTACAAAAGGCCAGATTCGAAAAAGGGACAACTCGCTTATAATTATTTAACCATTCCACGCGGAGGACAGTTTTATGTTGAACTTTCAGATGGTACTAAAGTGTGGTTAAATTCAGAATCACAATTAAAATACCCGGTAAGTTTTGTAGAGGGTGATACACGTAAGGTGGAATTAATCTATGGTGAAGCTTATTTTGATGTGTCTCCAAGTACCGAAAATAAAGGTTCTAAGTTTAAAGTTTATAACAATGAACAGGAGATTAAGGTTTTAGGAACAGAATTCAATGTAAAAGCATATAAGGAAGAATTTAATATATACACGACTTTGGTTGAAGGTAAAGTAGAGGTTGGTTTTAATGACAAAAAAGAGTTTTTAAAACCAAGTCAGCAGGCCAACCTCGATTTACAAACCAATACATTTAAAGTGTATGAAGTGGATGTGTATAATGAAATTTCATGGAGAGAAGGTATCTTCAGCTTTGAAAATAAAAACCTAAAAGAAATTATGACGGTACTATCCAGATGGTATGATACCGATGTAATTTTCGAAAATAAAGTTCTTGAAAAGGAAGAATTTATTGGGGTTTTAGGTAAGAATCAGGATATCCTTGAGATTCTTAAAACCATTCAAAATTTCGGAATCATTTCCGATTACCAAATAAACGATAAGACCATCATTTTAAAATAAAAAAAGAGAGCGAAGTTTTGACATTTGGCGGTATCGAACTTCGTCTCTCCTAAACTAAATTAATTAAAACTAATGTTTAACTAATCCAACAACTAAATTATGAAAATTAAATTAATTACGGACCGTTCGCGTACGCGAAAACGGCTGCTATTGTTTATTATGAGAGCATTTATCTTCTTATTATGTACCACTGTTTTCAGTTTGAATTCAGTTAACGTTTTTGCTCAAGAAGAAGTATTTATCAGCAAGGATGAAGTAGTAAGTGTAGACAAGGTGTTCAAAATAATTAAGGAACAAACCGATTATCATTTTATTTACCCGAAAGATTTATTTAAAAACACGCCAAAAGTTCATTTAAAAAAGGGACTGGTTAAAATACAGGATTTGCTTAACGAAAGTTTAGATGCCAATAATTTAAACTTTGAAGTGTCTAAGAATAACACCATTGTTATAAAGAAAAGAGCAGAGCTAATTTTAGATGACGTTCAGGGCATTCAAATTTCAGGTTCTGTAGTAGATGGTTCAGGGCTACCGTTGCCGGGAGCAAATATTATTGTTAAGGGAACAAATACAGGGACCCAAACCGATTTTGACGGGAAGTTTACTTTAACCGTTTCCAATGCTGATGCTGTGCTTATAGTATCGTATGTTGGGTATACAACCAGAGATGTATCCTTAGAAGGAAAAAGATCTTTAACTATCATGTTAAGAGAAAATGCAGCAGCATTAGATGAGGTTGTTGTTGTTGGTTATGGGACACAGAAAAAGTCAGATTTAACTGGATCTGTAAGTGTTGTAGATGTAGATGAAGCTAAAAAGACAGTAACATATGATGCCGCGAAAATGTTACAAGGTCAGGTTGCTGGAGTAACAGTGCAATCTTCTGGAGAGCCAGGTGGATTTGTCAATATAAAAATTAGAGGGGTTAATTCATTTAGTAATAACAATCCGCTATTTGTTATTGATGGAATGATTGTAGACAGTCCATTCGATTTTGCTCCTGGAGATATCGAGTCTATGCAGGTATTAAAAGATGCATCGGCTGCTGCTATTTATGGTGTTCGTGGTGCTAACGGAGTTGTGATTATCACAACCAAAAAAGGAAAAGCAGGACAATTTAATATTAATCTTAAATCGTTATTTGGTATTCAAAATGTAGCAAACACATGGTCGGTAACCGATAGGGAAGGTTATCAGAATATTACAAGTGCTGCCGAGGTGAATGCAGGATTAAGCATTGCGCCGGGTAACGACCCAAACAATGCCGCTTATATTAGTGATGTTAATACCGATTGGCAGGATGCGGCTTTTAAAACCGGATACATAGAAAACCATTCGGTAAGTTTCAATGGTGGAGCCGAAAGTTTAGGGTATAATTTAAATCTTGATTACTTTAAAAACAGCAGTTATGTTGATTCTCCACAGGACTACGAAAGAATATCAACCAATCTGAATTTGAATGGTCAAAAAGGAAAATTCAAGTATGGAGCTAAGTTAGGGTATACCGATTCAGGTAAAGAAAACTTTAATGAATATTTGGCAGGACAGTCGGCAATTTCAGATATCGTAGGAGCCATTCCAACCATGCCGGTGTATGATGAAAATCGATTAGGGGGTTACGGCGGTACCGATAATTTAACCCAACGTGCGATCTCCATGAATGCTATTGGGTATAATAACTTAATAGATAATACGGCCAGAAGAAATCGTTTTATTGGCGATGTTTGGGCTGAAGTAGAGATTGTAAAAGGCTTAAAATATAAATTAGATGCCAGTTTTGATCGACTAGACTGGAAAAACAGAACGTTTATTCCACCAAGCGATTTAGGTTGGTATTATATTACTACAAACGATGAAGCATCTTTAGATGTGTCTACAGGAAATCAAACCAGAACATTTTTAAATAACTTGTTAACCTATAATGTCGAGTTAGGAAAGCATAATATTACGGTTTTAGGTGGGTTAATTCAGGAACGCAATGAATATTATAACCATTGGTCCAGAGGAGTTGGCTACGAACCAGGAACGATTAGTCATTTGGAGTATGCCGATGCAACAAGTACCGGAGAATATGAAAGTACCATTACTGGAATTTCATATTTAAGCAGATTAAATTATTCGTACGACGATCGTTATTTAATTACTGCAAACTTCAGACAGGATAGAACTTCATTATTTAGTGAGACAAACAATAAAGGTAATTTCTATTCATTTTCAGGAGCTTGGAAACTTAGTAACGAGCATTTTATAACCTTACCAGATTGGTTAAGCACTGTAAAATTAAGAGGTGGTTACGGTGAGTTAGGAAACAATACTATTCCTCCATATTTCTTTGCAACTACTACTAACCAATTTGCGAGTTACAACTTTAATAACGAATTAGCACCGGGAACAACTGTTGTAAGTTCGTTAGATCCGGATGTGCACTGGGAGATTACAAAAACTACCAATGCAGCTGTTGAATTAGGGTTTTTTAAAAACGCATTGCAGGTTACTGGAGAGTATTACGTGAAAAAATCTACCGATTTATTAATTGGAGTTCCATTACCATATTCAACTGGGGCATTTCCAGCGAGTATCACCACAAATGCTGGAGCTGTAGAGAATAAAGGATTCGAATTTACAGCCTCATACAGTAACAATGCTCGTGAATTTCAGTATAACATTTCGGCCAATTTAGGAACCCTGAAAAATGAAGTGTTACAAATAGGTCTTGATGGAAACCCAATATATGGGGCTGCTTCAAAAACCGAAGTCGGACGATCTATAGGAGAAATTTTTGCTTATGAGACTGATGGAATTTTTCAATCTGCCGAGGAGGTAGCAAGCTCACCAACACAAATTGGTGCTGCGGCCGGTGATATTAAATTTAAAGATCAATTAACCGTTGATACCGATGGCGATGGTATACCTGACGCAGCCGATGGCATTATTAACGATCAGGATAGAACCTATCAGGGTGTTACCATTCCAAAATACAGCTACGGATTAAACTTTAGCTGTAATTATAAAAATTTCGATTTATCATTCTTCTTCCAGGGAGCGGGAGGACATAAAGCTTTCAACGGGCTATATCGTAATTTAATGATTGGGCAATATACCAATCATCATACTGATATGTTGAATTACTGGACACCAACCAATACAGATACTAATGTACCTCGCCCAATAATTGGTGATCCGAATGCAAATCTTAGAGATTCTAACCGCTTTGTTGAAAATGCCGATTATTTGAAACTTCAGAATATAGAATTAGGGTATAAAATCCCGGTTGGAGCGAATGGTGTTTTACAGGAAGCGAAAGTATATATTAATGCTCAAAACGTATTTACTATTAGTAATTATTGTGGTTACGATCCCGATTTTAATAGTAATGATGGCTTATTCTCCAGAGGTTATGATGGAGGGTCTTTTCCGAACCCAAGAACGATTTCTTTAGGTGTTCAAGTAGGTTTTTAAGGAGTAATTAATAATTAAAAAAGAAATTAAAATGAAATATATAAAGTTTAAATATGTATCACTTTTCCTTTCCTTATCAATCGTGATTAGCAGTTGTGTGGCAGAGGATGATTTAATACAAGTAGATCCAAATAACGATGCAGTAGATTCGTTTTGGGCCGATGACCAAGATGCACTTCAAGGTGTAAATGCAGCTTACGGTAGTTTCCTTACCGACGGAACCTATATGAGAAGTACGCCTTTATTATTAGATTTAAAAGGAGACGATTGTAGAAGTAATAGCCCATGGGGAGCGATGTACAACGTAGGGCGATTTAATTCAAACGTAGCAGATGCCGCCATTTATGGATGGGCTTACGAAACCTATTATCAAGGCATTTATCGTGCTAACCAAGTGTTAGATAAAGTACCTGGAATTGCGATGGAAAATGAAGCATTAAAAAACAGAATTTTAGGTCAGGCTTACTTTTTAAGAGGCTTATATTTATTCCATGCTGTAAATATGTTTAAAAATGTACCGGTTCCTGTTGAGTTAGCAGCTTTTTATCCGCAAAAGACCGAAGCTGAAGGTTGGGCTCAGGTTATCGAAGATTTTAAAATGGCTGCAGATATGTTGCCTGTGTCATATACCAGCGGCATTTCTGGTTTAGATTTAGGTGAAGTGGGACGTGCAACCAAAGGGGCAGCTTTAGCCTATTTAGGAAAAGCATATTTGTTTACACAGGATTTTACTAATGCAAGAGATGCTTTTAAAGCGGTGATTGATTTAAATGTATATGCATTAGTATCTAACTACCGCGATAATTTCACCGATAAAAATGAAAACAATTCAGAATCTGTTTTCGAGGTTCAGTTTAGTCGTGAAGCTGGCGGTGTAGACTTAGGCTGGGGTGGTGCGCCACAATCAGGTTGGGGGAAAACATCAGCTAGAGCGATTACTTACGGACCTAGAGCTTTTGGTTGGACCGATGTACAGCCTACATGGACGTTATTTAATGAATTTCATGAAGAGGCTACCATAGGAGGAGAAGTCGATCCAAGATTAGATGCCACAATGTTTTATAATAAACCAGGAGGTATGATGTTGTACGGGCAGGATTTTGCAACATTTTATGGTAATAATCCATCAGATTTAAATGATTTATTCTGTAGAAAATATCAAAATTCGGATGGAGAATATGCTAATGAATACGATTGGCGTTCAGGAATTAACGAGCGTTTAATGCGATATTCTGATGTGTTGTTAATGTATGCCGAAACCTTAAATGAAACCGGAGCTACGGCATCAGCATATACCTATATTCAAGAGGTTAGAGATCGTGTAAATCTGCCGGATTTAAGTGTTACAAAACCAGGAATGAGCCAGGCAGAAATGCGTGAGCAAATTGGTCACGAACGCTTTTTAGAGTTTGCTTTAGAAGGCCACCGTTTCGATGATATTCGTCGTTGGGGATGGTTAGAAGACACTAATAAATTAAATTGGTTAAAGTCTAGAGATGCCGAGTATGCCACATATTCTGAAGGAAGAGAGTTTTTCCCGATTCCTCAGTTAGAAATTGATAATAACCCGGGAACAACACAAAACTTAGGATACTAAACCTGTGTAGGACTTAATATTTGAGTTAGTTAATTTTCATATGGCAAGTAAGGTTGAGACTTGCCATATGATTTTTAATAAAGTACACATATCAATACACAGGTACATATAAAATATTAATTTATAAATGTTAATGTTACAGTTATTTGCCTCTCAGTCTTGGATATATTAACTTTTTTTGATTTATTTGTAAGTGTACATTAAACACTTAATGTGTTTGTAGAGAGAAATGTATAAAATTTATACCAACAACTAATGACAGCTTTAAAAACTAAACTATTAAAACCCCTAGCTTTATTTGTAATGGCTACATCGGGTTTAAATGCGCAAGATAATACAACTTCTATAACCATTCAGGTGGATGATAATGCCCCAGTAATTAGCAAACATATTTACGGGCATTTTGCCGAGCACTTAGGGCGCTCTGTTTACGATGGTTTTTATGTAGGAGAAGATAGTGACATACCAAATACAAATGGAATTAGAAACGACATTGTTGAAGCGCTTAAAGGATTAAAGATTCCTAATTTACGTTGGCCGGGTGGTTGTTTTGCCGACGAATATCATTGGAAGGATGGCGTTGGCCCTAAAGCAGACAGACCTGTTATTGTAAATACCCATTGGGGTATGGTTGAAGAGGATAATAGCTTTGGAACTCATGAGTTTTTAGAACTTTGTGAGTTGCTTGGTGCTGAGCCTTACCTTGCTGGAAATGTAGGTAGTGGAACGGTTGAAGAATTGAACGATTGGGTCGAGTATTGTAATTACGATGGTAATACAAGCATGGCGCAATGGAGAAAAGCGAACGGGCAAGAAGAACCTTGGCGTGTGAAATACTGGGGTATTGGAAATGAAAGTTGGGGTTGCGGTGGTAACATGACACCAGAGTATTTTGCTAATCTGTACAGACAATATGCCACGTATGCCAGAAACTATCCTGGAATAGATATTAAAAGAATTGCTTCGGGTGCCGATGCTGATAATTACCGCTGGACCGAAGTAATGATGAGAGATGTACCACATCACATGATGTGGGGAATTTCAGTACATTATTATACACGTACAGGATGGCCACCGTCAGGCTCGGCAACAAAATTTGATGAGTCTGATTATTTCTCAATCATGAAAACCTGTTTAAAAACCAGCGAAATTTTAGATAATCATATTGCCATCATGGATAAATATGATCCTAAAAAACGGGTGGCTTTAGTGGTTGATGAATGGGGAAGCTGGTATGCCGTTGAAGAAGGTACAAATCCAGGATTTGCCTATCAGCAAAATTCTATGCGTGATGCCATGATTGCGGGGTTAACATTAAATATGCTTCATGAAAGAGCAGACAGAATTAAAATGGCTAATCTGGCGCAAGCGGTTAATGTATTACAGGCGGTGATTTTAACCAAGGATGAAAAGATGTTGCTAACGCCAACATATCACGTTATGAAAATGTATACAGCGCATCAGGATGCGAAATTGTTACCACTTTCATTCGAGTCACCAAAGTATACTTTTAACGGAGAATCACTTCCTGCTATTTCAGCTTCAGCTTCAAAAGATAAAGACGGATTAGTGCATATTTCACTGGTAAATATCGATTCTAAAAAAGAAAACATCATAGAAATTGATTGTACTAATTTAGATGTAAAAGATTTTACGGCGAATATTGTAGTCTCTAAAAAACTGCAAGACCATAATACATTTGATAATCCTTCAACAGTTAAGGTTGAAGACTTCAAAGATTTCAAATTAAAAAAGAATAAGCTTACTGTAACCATTCCTCCTTTCTCTGTTGTGATGCTAGAGGGAAAATAATACTCAAGCTTATGAAAAGGTGTGAAACATTTAAGGTTGAAGCTCTAAGAATTCTATTTTTAGTGGCTTTAACGATAATGAGCTGTTCTAAGGATGATAGCGAAAACTTTGAAAAAGCAGGGACAGTTATTAGTAAAGAATGTAACGGAACTACACAAATTATAACCTATGCCGATGGTAATGGAGGAACCTATACAGGTTCGGTAGAAAATGCTGTTGAGTGTGGTTATGAACCTCCTGTAGTTGAAACATTTAACGGACCAACATATTCTGACAATTATTCGTCGATAGCTTCGTGGAGTAGTCGTTCCCAATGGAATTTGGCAAATGTACATGACCCATCGGTGGTAAAAGATGGTGAGTATTATTACATGTATCAAACCGATGCCTCTTATGGTAACGCACATGACGGTCACGGTCATTTTCATCACAGAAGATCGAAAGATTTAGTAAATTGGGAATATCGAGGTAGTACGATGACTTCAGCTCCTGTTTGGGTAAAGGATACTTTAAATAGCATGCGTGCTAAAATGGATCCGGCTTTACCACCCATTGAAAATCCAGAGTATGGTTATTGGGCGCCGTGTGTTAGAAAAGTAGGCGATAAATTCAGAATGTATTATAGTATCGTGGTTATTGAGCCTATTGTTGGAAGTGATTTTAATACCTCATGGACAGAGCGTGCGTTTATTGGTTTAATGGAAACCAATGATTTGGCATCGAATATCTGGACAGATAAAGGGATGGTCGTTTGCTCTGTGGCAGATGGCTTGGAAACCTATACCAGAACCAGTGGAAATGATTGGAGTGGGTATTTTAAATTCAATGCTATCGATCCAACATTTATTGAAACCCCACAAAATGAACAGTATTTAATATACGGGTCATGGCATTCAGGCATTGCAGCTTTAAAGCTGAATCCAGAAACCGGTAAACCTGATAAATTGGACGCTTTAGAAGATTATGGTGTTACCATAGCCAAGCGTGGTAGTAGCCGTTGGCAAGCTTCAGAAGGCTCTGAAATTCTATATAATCCGGATACTGATTATTACTATTTGTTCATGGCTTACGATGAATTATCGGTTGCTTATAACACCCGAGTTGCACGTTCTAAAACTATTACTGGACCTTATTTGGGAATTAATGGAGCAGATGTTTCGGCTGGTGCAGATTGTTATCCAATGATAACGCATCCTTATGGTTTTAAAAATCATACGGGGTGGGTTGGATTCTCACATAATGCCGTGTTTCAAAATCCTGATACGCAGGAATGGTTTTATGCGTCACAGGGACGATTACCTGAAAATGTTCCAGGTATAGCCGTTTCCAATGCGATTATGATGGGACATGTACGTGAAATTCAATGGACTGACGATGGTTGGCCGGTTATTGCACCAGAACGTTATGCTGGTGTACCAACAACAGAGATTACTGAAGCTTCTTTTATTGGCTCTTGGGAACATATAGAAATGAATTATCAGTATAAAACTATTCAGACATCAAAAACCATAAACCTCACAGCCGATAAAAAAGTAACCGGGGGCGTTTCAGGGACATGGTCTTATGATAGTTCGACGAAAACATTAACCATTAATGGAGTGAAATGTAAAGTGAAAGATGCCTGGGACTGGGAAGCAAGTACCAGAAAAGTGACTATTACTTATTCTGGACTTACTGGTGGAGGATTGCCAGTATGGGGTAAGAAAATATAAATCAATGACCAACACAAAACGAAATTGAGAATGAAATTAACTTATGTATGTTTAAGCGGGCTTTTAGCCTTAACCGTGTCTTGTAAGTCGTCAAAAACTTCGGAAGCTATGCAAGCCGTAGAGAAGTTTAATAACCCGATTATCACAGAAAAATATACCGCTGACGCTGCGGCTATTGTACACAATGATAAAGTGTATTTATATGCAGGTCATGATCAGGCACCAAACGATGTTAATGCCTATCGCATGCACGAATGGCTGGTGTATTCATCTTCAGATATGGTACATTGGCAGGAACATCCTGTGCCTTTAAAACCTACAGATTTTAAATGGGCTTCCGGTGAGGCTTGGGCCTCGCAGGTTATTGAACATAACGGGAAATTTTATTGGTATGTAACAGTCGAGCACGGTAGTATTCACGGAAAAGCTATTGGTGTGGCAGTGTCAGACAGTCCTACCGGGCCTTTTGTAGATGCCATTGGAAAGGCCCTAATTACAAACGATATGACCACGCAAACTAAAATTAGCTGGGACGATATCGATCCAACAGTTTGGGTGGATGATGATGGTCAGGCGTATCTGTTTTGGGGAAATACGGTTTGTAAATATGCCAAGCTTAAACCAAATATGGTTGAACTAGACGGCCCGATTATGACGGTCGATTTACCAAACTTTACCGAGGCACCTTGGATCCATAAAAAAGGCGATTGGTATTACTTATCTTATGCGTACCAATTTCCAGAAAAAATAGCCTATGCTATGAGTAAATCTATCACTGGTCATTGGGAATTTAAAGGGATTTTAAACGAAGTAGCCGGAAACAGTAACACGAATCATCAGGCGATTATTGAATTTAAAGGGAAGGATTATTTCATTTATCATAACGGAAGCATTCCAACACATGGTGGAAGTTTTAGACGTTCTGTTTGTGTAGATCGTTTGTATTATAATGAAGACGGTACGATGAAACGCGTTATTATGACTTCCGAAGGTATTCAGGAATAAAAGATTATTATGAAATCACTTGCATCAAAATTAAGTCTAATAGTATTGTTCTTCGGAATGCTGACGTTTGCGCAGGACATTCGTGTACACGATCCAGTAGTGATTCAGCAGGGTGATACGTTTTATTTGTATTGTACAGGTCGAGGCATTAGCTGTTTTAGTTCAAAAGATTTAAAAAACTGGAAAAAGGAACCTTCGGTATTTCCTGAAAAACCAGATTGGACAGATCAGGTGGTTCAAGATTTTAAAAATCATATCTGGGCACCCGACATTTCGTTTTATAACGGAACTTATTACTTGTATTATTCGGTGTCTGCCTTTGCAAAAAACACTTCGGCTATTGGCGTTGCTACAAACACCACGTTAAATCCTTCCGATGAAAATTATAAATGGATAGATCATGGTATTGTTATTCAATCGGTACCTAATCGCGATTTATGGAATGCCATCGATCCGAATTTAATTTTTGATGAAGACAATACACCGTGGTTGTCTTTTGGGTCGTTTTGGGATGGTTTAAAAATGGTAAAGTTAAATCCGGATTTATTATCAATTGCAGAACCTCAGCAATGGCACACTATTGCCAGACGTGAACGTTCTTTCGAATTGTCCGACACAAATCCGGGTGATGCCGCCTTAGAGGCGCCATTTATTTTCAAAAAGAATGATTATTATTATTTATTTCTGTCCTGGGATTTATGTTGTCGAGGTGAAAAAAGTACCTACAAAGTCGTGGTTGGCCGTTCTAAAAACGCCACAGGACCTTATTTAGATAAAGCAGGAAAGTCACTTTTTGAAGGTGGCGGAACTTTACTAGTTGAAGGGAATAAAAACTGGTATGGTGCAGGACATAATAGCACCTATACATTTAATGGTAAGGATTATATGTTTTTCCATGCCTATGATGCAAACGATAATGGTTCACCAAAGCTTAAGGTTGGTGAGTTAATCTGGGACGAAGCTGGCTGGCCGAGTTTAAAGACAAAATTAGAATAGACATGCAAAAGTTAATCGGAAAATTACTGGTATTAAGTACTTTGTTTTCTCAGGCACAGAAGCAGGTCGAGGTATTCCCTTTAAATCAGGTGAGTGTAACTTCAGGTGTTTTTAAACAAGCCTCAGAAACCGATTTTAACTACATTCAAAAACTTAATGCAGACCGATTATTAGCGCCTTTTTTACGAGAAGCCGGATTAGAACCAAAAGCGACGTCTTATACCAATTGGGAAAATACAGGGTTAGATGGACATATTCTTGGGCATTATGTATCGGCATTGTCTATGTATTTGGCATCAACTAACGATGCTAAAGCCGAAGAGTTACTGGATTACACGCTTTCTGAATTACAAGGTGTTCAGGAATCAAATGGTAATGGGTATATTGGAGGTATTCCAGGAAGTTCAGACTTATGGCAGGAAATTAAATCTGGAAAAATTGAAGCAGGAAGTTTTAGCTTAAATAACAAATGGGTACCGCTTTATAATATTCATAAAACTTTTGCAGGATTAAAAGATGCTTGGGTGCATGTTGGTAAAGAAGAGGCAAAAGTGATGCTTATTAAATTAACCGATTGGTTTATTGACGTTACTAAGGATTTATCCGAAGCTCAGGTTCAGGATATGTTACGTTCGGAACATGGTGGATTAAACGAAGTCTTTGCTGAGGTTTATAAGATTACAGATGATAAAACCTATTTAGAATTGGCAAAGCGTTTTTCCGAAAAGGCATTGTTAAATCCGTTGGCTGAAAATAAAGATATCCTTACTGGAATGCATGCCAATACGCAAATTCCTAAGTTTATTGGTTTTGAAAGAATTAGTCAGTTAAGTCACGATTCAATTTATCACAATTCGGCATTACATTTTTATAATAATGTTACTCAACATCGTTCGCTAAGTATTGGTGGAAATAGCGTGCGTGAGCATTTCAACCCTATAGATGATTTTAGTTCCGTTTTAGCAGGCGAGCAAGGTCCTGAGACCTGTAACACCTACAATATGCTTAAATTAAGCAAGCTGTTGTTTGAAGACACAGGAGAAAATAAATACATTGAATTTTACGAAAGAGGACTATATAACCATATTTTATCTTCACAAAATCCTAATGGTGGTTTTGTCTATTTTACACCGATGCGTCCGGGACATTATCGTGTGTATTCACAACCGGAAACCAGTTTTTGGTGTTGTGTTGGGTCTGGTTTAGAAAATCATACCAAGTATAACGAACTTATTTATGCCAAAAAAGAAGATACACTTTATGTGAATCTGTTTATTCCATCAAAAGTTAACTGGAAAGAAAAACAAGCAACATTAACACAAAATACAAACTTCCCGGAAGAGGCTAAATCGCAACTGGTTTGGCAAAGTAAAAAGAAAACAAATGCCACTTTAAAATTGCGCCATCCCACTTGGGTAAAACCGGGCGAGTTAAAATTATTCATCAATAAAAAGTTAATAGAGATTGAAACCCAACCGGGACACTATATTTCCTTAACACGTAAATGGAAAAAGGGAGACAATATTGAAATGGAATTGCCTATGCATTTGGGTTTGGAGCAAATTCCGGATGAGTCAGGTTATGTGTCGGTTAAGTATGGACCTATTGTTTTGGCTGCGGTAACAGGAGAAGATAATCAGGTAGGTTTATTCGCCGATGATAGCCGTGGCGGACATATCGCCAATGGCCCGTTTTTACCATTAACCGAAGCGCCTATGTTTGTGGCTGAAAATCTTCAACGTATTTTAAAAAATATAAAACCTGTTGAAGGAAAGCCGTTAACCTTTTCAACTGGAGATATGGCGTCGCCAAGTCAGTTTAAAGATTTGGTACTTCAGCCATTTTATAAAATTCATGAGAAACGATATGCTATTTATTTCAAGAATGAAACACCTGAAAGTTTAGCTAAAATGAAGCAGGCTCTTGAAGAAAAGCAAAAAGCCGAAACGTATTTAAGATCGATAACTATCGATTATGTAGCGCCGGGAGAACAGCAACCAGAATCTGACCATGGTATAGTATCTGAACGTTCTAATAACGGAGTACATCAAAACCGCCATTGGCGTGATGCGTCAGGTTGGTTCAGTTATAACATGAAAAATAAAGAACATAAGGCAAAAGCGTTACGTGTCACTTATTTTGGTGGAGATACAGGTAGATCCTTCAATATTTTAATAAATGAAACACGAATAGCCAAGGTAACATTAGATGGTTCTAAAGGCAATGTGTTTTACGATGTAGACTATGAAATTCCTAGTGATTTAACTAAGGAAAAAGATATATTAAACGTACATTTTGAAGCAGAAGAAGGCTCGATAGCTGGAGGTATTTACGGAGTGCGTTTAATTAGTGAAACTAAAAATTAATACAACTAAACTAAATATTATGATACAACAACGTTTAACAAAAGCTATTGGTTTATCCTTGATGTTAAATGCATTTTTGGTGGTTGGGCAAACCGATTTAGAGGTAGATATCAATAATAAAATAGCAGAGATTCAACCAACGATGTATGGTGTGTTTTTTGAAGATATCAACTTTGCTGCCGATGGCGGTTTGTATGCAGAAATGATAAAAAACAGATCGTTCGAGTTTACGGTCGATCCGTTTTTAGGCTGGATACAACCCAACAGTGATAGACATTCATTTAATAATAATTCCGGAATTGGATCTATCGTGAAATATGCAGATAACCCCGGAAACACCAATTTTATTAGAGTTAAAGTAAATGATGATCAAGGCTATCAATTGATTAACGAGGGGTTCCGTGGTATGGGAATCAAAGAAGGCGAAAGCTATAATTTGTATTTATCAGCTGCTAAGCATAGTGGAAACATTGGTAAAATAAATGTTCAGTTTATTGATGAAAATAATGTGGTTTTAGGAGAAACTTCAGTAGATATAACATCATCAGACTGGACAGATTATAAAGCACAAATTACAGCCAGTAAAACATTGGCAAAGGCGAAACTTAAAATTACGTTTGAAGGTACCGGAGAAATCGATTTAGACATGATTTCTTTATTTCCTGTTGATACATGGAAAGGCAGAGAAAAAGGATTACGCAAAGATTTAGTACAGTTATTATACGATTTAGATCCAGGATTTTTAAGATTTCCTGGAGGTTGTATTGTTGAAGGGCGCACACTGGCAAGACGTTATCAATGGAAAAAAACAGTTGGCCCAATCGAAAACAGAGAGGTTTTGGTAAACCGATGGAATACCGAGTTTAGTCATCGATTAACACCCGATTATTATCAGAGTTTTGGTTTAGGGTTTTTCGAATATTTTCAGCTGTCTGAAGATTTAGGAGCCGAGCCTCTACCTATTTTAAGCTGCGGTATGGCTTGTCAGTTTAATTCAGGGGAGTTGGTGCCTATGGATGAGCTAGATCCTTATGTTCAGGACGCCATAGATTTAATTGAATTCGCTAACGGATCTATCCATACATCTTGGGGAAAGTTAAGAAGCGACATGGGGCATCCAGAGCCTTTTAATTTAAAATATATTGGTGTTGGTAACGAACAATGGGGACCAGATTATATTGAGCGTTATAAAGCTTTTGAACAAGCTATTAAGGCAAAATACCCGGATATGATTATTGTTTCAGGAAGTGGTCCGTTCCCTGATGGCGATTACTTCGAATATGGGATGGAAGAGCTTAAAAAACTAAATGCCGAAATTATAGACGAACATTATTATCGTAGCCCAGAATGGTTTAGAGAGAACGCAACACGTTATGATAGTTACGATAGAAAAGGACCTAAAATTTTTGCAGGAGAATACGCTGCACAAAGTGTTGCTATTGCTAGCCCTGAAAACAGAAATAACTGGGAATGTGCCTTCTCTGAAGCGGCTTTCATAACAGGATTAGAGCGTAATGCTGAGGTGGTAAATTTAACATCGTATGCGCCGTTAATGGCTCATGAAGAAGGCTGGCAATGGACACCAGATATGATTTGGTTTAACAACTTAGAATCTTATGGAACAGTGAATTATCAGGTTCAAAAGTTGTTTTCAACTAATCGCGGAACCGATTTAATTTCGGTAACCAGTGATGGTCAAGATTTAACAGGACAAAACGAATTATATGCTTCAGCAGTTACCGATTCAGGAACAAACGAAGTGATTGTAAAAGTGGTAAACACCTCAAAGCAATCACAGGAGGTTACAATAAATTTAAAAGGGAAAAAGGTTTATAAAAAAGGAGCATTAGTTGTTCTTAAAAGTGAAAACCTGGAGGATGAAAATTCATTTGAAAACCCAGATAATATTGTTCCTGTAACTGCTGAAATTCAGAATAAAAACGGAATACTTAATTTGAATTTACAACCTTATTCGGTGTCTGTTATTAAATTTAAATTGCGATAAGTGTGAATTTAACAATTTTAAGACTAATTTTATATCCAGTTTCAAGAATAACTAAATAAAGATAAAATGAATAATACATTTAAAAAAGGCCTTTACACGTTTGCTTTATTGGGTGCAGCTTTACTAAGTGTGCAATGCAAAAGTGACAAAAAAAATACGGTTCAAGATGATATTGTAACCGAACCAACACCTTTAGTAACGATTTCAAAGAAACCTTTCGGAATAACTTCCGATAGTATCGCTGTAGAGCAGTATACCTTAAAAAATGAAAAAGGTATGGAAGTCAGTATTATCACCTTTGGAGGTATTATTACACACTGGACAGCGCCAGATAAAAATGGAAAATATGAAGACGTTGTTTTAGGATATGAAACCTTAGCACCTTATGAAACAAATCCAACGTTTTTTGGAGCTTTAATTGGTCGATACGGGAATCGTATTGCAAAAGGGAAATTTTCTTTAAATGGAGAAGAATATACTTTAGCAACTAACGACGGTCCAAATCACTTACACGGTGGTAAAAAAGGATTCGATAAAGTGGTTTGGACGGCTTCGGAAACACAAACCGATAGTACTGCTTCTTTAGTGTTAACGTATTTAAGTAAGGATATGGAAGAAGGTTATCCAGGTAATTTAGATACAAAAGTGGTTTATACCTTAAATAATAACAATGAACTGGAAGTAGCTTATGAAGCGACAACCGATAAACCAACCATTGTAAACTTAACACAACATTCGTACTTTAATTTAACAGGAAATGAGTCTCAAACTATTTTAGGGCACGAATTAATGATTGATGCAGATCAGTTAGTACCGGTTGACGAGACTTTAATTCCAACAGGAGAATTAACAGATGTTACAGGAACACCATTCGATTTTAGGGCAGCGAAGCCAATTGGTCAGGATATTAATGCTGAAGATACACAGTTAAAACGTGGTTTAGGGTACGATCACTGTTGGGTGTTAAACAATCAGGATGAAGGGATGCGTTTAGCGGCATCAGCTTACTATAAAACCAGTGGAAGAGTATTAGAAGTATATACAGATGAGCCAGGAATTCAATTATACACTGGAAACTTTTTAGACGGTACATTACCTTCTAAAAACGGAGGAACTTATGGTCATAGAACGGGCTTTTGTTTAGAGACCGAGCACTACCCAGATTCTCCAAACCAACCAGAGTTTCCATCGGTTACTTTAAATCCTGATGATACTTATCAAACCACAACAATATTTAAGTTCAATACTAAATAACCAAAGTGTTAATCAAAAGAAAATCCCAATAAGTAATTTATTGGGATTTTTTTATGTTGCATGTTTTTATTTAAACAAAGAAAAATTAAAGCCTTTTTCTTCAAGCTTTTTATATTTTCTATAGTCGAATTTATAAAGATATGCTCCCTTTTTAGATCCCGATTTATCTTTTTTATCTAACGGAATAAGGAGCTTTAAAGACAAAACTTTCTTTCTAAAATTTCTTGGATCTAATTCCTTTTGATGAATAACCTCGTATAATTTTTGAAGCTGCGGAATGGTAAATTGTTTTGGTAATAACTCAATACCAATTGGGTAAAATCTCGATTTTAATTTTAAGCGCTCTAAAGCATCTTGCACCATATCACCATGATCATAAACCAGTTTAGGTAATTTATCGACTTCAAACCAATGTGCGCCATGTTTTGCAACCAATTCTTTGTCATATTCACCAATACGTATTAATGCGTATTGAGCTATAGATATACAGCGAGCGCCATCATCTCTACTCGTGTCTGAATAAGATTTTAGTTCTTCCATATAGATGTTTTCCAGACCTGTAATCTCCTTTAAAACACGTTGAGCCGCCTCTGTAACACTCTCGTTTGGACTAACAAAACTTCCAATAAGAGATAGCTCTCCTTGTTTAGGTTTAACACGTCGCTCAAAAACTAAAAGTTTCAAAATACCATCATCAAAACCGAATATAATACAATCGGTGGCGACATAAATTTTTTCTCCGTTTTCGTAGGTATGTGTTTCTTTCGTGGCTGTCATGTTATTCATTTAAAAAGTTTAGAGTCTTTTGAATTACGGTATTTAGTTGAAGTGGTAGTTTGTTGTGTTCCCAAGGGTGTTTAGCTCCAAAAACGTGGTCGGCGTTTTCTATGGTTACAAATTTACTGTTTGTATTCCAATTGTGGATATGTTTAGATTCAGTAATAGATACACTAGTATCGGCATTGCCATGAATAATGAGATGAGGTATATTTAAATGTTTTGCGGCGCGTTCAATATTAAAACGGTCTTGATTTGCTTTAAAATCTTCGTAAAACTGATAATAATGGGGCATCTGCTGTTTGGTTCTGCCATTTTCTACAAATGTAACACCTGTTTCCTGCCATTGGCTGGCATCGCAAAGCTGCATCATTCGATTTTCAAAATCAGAGACACTGGCTAAGCTAATAAGTTTTTTAATTCGTGTGTCTTCTTCTGCTTTAATTAAGGTAATGCCTCCTCCACGACTATGACCTATTAAGGTTATGTTATTTGTATTAGCAAACTCTTGAAGTTTAGGAGTATTACAAACCCAGTCTATAACCGTTTTTAAATCGTCAAGTTCTTTAGTGTAATTGTTATTTCCGAAGGCTTCTAAATCAGGAAAGTCTATGGGTTGCTCTACCGTCCCGCCGTTATGCGAGAAGTTAAATTTTATAAAGTAAAATCCTGCTTCCGCGAAAGCGTTGGCCATTAAATTCCAGGCACCCCAGTCTTTAAAGCCTTTATAGCCATGGCAAAATATGATAATGGGCTGATTGATTTTAGTTGATGTGTAGGTTGCATCAATTAAAATGGGTTTTTGGTGTAAGCCATTAATAATAGTTTGCTTTTTGGTTAGCATTTAAACGTCTTTTTCTGTAAACGGAATGTTAGGGTTGCAAATCTCTAAAATAAGGTTTTTTAATTCAATCTTAAAATTATCAATAGTTTCCTGAGTAATTAAAACTTCTTTTTTTGCTCCGTAACCCGATTTGTCCTTTTTTGCAAATTTTAAAACACCTGCACTTAAGTTTTTAAAAGAGATAATACCGGCTTCAACGGGAAGGTTTATTTGATTCATGAGTTGCATCATGTAGGCGTAAGTTAATACTTGAAAACTTTTGCTGTATTTTTTATAATCGGTGATTAAGTCTTCCCAGTTTACAATTTCAACCTGATTCTGGTCAACACGCCCTGTCTTATAATCTATAATTCGGGTGATGCCGTTGTATTGGTCAACACGGTCTACTTTTCCAACCAGTTTAACAGGGAAATCTAATTCAGGAATATCTGTAATTTCAACTTTATTGTCGGCTTCAATAGCTATGATTTTTATCTCATTTCCGGCTTTTAAGTCTTTAATTTCGAAGTCTAAAAAATTAGAAACATAACGTTTGGCAATTTCATAAATAATCAGGTTTTTACCTTTAGTAATATCGCCTTCTTTATATTCATTTTTAAAATGAAATGTAACGCGTTCGTCAATTCTGGTTTTTAAATTTTTAATAATTTCCACTGAAATAAACGAGCCTTCTAAAGGTTTATAGAAATCTTCGAGCGTGTTGTGGACAACTGTTCCCAAGGTATTGGCAGCAACGGTTTCTTCTACATCATCGTGTTCCTTAATTTTTAATATTTTTTGATAATAAAAATCGATAGGATTTCGAATATACGACGTTAATGAAGAAGGCGAGAAACCTTTTTCTGCAACAGCTTTAATTTCGTTAACCAGTTGTTCTGTTTTCTCAACAGTATGTTCTGTTAGTTTTAAAACAGGTACTTTTGGCGCCAGAATTTGGTGGTTGATGTTGTGAATATTTTCGAGTTCTAACTGAGTTATAAATCGGCTTTTTTCGCCACCAGTAAGAACATCGGCTTCAGTATTATAAAGAATATATACATTTTTAGCACGCTGTAATAAACGATAAAAGTGATAGGTATATACCGCATCCTTTTCTTTGTATGTGGGCAATTTATTTTCGATTTTTAAATCGAAAGGAATAAAGGAATTGTTGCTTTTTCCGGAAGGTAAAACTCCTTCGTTAACCGATGAGATAATGACAGTTTCAAAATCTAAAACACGCGATTCCAGCATTCCCATAACCTGTAAGCCTTGCAGTGGCTCTCCTTGGAAGTCTAGGGTTTCTGAGCTTAAAAGTTCTTTATAAATTCCGAAAAGGGTTGAAATATCTGTGATATGCTCATATTTAGAATTTAGGTTGTTCAGTTCATTAAACAACTCGTTAAATCGATATAAATATTCTAAGGCAAGTAGGTTCGAGTCTTTATCCTGATCAAGATATTTTTTAATGATAACAATTAAAGATGAGCAGTTTTTTAAAGCTAAATCGATAGATTTATTCCAGTTTGAGAAAAGTAAATCAATCAATTTACCGGATTTAGGGGCAATAGCCTTTAAGCGCTCTGCTGTTAGGTAAATAATGTTATTGCCATCAATAGTTTCAATAAGTTTTGAAGCATAGTCTACATCATCAACGTAAAACAATGGTCTGATAAACTGATGTGAAATAATGTTAATCACATCTTTGTAATAAAAGCTTTTAGATGGAGTTTTATGAATGTAAAACAGCGATTCGAATAACCAGGCTAGTGGAATGGATTTTAAGGGAAATCCCATGGTTATATTAAGAGCATTAATGCCGTCTGGAATGGAGTTCAAAACTGGAATTAATAAATCTTCGTCACCTAAAACAACCGCAGTGTTTTCAAGATTTGGGTTGTTTTGCTGTAAGTCTTTTAAAAGTGAACCTATATACTTAGCCTGTCCAATATTTTTTGGAATACCGAAGGTGGATATATTTTTATTTACGGTATAATTTTGTGTGATCCATTTAAAGTCATGTTCTTTAAAATGAGGCCAGTTTTTTCTATGCTGTCTGGTAAATAACGAGGCATCATGATAGGTGTTATTGAAAAATGAGGCGTCAATATCCCAGTAAATATCTGCTAAATTCTCTTTAAGTAAAGCTTGAATGATGGTTTCTTCACAGGTGTTTAAGGCATTAAATCCTAAAAATAAATGCTGCTTTTCCGGGTTTTCTTTAATGTATTTAGAAATGCTATCGGCCGCTTCTCGGTATAGTAAGCCTTGATAGCCTATTTGTTTTAATTTAAGCTGTTTAGAGAAGTTATTATAATAGCTATGAAGTTTGTTCCAAAACGCTAAATAATTTTTGATGAAGTCAGTTTGGTTTTCTTCCAACGACCAATGGTGATGTTCTATTTCCTTAATATCGCTTAAATAGTCGAAAATCTTTTGCTGAGGAATACGGTATCTGTCAATTTCATTGAAGTCTTGTAATAAAATTTGCGCCCATTTGGTAAAGACTTCAAAGGAGTCGGCTTCTTCTTTAGGAGTTAATTCAAGATAGGTATTATAGAATTCGAAAAGTAATTCGGTATTCGAAACGGTTTTTAATCCGGAAAGTTCTTCGACAAATTCTTCAATACTTATGATTTCAGGAGCAAAAATAGTTTGCTTACAAACTTTATAAAGTTGGTGTTTTAAGAAGAGCCCTGCTCTTTTACTTGGTAAAACAAAGGTTAATTCTGAAAGATTTTTATTGTTGTCTTGTAAATCTTTTAGAACATCGAAAATAAACGTCGTCATTGGATAAAAATAAAAAACGCTCCGGATATCCGAAGCGTTTTTCTAAAACTTATTTGTTAAAAACTAGAATCTAGTTTTCTTATTTTATTAAGTTAATCTCAACACGTCTGTTGTTAGCTCTACCTGCAGAAGTTGAGTTTGTATCAATTGGTTTAGACTCGCCGTAACCTTGAGAAGAAAGTCTTGCTGCATCAATACCGTTGCTAGTTAAGTAATCTTTAACAGAGCTAGCTCTAGACTCAGATAATTTTTGGTTTAAAGACTCACTACCAACGCTGTCAGTGTGACCTTCAACTGTAAATTTAGCGTTAGGGTATTCTTTTAAGATAGCAACAATATCATCTAATACTTGAGCAGATTGAGATTTAATTGTTGATTTACCTGTGTCGAATAAGATTGTTTTAGCGTAGTCGTTAAGAGCTTTTTGAACAGCCTCAGTTACTTCAGGACAACCGTTGTTAGCAACAGTACCCACTTTGTCTGGACATAAATCATCTTTATCTAATACACCGTCACCGTCAGCATCAGCGTAAGGACAACCGTTGTTAGATGCAGGACCTGCTTCGTTTGGACAGTTATCTTCACCATCAGTAACACCGTCACCGTCAGCATCTGGACATCCGTTTAATGAAGCTAAACCAGCAACTGTAGGACATTTATCGTCTTTATCTGCAATACCGTCACCGTCTGTATCAGGACAACCATTCATTTCAGCTGAACCAGCTTCGTTAGGACAATCGTCTTTGCTGTCTTCTATACCATCACCGTCTGTATCAGGACATCCGTTGAATTCTTTAGTACCAGCAACTTCAGGACAAGCATCGTCTTTATCGTAAATACCATCACCATCACTATCAGCTCCACCAAATTTGATTGAGATACCAGCAGTATGTTGGAAATGTGTTTGTAAATAGTCTTCGAAAGCGTGTTTGTAAGAAGATTGGAAAGTTAAACCGATGTTTTCGCTGAACCAAATGTTCAAACCAATAGTTCCGTTTAAAGTACCGGCACCGATTTCATCTACCCAAGTATAACCACCACCAACACCAAGATATGGATCGATAGTTGTTCCTTGTAAGAAGTTGTATTTAATTGTACCATCTACACCGTAGTATGATAAATCGTCAACTTCATTTACTTCTTCTGGATCTGATCCAGGAACGTCACCCCATTTTTCAATTTTGTTTAAAGATCCGGCAACACCAAAAGAGAATCCTCCTCCAATGTATTTAGATACCGAAATTGTAGATAATGAAGGTAAGATATTCCAGTGGTCATCTACATTGAAAAATTCATCGAAAATAGATTCACTAAATTGAGCATTGCCTACTACGCCATCACCAGAAGGGTAAGCGTCTACGCCATTTGCACCAATAGTAATCTGCCAAGGATTGTTTTTGTCTTGCGCATTCATGTTGCTGTAGCCTAGCACTAACAACATAGCGAACAATAATCTGCTAAGATTTTTCATATTCAAAAGTTTAATTTTTAAGTGTTAATCGTAAACAAATTTAAGTTGTTAAAATTTATTAACAAAATAAATATAATAAAAAAAGCCTCACATTGTGAGGCTTTTAAAAAAAAAGATGTAAGTTTTTTTATTTAGAAACTAGTGTGATTTTGATCTCGCTTCTTCTGTTTTCAGCTCTACCTTCTTTAGTTTTGTTATCAGCAACTGGGTTGTTTTCACCAAAACCAACTGTAGAAACGTCTGCAGGAGCTACTCCAGTACTAGTTAAATAATCAGCAACAGCTTTAGCTCTTTTTTCAGATAATGTTTGGTTGTATGATTTAGGACCAACGTTATCTGCATAACCTTCAATAGTTAAGTTGTAGGTTTTGTCAGTTTTCTCAATTAAATCAGCAATCTTGTTTAATGTAATTTGATTGTCTGGAGTTAATCTAGCGCTATCAAATTCAAAGAAAATAGTTTTTGCAAGTGCATCGATTAATTCTTGAGTGTTATCTACAACAACTTCAGGACATCCGTTGTTAGATGCAGGACCAGCTTCGTTAGGACATTTATCGTCGATATCAACTACACCGTCACCATCAGAATCAGGACAACCGTTTAATTCTTTAGATCCAGCAGCATCAGGACATCTATCATCTTTATCAGCAACACCGTCACCGTCAGAATCAGGACAACCGTTTAATTCTTTTAAACCAGCTACTTCTGGGCACTCATCTTCGCTGTCTTGAACACCATCGTTATCGCTATCAGGACAACCATTGAATTCAGGTAAACCAGCAACTTCTGGACAAGCATCTTCGCTGTCTTTAATTCCATCTCCGTCAGTATCTTTGCCTCCAAATTTGTAAGCGATACCAACATTGTGTTGGAAGTGAGGAATTAAATAATCTTCGAAAGAGTGCTTGTAAGTAGATTGGAAGTTTAAAGCAACATTTTTCTTTTTAGTGAACCACCAGTTAAAACCAGCTCCACCATTTAATGTTCCAGCTCCAACTGTGTCAATCCAAGAGTAACCTCCACCAATTTTTAAGAAAGGTTCGAAAGCACCTTCTGTATTAAAGCTGTATTTGAAGAATCCGTCAACACCATAGTATGAGAAGTCATCAATTTGTTTTCCTAAGTAAGTAGAAGCATCACCAACTTTTGAAATTTTGTTTACAGAACCAAAAACTCCAAAAGAGAAGTTTCCACCTAAGTAACGAGAAACTGTTAAAGAAGAAGGGTAAGGAGCAATGTTCCAGTGGTCTGTTGCGTTAAAGTATTCGTCAGTCCACCAGCTTTGGCCTGGGAAGTGAGAATCTCCAACATTTGTTGGATAAGTATCTACCGCATTTACACCAATCCCAATTAACCAACGGTTATTAGCATCCTGTGCTTGTAGGGTGCTTAAGCCTACAACAACTAAAGCGAAAAATAAAATAATTTTTTTCATGTGTCAGATTTGTTTGAACAATTTTTTAAGCTAGCAAATTTAAAGGTTTATAAAGTTTCTGAAACACGAATCTTTTTTTTTCGATTAAATGCATAAAAATCGCATGAAAGGTAAATTAGAGTTTATTTATAAGATTTAGACTTCTTTAATTGTTATCTCTTCGTTTGTATAAATTAGGATTTTTTTGAGTACAAAAATGTGCATTTCGTTTAAAACATCTTCGTAAGATTGTAATTGCTGAGCATGTTTTTTGTCTTCCATTCCGGTTTTGTAATCAATAATTATACATTGATTATCAGGAAATAAAACAATACGGTCTGGTCTTAGAATGATACCTTCTTTTGAGATGATATCACGTTCGTTATAAACTGTGTTATCGTTGTTGTAATAGTTTTGTAGTTTAGGGTGATTAACAATTTCGTTAATAACATCTTTTAGTTGATCTGCTTGCGAATGGTTGATTGTTCCTACAGATAAAAATTCATTAATAGCATTATCAACATCATTTTTAGAAATAATCTTAGACATAATGTTGTGAACAAGGTTCCCTTTTTCAATGGCTTCTTCCTGATTTGTGTCCCAAAGCATTCCTGATTTTGTAACAATATTTATGTTATGGTCTTCTCTAGCTGTCGATATAAATTCATTTACGGTAATGGTCTCATTAGATGAATTTTCATGATTCACTGTTTTTTCAGGAGATCCAAAAGAGTAGGAATTTTGATTATTATCCCAAAGGTTAAGATGTTGCAGGTAATTTATAAATAGACCCGAATATTTATTTTTATTAGGTTCTCCCTTTGTGCTTAGATCTTTCGTTGAAATAATATAAAGATGTTCTACAGGGCGTGTTAGTGCAACATATAAAAGGTTTATATTGTCTAATTCCTGTTCCGAACGATGGTTATTAAAGATTTCTAATCCGATATCTCCAAAATATTCGAAGTCTTTATTGAAATTTAATAAGGTATGAGAAAAGCCATGATACATATCATCGTTGATAGGAAACCATTCTTTTGGTTCAATTTCTCTGTAGAGGTCTAAATCTGCGTAAGGGAAAATAACCACAGGAAATTCTAAACCTTTAGATTTATGAATGGTCATAATCTGAACAGCATCCTGACCTTTTGGAGAAACAATACTCAAGGATTCTTTTTTGGCATCGAAATAATCTAAAAATCCTTCGATGTCCGATCCTTTTTTATGAGAAAAGTCCAGAACAAGGTCTAAATAAAATTGAATATATGCATTAGAATTTTCAACAAGCTTAAAACTTCTTACTAATGTTTCGGTAAGGTCATATAAAGGTAGCTGAAGCAAATAATTACTGTTTACATAAATGTCGTAATCTTCATAACTTTTAAAGAATTCGTGCAACTCTAATTTTAAATGTTCGCTAAAGAATTCGTGTTTATCTTCAATGTTAAAGAAATCAGCCAAATAATTTAAAATTTCAATTTTTACTTCATTGTTTTTGGGTTGAATTAATAATTTTAAAATATTGTTTATAAAAACAATCTCCGGAGCATTGTTAATTAATAAGGTTTCGGAAGATATAATAGGAATGTTAAACTGACTTAAATAATTAGCCACAGCCACACCTTCCTTCTTTTTTCTAACTAAAACACAAATGTCTTCCAGCTTAAAATTATTTTCTAAACAACGATTAATGGTATTTAAAGCCTGCTTGCAGAAAAGCTCGTCTCGATCATCTTCTTTATCTATATCTAAAAAGGATAATTCTACGTAGCCACTTTCACTTTTACTAATCTCTTGTTGTCCTTTTTCATAAAGGTCTTGGTAGGTGTTGTTGCTAAATACCTGCTGCGCAAGAAAGTTGAAAAACTTATTATTGAAATCTACTACTTCTTTAAAACTCCTGAAGTTAGCTGGCAGATTTTTTAACTCTTTTTCGACTTGAAACGGATTTTTATCAAGGAACAAATCTATAAACTGTTCGGCTTTTCCGCCTCGCCAGCGGTAAATAGCTTGTTTGGCATCACCTACCAGCATGGTTGTTCCTTTATCTGCCGAAAGGGAGTTGTCTAATAACGGAATTAAATTCTGCCATTGCATAACCGAAGTATCCTGAAATTCATCAATAAAATAATGATTGAATTTTTCGCCAAGACGCTCGTAAACAAATGGCGTGGGCTGGTTGCTTATTTCCCGACTAATAATGGTATTAAATTCAGAAATAAGCATTTTATTTTGGTCTGATTTTAGTGCTTTTAACTCTTTATTAATGGCGTTTAACACGGATAGCGGTGTTATGTTTTTATAAAAGGCTTTCAGGAATTTTACATGAAAAATACCCTGTTTTGTTAAAGCAAAAGCCGATGCGATTTGAGGTTGAATAGACTCGATGGTCGATGCAACATCACCGCTTACTTTTTTTGGGTAGAGTGTTGCAGATTCTATTTTTTCCTGCCATTTAGAGGTAAAAGCAACATCAAAATTACCTTCGCTTATTTTCTTAAAATGTTTAGGTAAATAACTCCCTGAAAAATCACCAAATTCTAAGCCAGCACCTTCAATTAAATCTAAGGTGTCCTGGGCTGCTTCAGTAATAGCTTTTTCAGTTGTTTTGATGTCTTTTTTAAGCTGAATTTTCAAAGAGTTGAAATCAGTTAGCGTTTTATGTTTTAGCGTTTCAATAAACGGAATGTCATTTTCGTTAACTAAGAGTTTTGCTATTTTATTAAAGTCGAAGGCGATATCGAAGCTTTTATCATCGTCTGCTTTTTCCAGTGCAAATTCAACCAAAACATTAGTCAGGGCTTTGTCTGTTCCTGCTTTGGCAATTAAACTATCTACAGCCTGATTGAGTAACGTATCCTGATCGAGTTCTACTTCAAAATTTATAGGCAATTTTAAATCGTAGGCAAAGGTTCTTATGAGTTTATGTGTAAATCCATCAATAGTCGAAATATCGAAAGCTGCATAATTGTGAATGATGGTATTTAGTAATTTGATAGATTTTTTATGCAGCTCTAAAGGTTCCATACTTAAATCCTTACTAATAAGGTCAAACATGGTGTTTGGTTGCTTTAAAATTTCAGGATCTGAAAACTGCTTTAATACTTCAATAATACGCTCTTTCATTTCAGCCACGGCTTTGTTAGTAAAAGTGATGGCTAAAATGCGTTTAAATTGATCGGAAGTATCAGAACTGAATAAAATTTTTAAATATTCTTTAACCAAAGTAAAGGTTTTTCCGCTTCCTGCAGAGGCATTATATATAGTAAACGGTGGGGTTTGCAGCATAAATTTCAAATTTGAACACAAGATAGAAACAATCAATCATTTCATAACGATTAATTATTTTTAATTGAGGGCATTTATGTGTAAATTTGAACTTAAAATATTTATTAATAGTTAAAACAAAAAATTATGGCTTTCGAATTACCTGAATTAGGTTATGCTTACGATGCTTTAGAGCCTCACATTGATGCTCGCACTATGGAGATTCACCATACTAAGCACCATCAAGGATATACAAATAATTTCAACGCTGCAATTGCAGGAACTGAGTTAGAAGGAAAATCTGTTGAAGATATCTTAACCAATTTAGATTTAAATAACGCTGCTGTTAGAAACAACGGTGGAGGATATTTTAACCACTCTTTATTCTGGTCTGTAATGAATCCAGAAGACAGAGGATATTTATCTGGTGAATTAAAAGATGCTATTGTAGCTGAATTTGGTTCTAAGGAAGAATTTGTTGAAGCTTTCAGTAAAGCTGCTGCAACACGTTTTGGTTCTGGTTGGGCATGGTTATGTGTTCATAAAGGTGGAAAAGTAGAGATTTGTTCTACTGCTAACCAAGACAACCCGTTAATGCCAGGAATTGGTTGTGGAGCAACTCCAATTTTAGGTCTTGATGTTTGGGAACATGCATATTACTTAAACTATCAAAACCGTCGTCCAGATTATATCGATGCTTTCTTTAAAGTAGTTAACTGGAATGAAGTTGAAAGACGTTACGCTGAAGCTAAGTAATTAGTTTTTGAAATTATATTAGAAATCGCCTGGAGTAATTCAGGCGATTTTTTTATGCTTTAATTTGAAAGTTTCAGTAGTATTTAGAATGGAATAGAAATGAAAAAGGTGGACAGAATGCCCACCTTTTTGCCCCAAATCTACCATAAACTTAACCTACTTATGTTATGGTACAGCAAATATATTGTGGTAAAAAATTGTGATAAAATATTTTGGGTGAACTACCAATAATTTGGCTTAAGAGAATATCCTTAAATTTAAGTTTTTGTAAAGGTTCTGGTTTTTAGGAAACTAAAAAGCATAAAAAAAGGCGAACATGCGTTCACCTTTCTTTGCCCCAAATCTACCATGAACTTAACCTACTTATGTTATGGTTCAGCAAATATAGATGGGAAGTGCGAAGTGTTAAAATATTTTAGTTGAAGTGCTAAAATTTTGGTTTAAAGTGAATTAGGTAGGAATTTTAAACTGTTAAGGAGTTTTTGGTGTAGGAAACTAAAAAGCATAAAAAAAGGCGAACAAGCGTTCACCTTTTTTTGCCCCAAATCTACCATGAACTTAACCTACTTATGTTATGGTCCTACTAAAGTAGATGTAATTCAGGTGATTAAATTATTTATTAGATAAAGTGCATTTTTTTTAGTTAAAATGTATTTTATCTTAGATGAAATGAGATTTATATATTTTTAGAGGTCATCTTTTAAGAAGTGCTTAATTAATAAGCACGTTCTTTATTCCCTTCGTAAAAATTAATAAAAGCTCTGTTTACTACTCGGTTACCTCCAACAGTTGGATAGTTTCCTGTAAAATACCAGTCTCCTAAATTCTTCGGACATGCTTCATGTAAATTCTCTACAGGTTGGAAGATGATTTTTACTTCAGCTTTAATGCTGTCCGGACTTAAAAGTTCAGCGATTTTATCAGAAATTTGTTCATCTGTAAACGGATCATAAATTTCCTTCACAAAATTTTGAACATATTTATCTGCTAATTCGGTTTGCTCGATACATTTATTGTAAACTTCTTCAACTATATGATACTGTCCATTTTCTTTTAGTAATTCTAAAGCCGCTCTAAATGCTACCAAGCTTTCTAAGTTGGCCATATCGATTCCGTAACAGTCTGGATATCTAATTTGTGGCGCAGACGATACAACAACAATACGTTTAGGTCCTAAACGGTCTAACATTTTTAAGATACTTTTCTTAAGTGTTGTTCCGCGTACAATACTGTCGTCAATAATAACTAAGTTGTCCTCTGGCTTAATTACACCATAAGTAATGTCGTAAACGTGTGCTACTAAATCGTCACGGCTGCTATCTTCGGTAATAAAAGTTCTAAGTTTAGCATCCTTAATAGCGATTTTTTCAACGCGGATATGCTCTGATAAGATTTCTTTAATTTTTTCGGAAGAAAGCGAATGCTGTCCTTCTAATATTGCAGCAGTTTTTCTTTCATTTAAATAGATATCGGCAGAATCAACCATTCCATAGAAAGAAGTTTCAGCAGTATTTGGTATGAATGAAAATACCGTGTTTTTAATATCGTAGTTGATAGACTCAAGAACTTTAGGCATTACTAAATTACCTAATTTTTTACGCTCCTGATAGATTTCAGCATCACCACCTCTAGAGAAATAAATACGCTCAAAAGAACATGATTTTCTTTCTAATGGTTCTAAAATTTGTTTGAAACGAACTTCTCCAGATTTTTTAATGATGATAGCTTTTCCTGGATCTAATTCATGAACATCATCAAATTTTACATTGAAAGCTGTTTGAATTACAGGACGTTCTGAAGCGATAACTACAACTTCGTCATCCTGGTAATAATATGCAGGACGAATACCTGCTGGATCGCGTAATACGAACGCATCACCATGACCAATTAAACCTGCCATAGCGTAACCACCATCCCAGTTTTTAGCCGCTCTTTTTAAAATTTTAGAGACTTTTAGGCGCTCAGCAATTTGAGGTGAAGCATTCTTTTTACTGAATCCTTCTTTTTTAAGATCTTTATAAAGTTTAGCAACGGCGTCGTCTAAGAAATGACCAATTTTTTCCATAATAGTAATGGTGTCGGTATATTCTTTAGGGTGCTGACCTAGCTCAATTAAGTTTCCGAATAATTCTTTAACATTCGTCATGTTAAAGTTACCGGCCATAATTAAGTTTCTATGCATCCAGTTGTTCTGTCTTAAGAATGGGTGAACACTTTCTACGCTGTTTTTCCCGAATGTTCCGTAACGTACGTGCCCTAGCATAACCTCACCAATGTATGGAATGTTTTTTTTCTGTGCAGCAACGTCGTTTGCATATTCCGGATGAGCTGTAAGCTCGGTGTTGATACGATCGTTAATTTGAGCAAAAATATCCTGAATAGGTTGTTGTGCTACAGAACGAACACGGCTTATGTATCGCTCACCAGGCTTCATGTCTAGTTTAATACTTGCAAAACCAGCCCCGTCTTGACCACGGTTATGCTGTTTTTCCATCATCAGATACATTTTGTTTACACCATAAAATGCACTTCCGTATTTTTCTTTGTAGTACTCTAGTGGTTTTAATAACCTAACCACGGCTATACCACATTCGTGTTTTAAAGCATCACTCATTTTAGATCTATTGTGTTTGTCGCTTTTGCGTAAATAATAACGTTTATAATTAAAAACGCGCTCAAATTCGAGCGCGCGGTTTTATGCTAATTCTATTTCAAATTGTGTTAACTGCTTAAACTGTAATAAGCGTTTATGGACTTCACCTTCGGTTAAATTCTGCATACGTTCGGTACCGAATTTTTCAACACAAAACGAGGCTAATGTTGAACCATAAATTACGGCATTTTTCATATTTTCGAATGATGTGTCTCCGGTTTTTGCAATATATCCTGCGAAACCTCCAGCAAATGTATCGCCGGCACCTGTTGGGTCGAAAACTTCTTCCAATGGTAAAGCAGGAGCGTAGAATACATTATCGTTGTTAAACAATAAGGCACCGTGTTCTCCTTTTTTAATCACTACATATTTTGGTCCCATTTCATGAATTTTTCTAGCAGCAACTAAAAGAGAATATTCTCCAGTTAATTGTCTGGCTTCTTCATCGTTAATGGTGATTACATCAATTTTCTTGATTACTTTATGTAAATCGTCTAAAGCACAGTCCATCCAGAAATTCATAGTGTCAAGAATAACCAGTTTCGGTTTTTCTTCCATTTGTTCTAAAACACTTAGTTGGACGATTGGATGAAGATTTCCTAACATAACCACTTCGGCATTTCTGTGTTCCTGAGGAACTACGGGATTGAAATCTGCCAATGTGTTAAGTTCTGTTACTAAAGTGTCGCGACTGTTCATGTCGTTGTGGTAACGACCGCTCCAGAAAAATGTTTTTCCTTCTTTAACGATTTCAATTCCTGAAATATCAATATTTTTATTTGATAATAGGTCTAAATATTCTTGAGGAAAATCGCCACCAACAACCGATACGGCTGCAGCGTCTACGTTAAAATGTGAAGCAGATAATCCAATAAAAGTGGCTGCACCACCAAGTATTTTGTCGGTTTTTCCGAACGGCGTTTCAATAGCATCAAAGGCTACTGTGCCAACAATAACTAACTTACCCATAGAGGTTTTTTAATTTTGGTGCAAATATACGTCTTTTAACTGCTAAAAACCGAATTTATTTTCGTCCAAAATCTGCAGGGATTTCACCCCAGGCTTTTGTTTCCCATTTTACTATGGTTGTCGTGTAGTTGTTGGTCTTTAACCAGTTAAGAGCCCGGTCTACCAATTCAAAAAGATCTTTGTTTTTTTCGTTGCGCTCTAATTTGGTATTGCAGGTTTTCTTTTTAACCCAGCTTATGGCAGTCTTAGAATCGGTATAGATAATACGGTTGCTATTTTTCTTTTTTAGAAGCGCCAAACCGTGAACAATGGCTAAAAATTCACCTATATTGTTAGTGCCTTCCTGAAAGGGACCTTGAATAAAGAGTTGTTGTTTGGTTTTGGTATCGACACCACGATATTCCATAACACCCGGATTTCCGCTTGAAGCGGCATCAACCGAAATGGAATTGTAATTAGGTTGCCCTATTTTCTTTAATTGTTCCGGAGATAATGTGCTGCTAAACGATTTGTTTTTTCCGATAAAATCTTTGTAATTTCCGTTTAAAGCTTTTTTGGCGGCTTCAAAGGTTTCAAATGATTTATACTGAGCACCTTCGTAATTCGTTATTTGAGCTTTGCAATCGTTCCATGTTTCAAAAACACCAGTTTTATGTCCTTTCCAAACGGTATAGTATTTCTTCTTTTTTTTAGACATGGTTTATTGCGACTGTATACCTAATATATTGTAGGTGTTAGTTTTGCTTTGTTAATAGTTGCTCGACAACCTTAGGGAAATGTTCCATTTCTAGTTCGTGAATTTTAGCAGCAACATCTTCGGCGGTATCCTTTGCGTCTACAACACATTTAGCTTGAAAAATAATAGCGCCTTCGTCGTAATTTTCATTAACATAATGAATGGTGATTCCTGTTTCAGTTTCTTTGTTTTCAACAACGGCTTGGTGTACGTTCATGCCATACATGCCTTTACCACCAAATTTAGGTAACAGTGCCGGGTGAACATTAATGACCTTATTAGGGTATTCATTTATTATTGCTTCAGGGAATTTCCATAAAAATCCAGCCAAGACAATTAAATCTGGTTTTGTGGCTTTCAATAGATTTAAAACGTCGTTTGTTTCTGTTAAAGCGACCTTGTTGAATGATAGCGCACTAACTTTTAATCGTTTCGCGCGATCTAGAACTTTAGCTTGCGGATTGTTTGTGAGTATTTGCACAACAGAAGCTATATCACTGTTGTTGAAATATGCAACTAAATTTTCGGCATTTGAACCACTTCCTGACGCAAAAATGACAATACGTTTCATTTACAGACCTATTGATGTTATGTTTTGTTCGGCAAAAAAAAGAATAATTATTAACAATTAGCGGGTTAAATTTAAATTCTTAAAAGGAATTTAGTAAATTAGAAACACTTTTTTAATGTTAAACGTGTGTTATAAAAATAAAGTTTTTTATTTTTGCCAACTAATTAAAACTTAAAATTAAAAGATTATGTCAGACATTGCATCAAGAGTAAAAGCGATTATCGTAGACAAATTAGGAGTTGATGAAAACGAAGTTGTAACTGAAGCAAGCTTCACTAACGATTTAGGAGCAGACTCTTTAGATACTGTAGAATTAATCATGGAGTTCGAAAAAGAATTCGACATCCAGATTCCAGACGACCAAGCAGAGAACATTGCAACTGTAGGTCAAGCTATATCATATATCGAAGAAGCAAAATAAGCCAAGTACTTTATGGAATTAAAGCGAGTTGTAGTCACAGGATTGGGCGCTTTAACACCAATTGGGAATACCAAAGATGAATATTGGGAAGGCCTAATTAGTGGTAAAAGTGGTGCTGCGCCTATAACATATTTTGATACCGAGAAGTTTAAAACCAAGTTTGCTTGTGAGTTGAAAAACTTTAAAGCAACAGACTTCATAGACCGTAAGCTAGCGAGTAGAATGGATAGGTTTACGCAATATGCTATGGTAGCTTCAGACGAAGCTATTGCAGATGCGAATTTAGACTTAGACAAAGTAAACAAGCTACGTGTTGGGGTAATATGGGGTGCAGGTATTGGAGGTTTGGAGACTTTCCAAGACGAGGTATTGAACTATGCAAAAGGTGATGGTACGCCAAGATTCAATCCGTTCTTTATTCCTAAAATGATTGCAGATATTGCACCAGGAAATATATCCATTAAACATGGATTTATGGGGCCTAACTATACAACGGTTTCAGCCTGTGCTTCTTCAGCAAACGCTATGTTCGATGCGCTAAACTCTATTCGTTTAGGACATTGTGATGTAGTGGTTACAGGAGGAAGCGAAGCAGCAGTAACAATTGCAGGAATGGGAGGTTTCAATGCTATGCATGCCTTATCTACTAGAAACGAAAGCCCAGAAACAGCTTCTCGTCCGTTTGACGGAACAAGAGACGGTTTCGTATTGGGTGAAGGTGCAGGAGCACTTGTTCTAGAAGAATATGAGCACGCAAAAGCAAGAGGTGCGAAAATTTACGCAGAATTTATAGGTGGAGGTTTATCTTCTGATGCTTACCACATGACGGCACCACATCCAGATGGAAAAGGCGTAGTAGCCGTAATGAAAAATTGCTTAGAGAATGCAGGTTTAAATCCTGAAGACGTAGACCATATTAATACACATGGTACATCTACACCATTAGGAGATGTTGCAGAACTTAAAGCAATTTCAGAGGTGTTTGGCGATCACGCAAAACACATAAATATTAATTCAACCAAGTCAATGACCGGGCATTTATTAGGTGCTGCAGGTGCTATTGAAGCTATTTCGACTATTTTGGCTATGGAAAACGGAATTGTTCCGCCAACCATTAACCATACAACGGTAGACGAAAACATTGATCCTGAATTAAATTTAACTTTGAATAAGGCTCAAAAGCGAGACATTAAAGTGGCTATGAGTAATACATTTGGATTTGGCGGACATAACGCTTGTGTATTATTCAAGAAATTAGACTAAATCCCGAATGAGAAACATTCGTAACATATTAAATTCCCGTTTTAAACGCAACGGGAATTTTTTTATGCAAATACATAAGATTCTTGGGTTTAAACCTAAAGAATTAAAATACTTCAAAAAGGCATTTACACACCGCTCGATGAATATTAAAGACAGCAAAGGAAACGCTGTTAATTATGAACGATTGGAGTTTTTAGGAGATGCCATGTTAAGTGCTGTTATTGCTTCCCATCTTTATTTAGAAGTGCCAAGTGGAGACGAAGGCTACTTGACAAAAATGCGCTCTAAAGTAGTTAGTAGAGAGCATCTTAACGAACTGGGGAAGGAGTTGAAACTGATTAATTTGGTTGAAAGCAAAATTCCACCGGGTCAGTTTGGAGAAAATATTCACGGAAATTTATTCGAAGCCTTAGTTGGTGCTATTTTTTTAGATCGCGGTTACGAATACTGTGAAAAATTTATCTACAATCGCATTATTATTCCTTATGTAGATATTGAACGTCTGGAAGGTAAAGTTATTAGTTATAAAAGTTTACTTATCGAATGGTGTCAAAAGGAGAAGAAAACATTCAACTATAATGTTTACGACGATACCGGTATAGATGAAGTAAAACACTTCTCGGTTAAGCTCTCAATAGACAATAAAGTCGTGGCTAAAGCCAGGGCTACATCAAAGAAAAAAGCAGAGGAAAAAGCATCAAAGCGAGCGTTTTTTGTATTTCAGAATAAAATATCAAAAATGCTGTAAAACTTATCAAACAAAGCTATTAACTACAACGTTTTAGTTAAAATTCTTCTAAATATTAATATAAAGTTATAACAGTTGAATGTTATTAAGTATTATATTTACAACGTTTAATATAAGTTATGGCTATTCACAAACTTATTCTGGATGATGTTTTTGAAGAAGTATCACATACTTTAATTGCGATTCATTGTTCTATTGACGATTACCGTTTAGCTTATCTTTTAAACAAACATTTAGGAATTAGTCTGGCTCGAAAAGATGCAGATATTGATGTTAATATAGATCAGTCAGCCTATTCTGTATTTGAATGGAAAGATGAAAGACAGTTAACCACATGGAATTTGGTTTCCAATGCATGTAAAACTGAAATACATCAACCAGACATGGGTAAATCGTTGTTCGATTTACAGGAAAAGATAACAAGATTATCCTATTTAATACCGGAACACAAGGCAGTTAATTATTTTTTAAAAATAGATAACGAGTTTAGTACCAATAAAGAAAAATATATACTGCAAAGTATAAAGAGTATTCCTAAAGTAGCAACAGCCTTTAGTGTTGATATTAATAAATTGAAGTCAAAAGAAAATTTAATTTTTTAGCTAATGCCATTAAATAAAAAAACCAAAATAGTAGCAACCTTAGGTCCTGCTACAAGTACAAAAGAAGTTCTAAAAGGAATGCTTGAAGAAGGCGCAAATGTTTTTAGAATTAACTTTTCTCATGCCGATTATAATGATGTTGCCGAGCGCATAAGAATGATACGTGAACTGAATGATGAATTTGGTTTTTCTGCGGCGATTTTAGCCGATTTACAAGGTCCTAAACTTCGTGTTGGGGTCATGAAGGAAGAGGTTGTTGTTAATCCGGGTGATGAAATTGTTTTTGCTACAGGAGAACGTTTCGAAGGAACTAAGGAGCGTGTTTACATGACCTATGAAAGATTTCCTCAGGATGCAAAACCAGGGGAGCGTATTCTTTTAGATGACGGTAAATTAATCTTTGAAGTTGTTTCAACAGATGGAGATTCTGAAGTTAAAGCAAAAGTAATTCAGGGAGGTCCTTTAAAATCTAAAAAGGGTGTTAACCTTCCAAATACAAATATTTCTCAGCCGGCGTTAACGGAAAAAGATATTGAAGATGCGATTTTCGCAATTAGTCAAGATGTTGACTGGATTGCATTATCATTTGTTCGTCATGCTGAAGATTTACAGCAATTACGAGATTTAATCGAAAAGCACAGCGAGCATAAAATTCCGATTGTAGCAAAAATAGAAAAACCTGAAGCTGTTAAAAATATAGATGCTATTGTTGCTAACTGTGATGGTTTAATGGTTGCTCGTGGAGATCTTGGGGTAGAAGTGCCTGCAGAAGAAGTGCCGTTAATTCAAAAGCAATTGGTATTACGTGCTAAAAAAGCTAGAATCCCTGTAATCATTGCAACTCAGATGATGGAAACCATGATTAGTAGTTTGACGCCAACTCGTGCTGAAGTAAACGACGTTGCAAACTCGGTTATGGATGGTGCCGATGCAGTGATGCTTTCAGGAGAAACTTCTGTTGGTCAGTATCCGGTACAGGTAATTAGACAAATGGCGAATATTCTTAAAAACGTTGAAGATTCACCATTAATTCAAGTGCCTCAATTACCTCCTCATGTACGCACAAAACGTTTCATTACTAAATCGATTTGTTATCATGCAGCATTAATGGCAAACGAGATTGATGCGAAAGCGATTTCTACTTTAACGAATAGTGGATATACAGCATTTCAGATTTCAGCTTGGAGACCATCTTGTCATATTTTAGTATTTACACCAAACAAACGCATCTTAACGCAGTTAAGTTTATTATGGGGAGTTAAGGCGTTTTATTATGATAGATTTGTGTCTACAGATGAAACTGTGGGTGATATTAACAGAATGGCTAGAGATCAAGGGTTCGTTAAGAAAGGAGATATGGTCGTGAGTTTAGCGTCTATGCCAATCGCCGAAAAAGGTATGGTAAATACACTTCGAGTAAGAGAGATTACTAAGTAAAAGTCCTAGAATAGAATATATAATTTAAAGCCACTTAAGAATTTAAGTGGCTTTTTTTTAAGATTAAAATCCAAATTTTAACTGCACACTTACGCTTTTTTGTTCCGGTTCTTTTTTTGTTTCGGTGTTTAAATTGGATAAGGAAATACCTAATAAGCGTACCGAATTTTTTAGTTTTTCCTGATAGAGTAAATCCTTTGCGGTATCTAGAATGAGGTGTTTGTCGGAAACAAAATAAGGCAACGTTTTACTTCTGGTTTGAAGAGAGAAATCACTGTATTTTATTTTTAGGGTTACTGTTTTTCCTGAAACATGACTTTTTGTAAGGCGTCGTGAAACTTCATCGGCGATGTGTTCCAGTTTTTCTAACATAAATATTTCGCTAGATAGATTTTCACTAAAGGTACGTTCGGCTGCTAAACTTTTTCTAATGCGATTTGGTTTTACTTCGCTGGTATGAATACCTCGAACCACATAGTAATGATAGGAACCGGATTTCCCGAAGTGTTCTTCCAAATATTCAATAGATTTTTGTTTTAAATCCATTCCTGTGAAAATACCTAACTGATACATTTTTTCAGCAGTAACTTTGCCAACACCATAAAATTTTCGAATATCGAGTTGTTCTAAAAATTCAATAACTTCTTCCGGATTTACGGTTTTTTGTCCGTTGGGCTTGTTATAATCGCTGGCTACTTTCGCTACAAATTTATTAATGGAAATACCTGCAGAAGCTGTCAATCCGATTTCATTAAAAATACGTTCGCGAATTTCTTTGGCAATTAGTGAGGCACTTGGGTTGCCTTTTTTGTTATGGGTAACATCTAAGTAAGCTTCGTCTAAAGACAAGGGTTCCACGAGGTCGGTATACTCCAAGAAAATCTTTCTAATCTTCTTTGAGATTTCAGTATAACGTTCAAAATTATGACGCACAAAAATCAAATCCGGACACAATTTAGCCGCCAATGTTCCAGACATGGCACTTTTCACGCCAAATTTTCTAGCCTCATAACTAGCCGCACTAATAACACCGCGTTTACCACCACCGCCAACTGCAATGGGTTTCCCTTTAAGCTCGGGATTGTCCATTTGCTCTACAGACGCATAAAAAGCATCCATATCCACATGAATAATTTTTCTTATGTTAGTGGTCGGTAGCATATTGTAAATTTATAATATCTTTATCAAAGCAAACGATTTTCATTAAAAACAATAATTTGAAAACAGCAATTATTTTAGGGGCCACTGGATTGGTTGGAGGACTGGTTTTACAGCTGCTTTTAGAAGATGACAGGTATAAAAAAGTTATTGTTTTTAGCCGACGAGCCTGCGGGGTAAAACACGCTAAGTTGGAGGAACATTTTGTTGATTTATTTAATCTTGAATCGAGTTCTAATCAATTTAAAGCCGATGTGGTGTTTTGTTGTGTTGGGACTACGAAGGCCAAAACGCCAGATCAGGATATTTACACTAAGATAGATTATGGTATTCCGGTTATGGCAGCGCAAATGTGTAAGCGCAATAACATCAATACGTTTGTTGTGGTGTCGGCTTTAGGAGCCAATGTAAATAGCTCGGTGTTTTATTCCAGATTAAAAGGAGACATGGAGCATGATGTGTTGGATCAAAAGGTTGAAAATACCTTTTTGTTGCAACCGTCATTAATTGCGGGAAACCGAGAAGAAAAGCGTTTGGGTGAGTCATTAGCAAAATGGCTTATGCGAGTGATAGATCCTTTGTTGGTTGGTAAATTGAAAAAGTACCAATCTATAAAACCTGAGACAATCGCTCGGGCGATGGTATGGCTGGATAATAATGTTTATAATGAAAAGCGTATTCCTTCAGATAAAATTAAAAGCATAGCTAATCTAAATGATAGAAATTGAACGTAAATTTTTAGTAAAGTCTACAGCTTTTAAAGCTGAAGCGTATAAGCAAACGAGAATAATTCAAGGATTTTTAAATACCGACAAGGCCAGAACGGTTCGTGTACGTTTAAAGGGGGAACAAGGATTCATCACGGTGAAAGGTCCCTCGTCAAGCGATGGTCTGGAACGTTTTGAATGGGAAAGGGAAATTGCTAAAAATGAAGCAGAGGCCCTTTTAAAAATTTGCGAGGAAGGCGTTATCGATAAAACGCGTTATGAAGTAAAAGCCGGAAAGCATACGTTTGAAATCGATGAGTTTTACGGCGATAATGAAGGGCTTATTGTAGCCGAAGTAGAATTAGTAACTAAAGAAGATCAATTTATAAAACCCGAGTGGCTTGGAACAGAAGTCACCGGTGATGTAAAATATTATAATTCACAACTAAGTAAACACGCATTTAAACTATGGAAATAATAAAAAGAACAGCATCGGTTTTTGTATTGCTATTGGCTTTTGTTGCCTGTAAAAATGAGTCCAAAGAGACGGAAGTCATTTCTGAGTCTATTGAAGACGTAAAGGATACGATAGAAGTTGTAAAAAAACCTGTGGTTAAAACTATGCAACAAATTAAGGAAGAACTTGCCGTTAAAGGGTTTAAAACTTTTGATTATGTTGATGAAAAAACACAGGATACCATTTTAATGCAGCAGTACTTTATGGCCTTCTTAAAAAGCGGACCAATACGTTCGCAAAACGAAGAAGAAGCCGAATTACTGCAGGAAGCACACCTTAATCATTTAGGTAAAATGTATGAGTTAGGGTATGCAGATATTTCAGGACCTTTTGGAGATGATGGTGATATTCGAGGTATTACCATATATAATGTACCTACACAAAAAATGGCCGATAGTTTAGCCAATGCGGACCCAATGGTAAAAGCCGGACGCTTAATTATTGAAATCCATCCGTGGTGGGCTGCTAAAGGATTCTCGTTAAGATAATATCTATTTTACAACGGTAATAAGATAATTGTTGTTGTAATCTTCTATAGTAACTGTATTACCATTGTAAGTAGCTGAGTTGGGAGTTGCTATTTTAATTCCGCAAGCGCCTTCCTTAAATGATACATTTAAATTTAAAATGTCGGTTTCTGTTTCAGATAAGTTGATTTTATATTCTCTTTCCATATCGGTGCCGTAAAGCGGAATATTTATAAGATTTTTGAAATTTTCAAAGTTTTGATTTACAACATTTTTATATAAATCATTATTAAATTCTATTGTAATATTATTAGAGATATAAGTTTCTTTTTCAATTAAATTATCACCAGTTAAATTTGTTATTTTCAATAATATAGATGGAGGTACAATAGTTATCGAGGAACAGTCAATTCCGTTTTCATCAGAATCTGAATTACAAGATAATAAAATAAAAAGACCAAGGAATAAGCTGAAAATTTTCATAGTAGTTATATCATTTAAAGATGAGATACAGAAAGTAAGAAAAGGTTGCGTTTAATTTCCGTAAATTCCAATATATAAGTCGCCGTTAGCATTCATAGTGGCTCTGTACATGCCAGCCGTATTGAATTCCATAGCAATATTACCGTGTTTGTCAACCCCAATAATACCGCCATCGCCACCTAAAGCCGGTACTTTATTTTGTATAACTTCTTTGGCAGCTTCTTCAATTGATAAGCCTTTATATTCCATAAGAGCAGAGATATCATGAGCAACCACCGAACGGATAAAAAATTCACCCCAACCGGTGCATGAAATAGCACAGGTATTATTGTTAGCATACGTTCCCGCACCAATAATTGGGGAGTCACCAATACGTCCCCAGCGTTTGTTGGTCATGCCTCCGGTCGAGGTTCCTGCTGCAAGATTGCCGTTTTTATCTAGAGCAGCACAACCCACAGTTCCGAATTTAGAATCTTTAATTTCGTCATCGTAAAAAGCAACCTGTTCAGAGGCTTTTACTTTTTTAAGGGAATTAAATCTGTTTTCTGTGTAGAAGTATGAAGAATCTACAATATGTAAACCTTGTTCGGTTGCAAATTGCTCCGCGCCCTCTCCGGATAACATTACGTGGGGAGAATGTTCCATAATCGCTCGAGCTAAATCTATCGGATTTTTAACGGTTTTAGTTCCCGCTGATGCTCCGGCATTTAATGTTTTTCCATCCATAATGGAGGCATCGTGTTCGTTAGTTCCTGCGTTAGTAAAAACTGCTCCCTTTCCAGCGTTAAATAAAGGTGAGTCTTCTAAAACATTAATTGTTTTTTGTACGGCATCTAAACTACTGCCTCCGTTTTTTAAAATTTGATAACCAACTTTAATAGCTTCCTCCAGCTTCGCTTTATATAACGCTTCTTTTTCAGGCGTCATATTTTTCTTTAAAATCGTTCCTGCTCCACCGTGAATAACGATGGCGAAAGTTGGTTCCTTAGTTGTTAAGGCTTCAATACTTTTAGTTTCATTTTTACATGAAAGACAAATTATAAATGAGCAAAAGGCTAAAATAAATCGAGACATGAGATATGGATTTTTGGTTGTTTTAAAGGTAGGTGTTTTTTATAAAATTTAGATTTCATATAAGTGCTTCATTCTAAACTTGATAATTGTCATATTTTACAGGGGTTGTTATTTGTATCTTGGAATCCGAAACAGATTTTTTTTGAAAAATGAATAAGATATTAGACCCTATAAACCGCTTTATAAAGTCTTCAAACTCAGGAAGCTTTTTATTGTTGTTTACTACAGCTTTGGCATTAATTGTAGCGAACTCTCCTTGGAGTTCTATGTATCACGATTTATTAAAAAGTGAATTTACCTTTGGATTTGTGCATAATGGATTTGAGTTAACCGAACCCTTTTATCTTTGGATTAACGATGGTTTAATGGCTATCTTCTTTTTTCACGTAGGGCTTGAAATTAAACGAGAAATATTAGACGGGGAGTTATCGTCCATCAGAAAAGCATCATTGCCTGTAATAGCCGCTTTGGGAGGCGTTATTGTTCCTATTATCATATATATAACAATGATTTCAAATCCGGAATTGAAATCAGGTTGGGGGGTACCAATGGCGACCGATATTGCATTTTCACTTGGTGTTTTAAAGTTATTTGGTAAACGAGTACCATTAGGATTAAAGGTCTTTTTAACAGCTTTCGCTATTGTAGATGATTTGGCAGCGGTTGTTGTTATTGGGGTGTTTTATGTCACCGACATCAATTTAATGCTTATTCTGTATTCGGCTGTTATTTTACTTTTCATGACAATTTTAGGAATGAAAAAATACTTCTCTAAATTTATTTTCTTCCCATTAAGTGTTGTTGTTTGGATTTTGTTTTTAAAATCGGGAATACATCCAACCATTGCAGGAGTATTGCTGGCGTTTACTATTCCGGCAACAAGAACCACAACTTTAGATGGTTTCTTTGAAAAAATTAAAGCGTCTTTAAAAAGATTTTCTGAAGAACGCGAGCATATTACAACACACCATATTTTAAAAGAAGAGCATGTTCATGCGGCTATCGATATTAGAATGGCTTCAGAAAGCATTAATTCACCATTGCAGAAAATAGAACATGATTTACACCCATGGATTGTCTTTTTTATCATGCCGGTATTTGCTTTTGCCAATGCTGGAGTGAGTCTAGCTAGTGATTCGGAGATTAATTTTGGTTTAGCTGTTCCGATAGCTATTGCATTGATTTTAGGTAAATTTATAGGTATAAGTTTGGCTTCCTGGTTGGCTGTTAAAGCCAAGATAGCATACTTACCTGTTGGGGTTGATTTCAAATATATTTTAGGAGCAGCTTTACTCGGCGGACTTGGTTTTACCATGTCTTTATTCATTGCCAATTTAGCATTTGCAGATGAAGTGTTGTTGAGTTCGGCTAAAGTCGGAATTTTAGGGGGTTCCCTCATTTCAGGTATTTTAGGCTATTTGGTTATTCGAAGTTTAGTTAATAAAAAGCATAAAGAAGAAAAAGAAGTTCCAGTGAAATCTTCTGAATATCTGTTCGAGAAAACCGTTATTTAATTGTTATATTCGTAAAGAATATTAAAATTAATAATAAATCGATAAAATATGCAGGCAGAAACTGTAAGTTTTGGTATAGATAAAGCTCTTGAAATTTTAGGGGTTAAAGATATAAATGAAGGAACATCAACAGGGGCGGATAATTTTGGTTCGGGAGATTTAATCGGAAGTTATTCTCCTGTTGATGGACAACTTATTGCTCAGGTAAAATCAACTACAAAAGCCGATTATGAACAGGTTTTAGAAACAGCAACAATGGCATTTAAAACCTGGCGATTAATGCCTGCACCGCAGCGTGGTGAAATAGTGCGTCAGTTTGGTGAAAAACTTCGCGAGAAGAAAGAAGCTCTGGGTAAGCTGGTTTCTTACGAAATGGGAAAATCTTATCAAGAGGGTCTTGGCGAAGTTCAGGAAATGATTGATATCTGCGATTTTGCTGTGGGACTATCGCGTCAGCTTCACGGTTTAACGATGCATTCAGAGCGTCCGGGGCATCGTATGTATGAGCAGTACCATCCGCTTGGTGTGGTTGGTATTATTTCAGCCTTTAATTTTCCAGTAGCAGTATGGTCGTGGAATACGGCATTAGCATGGATTTGTGGAGATGTATGTGTGTGGAAACCAAGTGAAAAAACACCGCTTTGTGGTATTGCTTGTCAGAATATTGCAGCCGAAGTTTTTAAAGCGAATAATTTACCTGAAGGGATTTCGTGTTTAGTAAATGGCGATTATCAGGTTGGGGAGTTAATTACTAAAGATAAACGCATACCTCTGGTTTCGGCAACCGGTTCTATTAGAATGGGTAAGATTGTGGCTCAGGAAGTTGCTGCACGTTTAGGAAAAAGTTTGCTCGAATTGGGAGGTAATAATGCTATTATTGTAACTCCGGATGCCGATATAAAAATGACGGTTATTGGAGCTGTTTTTGGAGCTGTCGGAACAGCAGGACAGCGTTGTACCAGTACACGTCGATTAATCATTCATGACAGTATTTACGATAAAGTAAAATCGGCTATTGTCGATGCCTATAAACAATTACGTATTGGTAATCCGCTGGATGAAAAAAATCATGTTGGACCATTAATTGATACCGATGCTGTTAAGAATTACCAAAATGCATTAGTTAAAGTTGTGAAAGAAGGTGGTAAGATAATTGTTGAAGGCGGTGTTTTATCAGGGGAAGGTTTTGAAAGTGGTTGTTATGTGAAACCAGCAATTGCCGAAGCGCAACCTCATTTCGATATTGTTCAGCATGAAACATTTGCACCAGTACTGTATTTGTTGAAATATTCAGGTGATGTGGAAAAAGCCATTGAGATTCAAAATGGCGTGGTTCAAGGGTTGTCATCGGCAATTATGACCAATAATTTACGTGAAGCCGAACGCTTTTTATCTGTTGCAGGATCAGATTGCGGCATTGCTAATGTAAATATAGGAACTTCGGGAGCTGAAATTGGTGGTGCTTTTGGTGGTGAAAAAGAAACTGGCGGAGGACGTGAATCAGGCTCTGATGCATGGAAAGTCTATATGCGCCGTCAAACCAATACCATTAATTATACGACTGAATTACCTTTAGCTCAAGGTATAAAATTCGATTTGTAATTGCAGAAAACTAAAAGACCTTGTTTCAGTTTGAGCAAGCTCGATTAGAAACAAGGTCATATCTTAAAAAGATTAATAGCAGTTCAAATATAATGAATTTTCCTATATGGTGTGAATATTTTATATTAAATTAAAATTAAGAAACTTTTTATCAACTATATTTTACTTTTCTTAAAATTCTGATGGTTTCTTTATAAAGTTGGTATAGCGATTCACTATAATTTCTTAAATAAGGTTTTGCTTCATTAAGTTTATCGATGGCATCGTGAAACGAATTAAAGTAGCATATTAAGTAGGTAACCGGTAAATTTTTTAAATCGGCTTCTTCATTTGGGGTAAACGAAAGCCCTTTCTTCAGCTTCTCTAAAATAGTGTTATTGGTATTGTAAATATGATATAGTACCTTTTTATCGTATTGTGGTGGCTCGAAAAGTAATTTGGTATCAATGTTATAACTGGCGTTATTTTCAAATTGAATAATTGTTTCTTCAAGTTGGTAATACTTGTTTGCGTTTTGAAATCCAAGATTTACATATTCAACAATTTTAAAAGAATCGTCGTTTATGGTTATGGCAACTTCATCTAAAGCTGAAAAAAACAGTAGTACCTGTTCGTTGATGAGTTTGATATCTACTCGAGAGTAAAAAGTTTCATCTTTTACAACTTTCTTCTGACCTGACCAACAGACTACAAAATACTCCTTAAAAACTTTATACTGTGGATTGTAATCTTTATGAAGATTCATAAAGTCGAAAACGCCGTTTAAGGTGTGTTCAATATTGTTTTGTGCATTGTTTTCAATGGCTTCAACAATTTTAGAGTTGATATCCTTTATTTCAATATCAAACACTTTAGGCATACTCATACTGCCATCTCTAAAGAAAACAGATCCTCCGTAATATTTCCAGATATTTTTTCGGAGTGAGGTTATTTTTCCTGTAGGACGTATGGTAACCAATCCAACAACTTTGTCGTCGGGTAAATGTGGAAACGAGATGTTTTCATACTGCACAATTGGGGGATTGGTTAAATACGCATTAATCAGGTTTTGAATTTTACTATCGTCAAAAAAGTCGACACCAACAATCTGGTTGTCGTGATCTTCGACGCCAATTAGAATATACGAATTGTTTTTAGGATTACTATTTGATAGCGCACAAACATGTTTTAAAAACTTTGCCTTACCTTCTTTAAAACTAATATCAACCTTGCGCTTTTTGTCGTAAAAGCTGTTTTCGTCATTATGGGCTAATAAATGTTTTATAAGCAGGCGTTTGTTAATCATAAATTATAATTCTTTTTTCACGGTAGTACTATTGGCTTGCGCTGTTGGAAATACCAGTAAATCGGCAATATTAACATGGATGGGACGCGATACTACAAAATAGATAATTTCTGCAATATCTTCGGCTTGCAAAGCTTTGAATCCTTTATATACATCTTTGGCTTTTTCATCGCCTTTAAAACGGACTTGTGAAAATTCAGTCTCAACCAATCCCGGATTTACAGCACTAACTTTTATGCCAAACGGATTTAAATCAATGCGCATACCTTCAGTTACTGCTAATACTGCATGTTTGCTGGCACAGTATACATTGCCCTTTGGGTATACTTCTTTTCCTGCCGATGAACCAATATTAATAATGTGTCCGGATTGACGCTCAGTCATTTGTGGAATAATGGCTTTACTTACATAAAGCAGTCCTTTTACATTTATGTCCATCATGGCATCCCAATCGTCGATACTGCCGTCTTGAATAGGATCTAGACCATGCGCATTTCCCGCATTATTTATTAAAATATCTATGGTTTTAAAATCTTCGGGTAGATTTTCAAGGGCTTTAAACGTTTCGGTTTTGTTACTTACATCAAAGTTTAAAATATGAACTTTAGTTAAAGTGTTTAATTCATTTTTCAGCATTTCCAGGCGCTCTAAACGTCTGCCGCATAACACCAATTTAATACCGTGTTTAGCAAATTCGTATGCCGTTGCTTTTCCAATTCCGCTCGTTGCTCCGGTTATTAAGGCTGTTTTTGTCATCAGTAATTTTAGTAATAAAATTTAAAGGTCAAGTATTTTGCAGTTCATATCAATTTATCTGCAATTCATATATAAAAGTACTTAAAAACAAGTTTAAATGGGTAAATTGATTCTCCGAATTTTAAAATTGAAAAAGAAATTAAACTTTATTTTGTTGATAGCCTTTGCCGCTTTTATAGTGGTTTTGGATTCAGTAAATAGAGGTTGTATATAGTCCGTATTCTATTTTGCTGCGTATATATACAATAGTTAATCTAAAAAAAATTACCCTATGAAAACTTTAAAACAGCTAAAATTTATTTTACCACTGTTATTATTAACTTTTGTTTTCGGTTGTAAAGACTCTGATTCTGATGGAGTAAGCGCCGAAGCACCAAAAATTTCAGTTAGACTTGTTGATGCCCCTGGCGATTATGCTGCCGTAAATGTAAACATTGTTGATGTGATGATTAAAATGAACGATAACAGCGATAGTGAGAGCGGATGGATTTCTCTTGAAGCTAACGGCGGAATGGTTAATTTATTAGACTTTACAGGAGGTTTTAGTAAAGTATTGGTTGATCAATACCAGATTCCAGCCGGAACCTTAAGCCAAATGCGTTTAGTGTTAGGTGATGGAAACAATATCGATATTGCCATAGACGAAGAAGGAACTATTGAAAATTACCCGTTAAAAACTCCAAGTGCGCAGCAATCAGGATTAAAAATGAAAATTGACGCGGTTTTAGAAGAAGGTTTCACTTACGATTACGTGTTAGATTTCGATGTTGAGAAATCTATTGTAATGGCTGGAAATTCAGATAATATTATTTTAAAGCCTGTAATTTACGCAAGTGCAGAGGTAAATTCTGGTATTATTGAAGGTACTGTAGAACCAATGGAAGCACTTCCTGCGATGGTTTCAGTATTAGTAGATGATATGGGAACAGAAGAGACTGAAGACGATTTTGTTATTTCTGCCTATACAGACGAGAATGGTGGTTTTGCATTATGGGGAGTGCCAGCAGGAACTTATGAAGTGATAGCTACTCCAGAAAATGAATCATCAGATTATGGAAGTGCAAGTGCTTTGGATGTCGTTGTTATAAATGGTGAAATTACGACTATAGCACAGCCTATTGTTTTAGCATTAAAACCGGGTTCTGTATCTGGTACGGTTTCAGGTTTGGCAGAGGGCATTAATGCTGCAGCCTCAATTCTTGTTGACGATATGGGAGATGAAGATGCATCTAACGATGTTGTTATTTCGGTTGAGACAGTTGAAGGCGCTTTCCTTTTAGAAGATGTGCCTGCGGGAACCTATACCTTAACGGTTTCTGCTGAAGGTTATGATGGTGTAACTATTGAAGTAACAGTTAATCCGGGTGCAGATACTGCAGTTGGTGAAGTTGCTTTAACAGCTTCTGCATAATAATTAATAAAATCCTTAAAATTTTAAAAGCAATGCAATTCGCATTGCTTTTTTTTGTTTTAACCTATTATTAACTTCTTAAAATATTTATTTTAACCAATTGTTAACAGGCTTCGAAGAAAAAAATTAACAATTTGCATTGCTCGAATAAGCGTATTATATTCGGCTTTTAAAAATTCTAATAATGATGGAAGATACAGGTACAATTGATATTAAGACAATTAACGAAAAAATTGAAAAAGAAAGTGCTTTTGTAGACTTACTAATGCTTGAGATGAATAAGGTTATCGTAGGGCAAAAGTACATGGTTGAAAGATTGCTTATCGGATTACTTGGTCAAGGGCATATTTTATTAGAGGGGGTTCCGGGTCTGGCAAAAACCTTAGCTATTAATACCTTGTCGCAAGCGGTTCACGGTAGTTTTAGCCGTATTCAGTTTACACCAGATTTATTACCTGCCGATGTTACTGGTACTTTAATCTATAACATGAAGGTCAATGATTTCTCTATCAAAAAAGGACCTATTTTTGCAAACTTCGTCTTAGCCGATGAGATTAACAGAGCGCCTGCAAAAGTTCAGGCGGCGTTACTTGAGGCGATGCAGGAAAAGCAGGTAACTATTGGAGATGATACCTTTCCGTTAGATAAACCATTCTTAGTAATGGCAACACAAAACCCGGTAGAGCAAGAAGGAACCTATCCGTTACCGGAAGCTCAGGTAGACCGTTTTATGTTAAAAACCGTTATCGACTACCCTAAAATAGCAGAAGAGCAGTTAATTATGCGCGCGAATTTAAAAGGGGCTTGGGAGAAAGTAAATCCTGTAGTATCTATTGAACAGATTTTAAATGCACAAAAAGCGGTGCGTGAGGTTTATATGGATGAGAAAATCGAGAAGTACATTCTTGATATCATTTTTGCAACACGTTATCCTGAAAAATATAAACTTGCCGATTTAAAACCATTAATATCATTCGGAGCATCACCACGTGGTAGTATTAACTTAGCAACAGCTGCTAAATGTTACGCCTTTATTAAACGTCGTGGATATGTGATTCCAGAAGATGTGCGAGCTGTGGTTTACGATGTGTTAAGACACAGAATTGGTATTACTTACGAAGCTGAGGCAGAAAATGTAACTTCAGTAGACATCATCAATAAAATTGTAAACGAAATAGAAGTGCCTTAATAGTATCTGTTGCAGTTTGCTTGTTTATTAATGATGATTGAAAAATGGATACAAAAGATTTACTAAAAAAAGTACGAAAAATAGAGATTAAGACACGTCGTTTGTCTGATCATATCTTCGGAGGAGAATACCATTCTACCTTTAAAGGGCGTGGTATGACGTTTAGTGAAGTTCGTCAGTATCATTTTGGTGACGATGTCCGTAATATCGATTGGAACGTTACTGCACGTTATAACGAACCCTTTGTAAAAGTGTTTGAGGAAGAGCGCGAACTCACCATGATGCTTATGGTCGATGTGTCGGGTTCAGAACTATTTGGTACCGATCAGCAATTTAAAAATGAAGTGGTTACCGAAATTGCTGCAACGTTGGCCTTTTCGGCAACACAGAATAACGATAAAATCGGATTAATCTTATTTTCCGATAAGGTCGAGCTTTATATTCCGCCTAAAAAAGGACGTTCTCATGTTCTTCGTATTATTCGGGAGTTAATTGAATTTGAACCGGAAAGCAAACAAACCAATTTAGCAGAAGCATTAAAATTCATGCAAAACGTCATGAAGAAAAAGGCAATTGTGTTTGTGTTGTCAGATTTTATTGCCGACGATTATCATCATACCATGAAAATTGTCGCAGGCAAGCACGATGTAACCGGAATTCGTGTGTATGATAAACGTGAGGAAGAGATTCCAAACTTAGGCGTTGTACAAATGCAGGATGAGGAAACTGGTGAATATATGCTGGTAAATACATCGTCTAAAAAAGTACGTTTAAACTACGCGAAGTACTATCAGGAAAAAGTAAATTATTATAAAGAAAGCTTTAACAAGGCTGGAGCAGGAACTATAGATTGTCGTGTTGATGAGAGCTATGTTAAAAAAATGTTGGGCTATTTTAAACGAAGAGGATAAACCATATATGAGTTACAAAATGAACATTATGAATCAAAAATCTAAAGGTCAAAACCTTCCGATTTCAATCTTGTTTTCTGTATGTTTTGTATTGTTTTCGTTTGTTGCCGGTGCGCAGGTTAAATCGACTATCGATTCTACGTCTATTAAAATCGGACAACAAATTACCTATACGGTTTCTGTGGAAACCGATTCTACGAATCTGGTTGTTTTTCCTGAAGGACAAACCTTCAATCCGTTAGAGGTTATTGATTCATACGATGTAGATACCTTGAAGAATAAAGAGAAATTCAACCTGATTAAAAAATACGGATTAACGCAGTTCGATTCAGGGGCTTATACTATTCCGAGACAAAAAATTATTGTTGGTGATAAAACCTTTTTTACCGATTCGTTACAGGTTGAGGTAAGAAATGTGGTTATAGATACTACAAAACAAGGGCTTTACGATATTAAACCTATTATTGAAGTTGAAAAACCAGCGAGTAATTGGTGGAAATATGCGTTGGTAGCTTTGTTGATTGTAGGCGCTATTGCATTCCTGATTTATTGGTTTATCTGGAGAAAGAAACCGTTAACAGAAGAAGAGGAAATAGCTTTGTTGCCTCCCTACGACCGTGCAAAACTAGCTTTAAAAAAATTAGATGAAAGTCATTATTTAGAGAATGATGAAATTAAAGATTACTATTCAGAGTTAACCTTTATCATTAGAAAATATCTCGACGAAAAAGTTTACGATCGTGCATTAGAAAGTACAACTGATGAGTTAATTAGCCGATTAAAATTACTGAAAGATGGTAATCAGGTTGATATTAGTCAGGAAGACATTAAAAATCTTGAAAGCATTTTAAAACGTGCCGATTTAGTAAAGTTCGCGAAGTCTGCGGTAGACGTAGAATTGGCTAAATTAGATAGAAAAACCATCGACTTAGAAATCGATCACGTAAAAGAAGCTCTTCCAGAACCAAGTGAAGAAGAAAAGCTTCTGGATGAAAAATATAGAGCCGAGCAGGAACGTAAAAAGAAACGAAACAAAATCATTTTAACGGTAGTTATTAGTTTATTCCTGTTAACGGCAACCTTTGTTGGTTTCGGAATTAAATATGGTTTTGGTTATGTAAAGGATACCATTATTGGTCACGAAACGAAGGAACTTTTAGAAGGCGAATGGGTAACCAGTGATTATGGTGTACCACCGGTAACCATTTCTACGCCTAAAGTGTTAAGACGTACAACGCCTGAATTACCAGAAGATATTGCACAACAAATAGATTTAACTCAGTTTACTTATGGTAGTTTAATTGATCGTTTTTATGTTGTTGTAACGACAACTAAAATTAAAAATTTAAGTCAAAATCAAGGGCAGGAGAATAAAATCGATTTGCAAAAAGCCTTAGATAACAGTTTGAAGGTTTTAGAACAAGCCGGAGCTCAAAATATAGTTACAAAAAGCGAAAAGTTTACCACACCTAACGGTGCTGAAGGATTAAAAGTATTCGGAACTTTAGATATGCCTGTGCCAAATACCGATAAATTTGAAACAGCTAATTATGCTATTTTAGGTTTTACATCCGGAAGTGTTATTCAGCAAATTAGTTTAACATGGAAAAAGAATGATACTTATGCAGATCAGATGGTAGAGCGTATTTTAAACTCAGTTGAACTTAATAAATCAGAAAAGTAATGTTTGAAGGAATAGAGTTTTTAAACAAAGAATTTTTCTGGTTACTGTTATTGTTACCATTCGCTATTTTGTGGTATGTGTTTAAACATAATAAGCAAACTGCCGAGTTAAAAATATCAAGCATTAAAGGGTTTAAGGTGACCAATTCGGTATTGCCGAAATTTAAACACCTGCTTTTTGCACTACGATTATTGGTTTTAGGTTTATTAATTACAGCTTTAGCCAGACCACGCACGGTTGATGTATCGACGAAAACAAAAACAACACGTGGTATCGATATTGTTATGGCGATTGACGTATCGGCAAGTATGTTGGCGAAAGATTTACGTCCAAACCGACTTGAAGCTTTAAAAAATGTCGCAGCCGAATTTATTAAAGGAAGACCAAACGATCGTATTGGTTTGGTGGAATACGCCGGAGAAAGTTATACCAAAACGCCAATTACTAGCGATAAAACCATTGTATTACGTTCGTTAAAGGAGATTGAATATAATACCGTTATTGAAGGCGGAACTGCCATTGGTATGGGATTGGCCACTTCGGTTAACCGTTTAAAAGATAGTAAAGCCAAGAGTAAAGTGATTATTCTGTTAACCGATGGAGTGAATAATTCAGGTTTTATAGACCCTAAAATAGCCAGTGAGTTAGCTGTTGAATATGGAATTAAAGTCTACACCATTGGGTTAGGAACAAATGGTATGGCGCTGTCACCGGTGGCTATAGACCCAAGAACCGGTGAGTTTCAATATGGCCGTATTCAGGTTGAAATTGATGAGGTTTTGTTAAAGGAAATTGCTAAGGTGACAGGGGGCGTGTATTTTAGAGCGACAGACAACAAAAAGCTTGAGGATATTTACGAGGAAATTAATAAACTGGAAAAAACAGAAATAGAAGAATTTAAATATTACAACTACGACGAAAAATATCGTCCGTTAGTTATTTTAGCAGGTTTCATGCTACTTTTAGAATTCTTGCTACGTAACACTATTTTTAGAAGTTTTGTTTAATTCAATTAAACAATTCCAAGAAAGATAAAGAGAGAATATGTATCAATTAGAAGAGAAAATATGGTTTTGGGTATTAGGTGTTATTCCGGTAATAATCCTATTCTTTTTGGTGCTTCAAATATGGAAACACAGGGCACAACGTAAATTTGCCGATAAAGCTTTACTTAAGCGATTAAGTCCTAATACATCATTGTTTAAATCGGTATTAAAGGTTATTGTTTTAAGTCTGGCTTTTGCATGTTTGGCTATTGCTTTGGTAAATCCAAAAGTAGGTTCTAAATTGGAAACTGTAAAGCGTGAAGGTGTAGATGTGGTTTTTGCTGTCGATGTTTCTAAAAGTATGTTAGCCGAAGATATTGCACCAAACCGATTGGAAAAAGCAAAGCAGCTGGTAACACAAATTATTAATAATCTGGCAAGCGACCGTGTGGGTATTATCGCATACGCGGGAAAAGCATTTCCGCAGTTACCAATTACAACCGATTATGCGTCTGCAAAAATGTTTTTGCAAGGCATGAATACCGATATGTTATCGTCGCAAGGAACAGCAATCAATGAAGCCATTAAATTAGCAACCACTTATTTTGATGATGAAGAACAAACCAATCGTGTTTTAATCATTATTTCTGATGGGGAAGATCACAGTGAGCAAGCCGCTGCTGTAGCTGAGCAAGCTAACGAACAGGGCATTCGTATTTTTACAATTGGTGTTGGAGATGTAAAAGGTGGTCCTATTCCAGAGAAGCGAAATGGTGTGCTTTTAAACTACAAGAAAGATAGTAACGGCGAAACGGTTATTACAAAATTAAATGAAGAAACACTTAAAACCATTGCCAGCGAGGCTAATGGAGTTTATATAAATGGAAGGAATACTAACGAGGTTGTAGAAAGTATTCGAGACATTTTAAACAATATGGATAAAAAGGAATTTGAAACCAAACAGTTTGCCGATTTTAAAGATCAGTTTCAGTGGTTTTTAGGCTTCGCTATTTTCTTTTTATTGCTTGATATTTTCTTATTAGACCGTAAAACCGCCTGGTTAAAGAAATTGAATTTATTTAATGAAAACCTATAATTTCCGCGAAAGCGGAAATCTTATTAAAGGGATTTAAAAAGAATATTTTATATAATTTTTAACTATCAAAAATATAGGGTTTTATATCTTAGAATTATAAAATTAGTGATGAAAAACTTAGTATTAATCATATTATCATTATTTGTTTGTAATGCTTTTGCTCAGGATGAAGAAGCGCAAAAGCTTGCTTTGTTGGCACAAAAAAAGGCCGATGGTTATGTTTATGAAGCTAATAATTTAATCGAGGATGACGATTTTGTTTCAGCAGAGATGGCTTACAGAAAAGCAGTTTCAGAACAACCATCATCTGTTGCAGGAATTTATAATTTAGGGAATTCCTATATTAAAAAAGGAAATATAGATGAAGCCTTGTACCGTTTAGAGCAGGCTACTAAAACCGCGACTTCAAAATCTGAAAAGCATAAGGCATTCCATAATATTGGGAATGTATTAATGGAGAATAAGAAGTGTAAGGAAGCTGTTGAAGCTTATAAAAATGCTTTAAGGAATGATCCTTCAGATGAAGAAACCCGTTACAATTTAGGGTTGGCTAAAGTATGTGCTGAGCAACAAAAAGATCAGGATCAGCAGGATCAGGACGAAAATAATAAGGATAATAAAGATAATCAGGATCAGCAGAAGGACAAGGATCAGGAGAATAAGGAAGATCAGCAAAACAAAGACGATAAAGATCAGGGCGACGACAAAGACGATCAGAATAAAGATAATAAAGACGAAGGCGACCAGGATAAGAAGGATGGTGATGATAAAGAAAATGAAGATGGTAAGCCTAAAGACGAAAAAGATGATAAAGGACAGGGCGATGAGAAAGAACAGCCTCAGCAACCTAGACAAGGGCAAATGTCACCTCAGCAAATAAAGAATTTATTAGAAGCCATGAATAACCAGGAGCAAAAAGTTCAGGAAAAAATGAACGCAGAAAAGGTTAAAGGCGTAAAAATAAAAACAGAAAAAGACTGGTAAACGGATAGACGATTTTCAGTTTACAAATTGCAATTTCAAACGAAATCCTATGGGTAAACAAAAGATCTAATGTCGTAATATGATGAAACTTATAAAACACATAACCTTTCTGTTAGCTATACTATTTACAAGTATTTTAACAGCACAAGTAACCTTTGAAGCAAAAGTAAGCAAGCAAACTTTAGGTGTTAACGAGCGCCTGCGCATAGACTTTGAAATGAATCAGGATGGCGATAATTTTAATCCTCCCGATTTTTCAAATTTTACTGTTGTTGGTGGGCCAAATCAGTCGGTTAGTAATTCCTGGATTAATGGTGTGCGCACCTTTAAAAAAACATACAGTTATTTTTTAGCTCCTAAAAGCCGTGGATTATTTACCATAAACCAGGCGTCTATAACTATAGATGGGGAAGTATATAAAACAGTGCCTGTTAAAATTGAAGTGACTGCAGCAGTCGATATTCCGAAGGATCCTAATAATCCGGATTATATAGCATCGGAAAGTGTGCACTTGGTGGCTGAGGTCTCAAAGGAAGATCCGTATTTAAATGAAGCGATTACTGTGGTTTATAAACTTTATGTGTCGCCTACAGTTGCTGTCGATAACTGGAATGAAATTGACACGCCTCGTTTTAATGATTTCTGGAGTCAGAATATAGATACCCAAGGACAAAAAGTACAAAACGGAACCTACAAAGGTGAAAATTATCGCTTCTTAGTATTACGTAAAACCGTGTTATATCCGCAGAAAACAGGTGAATTAACTATTGAACCTTTAACATTGGATATTGCTTTACGCGTACCTACAAACCGTCGCGATATTTTTGGAGGGGTGTTAATGACGCGAACTAACAGAACGGTTTCAGCAGGAAACAGAACGATTCATGTAAAAGCCTTGCCAGAAGCCGGTAAACCATCGGATTTTACCGGTGCTGTGGGAGATTTTATTTTCGATGTTACCGCCTCTAAAAAGGAGTTAAGTGCGGCAGAATCGCTTCAGCTTAAAGTTACAGTAAAAGGTAACGGTAATTTAAAACTATTCAAGTTGCCAAAGGTATCTTTACCAAGTTCATTGGAGGTTTACGAACCGGAATACAATGAAGAGGTGAGGACTAATTTATCGGGCATGCAGGGAAGTATTTCCGATAGTTATACGGTAGTGCCGCAGTATAAAGGTAAATACCCGATTCCGAGTATTTCATTTTCATATTTCGATTTAAAAACGAAAACCTATAAACGTTTGTCGTCGGAGGAAATGGTTATTGATGTTTTAGAAGGTCCTACCAATAATACTTCTGCAAATAACGTAGGAACTGCAAGTACGGTAAAACAAGCCGTGACACTAAATAACGATCAATTTGCGTTTATAAAAACAGATACGGCATTTGAGAGCATGAAACGTTCTCAGTTTTTCAAGACTAATATATTCTGGAGTTTATTATTATTACCGTTTTTAGTAATCCCGGTAGCTATTGTTATTAGAAAACAAAAAGCCGTTCGCGATGCCGATGTTTACGGAAATAAAATTCGTAAGGCAGATAAACTGGCAAGAAAGTATTTAGGTCATGCCAAGAAATCTTTAGGTAAAAAAGAAGAGTTTTATATTGCTTTAGAGAAAGCATTACATAATTATCTAAAAGCAAAACTGCATATCGAAACCAGTGATTTAAGTAAAGAGAATATTACTGAATTACTAACTGAAAAGCAAGTAGAACATGATGTGGTTAAAGATTTTAAAAGCATATTAGAGAGCTGCGAATTGGCACGATATACGCCAATGGATATTGCGACCATGCAGGAGGATTACGATAAGGCGGCGAAGACCATTTCTTTAATAGATAAACAGGCACGATAAGATGAAAAGGTTATTATTTACACTTTTAGTTTTGGTAAGTTTTGGAGTGTTTGCTCAAAATCAGACGCTTTTTGAAAAAGCAAATGCACTTTATAACGACGGAAAATATGCTGAAGCTATAGATAAGTATGAAGCAATCTTAGCTACTAAAAATGAATCGGCAGAATTGTATTTCAACTTAGGAAATGCCAATTATAAACTTAATAATATCGCGCCAAGTATTTATTATTTCGAAAAGGCTTTACAATTAGCGCCTAACGATGCCGATATTAAAAATAATTTAAGTTTCGCAAGAAACATGACCATTGATGCCATTGATGTATTGCCTGAAGGTGGTATTGCTAAATTCGTTAAAAAGCTTACCAACACTATGAGTTTTGATGGATGGGCTAAATTAGCGGTAGCTTTCGTTTTCAGTTTTGTTGTTCTGTTTTTAGCTTATTACTTTGCGTATTCAACCATTAGAAAGCGTATGGCATTTATTGGGAGTTTAGCCGCTTTGGTATTAATTTGTGTAAGTTTATCATTGGCTTTTCATAAATATAATTTAGATAAAAGAGACCGACCTGCCATAGTGTTTGTTCAGGAGAGTAAAGTAAAGAGTGAGCCGAATAATAGAAGTGAGGAAGCCTTCAGACTTCATGAAGGTACGAAGGTTCAAATTCTCGATACCGTTGAAGACTGGAAAAAAATAAAACTCGCCGATGGAAAATCGGGCTGGATTGCCAAGCAAGATATTAAAGCCTTGTAATGTTTTTTAGCTTACCTTTAAATTCGTAATTTTTGTACTATGAATTTAGAGCGCGTATTTGAAAACAATAAGAAATGGATTGAAAGTAAACTCGAAGTCGATCCTGATTATTTTGAAGCCTTAGGCGAAGGTCAAAATCCCGATTTATTATTTATTGGATGTTCCGACAGCCGTGTGACGGCCGAAGAACTTATGGGCTTAGGGCCAGGCGAAGCCTTTGTACACCGTAACATCGCCAACATGGTTATTGCAACCGATTTAAATGTCATGTCGGTTATAGAATATGCCGTAATGCATTTAAAAGTAAATCATGTGGTAGTATGCGGGCATTATGCCTGTGGAGGAGTAAAAGCAGCTATGCAATCGGCCGATTTGGGAATTTTAAATCCATGGTTACGAAACATTCGTGATGTTTACCGACTTCATAAAAGGGAATTGAATGCCATTGAGAATGAAGAGAAAAAGTATGAACGTCTTGTAGAACTTAATGTTCAGGAACAGTGTGTAAATCTTATTAAAACCTCTGCGGTACAAAAAGCAGTGCGCGAACGCGGATTAAAAGTACATGGTTGGGTATTCGATATTCACACAGGAGAACTCATCGATTTAAAAATAGATTTTGAAGCTATTCTTGAAAAAATACGGGAGATTTACCATTTAGATTAATTAAATAGATTGGGTTTCCATACTTGGTTCAGCCTCATTTTCTTCATCGTCTAAAATATTCTTTTTGTTTAAAATACTTGGGAAAATCATAGGTGCTAAAGACTTTACTGGTTCGTAAAGTACCGAGTCTTCTAAGTTTTCTTCACTGGCAAACGGCAGGGTTTTATTCATCGAATCGAAAACGATTAAAATCACACTTAAAATCAAACCTATTTTTAGAGCTCCGAAAATGCCTCCCAGAGCTTTATTGATAATGCCCAATGCCGCAAAATCGGCAAGTTTTGTAAGAGCCTTTCCAGCAAGAGCAATAACTAAAACAATAACAATAAAGGTAATGGCGAACGATACAATATTCACGTATTTTTCATCCCAGTCTACATTATCTTCAACAAAAGATCCAGCATAATCACTAAAGTGAATCGCACCGTAAACCCCGGCAATTAATGCAACTAAAGAGGCAACTTCTACAAATAACCCTTTTGAGAATCCTCTAATTAGTCCAAATAACAGTAAGGCCAGTAAAACGATGTCTAATACACTCATATTCTATAAGATTTTTAACAAATATAAATTAACTTTGCGACTTCGCAGGCATGGTCTGCAAAACACAATATAAATGGCAAGAGACGAACAATTAAAAGAGCGCTGGGAATTAGTGGTAGAGAAACTTTCTTCACAGTTTGCCGATGGCGATAGGTTAGATTTAGATGCTATTATTTATCTTATTGGCGTTCAGGAATTGGGCCAACCGCACCTGAAATTTAAAAAAGATCACAAGTTAGATTTAATGCACATTGCTATTTGTCGCCTTTTAGAACCTTACGGATATTACGAATTCGATTATTTCGACGACGATAAATGGCCGCACTACAAGGTAAAGGCCCAGTTGCCACATTTAAAAGCTGGTGAGCAAAGTGTATTAATGAAAGAGGCTATTGTAAATTACTTCCTCGAAGCCGAATATATCGATTAAATTTTGGGCGTTACCCTTAAGGGTCGGGCTTTGCGTTTCAATCTTTTGTAAAAACAAAAGGATTTACACTACAATCCCTAACGCAACTAAACAAAAAATAGTAAATTTGCCATCATTTTAAGGATGTTATGATAGATAAGATAAAAGAACTTATAGCCGAAGCAGATGCGTTTAAAGCGCAAACTAAGGAAGAGGTAGAGGCTTTCAGAATTCAATATTTAGGAAAAAAAGGATTATTAAACCAGTATTTTGCCGAGTTTAAAAATGTAGCAAACGAGCAAAAGAAAGAGTTTGGTCAGGCCGTTAATGCCCTAAAGAAAGCAGCTGAAGAAAAAGTAAATGCCTTAAAAGAGGAGTTAGAAAGTAAAGAGGAAGTAAAAGGTGTTTACGGTGATTTATCGCGTCCGGGAGCCCCAATTAATTTAGGAGCTCGTCACCCGATTTCTATCGTTAAAAATCAAATTATTGATATCTTTTCAAACATTGGGTTTAACGTTAGTGAAGGTCCGGAGATTGAAGATGACTGGCATAACTTTACTGCATTAAACTTACCGGAATACCATCCGGCACGCGATATGCAGGATACCTTCTTCATTCAAACGAATCCAGACGTATTATTACGTACACACACCAGTTCGGTACAGGTGCGCTATATGGAAAAAAATCAGCCGCCAATTCGTACCATTTCACCAGGACGTGTGTATAGAAACGAAGCTATTTCGGCACGTTCGCACTGTTTTTTCCATCAAATTGAAGGATTGTATATTGACAAAGAAGTAAGTTTTGCCGATTTAAAACAAACATTACAATATTTCACAACGCAGTTATTTGGGAAATCTAAAATCCGATTACGTCCGTCCTATTTTCCATTTACCGAGCCAAGTGCAGAAATTGATGTGTACTGGGGGTTAGAAACAGAATCTGATTACCGTATTACTAAAGGAACCGGTTGGTTAGAAATCGGTGGTTGTGGTATGGTAGACCCAAATGTTCTTGAAAACTGTAATATCGATTCTAAAGAATATTCAGGTTTTGCATTTGGTGTGGGTATCGATCGTATTGCGATGTTATTACATCAGATTAACGATATTCGTTTATTAAGTGAAAACGATGTGCGTTTCTTAGAGCAGTTTAAATCAGCTTTATAAAAGCATCAAAATATATAGAATTAAGCCGGTGAGAAATCATCGGCTTTTTTTATTTAACAAAAATTAACTTCGTTTAGTTCGGTTTGTTCCGAACTAAACAGTATATTTGCGCAAAATTTTTGAAGAAATGATGACGTGTAAAGAAAGAAGTACCTTAATTGAAAAGTTAGGCGTATTTTTAGAGAACAAAGAGCAGCTTGCCCCAGTTGCAGCCCGTATTATGGCTTATGCCATTCTAAAAGGAAAAACAGGAACAACCTTCGAAGATCTGGTTATCGACTTATGTGCCAGTAAAAGCACCATATCTACTCATCTGAATCATCTACAGGATTTAAAGAAGATTGAATATTTTACTAAACCCGGAGATAGAAAAAAGTACTTTATAATAAAAAGAGATACCATTTTAATTAGCATTGACCAAATGGTAGAGAGCTGGAATACAGAGAAAGATGTTCACCTGGAAATTCGTGATTATAAAGAAAAGGTAAATATGTCGGGAAGATTAAGTCAAGAAGAAGCCTTCGATTTAGATTTTCACGACGATTACCTTCAGTATTTAGAAGAAGCAACCAATTCCATATTAAGATTAAAATCAAAAATAATAGAGAGAACCAATTAGAAAAATCAATACACTGAAAATGATAAAACAGAATTATTTTATACTATCGTTGATGTTATCAACGATGTTATTCGTAGCCTGCGGAAACGATAAAAATCAGGCAGCTCAAGGGCAATCACAGGCATTACCGTTTGCGGTAACTACATTAACTCAAAAAGATGTGACTTCGTTTATAAAATACCCTACAACTATTGAAGGAACCATAAGTAGTGAGGTTCGTGCAAAAGTGTCAGGATACATTCAAAAAGTATTAATTGACGAAGGGCAGAAAGTTAAAAAAGGGCAGCCTTTATTTAAATTGGAAACGCAATCCTTAAGTCAGGATGCAGAAGCAGCAAAAGCTAATGTGAATGCGGCTCAGGTTGAGGTTGATAAATTAGTGCCTCTAGTTGAAAAGAATATTATTAGTGAAGTACAGTTAGAAACTGCAAAAGCCCAGTTATTACAGGCTAAAAGTAACTACAACAGTATTGTGGCAAATATAGGTTACGCGACTGTAACCAGCCCTGTTGATGGTTATGTGGGTGCTATTCCTTACCGTGAAGGTGCGTTAGTAAGCGCTACAAGTGCTAAACCGTTAACTACCGTGGCGAGTATAGACAATGTTTATGCGTTCTTCGCAATGAATGAAACCGAATATTTAAACTTCATTCAAAAAACGGAAGGTAAAACCCTTCAGGATAAAGTAAACAACTTCCCGAAAGTTAATTTACTATTAGCAAATGGACAAGAATATGAAGAGCAGGGAGCCATTCAAACCGTAACAGGCCAAATCGATCCAACTACCGGAACAGTAAGCTTTAGAGCTATGTTTGGAAACCCGAATTTATTAATAGCTAACGGAAATAGCGGAACTGTGGAAATTCCTACCAATTACAATCAGGTTGTTGTGGTACCACAATCGGCTACTTACGAGCAACAAGGACAAACATTTGTTTACAAGGTTAACCAAGACAATACCGTGTCGGCAACATTAATAACTGTAAAAGATAAAACTGATGCACTTTATGTTGTATCATCAGGTGTTAATGCAGGCGATAAAATTGTAGTGAAAGGTATTGGTAAATTAAGAAATCAAATGCCAATTATTCCACAAGAAGTGGATTTCGATAGTGTTGCGAAGCCTATTAAACCATTATTCCAATAACGGTTAGAAACGAAAAATATTATGTTAAAAACATTTATAGAAAGACCGGTTTTATCGACCGTAATTTCCATTATCATAGTTATTTTGGGAATTTTAGGCTATGCGGCCTTACCGGTTGAGCAGTACCCAGATATTGCTCCACCAACTATTCAGGTAACAGCATCTTACCCAGGTGCTAGTGCCGAAACCATTTTAGAGAGTGTTATTATTCCTATTGAAGAGCAGATTAATGGAGTTGAAGGAATGACCTACATGACCTCTTCTGCCGATAATAATGGTTCTGCAAATATCACTGTATTCTTTAATCAAAATACAGACCCGGATATTGCTGCGGTAAACGTGCAAAACCGTGTAGCAAGAGCGAATCCTTTATTACCACAAGAGGTAAAACAAACAGGGGTATTAACGCAAAAGCAACAAACATCGGCGTTAATGTTCTTTTCGGTGTATTCTGAAAATGAAGATTACAATGCGACTTATGTTCAGAATTACTTAAAGATTAATGTAATTCCTGCAATTCAACGTGTCGATGGTGTAGGTAACGTAAACGTATTTTCTAATCAGGATTACGCGATGCGTATCTGGTTGAAACCAGAAAAATTAGCCGCTTATAATTTAATTCCAGCTGAAGTTACTGAGGCTTTAAAAGAGCAGAGTTTAGAGGCTTCTGCAGGGGCTTTAGGTCAAAATGATGGACAGTCGTTTACCTATAATATTAAGTATAGCGGGCGTTTTAAAACGGAAGAGCAATATGAAGATATCATCATTAAAGCTTTAGATAATGGTGAGTATTTAAGATTAAAAGATGTAGCTACTGTGCAAATGGATGCTCAGGGTTATGAGTCTTTTGGATTTACCGAAGGTTACCCGAGTGTGAACATGGGTATTTACCAAACGGCAGGATCGAATGCACAGGAAATTATTAAAGAAATTAAGTCGGAATTAGAGCGTTTATCAGCCGATTTCCCTGATGGTGTAAAGTACGTGATTAACTACGATACCAACGATTTCTTAACGGCATCGATGAACAAAGTAAAACACACCTTAATAGAAGCCTTTTTACTGGTATTCTTAGTGGTGTTTATCTTCCTTCAGGATTTCCGTTCTACCTTAATTCCAGCGATAGCTGTGCCGGTAGCGATTGTAGGTACCTTCTTTTTCCTGAATCTTTTCGGTTACTCGATTAACTTATTAACCTTATTCGCTTTAGTTTTAGCTATTGGTATTGTGGTAGATGATGCGATTGTGGTTGTTGAAGCGGTTCACGCGAAAATCGATCAGGGAGAAAAAAATGCAAAGCAGGCTACTTTAGGAGCTATGCACGAAATATCGGGTGCGATAATTTCCATTACCTTAGTTATGGCGGCGGTATTTATTCCAGTAACCTTTATTCAAGGTCCAACAGGGGTATTTTACGAGCAGTTTGGGGTAACATTAATTGTGGCCATTTTAATTTCGGCGGTTAACGCTTTAACGCTTAGTCCGGCATTGTGTGCGTTATTTTTAAAATCTCACGATGAAGAACATAAAAGTAAAAGTTTCTTACAACGTTTTTATGATGCCTTCAATGCAGCTTTCGAAGCAACTACCGAGCGTTACGGACGATCATTAAAGTTTTTATCGCATAACAAATGGATTACTGTATTTATCCTTGTTTTGGCTAGTGTTGGAATCTGGTGGACATCTCAAACAACACCTACAGGATTTGTACCTTCAGAAGATAGAGGTATCATTTTCATGAATGTAGAGTTACCGGCAGGTTCTTCTATGGACCGCACTAATATTGTAACACAGGAAATTTACAATAAAGCAAAACAAATTCCAGGAGTAAGAGGTGTAACTGTAATTAACGGTAGAAGTTTAATTAGTGGTGCAGGTACTAACTACGGTTTAGGATTCGTCAAGTTAGATGATTGGGAAGAACGTGAAGGAGAAAGCGTATCGGCGAATGCCATTATTGGTCAGTTATTCGGTATTGCTGCAACTATTCCTGATGCTAATATCATATTCTTTGCGCCACCAAGTATTCCTGGTTTCGGATTGTCGGGAGGTTTTGAGGTAAACTTATTAGATAAATCGGGAGGAAGTTTTGAAGAGCTTGATAAAACCACTCAGGAGTTTATAGGTAGTTTAATGAAGCATCCTGAAATTCAGTACGGACAGTCGTCATTCAATACAAAATACCCACAGTATGAAATGGAAATTAATGTACCGTTAGCTAAAAAATATGGCGTTTCGGTGAGTAGTATTTTCTCAACTATGCAAGGCTATATTGGTGGGGTTTATGCGGCAGATTTTTCAAGATTCGGAAAGCAATATCGTGTATATGTTCAGGCACTTCCAAATAATCGTTCAGATAAAAGTTCATTAAACGAATTATATATTAAAACAGGAAGCGGTGAGATGACGCCTATTACACAGTTTGTCGATTTAAAACGTGTATATGGTCCGCAGTCGGTTACACGTTTCAATTTATATAACTCGGCAAAAATTAGTGGAGCTTCAAATCCAGGTTACAGTACCGGTGATGCGATTGCTATTGTAAACGACGAAATTAAAAACTTACCAAGTAATTACGAGGTGGCTTATTCAGGTTTATCGCGTGAAGAGGTAAATGCAGGAAACCAGACTGTAATGATTTTTATTTTGGTAATTATTTTCGTTTACTTCTTGTTATCGGCGCAATATGAGAGTTATTTATTGCCACTTTCGGTAATATTCTCTCTGCCATTAGGGGTGTTCGGAGCCTTTTTCTCAACAAAAATGATGGGACTTGAAAATAACATCTATTTCCAGATTGCATTAATTATGCTTGTAGGATTACTGGCAAAGAACGCTATTTTAATTGTTGAGTTCGCCTTGCAGCGTAGACGTAACGGCGAAAGTTTAATCGATGCGGCAATTCATGGATCGAAAGCACGTTTACGACCAATTTTAATGACATCGTTTGCTTTCATATTAGGATTAATGCCTTTGGTATTGGCTAAGGGAGTAGGTGCCGAAGGAAATAATTCTATTGGTACTGGTGCCGCGGGAGGTATGTTGATAGGAACCATTTTAGGGGTGTTTATTATTCCAGTACTGTTTATCGTGTTCCAGTGGTTACAGGAAAAAGTATCGAGTAAACCTGTTGTTGAAACTAAAGTAGATTAATTATGAAATTATACATAAAAAATACCATGGTACAAAAAGCTTTGGTTTTAGCTGTGGCAGCAACATTTTTACAGAGTTGTTTTGTGGCTAAAAATTACGACAGACCAGAGTTTGAAGAAACCGAAAACTTATATAGAACTGATAATTTGCCTACAGATAGCTTGTCGTTGGCAGATGTATCGTGGTCAGATATGTTTACCGACTCTTACCTGAATCAATACATTCAGGAGGGTTTAGAAAATAACCTGGATATTCGAGTAGCTATTCAGCAAATGGCTGCGGCCGAAGCATATTATAAGCAAGGTAAAGCTGGTTATTTTCCAACGTTAGGAGCTAGAGCATCTATGACACATCAGGAATTGGCAAAAAACAGTCAGTTCGGGTCATTCTTTAATGGATCTTTAGAGCAGTTTGAAATCTCAGGAAATCTATCTTGGGAAGCCGATATCTGGGGGAAAATTAGAAGTAATAAACGTGCTGGAGAAGCCAGCTATTTACAAACTGTTGCTGCACATCAGGCAGTAAAAACCCAATTGGTATCAAGTATTGCTTCAGTTTACTATCAGTTATTAGCTTTAGATGCGCAGTTAGATGTAACAAGAAAGACTATTGAAACCAGAGAAAGCAGTGTTGAAACGATTAAAGCGCTTAAAGATGCAGGTCAGGTTACTCAGGTGGCAGTCGATCAAAACATCGCGCAGTATAACAATGCAAAGGCACTTGAAGTCGATTTAAGAGCGGCCGTTTTCACAACTGAAAACACGCTTAATCTATTATTAGGGCGTACTTCGGTTGTTATTGAACGTAGCGAATTGGATAGTCAGCATTTAGATTCTGAAATTAAACTTGGTGTACCATCATTATTATTAAGTAACAGACCCGATGTAATGGCGGCAGAGTTCGGCTTAATTCAGTCGTTTGAAATGACTAACGTGGCGCGAAGTAATTTCTACCCGTCGTTAACCATAACGGCTACAGGAGGTTTACAAAGTTTACAGTTGGACCAGCTAATAAATACAAACTCGTTATTTGCTAATATTGTTGGTGGATTAACACAGCCAATCTTCAATCAGCGTCAAATAAGAACGCAAAAAGAAGTTGCTGAAGCGCAGCAGGAACAGGCCTTGTTAAACTTTAAGAAAGCGTTATTAACGGCAGGAAACGAAGTGTCTAATGCGCTTTATTCCTATAACGCTGAAACCGAAAAGTTTGAATACAGACAAAAAGAAGTTGAGGCTTTACGTAATGCCGAAACCAATTCTGAAGAGTTATTACAAAACGGTTATGCCACGTATTTAGACCTGTTAACGGCAAGACAAAGTGCGTTAAACGCAGAGCTAAATGTGATTGACAATAAACTTCAGCAGCTTTTAAGTGTTGTAAATATTTATGAAGCTTTAGGTGGCGGTTGGAAATAATATCATGAAAAAGAAGAACAATAAGTACCGGTTGACGTTGGCAGAAGTATCTTTAAAAGATGCTTCTGTTCCAACACAATCTTTAGAATTGGATTTTGAAAACCACGATAATATTTTTGATATTATTGAAAGAGTAAAGTCAAAAAGTATCTTTGAAAATACTAACGATGCGAAGGAATTGGCCATAGGTTTAAAATTATTCAGTGAAGTTCTTCTTAAAAATAGGAATCACGATATTTTTTCAGATTTTAATCCACATTTTAAAGATTTTATGGTTAAACTAAAATCTTATAATTAGTTAAAGGCAATGACTACAAAGCAGGAGGTTTTAGAGTGTTCGGTTTCAAATTTCACGAAATTTGGGAGTAAGCGTTTTACAATGGATGAGCTGGCTTCAGAGCTTGGAATTTCAAAAAAAACAATTTATAAGTTTTTCGATAGTAAAGAAGATTTAGTTATTCAATGTGTCGAGTTATTGATTAAGAATTACAAAAATGAAATAACAAGTATTGATGGCAATCCTATTTCCTCCATCATTTTGATCTACAAAAAGGCTTTTCAGCATATAGCTCATTTTAAGCCATCGTTTATTTTTGGTCTAAAAAAATATTATCCTAAAGCTAATTTGGTTTTCGATGAGTTTAGGGATTATATCTTAAACACCATTATTTATCCGTTTTTATTAATAGCGCAAACAGATGGTATTATTAGGCCTGAGGTTAATTTAAGGCTGTTTTGCGATTTGTATTTTGTTCGTTTCGAGGAGATAGCACTTAAGAACAATACCTTTTTTGATAATTATACCAATGAAGAACTTTTAAATCATTTTATCGTTTTTAATTTACAGGGAATTACTGTTGAAGGTTATAAAATAGATTTTGAATAGTTTATTACTTTTGCAACATAAAATTAGAGTGATAAACCGATGAAAAAAGATATTGAAATTCCAAAAGTAGAAGGTGTTTATGTAGCCGTAGTAAATGAGTATAACGATATTTATAAAACTCAGGATTGGAATGCTTACATAATTAATGATAAAGACGTTGATTTAGATGTTGTGCTTATCGTAACAAACGGATATAGTGATCAAAAAATAACGTCAACTTTTAGAAAGAAATTAGATAAACTTCCGGCGAAAAGTTATGCTAAAATAGAATTAATTCAGGAAGAACTTTTTGCTTTGAATAATCAGTTTAAAGTCACGTTTTTTGAAGGGAACCAAATGTTTGAAAAGACCTATCTGTTCAGAAAAAATACGATTAACCTAAAGGCTTTACAATCGGTACCATTAATGAAAGTAAAAGGTGTAGTTGTAAAGTAGTTTGGAATAATAAAATAGAAAAGGCATCAAATATTTGATGCCTTTATGTTTTAAATTTTTATTCTAATCCAGTTTCTCGGTTAACTTCTTAAATACCTTTTTAGGGTCTTTGTTTTCGTAAAGCACTTCGTAAACCGCATTTATAATGGGTAACTTTGTTTTGCTTTTGTTTTTTTCGTTTAGTAAGTGTGCACTTTTTGTAGCGTAGTATCCTTCAGCCACCATACTCATTTCCATTTGAGCCGATTTTACGGTGTAACCTTTTCCAATCATATTACCAAACATGCGGTTTCTGGAAAAAATAGAATACCCGGTTACCAGTAAATCGCCGAGGTAAGCTGAGTTGTTAATGTTACGTTTCATTTTGTGCATCTTTTTAATAAAACGTTTCATCTCTCTAATCGAGTTACTCATTAAAACAGACTGAAAGTTGTCTCCATATCCCAAGCCATGCGCAATACCTGCAGCAATGGCGTAAATGTTTTTCAGCATAACTGCATATTCAACTCCAACAACATCGTCGTTAACCTTTGTTTTTATATAATCGCTAGATAGGTTTTTTGCAATGGATTTTGCTTTACCAGTATCTGCACAAGAAATGGTTAAGTACGATAAACGCTCCAGAGCGACTTCTTCGGCGTGGCAAGGTCCAGCAATAACAGCGATGTTTTCAAAAGGAATATTATAGACATCATGAAAATGTTCACCAACCAGTAATCCGCTTTCAGGCATAATTCCTTTAACAGCAGAAACAATAATTTTCTTTGAAATATCGATGTTTAATTTTTCAAGTTCACTGTGCATAAATGCAGATGGAATAGCGAAGATTAATACATCGGCAAAAGCAGCAATTTCATTAATGTCGTTACTTATTTTTAACTGCTCTAAATGAAATTCAACCGAACTTAAATAATTAGGATTATGTTGCTCTTTTAGTAAGTGTTCTTTGGTGTACACGCTACGCATATACCAACCAATTTCATCTAAATTTTCGCAAAGCATTTTAACAATAGCCGTTGCCCAGCTTCCAGCGCCAAACACCGCGTATTTTAAAGGTTTTTCCATGAAAAGTTTAAATGTTTAATACTGAGCAAAAGTACACAAAATATTCATTGTAGGGATGTGAAGAAATTATTAAACAATTTTTTTGGCACGCGTTTTGAAACTCTAAAGTCAGTAACTCAAAAAACGAATGACTATGAAGACTGTAAAATTACTTTTAAGCTTTGCGCTAATATCAACACTTTTCACATCCTGTTATCAGGAAACAGTAATAGTGGAAGAAGAACCAGGAATATCGTTAAATCAATTATTAAATTCTTACGAATTATGGTATGTCGATATCAATAGTACTGCTGGTTACGGTACGACACCGTTTTTACAAAAAGCATTTACCATATCGTTTAGAAATGGCGTAGTGTATGCCAATAATAATATTGTAGGTTTAGGTGAAAGCGGAAATGGCTTCGGAATTGATATTGGAGAATATGATACTTATGATATGATTTTAGATGTGAATCATGATATTGATGGTTTTGAAACTTTTGATGTCTATCAAATAGATAACAATACTATAGAATTGTATAACCCGAATAATAAAACCTCTTATTTTTTAGATGGCTATCAACGAAGCAATTTCGATTACGATTTTGTGTTCTACGATAACATTCATTATTTTTTACAGGAATACGATGCCTGGGAAAAGACGTATACCAGTGATTTCGGAGCTTTAAATGAATTTGATAATGAAAACTTTTTACAATTTTTAGCAGGAGGTAATGATTCAGAATTTAGAAGTTCGCAAGATAACTCAGGTACTAGTGTCAATAATTTAATCTGGGATTACACCGGTATCTATGGTGTAGGTGATGTTGCCGGAGATATGTACCTTAAAACTTTAACATTAGATTATGATTATTTCGACAATGAATATTTCGAATTGAGCGTTATAAATGACAGTAAGATAGAGTTGTATCATCCATCTTCGCAATCGGTTTACCAATTCACAGGGCGTGGATACATTCAATATTTAAAAACAGCAGACACAAAAGGCAAAACGACAACAACTTCTGAAACCTCAGAAAAAATGCGTAAGCCTAGAAAAGATAAGGTAGAAAACCCGAGAACAAGTACAAGGGGATAAAAATTTTGGTTGGTTATTTAGTAGTAAGAGACCGCTTTAAAGAGACTTTCTTTAAGCGGTTTCTTTGTTTTTTAGCAGTAATTTCAAATATTTTAATTTGGCCTCAGTTAACGGAGAATGTGTATCGATGTTTAAGTTGCAATTTTTCAATTTGATGTTTAAGGAATTAATTTCTTGAACTAAATTTTTTAATGCAGTATAATATGCGGAAATTATATTCATTATTAGTTTTTTATAGAATTCATTAAGTTTCTCATCATAACTTGTAAGAATTTCATTTAAGGAAGGCTCATTTCCGATTTTGTGAATAAAAAGTTTCGCTTTTTTTAATCCATTCCGTTTAGGATATTCTTCTATTTGTTTATCTAAATATTCGTTGAAAAAAAAGGTGTTAAATGACTCAAATCTTTTTTGTTCAAGTTGGTTATATTTTAATTTAGAAATTAGAGGTATATGGTCTTGATGGACTAAGTAGTTTCTTAATTCCTTCATAAAGCAATGAAAATCATTTTCTAAAAAAGACTTTTCTTTATCAAAGTATTCTAAAAATGATCTCGCACTTGTTATTGTATTATGTAAATCTTTGATTATCTTTTTTTGAAAGTGAGCTCTTTTTTGATTATTACTGGTGATAGTTTCAATATCGTTATAATTTGATTTTAGATTTCTTTTTAAAAGGCGATAGTTTTCTCTATAAATAAAAAATGAAATTTGAATATTAAAAATACCCTGAACGATTTTGAGTTCGTTTGACGATTCTCGAAAATCTTCAGTTTCTCTGAGAATTGTTAATATTTGGCGTGAAGAACACATTTTACCTGTAAAAAAGCATATCATCAATATGTTCCCAAACGTGTGTCGGTAACATAGGCTTTACATTTTTGCCTTCTTTTATAGACTTTCTAATAAAGGTTGAAGATAATTCCATTACCGGGGCATCGATATGATGAATTTTAGGGTGGTTATCGAAAATTGTCGTTTGCTGTTCGCCCGAAATTCTTGGGTACACATAAATGTGATGGTTCTCTAAAATAACCTGATAGTTTTTCCACTTATGGAAGCTTTTTAAATTGTCTTCACCCATAAGTAAAGCAAATTCATGCTTCGGATATTTTTCCTGTAAGTGTACCAGTGTGTTTACGGTATAATTGGGTTGAGGTAGATTGAACTCAATATCGCAAGGTTTAAGTTTGTCGTAATCTTTAGTGGCACGATGCACCAGTTCTAACCGATCGAAGTTATCGAGTAAACTACTTTTGTTTTTAAAAGGATTGTGGGGTGTTACTACAAACCAGACTTCATCTAAATCGCTGTGTTCTGCAATGTGGTTGGCAATAATTAAATGTCCGACGTGTATAGGGTTAAACGATCCAAAATACAATCCGATTTTCATAGTGTAAGTACTGTGTTTTTTATGGTTTTAAAAACGCCATAACTACAGGGTAATTATGGCGTGATATTGTTTTACGATTTAATGAAGTCTCTAACCAGTTTTTCGGCTTCTTCTAGAGCGTGCTCCAAGGTGTCGTTAACTACTATTTTATCGAAAAGTGGTGCGGTTGCCAATTCAGCAGAAGCTTTCGAAACGCGCATGCTTATCTTTTCTTCACTTTCGGTTTTACGGTTTTTTAAACGAATTTTTAATTCGTCGATGCTTGGCGGTTTTACGAAAAGTGCTAAAGTTTGCTCAGGGAATTTTCGTTTTATGCGTAATCCACCTGATACATCGATATCGAAAATAACGTGTTTACCCATAGCCCAGATACGCTCGACTTCACTTTTTAAAGTCCCGTAAAAATTATCGCGGTATACTTCTTCCCACTCTAAAAAATCTTCGTTTTTAATGTGTTTTTTAAAGTCTTCAAGCGATAAAAAGTAGTAGTCTTTGCCATCTACTTCGTTGCCTCGTCTTTCACGGGATGTTGCCGATATTGAAAATTCTAAATTTAAATCTTCAATACCTAATAAGTGTTTTACTATGGTTGTTTTTCCTGAACCCGATGGTGCAGAAAATACAATAAGTTTACCTTGATTCAATGTTATTGTGTTTAGGTATTATTATAATACGTTTAATAATTGTTCTTTAATTTTTTCCAGTTCGTCTTTCATCTGTACGACTAACTGCTGCATTGGTGCATAGTTACTTTTTGAACCAATAGTATTGATTTCACGGCCCATTTCCTGAGAGATGAAGCCTAATTTTTTTCCGTTGGAGTCTTCGGAATTGATAGATTCTGTAAAGTAGTTTAAGTGGTTTTTTAAACGTACTTTTTCTTCGGTAATGTCGAATTTCTCAATGTAATACACCAATTCCTGTTCGAAACGGTTTTCATCGTATTTCTCTTTTAATTCTTCAACACCTTTTAATAAACGTTCACGAACCCCTTGAACACGCTCCGGATCCATCGCTATTACCTGTTCAAGAATACTATCTATAGTTGCTACCCTAGAGTTAAAATCCTGTTCTAAAACTTTTCCTTCGTCTAGTCTGTGATTGTTTAAATCGTCTACCGCTTTATGAATTTCAGCTTCTATTAGTTGCCATTCGTTTTCGTCAATTTCTTCACGCACGGTATTTAAAGCATCAGGAAAACGCACCGCCATTTTAAGTAATTCAATGTCGTTACCATCAACCACTTGTCGTAGTTGTTCCATATATTGTTTAACAACAGGTGTATTGATTTGCGTTGAAGTGTCTTCGGCAGTGGCTTCTACATATATAGAGAAATCTACTTTACCGCGTTCTAACTTATCAGCCAGAAGTTTTCTAATAGACAATTCTTTTTCTCTATATATAGATGGCATTCTTGCGTTTAAATCTAAATTTTTGCTGTTAAGAGATTTTAACTCAATAGTTACCTTTTTTGTAGGCAATTGCAAAACCGATTTACCGTAGCCTGTCATTGAATATATCATAAACAAAGTGTTTTAAAGGGTACAAAGGTATGTAATTTAACTTTTAGATGTTTAAATTGTGTTTGCAGTAAAATTGGTTTTATGCAGTTGTGTAAAACTGAGGGTTTAATTAATCTTGATTTTTCGTATCTTTAGTAGGAAAGCCCCTTGTGAATTTTTTATTCATAATTCATGAAAACTAATAATATTAAAGCAGTTTCTAGAGAAGAGGGTTTTGTAAATAAGCTCAAAGGTATAGTATTAGATAACTTGAAAAATGAGCAATTTGGAGTTGAAGATTTATCAAAGGAATCGGGTTATAGTCGTTCTCAGCTTTATCGTAAAATTAAATTGATTAATGGTAAATCCATTAGCAAATTTGTTCGTGATATACGTTTAGAGGAAGCTTTGAAACTTATAGTTAAAAGCGCTTTGAGTATTTCTGAAATTGCTTATGAAGTGGGATTTAGTAGTCCGAATTATTTCAGCCGATGTTTTCATGAAAAATATAATTATACGCCTTTGGAAGTGCGGTATATGGCAGATAATGAAGGTAAGAATAAAATTCTGCAAAAGTTTATTGCTCCTAAAAGAGGACAGATTAGAAAGAAGAAGGTTTATTATCTTCCAATTACAAAAAGACATTATATTGTTTGGATTATATTTTCATTAATTGTTGTGTTTGTTTTTACTGCTCTTGTAAAGGATAATAGTAAGAACCAATTGCATAAACCAGTATTGAAACATGCTTACACCTTTGAAAATGGAGTAGCTAATGATGTTGTTGGAGATGCAGACGGAATTATTAGAGGTGATGGTGAGATTGTAAATGGATTATTTATAACAGATGAACAGGGGGAGTATTTAGAACTGCCTGGTAAAAAAATAAGAATTAATGAATACTCAGCGATAACTTTAGAGGCTTATGTAATTGCAGGAAAGGGTAATGGAACCTGGACAATGGTATCATACTTTGGTGATAGACAGAATGAAATTGGTGTTAATTATATTTATCAAACTTTAGTCAATAATGGGAACAGTGGATCTACCATTTCATGCTTAAATTATAAGGATCCATGGGCAACAGGGAGCAATATTTACTCGCCGAGTATTGAGGATGATGAGTTTCATCATATTGTAACAACTTATGATAACAATGAGATGAAATATTATTTAGATGGAAGTGTAGTCAGTATTCGTCCTTCCCTAAATTCAGATAACCTCATAAAAAATTTAAGTAACAAGCTTGCTTATTTAGGTAAATCAGGATTCTCACAAGACCAAACATGGTTCGGCGCTATAGATACATTCAATATTTATGAGGGTATACTTGATGAGGAAACTATTAGAAATTCAGCAAAAAAATATGTAAACCGCATATTGCAAGACAATAGTGTTCATGTTCCGAAACCTGTGTTAAAGCATTCGTATACGTTTGAAGACGGAACAACCAATGATGTTATTGGGAATGCTAATGGAATAATTAAAGGAGATGTAGAGATTATAGATGGTTTGTTTGTTACAAATTCTTCAGGAGAATATTTAGAACTACCTGGAGAGGAATTAAAGATTAATGAATATGCTTCGATTACATTGGAGACTTTTATTTTAGCAGGTAAAAATAATAATGCACTCTACACTACACTAGCTTACTTTGGAAATGTAAGGGGGAATAATGGGGTTGATTATATAGGGATGACAGCAAAGCATAATCAAAGGAGTGGCGTAGTTTTGTCATGTAAAAATTATTCATCCCGACCATGGTTAACGACTATTGGGATATTATCTGATGAATTAATAGATGGTAAATATCATCATATGGTGATTACATTTGATAATAATTTTCTGAAATTTTACATTGATGGGGTTTTAGAGGATGCACGAATAAACCTTCGTAAAAAATCTAACATCATTGCAAATATTAGTGATAAACTTGCCTATTTGTGTTATTCGGGATATAGTAATCCAGGAGATCAAACTTGGTTTGGAGCTATTGATACATTTAATATCTACGAAGGTGTTTTAGATGCTGAAACTATTGCAAATACAGCAAAGCAATATTTAAAGGATTCGAAAAGAAAAGAACAGCTAAAGTAATGATTGACGATATATAGCTTAGGCAATAAGCATTACTGCTGTTCTCTTGTTTTATAAAAAGTTTTTCTTTACTTTATTCTTATGTATTCTTCATAAATTTTCCATACTGGTTTTTCTTCTCCTTCATTTTCAATAGGGCCTTCAATAGTCCAGATATCTCCTTTTATGGTGCTTTTAAAAGAAAATGATTTACCGATAAGAGAAGGGTCCGAAAAGTATTTTAGATGTTCTGTATAAATGTTTCCTCTAAACGTGTATTCGCCACCGTTAAACATGCTGTTTTGAATAGAGTCTGCCTGAACAATGGTGGCAAAGTGTGTTTTGTTTATTATTTTCACCATGTTTATCATGTCGTCTCCTGTAGCTGTATAGGTTGTGTCTGGAAGGATATATAATTGCTTAACCGATTTCCAAGTGCCTTCTAAGGAAGGTTGAGCAAATGCGAATGTTAGGAATCCTAATGAGAATATAAGGGTGATTATAGCTGATTTCGATTTCATAATGTTTTGTTTTAGAGTGAAATAGATTTTGATTTTTGTAAAAAAATTAATCAGATAAATTAAAAGTTAGTTTTTGAGAATTGTCAGCATTTATCAAATCAACCATATATCTAGATCGTGGTTTGTTTTCACTTTTTTCATAAATAAACAGAAGTGATGATTTTGAGGTAGACCAATTAGGGTGTGTAGAAAGTAATTTATCTTTAACATCTAGCGGAGGATAAATGTTTTTATATGTTTCATAGGTTTCAATTATTTGTCCATCTTTATTAAAAACGATTACAGCTTTCGAGTCTTTTAAACCTTGGACTATAGCTTTAAATTTATCACAACTAGGGCAGTCACTTTTTAATTTTTTAATGTCGTATTGGGCGATTAAACGTTGCACATCTATAATATTTTCGGGAATGTTATCTCCAAATATGAATGATAAATATTCCGTGGATTTATCTAAATACAGATTGTTTATAATTAAAGCTGATTTAGCATTTGAAATTTCTACTTCAGATAAAATGATAGCCTCCGCTATGGTTTCTGGGATAGCATCTTTAAAAAGAATAGTTTGAGAATAGGCAAGATTAGTAAGGCCTATAAACCAAATTAAAATTAATGTTTTCATGAGTTGATGTTTTTAGATTAGACGAATTGTGGTTGTACCATTTAAAGTGGTACAATTTACTTTTATAAAAAGTGTTTGCAGTCCTAAATTGTCCATGATAGAAAACATCGGATATATATTCTTAAGTTTTCAAAGAAAGGGTTTTGTAAAGTTTGTGAAAATTAACTTTCCTTGTTAGTACTTATGTTGCAAAAACATATAATTTTTTTGTTGATTGGAGAAGTTAAAAAAAAAAGGAGTTTAGGAATGAAATAAAAAAACCTTTGAAAATATTTTCAAAGGTTTTTAAGTACTCAAGGTGGGAATTTTTAAGTTTAGAAGGGAAAAAATGAACCAACTAAAAGTTAATAATATCAAGGCTTTCCGGAGGTTTTTAATTTTGTTTTTTCCTTTTTTTAGTTAAATTTATCACATATTTGTTACTATTTTGTTACTGATTTATGAGTGTAAAACTTAGAGAAAGAAAGTTAGCTAAAGGGGCTGTAAAATACTATTTAGACATTTATGTGAACGGCGAGCGTTCGTATGAGTTTTTAGACGTTAGAATTGAGCCAAACGACACAAAGTCTGCTAAAGCTGAAAAGAAGGACATAGCAAACTTAATGAGATCTAACAGAGAGTTGGAACTTCTTACCAAAAATACCAATTACTTACCTAAGCATTTAAAGAATTTAAACTTTTTTGATTTTGCTGAAGATTATGTAGAAGACTACCTTAAAAAGGATGTTCGAATGGTAAGTGCAGCATTAAAGCAATTTCAAGCTTATGTAAATAACCCAAAATTAAAGTTGGTTGATGTAACACCAAATTTAATGATTGGGTTCAAGGATTATTTAAATGATGATGCTGGTTTGTCTGGAGAATCTCCTCATAATTATTTTACTCGATTTAAGAAAATATTAAAGCATGCTGAGCTTGAGGGATTGATTAGGGAAAATCCAACTAAGAATATCAAATTTCAAAGAAAAAATGGCAAGGATGAACTTAGAAAACAGGTTTTAACTTCAGAAGAATTACAGACCTTAGCCAAAACTGAATGTGGTAATCAAGAATTAAAAAAGGCCTTTCTCTTTGCTTGTTATACAGGGTTAGGTTATGCCGAAATAAAGAACCTTAAATGGTGTAATCTTATAGATAATCGACTATCTACGCGTCGAGAGAAAACAAATTTAAAAGTAGAATTAAAAATTCGTGAAAGCATGCTTCAAATATTAGGGGAGAGAGGTTAGAAGGAAGAGTTGATTTTTAATCTTGTTAACGAAAAAGGTAATTCGATTTCAGATAACGGGGTAAATAAATGTTTGAAGAATTGGGTTCAAAGAGCTAAAATAGATAAACATATTACATTTTATTGTGCAAGACATACTTTTGCAACTCAGTTGTTACTATATGGGGCAAATTTGAAAACCGTAGCAGATGCTTTAGGTCATGCTGATACAAGAAACACAATAAAGTATTTAAATTATATTGATAGCTTAAAGGATGATGCTGTTGATAATTTACCAGAAATAGTATTTTAAAAAGAATTAATGATAGATTACATTGAGTTATATACATCTAACTTTAATAAATTTAGGTTAGATGGTACAGAGAGAATAAAAAATCAATTAATTGACTATAAAAATAATTATTCTAGCTTTTATAACGCTTTCAACACAATATTAAAAGAGAATTATGTTAAAGGCCAAGATTCCTTTATAAATAAAGAGGAACCATATAGGGGTCTCTATAACCTATTCCAGGATAGGTTTCGATTATTTGAAGCGGAACACAATTTGAAAATTATAGAGCTAGTCATATTAGAAAAATACAATAGTTTAAAGATCTCTATTGATTATACATTTGATGAATTTATTTTAGAGTTGGCTAAAGTTGAGGCTTTAAAAGAAAATAATAGGCTTTTTCATTTGTATTCCACTATTTATAAGTTGATGTATCAAGTTGGGGTTTTTGATGATTTTGAGCTGGTGGAATATAATATGGTTGAGGAAAATGTTCCCTTGTTTAAAAAATATCACGCTTTAATCTATGGGGTGAAAAGTAAATCTTTATCACTATTAGAAAACAATAGGCAAGAAGAAATCAATTTTAAAATAAAGAGTAAATTTTTGAAGAGGTTTAAAGAGTCCTATTATGAGTTTACCGGTTATTATATTGACGAAAATAAAACGTCCTATGATGATTTTTGTAAGGTGTTTTTGAATGATATTGGAACTCATAAATCAGAGATACATTTTCATTGCGACACAAAATTAGCGTCTTTGCTATTGAACAATTTAAACGAAGAAATATTTGATAATCTTTCACAGGTAAATATAGCTAAGTCAAAGTTGTTTAAAAGTCAAGGCGGGAAACCTCTTTCACAATCTACTTTATCTAGAACAAAGTTAAATGCGTCACATTCAGATCATGATATTGTTGCTTCTACACTTCAGTTTTTAAAACAATAATTCATCTCAAAAGTTAAAATTCATGCATATATGCATGTGAAATGTATATATGTATTTCTCTTTTTAAAATGTAGTACATATTTGTGCCTGTATACAAACAGGTACTAGATCTAGGCCATAAATCATTAACGAATAAAATCGAATTTATGGAACATATACAAGATGTCCTACATAGAATTGAAAGAAATCAATTTCTATTCAAAACAGTATTAACCTTTGAAGAAGGTTGTGAATACTGTGGTATTTCAAAAAGTAAGATGTATAAGCATACGTCTTCAAATAATGTCCCTTATTATAAGCCGGAGGGTAAACTGATCTTTTTTAAACGAGAAGAATTAGATGAGTGGCTATTGCGAAATAGGCAATCAACTATGCAAGAGCGTGAACAAGAAGCTGTAAAATATAGCTTGAAGTCAAGAAAGTCTGACCGTCAAAAAAGATAGTTTATGAAAAAGAAGAAATTAAACCTTCGTATAGAGGAAGAGCTAGTTAATGGATTAGATCAATTAGCTTATCTTGAGAATAAAACAGTATCTGCTGTTGTTAGAGAAGCGGTTGTTAATCATTTAAGACAACATGAATTAAAGCAGTTGCCTGAACATTATAATCCTTTAGAATTACTTCAATCATTAGGTTTTTCAGAGCTCATATTTTGGGTTTATGAAAAGCGTTTTGAGCCAGCAAATACTGACGAAATGTTTTTATATTGGAATCTTATCGATATAATTGAAGAAATTCAAATTAACCCAATTTTTCCAGACACTCTAAAGGCGGAGTTTAGAAAAGTTGGAAGGGAATTAAAGGTTTTAACTGATGAAAGTGATTATATCTTAGATTTTAGTTTTCCGGAGAGTTTAAATTATAGTGAATTAGCTTACTTCATGTATACTTTGAGGTTTGGAGATTTAGGCGAAGTAGAAATCGCTATAAAATAGTTGGCAATGGATTATACCAATAAAGATCGGTTAAAAGATAAGCTTGACAGTCTTTTTGAGTGCAGTCCGAAGGTTTTAACAGGGAAATTAGATAAAATAATTTCCCTGTTGCCATTGGAATATTCTACGCTTATTGATCAGGCTTTTTTATGCAAAAGGGTTCCTAAGGAATATTTGCTAGGTTCTATTTTGTTTACGGTAAGTACTTCTGTAGGTTTGACTTTTTACATAGAACAGTTAGGTTATAAAAATTATGGTAATTGTTATTTTACAATAGTTGGAAGCCGTGGTGATGCGAAGTCCGAAGCAATAAAAATTGCTACAAAGCCCATAAAAAAAATCGACGATCAAGACTACGAAGATTATAATGAGCAGAAAAATTACGGAGAAGAAGATGGTGTAAAAAGAAAACAAATACTTGTTCAAAATGCATCGATTGAAGCGGCGCATAAAATCCATTTCGAAAATCCGAATTCAGTCGGTATAGCAATTGATGAAGTTTATGGGCTTGTAGAAAAAATGTCTAACCCGAACAGTAGGGATGGAATCGCTTGGCGGAATTTTTTTTTAGAAGGTTACACAAATAGCTATATTGATGTTTCAAGGAAAACTACTGAAAGCTTTAGAATAAAAGAGTCGTATCCAACACTAATAGGAGGGTTACAGCATCAATTTTTACCTCAATTATTTGCTAATGGAAATTTAGAAAGCGGTTTTATAGATAGACAGTTTTTTACTTTAAAATTAACTCAAAATTCTACGTTGAGTCAGGCTCAAATTAAAGCGGAAGTTTTAGAAAACTACGAAAAGGCGATAAATAATATTCTGGCCTATAAAAGACAAAGTGAAAGACTAGATGAAAGCATAAAGCAGTTTGAAATTAAAGTCTCTAATAGAGCTTCTGAAACCTTGTTTAATTATGCTCAGACATTAATTAATCGGCAATTAGAAGCAAAGCCGATACTTAAGGAATATATGTCTAAGATGCAGATATCAATTCAAAAGTTATGTGTACTTATTTTTATAATGAAGCAGTCGGTTAATTCTACTTTTAAAACCGAATTAACTATAGATGTAGTGGATCTTGCTATAGAATTAAATGAATTTTATTTCTTAAATTTTCAATCAATTGTTGAAGACAATATTAAAACAAAACCCTTAGAGCCTACATTGGAGCAAATCATTCGAGTTGCTAAAAGGAATAAAGCAAGTCAAAAGGCCGTGGCAGAGATTACCGGATTACATAAAGGTACGGTTTCAAAAAAGTGGAATAAAAAGTAATTTGTAACTGGCAACTTGAAACTATTTGGTTGCTCGAGTTTAATGTGTTTTAATTCAGTTGATTACAAGGGTTGCGTGCCAAGGTTGTAAGTTGCCGGTTACTTAAAAGCAAATAGAAATGTTACAAAAATTAGAAAATAATTTACAGTTTGAAGTAAAGCGCAATAAAAAGCTCGTGACTCCTTGCTGCAACAGAAGTAATAAGGATGGTAAATTTGCTAATTTTAAAGGTTTTCCAGAGGTTTATGGTTATTGTCATTCTTGTGGGACTTCAACTTTGCCACCGACACTATATCGAAATGATTTAGGAGCTGAATTTGTATGGAACGAAGAGCAAGAAAAATTTGTAGAAGCAGATAATAATACCATTTCATGTGTTTTAAACAGTCTTTCCGTTTCTGATGTCAATACTACTGTAGAGAAGATAAATAAACAATTTATAGAAAATGACATTGTGCAAATGTTTCTTGAAAACTCAAAAGAAAATAATTTGCTAACATATTTAAGGAATCGATATGGAGATTTGCTAATTGATGAAATAAAGTTAAAGTATTTAATAGGAACTAGCAGAAAAGGAGGAACTGTATTTTGGAATATAAATGTTGAAGGGAAGGCTCAAAAGGCTAAAGTAGTTTATTATACAAATGACGGTAAACGAACTGATTATTTTCAGGTTCCATACAAAAATCAGGATGGATACTATAGTTGCTTGTTTGGAGAACATTTAATTAAAAAGAGCAAAAATCGAGGTAAAACCTTAGTGTTGGTTGAAAGTGAAAAAACAGCTCTTGTGTGCTCTTTGCATTTACCAGAATATGTTTGGTTGGCATATGGTGGAATTAATGGGCTAACTACCGATAAACTAAATGTTTTAGTTGGTTATGATGTTATTTTGGTTCCAGATATGAGTAATAATGCTGTCTCGATAATGGAAAACAAGTTAGATCTAATGAAGGATTTAGGTGTAAAAGTGAAGATATGGGACATGACAAAAGGGAAAACTGATGATCAATTAAAGGAAGAAGGATGGTATAATTGCGACCTAGAGGATGTTTTTAGATACTTTAATTAGAGTTGTGTTTAGCCTAGATATAACAGATTGTTAGGTATGCAGGGGTGCACTGAGATGTACTATTGTGTGGTGTTTTTGTGGCATTTTAAGGTGTTTTAGCCTGGATATAATAGATTGTATGGTGCGCAGGGGTGTACAGAGGTGTGCTATTTTGTGGTATTTCATGAGTGTTTTCATGGTGTAATTGTGGCGTTTTTGTGGTGTTTTAGTGGTATTTTATGTTGTTCAGCCTAGATGTAATGGATTGTTTGGTGTGCAGGGGTGTACTGAGGTGTGCTATTGTGTGGTGTTTCATGGGGTTTTCATGGTGTAATTGTGACGTTTTGGTTGAAGTGTGGTGTAGTATTGTGTGGTTTTGGTGGTATTTTATGATTTTTTTAGCATAGATGCAGTGAATGGGTGGTGTGTTGTTCCGTGTTTAAAGCATAAATTGGAAATGACAAGTAAATAAAGTAACTTCATGAAGACAAACTAAACCTAATTAATGAAGACATTTACTGATTTTAAAACTTTTAACAACTACTTTGGAACAGAGCCACCTTTAAATGAGCATATAGATGTTGGAATTTATGGCGACACGTATATAATGCAATCGGATGAAGTTTGTTTAGATTATCATAGAATATCATTAAAGCAACGTATACATTTCCCTAAAGGACATGAATACGAGCATCTAAATGAAGATTCAGTAAGTGCCTTTTTTTACAGTAGCCCAAAGGATGTCAATGCTTGGTATATAGAAAAACGATTTAAAGGATATTATATTCAATTTTCAAAAGAAATTATAAGTAAAAACAAACATGTTTTTAAAAGATTGATGGACTTTGGAAAACATGAACCCTTGTTTCTTAATCAAGAAGAGGAGGAGGAGATTGAAAACGTTTATAAGGCTTTATATAAACATTATATAGATAATCCAGATGAGCAAGAGATTTTATTAGCTTATGCAAACGTTTTATTTAGTCTTGTAGAGCGTTTTTATAAAAGACATTTGCAAAAAAATGTACAAAACTATAATGCAACCATAGTTGAGTTTCAAACGTTGTTAAATAGTTATTACGCGAGAGAAAAGGAACATGTAGAACTTCCTACTGTTGCCTATTTTTCGGAAATATTAAATGTAACACCAAACTACTTAGGTGATATTAATAAAAAATACACAGGTTTATCTGCTATAGACCATATTCAAGCCTATATTATAGAAGAGGCTAAATTAAAATTACAGAAATCTAATAAACCAATCAAAAAGATTGCCTTGGAATTAGGTTTTGAATATCAAACATACTTCACTCGATTCTTCAAGTCAAAAGTAGGAGTCACCCCATCTTCTTATAGAAAACAGTAATTTGTTTCAAAATACAAAGTAATTCGTTTTAATATCACCCTATTTCTTATTGCTAACTTTAACGAAGATGACCAAGCTGTTTTATCCCTATTAAAACGTCCTTTAATGAATACATTTAAGAATTTTGAGTCTTTTAATGAGTACATAGGGTTAGAAAGGCCCATTGATAATAACATTGATGTTGGAGTTTATCCGGATAAAACCAAATTAAAATCTGAAAGCATTTATATCGATTTTTATAGAGTTTCTTTCAAAACAAACTATATAAACCCGGAGTTACCAGATTATGATCCTGAAAACCCTAAGCCAATAACAGCTGTTTTTTTTAATAACCCAGGAAGTGCTTATGAATGGGATTTAGACGATAAGTTCGAAGGTTATTATCTACATCTATCTAAGGATTTAATAGATAAGCATCGGTATTTATTTCAGAACTATTTGGAATATGGTTATCATGAAGCTTTATTTTTAACAAAGGATGAAGAAACAGAAGTTATCAATCTGTATCAGTTTCTTATAAAGCACTACCGAAACAATTTAGAAAACTATAATGTTCTTTTAGCGTCTATAAATCTTATTTTAAATATGGTTGAGTCATACTATAGACGTCAATTTAAAACAGATGTAAAAGTTTATAGTCCTATAGTTAGTGAATTTCAACAATTATTAAGAGACTATTATCAAGGACCAATAGAGGGTATACCTACGGTTCATTATTTTGCTGAAAAAATGCATCTAACTCCTAATTATTTAGGTGATGTTATTAAAACTTATACCCATAAGTCTACAATCGAAACTATTCACGAACATGTTGCCGAAAGAGCGAAGACCTTACTTAAGGAAAGTACCCTAAGTAATACTGAAATTGCTTTTGAACTAGGTTTTGATTACCCAAACTATTTCGCCAAGTTTTTTAAAAAACAAACGCAACTAACCCCAAAGCAATTTAGAGCAAAATTTAAGCTTGTAGATTGATAAATGTTCGGATTCAGTAAAATGTTTCCTTTTTTGAAGTGAATCTTATCCTGTAAAACTCTAGTTGTCAAGTAATTTTGTCTTGTAGAATTTTATTAATCATTAAAACTAAATATTATGTCACAACAAAAAATTTCTTACAAAAACACAAATAACGGAATTTTAATGTCTGCTTATTTGGATTTACCGAATGATTTCGACGAAAACAAACAATACCCTGCACTTGTAATTACTCACCCAGGCGGTGGAGTAAAAGAGCAAACAGCAGGTATTTACGGTAGAAAGTTTTCAGAACATGGATTTGTCACTATTGTAACTGATGCTTCATACCAAGGAGAAAGCGGTGGAGAACCACGTCAGTTAGAGAACCCTTATATAAGAACAGAAGATATAAGTTCTGCTGTAGATTATCTAACAACCTTACCTTATGTTGATAATGAAAGAATTGGGGCATGGGGTATTTGTGCCGGAGGTGGATATACTGTAAATGCTGCTATTAATGATAAGCGCATTAAGGCTCTTGGAACAGTTAGTGCTGTTAATATAGGTCATATGATTAGCAAAGGTTGGTTGGGTGACCAAGATATGAAAGATGCCATGGGGTCTTTACAATTTGGAGCTCAAGCCAGAACTATAGAAGCTAATGGTGGTGATATTGTTCAAATGCCAATGGCACCATTAAATGAGGATGATACACCTTATACAGATTTAAAAGAAGCTTGGGAATATTACCATACAGATAGAGCACAATGTTCAACATCACCTGGTTATGGAACCGCACGTAGCTTAACGCAACTGGTAACATACGATGCATTCAACATGGCCGAAATTTATTTAACACAACCATTATTCGTGGTTGCAGGAAGTGTAGCGGAATCAAAATGGATGAGTGATGATTTGATGGAGCGTGCAGCTTCAGAAAACAAACAAATGTACATTGTTGAAGGAGCAAACCACATGAAGTTATATGATATTCCTCAATATTTAGATGAGGCTGTAGCTCAATTAGCACTTTTCTTTAAAGAGCATTTAGGTGTTGCAGAACTTGTTGAAGCTTAATACAGATTTAATTATATAAGCCAAAGTATCAATATGCTTTGGCTTTTTAACTGATTAAAATGAAACAATTATTAAAAAATAAAACAGCTGTTATTACTGGAGCAAGCAAAGGCATTGGTTTGGCTACAGCACAATTATTCGCTCAAGAAGGTGCAAATGTTGTTTTAACAGCCAGAAAACAGGAAGAATTAGACGAAGCTGTTAAAAGCATCATCGATAATGGAGGCAATGCCATCGGAATTATTGCAGATTCAGGAGACCCTAAAGCACCTAAAGAAGTATTTCAAAATGCGATTAAAACATTTGGGCAAGTAGATATTTTAGTCAATAATGCTGGTTATGGTGATATGGTTTCCATTGAAGAATGCTCTGATGAGCATTTCGAAATGGTTGCACAAATAAATTATTTCGGGGTGTTCCGATTTTGCAGAGAAGCCATTCACCATTTTATGCCAAAAAATCAAGGTGTCATTGTCAATGTAACTTCCATAAATGGATCACTTCCAGTTGGAGGTGTTGCATATACATCAACTAAAGCAGCGGTAAACACGATGACTACTAATATTGCAGTACGTTTTTCGGGAACAGGTATTAGGTGTAATGCAGTTGCTCCAGGAAATACAGACACCCCTATGGCAAAGGCCTGGGCAGCCGGAGAGCTTTCTGGAGGCACAAAAATGGTGGAGTATGCTGGTAAGTATGCAAATCAAGAACTACCCTTTACAGAAGCTCTAGATCAAGCTAATGCAATCCTATATTTTGCTAGTGATTTAAGTAAAGCAGTTACAGGTAGAGTTCTGGTGGTTGATAATGGAGCATATATAGGTGCTTAAGAATACAAAATTAAATGAAAACAATATTTATAACCGGTGCATCAACCGGATTAGGAAAGGCGGCGGCACTTTTATTTCAGTCTAATGGATGGAAAGTTTATGCAACAATGCGTAGTACGGAGAAAGGAAAGGAGTTAATGGATTTAGATAATATCAATGTTCTTGAACTTGATGTGACCAAACCAGAACAAATTAACGAGGTTGCTGCAAAAGTAATTGCCGATGGTGGCGTTGATGTAGTATTGAATAACGCTGGCTATGGTTTAGCAGGACCCGCAGAAAGCCTGGAAGATGAGCAGATAGTTGAGCAGCTGAATACTAATTTGTTGGGTGTTATCCGGGTAACCAAAGCCTTTATTCCGTATTTCAGAGAGAAAAAGGATGGTTTGTTTATTGCGGTTACCTCCTTAGCAGGGCTAATCCCTGTTCCGGTAAACTCAATTTATAATACCGCAAAAACGGGAGTAGAAGCATTTTATGAAAGTCTTGCATTTGAATTGGACAATTTTAATATAGTAACTAAAACCGTTTCTCCTGGTATCATTAAATCTGCTTTTAGGGACAATGTGCAAGTCGGTTTGATGGATGAATATATGTCAACCTTTCAGCGTGGAATGCAGGCAATGGCATTTGATACTTTTGACTCTACTTCGGAAGAAATTGCAGCTATTGTTTATGAAGCTGTTACTGATGGTAAAAGGCAGTTGAATTATGTGGCAGGAGCCGATGCACAAAGGCATTATGAACACCGTTTAAGCCTTGGAAGACAAGGTTATGTTGATTACCTGAACGATTATGATCCGGAGGGATAGAATTATAAAAATAGATTATTAAGAAATGAAAGAAAAAGTTTTAGTAATAGGTGCCAATGGTGCCATTGCACAACATGTAATAAAAAATCTTGCTGGTAATGAAAATATGAATTTAACATTATTTGCAAGGAAAGCAAACGGGTTATCGTTGAAAGCACCCAACGCAGAAATACTTCAAGGAGATGTATTTATAAAAGAAGATTTAGATAAGGCTATAGAAGGAAAAGATGTGGTTTACGCAAACCTTTCAGGGCCTATGGATTCATTAGCTAAATCTATTGTTGATACTATGGAAGATAAGGGAGTTAAGCGATTAATTTTTGTTACTTCTTTAGGGATATATGATGAGATTCCTGGGAAGTTTGGAGAATGGAATAATAGAATGATAGGTGGTGCTCTAAAGACTTATAGAAGAGCAGCCGATACGATTGAAACTTCTGAACTTGATTACACGGTGGTAAGGCCTTCGTGGTTAACAGATAAAGATGAAGTTGCTTATGAAACTACCCAAAAGGGAGAGCCGTTTATTGGTACTGAAGTTTCAAGAAAAGCCGTTGCAGAATATATAACAGATTTAATTCAACATCCAGATAAAGATGTTAAAGCAAGTGTAGGAGTAAATAAACCTGGAGTTTATGGAGATAAACCTGCATTTTATTAAAATAAAATAATAGCTATGAGTGATAAAAGAAAAGTACTATTGATAAATACGCATTTATCTTATCAAAATTGGTCAGAAGGAAATCTTAATGCTGCCTTTCAGCAGAAAGCTAAAGAGTATTTTCTAAGTAAAGATTTTGAAGTTTTAGAAACTAAAATTGAGGATGGATATACACCGGCAGAAGAAGTGGAAAAACATATGCTTGCAGACTTGGTGATATTACAAACACCAGTGAATTGGTTCGGAGCCCCATGGATTTACAAAAAATATGTCGATGAAGTATTCAACGAAGGTCTGTTTAGTAAAAGATTTCAAGTAGATGATGGAAGAACTAAGGAAGACCCGTCAAAACAATATGGTACTGGAGGTAAAATGTATGGTAAAAAATTTATGATATCTGCCACATGGAATGCTCCAAGAGCTGCTTTCGGAGATGAATCACAAGCTTTAATGCGAGGAAAGACGACATCAGATTTGTTTTTAAATATTTCAAGCAGCTATCGTTTTGTAGGATATGATATTTTGCCTGATTATAACTGTTTTGATATTTACAAAGGAGGAAACCCATCTTTAGATTTAGATAATTATCCGAAATATATAGAAGCAGTATTAGAAGAATCAGAAGAGATATTGGTTGTCTGATAAGGGAAAATTGATGTAAAAAACATGTGAATAAGTTGGGGTGTAAAAAATATTGGAGAATAATTAGAGTGATTTTAATAGCTGGAGTCTTTGCGGTAATATGTTTTGTTTGTGTAATTGTAGGGATAGACTCTTATCAGTATCATAGAAATAAAGAAATAATAAAATCATTTCAGGAGAATGAAGAGCCTAGTAGTACACTAGTTGTGTTTTATTCACGTTCGGGAAACACTGAGTTAATGGCTAGAAAAATAGCCGAAGTAAAAAAGGCTCATGTTTTACCTATTAAGACTACTAGAGATGATGTTGGGTTTTGGGGATGGTTACAAGCTTTAAATGATGCAAGAAAAACTGAAGCCGAGATTACTCCTGATAAAATTGATTTAACTAAATACGATACAATTTATATAGGTTCTCCAATTTGGTTATATAGCCCAGCACCACCTGTTTTTGAGTTCGTTGGAAACAATGATTTTTCAGAAAAAAAGGTGGTCCTATTCAACTCAATGAACAGCAAATTTGAGCAAGAATATATTGATAGATTTAAAAATATAGTAGTGCAAAATGGAGGTGAATTTTTAAAACACATATATATCATTCGAGGACGTATGACACAGCAAATGGAAGTCAGCACATTCTTAAATGAAGTAGAACAAGAACTAATTAATTAACTATAACTATTATTATGGCTTTAGAAGTAATCAAATCGAAAATAGGTGATGTAGAAATTATCCAAGTTGTAGAGCAACCACTTGACCAATATTATTCAATGTTCCTACCAATGGCAACACCAGAGGAAATAGAAAAAATAGATTGGCTAAAAACATCACACCATGTAAACAAAGACCTTTCTTTAAAAGGAAGTTCGCAAATGTTTGTTGTCAAAGTGAACAAACGTGTTTTTGTAATCGACACATGTATAGGTAATGAAAAGCAACTATTGGAATTTCCGTTTTGGGCAAACCAAAAATTTGAGTTTTTAGAAACTTTAGATGAAATAGGTTTCGATAAAAATTCAGTTACAGATGTCTTGTGTACACATTTACATTTAGACCACGTGGGTTGGAACACTTATTATAAAGATGGTATTTGGCATCCTACGTTTCCAAAGGCAAAGTACCATTTTGCCAAAGATGAATACGATTGGTGGCATGAAGTAGCACCAGTAGATGATTTTTTGATTACCCATAAAGATGTTTTGATGCAATCGGTTTATCCAGTTATACGTGCAGGATTGGCAAATTTTGTTGCAAGAGATGCCGATTTAGGCGATGGTATTTCTTTGATTTCTACACCTGGACATACAGTAGCTCATATTTCAGTTCAAGTTAAAAATGGCGACCAAACTTTTATTATTGGTGGAGATATGTGTCATCACCCTTGCCAAATAGCCAAACCAGATTGGGCAATGGCTGCTGATTTTAGCCAAGATCAATCGACTGAAAGTCGTCAAAAAATGTTTGAAAATATAGCAGATACCGAAACACTTTACACGTGTACACACTTTAAAAGTCCGTCCTTTGGAAAAGTCAAAAAGAACGAAAATGGTGAGTATGTATATAACAGTATCGATTATTCCAAATAGCCTATGATTGTTATTAAACACTGTAAAGTATATGTTTTACTAATCTTATTAGTGCTTTCCTTTTCTGTATCGGCACAAGTTGCAGCAGAAAAAGAAGGCACGTATTTATATACGGGATTTTCTTCAGCTCTTCCAGGTAATAATAGTTTCGTGTTTTACTATGGTTATAGTCCCTCTGATGATTTTCAATCCCTAATTGCTTTACCATTTTTTAAAATCACAAATAATATTCAGTTCATGCCTGGATACATGATGACTAAGGCTGATGGATATAGAATGTTTACCAATGTCCAACATCATTTATTGCCAAGTGTTATTTTGAATTTTAAACTAAGTGAAAGATTTTCAATAACCGACAGAAATATGTTTTATCATTTGTTTAGAGAAGATACTAAAGATGTCAACCTTTATAGGAATAGATTGGGCCTTATTTATCACACCAAGCTATTTAAGAAAGCAACAAACTTATTTATTCATGATGCAATGTTCTGGAATCTAAATAATGGAAAATTTTTTAGAAATAGGATAATACTCGGAGGTTCCATAAAAGCTGCTAAATGGATGACACCACAAATTTGGTATGCCTATCAAGCTGAAAATGGTCTATTGCCACAACATCAATTTTATCTTATCTTAACTGTGCCATTAGAAAATTTTGGAGTATTTAAGTCAAAAACAAATAATTAACTAACCTTTATTAACCTAAAACTTAATGAAAAAAGAACGTTTTGAAGCAATTACTGATGCCGTAATGGCCATTATTATTACTATCATGGCATTAGAAATAGAGCTACCGAATTTCGATGAAGAAGGTATCAATGAGTTTATAATGCAAATTGGAATATATATTCTTAGTTATGCATTTATAGCGATTCTTTGGATCAATCATCATAACATATTTAGGCATGTAAAGATGGTAGATCATACTACATTATGGCTTAACTTTTTACTGTTGTTTTCAACGTCTTTGATTCCTTTAGCTACCAGAACAATAGATAAGGCATATTTTGATAACAAGAGCCATATTTTATTTGCCTTGATTTTCGGTTCTGCTACACTTTTGTATTTTTTGTTAGATGAAAGAGCTATTAAATTATCGGAGAATAAAAGGGTTGCTGACACTCGAAAAATGAATATTATTGCCACGTTGCTTTTCTTTCTAGCAATACCTTTTAGTTATTTAAGCATTTATATATCATCCGCAATATTTGTTTTAGTCCCAACAGCATATTTTTTATTGCCACGTAAGCAAATTAAGAGTGTCATTTAATATCAAACTATATGGAAGAAAATTACCTTAAGGACGAATTATTCCATTCTAAAAAGGAGCCTCGTAAGGCACTACAAACCTTTTTAAGAAACCAAAATAAGTTGGTCATTAATTCATTTAATATGATTGATAGAAAGGCAGCAATCATGATTAGAATTAATGCAACAATAATATCTGTAATAATAGTGTTTTTCGACTATGTGAAGGATATTAAAATGGGGAACTACATAGGAGGTATTATGGTAGTTGCTTCCTTCATTTCATTGATATTGGCTATTAATGCTTCGAGGCCTCATATTTTTAAGTTGTACCGAAGATTTAAAAACAAAATAGGTGGGAAATATTTAGGTCTAGAGCATAAGGTTTTTTCTGTTGGTATGTTTGATCGAGAACCTTTGGAAGATTATTTAAAGGCATATGACAAAGTTTTAAAAAGTCAGGAACTACAAGTAGGTAATCAGATAAGAACCATGTATTTACTAGAAAAATACACGAAGGATGCCTTTTTACATCTCGAATTATCTTATTGGGCTTTTATTATAGGCTTTTCATCAATGGTCTTTTTGTTTATAGTTGGAACAATAATAAACGTTTAATAATAATAAAATGATGAAAAAAGTTATAATAACAGGAGCTTCTGGTATGTTGGGTAAAGCAGTTTTACAAGAGTGCTTAGAACATTCAGAAATAGTAAAGGTTTTAATAATTAACAGAAAATCAATAGGGGTTTCTCATGATAAGTTAGAAGAGTTGATTTTAAAGGATTTTTCAGGGATTGAGTTAGAAAGGGAGCATTTAAAAGGTTATGATGCGTGCTTTTATTGTATGGGAGTTTCAGCTGTAGGTATGAATGAAGAAACCTATGTAAATATAACCTATAACATCACTAAAATGTTTGCCGATGTTTTATTTGATATAAATCCTAATATTGTATTTAATTATATATCTGGGGCAGGAACTGATACTTCGGAAAGCGGAAAAGTTATGTGGGCTAGAGTAAAAGGTAAAACGGAAAATTACATTCTTAATAAAGGATTTAAAAAGGCTTTAATGTTCAGACCTGGTTTAATAATCCCAGAAAAAGGTACTAAATCCAGAACAGGGTGGCTAAATACGACGTATACAATAATGAGTCCGCTTTTTCCTTTATTAAAAAAATCAAGTAGTATAACAACATCAACTAATATTGGTTTAGCCATGATTAACTCACTGTTAGTCGATGCAAATTCGAAATACCTTTCCAACAAGGAGATTAATTTGCTTGCTAAAAAAGAAGTAGTTTAGAAAGTATGTCTAAATAACCTATTTTCACAAATATGATAGTAACAAAAAGCATAAGCTTTAAACGCTTAATGAAAACAACGGGTCATCACTTCCTGTGGCTTCTTCCGTTAATGGGGAGTATTGCTGCCTTATATCATTTTGATATAATCACTTTCAAAATACCTTGGGTTCCTGTATCGGTTATTGGTACCGCTGTAGCATTTTATGTAGGTTTTAAAAACAATCAATCGTATGATAGATTATGGGAAGCACGTAAAATATGGGGAGGTATTGTGAACGATAGTCGTGCCTGGGGGATGATGGTTGATGGCTTTATTACAAATCAATTTACAAATAAGGTTATTTCGGAAGATGAATTAAAAAAAATAAAGAAAAGGCTAGTTTATCGTCATATAGCTTGGTTGTATGCACATCGAAGTCAATTATTAGTTCCAACGTCCTGGGAGCATAGTTCGCAATCAGGTCATATTGGTAAATCAGCACAGAAAAACCAAGAAAAATTTGGAGTAGGTCTGATAGATGATGAAGAAACGAGAAGTAGTCTAGATACCTTTTTATTACCAGACGAGCATGAACGTTTAGTAAATGCAGCTAATACAGCAACACAAATAATTAATGAGCAATCAAGGGACTTAACACAGTTAAGAAAAGACTATATCATTGATGATTTTAGACATATGGAGATGGAAAGTGTCTTGAGAACGTTTTATGAGTTACAAGGTAAAAATGAACGTATTAAGAAATTCCCTTTGCCAAGACAATATGCAAATATGAGTCGTTACTTCGTGGGTATATTTATTGCGTTTTTGCCATTTAGTATGGTTCCAGAAATGATGCATGTGGGTCAATTAGGCTTTTGGCTGTCTGTACCAGTTGTTGCATTAATAGGTTGGATATATGTCACCATGGAATTAGTTGGTGATTATTCCGAAAACCCATTTTCAAGTATGGCAAATGACATTCCAATGCTCTCTTTATGTAGAGTAATAGAAATTGACCTACGGGAAATGTTAGGTGAAACAGATCTACCTCCAGCTATTGAAGCTAAAAAAGGAGTGTTGATGTAGTTTTTAATTATTCGAATGAACAATATAAAGGTCAGATTGTGCTTCTTGAGATTCTGTTAAAAAAAGTTCAGAAGAGTCGCTTGTAGTTTGGTCAATATTTTCGTAATCGAATTTTGGAATCTTAAATTCACTTTGGGATATAACACTATTTTCTATGTGTTCAATAAATTCGTTCGAATAGTTCAACTCTTTTAATTTCTCGATTAATTCTTTCATTTCGCTGTGTTGTTAGTTTGTATGTCATTTCGGATTAAACAATAATAATCTGAAACAAATATTTTAGCCATAGATGTATTTTCAAAAGCCCAATAAAATAATGCCCACATTCTTCTCATTGATTTATCTAATCCAATGGATTCAGCGTGAGTTATTTTAAGTTGACAAACATCCCAAGCATCTTCTCTAGTAATTGCGTGACCGTGATTGTTCCATTCAGAATGATTTGCTAATAATTTAGCAATGTCTTTAGAACGTTTACGTTTTTCCTCATCAGTTACTGTATTTCCGTTGCTACTGTGTTTTGTCCAAGTTTTAAATTTGTAGTTGTAAAGATAATCTTCAACTAACTTTTCTGAGTATTTTGTACCACTAATTGCATAACCAATCTCTTTTGGGTCAATATTTTTTAACAAAGTCAAATCTGTCCAATTTGGATTAGTTCCAGCTTTTATTGCTTTGTCTCCACGTTCTTTTATTTCTTCAACTAAATTTAAAATTGATTGAGCAGGGACAAATTGTCCATCAGGTTTTCGAATTTGTGGGTCAATAGGTCCGATGTTTGCAGAATGAGTCATTATAATTTCGTCACCTGAAAGTGCAAATATAGTTCCAGCTGACATAGCCATATTTAATAAAATAAAATTTACTCGTTCAAATCTGGGTCTTAATTTAGATACAAATTTCACTACTTGGTTTGATAAACCACCGGGTGAAACCAAGATGACATCTAGTTCTTTTGTGTTTGTGGGTAAAGTATTTATTAATTCCGTAAAAGGTAAGTCATCTTGATAATCAATAGAAACGGAAACTTTAGTTTGTTTAACTACATTTGCTACATAACATACAACTTCATTTCCTCTAACGGCTTTAATTTCAGCTATACTTCTGCGAATCTCATCTAAAATATTGACATTAGTGAATCTGTGAGAAAGTAAGCTTTCAAATTCACGTCCGTCAATCATTTTGTCCAGTACGGACTGTTTTGCGACCGGGTTTACAATTATTTGTTTTTGATTTGGGATGAAGTTTTTTTGTCCGCGATTTCTTCCACCTTTACTCATACACCTTATTTAATTTATGCAAATTTACTATTATTTATATTTTCCCAATTACGCCCAACTGTTGGGCTATGATTTCGGCGTGGAATCGTCCGCAGGACTATTCCGCGTAAGAAATCAGTTTAAATATTATGGTTTACTTTTGGTTTTTGCACTGTTGCCACGCTGAATTATAGCCGTTGTTAGGGCAAGTTTATTTTATTAATTACTTCCTTTAGGATACTGAATTGTTCCTTGTGGTCTATAAGGCTTTTATCTTTGTCACTACTCACAGATATATTAAATTCTTGCTCTGAAATATGATCGAATAACTTATCAATATCAAGATTTTTCTCCTCTTTGGTTAATTTATATAGTTCAAGAATTTTTAATTTTTCTTGATATATTCTGTAAAAATATTTATAATCTGAAATTATTTTCCTGTATTGTTTTAATAAAAACCAAGATATACTTTCAATAAATATTAATATTGTGAGAGGTCTAATCCCTTTAATCAAGAACGAAGTGTAGTCATTCTTTTTGAAGTCATAATCTGGCAAGTTTATATAGAAAAAAATAACAGCTGTAAATGACATTAATATTCCAGAAATCAACATAAAGTTTGCTCTATTTTTTGTTTCTGTTGTTAATTTTTCAATATTGTCAATATTCAATTTCATAAAACTTTCAAGTTCATCCTTGATGATAAGTTTATTAACTTTTGCTTGAAGTTTTTTTAATTCAGAAGATTCTATTGAGTCATTTTTATCTTTTTTAAGGTTTTCTTCTAATTCCTTTTTTTCGTTATTGATTTTTTCTTTTTCTTCAGAGCTGACAGTTAAGTCATTGTTTGTTTTAATGAATATTAAAGGAAGTATATAAAGTATCAAATTAATTATTATCCAGCTTATTAGAATTATTAAAAACTTGTTTAATCTAAATTCCTTATTGATTGTCTTGTTAATATTGATATAATCTGAATATTTTAATTGTTCAATAAATTCTTTTTTGTTTTTAACTCTTTTTTTTATTTCATTTAATTTAAATTCATCAATAGTCAATAAATATTTTATAGAACTATATTTAAATATAAATGATGTGGGGATATCTTCAATTGTAGAAATGTCAATCTGATGTTCTTTTGAGTTGTCAATTTTTTCATAGTTCATCAACTGATAATCAAAAGGCAGTGGTGATATACTATCAGACTGCTTAAAATTTGATTCAAATTCAGAAATAATTTCCTCTCTGAATTTTAACTGTTGTTTAAATTCTAAAGAAGAAAGAGAAGGAGTGTTTTTATCAATATATTGTGGTACTGAGCCAATTTTTTCTGAATAATCCGCGAATAAAAGAATTATAAAAATGACTAAAATTATATTGATAAGGTAACGTATGATTTTAAACCAATCGTATTCGTTCATTTATATTTGTTTTAATTTGCCCTAACAACTGGATAGGCGCAATTACGTCTATCTATATTATATTTATTTGGATAAATATAAATATTATTCTTACAAACATATAGTGGAAATCGAAATATTAAATAAATTAATTCAAGTAGTTTAGCTTTTAGTTAAAGAAATATTTTTACCACATTACTAATACCGGTATTTGGCCAATTTATTTTTGGTATATGTTAAAAAGACTATTACTGTTTGGGAAAGAGTAAGCATAAAGGGGTAAACTGTTGTTTAATGTGCTTTTTTTATGCTTTGTTGTAAAATGAATTTTTAATTAATATTTGTTCTTGATGGTTAAATTGAACCTGTTTTTGTGTTACTAGTTTGTTGCTATATAAATTGAAAACCCTTGTAAATCAAATGATTAACAAGGGTTTTATGTACTCAAGGTGGGAATCGAACCCACACTCCGAAGAATCGGATTTTGAATCCGACGCGTCTACCAATTCCGCCACTTGAGCGTTTTAGCGAGAGCAAAAATATATAAATTTTTCATAATTATGATAAAAATACTGGGTATTATACTTTTTAGGTAAAAATAAATGTCTAAATTTGCACCTCGTTAAAAAACAAGCTGCGCTTTTGCGCTAAAAAACAACAAGTTAGCTATGCCGACAATTGTAACTGAAGCCAAAATTTTTGCATGTACCCAAAGCCAGGTACTGGGAGAGAAAATCGCTAAGGCTTTTGGAACCGAATTAGGAAAAGTAAAAATGTCGACTTACAGTGATGGGGAGTTTCAACCATCATATGAAGAGTCGATTAGAGGTACTCGTATCTTTATTATTGGTTCGACAAATCCAGGACCGGAAAACTTAATGGAAATGTTGTTAATGATTGATGCCGCTAAGCGTGCATCAGCAAGACACATTACTGCTGTTTTACCATATTATGGATGGGCAAGACAAGATAGAAAAGATAAGCCAAGAGTGCCTATTGCTGCAAAACTTGTTGCTAAAACTTTAGAAGCTGCCGGAGCTACCAGAATTATCACCATGGATTTACATGCTGATCAAATTCAAGGCTTCTTCGAGAAACCAGTTGACCATTTATTTGCTTCAACTATTTTCTTACCGTATTTACAAAGCTTAGGGTTAGATAATTTAACTATCGCATCTCCTGATATGGGTGGTTCTAAGCGTGCTTATGCTTATGCAAAAACCTTAGGAAGTGATGTAGTTATTTGTTATAAGCAACGAGCAAAAGCCAATGTGATTTCTCACATGGAATTAATTGGTGATGTAACAGGTAAGAATGTGGTATTAGTTGATGATATGGTTGATACCGCAGGAACCTTAACTAAAGCAGCCGATTTAATGATGGAGCGTGGTGCATTAAGCGTTAGAGCAATATGTACACATGCGTTATTGTCTGGTAATGCTTACGATAATTTAAATAATTCAAATTTAGAAGAACTTATAGTAACAGACTCTATTCCTGTTAAGCCATTAAGCGATAAGATTAGAGTATTAAGTTGTGCCGATTTATTCGCTGAGGTGATGGAAAAAGTACACAACAACCAATCTATAGCTTCTAAATTTGTAATGTAAAAAAGACTTGAAAGTACATTAGTACTTCCAATATAAACAAGTAATAATAAATAAATAATTATGAAATCAATTACAATCAACGGATCTCAAAGAGAAAGCGTGGGCAAAAAAGCAACTAAAGCCTTACGTAATGCTGGTCAGGTTCCTTGCGTATTATACGGAGGAGATAAGCCAGTTCATTTCTCAGCAGAAGAATTAGCTTTCTCAAAACTAGTATACACGCCTAATGCGCATACAGTTGTGATTGCTTTAGAAAATGGTGAAACTTACAACGCGGTATTACAAGATATCCAATTTCACCCGGTAACCGATGCTATCATGCACATCGACTTCTACCAATTATTCGAAGACAAAGAAATTACTATGGAAATTCCTGTAGTATTAATTGGTAACTCTCGTGGTGTTAAAAATGGTGGTGTTTTACGTAAAAACAAACGTAGCTTAAGAGTTAAAGCTCTTCCAGCTAACTTACCAGATTTTATCGAAGCAGATATCACGCCATTAAGAATTGGTGGTAAATTATACATCACTACTTTAGAAAACGATGCATACAAATTTATGCACCCAGATAATACTGTAGTGTGTCAAGTAAGACGTTCTAGAAACTCAGTTGCTGATACTGATGAGGACGAAGAAGAAGAAGTTGAAGCAGCTGCAGCTGAATAAGACTAGTCTTAAATTAAATATGAAAGCATCCTGTATTCGGGATGCTTTTTTATTTTTACAAAAGATTACAATTTACGATAACATGTTATGAAGAAGTACTTAATCGTTGGTTTAGGAAATATAGGAGACAATTATGAACATACCCGTCATAATATTGGGTTTAAAATTTTAGATTATTTCGCTAAAGCGGAAGATGTTACTTTTACAACTCAAAAATTAGGGGACGTCGCTGAATATAAATTAAAAGGAAGAACTTTTATTTTGTTGAAGCCAAATACCTATATGAATTTAAGTGGAAAGGCTGTATTATATTGGTTGACTAAGGAAAAAATTCCTTTAGAAAACTTATTAGTTATTACCGATGATTTAAATCTTCCATTTGGAAGCATTCGAGTAAAAGCTAAAGGAAGCGATGGTGGGCATAACGGATTAAAAGACATACAAGCTAAACTGAACACTACCAATTATAATCGTTATAGATTCGGAATTAGTGATACTTTTAATAAAGGTCAGCAGGTCGATTATGTGCTTGGTGAGTGGACCGACGAAGAAAACGATAAGCTAAAAGAACGTTTGGAAAAATCGGTTGAATTAATAAAATCCTTTGGGTTAGCAGGATTATCAAATACGATGAATAGTTTTAATGGGAAATAAGGAAAGCAGAACCTAGGTTCTGCTTTCCTTATTATTTAATGATAATTTTTTTTGTTGATTTTCGAATTCCATCACTAACCTTTAAAAGGTAAAGACCAGTTTGGACTTGATTTAAATTGATTATCTGTTCAAAGTCACCAGGGTTTTTATATACGTTTTTAAAAATTAATCTTCCTCCTAAGTCGCAAACATCTACAGATATGTTGCCTTCTAAAGATCCATTCAATTTAATAGTAAATGTTCCGTTATTCGGATTAGGGAAAACGTTGAAATTATCAAATCCAAATTGTTCTATGCTTAGTGTAGGAATGATATTTAAGCTGTAATCTTCAACTTCTCCATCAAAACCATTTTCGCAAAGTATTGGAGAACCTTCACCCGCAAACTTGGTAGATATTCTCATAATGGTATTGCCTAATATGGCATTACTCGGAACTGTAATAGAAAACGGAGAATTACTTGTAGGACCATTAACAACATTGGTTGCCGACCCTAAGGTATAGGTTTCGCCATCATCATCAAAACTACAATTTTGATTCCAGTCAATCCAAACAACTGTATTGGTGCTGTAATCACCATCTGTATTTACATTAACCGTTAAGTCAAATGTGTTAGATCGATTAACATCTGTAGAAAGATTGGTGTAATCTGAATAGCCCGAGGGTTTTCCATTATTTAGATTATTGATGGTGTTAAAAATAACTCCTGTGGTACTGGTTTCGTAGTTGTCGTTTGCAATAGATTTACAAACACCATTGTAAAATGGAAATTCAAATACTTTATCTTTGGTTAGGGAGTTAGAGGTTCCGGTAACAGTGATGGTATAGTCATCATTAGCGATGTTGTCTAGGTTGTTAATTGTCATTGTTACAGTGCCATCTGAATCTAAACTTGTTGGAGAAAATGATACCGATGATCCTGCTGGGTTGCCTGTTGCGCTAAATGTTGTATTGTCTGTATAACCGTTAGCAGTGGCAAAGTTAAAATGAAAAATAGCAGAAGTGCTCTTGCAAGCTATTGGGTCCAGAGTTTCACCTACCATAAAGAATTCTGGCTCATTTGATATCGAGAAATCAAAGTCTGAAACATCATAAAAAATATTGTCGGCAGCTTCAATTAATATTCTAGCAGTTGTTGTATTGGTTAGGTTGGGTACAGTGTAATTGTATGACCCATTATTCGGTACATTTGAGGCTATAGTTGTATTAAAAGTAAGTCCGCTATCAGTAGATAACTTTATATTTACATTTTGACAGTTAATAGTACCATTATTAGTTTCACCGACTTCCCATGTTATTTCTTGTGAAGTTCCCTGAGCCCAGGATATAGGATTGGTAACAGTAAATGGAGTAACGTCTTCAACGGTTATTTGCATTGTGTCGTAACTGGACTGTCCAATACTGCCATCACCGGGCGATCTGTCACGTACCGTTAGAGCCCAGTTTAGCGTTCTGCCTACGTTAGAAACTGTTTCCCAGTCGCTAAAAATATTAGGGTCCGTTTGAGTAATTTTTCCTTCTAAAACACTACTGAAATTAGGGATATACCGATCACTTGAATTTGAAGGTGGTAATGAGCGATTCATAGAACCCGTAGCTAAATCGGGTCCGAAATTTAAATAGTTTGTTGTGCCGCTATCTATTTGTTCCCAACAAAAGGTTAAGTTATCTGCTCTATTGGAGTCTGTCGCATTTCCTTTTAAAATATAAGCGGTACCCGCAGGTATAAAATAATCAGGACCGGCATCGGCAGTAGGTGGAAGGTTATTAATGTTTTCAGTAGTTTGGCATTTACCAATAATATTATCTAGAATTTGTTTTATACTGTGATAGTGAAAATAAGCATCACTGTTATTTTCTACATTGTCTGGACCTACAATTCCAGCATACCCCATAATTGTCGATCCGCTTCCTGGTTCCGAGTTTACTCCAGTACCTTCAGATTCAAATGCGAAGGTGTGGTTTGCTCCCATTTGGTGACCAATTTCGTGAACAACAAAATCTATATCAAAAGTATCGCCTTCTGGAATTCCGTTAGAGGGAGAGGTAAAGCCACTGCCTTTATGCATATCGTTTGATGCGGGAGTGTCGTCTTCACAAACACAACCTATGCAACCTGCATTTCCGCCCCCACCAGTAGCACCAAATAAATGTCCTATATCATAGGCGCTGTTTTCTATTACAGATGTTAAAGTGTTTTGTAGCTGTAAATTCCAGCCTTCTGGCTCACCGGCATAATCTTCACTTGCCCCTATATTGGCATCGGAATAAGGATCGGTAGTTGCATTGGTATAAATAAGTTGGGGCGCATCAACCAATTCGAAAGTAATAGCCATATCGGTTTCAAAAATTTCATTAACACGACCAATGGTTGTGTTTATTGCTGCTAAGGCATCGGCAACGGCATTTCCGTTGGCAGAAATGCCATCGTTATGGTAAGCGGTATATTCAGCAGTGGTAGAAATAGCTATTCTAAATTTTTGAAGGGTTTGATTATTAGCGCCGCCTTCGTCTACGGTTGTTTTTAAAGATGAAGTGCTTTTTAAAGATAATTTATCGAGGTTCTCAAGTGTTTTACATAGAAATTCATATTTCAAATCATTTTTATCAGCTTTATGGTAAAGAACATACTCGTCTGAGTTTTTCTCTACCGGCTGCATAAAAATCATTCCTTTGTTCATGGATGTAACCATGGTGTATACACCCTGTGGAGAAATAGACATTCTTAATTTTTTACCGGAATTAGTCAAGGAATAGCCTACATAGGTTTTTATATCAGGGTATTTATTTGCTAACGATGGAGCAAAAACAGAAGATTCATAAATTTTGAATGTTTCAATGGTTCCATTATGTGATGGAATGTCTACTAAGGTTTCCGTTTTTTTAGATTTAGCGTATCTCGATGTTGCTGGACCTATATTCTTTTTAAGAGATGTTATGTCTAGTTTAAAAAAATGAACTTTAGATCTATCTAAATGCAGTTTTGATAGTTTTTTAGAATCTTTAACACGTTCTAGTTTTTTCCATGAAGAATTTTGACCAAAAGCTGAAAAGATAAATAAAAGCATTGTTATTGATAAAACATAATGTAGTTTTGCTTTCATAAAACTGATTTAGAACGAGATTATTAAAACGCTAATAACAAATCTAACTTTTTTAAATCAAATTAGCAATTAATAGCTTTTATGTGCAAGATTGAAAATATTACGGCTTACAGCTCTGATACACCATCAGTTGTTACCATAGGAACTTTCGACGGAGTTCATATTGGGCATCGAAAAATAATTAACCGTTTAATTAATACAGGGAAGCTATCGCACTTAAAATCGGTAATCCTTACGTTCTTTCCGCATCCGCGAATGGTGTTGCAAAAGGATTCTAATATTAAGTTGATTAATACCATAAATGAACGCCGTGCCATTTTAGATGGCTTAGGTTTAGATTATTTACTTATTAAAAAATTTACCAAAGAATTTTCACGTTTAACTGCTGAAGAGTTTGTTAAAGAAATTCTTGTTGATACGCTTCACGCTAAAAAAGTAATTATTGGTTATGATCATCGTTTTGGTCGAAACAGGAATGCCGATATTAATGATCTTAGAAAGTATGGCGAACTTTACGGGTTTGATGTCGAAGAGATTTCGGCTCAGGATATTGACGATGTTTCAGTAAGTTCTACTAAAATTAGAGCAGCCCTTGAAGAAGGCGATATTGATAAAACGAATGCTTATCTTGGTTATAACTTTATGCTTACAGGAACTGTGGTTGAAGGGAAAGCCTTAGGGAGGCAAATAGAGTATCCAACGGCAAATATTCAAATAGAAGAAGATTATAAGTTAATACCGAAACAAGGTTCTTATGTTGTTAAATCTGTTATTGATGGAGAGAAGGTTTTCGGTATGATGAATATTGGTACAAACCCAACCGTTAAAGGGAATAAAGAAACCATTGAAGTTCATTTTTTCAACTTCAACAAAGATATCTACGGACAGCAAATTCAAATAGACCTGTTACACCGCATTCGCGATGAGAAAAAATTCGAATCAGTAACAGCTTTAAAAGAACAATTACAAAAAGATAAAGAAACTTCATTAACATATATTGCATCGCACTTTTAATTGGATTTTTAGGTTTAAAAAGCAATCTTAATATTTTGCAATTCATTAAATTTGTCGCTTAAATTTTATACTCATGTTACAAGTCCCTTTTATTAGAGAAAACAAAGATTTGGTAATTAATCGCTTAGCAAAACGTAATATCGATGCGACTGAGATGATTAACAACGTTATTGTATTTGATGAAGACAGACGTCGAATTCAAACAGAATTAGATAACACCTTAGCTGAATCGAATGCGTTATCCAAAGAAATTGGAAACTTGTACAAGTCCGGAAAAGCTCAGGAAGCAAATGAGCTAAAGGAAAAAACAAGCGAGTTAAAAGAGCTTTCAAAAGAACTTACTGAGGCATTAAATACTAAATCAACCGAGTTGAATGAGTTGCTTTATAAAATTCCTAATGTACCTAATGATATTGTTCCGGCAGGTTCAAGCGAAGAAGATAATTTAGAGGTTTTCAGCGAAGGTGATATTCCAACATTATACGAAGGGGCTTTACCACACTGGGAACTGGCTAAGAAATACGATATTATCGATTTTGAATTAGGAAATAAAATTACCGGAGCAGGCTTTCCGGTTTATAAAGGTAAAGGCGCGCGTTTACAACGTGCATTAATTGCATACTTTTTAGATAAAAATACAGAAGCAGGTTACACAGAATTTCAGTTGCCGCATTTAGTGAATGAGGCTTCAGGTTTCGGTACAGGTCAGTTACCAGATAAAGAAGGACAAATGTATCATGTAACCGCCGATAATTTATATTTAATTCCAACGGCTGAGGTTCCTGGAACAAACATTTTTAGAGATGTGGTGCTTAATGAAAGCGAGTTGCCAATTGGAATTACTGGATATACACCATGTTTCCGTCGTGAGGCTGGAAGTTACGGAGCGCATGTAAGAGGGTTAAACCGTTTACATCAGTTCGATAAAGTTGAAATTTTACGTGTGGAGCACCCAAGTAAATCTTACGAGGCTTTAGATGGTATGGTAGAGCATGTAAAAACCATTTTACAGGAACTTAAATTACCATACAGAATTCTAAGATTATGCGGAGGTGATTTAGGGTTTACTTCGGCGTTGACTTACGATTTTGAAGTGTTTTCTACAGCGCAGGATCGTTGGTTAGAAATTTCATCGGTGTCTAATTTTGAAACCTTCCAGGCAAACCGTTTAAAACTACGCTTTAAAAACAGTGAAGGTAAAAACGAATTGGCACATACTTTAAATGGAAGTTCGTTAGCTTTACCACGTGTTTTAGCAGGAATTTTAGAGAATTATCAAACCGAAGAAGGCATCGTAATTCCTGAAGTTTTACAACCGTATACAGGTTTTAAAATCATTGATTAACAGAATAACAAAAATAGAGTAAAAAACTTACAAATTACTCGATTTTTTTGTTTTTAAATCGATAAAGTGTTAATTAGTGACGTTTTTTAACGATTAATTACCTTATTTCTTGGTGTTTATGATTTATTTTTCGAAGTTAGAAGTTCCAAAACTAAAAAATCTAACCTACCATGAAAAATGTTAAGCGCCTACTTATTCTTATCACGTTAATTTTTGTCGCTTCTAAAGTTTTATTTTCAGATGTTGATATTTTTCACTCTGAACATAAAACCGAGAGCGTTGCTAACTTAAAATAGCAGTTAACGGTTAGATTTCAATATTCTAAATATTTTTATAATTAAGTGTTCAATCTAAACTGTCTATCATCACTTATGTGGTGCAATTAAGACTGTCCCCAATCGAGTGTTACTTTCGTTTTAGACGGTAGTTAATAGAACATTAATTTTGGTTGGTTATGCCCGAATGTTATTCGGGCATTTTTTATTTTAGGAAGATGTCACTTCTACAAAGGGCATTTATTATATTTACGGTATGAGATGTCTTATTATTTTATTTCTAATAGTTAGTTCGGCTGCTTTTTCACAAAGTGATGTGCTGGCGCGCGAGTATTTTAATAATGGCGATTTCGAAAAGGCGTTATTTGAATACAAGAAGTTGTATGCCGAATCACCTTCAAATGTGAATTACATTAATCAAATTGTAACAACTCATCAGGAGCTTGAACAATATACTGAAGCAGAGGTATTTCTTTTAAAATTAATAGAGCGCATAAATTATCCGGCCTTTAAAGTCGATCTAGGTTATAATTATCAGCTTAAAGGCGATATGGAAAATGCCAGATTCTATTACGATGAAGCACTTAAAAGTATAGAAGAAAGACCGAGTAATGTATTTGCGGTTTCAAAAAGTTTTCAGAATCACACCTTATTAAACGAAACCATTCAGGCGTACGAAAAGGCTATGGTTTTAAACCCGGAGTATAATTTCAATTTGCAATTGGCACAATTAAATGGAGAGCTGGGAAATATTGAAGAGATGTTTGTTGGCTACGTCGATTTTGCTGAAGCCAATCCTATCGCATTAAGTAATGTAAAACGATTTATAAGTGAGTTTATAAGTGAGAACGGGGAGAATGAAAACAATGTCATTTTTAGAAAAATTCTGCTTAAAAAGTTACAACAGGAACCACAAATACTGTGGAATGAATTGCTGAGTTGGTTGTTTATTCAACAGAAGGATTATAATAAGGCATTTATACAGGAGAAGGCCATTTTTATGCGTCAGCCTGAAAGTCTCGATAAAATTGAAGATCTGGCAGAAATTACCATAAGTGAAGACGAACTGGACATTGCTAAAGATATTTTAATGTTCATTATTGAAAATGCTCAGGATACAGATGTATTACTCAATGCACATTATAATTTAATCCAGATTGAAACCAGGCAAACACCAAAGGAAGATTATTCGGCTATCGATAAAAAATATCAGGATTTATTTAATCAGTATGGGGTGTCCTTACTAACTTTTAAATTACAGTTGGGCTATGCTCACTTTTTAGCGTTTACAAATAATGAACCGGATAAGGCTACTAAATTTTTAGAAGACACTTTAAAATTGCCGTTAAATGAAATGCAAAAGGCAGAGGTTAAGTTAGAGCTTGGCGATATTTTAGTACTACAGGAAAAGTTCAACAATGCCTTAATTTATTATACTCAGATTCAACGTAATTTAAAAAATAGCACTATTTCTCAGGAAGCACGTTTTAAAGTTGCAAAAACGAGTTATTATAAAGGTGATTTTAAATGGGCGGAATCACAGCTAAATATTCTTAAAGCCTCAACATCACAATTAATAGCTAATGATGCGTTAGATTTAAAACTCCTGATTACCGATAACAAATACGATTCAGATTCTTTACAGACGGCATTAAAACTTTATGCTAAAGCCGACTTGTTGGCATTTCAAAATAAGGAAGAAGAGGCAATAAGTTTACTTAATAAAATTCTGAATGAACATAAAACCGAAGCGATAATTCCTCAGGCCTTGTTTAAGCAAGCCCAGCTGTTTGAAGCTCTTGAACAGTTTGAACAGGCTAAAGCCAATTATGAAGCTATAGTAGAAAATTATAGTGATGGTATTTTAGTTGATGATGCACTTTTTAGTATAGCCGATATTTATGAGCATATTCTCAATCAGCCGGAAAAAGCTAAAAGCTATTATGAACAAATTATATTTAATCATGCCGACAGCATTTACTTTGTAGATGCCAGAAAACGCTATCGGGCCTTACGTGGCGATTTTATTAATTAGCCTTAAATTAACTTTAAACTCCAATTTTAAGGTAAATTTACTTTGATGCTATTGCAGAACTACTGTACTTTGCAAAAAATAGTTTCATTATGTACATATACAACGTTACCTCAAATATAGAAGAATCGATTCACGAGCAATGGTTAGCATGGATTAAAGAGCATATTCCACAGGTATTATCTACTGGAAAATTTAAAACAGCCACCTTAACGCGAGTATTGGTAGAAGAAGAAATGGGAGGTGTTACGTATTCAGTGCAATACAGAGCAATTTCTCGAGAGGCTTTAGATGAATATTTTAGAGACCATGCGGCTGTGCTAAGAAACGATGCTGTAAAACGATTTGGAGATAAAGTGTTATCGTTTAGAACAGAGTTACAAATTGTAGACGAGTATACGGTAGACTTTAAGTAAACCCTGTTTTTAGGAATTCAGCTTGAATTCATTGTAAACTCAGGTATTCCGGATTATAAAACTTACTTTTGCATTTAAAATATTCTATATTCTGTGGCAAATAATTCCAATCAATATCAGGTAAAAGCTAAAAAGCATTTAGGACAACATTTCTTAAATGACGAAAGCGTAGCACAAGACATCGCAGATACCCTTACATTAAACGGTTACAAATCTGTTTTAGAGATTGGTCCGGGTATGGGTGTACTTACAAAATATCTGCTTAAAAAAGACATTACAACGTATGTGATTGAAATTGATACGGAGTCGGTAGAATATTTACAGGCTAATTACCTGAATTTAGCACCAAGAATCATTGAAAAGGATTTTTTAAAGTACGATTTAAACGAAATTTTTAAGGGAGAGCCTTTTGCAATTATAGGAAACTATCCTTATAATATTTCAACACAGATTGTTTTTAAAATGTTGGAGATGCGCGACCAGATTCCGGAGTTTTCAGGCATGTTTCAAAAAGAGGTTGCCGAACGTATTTGCTCTAAAGAAGGCAGTAAGGTTTATGGTATTTTATCTGTTTTGGCTCAGGCATATTATGATGCCGAATATTTATTTACGGTACCGCCAAATGTGTTTAATCCGCCACCAAAGGTCGATTCAGGAGTGATGCGATTAATCCGTAAAGCCGATTACAGTTTGCCATGCGACGATGCTTTATTTTTTAAAGTAGTAAAAGCCGCATTTCAGCAGCGAAGAAAAACCATTCGTAATAGCTTAAAAACATTCGATTTAAGCGATAATTTAAAAGCAAATAGTATATTTGATAAACGCCCGGAACAATTAAATGTTCAGCAGTTTATAGAACTTACTCAATTAATAGAAAACGATATTAAAGCATAGCATTTGGCAGAAGAAACAGAAAACATACAATTTGAGCTAACGGACGATTTAGTAAATCAGGTAGAAAGTCTTATCCGTCTAAACCGCGATAAGGACCTTAAAAACCTGTTAGACGATTTCCATTACGCCGATATTGCCGAGATTCTTGATGAACTGGATCTCGAAGAAGCGATGTATGTTATTAAACTTCTGGATTCTGAAACCACGGCAGATATTTTAATGGAGCTCGATGAAGACAATCGGGAAAAAGTCCTTAGAAATTTATCGACCAAAGAAATTGCCGAAGAAATTGCCGAGCTGGATACCGATGATGCCGCCGACATTATTGCCGAACTTCCAGAAGAACGTCGTCAGGAGGTAATCTCACAAATTGAAGACGAAGATCATAAGGCTGAAATTACAGAACTTCTTAAGTATGATGAAGATTCTGCCGGCGGACTTATGGCAAAAGAGCTGGTAAAGGTTTATGACACCTGGACGGTGGCTGGTTGCTTACGTCGTTTGCGCGGACAGGCCAAAGAAGTAACCCGTGTACATTCGGTGTATGTGGTCGATAAGCAGGAAAAACTTGTTGGTCGTTTGTCGCTAAAAGACTTAATTGTTGCTAAAAACGAGCAGAAAATTGCCGATATCTATATTTCCAGTGTAGATTATGTTAATGTTAACGACGATGCCGAAGATGTGGCAAGGGTGATGCAGAAATACGATTTGGAGGCTATTCCCGTGGTGGATGATGATATGAAGCTTTTAGGTAGAATTACCATCGACGATATTGTCGATGTTATGAAAGAAGAGGCCGAGCGTGATTACCAGTTAGCTGCCGGTATCTCGCAGGACGTAGAAGCCGATGATAGTATTTTCGAACTCACCAAAGCACGTTTGCCATGGTTACTTATTGGCATGTTTGGCGGACTTGGAGCAGCGGCAATTATTACTGTATTTCAATCGGCAATAAGTGACTTAACAAAAATAAGTGACTTAACATTAATGAAGGAATTGGCAATGCTAACTTCTTTCGTGCCTTTAATTCAGGCAACTGCAGGGAATGTGGGGGTGCAATCTTCAGCCATTGTCGTGCAGGGTCTGGCTAACGATACCATTGACGGCAAAATATTTAAACGTTTATTTAAAGAGTTTTTACTGGGATTGATTAATGGTTTAGGTATTGCATTAATCGTTTTGCCAATAACACACTTTTTATTCGATACCCCATATTTAGTATCAACTACAATTTGTATAGCTCTCATAGCAGTTATTGTTATTGCCGCTCTAATAGGAACTTTTATTCCTATTTTCCTTGATAAAAGAGGTATCGATCCAGCTGTAGCAACAGGGCCTTTTATCACTACAAGTAACGATATTTTCGGTATTTTAATTTACTTTTCAATCGCTAAACTTATTTTAGGATTTTAATGTTTTGGGCGTTACCCTTCGTCTAAGCTCAGGGTCGGGCTGTTCGCTAAATCTTTTCTTCGTGCTGAAATTCTTCAGCATCTCAAAAAAGGATATCGCTGCCATCCCTAACGGGACCTATTATTTGTCATACTGAACTTGTTTCAGTGTCTCGATTATCGTTATTTTTGTGGTCTAATTATTTCACATGAAAATCCTTCATTTAGACACCAATCACGAGCTTATGCTAAATCAGTTAAACGATTTAGGATTCACCAATCATGAAGATTATGCTTCTTCAAAGGAAGCAGTCGAAGTAAAAATTTCAGATTATGATGGTATTATTCTTCGTAGCCGCTTTACCATCGATAAGCAATTTTTAGATGCTGCAACGAATCTTAAATTCATCGGTCGCGTTGGTGCTGGTTTGGAAAATATCGATTGCGATTATGCCGAGCAAAAAGGCATTACACTTATCGCTGCACCAGAAGGAAACCGCAATGCGGTTGGCGAGCATGCTTTAGGTATGTTGTTGTCGTTATTCAATAAACTAAATAAGGCCGATCGAGAAGTGCGACATGGCCAATGGTTACGTGAAGCCAACAGAGGCATAGAGCTTGATGGCAGAACGGTTGGAATTATTGGTTATGGAAATATGGGGAAATCCTTTGCTAAAAAACTTCGCGGGTTTGATGTCGAGGTATTGTGTTATGACATAAAAGATGGTGTTGGTGATGCCAATGCGAAACAAGTGAGTTTAGAAGAATTTCAGGAAAAGGTAGAAGTGGTTAGCTTACATACACCACAAACTCCATTAACCTTACGAATGATTAATTCCGATTTTATTAATGGATTTAAAAAGCCGTTTTGGTTTATAAACACTGCACGGGGCAAAAGTGTTGTGACTCAGGATTTGGTAGACGCCTTAAAATCAGGTAAAATACTAGGAGCAGGTCTTGATGTATTAGAATACGAAAAAGCATCGTTCGAAACGTTGTTTTCTTCAGAGTTGCCGGAGGCATTTCAGTATTTAATCGATTCAGAAAATGTATTGCTAACACCACATGTTGCCGGATGGACTATAGAGAGTAAAGAAAGATTAGCCCAAACTATAGTCGATAAGATTAAAGCTAAATTTTGTTAACTTTAGGAAACTAAAGTTAATTATGCAATATCAAGCTGAAACACCAGAGGCATACATAAAGCAAGTTCCTGAAGAGCGTCAGGAAGCATTGAGAAAACTTCGAGAAACTATCAATAAAAATCTTCCGGAAGGATTTCAGGAAGGTATACAATATGGTATGATTGGCTATTTTGTACCGCATACCATCTATCCCGATGGTTACCATTGTAAACCAAGTGAACCTTTGCCATTTATGAGTTTTGCTTCACAGAAAAATTCGGTGAACCTCTATCATATGGGGGTGTATGCAGTTCCGGAAATTTACGATTGGTTTGTGAGTGAATATCCAAAACATTGCAAACGTAAACTGGATATGGGTAAAAGTTGCATTCGGTTTAAAAAAGTAGAGGATATTCCTATTGATTTAATTGCAGAGCTATGCACGAAACTTACCCCTGAGCAATGGATTGTTATCTACGAGACTAACATTAAAAAGAAGTAATTATGAAGAAACGTGTTACAGGTATTGGCGGATTGTTTTTTAAATCGAAAGATCCAAAGGCTTCCAAGGATTGGTATAAAAAACATTTAGGGTTTAATACAGACGATTACGGGTGTACCTTTTGGTGGAAAGATACCGAAGGGAATGATTGTTCCACACAATGGAGTCCGTTTCCTGAGGATACAAAATATTACGAGCCTTCAAAAAAGGATTTTATGTTTAATTATCGGGTTGAGAATTTAGCTGAATTATTAGAAACTTTAAAAGCCGAAGGCGTTACTGTTGTAGGAGATATGGAAGAATACGATTACGGTAAGTTTGGCTGGATTCTGGATAATGAAGGCAATAAAATAGAACTTTGGGAGCCCATGGATAAAGCCTTTTTGTAATTTAGTATTCCAAACAAACATGTTATACCATTGAATTACTCAGACATTCTTCAGGCATTTAATCTTACTATATTTCAATGGGTGGCTATTGCCTTTGCAGCTTTTGTTTTAGGATTGTCAAAATCTGGAATTAAAGGTATAGGTATTATTATCATTCTTGTTCTGGCTTTTGTTTTTGGAGAAAAGGCTTCTACAGGTATTTTACTTCCTATGCTTATTGTGGCCGATATTTTTGCGGTGGTTTACTATAATAAACATGCCAAATGGAACTATATCTGGAAACTTATGCCGGCCATGGTAATTGGTGTATTAGTAGGTGTTTGGGTGGGTAATGATATTTCAGAAGAGCTCTTTAAACGCATTATGGCTATTATCATTATCGGTTCGGTATTTATTATGTTTTACACCGAAAGAAAACCGCTTAACGATGTGCCAAATAATGTTTGGTTTGCTTCATCGATGGGATTTTTAGCAGGTTTTTCTACCATGGTTGGTAATCTTGCAGGGCCAATTGCTAACATTTATTTTCTGGCAACACGATTACCAAAGAATGAATTTATAGGTACAGCAGCCTGGCTATTTTTTATAATAAACGTATTTAAATTGCCTTTTCACTTTTTTGTATGGCATACGGTAAGTGTAGAATCTTTAGTATTGAATTCCGTATTAATACCTTTTGTTATTATTGGTTTCTTTTTAGGAGCCTACGCCGTCAGGTTAATTTCAAATGTAAATTACAGACGCTTTATTCTTGTTGTTACGGCCGTTGGAGGTGTTATAATGTTATTCAGGTAATATATTGTTTACAATAGAATAGAATTTTTCACTAATTTTAGTGAGTCTAATCAATTAATAACGTTTTACTTATGTCAGAAGATAAAAATTTAAACGACGATTTAAAGGATAAAGCAAAGGAGTTTGCTGATGGAGCAAAGGAAACTGCTAAAGAATTTACCGAAGGTGCAAAGGAGGCTTACAGCAGTTTTGAGAATCCGGCTGAAAATAAAAAGATACTAGCAGGAATCTTAGCGATTTTAGTGGGTTATTTAGGAATTCATAAATTCGTTTTAGGCTATACTAAAGAGGGAATTATTCAGTTAATCGCAAGTGTTGTAACGTGTGGAATTGCCAGTATTATTCCTATTATTGAAGGAATCATTTATTTAACGAAAACGGATGCCGATTTTTATAACACCTATCAAGTTGGAAAGAAACCTTGGTTTTAATAAAATAAATCAAATAGAGCTATAAAAAAAGAAGAGAGCAATTAGTCGTTGCTCTCTTCTTCGTTATTACCATTCATAAACTTGCGTTCCAGTTCGGCTTGAAATTCTTCCATTACCGGTTTTACGGTGCTTTCAGGTAAATCGGCTATTTTAATGTACATCAGCCCATCTACCGAATTGTTAAATAGCGGGTCGACATTAAAAGCCACTAAACGCGCATTTTGTTTAATATATTTTTTAAGCAACACAGGCAAACGTAATGCTCCTGGCTCTACTTCATCAATAATTTTATCGAATTTATTTAAATCGGCTTCGGTTTCATCAAACACAAAGTCTTTATCGGCATCTTTCAGCTTGACCTTAAATTCCTTTTTCGGGCGCACATATTGTGCAATATATGGGTCGTAGTAATGCGATTTCATAAATTCAATCATCAACGATTTTGAGAAGTTTGAAAACTGATTACTAATACTAACGCCACCAATCAGGTATTTGTGTTCCGGGTAACGAAGCGTAATATGTACGATACCTTTCCATAACAGGAATAAAGGCATTGGTTTTTGCTGATACTCTTTAATAATGAACGCACGTCCCATTTCTATCGACTGGCTCATCATTTTATATAATTCGGGTTCGAACCTAAATAAATCCTGTAAATAAAACCCGTTGATGCCGTATTTTTCAAAAATTTGTGATCCTAATCCCATACGGTAGGCGCCAACGATAAGTTTGGTTTCATTATCCCATAAAAACATATGGTGATAATAGGTATCGAAATTATCTAAATCGATAGATTCGTTAGTGCCTTCGCCAACCTCTCTAAACGTGATTTCACGCAAACGACCAATCTCTCTTAATACATTTGGAATCTTTCCTGGCTCGGCTAAAAAAACCTCGTAGTTTTTACTTTGTAACAATCTGGCATCTTCTTCACGTAGCGCATCAACTTCTTTAGTCATTAAAGCGTTGTCTACCGGTGTTACAATATTTTTAGGAGGTTTTGGTGTTTTTAGAGTCGATGAAATATTGTCTAAAATTTTTGGTTTGTCTTCAAAAGCATTAGACAGCATATAGGTTTTACGTCTTAAAAATTCTGAGAAATCGTCAAGATTTGCATATTCCTTTTGGTCGGCTACAGAAATAGGTCTGCCTATACGTACTTTAATAGTACGGCGTTTTTGTGTTAGTAACTCCGAAGGTAATTTGGCCGTTCTTAGTGTATCACTAATTTTCGAAAGTTTGTAAAACAGTTTACTGTTTTTAGCATGAAAGTAAATAGGGACCACAGGAACTTCTGCTTTTTTAACCAGTTTCATGGCAGCTTCTTCCCATGGGCGATCGACAACCAGTTTGCCGTCGCGATAGGTTGAAACTTCTCCGGCAGGGAAAATACCAAGCGGATGCCCTTCTCTTAAATGTAGAATAGCGTTTTTAAATCCGGCAAGACTTGATTTGGCATCTTTTCGGTTTTCAAATGGGTTTACCGGCATAATGAAAGGAACCAATGGCTCAATTCTATGCAGTAAAAAGTTGGCTATAATTTTAAAATCTTTGCGTTGTTCAAGCATCAATTTTAAAAGTAAAATACCGTCTATTCCACCCAGTGGGTGGTTTGAAACGGTGATATACGCCCCGTCTTTAGGTAAACGTTTTAAATCCTCTTCAGGTATTTCAAATTTTATTTTAAAATCATCTAAAATAGCATCCAAAAATGGAAGTTCGTTTAAATGTTTATTGCGGTTGTAAATTTTGTTGAGTGTAGAAATTTTAAGCACTTTCATAAGGAGCCATCCTAAAAAAGTACCTATAAAACCATATTTCGCTACATGTATTACTTTAGCGACTTCTTTGGCAGTAACCAACCCTGTATTTTGCTGTTTAGTCATGGGTGTAAAAGTACTAAATTGTTTATTTACTCAATAATTGAGATTTAAAATCCTTTAAAGTTTGCTGTAAAACAGGTAGGTTGTTAAACCTTAATTAGTTGGCTTTTAAATTTTACTCGCTAACAATTTGTACGGTTTCTTGAGTTAATTGTTTTAATAATATTGTTTTGTCTTTTTCAATTTGGTCGATGGCTAATTGATTATAATGTCTGATAGTGTATAGTGAAACATTCTCTTGACAAGTTACCTTAAATTTTGCTTTTAAATGATGTAGTAATTTTTCAAGATTGTTATAATTGTCATCAACGCAAACCGAAAAACTAATCGCGGAATTTTGAATAACATCTACTTTCATTTTGTATTGATGCAGTAAATTAAAAATCTCGCTAATGTTCTCTTCAACGATATACGAGAAATCTAACGATGATAGCGATATTAATACCTGATTTTTTTTCACAATAAAACAGGGAATCATCGGGTCGAGGGTAATGTTTTTGCCAATGCGAGTTCCTGCTGCTTCTGGTTGTAAAAACGATTTAACGTATAGCGGAATTTCTTTTGCCTGTAACGGTTGTAGGGTTTTCGGGTGAATAACCGATGCGCCGTAAAAAGCCAATTCTATAGCTTCTCGATAACTTATTTTGTTTAACAACTGCGCGTTTTCGAAAAATCTCGGATCTGCATTTAAAACACCAGGCACATCTTTCCAGATAGTAACACTGTTCGCATTTAAACAGTAAGCGTAAATAGCTGCTGTATAGTCGCTGCCTTCACGTCCTAACGTAGTTGTGAAATTATTATCGTCACTTCCTAAAAAGCCTTGCGTAATGTTTAATGTTTGATGATTAAATTGTTTTGTAATGCGTTCTTGAGTGGCTTCCCAGTTTACATGTGCGCGTCTGTAATAATTGTCGGTTTTTATATGGTTTCGAACATCAATCCAATTAGTTGTAATGCCAATACTGTTTAAATATTCGCTGACAATGGTTGTGGATATAAGTTCGCCAAAACCGATAATCTGATCGTAAACAAAATTATAATCGGGCGATTTATTACTTTTTAAAATGCTGTTAAGTTCGTCCAATAATGATTTTACTTTCGCATAAACCTGGTGTGAATCGTCTTCAAAAAGTGTTAAGAGGATTTCGTTGTGGTATTTAATAACATCCTGAAGGGAGCTTTGCAATTCTGGTTTGTTATCAAAATAGTTTTTAATAACAAGTTCTAAGGCATTGGTTGTTTTTCCCATAGCCGAAACCACAATCAGGGTGTTTTTGTACCCTGTTTTTCGAAGTACAGATGCCAGGTTTTTTACACCTTCAGCATCTTTAACCGATGCACCACCAAATTTAAATACCTGCATGTTATAAGTTCGCTATATAATCTTTTATGCCTTGCTCGCTTAAATGTACAACATTCCAATCTCTTAATACATGGGCTCCTTTTTTCTCGTAAAGATTTATTGCAGGAGTGTTCCAGTCTAAAACTTCCCAGTTAATACGTCTAACACCTAAGCTGTGACCAAATTTAACAACCTCGTCAAGTAAAGCTGTGCCAATACCAGAACCACGCATATCTTCACTAACCACTAAATCTTCGAGGTGTAATATGCGCCCTTTCCAGGTTGAGTAGCGGTGAAACATAATAGCCGTGCCTTGTACTTTACCATCTACTTCGGCAACCAGACATTCAAATGCAGGTTTATTTCCAAAGCCATCATTTTCAAGATCTTCAATGGTAACTTCAACGGCATCAGGTTCTTTTTCAAATATAGCGAGCTGGTTAATTAGTTCCAGTACGCGTGTCATATCTGCTTTAATAGCTTTTCTAATTGTGAAATTCATAATAATTAATAATTATTTCAAAGATAGTTTAAACTGTATTATTTAATTTGTTTTCTTAATTGAAAACGTTGTAGTTCATTAAAAAATAATGGATATTTGTACAAACTAAACCGTCGCTTTATGTCACATAAAAAACAAACATTAGGAGAATTTATAATTGAAAATCAAGCGTCTTTTAAATATTCTTCTGGTGAACTTTCCAGTCTCCTTAATTCCATTCGTTTAGCTGCAAAAATAGTAAACCACGAAGTTAATAAAGCAGGACTGGTTGATATTATTGGGGCTGCCGGAGATACCAATATTCAAGGTGAAGATCAGCAAAAGTTGGATGTTTACGCTAACGAAAAGTTTATTCAAACCCTTACCAAGAGAAATATTGTTTGTGGTATTGCCAGTGAAGAGGAAGATGATTTTATTACTATTAATAGTATTGATGAAAACCATGGTAACAAATATGTAGTATTGATTGATCCTTTAGATGGGTCTTCCAATATTGATGTAAATGTATCGGTAGGAACTATATTTTCAATTTATCGTCGAGTAACTCCGGTAGGGACGCCTGTTACTATTGAGGACTTTTTACAAAAAGGAAGCAAGCAGGTGGCTGCGGGGTATATCGTTTACGGAACATCAACCATGTTGGTTTATACTACTGGCGATGGAGTTAATGGTTTTACATTGAATCCGGCAATTGGGTCGTTTTATTTATCACACCCGAAAATGGAGTTTCCTGAAGATGGTTATATTTATTCAGTTAACGAAGGAAATTATCTTCAGTTCCCTCAGGGAATTAAAGACTATATTAAGTATTGTCAGAAAAATGAAGGAGACAGACCTTATACATCCAGATACATAGGCTCACTAGTTTCCGATTTTCATAGAAATATGATTAAAGGAGGTATTTATATGTATCCGCAAAGTTCTAAAAATCCTAAAGGAAAGTTGCGATTGCTTTACGAATGTAATCCAATGGCATTCTTAGCAGAACAGGCAAACGGAAAAGCCAGCGATGGATTTACTAGAATAATGGATATTCAGCCAACCGAGTTACACGAACGTGTGCCGTTTATTTGTGGAAGCAAAAATATGGTCGATAAATGTGAAGAGTTTATGAAGAATTCATAACATACAATATAATGATGTGAGGAAAGCGGACTGAGAAGTTCGCTTTTTTTGTGGGATAATATTTATATATTGGCTGAATTTTAAAATGTATTTATGAAAAACCTACTACTTACTTTATTAATTATTTTTTTAAGCTTTCATTGTGTTGCCCAAATTACTTATCAGAAAGGCTATTTTATTAATAAATCGGGAGATAGAATAGAATGTTTAATAAAAAACAGTGATTCCAAGAGTAATCCAATTGAATTTCAATATAAATTAAATGAGTTTAGTGACTCAAAAAGTATTTCTATCGAAGATGTGAACGAATTTGAAATTTACGAAAAATCAAAATTTCTTAAACGTATAGTTAATATCGATAGGTCTAGTGATGAAATTAGTAAGCTAAGTGATGAAAAGGATCCCGAATTTGAGCAAAGACAAATTTTTTTGAGAGTTTTGGTTGAAGGCAAAGCGACTTTGTATGAGTATGTGGAAGGAAATAAACTAAGGTTTTTTTATGGTTATGAAAACGAAGACATACAACAATTAGTTTACAAAAGGTATAAGACAAATTCAATAAGTGTTGCAACTAATAGTTATTATAAAAAGCAATTATGGGATATTTTAAGGTGTGAGGAAAAGCCAATAGCTAATATTCAAGAGGCCGATTACAAAAGAGGGGATTTGGTTAAGCTATTTATTACTTACAATGATTGTTCAAATTCAGAGTATGTTGAATTTGAAAGGAATCAAAATAAGATACTTGTTCAATTCAATATAAGACCGGGAATAAGTAGTAGTTCTTTAAGTATTCTAAGAGAAGCTCAAAGTTTTAAAAATGTTGATTTTGGTACGAAATTGAGTTTTAGGTTTGGAGCGGAGGTGGAATTTGTATTACCCTTTAATTCCAATAAATGGACAGTAATTTGTGAGCCCGCTTATTTTCGGTACAAAGCAGATAAAAAAATAAATACTATAGCGGAAGGAGCTAAAGTAGATTTTAGGTCATTTGAAATTCCGGTAGGAATACGTCATTATTTTTATTTAAATGATGAGTCTAGTTTATTTGTAAATGGCTCAATAGTTTTTAATCTTTCCAGTTCTGATATTGAATATGAAAATGCCGACGATTTGACTATTCAGCAGTCCAATAGTTTTGCATTTGGTATGGGGTATAAGTATAAAAGATGTTCTTTAGAATTTAGAAATGCTTTAAAGCGAACAGTAGTTCCGCATTTTGATTCCAGTTTAGGAATAATGTCATTAATTTTTGGGTACACGATTTTTTAAAGGGGATATTTAAAATATAATGAAAAGCGAACTTTTTAAAGTTCGCTTTTTTTGTTATATAGTTTTGTTTATACCGTTCCCCTTTGGTTCGGGATGTCCATCATATCATTTTAAGCTACTGTAAATAAAGTATAAGAAGAGGTTTTCGATAATACATATATAATAGTATACAATAAATTAGTAGGCAAACATAAAAAGGATGCCGCTTCCATCCCTAAGGCAAAATCATCTTCATATACAATATATAGTAGAGTTGTTATTATATATAGATACTATAAAACCGAAGGATTTTGTTGTAATCCAGGTATAACATTAAGTTGAATCAAAAATAATTTGGATGTAACTTATTGTAAATAAGCATTGGACAAAAAACTTTCAAAAAAAGGCGATAAAAAGTTTGTTTGGTAGAGAAAAAGGGTGGTATATTTGCAGCCCGTTAGCGG
>NZ_JANIAC010000009.1 GCF_024723255.1 Aestuariibaculum sp. M13
TTTCCAGATAATTACAACTCCAGGTATTTACTGTCGCATCAGGATTATAATTACAGGAATTAGGGTCCATACAACCATAAGGTTTTATGCTAGGCTGAACATCGAGAATCTGATAACCATTACCTTCCTTCGCTAAAATGGTTTTGTCTGCCGGAATATTGGTATGGGTCTCCACAAGACCAGATGGCCAGGTGATTTTAAGTTCAAGAATTTCGGTATCAGATCCTAACCCAAAGTGTACTGGCTTTAAATGCTGCGATAAAAAACCTTTTCCGCTATAATAGCGATGCAACAAACCTCTGGCTGTTTTTACAGATAATGTGGCACCAATCGCATCACGATTAGATGTGGTACCTTCAAGCTTCACTTTAAACCAATGCAAATCTTCAGCTGGCTGATTAACATCGGTAAGTTTGTTTTCATAAAAATAGGACGGTCCGTCATTGTTGGTCACAAATATGTCTAAATCACCATCGTTATCATAATCAAATACAGCTTCCGTAACACTGATAGCTTCCTCATTTAATTTTGTTTTCTCAGAACTATTTACAAATCCTTCCACTCCTGTTTCCAATGTGTTTTCAAAATAAACATTGTGCCAGTCTCCTGAATTCGGATAATCAAAACCATTAACAACAAACAAATCTTCATCGCGGTCTAAATCAAAATCTGAAAAAGACACATCCCAAGCCCAGCCCGCATTGTATATTTTAAAGGTTCGTGCCAAATCCTCGTAAGATCCATCAACTGTTTTTTTCATTAAGGCATTATCTCCAATTGTAGTAACATAAATATCAAATTCCCCATCGTTATTATAATCTCCAATGGTAACTCCCATATCACCCCGAGATGTATTTAAACCATAATTAGCCGCTTGTTCTGTAAAACCTGTACCATTATTGTTTATAAAAAGATCATTAGGACCGGGATTAAAATCATTAGCTACATATAAATCTAGCCACCCATCTCCATTAAAATCGAAAGGAATACTTTGATACGAATGCTTACTATTTACCCCTTGAAAAATATGACTTACATCAGAAAATGTTCCATCCTGATTATTCTTATAAAGTCTATTTCCTTCACAATCACTATCCCAGTCAGCAATAAAAATATCCAGAAATCCATCTTTATTATAGTCGAACCAGGTAGCTCCAGTATTGATACAATCGTTGTACTTCTTAAAACCAGCTTCAACAGTAACTTCCTTAAAAGTGCCGTTTCCTTCATTATGGAGTAATTGCATTTTATTGGTATGCGTCATAAACAAATCAGGATAGCCATCATTATCGTAATCCCCCCAAAAGGCACCAAACTTAAACCCTGTAAAGGCTATTGAAGTTTCTCCGGTTTCTCCTTCGGGGAACAAGTCTGTCAACCCCGAATTCTGTGTTACATTAGTAAATGTACCATCATTGTTATTACGAAATAATTTACTTTGTGTAGTTTCATCTCCAACAACATCCTGTGCTTTAGCAACCACAAATACATCTAAATCTCCATCAGCATCATAATCGGCTAAAGCTGCACCATTATTTTCCCTAATAGAACCTAATCCATTATAAGTTTCTATACGTTCAAAGGTTTGAGCATTTATTTTATAAACACTAACAAAACAAATTATTGAAATAATATAAATTGATGTGGAATAGCTTGTTTTCATTTATATAATCTATAACATAAAACTATAATTTATTTACTAATCACCACAATTTTTCGAGATAAGTTATTAATTTTCAACACATACACTCCTGTTGACAGGGTATTTGTAAAATGAAGTTCTGATACTTTGGTGGCTTCATTATAGCTGTTACTTAAGTATTGTAAAAACCTACCGTTAATATCGAACAGTTGAAACATATCTGTTGCTAGGGTGTTTGATACCTTTACACTGTTTGATGATGTGTTTATCGGGTTTGGATAAACTTTCAAGGCGCCTGCTAAATCTTCAACAGGTGTTGCTACTCCTTCAAAATATTGTTTGCCATAGCTAAAAGCTTTCTGACCGATTTTAATTCCCATAAATCGCCCAGGAATATCATCGGCTGGTGGGTGTATACCGCCCCAGATTCGTGATAAACTACACTGGTCGGACGCATCGCGGTAAGTAGCCCATTGTAGTGTGACATCAACCGAAGGGCCTTCTTCAAACACTAAAAACTCGTTCTTTTTGGCGATAAACTCGCCCATTCCTCCCGGAAAGTACTCATCACCGGTGAGTAAAGTCATTACCTCGGCTGCGGCTCTGGAATACGTGGAATGCCCGGACACATAGCCTGCAAACGGAGGTGTTACAAAGGTTGGTCGCTGGTAAGGCCACCAGGTTTCAGCCAGTATCCACCCTACGCCTGCTTCATCTACTTGAGGATCATTTATAAAATCATGTCCCTTCCATGCGTAGAGTTTTATCTTTC